>NZ_JBHZRO010000009.1:0-150688 GCF_043641765.1 Brachybacterium vulturis | reverse complement strand
GCGCAGGGTGGCACCGGTGGTGACGACGTCGTCGACGATGATCACCGGTTGCGACCGTCGACCGGCGGCGCGCGCCCCCCCCCCCCCCCCGGGGGGGGGGGGGGGCCCCCCCGGGGGGGGCCCCCCCCCCCCGCCGCGGCTCAGCGGGCTTCGGTCGAGGCGACGTCGATGAAGCTGAGCCCGGTCAGGGAGATCGGCTGGAAGTCCACCAGCGTGGTGTCGTCCCATCCGGTCGGCACACTGCGATGGAACAGCGGGTACAGCGGCACCTCGTCGGACAGCAGATCGAACAGCTCGCCCCAGATCCTCTGCTGCTCATCGGGGTCGGAGGCCTGCAGGCCCTGATCCAGGAGGGTCTGCGTCTCCTCGTAGGCGGGCTGGCCCGTCCAGTGCATGCGGTTCTCGGTCCAGACGTCAGCGCCGTACCACCAGCGCATGAGCAGGTCGGGGTCGTTTCCGAACACCGAGGGATCGCCGGGGGCGATCACCACGTCGAAGCTCTCGGGGTTGCCGTCGATCGTGGTGTAGACGTCCGCGGACTGCCGCTGCTCGAACTGCACCTCGACCCCGGCGGCCGAGAGCGACTGCTGGATGATCGGGGTGCACTGGGCCACCCAGTCGTGGTCGGTGCACAGCATCCGGAAGGAGGTCAGTCCGGTCTCTGCGAACAGCGACGTGGCCCGCTCGAGATCCAGCGAGTAGACCGTCGAGGCCTCCTGATAGTTCGGGTGATCCTCCTGCACGAAGCAGGAGGCCGCCTCCGCCTGACCGGCGAGCCCGGTCTGGATGACCTCGTCCATGTCGATCGCGTAGAGGAAGGCCTGGCGATTGCGCACATCGTTGAAGGGGTTGTCGTCGCTGTTGTTGAACATCGCGAACAGCAGGCCGAAACCGCCGACGGACTCGACGGTGCTGGTCCCCTCCAGCTGGTCGATGGACAGGTAGGGGACCGAGTCGATGGCCTGGACGGTCCCGGACTGCAGCGCGTTGGTGCGGGTCGAGGGATCGGGGATCACCTGCCAGCTCATGGTCATCGCCCGGGCGGGCAGCGGGCCGGTGTAGTCGTCGTTGCGCTCGAACTCGACGATGCTCGAGGCCGCGGAGTTGTCGGTCATCCGCCAGGGGCCGGAGCCCACCGGGTTCGAGTCGAAGGCCTCGGGGTCGGCCTCGACCGCCGCCTGGGGCACGATCTTCACGGCCGACAGGCGCTCGGCGAAGACCCCGGTGGGATTGGTCAGGGTGAAGGTGACCGTCTGGTCGTCCACCGCCTCGACCGACTCGATGAACGGGATGAACTGGGAGTACAGCGAGGCGTTCTCCGGGTCCTGGACACGCTCGAAGGAGAACACCACGTCCTGGGCGGTGACCGGCGAGCCGTCGTGGAACACCGCGCCGTCCCGCAGGGTGACGTCGATGCTGGTGCCGTCCGCTGAGGGCAGCTCGGAGGCGAGGGCCGCATAGGCCTCTCGGGTCACGGGATGCAGCTCCGTGAGGCCCTCCAGGGTGTGCCAGTTGACGGCGAGGGTGAGCGCCGAGGTGGTGGTCATCGGGTCGTAGCCGTTGGTGCCGAGCTCGTACCCGATGGCGGCGCTGATGTGACCGTCGGGGTTCTCCTCGCCGGCGGGGGCGTCTCCGCCGGAACCGCCGCCGCTGCCGCCGTCGTCGCTGGGGGCGCAGGCGCCGATGCCGGCAACGATACCGGCCGCGCCGGCGAGGGCCGCGGTGCCGCGGAGGAACCCGCGTCGGCCGAGCCGACTGGTGGGGGTGGAGATCATCGTTGATGCATCCCTTCTGGGGTCAGCCGGCGCAGCACGCGCCGGTTGTCGGACGCCGTCCCCGCGATACGCCGAAAGAGTCGCCGCACTGCGAAGATCAGACGTATGATGTCTGATGACGAAAAGAGTACATCATGGATGAGACGATCGCACCAGCGGGAGATCACGGTCGTGACCGATCGGTGACCTGCAATCGGCAGGACTCAGCAGCTGTGGGCCTCTCCGGGCCATCCCGGTGCGGAGGGAACGGGACGGACATGGGGGGCACGGCATGAACCGACTTGCCGCAGGGCGCAGCGATGGGCCAGGAGGGTCGCCGAGGATCCGCAGCAGGGGGACCGGGAACGTCGCCGTCGAGCGCATCCAGGAGCTGATCCTGGCCGAAGGGCTGACCCCGGGGGACGCGATGCCCACGGAGAGCGCGCTGTGCGAACGGCTGGGGATCTCCCGCTCCTCGGTGCGCGAGGCGATGCGCACGCTGGCCTCCCTGGACATCGTCGAGGTGCGCCACGGTCACGGCACCTTCGTGGGCCAGCTGTCGCTCGCGCCGCTGGTCGACGGGCTCCTGTTCCGGGCCCGGCTCGACGACGGCAACGACCTGCGCGCCCTGCGCGAGGTGATCGAGCTGCGCATCGCGCTCGATCTCTCCGTCGCGGAGCGACTCGTCGAGCGGTACCGGGACACCACCAACCCCGAGCTGGAGGGGCTGATCGCGCAGATGCGCGACCTCGCCTCGGCAGGTCGGCCGTTCCCCGAGGCCGATGCGGCCTTCCACACCGCCCTGTTCTCGTGCCTCGGCAACCGCCTGCTGCGTCAGCTTGCACAGGCCTTCTGGGAGATCCACACCGTCGCCGTTCCGCTCCTCGGGCTCCCCCCGGCCGAGGACATCCTGGACACCGTCGATGCGCATCACGCGATGCTGAGCTCGCTGGAGGCCGGTGACGCCGGGGCGTACCGGGAGGCGGTCCTGGCGCACTACCGGCCGCTGGGCCGGGCGCTGGACGCCGCGGCGTCGGCGCAGGCCGCCCAGGATGCCCCGACACGGACCCCGACGGGATAGCCCGCCGGGCGGCTCCCGGGGCGGCGAGCGCTACCGTGGTGTGCATGACCGACGCCGACGAGACCGCGACGCTCGCAGGACTGGACATCTTCCTGGCCTCCCCGCCGCCCGATCACGAGCAGCAGGAGGCCTTCCTCGACGAGGCCGCCGCCCTCGCCCTGGACGGCCAGCCGATCACCGTCTACCTGCAGGACGAGGACGCCTGGGCCTTCGAGGAGTGCGAGCCGGTGCGGGCGCTGCTCGACTCCGCGGGGGAGGGCGCGCTGCCGATCACGCTGCTGGGCCTGGACATCGTGGTCACCGCGGTCTATCCGAGCACGGAGCAGATGATCCGGTTCGCGCGGGAGGGCGGCGCGCCCCGCACCCCGACCTCGGCCGCCGCGGCGGCCTGCGGGCCGGGCGGCACGCCGACCGGCGGGGCCCCGCTGCCGCGCGAGGCGGGCGGCTTCGCGGCGCAGCTGATGGGCGGCGCGCCGGCACCGGCGCGACCGGAGGGTGGCCCGGACATCGGCGGCCGCTGGAACCTCATGGGCGGCGACCACGGCGATGGACTGCCCGGGGTGGGCTCCGCGGAGCGCTGAGCCGGCGCGGTCCGCGCGGCGGCGAGCGCCTCAGAGCGAGCAGGCCACCCCGTTGAACCCGTGGTTGCAGTAGCCGGAGGGGTTCTTCGCCAGGAACTGCTGCTGCTCGGGCTCGGCCGTGTAGTAGACGCCGTTGCCGGCCTCCGCCAGCGGGAGCAGCTCGGTGCTGATGGCGCCGCGGCCGGCCTCGTCCAGGGCCTGCTGGTAGCGCTGCGCGGAGGAGCGCACCACCTCGCCCTGGGCGGGCGTGGTCCAGTACACGGCGCTGCGGTACTCGGTGCCCACGTCGTTGCCCTGCCGGTTCGCGGTGGTGGGGTCGTGCTGCTCCCAGAACTGGGTGAGCAGGGCGCGCAGGGTGGTCTCGCCGCCGGAGTAGATGACGCGCACGGCCTCGGTGTGGCCGGTGCGGGCGGAGAAGACCTCCTCGTAGGTGGGGTGCGGCGTGTACCCGCCGGCATAGCCCGAGGAGGTGGTGTGGACGCCCGGGACCTGCCAGGCGATCCGTTCGATGCCCCAGAAGCAGCCGCCGGCGAGGATGATCTCCTCGCTGCCGGCGGGCCAGGGCTGCGGGTCGACGGGGGCGTCGGGGCCGAGCATGTCGGTGCCCAGCACGAGGTGCTCGCGCGCCAGCGGGTAGGGGTAGTGGTCGCGGCCGGAGAGCGCGGCCTCGGGCGCGACCATCTCCTTCTTGTGCCCGTACAGGAGGTCCATCATCTGCCACATGCCCCTCACGGTAGCGCTCGCGGGCCGTGCGCGGCGGTCCGGAGCGACGTGGGCCACGCAGTTTCCGCCGAGGGCGGATCAGTTCGTGCGCGGCAGCACGGCGATGACCGATTCGCTCGCCGCCGGTGCGCCCGGCGGGGATCCAGCGCCCGGCGGCGAGCTCATCGGGCCGTGTCCCCGGCCGCGCCCTGGGCAGCCGCGGCGGGATGCGCAGAGGCGACGATCACGGACTGCTCCCCGGCGATGCGGGTGAGGATCAGCGTCGCGGACTCGTCGCCGAAGCGACGGGGGCGCAGCTTGCGCCGCAGCTCCTCGGGCTCCACGGCGGTGCCGCGCTTCTTGATCTCGAGGATCCCCAGCCGGTGCTCGCGCAGATAGGAGGTGAGCCGCTTGAGCCCGAAGGGCATGACGTCGCGCACCGCGTAGCCGCGGGCGAAAGGGGTGGGCGCGTGCGTGTCGCCGGTGAGATAGGCGATGGTCGGATCGAGGGTGCGGGCGTCGAGCTGCACGGCGAGGGTGCCGATCAGACCGGCGCGGATCACCGCGCCGTCGGGCTCGTAGACGTGGTCGCCGAGCGGTCCGGGCTCGGGATCGGCGGCGGTGTCGGCACGGCGGTCCAGTCGGTGGGCGCCGTGGCGGTCCACGAGCACGGCGGAGGAGAGCACGCCCTCCCGGGCCAGCGGCCCGAACCAGGCGGTGGCCTCGAGCACCTGGCCGTGGAAGGAGAGCCACTGCATCTCGACGTCCTCGGGCAGGGCGTCGCGCGCGATGCCGGGGCCGAGCTTCGCCCCCAGCGGGCCGGCCGCACCGTCGTGACCGAGGCGATGGGCGAGGTCGACGACCGTGGACAGCGGCGGTTCGTACTCCTCGGGATCGTGCAGGCGCCGGCTGCCGCCCCGGGCGGGGGCCCGCCGGGCCGGATCCAGCCAGATCCCCTCGGTGTCGCGGGGGTCATGGCCCTCGGCCCGCCCCAACCGGGCACGGGCGTTCGGGAAGGGCATGAGGTTCACGGTGGCCACGGCGACGGTCGCCGGGTCGCGGTCCACGGCCTGCACATCGGTCCCGAGACCCGCCAGCGCCATCGCGTCCCCCCCGATGCCGCAGCCGAGATCCGCGACGCTGGCCACGCCGGCGCGCTGGAAGCGCTCGGCGTGCAGGGCGGCGACCGGCAGGCGGGTGGCCTGCTCGAGGCCGTGCGGGGTGAACAGCATCGAGGAGGCGAACTCCCCGAACTTCTCCGTGGCCCGGGTGCGCAGCCGGGACTGGGTCAGCACCGCGGAGACCAGCTCGGGCGGATGGCCGGCCTCACGCAGCCGGGCGGCCTGTCGCAGCGCGTCGTCCTCGCGATACGGGGGCAGGGAGTTCAGCAGCGCCCAGCCGGCGGGCTGCAGCACGGGTGCGAGCGCGCGGAGCGCCGCCTCGGCATCATCGACAGGGGGCACGACCATGCCCACGAGGGTACCGGTCGGACACCTGTCCGCAGCGACCGGGAGGCGCGGGACCTCCCGGGTCCCGTCAGGCGCGGACGTCGAGCACGAGCTTGCCGCGGGTGTGGCCGTCCTCGAGCCACGCATGCGCCTGCCCGATCTCGCTCAGCGGCAGCACCTCGGAGACCTCGAGCGGGTAGCGGCCGGCGCGGATGCCCTGGGCGAGGCGGTCCAGACGGTCCCGGCCGGGGACGATCACGGGGATCCGCGCCTCGATCCCCCGCTGCAGCGCGGGGGAGAGGTCCGCGAGCGAGGGGAGCGCGACGATCCTGCCGCCGCCGGCGAGCTGGTCGAGGCTGGGCAGGAAGGTCGAGTGGTAGTGGGTGTCCAGCACGACGTCGACGCCGCGGCCGTCCGTGAGCCGCTGGACCTCGGCGGTCCAGTCGCTCTCGTCGTAGGAGATCGGGGTGGCACCGAGCTCGCGGATCCGCTGCGCATTCGCCGAGCGTCCGGTGGCCAGGACCGTCCTCGCGCCGGCCTCCAGCGCCATCGGGATCAGCAGCTGGCCGACACCGCCGGCACCGCCGTGGATCAGCACCGTCTCGCCCTCCGCGATCCCGGCCGTGTCGCGCACGGTCGCGATCGCGGTGAGCCCCACCAGGGCCAGGCCCGCCCAGCGCGGCAGGTCCTCCTCCGGGATCTCCCCGGGGATCGGGGCGAGGTCATCCGCCGAGATCGCGATGACCTCGGCCGCCACGCCGCGCGGGTCGTCCGGGGAACGCATCCCGAACACCCGGGTGCCGACGGTGAGTCCGCGCGAGCCCAGCTCCGCCTCGTCCAGACCGGAACCGGCGCCGATCACCACGCCGGACATCTCCCGGCCCGTGCCGGCCGGGAGCTCGAGCCCCTGCGCCCGCCCGGAGGAGCCGTCGCGGATCTTGAAGTCCAGCGGGTTCAGTCCCGCGAAGGAGACCTGCACCAGCACCTCGTCAGGGGCCGGTGCGGGCACCGCGGCATCCACGTGGAGGGTCAGGACCTCGGGGCCGCCGAAGCGGTCGAATCGGATCTCTCGCATATCCCCATGATGCACCCTGCGCCCCCGGTCCGGCGATGGTGCCGTCACGGTGTCGAGGTCCTCTCGCCGAGAGCCCGGGATGAGGGATCATGGAGGGTGGACGGCCGCTCGTCATCCAGCCACTCCGCCGCCCCGCCACCCAGGAGGATCATGTCCGACCCCCGCCCGGCTCCCCAGCAGTGGCGGGACCTCCTGCTGCGCGAGATCACCCTGCCCTCGGCCGTGGACCAGCTGCCCGCCGAACAGGCCCTCGGCCGGTGCCTCGCCGCCGAGGTGCGCAGTCCGGAGGCGATGCCGTCCGTCCCGATCGCCGCGATGGACGGGTTCGCGGTCCGGCGCGGAGACCTCACCGTCCCCGGCCGGACCACCCTGCCGGTCAGTGCGGAGCTGCCTGCCCGGCCCGGCGCGGTTCCCGCCCTCGCCGCCGGGACCGCAGCGCGCATCATGACCGGCGCGGCCGTGCCGCTCGGCGCGGACGCGGTCGTCGAGGTCGAGGCGACGGACGCCGATCCCTTCGGACCGGTGCCGGCCGCGGTGACCCTCGTCCTCCAGGAGCTTCCGCCCGCGCAGCGGCACGTGCGCGTTCCGGGCGAGGAGGTCGCCCCCGGGGAGCTGCTCGCCGCCGCCGGGGACCGGGTGGGGCCGGGGCTCGTGGGGCTCGCCCGCGCGCTCGGGGTGGCGACTCTGCCCACCCGCCGCCGTCACCGGGTGAGCGTGGTGGTCACGGGGGACGAGCTCACGGCCGAGGCCGAGTCGCCGGGCAGCGTGCGCGAGTCCAACGGGGCCATGCTCGCCGCCGCGCTGCGGGCCGATGGCGCCGAGGCCCGGGCCCCGCTGCACAGCGGGGACGACCATGCCGGGCTGCGTGCCATGCTCGCCCGGGCTGCCGCGGACTCCGACCTGGTGCTGACCACCGGTGGGATCGGCCACGGGGCGTTCGACGTGGTCAAGACCCTGCTGGGTGAGCACGGCAGCAGCACCTCCCGCTTCGCGCACCTCGCCCTGCGGCCCGGCGGCCCGCAGGGGTGGGGCCGACTCGACGGCGGCGTGCCCGTGGTGCACCTGCCCGGCACCCCGGTCGGAGCGCTGGTCGGATTCCACCTCTTCGTCCGGCCGCTCCTGGCGGGGGACGCCGCCGCGGTGGCCACCGTGCTGCTGGGTGACACCACCGCCGACGGCGCTCGCCGACGTCCCGGTGCGGTGCACGCGATGGCCGGCCGCCTGCGCCGTCGGGCGGACGGGCGCGAGGTCGTCGATCTGCTGCCGGGGAGGCGCCTGGCCCCCTACGGGCGGGCCGACGCGATCGTGCTGCGCGGGGCTCCCGGGACCGAGGACGGCTGGGCCCGGGTGGTGCGGCTCTGAGGCTGGGCTCGACTACCGTGGGCCCATGCCTGCGCACACCGCCGTCCATGACCCCGGAGGCACCCTCCACCTGCGTCCCCGCAGCGCCGCCATCATCTGCGCGGTCGTCGGCCTGATCGGTCTCGGTCTCTCCCTGGAGGCGGTGCTCCGTGCCGGCTGGGAGGGTGTGCTGGTGCTGCCCGTGCCACTGTTCGCGCTGGCCCTGGTGTGGATGGTGCTGTGGGCGCCGCAGGTGGTGCTGCACGAGGAGTCCGTCGAGGTGCGCAACGTCCTGCTCACTCACCACCTCCCCTTCGCCGCGATCCAGGAGGTGCGCATCGGCGCGATGCTGCGCTTCGAGGTCACCACCCACCGCGCCGCCACCTCGACCGTCACCGCCTGGAACGCGCCGGCCCTGGGACGAGACGCCCCCTGGCGGCGGGAGGCGACGATGTACGAGCAGAACCTGCGCGGCCGGTCCTCCACCCCGCAGGAGCGGCTGGTCAACGACCAGCAGCGCAGCCGGTCCGCCGTGGTCAAGACGCGCTGGGAGCGCTGGATGGACCGGCGGGACGCGGCGGGGCGCACCCCGGCCGACGAGGCCGAGGGCGTGATGGTCACGACCCCCAACGTCCTGCAGCTCGCCGTGGTGGCGATCCTCGGTCTGCTGGTCCTCGCCCGGGCCGTGCTCTGATCGGGCACGCCTCGCCCGAACGCGCTGGGGCATGAAGGAGGGGCCGGACCGCAGCAGCGGTCCGACCCCTCCTGTCAGGGCAGATCAGGCGGCGATGCCCACCTGGGTCCAGTCGGTCGTCTCGAACTGGGTGGCCCCGGTGTTCACGACGCCCTCCTTGATGGCCACGATGTTCGGCGTGGCGTAGAAGGGGATGACCGTGAAGGTCTCGGCGATGATGCTCGACATCTCGTTGGCGAGCTTCTTGCGCTCGTCGAGATCGAACGCGGCCAGGAGCTTCTCGTTGACCGGACCGATGCGGTCATCGGCGTAGCCGGTGAAGTTCTGACCCGACTCGAGCGGGTAGACCAGGTTCGCGGCGGACGACTCCGGGTAGTTCGAACCGACCCACGAGAAGGTCACCATGTCGAAGGAACCGGGCATGACGTAGTCGGGGAAGTAACCATCCGCGGGGACCGTCTGCAGCTCGCAGTTGAAGCCGATCTCGTTGAGGTTGGTCTGCACCTGGCGGGCACGGTCGGAGTTCGACTTGGTATCGGCCGGGATGATGATCTTCAGGTCCATCGTCTTGCCGTCCTTGGAGCGCTTGTCGCCCTCGAGCACCCAGCCGGCCTCGTCGAGGAGCGTGCCCGCTGCCTCCGGATCGAAGCTGAGCCCGCCCAGAGGCTCGTAGGAGTCCTGGTAGCCGTCCTGACCGGGCATGTAGACGAAGTTGTCCACCAGCACGATCGGTGCTTCGAGCGGGCCCACCACGGCGCGGCCGATGGCGTCGCGATCGATGGCGCGGGCCATCGCCTCACGGACCTTGACGTCCACGAGCAGGCCGTCACCACCGTTGACGTTCATCGTCAGGTGCGTCCAGGTGAGACCGTTCGAGGTCTGGATGGCCGCGTCCTCACGGCTCTTGGCCTGGGAGAGCACGTCACCGGTGCCGACGTCCAGCCAGTCGATCTCACCGTTGGCGAAGGACTGCGGCTGGGTGGTCTGGTCGACGACCTGGAAGATGATGGACTCCAGCTTCGGCGCCCGACCCCACCAGTGCTCATTGCGCTCGAGCGTGACCACGCCGCCGGAGGCGTCGAGGCTCCCCACCTTGAACGGACCCTTGCCCGGGGTCGGCTGGTCGGTGTAGCCGGTGTTGAAGGTCTCCGGATCCGCGTACACCGCGGCCGGGGCACCCGGGTGCACCAGGGTGATCCAGTCGATGAACGGACTGGAGAAGACGATCTCCCCGCTGAACTCGTCATCGGTCTGGGTGATCGACTCGATCTGTTCGGAGCCGACGGTGGAGACCACGAGGAACTCCTCGTTCGTGCCGTTGGTGGCCTTCCACTCCGCGATCAGGTCGTCGACCACGATCGGGTCCCCGTTGTCCCACTTGCCCTCGGGGTTGTACTTGAAGCGGATGGTCTGCGGGTCTTCGCTGACCATCTCGGCCGACTCGACATAGTCGGGGTTGAAGGTCTTCTCGTTGGTCTCCGTGTAGAGGATCGCCGAGTTGCCCTGGTCAGCTCCGCAGGGGGACGCGATCTCGGTGGTGTCGGCGTTGTTGCCGTCCACCTGGGCGCGGTTCCAGTTCGCCGGGAAGGTGAGGATGGCCTTGCGCAGGGTCCCGCCGTCGGGGACCTCGTCGTAGTCCATGCGCTCCCAGGCGGTGGAGGGGAGCTCGCCCTGCTCCTCAGCGGCCTTCTCGTTCTCCTCCGCGGCTTGGGACTGCTGCTCCTCCTCGGTGGCCTGGCCGCCGCAGGCGGCGAGCGCCGCGGCGGAGCCGACCACGCCGGTTCCGGCGAGGAAAAGTCGACGAGTGCTCGTGATCTTCATGGGTTTCTCTCTTCCTGGTGAGATGTGCTGCTCTGCACTGGGTCTCGGGATCTTGTGGACGGGTACTGCGGTCTGGATGGGGTGACGCGGGATCTCAGTCACCGGTGGGGGACAGGGCGGAGATGGCGATGTCATCGAGGCGACCGATCTGGTCGACGTGATGGCAGGCCACCGTGGACTCGCCGTGGGGCAGAGCCACCGGGTCCTCCCCGAGGCACCGCGCCTGGCGGTCCTCGTCGAGGAGGCGGAACAGGGGACAGCGTGAGGCGAAGTTGCAGCCGGGGATGTCCTCGGTGGGGCTGGGAAGATCACCGGTGAGCAGGATCCTCTGCCGTTCCCGCTCGATCGCCGGATCCGGTACCGGGACCGCGCTCATCAGGGCGCGGGTGTAGGGGTGACGAGGGGACTCGTACACCTCCTGCACCGGGCCGTACTCGACGATCCGCCCCAGATACATCACCGCGATCTTGTCGGCGATCTCCCGGATGATGGCCAGGTCATGGGCGACGAACAGGTAGGACAGTCCCAGCCGGTCACGCAGGTCCTGGAGCAGGTTCATCACCCCGGCCTGCACCGACACGTCGAGCGCGGAGACCGGCTCGTCCAGCACCAGCACCTTCGGGTTGGTGATCAGCGAGCGGGCGATGCCGATGCGCTGGCGCTGACCGCCCGAGAACTCGTGCGGATAGCGGTCGGTCATCTCCGGCGCCAGGCCCACCAGCTCGAGCATCTCGACCACGCGCCGGCTCCGCTCCGCGCGGGGGACCCGGTGGACCGTCAGCGGCTCGGCGATGATGTCGCCGACCGGCATCCGCGGATCGACCGCGGCCATCGGATCCTGGAAGACGATCTGCACGTCCTGGCGCATCTCCAGGCGCTCGGCCCTCGAGAGCGTCCCGACGTCCTTCCCGGCCACCTCCAGGCTGCCACGCTGCGGCGTGTCCAGCTCCATGATCTCGAGCGCGGTGGTGGACTTGCCCGAACCGGACTCGCCCACCAGCCCGAGGGTCTCGCCGGGCAGGACCTCGAAGTCCACGCCGTCGACGGCCTTCACGCTGCCCATCACGCGGCGGAACACCGCGCCCTTGTACAGCGGGAAGTGGCGCACCAGGCCCTGGGCGCGGACCACCGGATTCAGGGTGTCCGAGTCCTTGACCTCACGCTCCTCGTGCGGGGGACGCGGGAAGATGTCATCGGGCCGCAGGGTGCCGGCCGCGATCTCGTCGGCCCGGTGGCACGCGACCTCGCGCCCGTCCCCGAGCTCGGCGAGCAGCTCGGGCTCGGTGATGCGGCAGCGATCCTGCACGGCGGGGCAGCGATCCGCGAAGGGGCAGCCCGGCGGCAGGTCGGAGAGGTCCGGTGGGCGCCCCTCGAGAGGGACCAGTCGTTCCTTGCCGGCGGTGAGCATGTTCGGCACCGAGCGCAGCAGGCCCATCGTGTAGGGCATCCGCGGCGCGCGGAAGACCTCGTCGACGGGGCCCTTCTCGACCAGCTTGCCCGCGTACATCACGGCCACCCGGTCCACATTGCCGGCGACGACGCCGAGGTCGTGCGTGATCAGCACGACGGCGGCCCCGGTGACCTCCTTGGCCTTCTGCAGGACCTCGAGGATCTGTGCCTGGATCGTCACGTCCAGCGCGGTGGTGGGCTCATCGGCGATGATCAGCGTGGGGTCGTTCGCGATCGCGATCGCGATCATCGCGCGCTGGCGCATGCCGCCGGAGAACTCGTGCGGGAAGGCCTTGATCCGGCGCTCCGGAGCCGGGATCCCGACGATCTTCAGCAGCTCCACGGCCCGCTTCTCCGCAGTGCGCGGCGTCAGCTTGCTGTCGTGGAGGGTCAGCGCCTCCTGGATCTGCTGGCCCACGGTGTACACCGGCGTCAGCGCCGAGAGCGGATCCTGGAAGATCATCGCGATGTCCCGGCCACGCAGCCGGGACAGCTGACGATCGCTCATCCCCAGCAGGGAATCACCGCGGAAGGTGATGTCGCCGTCGATCTTCGCGGAGCTGGGCAGCAGACCCATCACCGCGAGGGAGGAGACGGACTTGCCGGACCCGGATTCGCCGACGATGCCGAGGAACTCGCCCTCGTCGACGGAGTAGTCCACGCCGCGCACGGCGCGGACGCCGCCGGTGGCGTTGGGGAAGGTGACGGTCAGATCTCTGACCTGCAGCAGAGGCTCAGGCACGGTTCACCTCACTGGTGGGGTCGATGGCGTCGCGCAGGGCGTCCCCCACGAGGGCGACACCGGTCAGCAGCGCGATCAAGAAGGACGCCGGGATCACGAACAGCCACGGGCGGGTGACGGCGGCGCTGGTGCCGTCCTGCAGCAGCGTGCCCAGGGAGACGTCCGGAGCCTGGATGCCCAGGCCGAAGAAGGACAGCGAGGTCTCCGCCAGGATCGCCATGGCGACGCCGAGGGCGCCGTCGATGATCAGCAGGGAGGCGACGTTGGGGATGACGTGGCGGCGCAGGATGGTGGGGGTGCTGACCCCCATGAACCGTGCGGCCTTGACGTACTCGCGCTCCTTGAGCGATTTCGTCTGGTTCTTCACGATCTGGGCCATGATCATCCAGCTGAAGAAGCCGATCGCGAGGACCAGCAGGCCCCAGGCGGGGAGGAAGCCGAGCCACTGGAGGGCGGCCGGCAGGTTGCTGGGGTCGGCGATGGCGGGGGAGACGATCATCAGCACGTAGAAGACCGGCAGCACCAGCAGCAGGTTGATCATCCAGTTGGTGAACATCTCGAACACTCCGCCGAGGTAGCCGGCCAGCGAGCCCATGATCGCTGCGATCAGGGTCGAGGTGGGGGCCGCGAGGAAGCCGATCAGCAGCGACTTGCGCAGCGCCGAGGTCATCGAGGCGTAGAGATCCACGCCGATCGCATCGGTGCCGAAGTAGTGCTGGGCGCTCGGCGGGGAGTTGAAGTTGAAGTTGTCCTGTTCGCCCTGCGCATAGATGTTGAAGAAGTCGCCGAACAGGGCGAAGCCCACGATGATGGCCACGATGACCCCGCCGATGTAGAAGTTCGGCTTGGTCCTGAGCCGCCGCCACACCAGGCGGCTGCGGGAGATCGGACGATGCGGGTTCCGGTTCTGGTCGCCGGCCCCGGTCCTCTCGGAGAGCATGGTCGCGGTGGGGTCGATGTCCTGGGCGAGATCGGTGCTGTGGTCAGCCGGCTGCTGAGCATTCATCGACATGTCAGACCCTCACTCTCGGGTCGAGTGCCGCATAGAGCACTTCGGACAGGGTGGAGCTGAGCAGCAGCAGGACGGCGGTGAAGCAGACGGTGCCGGCCAGCGCGTTGACGTCGGAGGTCTGCACCGCGACGATTCCGTACTTGCCCATGCCGTCCCACGAGAAGATGATCTCGAGGAAGGCCGAGCCGGCCACCAGGGTGCCGAAGCTGTAGGCGAAGTAGGTGGACATCGGGATCAGCGCGACGCGCACCCCGTGCTTGACCAGAGCATGGTTCCGGGTCGCGCCCTTGGCCCGGGCGGTGCGGATGAAGTCGCTGCCCAGCACATCCAGCATCAGGGAGCGCTGGTAGCGCGAGTACCCGGCAGCACCGAAGAGCATCAGCGCGATCGTGGGCAGCAGCAGGTGCACGAACCCGTCCCACACCTGCGGGAAGAAGCCGTCGATGCCCGGCGTGTAGGGACCGGTGAAGCGGATCGCCTGGACACCGATCAGGTCGTTGAAGTTGGTCGCCACGATCATCAGGATCACGCCGCCGACGAAGGTCGGGGTCGAGATGAGGATGAACGAGGAGTAGGAGACGATCTGGTCGGAGGCCTTGTACTGGCGCACCGCGCCCCACACCCCCAGGGTGACGCCGAGGAGCGCGGCCAGCAGGGCGCCCAGCAGGAGCAGGCGCAGGCTCAGACCGGCGCGGCCGAAGATCTCGTTGACCACCCAGTCGCCGTTGAGGTCCTGGCCCAGCTTCTGGGAGAGCGGCTCGAAGAGCACCCGCTGGATCCACCACCAGGTGCGCAGCAGGACCGGATCCTTGTCGTTGATGCCGTAGGCGCTGAGGATGCCGTCGATCGACTCCTCCGGGATCGGGGGGTTGACTCCGAGGTACCGGCGGCGCGGGAAGAAGAAGAGGCTCGCGGCGATGTACGCGAAGACGGTCGCGACGACCGTCAGGATCAGGTAGTTGACGAACCGCCGCAGGATGTACTTGATCATGCAGGGGCCCCCGGAGTGGAGCCCGGGACGATCTCACGGGGGGCCGGGCGGGCGCTGCAGCACCTGCACAGGCGCGCCACGGCTGACGAACGTGATCGCATCGTCGGGATTCCTCACATGGTCGGTGCTCGATCCGCTGCGATGCGGATCACAGAGCATGTTTCTGAACTGTAGGGCACTCGGCAGCGCATCTTCGCGCTCGTCACGGCTCCATGACCGAATTGTTATCCATCGGTAGCCTGTCGCCCCAGTGCGTGGCCGTGAGGGACACTACATCACATGGTGGAAAGACATGGAGTTCTCGGCAGGACTGTGCTTAGCACATCGGATGCCGGAGCGGCCGTCCCCGGGAGGGCCGCTCCCGAGGCACGGGACGGAACCGGTCAGCGGCCCGATATCCGCGCCTGTGCGGTCCAGCCGGCGCCCGCCGCAGTCCCGCAGGAGCGCTACCTCCGCCAGATGCGGCTGCCCGAGCTGGGTGCTCTCGGCCAGCGCCGACTGGCGGGCTCCCGCATCGCGGTGATCGGAGCGGGCGGGCTCGGTGCGCCGGTGCTCACCTACCTGGTCGCCGCCGGCATCGGCGAGATCACCCTGTTCGATCCGGACACGGTGGACCCCACCAACCTCCACCGCCAGGTGCTGTTCACCGGCGAGGACCTGGGGCGCTCCAAGGCGGTGGCCGCCGTGGAGCACCTGCGCGCGCTGAACCCCGAGGTGACGGTGCGCGCGGTGGTCGACGCGGTCACCCCTGAGAACGCCCTCGAGCAGCTCGCCGGGCACCATCTGGTGCTCGATGGCACCGACAACTTCCCCACCCGGTACCTGGCCTCCGATGCCTGCGAGCTGCTGGACATCCCCCTGGTGTGGGGCTCCATCCTCGGCTTCGCCGGGCAGGTGAGCGTGTTCTGGGGAGCCGGCGGCCGCGGCGTGACCTACCGCGACGTGCATCCGGTGCCGCCGCGCCCCGGGGAGGTGCCCAGCTGCTCCGAGGCCGGAGTGCTGGGGATGCTGTGCGGAGTGATCGGCGCGAGCATGGCCATGGAGGCGGTGAAGGTCCTGGCAGGCCTCGGTGAGGTCCTGTTCGGGCGGCTGGCCCTCTATGACGCACTGCGCGCCCGCTGGGACGAACTGCCGCTGGCGCGGGGCCCGGGACGCCGCCCCGTGGAGAGGATCGAGGACGTGATGGCCACCTGCGGACTGCCCGGGCCGACCGGACCGGCCCTCGACGAGGTGACCGTCGCCGAACTGCCCTCTCTGCTCGCACAGGGCGTGCGGGTGATCGACATCCGTGAGGATCACGAACTGGAGCGAGGGATGGTCCGCGGCGCGGAGCACCTGCCGATGGGGGCGGTGCTCGCGCGGGCCGGGGCAGCCGGCGGACAGGGCTCACGGGCCGACGAGCAGGCCGGCACGGCCGAGGAGCCCGGAGACGATGCCGCACCGTCGGAGCCCCCGCATCGTCTCGAGGGGGCCGTGCTCTACTGCGCGGCCGGCTCCCGCTCGGGCAGCGTGCAGCGCAACCTGGCCGCCCGGGGGATCCGGGTGCGCTCGCTGCGCGGCGGCTTCGGTGCCGTGGACGGCACGGAGCTCGCAGTGGCGCCGCCGCGCTGAACGGCGCGGAGTATCTGCCGGTGGGGCCGGGCGGCCCTGCCGGCAGGCTCCGCGGGAGCGATGGCGCTCAGCCGCCCGCGAAGGGCGGCAGCACGTCCAGGCGGTCGCCCTCGGAGAGTTGCTGCTCGCGGACCGAGCAGGCCACGGCGTTCAACAGGAAGCTCGAGCGGCCGATCACCCGTGCCGCCGCGTCGGAGGCCCCGGCCTGCAGCGCGTCGATCGCCTCCCCGAGCGTGCTCGCCTGCAGCGAGACCGCGTCGGCCCCGTACTCGGCGGCGGCTCCCGCGAACAGGCGCACGGCGATGTGCGGTGCGGCGGGGGAGGCAGGTGCTCCCGTGCCGGTGGTGCTCGTCCCCGCCTCGGTCGTCCTGGCGAGGTCCGTCCGGTCGATGTCGGTCATCTCGTCCTCTCTCAGCCGCCGATCGCGCTCATGGGGCGCTCCGGCTGCACGAAGTCCTCACGGTCCATCCCGTGGCCGGCCTTCTTCCCCCACTGGGCGGCACGCCAGATCTCGGCGATGGCCTCGTCGTCGGCGCCGGAGCGCAGCGCACCGCGCAGGTCCGTCTCCTCGCGGGAGAACAGGCAGGTGCGCACCCGGCCCTCTGCCGTCAGGCGGGTACGGCGGCAGTCGGCGCAGAAGGGGCGGGTGACCGAGGCGATGATGCCCACCCGACCGCGATGGCGGCCGGTGGCACGGTCGGCGACCTCGAACAGCTCGGCGGGTGCGCCGTCGCGGGCCTCCGCCACCGGGGAGAGGGCGAAGCGGCCCGCGAGCATCGCCTGGACGTCGCCGGCGGTGATCATCGCGCTGCGGTCCCAGATGTGGTCGGCATCCAGGGGCATCTGCTCGATCACGCGCAGCTGCAGCTCACGGTCCAGGCACCAGTCCAGCAGGTCCGGCAGCTCGTGATCGTTGACCCCGGGCAGCAGGACGGCGTTGATCTTGATCGGCGACAGCCCGGCCTCGCGCGCGCCGTCGATACCGGCCAGCACCCGATGCAGCAGCGGGCGCCGGCTGAGGCGTTCGAAGGTCTCCGAGACCACCGAGTCCAGGGAGACATTGATCCGGTCCAGGCCCGCTGCGCGCAGTGGTGCCGCGCGATGGTCGAGGCCGATCGCGTTCGTGGTCAGCGAGATGTCCGGGCGCTGCTCGAGCGCGGCGACCCCGGCGATGATCTCCTCGAGATCGGGGCGGGTCAGCGGCTCGCCGCCGGTGAAGCGGACCTGCTCTATGCCCAGACGCTCCACGCCGATGCGCACCAGGCGCACCACCTCCTCGACGCTCAGCAGCTGCTCCTTCTTCAGGAAGGTCATCCCCGAGGCGGGCATGCAGTAGGTGCAGCGCAGGTTGCAGAAGTCGGTGAGCGAGAGCCTCAGGTCGCTCGCCTCCCGACCGAAGCGGTCCGCGAGCGCGGGGGTGTCCGGGCGGTCGGAGGTATCGGGGAGGGACGTGGCCGTCTCGTCGGTCCGGCGCGGCGTCGGCATCCCCAGCGAGATGCGGCGCGAAGTCATCTGCTCACCTTCTTCCGCTGCGGCCCGGCCGGACCGCGATCGGTTCCCAGCATACGGGGCAGGGCCGGGCGGGGGCGGGGACCGCGGGTCCTTGCCCGGCGCGCCATACTGGGAGGGCGCCGATGCCCTCAGCTCCCGGCGCGCAGACCAGCCCAGCCCGGCAACAGGAGTGAGCACACGATGACCGGTGACCAGCGGATCCCCCTGGCCGATCACGTGGCGGACGCGGTCGCCCTGCTGGGAGCCGTGCGCAGGACCGTGATGATCCCGCTCGACGGGAGGGCGGTCGGCCGGGTCGCGGTCACCGAGCAGCGCGCCCGCGTCGACGTGCCCGGCCACGACAACTCGCAGATGGACGGCTTCGCACTCTCCGCCGCCGACCTCGGCGCCGGCGGCGAGAGCGTGACCCTGCCGCTGGGTCCGATGATCGCCGCCGGCGACGCCCCCGGCGGCCTGGAGCCCGGCACCGCCCGGCCGATCATGACCGGGGCACCGATCCCCGCCGGCGCGGAGCTGGTGATCCCGGTCGAGGAGAGCGGCCCGGGTCGCTTCACGCCCTCGGCGCTGGCGGAGGCCGCTGTCGCGCTCACCCCCACGGCCGTCGAGCCCGGACGCTTCGTGCGTCGCCGCGGCTCGGACACCCGTCGCGGCGACACCGTGCTGCGCGAGGATCGCCTGCTGACCCCGCCACGGATCGCGCACCTCGCCGCCAGCGGGATCGGTGAGGTGGAGGTGCGGGCACCGGTGCGGACGATCGTGCTGTCCACCGGTTCCGAGGTCCGCGCCGCCGGTCAGAGCGCCCCCGGCCCCGGCGCTCTGTTCGATGCCAACGGTCCGGGACTCGCCGCCGCGCTCGCCGAGGCCGGCGCCGAGGTGGTGCACACCGGCGCCGTGCCCGACGATGCCGCGGCGCTGCTGGCGCACCTGCGCGCGCAGATCCTCGCCCACGACGCCGACCTCGTCGTCACCAGCGGCGGTGTGAGCATGGGAGCGGTCGAGGTGATCCGCCACGCGGCCGAGCACGAGGGCGTCGGCCTCGCCTTCCCGACGATCGCGATGCAGCCCGGCGGCCCGCAGGGCATCGGCACCCTCGAGCTCGCCGGACGCCGCGTGCCCTGGCTGGCCTTCCCCGGCAACCCCGTCTCCGCGCTGCTCAGCTGCGAGCTGATCGCCCGGCCCGCCCTCGGCGCCCCGTCCCGCCGGCGGCTGCGACTGCCGCTCCGGCTCGAGGCCGAGGAGCCCTCGCCGCCCGCGCTGGACCAGTACCGTCGGGCCCGGGTGCTCCCCTCGGGACGGGTGCGCCTGGTGGGCGGGGCCTCCTCGCACCTGCTGGGCGGATACGCCGCCGCCGACGCCCTGGTGCTGGTGCCCCGCGGCACCGCCGTGGTGCACGACGGCGACGAGCTCGAGACCCTGCTGATCCCCGGAGGAGAGACATGAACGATCTGTCCCACGTGCGGGCCGACGGCTCCGCCCATATGGTCGATGTGACCGACAAGGCCGTCACCTCCCGCGAGGCGAGCGCCCGCGCGGTGCTGCGCACCCGGCCCGACGTCGTCGGCCGCATCGCCGGCGGCGACCTGCCCAAGGGAGAGGCCCTGGCCACCGCCCGGATCGCGGGGATCATGGGCGCCAAGCGCACCCCCGAGCTGATCCCGCTGTGCCATCCGCTGCCGCTGTCCGGCGTGGAGCTGGACCTGGTGCCCCGCGAGGACCGCGTGGAGATCACCGCGCGGGTGCGCACCACGGGCGTCACCGGCGTCGAGATGGAAGCGCTGACCGCCGCGACCGTCGCCGCGCTGACCGTGTACGACATGATCAAGGCGGTGGATCATCTGGCCACCATCGAGGGCGTGCAGGTGCTGACGAAGTCCGGCGGGCGCAGCGGGGACTGGACCCGCGCCGACGCCGAGGCGCGCGCACCGGAGGCCGCCCCCGTCAGCACGGAGGCAGGGGAGGAGCGAGGATGAAGCACATCCCGGCCCGACGCACCGACGCGGACTGCGCAGTGCGCGAGGACCCGGCGGAGATCCCGGCCCTGCGCGGCACCGCCCGGGTCGTCATCGCCTCCACCCGCGCCGCCGACGGCAGCTACGAGGACCGCACCGGGCCGCACCTGGTGCAGTGGCTGCGGGCGCGCGGCCTCGACGCCGTCGACAAGCAGGTGGTCAGCGACGGCCCCGAGGTCGGGCAGGCCCTCGCCGCCGCCATCGAAGACGGCATCGACATCATCGTCACCTCGGGAGGCACCGGGATCAGCCCCACCGATGTCACCCCGGAGCAGACCGCGCCCCTGATCGAGCGGGAGATGCCCGGGATCCTCGAGGAGGTGCGCCGGCGCGGAGCGCAGAAGATCGCGACCGCCCTGCTCAGCCGCGGCCTCGCCGGGATGGCAGGGCGCAGCTTCGTGGTCAACCTGCCCGGCTCCCGCGGCGGGGTGGAGGACGGCATCTCGGTGCTCGACCCGCTCCTGGACCATCTGCTGGAGCAGCGGGACGGAGGAGACCACGCATGAACGGCAGCGAAGCCACCACGGCCGGAGCGAACGGCCCGGGGCAGGCGCACCCGGACCCGACCCGCGGCGCCACCCCCTTCGGGGCCGACGGCGAGGACCTGCGCATCGCGGGGGACCCCACGCTGGGCGGGACCGCCCAGCGGGTCCGGTGCGCCGAGATCAGCCAGCACCCGCTCGGCGTGGAGCGGATGATCGCCGCGGTCACCGATCCCCGCTGCGGCGCGGTGGTCACCTTCGACGGCGTGGTGCGCGACCACGACGGCGGGCGCGGCGTGGACCGGTTGGAGTACTCCGCGCACCCCAGCGCGGGGGAGATCATCGACGCGGTGGCCCGAGAGATCGCCGACCGCTATCCGGACACGCTGGTCGCCGTCGCCCACCGCCACGGCCCGCTGGTGATCGGGGACTCGGCCCTGGTGTGCGCCGTCGCCGCCCCGCACCGCAAACAGGCCTTCGCCGCCTGCGACGACCTGGTGGACACCGTCAAGCAGCAGGTCCCGATCTGGAAGCACCAGATCTTCGACGACGGCGGGACCGAATGGGTGGGGGCCCTGGGCTGATGCGCATCCTCCACCTCAGCGACACCCACCTGTACGGCGACCCTGCCGCCCGCCACTACGGCCGCATCGACACCGCGGCGGCTCTCCGCGGCGTGCTGTCGAGGCTCCAGGGGCTCCGCGACATCGATGCCGTGGTCCACACCGGGGACGCCTCCGAGGACGGCACGATCGAGAGCTACCGCCGGCTGCACGAGATCCTCGATCCCTTCGCCGCTGCCTGTGGCGCGCCGCTGGCCGTGGTGATGGGCAACCACGACGTCTCCTCGGTCTACGGGGAGGGCATCGCCCCCGGGCAGCGCGTGGCCGAGCGGCAGGACCGGGTGGTCCCGCTGGCAGGAGGCGGTCGGCTGGTGCTGCTGGACACCAGCGTGCCGCGCGCGGGGTACGGGCATCTGGAGGCGGAGCAGCGGGACTGGCTCGCCGCGGTGCTGGCCGACCCCGCGCCGGCCGGGACGGTGCTCGCGCTCCACCATCCTCCGCTGGTCGCTGCGACGCCGTTGCAGCGCGCCCTGGATCTCGACGGGCTCGCAGAGCTCGGCGCGGTCCTGACGGGCACGGATGTGCGGATCGTGCTGGCCGGGCACTACCACCATGCGATGACCGGGTCGATCGCCGGGATCCCGGTCCACGTCGCCCCGGGCATCGCCAATGTCGTCGACCCGCTCACGGCAGGCGTCGACGAGCAGGCCCTGGCGCTGTCCGGGGTGAGCGTGATCGACCTGGGGGAGGGGCCGCCGCAGCTGCTCAGCGCAGTGCATCCGAACCGGGGGGACACCTTCGAGGAGGCGGGGCGACCGGTGTACAGCTTCAGCCCCGAGCAGGTCGCGCGGATCGTCGCTGCGGCAGGGCGCGGAGCGGAGGACCGCTCCCGCTGAGCGGCGGGTGCGGCCCCGGACAGGCGAAAGCCCCTGCAGACGGGGTCTGCAAGGGCGTCGACGAAGGAGCTGCGGTGGTCAGCGACCTATGCCGATGGAGCTGATCCCCTGGCTGGAGCGAGCCTTGCTCAGGGCGGCGTAGTCCGCGCCGAAACGCGTGCCACCGAGGTGCTGGCGCTCGATGTCCTGACCCTGCATGCGGTCGGACATGCGCTCGAGTGCGGCGCTGAGAGTGCGGAGGAAAGTCATGATCCAGGTCCCCTTCGGTACGAAGTGCGGTGAGCGGCCGGGCTCCTGGTTCGCAGGAGCATCGACGTTCTCGATGCCTCCTTCATATCCTGAGGGCGACGGTGAAGTCACGAGTGGGCGGTCCACAAGTTGCCCGATTCACAAAAAGTGTGTGACCTGGTGCTCCTCGAGGCTCCGGGGTGCGGCGAGCGGGAGAGTGGCGGCACCTCGTCAGGTCGTGATCCAGGGAGCGATGACGCCGGGGAGCGCGGTCCCGGCGGCGGCGCCGAGACCGCGATTTAGCACTCGCCTTGCATGAGTGCCAGCGAAGGTCCTAGAGTTGCGCCGTTGGCAGTCGATGGCCGAGAGTGCCAGAGACTGCCGCACAGGGATCTACCCCGGTCGGCACCGCGACGACGATCGGGAACGGGTCCCGCCACCCAAGAACTCACGCAGAGTCACATCTCTTCATGAAGGAGTGAGCCGCATGTCGGTCTCCATCAAGCCCCTCGAGGATCGCGTCGTCGTCAAGCCGCTCGAGGCCGAGCAGACCACCGCCTCCGGCCTGGTCATCCCGGACACCGCGAAGGAGAAGCCCCAGGAGGGCGAGGTCGTCGCCGTCGGCGCCGGTCGTTTCAACGATAAGGGCGAGCGCGTCCCCATGGACGTCACCGTCGGTGACAAGGTCGTCTTCTCCAAGTACGGCGGCACCGAGCTCAAGTACGGCAACGACGAGTACCTCGTGCTCGGCGCCCGTGACATCCTCGCGATCATCGAGGCCTGAACCCTATGGCCAAGGAGATCCTGTACAACGAGGACGCCCGTCGCGCCCTCGAGCGTGGTGTCGACAAGCTCGCGAACACCGTCAAGGTGACGCTCGGCCCCAAGGGTCGCAACGTCGTCCTGGACAAGAAGTGGGGCGCCCCCACCATCACCAACGACGGCGTGACCATCGCTCGTGAGATCGAGCTCGAGGACTCCTACGAGAACCTCGGCGCGCAGCTCACGAAGGAGGTCGCGACCAAGACCAACGACGTGGCCGGCGACGGCACCACCACCGCCACCGTCCTCGCCCAGGCCATCGTGCACGAGGGCCTGCGCAACGTCACCTCCGGCGCTGCTCCGGCAGCGCTGAAGCGCGGCATCGAGAAGGCCGTGGAGGCGCTGTCCGAGAAGCTCGGCGAGATCGCCACCCCGGTCGACGCCAAGGCGCAGATCGCCTCGGTCGCCGCGGTGTCCAGCCAGGACCGCGAGATCGGCGATCTGCTCGCCGAGGCGTTCGACAAGGTCGGCAAGGACGGCGTCATCACGGTGGAGGAGTCCTCCACCACCGCGATGGAGCTGGACTTCACCGAGGGCATGCAGTTCGACAAGGGCTACATCTCCCCGCACTTCGTCACCGACGCGGACCGCCAGGAGACCGTCCTCGAGGGCGCCAACGTGCTGCTGCACCAGGGCAAGATCTCGGCCGTGGCCGACATCCTGCCGCTGCTGGAGAAGGTCGTCGAGGGCGGCAAGCCGCTGTTCATCATCGCGGAGGACGTCGACGGCGAGGCACTGTCCACGCTGGTCGTCAACAAGATCCGCGGCACCTTCAAGGGTGCTGCGGTCAAGGCTCCCGCGTTCGGTGATCGCCGCAAGGCGATGCTCCAGGACATCGCGGTGCTCACCGGCGCCCAGGTCGTCACCTCCGACCTCGGTCTGGACCTCAAGACCGTCGGCACCGAGGTGCTCGGCCAGGCCGGGCGCGTCGTCATCACCAAGGACTCCACCACCATCGTGGGTGGCGCCGGTGATGAGCAGGCAGTGGCCGATCGGGTCGCGCAGATCCGCGCCGAGATCGAGAACACCGATTCCGACTGGGATCGCGAGAAGCTCCAGGAGCGCCTCGCGAAGCTGGCCGGCGGCGTCTCCGTGATCAAGGTCGGGGCTCACACCGAGGTGGAGCTCAAGGAGAAGAAGATGCGCATCGAGGACGCGGTCTCCGCGACCCGCGCTGCCATCGAGGAGGGCATCGTGGCCGGTGGCGGAAGCGCCATCGTCCAGGCCTCCGCCGTGCTCGAGGGCGGTCTCGGGCTCGAGGGCGACGAGGCCGTGGGCGTGCGCGCCGTGGCCCGTGCGGTCGTCGAGCCGCTGCGCTGGATCGCCGAGAACGCGGGCCTCGAGGGGTACGTCGTCGTCGAGAAGGTCAAGGAGGCGCAGACCGGCACCGGTCTGAACGCCGCCACCGGCGAGTACGTCGACCTCGTCTCCGCAGGCATCATCGACCCGGTCAAGGTCACCCGCTCCGCTCTGCGGAACGCGGCCTCGATCGCCGGCATGGTGCTGACCACCGAGACCCTCGTCATCGAGAAGCAGGACGAGGACGAGGAGTGAGGTCGTGAGCCGCAGCTCGGCACGGCGCTGAGCCGGCTCGCATCGTCCGGGGCGGGCGGCATGGGGAGACCCCTGCCTCCCGCCCCGTCGTCATCCCTGCGGTGACGGCATCGATCCTGGTCGCGCTCGGCGCGCCATATCGTCCGCGCCCCGGCGCGTCACCTCGGGGCGGTCGTCCCTCGGCCTAGGATGGGCCGAGTCACATCACATCGACGGCGGGAGGAGCAGTGGTGGTCAGCACGCCCGATGCCGCCTCCCCGGCCCAGGACGGGGATCTGCCCACTCGGACCTTCGGGCCGCCCGCGTCCGTGGTGATCGGCACCCTGGTGGTGGGGGTCGTCTTCCTGGTGGTGCTCGAGTTCCTGGTGATCATCAGCTTCGTCGGTCAGAGGCTCTGGCGCGAGCCGGCGCTGATGCACGATCTGGTGTTCACCCTCCCGCTGCTCATCTGGGTGCTGATCGCGCTCGCGGTGACGGTGGTGTGCCTGCGGGTGCTCACCTCCTGGCTCCACATCGATGAGGACGGCTTCGTGCTGCGGAGCCTGTTCCGCCGCTCCCGCAGCGCCCGCTGGCAGGACGTGGGACTGGTCATCGCCGCCCGGGACATCGACCGCGGCTCCCCCGCCGCCGAGGCGCTCGACGCTCCCGAGACCGCCTACGACGGCGTGTACGTGATGGATCCCGCGGGCCGGCGGATCCTTGCCGTCTCGAGTCGGTTCTTCGGCCCGCGCGCCCAGGAGATGACGCTGCACCGGGCGCGGGAGGCCGGGGTGCGCATCGAGCACATCGACGCGATCACCCACCTCGAGCTGCGGAGGCAGGCACCGCAGGCGATGAGCTTCGTGGACCGCCACCCCAACCCGCTGCTGGTGGCGCTGGTCCTCTTCTACATCGGTCACAACGTGCTCACCTTCATCGTGTGGGGACTGTGAACCGCCGGCCCACCGGCCCCGAGGGACCGCCGCAGCGGCGGCCCGGACGCGCTGCCCGGCGGCGCACGCGACGGCGGCCGGCACCGCTGCCCCAGCGCGAGGGCCTGGACGCCGTGCGCTGGCGGGTCCCCCGGGACACCACCGCCGGACGCGGGGCGCTCGAGCTGCTGCAGGAACGCTTCCCCGCCCTCGCCGACCCCGCGGCGACGCCGCTGTCCGCACGCTTCGCCGCCGGGGAGATCGTCGATGCCGCGGGGCGCACCTGGGCCGCCGAGGACCCGGCCGTGCCGGGGGAGGAGCTGTGGTTCCATCGGGAGCTGCGCCCCGAGGAGGTCCCCGAGATCGAGCTCCCCGTTCTGCACCGGGACAAGCACCTGCTGGTGATCGACAAGCCGCATGACATCGCCACCATGCCCCGCGGCGCGCACATCCTCGCCAGCGCGCTGGTGCGGCTGCGCCGCGCCACCGGAATCCAGAGCCTGGTGCCGCTGCACCGGCTGGACCGACGCACGGCCGGGGTGCTCGCCTTCGGCATCCGCCCCGAGGAGCGCTCCGCCTACCAGCAGCTGTTCGCCCGCCGGGAGGTGGACAAGGCCTACGAGGCCGTCGTGGCCCCCGCCCCGAACTCGTCGCTGCCGCGGCACCCGGGCCAGCGGTGCCGGCTCCGGGACCGGCTGGTCACACAGCGCGGTGCGCTGACGACGCAGGTGCTGGCCGGCGAGCCGAACGCCGAGACCGAGCTCGAGGTGCTCGCGGCGGACGCCGCCGGAGTGCTGCGGATGGGACTGTGGCCGCGCACCGGCCGCACCCACCAGCTGCGTGCTCAGCTGGCTGCCCGGGGCGCCCCGATCCTGGGCGAGGACCTCTACTGGCCGCCGCAGCGGGCGCGCCCGTCCGTCGACCTCTGGCCGGAGGACCTGTCGCTCCAGCTGCTGGCGCGCCGCCTGGCCTTCGTCGACCCCGTCACCGCGCAGCGCCGCGAGTTCCGCAGCGCGCAGGAGCTGAGGACGACGTCTCGTACCCTGGGCCGGTGACCGACCCCCGCACCCCCGATGACGCCGCCCCGGCGCCTGCGCCGCGCCGCACCCGGAACGGTCAGGTGGTCGTGGGCCCCACCCTCCGGGCGCGCTACGTCCCCGCCGCGCTGATCGGACTGCCCCTGGTGGCGGCGCTGCTGAGCCCCTTCGCCGGCGCGGTGATCCAGCAGTGGCGCTCCTCCCGACTGCGCGGCGGGCACGACGGGCCGCTCGTGCAGCTCCTGGAGCCCGCAGGGGTGCAGCTGCTGCTCGGCGCTCTCGCGCTGTGGGCGCTGTTCGCCCTCTGGGCGCTGGTCCCGCTGCTGCTGACCCATCGGGTGGTGCTGCTGGACGAGCGTGCCGGGACCCTGGCGCTCCACAGCGGCCTGCGGGTCGCCGACCGGGCATCGCTGGCCCAGGTGCGGTTCGCGACCGGGGACGCCGAGCGCGGCGGCCTGGCGCTGATCGGCGTGGAGGGCGCGGCAGGGACCGACGGTGAGGAGCCTCAGCGGCAGTGGGTGGTGCCCGAGAGCGGGTGGGACGCCGCCGCCTTCGACGGGCTGCGCACACTGCAGGCCGCGGCCGGGCTGCGCCCTGCCCCGCCCCGCGCCGAGCTGGTGCGCGAGAACCGCCGGAGCCGTCGTGAGCGCAGCCATCGAGAGCTCGCCGCACGCCTCGGCATGCCCTGGCGCCAGGAGTACGCGCACGACGAGGCCGCGTTCCAGGCCGAGTTCGACCGGCTGCGCCGAGTGCTCGGCGGCAAGGAGCGCCCGCGGGACGGGGACCCCCGGACCTGAATCTCCGACCCGGAGCTGCGGAGCCCGGGCGGATGACGGCGCGGGTGGCCGGGGCCCGCTCAGAAGATGGCGCGCAGCGCCAGGACCACCACGGCGCCGATGCCGGCCGCGGCGGGGAGGGTGATGATCCAGGCCAGGAAGATCGGCCGCATCAGTTTCCAGTTCGCCGCATGGTTGACGATCCCGACACCGAGGACGGCGCCGATCAGGATGTGCGTCGAGGAGACCGGCAGCCCGAGCACGGAGGCGAGGAGCACGACCGTCGCGGCGGCCAGCTCGGCGGCGAAGCCCGAGGAGGGGTGCATCGCCGTCAGTCCGCTGCCGACGGTGTGGATCACCTTGCGCCCCACGAACCAGAGTCCGGAGATCAGGGCGACCCCGAACGCGATCAGCACGGCGGTCGGCACGGCGGCCTCGGTCCCGATCTCGCCAGTGCGCAGCACGTCGAGGACGGCCGCGAAGGGGCCGATGGCGTTGGCGATGTCGTTGGCGCCGTGGCTGAAGGCGAAGGCGCAGGCCGTGAAGACCTGCATCCAGCTGAACATGATGAAGGTCGCGCGGGAGATCGACTGCTTCTTCAGGGCGCGGGCGAACACGGTCGTGGCCATCCACACGCCCACCGCGAGCATGATCAGCAGCAGGACGCCGTTGCCGAGGGAGAGGTCCAGGCCCACATTCTTCAGCCCCTTGAACACCAGCATCGCCGCGAGCAGCACCGAAGCCCCGGCGGCGAGCGGGGGGACGCGCTTCTCGAGCGCATGGTAAGCGGCCCGGCGCTCGACCTTGCGTGCCGCCTTGCGCTCCTTCTTGGACAGGTGCGAGGCGTGCTCGGCCAGCTCGGCCCCGGGCCCGCCGGGGGTGAGATCCAGCGCAGCGGACTCGGCGAAGGCGGACTGCTGGAGCTCGGAAACGCGCTCGTACCCGGCCACATGGCGGGCGGAGTCGTCCTCGGGTCCGTCCGCCCCGTCCTCGTCGTCGTCCTCGTCGTCCTCGGCGTCGTCGAATCCGCGCGAGCCCAGGGCGATGGCCCGGGCGGCCGGCGCCAGGATGTGGCGCTTGATCGCACCGAACAGCAGGTAGGCGGTGACGCCGCCGAGCAGCGGAGAGAGGATCCAGGAGACGACGATCTGACCGATCTCGCCCCACTGGACCATCTCCAGCCCACCGGTGCCGGTGACCGCCCCGGTGGTGACGGCTGCGCCGACGATGCCGCCGATGATCGCGTGCGTGGTCGAGACGGGCCATCCCATCCGGGTGGCGAGCAGGAGCCAGACGGCAGCGCCCAGCAGGGCGGCCATCATGATGTAGGCGAAGGACAGCGGGTCGATGTGCATCGCGCCGATGTCGACGATCCCGCTGCGCACGGTCTCGGTCACGGAGCTCCCGGCGAGGACCGCCCCGGAGACCTCGAAGACGGCAGCGACCACGAGCGCCTGCTTCATCGTCAGCGTCCC
Source organism: Brachybacterium vulturis (assembly GCF_043641765.1). Taxonomy (GTDB): domain Bacteria; phylum Actinomycetota; class Actinomycetes; order Actinomycetales; family Dermabacteraceae; genus Brachybacterium; species Brachybacterium vulturis_A. The sequence goes on along the minus strand of NZ_JBHZRO010000009.1, from coordinate 122,121 downwards.
CGCCCCGACGCTGGTGCCGAAGGAGTTCGCGACGTCGTTGCCGCCGATGTTGAACGCCATGAACAGTCCGAAGGCGATCGCGAGGATCAGCAGGAAGGCGTTGACATCCGTGCCGGTGTGGGTGAACGACCAGATGGCGAAGGCGACGGTGGCCGCCACCGTCATCAGCCCGGCACCGAGATGCCAGTTCCGGTCGGGGCCGAGGAAGCCCGCGGGGACGGGCGCGTCGGTGGTCGTCTGAGCGGGCGTGCCAGGCATCGTCGATTTCCCGGGGGTGAGGGGGATGAGGGCGCCCGGAGACCCGCGGGCGCTCCGGAGACCCTGCAGAGGGCCGCGGCCACTCTAGGCCGAAGAACGACGAGGGGGCGAACCTCGTCCGAACTCCGCCCGAGATCACAGCACCGCGATGCCGGATCCGCCCTCCCGATCCGGGCCCGCGGCCGTCGGCGATGCAGGAGCGGCGGATCCTGCGCCCACGCCCCGGCCGCGAGGGGTGATTCCGCCCACCACGCCCATCGACGCAGGTCACTGACCTCCGGTACCTGGCGCCCTGTGGTGGGCGAGACAGCGCGCGGGGCGCTCGCGCCGCTACCATCGATCCATGACGAGCGCGGATCCCTTCGGTTTCATCGGACTCACCTACGACGACGTGCTGCTGCTGCCGGGGGAGACCGACGTGATCCCCTCGGAGGCGGACACCACCAGTCGCCTCACCCGCGAGATCTCCCTGAGGATCCCGTTGGCGAGCGCGGCGATGGACACCGTCACCGAATCCCGGATGGCGATCGCGATGGCCCGCCACGGCGGCATCGGCATCCTCCACCGCAACCTCTCCATCGAGGACCAGGCCCATCAGGTCGACCTCGTCAAGCGCACCCAGACCGGCCGCATCACCAACCCGGTCACCATCGGCCCCGAGGCCACCCTCGAGGACTTCGACGCCATCTGCGGGCAGTTCCGCGTCTCCGGACTGCCGGTGGTCGATGCGGACCTGCGCCTGCTGGGCATCTGCACCAACCGCGACCTGCGCTTCATCCCGGTCGCCGAGTGGGCGAGCACGAAGGTCGGCGACGTGATGACCACCGAGCTGTTCACCGCTCCCGACGACGTCACCGCCGAGCAGGCCACCGCGATGCTGCGGAAGAACAAGCGCGAGCGGCTGCCCCTGGTCGACGCCGCGGGCCGCCTCACCGGGCTCATCACCGTCAAGGACTTCGTGAAGTCCGAGCAGTTCCCCGACGCCTCCAAGGACGCTCAGGGCCGCCTGCTGGTCGGGGCGGGCGTGGGCTTCTTCGGCGACTCCCTGGAGCGGGCCGGCGCGCTGCGTGAGGCCGGGGTGGATGTGCTGGTGGTCGACACCGCCAACGGCCACGCCCGCCTGGCGCTGGAGATGATCCGGACGATCAAGAACGATCCGTACTTCGCTGATGTCCAGGTGATCGGCGGCAACGTCGCCACCCGCGCCGGCGCACAGGCCCTGGTGGATGCCGGTGCAGACGCCGTCAAGGTCGGCGTCGGGCCGGGCTCCATCTGCACCACCCGTGTGGTCGCCGGCGTCGGGGTCCCCCAGGTCACCGCGATCTACGAGGCCGCCAAGGCCTGCGGCCCCGCCGGGGTGCCGCTGATCGGCGACGGCGGCCTGCAGTACTCCGGCGACATCGCCAAGGCGCTGGTCGCCGGGGCCGACACCGTCATGGTGGGTTCGCTGCTGGCCGGCACCGAGGAGTCCCCGGGCGAGGTGGTGCTGGTGGGCGGCAAGCAGTACAAGGCCTATCGCGGCATGGGCTCTCTCGGCGCGATGTCCTCCCGCGGCAAGAAGTCCTTCTCCAAGGACCGGTACTTCCAGGCGGACGTCCCCAGCGACGACAAGATCGTGCCCGAGGGCATCGAGGGCCGTGTCTCCTACAAGGGCCAGCTCGGCTCGGTCGTCCACCAGCTCACCGGCGGTCTGCACCAGTCCATGTTCTACGTCGGCGCGAACACCGTGCCCGAGCTCAAGGAGCAGGGGAAGTTCGTGCGGATCACCGCCGCCGGGCTGAAGGAGTCCCACCCCCACGACATGGCCGCGATCATGGAGGCCCCGAACTACAGCTCGCACTGAGCGGGCGACGGAGGGAGCTTCCGCGGGCTCAGCCTCCGGTGCTCGCGGCCTGCTCCGCCACCTCCGAGCCGTGCTGGTAGCCGATCAGCCACCGCACGCCGTAGCGGTCCCGGACCTGTCCGTCGGAGGCCCCCCAGGGGCGTCGCCGCAGGTCCTCGACCACCTCGCCGCCCTCGGCCAGGCCCGCGAACCAGGTGCGCAGCGTCGTCGGCTCCGCGGTGCCCAGCAGGGCCACCATGAGCCCGCGGGCGGCGAACGGCTCCTCCTCGTCACCGGTGTCGGCGACGCACAGGTCCACGGCCCCGCTGAGCTCCCCGTGGGCGATCGCGGTCCCCGGACCGTCGGTCCGCCCGAACTGGGCGAAGGTGTGCCGCTCGACGGTGCCGCCGAACACGCCGCGGTAGAACGCGAGCGCGTCCGCAGCGGTGCCGGGCAGGTGGAGGTACAGGGACGGTGCGGGCATGGGCTCTCCTACGGATCGTGCCGTCGCCCCGGGGACCGGGGCGTGGAGGTGATCATTCCTCCCCGATGGGCCTGCGTCCACATCGCCGGGTCCGCGGCACCGCCCGTCGACCCCCGCGTCTAGGCTGAGCGCATGAGCGCGAGCACCCCGTCCTGGATCGATGCCCCCCTGCTCGGTTTCGACACCGAGACCACCGGCACGAATGTCGCGAGCGACCGGATCGTCACCGTCGCCCTGGTGCACTCGGTGGGGCCGGGGCGGGAGAACGAGACCGTCGCGACCTGGCTGATCGACCCGGAGATGGACATCCCCGAGCCGGCGCAGCGGGTGCACGGGATCAGCACCGAGCACGCCCGGGCCCACGGGATGAAGGCCGCGGAGGCGCTCGACGAGGTCGCCGCGCTGATCGCCGAATCGCTCGCGAAGGACATCCCGCTGGTCGCCTTCAACATCAGCTTCGACCTCGCGATCCTGGAGAACGAGCTGACCCGTCTGGGCCTGCCCACCCTCACCCAGCGCCTCGGCCACGACATCGCCCCGGTCGTCGACGGCCTGGTGATCGATCGCGGGGTGGATCGCTACCGCAAGGGGAAGCGCACCCTCACCGACGTGCTCGCACACTTCGGGATCGAGCAGGACGGCCGCCTCCACACCGCCGACGTCGACGTCTCCGCCACCTTGGACGTGGTGCGCGCGATCGCCGCCAAGTACCCGAAGGTCGCCGCCTCCTCGCTCGAGGAGCTGCACCGGGAGCAGACCGGCTGGCACCGCCGCTGGGCCGAGGGGATGAACGAGTGGCTGACGAAGAAGGGCAAGACGCCGGACGTCAGCACCGCCTGGCCGCTCTGATCTCGACGAGCGGACTCCGGTCCGCGGCGGGGTCGGCGCTCTTCTCTCCGCAGCATCTCCGCAGCAGCCCGCGACGCGCCCTGCGCCGGGTGCGAGGACGGAGCAGTCCGGGCCGACGGTAGACTCCCGGTGTGATGAGCGAGATCGAGATCGGCCGCAACAAGCGGGGACGCCGCAGCTACAGCCTGGACGACGTGGCGGTGGTCCCCTCCCGGCGCACCCGGGACCCGGAGGACGTCTCCACCGCCTGGCAGGTGGACGCCTACCACTTCGACATCCCGATCTTCGCCGCCCCCATGGATTCCCTGATGTCCCCCGAGACCGCGATCGCGCTCGGCCGCCACGGCGGGCTCGGCGTGCTGGACCTCGAGGGCCTGTGGACCCGTTACGAGGACCCCACCTCCCAGTTCGACCGCATCGCCGGGGCCTCCGATGACGAGGTCGTGGGCGTGATGCGCTCGGTCTACGCGGAGCCGGTCAAGACCGAGCTGATCCGCGACCGGCTCCAGCAGCTGCGCGACGCCGGGGTCACGGCGGCCGGGGCGCTGTCCCCGCAGCGCACCCAGGAGCACTGGAAGACCGTCGTGGACGCCGGCGTGGACCTGTTCTTCATCCGCGGCACCACCGTCTCCGCCGAGCACGTCTCCACCAACCGTGAGCCGCTGAACCTCAAGCGATTCATCTACGAGCTCGACGTCCCGGTGATCGTGGGCGGCTGCGCCACCTACACCGCCGCCCTGCATCTGATGCGCACCGGTGCGGCCGGGGTGCTGGTCGGCTTCGGCGGCGGCGCCTCGCAGACCACCGAGGAGACTCTGGGCATCTCCGTGCCGCTGGCCGGTGCGGTGGCCGACGTCGCCGCCGCCCGCCGCGACTACATGGACGAATCCGGCGGCCGCTACGTGCACGTCATCGCCGACGGCGGCCTGGGCCGCTCCGGCGACCTGGTCAAGGCCATCGGCTGCGGTGCCGACGGACTGATGGTCGGGGCGGCTCTCGCGCGCGCCGAGGAGGCTCCGGGGCAGGGGCACCACTGGGGCAGCGAGGCCCACCACCCGACGCTCACCCGCGGCCACCGGGTCAGCGTCGGCACGGCGGCCCCGCTCGAGCAGATCCTCTTCGGGCCCTCGATCGCGGCCGACGGCACCACCAACCTCATCGGGGCGCTGCGCCACGCGATGGCCACCACCGGCTACCTCGACCTCAAGGAGTTCCAGCGGGTCGACGTCATCGCCCAGCCCTGAGGTGCGCGGAGCGGGTCCGGGCACGACGGCGGGGCCGGGTGCGCTCAGACGCTGCGCGCCACCTCCGCGGCCTGCTGGGCGATCGAGAGCTCCTCGTTCGTCGGCACGATCATCACCGTCACCCGGGACTGCGGCGTGGAGATCACCCGCGCCTCCTTGCTGCGCACGGCGTTCTTCTCGAGATCCAGCTCGATGCCGAGCTGCTCGAGGCCCGTCAGCAGCCGTTCGCGCACCATCGGCACGTTCTCGCCGATGCCCGCGGTGAAGGTCAGCACGTCCAGGCCGCCGAGCACGAAGGTGTAGGAGCCGAGGTACTTGCGCAGCCGGTGCACGTAGACCTCGGTCGCGAGGGTCGCGGCCTCATCGCCCGCCTCGACGGCCCGGGTGATGTCCCGGAAGTCGCTCATCCCGCACATGCCCAGCATCCCCGAGCGCTTATTGAGGATGTCGTCGATCTCGGCGGGGTCGAAGCCGGCGCGGCGATGCAGGTGCAGGTAGATCGTGGGGTCGATGTCCCCGGTGCGGGTGCCCATCACGAGCCCCTCCAGCGGGGTCAGGCCCATGGAGGTCTCCACCGCCCGGTCGCCGAGCACGGCGGAGGCCGAGGCGCCGTTGCCCAGGTGCAGGACGATCTGTCGCAGGCCGGTCACGTCCTGACCCTGCGCGGCCAGACGCTCCGAGACCGCGCGGGAGACGTACTGGTGGCTGGTGCCGTGGGCGCCGTAGCGGCGCACCTTGTACTCGGTGGCGACCTCGCGGTTCAGGGCGTAGTGCGCCGCAGCCTCGGGCAGAGCGGTGAAGAAGGCGGTGTCGAACACGGCCACATGCGGCACCGCGGGCAGCAGCGCCATGGCGCCGTCGATCCCGTCCACCGCCGCATAGTTGTGCAGCGGCGCGAGCTTGCCCAGGTCGTGGATGTCCCAGCGCACCTGGTCGTCGATGAGGACGGGCTCCGAGTACCGGGCGCCGCCCTGGACGACGCGGTGGCCGACGGCGCGGATCCGGTCGTCGCCCAGCGACAGGCCCACGTCCTCGAAGAGGGAGTGCACGATCGTCATCGCCGCCTTGTGGTCCGCCACCGGACCCGCGAAGCTCGACTCCTGTGCACCGGCGGTGATGGTGGCGCTGCCGCTGTCCTGGCCGACCCGCTCGACGATGCCGGAGGCGTCCACGGCGCCGTCGGCCGGATCCAGCAGTTGGAACTTCAGCGAGGAGGAGCCGGAGTTGATGACGAGGATGCGAGGGGCGGTGGGGTCTGCCATGCGGTGAGCTCCTGAACGCTGAGGGGAGGAGGGTCGTCAGCCTGCGGCGGATGAGGTGGATGCGGCCTGCGCCTGGATCGCGGTGATGACCACGGTGTTGATGATGTCGTCCACCAGGGCACCGCGGGAGAGGTCGTTGACCGGTCTGTTCAGTCCCTGCAGGACCGGGCCGATGGCGATGGCGCCGGCGGAGCGCTGGACGGCTTTGTAGGTGTTGTTGCCGGTGTTCAGGTCGGGGAAGACGAACACCGTGGCCCGCCCGGCGACCGAGGAGTCCGGCAGCTTCGTCTTCGCGACCGAGGCGTCCACGGCCGCGTCGTACTGGATGGGGCCCTCGACGTCGAGCTGCGGCTCGCCCCCGCGCACCAGCGCGGTGGCCTCGCGGACCTTGTCCACGTCCGCCCCGGTGCCGGAGGTGCCGGTGGAGTAGGAGAGCATCGCGATGCGCGGATCCACCCCGAACTGTGCGGCGGTCGCGGCGGACTGCACCGCGATGTCGGCGAGCTGCTCGGCGGTCGGATCGGGGTTCACCGCGCAGTCGCCGTAGACCAGCACCCGGTCCTCGAGCGCCATCAGGAACACCGAGGAGACGATCTTCGCACCCGGCTTGGTCTTGATGATCTCGAAGGAGGGACGGATGGTGTGGGCGGTGGAGTGGGCCGCGCCGGAGACCATCCCGTCGGCCTCGCCCAGCTGCACCATCATGGTGCCGAAGTAGGAGACGTCCTGGACCTTCTCACGGGCCTGCTCGAGGGTGATGCCCTTCTTCGCCCGCAGCCGCGCGTACTCGACCGCATAGCGTTCGACGTGCTCGGTGTCGTGGGGGGAGACGATCCGAGCCTCGGAGATGTCGTGCCCCAGCTGGGCGGCCTTCGCCCGGAGGGTGTTCTCGTCCCCCAGCAGGATCAGTTCGGCGACGCCCCGGGCGAGGATCGCCTCGGCGGCCGCGATGATCCGCGGCTCGTCCCCCTCGGGCAGCACGATCCGCTTCTTCTCGCCGCGGGCGCGGGCCAGCAGCTCGAACTCGAACATCATCGGCGTGACGACCTCGCTGCGGCTCACCTCGAGGGACGCCAGCAGGTCCGGGATCGGCAGGTGCTCGGCGACGGCGCGCCGGGCGGCGTCCACCTTCTGGGAGCTGGCCACGTCCAGCCGGCCGCGAGTCCGTGCGACCCTCACCGCGGTGTCGAAGGTGGACAGGTCGGTGGTGATGATCGGCAGGTCCTGCTGCACGCCGGAGATCAGGCGACCCACCTCGTCAGGGACGTCGTAACCACCGGTCAGCACGATCGAGGAGAGAGCGGGGAAGGTGCCCGACTGCTGCGCCATCACCAGTCCCGGCAGCAGGTCGTACCGGTCGCCGGGGGCGATCACGGTGCAGTTCTCGGTGAGGCGGCTGAGCACGTTGGGCAGGCTCATCGCCGCGATGACGGTGCCGACCGCGACACGGTCCAGCCAGTCGGGGTTGCCCTGCAGCAGGGTGCCGCCGACGGCATCCTTGAGCTCCTGCACGGTGGGGGCCAGGATCACGGGGTTCTCGGGGATCGCCGCGACCAGCGCCCCGGGGACCTTCGCGGCGACGGCGCCGCGGATCGCGTCCAGGGAGCCGGACTCGGCGCGGTTGACCACGATGGCGATGGGGAGGGCGTGGTGCCCGCCGAACTCGCTGACCGACACCGCCGCGAGGGCGGCCACCTGGTCAGCACTGCGATCCAGACCGGACAGGACGATCACCACGGGAGCGCCCATGTTCGCCGCCACCTCGGCGTTGAACGCGAGCTCGGTGGGGTTGGCCAGGTCGTTGTAGTCCGAGCCGAGGATCACGAGCACCGCGAAGCGCTCTGCGAGCTCGCGGTGGCGGGCGAGGATCCTCTCGTGCGCGGCATCGGGGTCCGAGAGCACCAGCTGGTGGTCCACCCCGATCGCGTCCTCGTACGTCTGCTCCACCGCCGGATGGCTGGTGAGGAGTTCGACGGCGTAGTCGCGCGCGCGACCTGACTGGACGACGGGGCGGAACACCCCGACACGGTCGGACCGCGAGGCGAGGGCTTCGAGGAGGCCGAAAGCCACCATCGACTTGCCGGTCATCCCCTCCGGGCTGGCGATATAGACACTCTTGGACACGCTCCCCAGCATAAGCGCGGCACCCGGAGCGGGGACGGGACCGACGGGACCATGTCGACGGCTGCCCCGCGAGCGCGAAGGTCCGCGTCCAGGTCCACGGGGTGAGGACCCGGCACGACGGGCCGAGCGCGCGCAGCGCGATGTGAGAGGTATCGCTGCCCAGGATCCGTCCCGGCAGCGGCTCGTACCATGGAGCCATGCTCCGCGTCGCCCTCCGTCCCCGCTTCCTGGGGATGCTCGCCCTGATGATCGTGGCGACCCTCGCGTGCGGGCTGCTGGCCACCTGGCAGTGGGACCGCGCGCACCAGGTCATCACCGACCAGGCCGCCGAACCCGCGCAGCTGGGCGACATCCGCGGCGTGCTCGCGGTGGGCGACCCGGTCACCAACGAGATGGCGGGGGAGATCGTCACCGTGACCGGCAGCTTCGTGCCCGGTGAGCAGATCCTCGTGCCCGGACGGAAGATCGGCGGCACCCCGGCCGTGCTCGTGATCTCCTCCCTGCTCGTGGACCAGGGCGACGGCACCCGGGCCCGCCTGCCCGTCGCCCGCGGCTGGCTCCCCGCTGCGGAGGTCACCGATGCCGACGGCCGCCTCGCCCCCGCACTCGTCCCCGAGGCCCCGCAGGGCGAGATCGAGATCTCCGGCCAGCTGGAAGCCAGCGAAGCGGCCTCCGGCGGCGTGGACGGTGCAGTGGCGCGGGAGATCGCGACCCCGATGCTGGTCAACGAATGGGGGTCACCGATGTACTCCGGCTACGTCTCCCTCGCCGAACCCTCCGGGACGCTGCGGACGCTGCCCGAGGCGGAGTCCGACTTCTCGCGCGGCCTGAACTGGCAGAACATCGGCTACTCCTTCCAATGGGTCGCCTTCGGCGGCTTCTTCCTCTTCCTGTGGTGGCGCTCCGTGCGGGCCACGCACCTCGACGAGGTCGCCGATCGTCGTGAGGCGATGCAGGAGCTGCTCGGCGAGGACGACCCGCTCCCCACCCGCTCCCCGGCCGTCGTGACGACGACCGCCCCTCCCTCTGACAAGGACGTGTGACCCGTGCCCGCTCCCCGCCCCCTCGACGAAGTCGCCTGCAGGACCTCCTTCGCCCGTTTCCGTGTGGCCTCCATCGTGGAGGGCATCGCCCTGCTGGTGCTGGTGGGCATCATGACGATGCGCTACCTCGTCTTCGGCGGCGACACCTGGTTCTCCTCGGTCTCCCCGTTCTGGGACCAGGTCTCCTCCGTCTGGTCCCCGATCCACGGCCTGATCTACATGGTCTATGTGGTTCTCGGCTTCGACCTGTGGATGAAGTTGCGCTGGGGCCTGCCGCGGATGCTGCTGCTGATGTTCTTCGGCATCGTCCCGGTGCTGTCGTTCTTCGGGGAGCGCTGGACCCACCAACGGGTCGAGTCCGACCTCAGGCGCCGGCCCACCCTGCAGGACGAGGCCCGGGCCGGGGCTCCGGGCGGGGAGTGAGCCCGGCCGGCGAGCGTGACGAGGATTGCGCCCGCCGCGGGCGGACTCCCGCGCCCGAGGAGAGCGCCCGCACGTAGACTCTCTCGGGTGAACGACACCGACCAGCGCCCTGTCCTCGTCGTCGACTTCGGCGCCCAGTACGCACAGCTCATCGCCCGCCGGGTCCGGGAGGCCCAGGTCTACTCGGAGGTGGTCCCGCACTCGCTGACGACCGAGCAGATCCTCGCCAAGCGGCCCCGGGCGATCATCCTCTCCGGCGGGCCCAGCTCCGTCTATGCCGAGGGCGCCCCGCGACTGGACCCGGCGCTGCTGGAGGCCGGGGTGCCCGTGCTCGGGCTCTGCTACGGCTTCCAGTCGATGGCCGCGGCGCTGGACGGCACCGTCGCGCCGACCGGCGTGCGCGAGTACGGCGCGACCCGTCTGGAGAGCATCGACGGCACCTCGCAGCTGCTCGCCGCGCAGGACATCACGCAGAACGTGTGGATGAGCCACGGTGATTCGGTGACCGCCGCCCCCGCCGGATTCTCGGTGGTCGCCACCTCGTCCGGCAGCCCGGTCGCGGCCTTCGAGAACACCGAGAAGCGGCTCTTCGGTGTGCAGTGGCACCCCGAGGTCGGGCATTCCGACCGCGGCCAGGAGGTGCTGGAGAACTTCCTGGTGCGCGGCGCCGGCATCGAGCCGAGCTGGACCACCGGAGGCGTCATCGAGGAGCAGCTCGAGCGGATCCGTGCCCAGGTGGGCGAGGGCTCCGCGATCTGCGGCCTCTCCGGCGGGGTGGACTCCGCCGTCGCCGCCGCGCTCGTGCAACGCGCCATCGGCGACCGTCTCACCTGTGTGTACGTGAACCACGGCCTCATGCGCCAGGACGAGTCCGCGCAGATCGAACAGGCCTTCGGTGCCTCCACCGGCGGTGCGAAGCTGGTGATGGTCGACGCCGAGCAGCAGTTCCTCGACGCGCTCGCCGGGGTCACCGATCCCGAGACCAAGCGCAAGATCATCGGTCGCGAGTTCATCCGCACCTTCGAGCAGGCCCAGGCGGACATCCTGCGGGAGCAGGGCGTGGTCGAGGGGGATCACGCCGAGGCGACGGCCTTCCTCGTCCAGGGCACCCTGTACCCGGACGTCGTCGAGTCCGGCGGCGGCGAGGGCGCCGCGAACATCAAGAGCCACCACAACGTGGGCGGCCTGCCCGAGGACCTCTCCTTCGAGCTGGTCGAGCCGCTGCGCGCCCTGTTCAAGGACGAGGTGCGCGCGGTCGGCGCCGAGCTCGGCCTGCCCGAGGAGATCGTCTGGCGACAGCCCTTCCCCGGGCCGGGCCTGGGCATCCGCATCATCGGCGAGGTCACCCAGGAGCGTCTGGACATCCTGCGCGCGGCCGATGCGATCGCCCGCGCGGAGCTCACCGCCGCGGGCCTGGACCGCACCATCTGGCAGTGCCCCGTGGTGCTGCTGGCGGACGTGCGCTCCGTGGGCGTGCAGGGCGACGGCCGCACCTACGGCCACCCCGTGGTGCTGCGCCCCGTCACCAGCGACGACGCGATGACCGCGGACTGGGCCAAGGTCCCCTACGACGTGCTCTCACGGATCTCCACCCGGATCACCAACGAGGTCAGCGAGATCAACCGCGTCACCCTCGACATCACCAGCAAGCCCCCGGGCACCATCGAGTGGGAGTGACCTCCCGCTGAGCCCCGCAGCCGGCGCCCCGCACTGATCCGCCGGATCCGGTCGCGGGGCGCGGTGCTGCCCGGGCACGGATGCTGCCGAGCCCTGCCGCCCCGAGTCGTGAGAAGCACGGCCTACGCGGCGTCCTGGGCGGCGGAACTCACGACTCGACCGTGCCTGGTGCTGTGCCTGGTGCAGTGCTGCCCGGTGCCGACGTCCACGTCTGCAGCCGGAAGCACGGCACCGCCGCAGCGAGGGCCGCTCGAGCCACACCGCAGTCGCGACCGTGGTGCCGGATTGGGCCCGGGGATTGTCAGGTTCCGAACCGATCGTCGCAGGCAACTGGCACGGAACCTGACAATCGGCGCGGGATCGCGGGATCGCGGGATCGCGGGGCGCTGCGCGTCCGCCCGGCTCAGGCCGTCGGCGGTTCGAGCAGGCGCGAGGGGTGCGAGGGCGCTGAGGAGTGCCAGGACTGGGTGCGCTCGTAGACCTCCCAGCCCATCGCGGCATAGAGGCCGTCGGCGCCGGTGGGGGAGTCGTCGTCGACCTCGAGATCGACGTGGGTGCGCCCCCGTTCGGCGGCGTCCTGGATCGAGGCGTTCAGCAGTGCCTTCGCGATGCCGTGGCCACGGGCGGAGCGGTGCACCCCGAGGTACTCCAGGTAGGTGCCCTCACCACGGGCGGCCGTCGCGGGGACGACCGCAGCGACCAGGCCGCCGGCGGGGAGCCAGACCCCGTCGCGGTGGATCTCGGCGATCCACCAGTGATCCCAGCCCGCCTCCTCCGGGTTCTCGATGAGCCGCTGGACGAACTCGGCGAAGGACTCGCGGTAGGAGTTGAAGTGGTCGGCGAAGGACTCCTCGAGCATCCGGTGCACGGTGCGCACGTCCTGGGCGACCGGCAGGCCGGACTCGTGGCGGTGGACCTGCCGCACGCGGGTGCCCTCGCGGGGGGCGGGCAGCTCCGCGAGCTCTGCCGGATCGACGGGACGCCGCATGTGCAGCCAGGTGCGGACCCTCTCGTAGCCCGCCGCCTGCAGCAGCCGCCCCCGATCGGTGTCCAGCTCGTTCGCGTCGGCGTCCAGCTGGGTGGTCTCCACCCCGCGCGCCCGGGCGAAGGAGCCGCCCACCTCGACCGCCCAGTCCAGCAGGGCGGCGGCCAGAGCGTCGCGCTCGGGGCAGTCCTGGGCGAGCACGAACTGGACGTTGGTGCGACCGGTGGCCCGATCCTCGAGAGCGATCCAGGCGACCGGCGGCTGGTCGAGGGAGGGGGAGCCATCGGCGGCGGGAGGCACCACCACCACTTCCCGGCGCGCCCAGGACTTCAGCCCCACCATCCGCGAGCGCATACCGGCCTCATCGGCCTCTCCGTCCGGGGTGTGGCGGCGGATGTCCGCGGTGATCAGCCTGACGACCGCCGGGACGTCCGCCTCGATCGGCACCCGGGTGGTCAGTCGGCCCTCCAGGGCCGGGGGCATCGTGGGCGGGACGTGATCGGTCAGCAGCATCTGCCCATCTTTTCATGATTCGATCCCGGACCGCTGGGAGGCGCCGGTGTCCTCGAGCTGCTCCGGAGCGCTCACCGGGATCGGGGCGGCGCGCGGGGGCGGTTCCTGCCGGGGCCGGAGTGCGGGCGATGATGCGTGTCGGGGGCGTTCGGCGGGTGCAGCACGACAGCGGCCCCCGACCGAGCCATGCTCGTCCATTGCCGCAAGCACTGCACTGTCTCACCGAGTGCAGATGGTGACTCGTGTCGGACCTACGATGGTCCCGTGAATGACGAGACGATCCCTCCCGATCAGGCCCTGGGGCTGCGGGCGCTGAAGAAGCGCCAGTCCCGCATCGCCATGCATCGCGCCGCCCTCGAGCTCGTCCACGAGAACGGGCTCAGCGGCGTCACGGTCGAGGCCATCGCCCAGCGCGCCGGGGTCTCCACCCGCACCTTCTTCAATCACTGGACCACCAAGGAGTCCGCGATCATCGGCGTGCTCCTGGAGAGCGGCGAAGGGGTCGCCGAGAAGCTGCGGGAGCGGATCGAGGGGGTCGGCCCGCGCGCGGCGCTGCGCTCCGTGATGCGTGAAGCGCTCGCCGCCGCGCCGGCGGAGCCGGAGCTGCGAGAGCTGAAGAAGCAGGTCATGGCATCAGAACCGAGGCTGCACACGCTCTCCTCGGGCAATCTGCTGTCGGTGCAGACCGAGATGGTCGAGGCGCTGGCCGATGCTCTCGAGGGCGAGCACGCCCAGGAGCAGGCGAACCTCTCGGTGCAGATCGGTTTCGCGGTCGCCCGCAGCGCCTTCGCGGTCTCGATGACCCGCGGCATCGATCTGGGCACCGCCTTCGACGAGGTCCTCGACCGCTATGACGAGGGCGCCTCGGTCTTCTGAACCGCCGCCTCAGCGCACCAGGCGTCCGAGGCCCGCCTCCCAGCCTCGGCGGTCGGCCAGGTGCTCACCGACCACCCGCTCCAGACGGGTGGTGCGCGGCAGCTCCGCGGGGTCGTAGGGCGGGCGCGATCCGAACACGAAGAACGCGGCGGAATCGTCCCCCGGGGTGCGGGAGACGATCTCCCAGCGGCGCACGAAGGCACCGAGGTTCGATTCCTCGCCGAGCTCCCGTGGCAGCAGCTCGTTCATCAGCCAGGAGTCGCAGACGAACTCGTGGCCGAAGGGCGGCGCGTGGTCAGGGCGTCCCGTGCCGAGATCTGCGTAGTGGGTCGTGAAGTACGCGGTGGCGCGGGCCAGGGAGTCGTCCACCGCAGCGGGATCCAGCGGCCCGGAGGCCGGGATGTGGGTGCCGAGCACCCAGCGCTCCTGCGTCGTCCCCTCCTCGACCCGGTGCAGATCGAACTGCAGCCGGCCCAGGTGCACGAGCCGGCCGCACCAGTTCAGCGCCATCCAGGGCAGCTGGTGCAGTCCCAGCCGCCCGCTGCTGTGGCGGTGGACCCGCATCTGCTGGCCGAGGTCCGCGAGCACCTGCCAGGACTGCTCGGTGCTGAGCCCTCGCTCCCGATGCCAGGCGCGCACCGTGGAGGTGCTCACGGCGAGGGCGAGGATCGGGACCAGGCCCTCGCCCGGGGCGAGGCGCTGCTGCAGGGAGTTGTGCCTCGCCTCCAGCGCGCCGAGCTCGGCCGCGGGGACGTCGAGCCCGGCGGCCCCGCGCAGCAGGTTCGCCGTACGGGTGATCTCGGCGAGGATCTCCGGATCCTCGAGGGCCGGACCGATCAGGGCGCTGAGCTCGACCTGGTCAGCTCCCGTGATGCCCAGCAGCTCCAGCAGCGCGGGTGCCGACGGGGCCCGCAGCATGGCCGCCACCGCGGGGCGAGGCAGCTCGTCGAGGGCGCGGACGACGTGCGGCGGATCGCCGAGGACTTCGAGCTGGTCATGATCGGACATTCCGATACGTTAGCGTCCCCGCCCGCCGGACGTGAGCTGGGCGGCTACGATTCCAGGGTCGAGACCACGTATCCGTCGGCCTGCACCGACGCAGGAGGAGCCCCGCATGAGTCCTGAGAACACCGCGCCCGCCTCGGAGGGGCGGGCTCCGCACGGATCCGCCGAGCTGAGCCCGGCGGCCCGCGCCATCCGGGACGCCTACGCCTTCGAGGGCGGCCGCATCCACCTGGGCGCCCTGCTCGAGGGGGAGGAGCCCGACCCCGCGGTCGCCGTGAACCTCGCGGTGCGGATGCTGAACCGCCACGGCCTGATCGCCGGCGCCACCGGCACCGGCAAGACCCGCACCCTGCAGATCATCGCCGAGCAGGCCGCGCATGCGGGCACCTCCGTGTTCGTCGCCGACATGAAGGGCGATCTCTCCGGCATCGCCGTGCCCGGCCCGGCCTCCTCGACGCTCACCGCCCGTGCCGCCGCCCGCGGCCAGGAGTGGATCTCCCGCGCCGCACCCACGGAGTTCTTCACTCTCGGCGGGCAGGGCGAGGGCGTGCCGATCCGCACCACGGTGACCGACTTCGGACCGGTGCTGCTGTCCAAGGTCCTGGAGCTGAACGAGACCCAGGAATCCTCACTGGGCCTCATCTTCTACTATGCCGACGCCCAGGGCCTGGCCCTGTTGGACCTCAAGGACCTGCGCTCCCTGATCCAGTTCCTCACCTCCGACGAGGGCAGGGACGAGCTCGAGGGCATCGGTGGCATCTCCACCTCCACCGCCGGGGTGATCCTGCGCAGCCTCACCGCCTTCGAGGCTTCCGGCGCGGATGTCTTCTTCGGTGAGCCGGCATTCGACCCTGCGCAGCTGCTGCGCACGGCCGAGGACGGCACCGGCATCATCTCCTGCCTCGAGCTGCTCGGCGTCGCCCAGCGCCCGGAGCTGTTCTCCACCTTCATGATGTGGATGCTGGCCGAGCTCTACCAGGAGCTCCCGGAGGTCGGAGACCTCGAGGTGCCGAGGCTGGTGTTCTTCCTCGACGAGGCGCATCTGCTGTTCAAGGACGCCTCGGACGCATTCCTGGAACAGGTGGTCCGGACGGTCCGGCTGATCCGCTCCAAGGGAGTCGGCGTCTTCTTCATCACCCAGACCCCGAAGGACATCCCCGGCGATGTGCTCGCCCAGCTCGGCAACCGGATCCAGCACGCGCTGCGCGCCTTCACGCCCGACGATGCGAAGGCGCTCAAGGCGACGGCGTCCACCTTCCCGAGCTCCGAGCACGACCTGGTCGAGGTGATCCCGGCGCTGGGCACCGGCGAGGCGATCGTCACCGTCATGAGCGAGGACGGCGCCCCCACCCCGGTCGCGATCACCGCCGTGCGCGCGCCGGAGTCCTCGATGGATCCGGCCGGCAGCGATGTCATCGCCGCCGCCGTCGCGGCCTCGCCCCTGCAGGAGGAGTACGGCACCGCAGTGGACCGTGAGTCCGCCTTCGAGATCCTCGCCGCGCGGGCCGCGGAGGACGCGGAGGCGGTCGCAGAGGCCGAGAAGAGCGACCGGAAGGCCGGCGACGCGGCGGACTCGAAGCGCCCCTCGCGGGAGAAGGGCGGCGACGGCGGATTCTTCGACAAGCCGGCCGTGCGCTCCTTCCTCCGCTCCGCCGGCACCGTGCTGGGCCGCGAGATCACCCGCAGCCTGTTCGGCACCCGGCGCCGCCGCTGAGCGTGCCGGGCGCAGACGGCGCCCCCACCTCACGTGGTGGGGACGCCGTCTGCCGGGGAGCGTCAGTTCACTTCTTGCCCTGATTCGCGACCGCCTCGGCGGCGGCCTTCGCGGCGACCGGGTCGAGGTAGCGGCCACCGGGGTCCACGGGCTGGAAGTCCTCGTCCAGCTCGTACACCAGCGGCTGGCCGGTGGGGATGTTCAGCCCGGAGATCTCCTCGTCGGAGATGCCGTCGAGGTACTTCACCAGTGCGCGCAGCGAATTGCCGTGGGCGGCGATCAGCACCGTCTTCCCCGCGACCAGGTCGGGCTTGATGCCCTCCTCCCAGTACGGCAGGAAGCGCTCGACGACGTCCTTGAGGCACTCGGCCTTCGGCAGCTGGTCGCCGAGATCCGCGTACTGCGGATCCTGGTCCTGGGAGAACTCGGTGCCGAACTCGATCTCGGGCGGCGGGGTGTCGTAGGAGCGGCGCCAGGCCATGAACTGCTCCTCGCCGTACTTCTCGCGGATCTCGGCCTTGTCCATCCCCTGCAGCGCGCCGTAGTGGCGCTCGTTCAGTCGCCAGTCCCGCTTGACGGGGATCCAGTGGCGATCGGCCGCGTCGAGGGCCAGGTTCGCGGTCATGATGGCGCGGCGCTGCAGCGAGGTGTGCACCACATCGGGGAGGATCCCGGCCTCCTTGAGGAGGTCGCCGCCCTCCGTGGCCTCCTGGCGTCCCTTCTCGGTGAGATGGACGTCCACCCAGCCGGTGAACAGATTCTTCGCATTCCAGTCGCTCTCGCCGTGGCGGAGCAGCACGAGTGTGTAGGTCATGGGGCCAGGGTACGCGGCCGCATCGGTGGAGTGCAGGTCGTGCTCACGGGACGCCCGGCGAGCGGCGCTCAGGCCTCGAGCAGGATCGTGAAGGGCCCGTCATTGGTCAGCCCCACCCGCATCATGGCACCGAAGCGTCCGGTCGCGACGGTGACCCCGCGCTCACGCAGCGCCTCGACCACCTGTTCCACCAGCGGCTCGGCGACCGGCCCCGGTGCGGCCCCGCTCCAGGACGGCCGGCGCCCCTTGCGCACATCGCCGTAAAGGGTGAACTGGGAGACCACCAGCACCTGCGCCCCGGCATCGAGCACCGAGCGCTCCCCGTCCAGGATCCGCAGCTCGCAGATCTTCCGGGTGATCGTCGCCACCTGCTCGGGGCCGTCCCCGTGGGTCACGCCCACCAGGGCCAGCAGGCCCTCGCCCTCGATCGCACCGACCACCTCGCCCTCGACCTCGACCTGGGCACCGTCGACCCTCTGGAGCACTGCGCGCATGCCCCGATGGTGGCACAGCCGGCGACGCTCGGCCGCGGGGCCCTCAGCCCGGGAGGATCGAGTCGATCCGTCGCTCCTGGGTGGGGGAGTCGTCGCCGGTATCGGATCCGCTGCCGGACGGCTGCGGAGGCGGCGCGTGCGGCCCGGTGGTCGGAACCGGCCGGGGGGAGAGGGGCTGCGGAGGCAGGGGCCCGGTGTTCTCCGGCGGCCCCGACTGCGGGGCGGCGGGCTGCGGCGGAACCTGGCGCACCCCCGTCGGGCCCTGCGTCGGCGAGGCGGGAGCCACCTGCCGGGAGTCGGCCACCGGTGCGGTCGCCGCGTGCTTCGCGGCCAGATCGGCATCGCGCTCGGCCTCGGCACGTCGGGCCGCGGAGACCCACTCCTCGGCGACCCGCACGATCGCCTCGGTGGCGGCCTCCCAGGCCGCCTCCTGCTGGCGGTGCGGACCGGTGGCCAGGGACAGCACCACACCTGCCGAGCGCAGCGCGAGCTCGGTGGGATCGACCCGGTCCGAGAACATCTCGCGCCAGGTGCCGATGGCCTCCTCGACCCGCTCCTGGGTGGCGCGATCGATGCGACCGGCGTTGCCGTAGTCGGCCAAGACGCTGAGATGGGCGAGCAGGCAGGCCAGATCATCGGCCCTGCGGCCCGGGCCCACGGTGTCGATGTCGAGCAGGCCCACCACCTTGCCGTTCTCGACGAACACCTGCGCCTCGTAGAAGTCTCCGTGCACCACGTCGTGCGGGCGCATGTCCATCCGCTGCTCGAGGGCGGCGAGGCCATCGCGGATCGAGCGCACCAGGGCATCCAGCCGCGGTCCGAGCGAGGGGACCGAGGAGCTGACGATGCCGGAGTAGAAGTCCACCGAGTCGGTCCACGGCGGGCGCAGCGAGAGCGAGTACATCGAGGCGGGCAGCCGGTCCAGCAGGGCCACCAGGTCCTCGGCCCGGCAGGCGTCCACGCCCTCATCGATCACGGCGCGGGCCAGCGGGCGGCCGGGGAGCTCGGCGAGGACCACCAGTCCGTGGTGATGGGCGATCACCTCGGGCACCGGGACACCGGCCGCATGCAGCCGATCGTGGCGGTCCACGATCTCCCCGCTGCGATGGGGCTGCATCACCTTGAGGTAGACCGCCCGGTCCCCCTGCGAGGCGCGCAGCACCGCCCGGCGGCCCGGGCGGTAGGACACGACGTCGATCGCGATCGGCACCGAGGGATCGGGGCCGATGGAGGCACCGAGGTCGTGGAGGGTGGGGCCCACGATGTCCGGATAGCAGACCTGTGGGAGCATCGGCAGCCAGGGGTCGTGGGGGTAGCGCCACACGCGCACGTTGATGTCGCCGTCGGTCATCACCAGGGTCTGCTCGGCGACGTAGAGGTTCTTCTCGCGCTCGCCGATGTGGGCGCTGGCGCCGAAGAGCTCCTCGCGCGCGGGTGCCTGCGGCCCGTCGAGCTCGGGCCAGGACACCTGGGTGCGGTACAGCGCCTTGGTGCTGCGACCGGGACGGTGGTCGACGTGGTCGAGCTGCCAGCTGTGCAGCACGCCACCGGAGTTGCCGACGGCCGAGCGGAGCAGTCCTCCCGCGCCGGGCCCGGTGAGGAGCTCGGACCCGTCCTGCGTGTGTGACATGGGTGAATCATTCCGGTCATGTGGTCATCAGGCGACACCGCCTACGATGCTTGCATGGCTGATCGTACCGATAACCTCACCAGCGGGAACCTTCTGGGCATTCCCGAGACCCGACTCCCCGACGACTTCGTCGATGTGCAGGTGAGCGAGGAGCTGGTCGACGGTGACCCGCGGGAGGTCACCGCACGTCATCTCGACTCCCCGCTCGCCTGGTCCACCCTCGCCCAGGACGCGCTGACCGACGGCGACGACCTCGCCGCCTATGCCTACGCCCGCACCGGGTACCACCGCGGCCTGGACGCGCTGCGGAAGTCCGGCTGGCGCGGGCAGGGGCCGATCCCCGCCTCCCACGCCCCCAACCGCGGCTTCCTGCGGGCGCTGGCGCTGCTGGGCGAGACCTCGCGCCGGCTCGGCGACGAGGCCGAGGCCGATCGCGTCACCGGCTTCCTCCGCGAGGCCGACCCGAGCCTGCTGGACTGAGCGCACCGGCCGGGCGTCCCGGTGCGCAGGGGGCGCCCGGCCGTGCTTGGTAGGATCTGCGCGGCCCTGTGCACCGCACGCGGCCACCTGCCCGGAAAGTCACATCCCGTTCCTCAGGAGTCGCCATGCCCGCCGTCGTGATCGTCGGAGCCCAATGGGGTGACGAGGGGAAGGGCAAGGCCACCGATCTCCTCGGTGAACGGGTCGACTACGTGGTCAAGCCCAACGGAGGCAACAACGCCGGCCACACCGTTGTCGTCGACGGCGAGAAGTTCGAGCTCAAGCTCCTCCCCGCCGGCATCCTCTCGCCCCAGGTCACACCGGTCATCGGCAACGGCGTGGTGGTCCACCTCGGCGCACTGTTCGACGAGATCGGGATGCTGGAGTCCCGTGGCGTGGACACCTCCCGCCTGCGCATCAGCGCCAACGCGCACATCGTGGCCCCCTACCACCAGACCCTCGACAAGGTCACCGAGCGCTTCCTGGGCAAGCGGGCGATCGGCACCACCGGTCGCGGCATCGGGCCGGCCTACATGGACAAGATCGGACGCCTCGGCATCCGCGTCCAGGACCTCTTCGACGAGTCGATCCTGCGGCAGAAGATCGAGGGTGCGCTGCGGCAGAAGAACGAGCTGCTGGTCAAGCTCTACAACCGGCGGGCGGTCGAGATCGACGAGATCGTCGAGGAACTGCTCTCCTACGCCGAACGACTGCGGCCGATGGTGGTGGACACCACGCTGCTGCTCAACGAGGCCCTGGACCGTGACGAGGTGGTGCTGATGGAAGGCGGCCAGGCCACCTACCTGGACGTCGACCACGGCACCTATCCCTTCGTGACCAGCTCCAACCCCACCGCCGGCGGTGCCTGCACCGGCACCGGCGTCGGCCCCACCCGGATCGATCGGGTGATCGGGATCGTCAAGGCGTACACCACCCGCGTGGGCGCCGGCCCGTTCCCCACCGAGCTCGAGGACACGTGGGGCGAGTACCTCCAGCGAGTCGGCGGCGAGGTGGGCGTGAACACCGGTCGACCGCGCCGCTGCGGCTGGTACGACGCGCTGATGATCCGCCACGCAGCGCGCATCAACGGCTTCACCGACATCGTGCTGACCAAGCTCGATGTGCTCACCGGGATCGACGAGGTGCCGATCTGCACCGGCTACGACGTCGACGGCGTCATCCACCGCGAGATGCCGATGACCCAGACCGAGTTCCATCACGCCACCCCGGTCTACGAGACCCTCCCGGGCTGGACCGAGGACCTCTCCGCGGCCCGCACCGTCGAGGAGCTGCCCGAGAACGCACGGAACTACGTGCGCCGCCTCGAGGAGCTCGCCGGCTGCCGGATCAGCGCCATCGGCGTGGGTCCGGACCGGGCCGCGACCATCGCCGTCCACGACCTGCTGCCGGCGGCGACCAGCTGACGTGATGAGCCGTCGTACCGATCCCGAGGCGGGGCGGCAGGCACTGACCTCCTGGGCGAATGCCCCGGACGGGGCAGGCCGCCCGGTGCTCGCCCCCGCCGTGCGCCACACCCTGGAGCTGTTCGCCGAGGAGTACCCCGGCGGCGCCGTCGAGCTGCGGGTCCCGCCCTACGCCGCGGTGCAGGCCATCACTGGCACCCGGCACACCCGCGGCACCCCACCGGCGGTGGTCGAGACCGATGCGGCCACCTGGTTGGCGCTGGTGACCGGTGACCTCGACTGGCAGCAGGCAGCGGCCGAAGGGCGGGTGCGAGCGAGCGGGGAGCGCAGCGACCTCCAGCAGCTGCTGCCGCTGCCCGGCCTGCGCCGCATCGTCCGAGCCGCCCGTGATCAGGCTGTCCGGGCGCCGGCGGGCCAGGAGCGGCCGGCCCCTGAGGAGAAGGAGTGATGAGTGTGGCCGTGGAGATCGCCGTCGAGGACCTCGCTGGTCTCGAGGTCGCCGCGCATGCCGGTGCGGACCGGGTCGAGCTGTGCGTGGATCTCGCCCGGGGCGGGCTCACCCCGCCTGCCCAGCTGGTCCAGGAGTGCACGTCCCGCGCCTCCGCGCTGGTCGCTGCGCGGGATGCCAAGCCCCACTTCGACGTGCACGTGCTGGTCCGCTGCCGCGCCGAGCACGGTGACTTCCTGGATCGGCCCGAGGAGTTCGCCTACTCGGCCGAGGAGATCACGCTGATGGCGCGGCAGGCCGAGGAGAGCGTCGCCGCGGGGGCGGCCGGGGTGGTGATCGGTGCGCTCACCGGGACCGGTGAGCTGGACCTGCCCGCGATCGAGGCCGTCCGGGACGGTGCGCTGAAGGCCGGCAGCACCGCGATGCGAGGGGTCACCCTCACCGTCCACCGCGCGATCGATGCCCTGCCCGGTCGCGCGCAGCGGGCGGACGCGGTCCGGACCCTGCTGGGCCTCGGGATCCACCGGGTGCTCAGCTCCGGGGGTGCGTCCCGGGCGCTGGACGGCGCGGACGACCTGGCCGCCATGGTCGCCGCCGCGGAGGGACTGCTGGACATCTGCGCCGGGGGAGGGGTGCGCCCCGCCGACATCGGCGATCTCGTGCGCCGCACGGGGGTGGCCGACGTCCATCTGTCCGCGCGTCGCCGACCCGGCACCGCGGTCGAGGACGACGCCCCCGATACCTGCACCGACCCGGCGATCGTCGCCGCGGCGGTCGACGCCGCTGGAGGACTGTGAGCACTGTGAGAGACCCCGAGCCCCCCGAGCAGCCCGAGAACCGCGACAATGCCGATAACGCTGCGCACGCCGAGCCGTCGGTGCGCGGCGGGGGCTCCGAACAGTCGGGGGTCGATGCGCCGGGTGAGAGCGAGGTCACCAGCCTGTACGTGCGTCGGAGCCGCACTCCGACCCTGGGATTCTGGGTCGCCCTCGCGCTCATCGCGCCGGCCCTGGTCGCGCTGCTCGGCGCCCCCTTCTTCCAGTTCGCCGACATCAGCGGGGTCCTGAACTTCATGCTGGTGGCGGTGGTGTTCCTCGGCCTCCCACTGGCCGCGATCGCCGCGCTGGTGGATTCGCTCAGGCATCGCCGCAGGCCGAAGCGACGCCGCTGACCCCCGGGGACGAGCCCGCCGGGACCCGGCGACGATCGCTCCCGATCCCGGCGGACGCCGCGCCGCCCTGCACGCCGCCTGTGGCACTATGGACCAGTGGCACGTGGCGACGGAAAACTCTCCCATGACCTGCTCCCCGGGGAGAAGGGCCCGCAGGATGCCTGCGGCGTCTTCGGCGTCTTCGCCCCCGGTGAGGACGTCTCCAAACTGACCTACTACGGTCTCTATGCCCTGCAGCACCGCGGGCAGGAGTCCGCCGGCATCGCGACCAGCGACGGCTCCCAGATCATGGTCTACAAGGACATGGGCCTGGTCTCCCAGGTCTTCGACGAGGCTTCCCTCGAAGCGCTCCAGGGGCACATCGCGATCGGGCACACCCGGTACTCGACCACCGGCGGCTCCACCTGGTCCAATGCCCAGCCTGCGCTCGGTCCGCGCCCTGACGGCACCGTGGCCATGGCGCACAACGGCAACCTGGTCAACACCGAGGAGCTGCTCGACCTGATCGAGGAGCGCCACGGCAGGCCGCGCACCGGCGAGATCGCTCGCGGCAACACCACGGATACCGCCCTGGTCACCGCGCTGCTGAACACCGAGGGAAGCCTCTCGGACGCCCTGCGCGAACTGATGCCCCTGCTCCACGGCGCCTATTGCTTCACCCTGATGACGGAGACGACCCTGTACGCGGCGCGGGACGCGCAGGGGATCCGCCCGCTGGTGCTGGGCCGCCTCGAACGCGGCTGGGTGGTCGCCTCGGAGACCGCGGCGCTGGACATCTGCGGCGCGAGCTTCGTGCGCGAGGTCGCCCCCGGCGAGATGATCATCATCGACGAGCAGGGACTGCGCTCGGAACGGGTCATGGAGCCCGTGCCCAAGGGGTGCGTCTTCGAGTACGCCTACCTCGCCCGTCCCGACACCCGCATCGCCGGGCGCAGCGTCAACGAGGCCCGCACCGAGATGGGCCGTCAGCTCGCCCGGGAGCATCCCGTCGACGCGGACCTGGTGATCCCGACCCCGGAGTCCGGGACCCCGGCCGCGATCGGCTACGCCCAGGAATCGGGCATCCCCTACGGTCAGGGCATGGTGAAGAACGCCTACGTGGGCCGCACCTTCATCCAGCCCTCCCAGACCATCCGCCAGCTCGGCATCCGCCTCAAGCTCAACCCGCTGCGCGAGGTGATCGAGGGCAAGCGGCTGGTGGTGGTCGACGACTCGATCGTGCGCGGGAACACCCAGCGCGCCGTGGTGCGGATGCTGCGCGAGGCCGGCGCCGCCGAGGTCCACGTGCGGATCTCCTCCCCGCCGGTGCGCTGGCCCTGCTTCTACGGCATCGACTTCGCCTCCCGGGCCGAGCTGATCGCCAACGGGCTCGGCACCGAGGAGATCGCCCGCTCGCTCGGCGCCGACTCCCTCGGCTACATCACCGAGGAGGGGATGATCGCCGCCACCGAGCAGCCGGAGTCGGCGCTGTGCACCGCCTGCTTCTCCGGGAAGTACCCGGTCTCCCTGCCCGAGCCCGTCGCCCGAGCCCAGGGCATCATCCAGGCTTCCGAACCCCAGCCCGCCGCCGAGAAGGACGCATGAACTCCACGACTCCGCACCCCGAGGACTCCCGTTCCCCCGGGATCACCTACGCCGACTCCGGTGTGGACACCGCCGCCGGCGACCGCGCCGTCGAGCTGATGAAGGAAGCGGTCGCCGCGACCCACGGCCCACAGGTGCTCGACGGGATCGGGGCCTTCGCCGGCCTGGTCGACGTCAGCGCGCTGAAGTCCTACGACCGTCCGCTGCTGGCCTCCTCCACGGACGGCGTGGGCACCAAGATCGCGATCGCGCGCGAACTGGACATCCACGACACCATCGGCCGTGACCTGGTGGGCATGGTGGTCGACGACATCATCGTCGTGGGCGCCGAGCCGCTGGCCATGACCGATTACATCGCCTGCGGCGCCGTGGTGCCGGAGCGGATCGCCGATATCGTGCGCGGCATCGCCGAGGGCTGCCGACTGGCCGGCTGCGCGCTGGTGGGTGGGGAGACCGCCGAGCACCCGGGCCTGATGGCGGCCGAGGACTACGACGTGGCGGGCGCTGCGGTGGGCGTGGTCGAGGCCGGAGAGCTGCTGGGCCCCGAGCGGGTCCGTCACGGGGACGTGGTGATCGGACTGGATGCCTCCGGCCTCCACTCCAACGGCTACTCGCTGGTGCGCGCCGTGATCGCCGCCGCGGGCCTCTCCCTCGAGTCACCGGTGGCGGACTTCGGCCGCACGCTCGGTGAGGAGCTGCTCGAACCGACCCGGATCTACACCGCGGATCTGCTGGCCGTGCTGCGGGATGCTCGTACCCTCGGCGCCGTCCACGCGCTGAGCCATATCACCGGCGGGGGACTGGCCGCGAACCTCGCGCGCGTGATGCCCCGGGGCCTCGCTGCCCGGATCGACCGCTCCCGCTGGGAGCCGGGCGCGGTGTTCTCCCGGGTGGCCGGGTGGGGTTCGGTGCCCCAGCTGGATCTCGAGGGCACCTTGAACATGGGCATCGGCATGGTCGCGCTGGTCGAGGCGGAGACGGCTGATGCGACGCTCGCGGTGCTGGCGGAGCGCGGGCTCGGGGCCCGGGTGATCGGGGAGGTCGTCGGCGAGGACTCCCTGCCCGCGCCGAGCTCGGCGCTGGAGCACGTCGTCACCGGTGCCAAGGGCGTCGACGGCGGCGCGGTGCTGATGGCCGGTCAGCATGCCGGCTGGGCCTGAGCCCGGGCCCCGTCAGCCGCCGAACAGGTGACACAGCACGAGGGCCGACCCGCGGGTCGGCCCTCGTGCTGTGTCACGGTGCTCTCCGGCGTCAGCCGGTGTCCTCAGCGGCGGTGTGCGGACGGTGCGTCCTCGTCGGCCCACTCGTCGCTGTCCTCGGCCCGGTCGTCTCCGTCGGCGCTGGAGATCTCGCCCCGCTGGGACTGCAGTTCGCGCTGCAATGCCGTGAGGTCCGTCGGCGGGCTGTAGTACTTGAGGTCCCGTGCCACCTTGGTGTGCTTGGCTTTCTGTCGGCCGCGACCCATGGATCTGACCCCCTGTGCGTCGGCTGCCGGGCGTGCTTGTCTACCCGGAAGATGGCATTAGTTTCGTGATCTCAGGGTACATGAGCGCCCTGCACTCCGGCGAACTCCCAGGCGTGAGACGTGCCGGACATCCCGTCGGAGCTACCGCTACGTAGGATCTTGGCCGGACACGGAGGGTTTGTTTGCCAGTACGTTGATCGTACCGATTAGTCTAGAGCCGGTGCTCGCACCAGACCGCGCTGAACCGGCGTGGCGGCGCCCCGAATACCGCTGTGAAAGGTCGCACGCCCCATGAACTCAACCACGGAGGACCCTTCCGCGGGCGACGAGGACTCCACCGAGCTGCTGACGCCTGCCGAGGTCGCCAAGATGTTCCATGTCGACCCCAAGACGGTCACGCGCTGGGCGCAGGCCGGCAAGCTGACCTACATGCGCACGCTCGGCGGTCATCGCCGGTACCGCAGGAACGAGGTCTCCGAGCTGCTGCGGGACAGCTCCAAGGAGGTGTGAGCACCGATCCGCTCCTGGGGGAGGGGTACGAGACGCACCGGATCGAGCTCGGGGTCGACGAGGAGGGCCCGCTGGTCGCCACGCTCATCCACCGTGACGCGGGGAGCACGCGGACGGCGGACGCCCCGCGTCCCCCGGTCCTGCTGATGCACGGCTGGTCGGACTACGTCCTGGATCGCGGCCTGATGGAGCACCTGGGCCGCCGGGGCCATGACGTATGGGGGCTGGACCTGCGCAAGCACGGCCGCAGCCTGCTGCCGGGCCAGACCGCCACCGAGATCGACCATCTCAGCCGTTATGACGCGGAGATCGGCACCTCGCTGCGGATCATCGGCCGCGATCGCCCGCCGGTGCTGCTCGCACATTCCACCGGAGGCCTCACCGCCGCGCTGTGGGCCCAGCGGAATCCCGGCACGGTGGCCGGCCTCGCCCTGAACTCCCCCTGGCTCGAGATGCATCTGGGGCCGGTCACCCGCGCCCTCGCCCAGGTGCCCGTGCGGATGCTGGCCGAGCGCCTGCGAGAGAGACCGATCCTCCCCGCCGGCAGCGATCACATCGCCCGCGCCAGCCACCGGGACTTCGGCGGCGCCTATGACTACGATCTCGCCCTGAAACCACCGGGAGGCCATCCGTTCCCGGCCGTCACCCTCAACGCGATCATCGACGGGCAGCGTCGCCTGGCCGCCGCCGGCCCGCTCGCGATCCCCGTGCTGGTGCTCCATGCGGACCGCTCCCGGATCGGACCGCGGTTCAGCGAGCAGATGCGCCGCTCGGACTCGGTGTTGAACGTGCGCACCCTCGCCACGGCGGCCGCCGCCCTGAGCCCGCAGGTGCGCATCGAAGCGGTCCCCGGCGCGCGCCATGACGTGTTCCTCTCCGACGCCGATGCCCGGGCCCGGTCGATAGACCTCCTCGACGAGTGGCTGGAGACGTCCTTCCCGCGGACGCCGACGATGGGAGCGTCCGCCCACGCCGAGGACCCCCGCGCCCCGCTGCAGGCCCCGTCCGGGGAGGAGCCGCCCGATGACCGCTGATCCGCGCTCGATCCGGGGGCGGGCGGAGGCGCTGCGGCGTGCCGCCGAGCGGCTCACGATCCTGCGGCTGCGCCTGGCCAACGCCATCGCGGACCTCTCCAACGCGGAGGATGAGGCAACTCGGCAGGTGGCCGAGGAGATCCACGAGCGCTGGACGCGACAGGAGTACCCCGAGCTGGGTCGCATCGCGAGCGGTCTGCGCGCGAGCGCCCGACGTCTGGACGCGACCGCGACCGCGGCCGAGCGCATTACCGGTCGGCGCCTGGGCGGCTACACCGGCGCCGGGTTCCTGGGCCGGGGTGACGACGCGCGCCGACATGTGGCCGATGTCGCGGCTTTCGTCGGCACCGAGCAGGGGGCGAGCATCGGCGGGTTCCCCCTGCTGCCCGGCGCCGAGGACGGCATCCTCGCCCATCCCTCGCACACCCTCGGCATCGACACCCCCGACTACGACGAGGAGGCTTGACCCGCCCGCGGAGTGCAGGCCCTCGGGCTCAGCCGATCTCCCGCCGGTCCGGGGCGGACCCGAGCGCCACCACCGTCGTGACCGCGCCGGTCAGCAGCGGCACCAGCAGCATCGTCACCAGCAGCAGGAGCATCGCAGCCGCGGCATCGGCCGCTGCGACCCCCAGGGCGATCAGCGCCGCTGCCCCGACGGTCTCCGTGACCCCGGCTCCGCCGGGCGTCAGCGGCACCAGGGACAGCACCCGCCCGAGCGCGAAGATCGCCACCGTCAGCAGCAGCGGCACCTGTGCACCGACCGCCTCGATCGCGAGCACCAGGGCGGCCCATTGCAGCACCCGGGCGCCGAGCGTCGGTGCCACCAGGGCCGGCCAGCGGTGTCGCAGCATCTCGACCAGCACGTCGCGCTGAGTGAGGATCACGCCGGCGACAGGCGCCGGGACCAGCTCACCGAGCTGGCCCAGCAGCGCGGACAGCACGGTGCGGCGCAGCATCACGAGGGTCAGGACCAGGGCGAGCACGGCACCGAGCACTGCCAGCACCGCCGCCCACCATGTGCCGGGCAGCGAGACCGCGACCGGGGCCAGCACCGGGCTCAGCGCATAGGCGGCCAGACCCAGCAGTGGGATCAGCACCGAGGTGAGCACCATCTCCACCAGCGACGCGGCGACGATGCCGGTGAGGATCACCGGCAGCCCCAGCCCGGAGCGGCGCAGGATCCAGCCCATCAGCCCCAGCCCGATCACACTCCCACCGGGGATCGCCAGCGCGGTCGCACCTGCGACGGGATGTGCCAGCAGGACGCCGGTCCAGCGGGCGCCCGGCAGAGCGGCGCGCACCGTCACCGCCTCGAGGAGCAGGGCGCCGACGCCGAGCAGCCCCATCGCGGGCACCGCCCAGGGGGGAAGGGCCACCAGCGTGTCGGTGATCGCCCCCCAGCTCGCCCCCGTCGCCCACGGCAGCACCCAGGCCAGCAGGGCGATCACCACCATGGCGGAGAGGAGGCCGGTGACGAGGCGACCGCGGGTGAGCCGGGGCGGCCGCTCGGCGTCGAGCTCGGCGAGACTCCCCGGGAGCCAGCCGAGGTCCACCGGCGGCTGCGGCGAATCCTCCGCTCCGGCGTCGGCGTCGGCGTCGGGGGTGGGGCCCGGGGAGCCGGGGGAGTCGGAGGGGTCCTCTGGCATGCGGCGATTCTCGCATGAGGCGGGCAGGAACCTCCCAGGCGCAAGGAGCTAACATGGTGTCATGTCCTTTGTGTTGTCCCTCCTCGTCGTGCTGCACCTGATCTGCTGGGCCGTGGCGCTCGGCACCTGGGTGGCAGCCGCTCGCACCCGCCAGCCGAACCCGGGCATGGCCCATGCCGTCGCCGGTGCCATCGTCACCGGTGTCCTGATGGCGGTCCTGGTCTCGATCCCGGGAGTCATCGATGGCGACCCGAACCATATGAAGCTCGGCATCAAGCTGCTGGTCGCACTGGTCGCCGCGGCGCTCGCCTACCGCGCGAGGAAGACGGGTCCCGAGACGCCGTCCGCCGTGTGGTTCGGCATCCCCGTCGCGATCGTCCTGAACGTGATCATCGCCGTGTTCGTCTGAGCCATACCGGGGCGACCTGCCACGACGGGTCCTCCACTCGCACGCTCCGTCCACACCGGGCCCGACAGCATCCCCGCTGTCGGGCCCGGCCCTATCCTGGAACCCTCATGAGCTCTCTCTTCGACGACCTTTCGCTGCCCGACGCCTTCCGCCGCCTCGACGGGGTGTCGGTGGCCCCCGTCGAAGAGGAACCGCCCGTCGAGGGCGAGCCTCCGTACGACGACGCTCCGCCGCCCGAGACCGAGGACGTGCCGCAGCCGCCGGCGGAGTTCGCCCAGGCGCCGCATCCGGCCGATCGACCCGCCTCCGCCACGCGCTCCGGACCGGGGGTGGTGGCCGGGAGCTCCGCTCCGGGTCTCACCGAGCTCACCGACGGTCTGAACCCGGCCCAGCGCGAGGCGGTCGAGCATCGCGGCTCGCCGCTGCTGATCGTCGCCGGTGCCGGTTCCGGCAAGACCCGGGTGCTCACGCGTCGCATCGCCCACCTGCTGCGCTCCGGTGAGGCGCTGCCGGGCGAGATTCTCGCCATCACCTTCACCAACAAGGCGGCCGCGGAGATGCGTGAGCGCGTGGGCGAGCTGGTGGGTCCGGTCGCCCGCAGCATGTGGGTCTCCACCTTCCACAGCGCCTGCGTGCGGATCCTGCGCCGTGATGCCGCCGCGGCCGGGTTGAAGAGCTCCTTCACGATCTACGACAGCGCCGACTCGCTGCGCCTGATCACCACGATCGCCAAGGATCTCGAGCTCGACACGAAGAAGCACGCCCCCCGCGCCCTGGCCTCCCGCATCTCCGCGCTGAAGAACGACCTGACCGATCCGGTCGACTTCGCGGACCAGGCCGAGAGCGCGAAGAACCCCTTCGAGCGGACCCTCGCGCGGATCTTCACGAACTACACCGAGCGGCTGCGCCAGGCCAATGCGGTGGATTTCGACGACCTCATCGGTCTGACCGTCACGCTGCTGCGGGAGCACCCGGCGATCCGGGAGGGCTACCGGCGCCGCTTCCGCCACCTGCTGGTGGACGAGTACCAGGATACCAACACCGCCCAGTACCAGCTGGTGCGGGAGCTGGTGGGGGAGGACCCCCGCGCAGATCTCACCGTGGTGGGCGATTCGGACCAGTCGATCTACGCCTTCCGCGGCGCGACCATCCGCAACATCGTCGAGTTCGAACAGGACTTCCCCACCGCGCGCACCATCGTGCTCGAGCAGAACTACCGCTCCAGTCAGAACATCCTGACCGCCGCGAACTCCGTGATCGAGGAGAACGCCGGCCGGCGCAAGAAGAACCTGTGGACCGACCAGGGCGAGGGCGAGCAGATCACCCTCTACGTCGCCGACGACGAGCGGGAGGAGGCGAGGTACATCGGTCGCCAGATCGATGCCCTGGTCGATGACGGCCGCAGCGCGGGGGACATCGCGATCTTCTACCGCGCCAACGCCCAGTCCCGCGCGCTCGAGGACCAGCTGATCCGCGTGGGCCTGCCGTACAAGGTGGTCGGCGGCACCCGCTTCTACGAGCGCCGGGAGATCAAGGATGCGATCGCCTACCTCCAGGTGCTCGCCAACCCGGCCGACGAGATCAACCTGCGCCGTATCCTCAACGTCCCCAAGCGCGGTATCGGCGACCGTGCCGAGGCCGCGATCGCGATGCTCGCGGAGCGGGAGCGGATCGGATTCGGCGAGGCGCTGCGCCGTGCGGAGGAGGCCCCCGGGATCGCCACCCGCTCGCTGAACGCGGTACGCACCTTCGTGGCGATGCTCGAGGACCTCCAGTCGATGGCTGCCGACGGCGCCGGTCCCGCCGACCTGCTCGAGGCGATCCTGCAGCGCTCGGGCTATGACGCCGAGCTGCAGGGCAGCGACGACCCGCAGGACGAGTCCCGGCTGGAGAACCTCGCCGAACTGGTCAGCGTCGCCGCCGAGTTCGAGGCGCAGCTGGAGGAGGCCGATGCGGTCGCCAGCGAGTACGAGGACGAGGCGGAGGATCCCAAGGCTGCAGCCGCTGCGGCCGGCACGACGCCGAGCGCAGCGGCCGATACGGCATCGGCAGCGGCAACCGACACCACCGCGTCCGGGACGGTCCCCGCGCCCGGCGTCGAGCCCGCCCCGGGCGCCGACATCGCTCCCGATGCCGCACTGACCGCGCCGGACGATCCCGAGGCCGGCCTCGTGGACCGCTTCCTGGAGAAGGTCTCCCTGGTGGCCGATGCGGACCAGATCCCCGGCGAGGAGGACCAGTTCGTCACCCTGATGACCCTCCACACCGCCAAGGGTCTGGAGTTCCCGGTCGTGTTCCTCACCGGGATGGAGGACGGCACCTTCCCCCACAACCGCACCCTGAGCGACCCCGACGAGCTGCAGGAGGAACGGCGCCTGGCGTATGTGGGCATCACGCGCGCCCGCGAGAAGCTCTTCCTGACCCGCGCCCAGATGCGCTCGCTGTGGGGACAGACCCAGTTCATGCCCGCCAGCCGCTTCCTCGACGAGGTGCCCGAGAGCGTGCTGGACGTGGCGCGCGCCGGCTCCACCCTCGGCGGTGCCGGGTTCGGTGGCGGCCACAGCGGCTCCGGCGGCTACCGGGCCGGCGGCCACGGCACCGGTCCCGGCACGGACAGCCGTCGCGGTCCCTCCTTCAGCGGCGGCATCGGTGGTGGGCGCAGCGACATCAAGCGGCCCAGCCTGGGCTCGGGCCGCAGCGCCACCCCGGCGGACAAGCTGCCCCAGCTCGCGGTGGGCGACCGGATCACCCATGACTCCTTCGGGATGGGAACGGTCACCGAGGTCGCAGGCCAGGGCGAGAGGACCCAGATCGAGGTGCAGTTCAAGGCCCCGCACGGCGCCAAGCGCCTGGTGCTGCGCTACGCAGCGATCACCAAGCTCTGAGGGCCGGCACGGCCGGGGCGGCGTTCGGAGGTCCCGCCCGCTGCTCGGCCTGCCGCCGGGTCAGGCGGTGACACGGATCAGCGCCCGGGCCCCGCGCTCCAGGTCCACGAAGGAATGGTTCACCGCGGTGTAGGTGCCGGGTTCGTCGAAGACCAGCTCCACGAAGCCGCCCTGCGCCGCCGCCAGATCCAGGGCCTGCGCCCCGCCACCGGTCTCGTTGTCCGGCCGCAGCAGGAACTCGCCCTCCTTGAACACGGTGTCGAACACGCCGCCCACCACGTGGAAGGAGATCCCGCGCGAGGGCCCGGCCGCGAGCACCCACAGCCGCACCCGCTCGCCGACACGGGCCTCGAGCGGGGCGTGCACGTACTGGTTCGCGTGCCCGTTGAACACCGTCGCATCCGGGCGCTCGGCCGCGATCTTCGCCGGGCTCACCGGGAGGGCGCCGGCATGCATCGTGGCCTCGGATCCGGGAGCCCCGGCCGGCACCAGGTAGTGCTCGGACTGGACCAGGACGTACTCGCGATCCACCGCGGCCAGCCCCGCGGGTGGCACGATCAGCGCGCCCGCCATGCCGGCGGCCAGATGGACCGACATCGGCACGGTCGCGCAGTGGTACAGCCAGATCCCGGCGTGGTCGGTGGTGATCGCGTACTCGAGCGAGTCCCCCGGCGGGATCGTGGCCATCACCTCGTCGGGGGCGACGCGACCGGCATGCAGATCCAGCGAGTGCCCCATCGCGCCGGCGTTGACCAGCTCCACGGTGAGACGCGCACCCAGCTCGGAGCGGAGGATCGGACCCATCACCGTGCCGTTGAAGGTCATCGCGTCCATGACCACGCCGGGCGCGATCTCGGCGGCCTCGTCGGTGACCTCGAACCGCACCCGCTGCTCAGGACCGGAGGCCGCGGGCAGGCGTGCATCGCGCACCTGATGACCGTCCCCGGGCTCGGCCCGCAGATCCAGCGGTACCCGGGCCAGCTCCTCGACACCATCTCCGCCCCTCGCGGGTGCGGTCCCCGCCGCGGTGGCGCCCGCTCCCGTCGCGACGACGGAGAGGACCATCCCCATCGCCCGATGACCGACGATCGAGCACCAGCCCTCGAGGTCGTGCGAGACCACCCCGGCCGCCACCGTGGTGCTCGCCCCGGGCTGCAGCCGGCCTGAGGTGACGCCGGAGGCCAGCACGAGGTCGTGGACGTCATAGGGGTCGTCGTTGCGCAGCTCGATCACCAGCGAGTCGCCCGCCGGCACCTCGAGCACGTCGGGGTGGAACCGCATCTCGGCCATGCTCACGGCGAGCGTCGTGGTCCGACCGGTGGGGGCGACGGGGGCGCCGCCGGTGTCGTGCCCGCCGAGCTCGGCACCGGGCGGCAGCGAGCCCTGGGCCCGGTCCAGTGCGGACCCCAGGGCCGTCACCCCGAGCACCGTGCCGAGACCGAGCAGCGCGCTGGTCAGGGCGCGGCGGTCCATGCTCCCGGGACGCATCTCCGGGCGGTCCCGAGCGGCGGGTCCGGCGGTCGTGCCGGCCGCGGCGGCAGGCGCAGCGGCGGTCGGTGCGCTGCCCGGGGCGGTCGGTGCGCTGTGCGCGACGGCGCCGGCGGGCGGACCGACGGGCAGGCTCGTGCCGGACCCGGTCCCGGGCCCGGACGGCATCGGCAGGTCGGTGCGCCGGTGCCGGATGCTGGCCCGGATCGCGATCACCAGCAGCACCGGGAACGAGAGCAGCACCAGGAAGGCCAGCACCGACAGCGCCACGCGGGAGAGGGAGCCGAAGGAGGCGACGTCCGCCGTGCCGAGGCTGAGGGCGGCGAAGAGCGCCGACGCACCGGTGCCGGTGAACCCCGCCAGCACGAGCAGCGCGAGCGCCAGGTTGTAGGTGACCACGCGCAGCACCGCGAACCGGCTCATCGCCGCGTGCGCTGCGGTGGTGGATCGCGGACCGCCCCGCATCGTCACCGGCAGCAGATAGCTCATCGCCCCGAAGAGCACCTGCAGCAGGAACCCGGCCACGAAGGGGACCGTGAGCTGCTGGAGGTCCGCGGCCACCAGCGCGGTGCCGAGCTGCTCGTCCGCCGAGCGCCACCACAGGGCCAGCAGGCCCACCACCGCCAGCGTGAACCAGGCCACGCCGGAGGTGATCGAGAGGATCGGGAACAGGGGCAGGGGGACCCTGTGCTGCTGGCGGGCGGAGCTGAGGCCCAGCCTGACCAGGGTGATCGCCACCCAGGCGAAGGAGGCCAGATAGGCGATCAGGAAGGCGCAGCCCAGCAGGGTGGAGCCCAGCAGCGCCCCCGCCGTCGCCCCCAGCACGGAGATCAGCATGCCCAGCAGACCGTTCGCCGCGCGCTTGGCGACCTGCAGGTCGATCCGGGTGCGCAGCACGGTGGGCCACAGGGTCAGCAGGGTGCCGGTCACGGTCACCCCCACGAAGCCCAGGATGTTCACCAGCTGATGCGCCAGCAGCAGGCGGCCCTGCCAGGGCTCACCCGGGCTGAACGCCATCACCGCGCCGAGCGTCGCCCCGACCGGGATGAGGCAGGCGGCGGCGATGTACGCCTTGACCGTGAACTCGAAGCGAGGGGCCAGAGCCGCCGTGACCTGCGAACCCAGAGAGATGGCGTACCAGACCAGGGCCGCAGAGACCATCAGCGCGCCGAGCACCACCACCCAGGGCCAGGAGGGAAGCATCCCCAGGATCGTCACCAGCACACCAGCGCTCAGCAGCAGGATCCTCCGCACCTGCCAGGGACGGGACTCCTCACCGAGCCGGGTCTTCAGCAGCGCCTCGGCGAAGTGCTGTCCCCACACCATGATGGAGGTGGTGATCAGCCCCAGGGTGACCATGTGCACCATCAGCCAGCGCGACTGCGGGATCCACTGATGGGTCAGCACCACCACGATCAGCGCCAGCAACCACCATTGCACCGGGCGCGAGGCCTTCCGATGCCAGGCGCCGCGATCCATGGCGGGGGAGCCCTCCGAGCGGCCGGGTCGCCGCGGGCCGGAGGCGGAGGGGGCAGGGGAGAGCGACGGGGTCATGACCACCTCGGACGGAGCCCCGACCAGGGCTCGGCGCGGCGGGTCGGGACACGGACAGGGACCGTTCCAGCCTACGACCGGGGCCCTCGCCCCGGTGGTGCCGAACGTCCCGCAGGCGAGGGCGCCCCCCTCGCGCGCTCCCTCACCCCGGGCGCAGTCGGTCGGTGCTCGCCGCCAGGCGGTGATCGCCGCTCAGCCGTCGCGCGGGTCCGCGGTGGCGTCGAGCACCTCGCGGGAGCGCTTCCACTGCGCGTAGAGCCCGCTGGCGAAGCTGACCACCACGATCAGGCCGACGATGATCAGCACCGTGGTGAAGGGGATCGGGATCCCGGCCGCGAAGAGCACACCCCAGATGACGAGCAGGGACAGGCCGATCAGCAGGGCATCGCGCAGGGCTCGCATGACGCGCGGGATGATGTTCACCGCGGCCACGCGCCGACTGGCCACCGCGTAGTAAGCCGTGGCATCCCGGCGCAGTCGTTCCTTGTCCACCGCCGGACGCGATTGCGTGACCGCCCCCGAGGGGGAGGACGGCGACCGGGCGCCGGTCGCCCGGGGAGCCCCCTCGGCGTCCCGGACCGGGCCGCTCCGCTCCCGCGAGTCCTCGCCGTCACGAGTCGGGCCGGTCGACGCCTGGTCCGGTCGGTGGCCCTCGTCGATCGCCTTCCCGGCGGCACGCACGTAGGCGCTCGCCTGCCCGGAGGCCCGTCGGGCGGCGTCCTTCGCTCCGGGGGCCTGCTTACGGGCGGTGTTCCGGGCGGCCTTCGCGTAGGTCTTCCAGTCGGCCATGGAGTCTCCTCGCCTCAGCGGTTCTCATCGTGCTGGCCGCGGCGCCGCGGCTCTGCACGCTCTCGGACGTCGACGTCACGGAGGCCGACATCACGGGGGTCGACGTCACGGGGGTCGTCGCGGCGATCGCCCTCGCGGAAGCGGATGTCGCCGCCGCCCCGCGCCTGCCGCTGCGGACGCGGATTCCGCGCCCGGTGGTCGTGGTAATACGACAGCCCCACGTTCAGTCCCAGCGTGATCACCACGGAGAGGGCGAAGCCGGCGAAGGTCGAACGCACCCCGAGCAGGCGCAGCAGGATGAACAGCACGCCGATCGCGACCACACTGAACCCGATGTGATCACGCACGCGCTGGAACAGGCTGCGGGGTCGTCGACTCATCCCGCCATCGTAGTCGCCGCACCTGGGCGTCCTCCGCAGCCGCGGCGGCGGGCCCGTCGGCGAAGCCCGGAGACCCGCTGCGGTAGGGGCCTCTCGAGTGAGACTCCCCGCACGCAGCGGCCCATGGTCCGAGCAGGGAGACAGAAGCGATACCCTGACCGTGTTCCCAGGGGTGGCATCGAGGCCAGTGCGGCCTGCCGCCCACTGCCGACATCGAGAGGAAATGCACCCCGTGGACCTGTATGAGTACCAGGCCCGCGATCTCTTCGAGAAGCACGGCGTGCCCGTGCTCGGAGGAGTCGTCGCGGAGGATCCGGCCACAGCCAAGGCCGGAGCAGAGAAGCTCGGCACCCCGGTCGTCGTCGTCAAGGCCCAGGTGAAGACCGGTGGCCGCGGCAAGGCCGGTGGCGTCAAGATCGCGAAGTCCCCCGAGGAGGCGGAGCAGAAGGCCGCCGAGATCCTCGGCATGGACATCAAGGGCCATACCGTCCACCGCGTGATGATCGCGGCCGGAGCCGACATCGCCGAGGAGTACTACTTCTCGCTGCTGCTGGACCGGGCCAACCGCAACTACCTCGCCATGTGCTCCGTCGAGGGCGGTGTGGAGATCGAGCAGCTCGCCGTCGAGCGCCCCGAGGCCCTCGCCCGCGTGGCCGTCGACCCCAATGTCGGGATCGACCAGGCCAAGGCCGAGGAGATCGTCGCGGCGGCGAAGTTCGACACCGAGACCGGTGCCAAGGTCGCCCCCGTGCTGGTGAAGCTCTGGGACGTCTACCAGAACGAGGACGCCTCCCTGGTCGAGGTGAACCCGCTGGTCAAGACCGGCGCCGGGGACATCGTGGCCCTGGATGGCAAGATCACGATCGACGAGAACGCCGCGTTCCGCCACCAGGATCACGCCGCGCTGGTCGACGTCACCTCCGAGGACCCGCTGGAGACCAAGGCCAAGGCCCTGGACCTCAACTACGTCAAGCTCGACGGTGAGGTCGGGATCATCGGCAACGGCGCGGGGCTGGTCATGTCCACCCTCGACGTGGTCGCCTACGCGGGGGAGAAGCACAGCGTCAAGCCCGCGAACTTCCTCGACATCGGCGGCGGCGCCTCCGCCGAGGTGATGGCCAACGGCCTCGACGTCATCCTCGGTGACGAGCAGGTCTCCGCCGTGTTCGTCAACGTCTTCGGCGGCATCACCGCCTGCGACGCGGTCGCCAACGGCATCGTCGGCGCCCTGAAGAAGCTCGGCGATGCGGCGACCAAGCCGCTCGTGGTCCGCCTCGACGGCAACAACGTCGAGGAGGGTCGCGCGATCCTGGCGGACTTCGCCCACCCCCTCGTCACCCAGGCCGACACCATGGACGGCGGCGCCGCGAAGGTCGCCGAGCTCGCCGCCGCAGGAAAGTGAGCAGCACCCGACATGTCTATCTTTCTCGATGAGAACAGCAAGGTCATCGTCCAGGGCATGACGGGCTCGGAGGGCATGAAGCACTCCCAGCGCATGCTCGACTCGGGCACCAACGTCGTCGGCGGCGTGAACCCGCGCAAGGCCGGCCAGTCCGTCGCCTTCGAGGGCGGTGCGGAGGTCCCGGTCTTCGGCTCCGTCGCCGAGGCCATGGAGGCCACCGGCGCGAACGTCTCGGTGGTCTTCGTGCCGCCGAAGTTCGCCAAGAGCGCCGCGGTCGAGGCCATCGACGCCGCGATCGAGCTCCTGGTGATCATCACCGAGGGCATCCCGGTCAAGGACGCCGCCGAGTTCTTCAACTACTCGCAGGCCAAGGGCGCCACTCGCATCATCGGGCCCAACTGCCCGGGCCTGATCAGCCCCGGCAAGTCCAATGCGGGCATCACCCCCGCGAACATCACCGGTGCGGGGAAGCTGGGCCTGGTCTCCAAGTCCGGCACCCTGACCTACCAGATGATGTACGAGCTGGCCGACATCGGCTTCACCACCGCCATCGGCATCGGCGGCGACCCGGTCATCGGCACCACCCACATCGATGCCCTCGAGGCGTTCGAGAACGATCCGGAGACCGCCGGCATCGTGATGATCGGTGAGATCGGCGGCGACGCCGAGGAGCGGGCGGCCGAGTACATCAAGGCCCACGTGACCAAGCCGGTCGTCGGCTACGTCGCGGGCTTCACCGCCCCCGAGGGCAAGACCATGGGCCACGCCGGCGCCATCGTCTCCGGCTCCGCGGGCACCGCGCAGGCCAAGAAGGAGGCCCTCGAGGCCGCCGGCGTCAAGGTGGGCAAGACCCCCACCGAGACCGCCGACCTGATGCGCGAGATCATCAAGGCCCAGGCCTGAGCGCCGAGCCCCAGGACGGCGACGGCTGAGTCCGTCCCGTCCGTGCGGCGCCCCGGATCCACTGCGGATCCGGGGCGCTGCGCATTCGTGGCGGAGAGCCCTCGACGCCCGCGGTGAACACGTGCCTCACCCCGCGAAGTGCCGACTAAGCTGGCTGGAACCCGCTGTGCGCCCGATCAAGGAGGGGACCCTGTGTCCGGAGATCTCATCGACACCACGGAGATGTACCTGAAGACGGTGTTCGAGCTCCATGAGGCCGGTATCGCCCCGATGCGGGCTCGGATCGCCGAGCGGCTGGGCCATTCGGGCCCCACGGTCTCCCAGACGGTCGCGCGGATGGAGCGCGACGGTCTGCTGTACCTCGACGACCAGCGGCGCATCCGGCTCACCGCCGAGGGGTCGGAGGTCGCCACCGATGTGATGCGCAAGCACCGCCTGGCCGAGCGGCATCTGCTGGACGTGATCGGGCTGGACTACGCCCATGTCCACGAGGAGGCCTGCCGCTGGGAGCACGTGATGAGCCTCGAGGTCGAGAAGCGCATCGCGCAGCAGGTGGCACCCCCGTATCTGGACCCCTACGGCAACCCGATCCCCGGCCTCGCAGCTCTCGGGATCGAGGAGATCCACGCCACGTCGGAAGGTAAACTCCCGTCCATCGGGAGTCGAGAGCTGAGCGAGAGCGTCGCCGACGGTCAGAGCCTCCGAGTGCGCCTGGCACGGATCGGGGAGCGGGCCCAGAGCGATGTCCACCTCCTCGGTGAACTCGCACGTCACGGCATTATTCCGGGAGTGGAGCTGGGGGTCGAGCGGGTGGGTGGCAGCATCATGCTGACCGGTCCCGACGGGGGAGAGGTGGCGGTGACCGAGCTCGTCGCTGATCAGCTCCATGTGACGCCGCTCCCGGCCGGGTAAAGGCTCCGTCAAGCTCTTCCCAGAACCTTCCAGTCATCCTGACTTCTCGAGCGTCCACCCCCTAGTGTCGAGGGCGTGCCGCGGCGAGAAGAGCCGGGGCATTCCCTCCGGAGAGCCCCGTCGCGCACCGGATCGGGAGCAGAGACGTCCACCTGCGCGAGGGCATTGTCCCGGGGGCTGGGAGCCATACGTGTCGAAGACTGCGAACTCTGCCCACCGTCGCACCATGCGAGCCGTGACCCCCGCCGTCCGTGCGGGCCGCGCAGGTGCCGGAGCGGCGATGGCCGCGGCGATGCTGTTCGGCGGCGCCTCCGCCGCTACGGCGGAGACCCAGGTCGATGCCCCGCAGGCCGACGCGGCTCCGTCCCTGATCGCCCCCGTCGTCGCCCCCGCGGTCGGGATCCCGGCCGCTGAGGCCGCCGCCGAGGAGGCGGGGCCCGCCCTCGCTCCCGTCGCTGGCACCATCTCCATCGAGGTCGGCCCGACGGAGGAGGAGATCGCCGCCGCAGAGGCCGCCGAGCGCGCCGCTGCCGAGCGCGCCGCCGCCGAGCGCGAGGCCGAGCAGCAGGCCGAGCAGCAGGATGAGCAGGGCACCGAGACCCGTCAGGACGAGCGCTCCTCCCGCTCCACGGAGCGCTCCAGCCGCGACGACGATCGGGACGACTCCTCCTCCCAGCAGTCTTCCTCCTCGTCCTCTTCTTCCTCCTCCTCGTCCTCCTCCTCCTCGTCCGAGGAGTCGCAGCAGGAGAAGGCCGCCCCGGCACCCGCCGCCGGCAAGGGCAGCTCGATCCTCGCCACCGCCCGCTCCGGTGTCGGCACCCCGTACGTCTACGGCGGCACCTCCACCTCGGGCTGGGACTGCTCCGGTTTCGTGCAGTGGGTCTACGGCCAGCACGGCATCAACCTGCCGCGCGGCGCCGCCGCCCAGGCCGCTGCCGGCACCGTGATCCCGCGCTCGCAGGCGCAGCCCGGCGACCTGGTCTACAAGCCCGGCCACATCGGTATCTACGCGGGCGGCAACCAGTTCGTCGACGCGGGCAACTCTCGCGTGGACACGTCCGAGCGCAACATCTACTCCGGCAGCTGGACCTTCATCCGCGTCGGCTGAGTCCGCACGCCGCAACGGCCCCGCCCCACGACACGTGGAGCGGGGCCGCTCCCATTCCGGGACTCGTGCCGCGCCTGCTCCGCCCTGACCGCTCGCCTCGGGCGGAACCTCACAGGGCGGGCGGACCCGCAGCGGATGCCTCCCGGCCACCGTCCCGGTAGCGTGGGCGCGTGAGCACCGCCCGCGACCTCCTCGCCCTCGTCCTGCTGCTGGGCGCCACCGTGCTCGGCGCCCTCTGGCTGCCGGCCACCTGGATCGACGACAACGTGGTCGACGAAGACGGCTTCCTGGCCATCACGGTGCCCCTCGCCGAGGATCCCGAGTTCCAGCGCCTGCTGAGCGACAGCGCGGTCCAGGAGATCCTCGGCGGCGATCGCCTCCCGGACTGGCTCCAGGAGCGGCTGACTCCGCTGGCCGAGGAGCAGGCCGAGAAGCTTACCGACACCGACGTCTACGGGACGCTCTGGGGGGCTTCGATGGCTGAGCTGCATCATGCTCTGTTCACCCCGGGTGCCTCGGAGCTCGACGTCGACCTCGCTCCCGCGATCGACCGGATCCTCACCCCGGTGGAGGAGAGGCTTCCGATCGACATCCCCCGCCCCGAGGACGCCACCGTCACCCTGGCCACCGTTCCCGACGTCCCCCTGCTGACCGCACTGTCCGCAGTGACCCCCTGGGCCCACTGGGCCGGTCCGGCCGCACTCGTGCTCCTGGTGCTCGCGCTGATCCTCGGTGCGCACCGACGCACCCTGCTGGTCCTCGCCGGGCTCGGCGGGATCCTGGCCGGGGCCGCGGTGTGGTGGCTCGGCACCCGAATCGGGACCGTCGTGCCCGATGCCGTGGACCAGGCGGTCTTCCTGGGGCCGATCGTCCGGGAGTTCGAGAGCCGGTTCCAGACCGCGATGGCGCCCCAGGGGATCATCCTGCTGGGTGCCGGGGCGCTGGTGACCGCGGCCGGTGTGGTGCTGATGGGGCTGCACCGGCGCTGAGGCCGGTGCCCTGAGCGGCATCCGGCGCGAACACCGGCGCCGCGCCGGACGCCCGGCGGGAGCGGCTCGGGAGGACCGCCGTGGAGGTGCTCCTCAGAGCAGTCCGAGACGTTCGAAGGCGGTGACGATGCCGTGCTGCTGCGGGCCCGGGATGCTCACTCCTCCCGCCGCCTCGAGCACGGCGGCCGGAGCGCCGTCGACGGCGATCGCGGTGCCGGCGGCGCGCAGCATCCCCAGATCGTTCATCCCGTCGCCGATCCCCACCGTCGAGGCATGGTCCATCCCCAGGTGCTCGGCGACCATCCGCACCCCGTCGGCCTTGTCGACCGAGACCAGGTGCAGCTCGCCGGAGCTGACGTCATCGGTGATCGAGTTGGGCAGCGCCCCCACCTCGGGCCCGATCTCGGACGCCAGGTGCTCCACCCGGAGCGGGGAGCCCCACAGGGAGATCTTCGCGAAGGAGGCGGAGGCCAGGTCCGCGGGCAGGACGATCGCATCGATCAGGTCCTGCAGCCCGCCTCCCACGCCCTCCTCCGGGAGCGGAGGACGCACCCGTGCCCGCAGCTCAGCGGCGGAACGCGGGGTGCACAGCAGCGCCTCGGGGGTCTCGAGGGTGAACGGGATGTCGTGGCGCTGCAGCACCTCGACGGCGCGTCGGCCCAGCTCCTCGGGGAAGCGCTGATCCTGCAGCAGCTGCTCGCCGACCCGGATCCAGCCGCCGGCGGAGGCCACCACCCCGTCGAAGAGCGCGGCGACCGCAGAGGCCACGATCGAGGCCGGACGCCCCGTGCACAGGAGGACCAGATGCCCGTTCTTCCGTGCTCGGCGGACGGCCTCCGCATGCGCTCGCGGGGCCACCCCACGATGCGCGAAGGTGCCGTCGAAATCGATGAATACGCAGCGGCGATCTGCCACGGACGCTCCCTCTTCCCTGGTGTTCTCGGAGCCCTCAGCGTAGGTGACGGGGCTGGGCACCCCCGGAGCCTGCAGCCAGGGGGCGGGGCGAGGGGTCAGCGACGCCGATGGAGGCTCGCCAGCACCGAGACGGTGACGGTGCCGTCCGCCAGCTCCGCGAGCGCCTGCGGTGCCACGTGCCGGGCGCTCGGGGTCATCGCCACCAGGTCCCAGGCAGCTTGGCCCGACACCGCCAGCGGGAAGCGCACCTCCCGCACCTCCTCCGTCGTGAACAGGGGATCCAGCACAGCATGCAGCCGCTCCTCCTTGCGCGGGTCCAGACCCACCATCCCGGGCACCGCGGCGCGCAGCTCGGCGAGATGATCGGCCGCCGGCCGCACCACCAGCAGATGGCCGCCCGGCGTCAGCACCCGTGCGAACTCCGGCGGATTGCGCGGGGCGAACACGTTCAGCACCAGATCCGCGGAGCCCTCGGCGAGGGGGAAGCGGGTGAAGACGTCCCAGGCCGCTGCGGCGGCCCGGTCATGGGCGCGGGCGGCGAAGCGCAGCGCCCGCACCGAGGTGTCCACGCCCAGCCCGCGGGCCTGCGGCAGCTCCTCCAGCAGCCCGGCGAGATAGTAGCCGGTGCCGCCGCCGATATCGAGGACCCGCCCGGTGGTGTCCGGAGCGAGGTCGCCGATCGCGTCCCGCAGCGGCGCGTAGGCGCCGGTGGCCAGGAAGCCGTCCCGGGCCCGGGCCATGGCGTCGTCGTCACCGCTGGTGGCAGGGGCGCCGGTGAGCAGGGACACGTATCCGGCCCGGGCCAGGTCGAAGCTGTGGCCGGACGGGCAGCGCAGGGTGCGCTCGTCGATCCGCATCCGATGGTGGCAGTGCGGGCACTCCAGGACCTCGAGCCAGGAGGCCAGAGCGGCGGGGGCGGGGCGGGGCACGTCAGCCAGGGTACGTCCCGCCCGGGACGGCAGGCGCCCCACCACGGACCTCAGGTGCCGACGTACTCCTTCAGGTGGGTGCCGGTGAGGGTCGAGGCGTCGGCGACGAGCTCGGCGGGGGTGCCCTGGAAGACGATCCGTCCGCCGTCGGCGCCCGCTCCGGGGCCGAGGTCGATGAGGTGATCGGCATGGGCCATCACCGCCTGGTGGTGCTCGATGACGATGACCGTCTTCCCGGAGTCCACGAGTCTGTCCAGCAGGGCGAGCAGCTGGTCGACATCGGCCAGATGCAGGCCGGTGGTGGGCTCGTCGAGCACGAAGATCCCGCCCTTGTCGCGCAGGTGGGTGGCGAGCTTGAGGCGCTGTCGCTCACCGCCGGAGAGGGTGGTCAGCGGCTGGCCGATGGTGAGATAGCCGAGGCCCACGTCGTCCAGGTGTCCCAGCAGAGTCGCCGCCGCCGGCACTGCCGTCCCCGCGGCGGAGAACAGCTCACGGGCCTGAGCGACGGAGAGGGCCAGCACCTCGGAGATGTCCTTCCCGCCGAAGCGGTGCTCGAGCACGTCGGCGCGGAAGCGCCGGCCCTCGCACTCCTCGCAGGCGGTGGCGACGGTCTCCATGAAGCCGAGCTCGGTATAGATCATCCCGGCGCCCCTGCAGAGCGTGCAGGCGCCCTCGGAGTTGTGCGAGAACAGGGCGGGCTTGACGCCGTTCGCCTTCGCGAACGCTTTCCGGATCGGCTCCAGCAGCCCGGTGTAGGTCGCGGGGTTCGAGCGGCGGGAGCCGCGGATGGCGGTCTGGTCCACCACGATCGCCGCGGCGTCCTGCGGCATCGAGCCGTGCACCAGCGAGCTCTTCCCGGAGCCGGCCACCCCGGTGATCACCGTGAGCACGCCGAGCGGGATGTCCACGTCCACGGACTG
The DNA here is from genome assembly GCF_043641765.1 of Brachybacterium vulturis. GTDB lineage: Bacteria > Actinomycetota > Actinomycetes > Actinomycetales > Dermabacteraceae > Brachybacterium > Brachybacterium vulturis_A. The sequence goes on along the minus strand of NZ_JBHZRO010000009.1, from coordinate 77,559 downwards.
CAGGTTGTGGTGGTCGGCGCCGCGGATCTCCAGGGCCCCGGTGGGCGTGCGCACGGTGTCCTTGAGCGAGATCCTCCGGTCCAGGTGGGTGCCGGTGAGGGTGTCCGAGGCGCGCAGCCCGGCCAGATCTCCTTCGTACTGCACGCTCCCGCCGTCGGCGCCCGCCCGCGGGCCGAGGTCGACTACGTGGTCGGCGATCGCGATGGCCTCGGGCTTGTGCTCGACCACCAGCACCGTGTTGCCCTTGTCCCGCAGGTTGACGAGCAGGGCGTTCATGGTCGCGATGTCGTGGGGGTGCAGCCCGATGGTCGGCTCGTCGAAGACGTAGGTGACGTCCGTCAGCGCCGAGCCGAGGTGGCGGATCATGCGGGTGCGCTGCGATTCGCCGCCGGAGAGGGTGCCCGAGGGGCGGTCCAGGGACAGGTAGCCCAGGCCGATCTCGGTGAACGCGTCCAGCAGCTCCGAGAGGTTCTGCAGCAGCGGAGCGACCTGGGAGGAGGTGTTCTGCTCTCGCAGGCGGCGGACCCAGGCGGCGAGCTCGGAGATCTGCATCGCGCAGACATCGGCGATGGAGAGCCCGTCGATCCGTGAGCTGCGCGCATGCTCGGCCAGGCGCGTGCCCTCGCACTGCGGGCAGAGGATGAAGGTGACCGCTCGATCCACGAAGGCGCGGATGTGGGGCTGCATGGAGTCGCGGTCCTTGGACAGCATCGACTTCTGGATCTTGGGGATCAGCCCCTCAAAGGTCATGTTCGCGCCCTCGAGCTTCACCTTGGTGGGCTCCTTGTACAGGAAGTCGTGGAGCTGGCGCTTGGTGAAGGAGCGGATCGGCGTGTCCGTGGGGAAGAAGCCGGAGGCGGCGAACAGCTTCTCGTACCAGCCGCCGGCCGAGTAGCCGGGCACCAGGAACGGGCCCTCCTCGATGGACCTGTCCTCGTCGTACAGCTCGCTGAGATCCAGGTCGGTGACCGTCCCCATGCCCTCGCAGCGCGGGCACATGCCGCCCACCCGGGAGAAGCTGGCCTTCTCGGCGATGGTCTTCGCGCCCTTCTGCACGGTCATCGCTCCGGAGGCGGTCACGCTGGGGACGTTGAAGGAAAAGGCGCTCGGGCCGCCGACGTGCGGCTCGGCGAGCTTCGAGAACAGGGTGCGCAGGTGGGCGTTCGCATCGGTGACCGTGCCGACGGTCGAGCGCACGTTCGCCCCCATCCGCTCCTGGTCGACGATGATCGCGGTGGTCAGCCCCTCCAGGGAGTCGACGTCGGGCCGGGCCAGCTGGGGCATGAACCCCTGCACGAAGGAGCTGTAGGTCTCGTTGATCATCCGCTGCGACTCGGCGGCGATGGTGCCGAACACCAGCGAGCTCTTGCCCGAGCCGGAGACCCCGGTGAAGACGGTCAGCCGGCGCTTGGGAAGGTCGAGGGAGATGTCGCGGAGGTTGTTCTCGCGAGCGCCGCGCACCTGGATCAGGTCGTGGGCGTCGGCCGGATGGACAGGAACGGACATCGGGAGTCTCCTCGGACACATCGGGGCGCGGTGCGTCCCACGCCCGAGACATTCTGCCACCGGTCCGGGCGGTCCCGGCTAGCCTGGAGCGGTGACCGCTACGACGCATTTCGACATCGCCCTCGTCGGCTCCGGCTCCGCGAACTCGTTCCCGGGGCCCGAGTTCGCCGGCCGCAGCATCGTCCAGATCGACCGGGGGGTGGGCCCGGACCGCGTGTTCGGCGGCACCTGCATCAACCTCGGCTGCATCCCGACCAAGATGTTCGTGCACACCGCGGAGCTCGCCCACACCCCGGTGGACGCCGCACGCTTCGGTCTGACCGAGCAGCTTCGCCACGTGGACTGGCCGGCGATCCGGGACCGCATCTTCGGCCGCATCGACGCGATCTCCGTGGGCGGTGAGGAGTACCGCCGCGACCACGAGGACAACGCGAACCTCACCCTGCTGCGCGGCAGCGCCCGCTTCGTGGGCCCGAAGACCCTCCGGGTGTGCGGGAACGATGGCGGCGAGCAGACCCTCAGCGCCGACACCATCGTGCTCGGCGCCGGCTCCCGGCCGGTGCTCCCGCCGATCGAGGGCCTGGCCGAGGCGGCACCGCACACCTCGGACACCATCATGCGGATCGACCAGCTGCCGGCCTCGCTCGCGATCCTCGGCTCCGGGGTGATCGCCGTGGAGATGGCGCACATCTTCGCCTCCCTCGGGGTGGAGGTCACCCTGATCGCCCGCTCCCAGCGGGTGCTGCGCGCCGCGGACGCGGACGTCTCCGACCGGCTGACCGAGCTCCTCGGCGAACGCCTCCGGCTGGAGCGGGGGCTCTCGACCACCTCCGTGCACCGCACCGCAGACGGCATCGAGCTGCGCGGCGAGCGGGACGGTGCCGAGGTGCTGATCCGGGCCGAGGAGCTGCTGGTCGCCGTCGGCCGCCGCCCCAACTCCGACCTGCTGGACGTCTCCGCCGCGGGGATCGACACCGCCGAGGACGGCAGGGTGGCGGTGGACGCGCAGCAGCGGGTGCTCGGCGACGGGGAGGTGCTCGAGGGCCTGTGGGCCTTCGGCGACCTCTCCAGCGCGCACCAGCTCAAGCACGTCGCGAACCATGAGCAGCGGGTCGTGCGGCACAACCTCCTGCATCCGCAGCAGCTGCGCCGCAGCGACACCATGCCCGTGCCCAGCGGCGTGTTCACCCATCCGCAGGTCGCGTGGGTGGGGATGGACGAGGAGACGGCGCGGCGCAGCGGCCGTGAGGTGAAGGTCGCGGTCCAGGAGTACGCTGCCATCGCCTATGGCTGGGCGATGGAGGACACCACGGGCTTCGCGAAGCTCGTCGTCGACGCCCGGACCACCGAGATCCTCGGCGCCCACCTGATCGGACCCGAGGCCACGACCCTCATCCAGCTGCTGATCCAGGCCATGAGCACCGGGCAGACCGCCCGGGACATCGCCGCCACCCAGTACTGGATCCACCCGGCCATGCCCGAGCTGATCGAGAACGCGCTGCTGCAGCTGGTGCCCTGAGCTCCGGTCGGCGCGCTCCTGCCCGGTCAGCTCACTGCTCGGCGCCGGGAAGGCAGGACTGCAGCGGATCCTGCTCGATCTCGGGCGCCGGGGTGGACTCCTCGCCGCTGCCGACGGCGTCCGTCGGCGTCGAGCTCTCCTCCGCGGAGGTCGGCTGCTCGTCGCTGGACGTCCCCGTGCCGGCGCTCTCCTCCTCCGGCGGGGCGCCGGTCTCGGCGGGAGCGGTGGAGCCCGGCTCGGTCTCCCCGAGCACGGACTCCGGTGGCTCCTGCGCCATCGAGTCCTCGATCGAGGCCTGGACCCACTCCTCGAGATACGCGTAGTCGGGATCGCCGGTGAAGGTGACGTCCTGGGTGATCGGGTAGGACGTGAATCCGGCGTCCTTGATCCGCAGCGCGAGATCCACGAAGGCATCCAGGTTCTTCACCGGGATGTCCGTCTGGATGTTGTTCTCGGTGGCGTTGACCAGCCCCGGGATCGAGAGTGCGAGCGTGGTCGGATCGGCCTCCTCGGTCACGGCGCGCACGATGCGCTGCTGGCGGCACATCCGGTTGAAGTCGTTGGACCCCTCCCGGGACCGGGCGTACCAGAGCGCGTGGAAGCCGTCGAGCTTCTGCATCCCGGGCTCGATGTAGCCGTCGATCGCGCTGGCGCCGCCACCGATCGGGATCCTGCGCTCGACGACCATGTCCACGCCGCCGAGGGCGTTCACCAGGTCCTCGAAGCCCTGCAGGTTCACCATCGCGTAGTAGTCCATCTGCAGCCCGAGCGTCTCCTCGACGGCCCAGCGCGTCACGGTCAGCCCGGGTTCGGGGTCGCTGGGGAACAGATCCGGGCGGTCCTCCGCCCAGGTCCACACCGCGTTGATCAGGGACTGGTCCGGTCCGAAGTAGTCGAAGCCGTCCGGGAACACCTCAGCGGCCGGGGTGTCCTCGGGGAACTGCACCTTCTCCAGGTTCCGCGGGATGGAGAACAGGGCGGTGTTGCCGCTGGCCGTATCGATCGAGGCGACCATGATGGTGTCGGGCCGGGTGCCGGTGCGGGTCTCCCCGGCGTCCTGGCCCAGCAGCATGATGTTGACCCGCCCGGCGTTCGCCCACGGATCCTTGCCGGAGGTGAAGGGGTGCGCCCCGCCCTCGCCGCCGCCGAACACGGTCCGGGAGCCGACCAGTCCCTGCAGCGCCCACAGCGACTGGACCCCTCGGGTCGCGGGCACGGCCACGGCGACCACCATCAGCACTGCGAGGGCCAGCGCCAGGTAGCGCTTCGCGCCTGCGAGGCGTTCGCTCGTGGAGTGGGCCAGGTTCGCCAGCACGATCTGCAGGGCCCAGACGAGTCCCACCACGCCGAGGGCGATCATCGCCCCGATCAGGATGCCGCGCTGGGTCAGCAGCATCATGCCGGTGCGCAGCGGGTCCCCGAACAGCAGCAGGGCCCCGATGATCAGGAACGCGAGCAGCACCACCGTCAGCAGCACCCAGCCGAGCCGGCGCATCCGGGTGGTCACCAGGCCGGAGCCCGGGAGCAGGGAGGTCAGCACGGTCCAGAACGCGACCTTCGGCAGGGATCCGGAGCTCTCCCGGTCCTCGTCGGCGCGCCGGGCGTCGTCCGCGGTCCGCGGGGTGGCGCGGCGGGGGGAGACGGCAGCGGGAGCGGGCGGGGCGCCGGGGGCAGGGGTCCGGGGCGAGGTCGCCGCCCACACGTCCTGCTCGGCGGCTGGCTCGGCGGGCAGGGCCGCGCGGCGGCGACCGCGGGGCGCGGAGGGAGCGCTGCCTGCGTCACCGGGGCGCGCGGCGGCAGGGTCCGCGTCATGGTCGTCGGAGGCCGCGGCGGGGGACTGTGCGCCGGTGGCGGGGGAGTGCGGGAGCTGCTCGAGCGGGAAGGCGGCGCGTCGGCCGCGCTCGCGGCGCTCGGAGTGCCCGGCGGGCGGCTCGCCCCCGGCCTGCGGGGGACCGGCGGCGCCGGACTCGGGAGCGGCGGCCCCGGAGCCGGTGGGCTCGGCGGGACTGGACCCGGAGGGTGCGGACGGCGCCGAGGCGGCGCTGCCGCCGAGCCAGGTGCGCTTCTCCCCGGAGGCGCCGAAGGCGGCGTCCCGATTCCGGCGTGCTTCGTCCGGCGACAGCGGCGGCGAGGCACGTCGGCGGGCCGGCTGCTGGTGTCTGCCGGACCGACGGCGCCTGCGGGGGGAGTCCGAGGAGTGGTCCGTCATGCACCCATCCTAGAATCACGGGCTCTCCTCGTCATGCCAGGGCTTGTGCGGGGCTCGTGGAGGTGACCCGGGCGGATCCGTATCCTGGACGCATGCGTCTGATCCATACCCCGTCGACCGACCTCACGTACGACGACTGCTTCTTCCTGCCGAATCGTTCGGCCGTCACCTCTCGTTTCGACGTCGACCTCGGCAGCGACGACGGAACGGGCACCACGATCCCGCTGATCGCGGCCAACATGACCGCCGTGACCGGGCGCCGCATGGCAGAGGTGATGGCTCGCCGCGGCGGGCTCGCCGTGCTGCCCCAGGACCTCTCCCCGGAGCGGATCGACTCGATCGTCCGATCGGTGAAGTCCCGTGATCTGCTGGTCGACCATCCGCTGACCCTCACCGCCTCGGGCACCCTCGGTCAGGCTGCGGACCTGCTGCCCAAGCGTCCGCACGGCATCGTGGTGGTGATCGACGAGCAGCACCGCCCCCTCGGGACCGTCTCCATCGAGGAGATCGCCGGACGGGACACCTTCTCCGAGGTGGGGGAGGTGCTCAGCGAGGACGTCCCCGTGCTGCGGCCCGCGGATCTCTCGGTCGATCCCGCCCAGCTGCATGCCCGTATCGCCGCCACCCACCACGATGCGGCCGTGGTCGTGGACGACAGCGGCGCGCTGCGCGGCGTCCTCACCGCCACCGGCGTGCTGCGCTCGACGATCTACCGCCCGGCGACGGACGCCGCGGGCCGGCTCCGCATCGCGGTCGCCGTCGGGGTCAACGCCGATGTCGCCGCCCGGGTGCGGGAACTGGTGGAGGTCGGGGCCGACGTGATCGTGCTCGACACCGCCCACGGCCACCAGGACAAGATGCTCGAGGCGCTGCGCACCGCGCGCGAGGCCCTCGGCCCCCGGGAGGCAACGGCGGTGCGGCTCGCGGCAGGCAACATCGTCACCGCCGAGGGCACCCGAGAGCTCCTCGAGGCCGGTGCCGACATCGTCAAGGTGGGCGTCGGACCGGGGGCCATGTGCACCACCCGGATGATGACCGGAGTGGGGCGCCCCCAGTTCTCCGCCGTGCTGGAGTGCGCGGCCGAGGCCCGTCGCCTCGGCGGGAGCGTCTGGGCGGACGGCGGAGTGCGTCACCCCCGCGATGTCGCGCTCGCTCTCGCCGCCGGCGCCTCCAACGTGATGATCGGCTCCTGGTTCGCCGGCACCTACGAATCGCCCGGTCAGATGCGCACCGATGAGAACGGTCGACGCTTCAAGGAGTCCTTCGGCATGGCCTCCAAGCGCGCGGTCTCCCATCGCACCGCGCATGAGGATGCCTTCGCCCGCGCCCGCAAGGGCCTGTTCGAGGAGGGCATCTCCACCTCGCGCATGTACCTCGCCGAGGGTCGGGGCGGGGTGGAGGACCTGCTGGACCAGATCACCGCCGGGGTGCGGTCCTCGTACACGTACGCGGGAGCGGCCGACACCGCCGAGTTCCGGGAGCGGTCCGTGATCGGTCTGCAGGGAGCGGCCGGCTACGCCGAGGGGCGCCCCGTCTCCGGTTCCTGGAGCTGAGCCCCGCCCGATCAGGACGCGCCCGGGGCCGCGGCCGTTTCGGTGCCGCCGCCGGGACGACGGACCCCTCGCACCGGGTACGCTCATCACATGACGACTCTCGTGATCGGTGGCGCTGGATACATCGGATCGCACGTGGTGCGACTCCTCCTGGAACAGGGGCAGGAGGTGATCGTGGTCGATGACCTCTCCACCGGCCTGCGCCGGCGCACCGAGGGGGCGGAGCTGATCGAGCTCGACGTCACCCTCCCGGACGCGCGCGAGAAGCTCGCCTTCCAGATGCGGGCCTCCGGTGCCGATTCGGTGATCCACTTCGCAGCCCACAAGCAGGTCGGCGAATCCGTCGAGAATCCCGAGATGTACTGGCACGACAACATCGGCGGGCTGGCCAACGTGCTGGCCGCCTGCGCGAGCGCCGAGGTGCGGGACGTGGTGTTCTCCTCCTCGGCGGCGGTCTACGGCATGCCCGACGTCGACCTCGTCACCGAGGACCTCGCCCCGCAGCCGATCAACCCCTACGGCGCGACCAAGTACGTGGGGGAGTGGATGCTCGCCGACGCCGAGCGCGCCCATGACATGCGCACCGTCGCCCTGCGCTACTTCAACGTCGCCGGGGCCGGCTGGCCCGAGCTGGCGGACACCGCGGTGATGAACCTGGTGCCGATCGTGCTGGACCGGCTCGAGCGGGGACAGGCCCCGGTGGTCTTCGGGGACGGCTACGACACTCCCGATGGCACCTGCATCCGCGACTACGTGCACGTGCTCGACCTCGCCCACGCCCACATCGCCGCCCTGGACTACCTCCGGGGCGAGGAGCGCCCGCACCGGACCTTCAACGTCGGCACCGGCGAGGGCTCCAGCGTGCTCGAGGTGATCGACGCGATCGCGCGGGTCCAGGGCATCGAGATCACCCCCGAGATCGGAGAGGCCCGCGCCGGGGACCCGGCCCGGCTGATCTGCTCCGGGGACCGCATCGCCCGGACCCTCGGCTGGAAGTCCGAGCACGGCCTGGACGACATCGTCCGCTCCGCCGTCGAGGCGCGCAGGGCCGGGATCACCCCCGACGTCGAGGCCTATCCCCAGAGCTGACCCCGCCGCGCGGGGCGGGCCCGCATCCCTGCCAGGCCCCGCGTCCCTGCCAGGCCCCGCGTCTCGGCCGGGGCCGTGTCGCGTCCTCCGTGTCGAGCGACGGGTGCATCGACTGGCGCTCAGCCAGCACGGAGGGCTGTACAGGGAGCTGCATGCTGGCTCAGCGCCAGTGGATGTCATGGGGCACCCGTGCTGCGAGTCATGCGGGTGACCCGGGCCATGCCGGGCCGCAGATCACGCGGGGCGGGCCCGCGCGGCGCAACCGCGCGGCTCAGGTGAGATAGCGGTAGATCGGGTCCTCCGGATCCACGCGCTCGATCTCCATGTTCGAGGCGGCCATCCGCGCCATCAACGGCTCGAGATCCTCACGATCACCGATCTCGAGCCCGACCAGCGCCGGGCCCGCCTCACGGTTGTTGCGCTTGATGTAGTCGAACAGCACGATGTCGTCGTCCGGTCCCAGCACCCGGTCCAGGAAGCGGCGCAGCGCGCCGGGCTCCTGCGGGAACGTCACCAGGAAATAGTGCTTGAGGCCCTCGTGCACGAGGGAGCGCTCCACGATCTCGTTGTACCGCGAGACGTCGTTGTTGCCGCCGGAGACGACCACCACCACGTCCCCGGTCTCCTCCTCGGGATCGGCGGCCTCGTGCCCGCCGCGGCCGAGGTGCTCGATCGCGCCGGTCGCCACCGCGGTCGAGGTCAGTGCACCGGCGGGCTCGGCGATGATCCCCTCGACCTGATAGAGATCGAGCATCTCGGTGCAGATCGCCCCCTCGTCGACCGAGATCAGCTCGGGACCGATGGCCTGCACCATGCGCAGCGGTCCGGTGCCGACCCGGCGCACGGCGGCGCCGTCGACGAAGCGGTCCATCTCGTGGAGGGTGACCGGCCTGCCTGCGCGCACCGCCGCGGCCATCGAGACCGCCCCGGCCGGCTCGACCCCGATGATCCGGGTCGAGGGACTGCGCTCGCGCAGCCAGGCACCGCAGCCGCCGAGCAGACCGCCGCCGCCGACGGGCACCACCAGCGTGCCCATCTCGCGGCCGTGCTCGGTGCGCAGCTGCTCCGCCGCCTCGAGGGCGACCGTGCCCTGACCCGCCATGATCAGCGGATGGTCGAAGGGCGGGACCTGCGTGGCACCGGTGCGCTCGGCATCGTCGGCAGCCGCCTCGGCGGCGTCGTCGAAGGTGTCCCCGATCAGGATCAGCTCGACCCGCTCGCCGCCGATGGCGGTGATCCGCTCGCGCTTCTGCCGCGGCGTGGTGCCGGGGACGTAGATGCGCCCGCGGATGCCGAGGGCACGGCACGCCTGGGCGACGCCCTGGGCGTGATTGCCGGCGCTGGCCGCGACCACTCCCGCCTCCCGCGTCGACCGGTCGAGGGAGTCGAGGAAGAGATGGGCGCCGCGGAGCTTGTACGAGCGCACGGATTGCAGGTCCTCGCGCTTGAGCCACACCGGCACCCCGGCCAGCTCGCTCAGTCGCTCGCTGTGCTGGAGCGGGGTGCGCCGGAGGACCGGGGCGAGACGCTCCGCGGCGGCCTCGATGTCCGGGGCGCGCACCGGCAGCTCCCCGGCCTGCATCGTCTCCGTCGTCGTGGTCTCCCTCATGCTGTTCCCTCCTCGGGCGTCCCGGACAGAGCGAGGACCAGGGCCGTCGCCATCGCGGCCACCCCTTCGCCGCGCCCGGTGAGGCCCAGGGCGTCGGTGGTGCTGCCCGAGACCGTGACTGCTGCTCCGGCGGCCGCGCTCATCGCGGCGCAGGCCTCCTCGCGGCGTCGGGACAGGCGGGGACGATTGCCGATCACCTGCACCGAGATGTTGCCGATCCGGAAGCCGGCCTCTCGCACCAGACGAGCCGCCTCGCCCAGCAGGCGCGCTCCGGAGGCACCGGACCACTCCGGCCGGTCCACCCCGAAGTGGGAGCCGAGGTCGCCGATCCCGGCGGCGGCGAAGAGCGCGTCGCAGGCGGCATGGCAGGCGACATCGGCGTCGGAGTGGCCGGCCAGTCCCGGCTCTCCCTCCCAGTGCAGTCCCGCGACCCACAGCTCCCGGTCGGCCTCGGCCGGGGCGAAGGCGTGCACGTCCACCCCGATCCCCACCCGGGGCAGCGGTGCGGGGACGGGCGCGGTCCTCACCGCCGGTCTCCGGATCCCGTGCCGGCGGCGTCGATCCGTGCCAGCAGACGGTCGATGTCGTCGTAGGTGACCTGCGGGTTCGTGCCCAGCAGAAGCGGCATCCCGGAGACCTGCGGGATGCCGAGGGCGTCGGGGAGATCCACGGTGCTGATCACCAGGTCCGCCCGGAAGTCGGCCGAGAGCAGATCCATCACGGTGGCCTGGACGACGTGCGCCTCGCGGCCGCGGGCCGCGAGGTGATCGCGCACCTGCTCCGCGATCAGTGCGGACGTGGCGATCCCCGCGCCGCACACGATGGCGATGGTGAGCATTCGTTCTCCTGGACTGTGGTGGGGTGGAGGGCGGTGCCCCGATCTGCTGAGGTGCTCCGCGGCGGCAGCACCGGCGAAGACCGATTCTGTCATGTCCCGGCTGGGCGATCCACGCGAGGTGCGCGGGCGTCTACGATTGCCCGCGTGACCCAGCCCCGCCGCGCCCGCGCCCCCCGCCCGCCCGGGCGGGCCGCCGGTGTGGTGCTCGCGGGAGGATCGGGCACCCGGGTGGGGGCCGGGATCAACAAGGCGTTCCTGCCGCTGGCCGGGCGCAGCATCGCGGCCTGGGGCCTGAATACGCTCGCCGCGGTCGAGGGTATCGAGATCCTCGTCTTCGTGGTCCGTCCCGACGATCTCGAGCACGCACGGTTCGTCGACGCCCGCGAGACCGACTCCCCGTTGGAGACCATCCCCGGGGGAGAGACCCGCCAGGAGTCCGAGCTGCTCGCCCTGCGGCACCTCGCCGACCGCATCGACAGCGGCGCCATCGACACCGTGCTGATCCACGACGCGGCCCGCCCGCTGGTCTCGCACGGCCTCGCCTCGGCGGTGCTGCACGCGGCGCGGGAGGCCGGGGGTGCGGTTCCCGGCATCCCTGCCTCCGACATCGCTCCCGTGGGCACGGACGACACCCTCGCGGCGGCATCCGCCCCGGGTCGGGGCACCCTCGTGCGCGTGCAGACCCCGCAGGGCTTCCATGCTGCGACGATCCTGGACGCCTACGAGGCGGCCGCGCGGGACGGCTTCGTGGGCACGGACACCGCCTCCTGTGCCGAGGAGTACACGGACATCCCGGTCGCCTGGGTGCGCGGCGAACAGACCAACTTCAAGATCACCTACGCGCAGGACCTGCTCCTGGCCCAGGACGTGGTCACCGCGCTAGGTTCGAGGTCACGGTGAGGAGGAGCCGATGAGCATCGAGGAGAGCAACCTGCGCTGCACCGTCTGCGAGCGGGAGGCGGAGCACGTGGTGGTCTATGCGGGCCGCTTCGTGTCGCAGATCCGGTGCACCGGATGCGGTGCGGTGACCAGGCTCGATGTGTCCGAGGCCTATCTGCCCGATCTGCGCCGGCGCATCTCCAGCAAGCCCCGGCGCCTGCTGTGGAGGCTGCGTCGTGCCCCCGGGGAGCTGGCGAGCAGCCTGCCGCGGAGCACGCTGTCCAAGCCGGTCCGGATGGCCGAGGAGTTCCGGACGGTGTGGAGGAGCCGGCGGGGCGGTTGAGTGCCAGGCAGCGGCGGGATGCCGCCCGGGGGATCAGCTGCGGCGCGCGAGCCCATGGCGGTGAGAGGTGTCCCGGGCCAGGCCCAGGGAGATCTGCGCCTGCCAGAGGCTGAGGCGGTCCAGCACGGCGAACCCGGCGTGCGAGCCGTGCACCGTGCGCACCCGCGCCCCGTGCTCCAGCGCCGCCCGGATCTCGTCGAAGCCGGCGGGGTCCGGGGGAGACCCGCCGCCGGCGAGGATCACCGACTCGAGCAGGCCTCGACGCACCAGTCGCGGGCTCTGCAGCCCGGCCAGGGTCGAGCGGTCGATGTTGCGCAGACCGTCGGGGCGGACCTCCTTGACGGAGTCCGTCATCGTGATCACCGGGACCACGGCGTCATCATCCGGCCGCAGCGCGGACAGGACGTCGTGGACGACCGAGCTCGGGGTGAGGGCGCGCTCGGCGTCATGGAGCAGCAGCAGCTCCTCCTCGCTCCGGTCGAGGGCGGCGCGCAGCGCCGCCTCCCGGTCACCGGCGACCCTGATCACCGGCAGGCTGCGTCCCAGGGTCGTGCGCAGCGCAGCATGGGCGGCCTCCCCGGTGATCACCAGCGGGGCCGGCAGGCCGCTGCCGTGCAGGGTGCGCAGCAGTCGATCGATGAGCCGAAAGCCCCCGAGCCGTTCGAGGCACGGGGTCGCCGCGCCCCGGGGCAGGCCCGGGGCAGGGGGTGCGAGCGCGAGGATGACCGGACGCACGCCGGTCGGACGCGGGGTGGAGGACACGGGGGAGGGGGTGCTCAGGAGGCGAGGATCTCGTCGAGGAGGGTCTCGGCGCTGGCCTCGTCGGTCTTCTCCGCCAGTGCGAGCTCGGAGACGAGGATCTGCCGCGCCTTGGCCAGCATCCGCTTCTCCCCGGCGGACAGCCCGCGATCCTGATCGCGGCGCCACAGGTCGCGCACGACCTCGGCGACCTTCTTCACATCGCCGGAGGCGAGCTTCTCGACGTTCGCCTTGTAGCGGCGGGACCAGTTGGTGGGTTCCTCGGTGTAGGGCTGGCGCAGCACCTCGAAGACCTCCTCGAGGCCCTCCTTGTCCACGACATCGCGCACGCCGACGAGGTCGACGTTCTCCGCGGGGACCTCGATGGTCAGATCTCCCTGGGCCACCTTCAGCTTGAGGTAGGTGCGGTCCTCACCCTTGATGGTGCGGGTCTTGACCTCTTCGATGAGCGCGGCACCGTGGTGCGGGTAGACGACGGTCTCGCCGACGGCAAAGTTCATGTGGTGGGTCCCCTTTCCGCGCGCCAGTCTAGCATCGCGGGGCCGTGATAAAATGCCGCCGACCTGGTGGATAGCCTTCTCCCAGCGCCTTCTCCCCGAGACCCGCCGGGGCTGCGGATGGGTCCCTCGCGCCTCGTGCCTCGGCATCCCGGGAGCTCCCGGTGGGGTACCCTGTCAGAGCTGTCCCCGTACGTCCCCGCCGCTCAGCGGTATCGAACAGGAGTCCTCCGTGCGCCGTTCCCGCCGTTCCGTGCTCTCCGCCGCTGCCCTGGGCCTGGCGCTCGCGGCCACCGGCTGCACGTACTTGTCCCCGGTGCAGACCAAGGTCTTCTACAACGCGGCCGACGGCACCAATGCCACGATCCTGCAGGACGATGCGTTCTTCGCCGGCGTCCGCAATGCGGTGCTCGTCTTCGGCGACGAGGGCGAGGACCCGATCTTCTATACCTCGGTGGTGAACTACTCGGACGAGGGGACCACCGTCGAGCTCGAAGGGCTCGTCGAGGGCGAGAGCGTGTTCACCGCCAGCGTCCAGGTCCCCGCTCACAGCACCGTCGAGATCGGTCCGGAGGAGGGTCAGCAGTCCGTGCCGGTCAGCGCCGTCGACGTCGTCCCCGGGTCGGTCATCACCCTGGACGTCATCGCCTCCGGCCAGAGCACCACCATCTCCCTGCCGACGCTCACGACCTCGCTCGACTACTACGAGCGCGAGGAGCCGGCCGCGGGCTGAGCCCCGTCCCCCGATCCACTCGCAGATCGCCCCGCAGCCTCGGCAGCGGGGCGATCCGCGTCGACGGGACCGCCCTGCCGGCCGCCGCCCCGTCAGCTGCCGGACTCGAGCTTGTAGCCCAGACCGCGCACCGTGATCAGACGCACCGGATTCCGGGGGTCGTCCTCGATCTTCGCGCGCAGCCGCTTGACGTGCACGTCCAGGGTCTTGGTGTCGCCGACGTAATCGGCTCCCCAGATCCGATCGATGAGCTGGCCGCGGGTGAGCACCCGATCCACGTTGCGCAGCAGCATCTCGAGCAGCTCGAACTCCTTCAGCGGCAGCGCCACCCCCTCGCCGCTCACCTCGACCACGTGCCGCTCCACGTCCATCGTGATGGCGGTGGTGCGCAGGACGGAGTCGCCCTCCCGCTCCGCGGAGTCCTGCCCGCGACGCAGCACTGCCCTGATCCGGGCCAGCAGCTCCCGTGACGAGTAGGGCTTGGTGACGTAGTCGTCCGCGCCGAGCTCCAGTCCCAGGACCTTGTCGAACTCGTCGTCCTTGGCGGTCAGCATGATGACCGGAACGCTCGAGCTGCGTCGGATCTCGCGGCACACCTCGGTGCCGCTCATCCCGGGGAGCATCAGGTCCAGCAGCACCAGGTCGGCCCCGTGGGCGGTGAATATCTGCAGTCCATCGGTGCCGTTGTCCGCCACGGCGACCTCGTACCCCTCCTTCCGCAGGGAGTAGGAGAGCGGATCGGAGAAGGACTCCTCGTCCTCCACGATCAGGATGCGCGTCATCTCAGTGTGCCTTCCCCGACCGGTGACCGGTCGATGTGGTGCGTGCGGGGGCGGGGTGCTGTGCGGCATCGGCGGCCGCGGCCCGTCGTGCCCCCGCGGGGATGGTCTCGGTGCGTCCCATCTCGGGCAGTCGCAGCGTGAAGGTCGAGCCCTGACCGGGCAGCGACCAGGCGGTGACCTCTCCGCCGTGGTCGCTCGCGATGTGCTTGACGATCGCGAGACCGAGTCCGGATCCGCCCGTGGCCCGGGAGCGTGCGCGGTCCACCCGGAAGAACCGTTCGAAGACGCGCTCCAGATGCTCCTTGGCGATGCCCATGCCCTGGTCCTTGACAGAGATCTCGACCATGCCGTCGTCACGGCGGACGGAGACCCCCACCCGGGTGCGGGGATCGGAATAGGTGATCGCGTTGGAGATCAGGTTCGACAGCGCGGTGGTGAGCATCGGGGCGGAGCCGAAGACCTGCAGGCCGTCCGCTCCGCCGACGGCGACGTCGATCTTCGCGCCGAGGGCGTAGTTGCGATTCAGGGCGATCGCGCTCTCGACCACCTCGTCGATCTCGATCGGCTCCGCATCCGGCAGCGCGGAGCTGCCCTGGACCCGGGAGAGCTCGATGATCTCCTGGACCAGATGGGAGAGCCGGTGGCTCTCGCTCTGCATGCGCGCGGCGAAGCGGCGCACGGCCTCCGGGTCCTCGGCGGCGTCCTCCATCGTCTCCGCCAGCAGCGTGATCGCGCCGACGGGCGTCTTCAGCTCATGGGACACATTGGCCACGAAGTCCCGGCGGGTCTCCTCGACGCGCACCGCGCGCGTCAGGTCGTCGGCCAGCAGCAGCGCTCCGTGCTCGCCGAGAGCCCCGATCCGTACGTCGATCACGGACTCGGAGCCGCCCTGGCTCGCACGCTGCAGCGTCAGGCGCTCGTCGCGGAAGCCGCCGTTGCGGCCCACGTCGGCCGCCAGCTCCATCAGCTCGCTGCTGGCCAGCCGTGGATAGTCGCCCTCGGCCGCGCGGACGATCCCGTAGGAGTAGGCCAGCGGCGAGGCCCGCAGCACATCGCCCGCGGCGTCGAGCACCACGTAGGCGGAGGACAGGATCGCCAGCACCTCGGTCGCCGCCTCGGGGATCATCGGATCGAGTGGGGCGGGGCCCGGATCGCGTCGCCGGTCCGAACGGGCGAGCGTCAGCGTGGCGGCGACGCCGATCACCAGACCGATCGCGCCGGCGAGCACGAGGAGCGCAGTCAGGGGCACATGCACAGCGTAGGCCCCCGCGAGGCCCCGACCGGCGCGGGGCCCGGCCGCGAGGCCGATCCGGCCGTGAGTTCACCTGCCGGATGCTCCGGGTCCCCGGCCTGTCGCCTCCTGTTCATCCCCTGCTGGGAGGATCGCGGCGAGAGGCCCATCGGAATGAGGAGGACCCCCATGCGCGAGGCGTATCAGAGCGACCTGCGGCACATCGTCGACGACCTGGTGGATATGGCCGAGCTGGTCGGGACGGCACTGGAGGGTGCGACCTGCGCACTGCTCGCGGGCGAGCTGGCCCTGGCGGAGCGGGTGGTCACCGCCGATCCGCACCTGGATGCCCGGCAGGTGGAGCTGGACGCGAAGGCGGTCGAGCTGCTCGCCCGGCAGTCCCCCGTGGCCACCGACCTGCGCCTGCTGGTCGCGACGCTGCGCATGAGCTCCACGCTCGAGCGGATGGGCGATCTGGCCGCCCACGTCGCACTGGTCGCGCGCCGGGCGCATCCCGAGATCGCGGTGCCGGCCCAGCACCGGGACCAGATCGCTCGGATGTCCGAGCTGGGCCTGACCGCCCTGCAGACGGCCACCCAGGTGATCCAGGCCCGGGATCTGGCACTCGCGGCCCAGGTCGAGGAGCAGGACGACGAGCTCGACGAGCTGATGCTCACGATCTCGCGCGAGATCTCCCGCAGCGAGGAGGGCGCCTACACCAATGCGCAGGTGATCGACCTCACGCTGCTGATCCGCTTCTACGAGCGGATCGGCGACCACGCGGTCTCGCTGGTGCGTCGCGTCGGCTTCCTGGTCACCGGGGACTCGCTGGACACGCTCAGCGGGGGCGTGGACGTCCAGGAGTTCTGAACCTCCCGGCCCCGCCATACGCCGCGGGGCGACCTGCGGCCTGGTCGAGGCGGGATCAGCCGCGGTTGGGGCGCGGCCGGCGCGTGGTGAGCCGTTCCGCACCGGTCTGTGCGCCGCGCTTGGCCGCCACTCGCAGCCCCTGCAGGATCACGCCGGAGACGGTGGTCCACAGCATCATCTTCCACACGGACTGATCGTCCGAGGGATCCGTGATCGCGGCGATCTCAGCCTTCGCCAGGCCGTCCTTCTTCGCCTGCTTCCGGCGCTTGGCGACATCCTTCTTCGCGGCCTTCTGCGATTTCAGGGTCGGAGCGTCCTCGCCGAAGACGGCGCCCCAGCCAGCCGCGGCGGCCTTGTTGCCGATGACCCCGGCGATGATGCCCGCCACGGGGACGGCGATGCTCACGAGCGGATTGGCCACTGTTTCCTCCAGGCGTCGGGTGATGCGGTACGAGGACCGGGGCGATCAGTAGGTCCCTGCATGCTGAGCGTAATAGGTTCCCATGTCATCCGTGCGCAGCGCCTCCCGCAGCACGTCCATGGGTTCCTCGGCGGTGGCGACGACGCTGGCGCCGCCGCTGGTCGTGTACGGGTCCCCGTGCGGCACCGAGAGGAAGTACAGGTCGTTGCTGCGGATCGACCGCATGGACAGGCCCAGCTCCACCATCGCCGTCGCGCTCAGCCCGTCGTCGGTGGTCAGGAACGGGGAGATGGATTCGATGGTGCCGGCGAGCTTGCCCGGGTCGCTGAGGGTCTCGCCGCTGATCAGCTTCTCGGTGATGCCCTTGAGGACCGCCTGCTGGTTGCGGTTGCGCTGGAAGTCGCCCTCGGCGAACTGCTTGCGCTCACGCACGAAGGTCAGCGCCTCCTCGCCATCGAGCGTCTGGACGCCCTCGGTGAACCGGTGGCCGCCCGCCGTGAAGTCCTCGGGCACCTGGACGTCGACCCCGCCGAGCGTGTCCACGAGCCCCTCGATGCCGTCGAAGTCGATGAGGGCCACGTGGTCGATGGGGACCCCGGTGAAGTTCTCCACCGTGGTCACTGCCAGCCCCACACCGCCGTAGGCCAGGGCGGAGTTGATGCGGTCCTTGCCGTGGCCGGGCACGTCGACGTAGAGATCGCGCGGGAACGACATGACGTAGACGCTCTCCCCGTCCTCGGTGATGTGCACCAGCATCATCACGTCCGAGCGCTGACCGCTGACGCCCTGGGAGACCGCGTCCTCCGCGGAGCGCTTGTCCGAGCCCAGCAACAGGAAGTTGCGACCGGTGCCGTCGATCTCCTCGGGCCGTTCTCCATCGGAGGCGCCGCGCGTGATCTGCACGACCGTGCGCTTCTCGTAGGAGTTCTGCAGGCCGCCCAGATAGTTCCCGATCACCAGGCCGACGCCGATCACCACGGCGGCGACGACCAGCAGCGAGATGAGGGCGGCGCGACGGCCGCGTCGCCGCCCGGGTTCGGGCTGGTCGTCGTCCTCCCAGTCGCCGGGGAGTTCGACGTCGGCGGGGTCGTTCATGCAGGTCCCTCTCTGACGGTGCCGCCGGGGGCGGTCACTGGTCCGTCGACCCCCCGATGTCCGAGGCGCCGTCCGGTCCCGGGTGCCGAGGCACCCGGGTGTACGCGAGATCCCATATTAGGCGTCCCGCAGCACGACCCTTGCTCTCGAAGCCGGTCTTCACACGACCCTCGAATCGGGGGGCCCATCCGGTGGTCGCGATGTTCGGCGGGATCGCGTCCGAGGAGCGGCCCTCCGGGCGCGGACCGTCCGGGTGCAGCAGAGCGAGCTCGGGGCGCCCGTCCAGCTGCGCGCGCATGTGATGGGCGTACTGCGCCCAGTCGGTGGCCAGGCGGAATGTCGCACCGTCGGCCAGCAGCGGCAGCACCGCGTCCAGGAACGGCGGGTTGATCAACCGGCGCTTGTGGTGGCGCTGCTTGGGCCAGGGGTCGGCGAAGTACACCCACAGCTGGTCGATGGAGCCCTCGGGCAGCAGGGCCGGCAGCGCTCGCTGCGCGTCCAGCGGCAGCATGCGGAGATTCTGCGGGCTCCCGGACCGCTCCACCCGGCTGAGGGTCTGCGCGAGTCCGGGCAGGTACACCTCGACGCCGAGATGATCGCGCTCGGGGTGGGCGAGGGCGGCCGCGACGATGTTCTCGCCGGTGCCGCTGCCCACCTCGACCACGACCTCGGCGCGCCGGCCGAAGACCTCCGCGAGGTCCAGTCGGGTGCCCGCGGCGGGCAGGGTGTCGCGGTGCCCCCGCGGCGGGTCGATCACGTAGGCGGGGGAGAGGCGGTCCCAGGCGTTCTGCCTGCCCTGGGTGAGCCGCTCCCCCCGCCGGACGAAGGAGACGACCTCCCGATGCGTGCTCCGCCCCCTGTCGGTCTCCGCCTCGTCCTCGAGGGCGGAGGCCGGGGAGGCGTCGTGCGAGCGCGGGTCCGGGGTCATCGGCGGGTCACCGCACCCGACGGACGACGTCGCCCTCGACGACGACCTCGACCTCGGGCAGATGACGGGTGGCGGGGCCCCGCAGCACCTCTCCGGTCTCGGCGTCGAAGCGCGAACCGTGGCACGGGCAGTCGAGCTCGGTCTCCTCCTGGCTCAGTGCGCAGCCGTTGTGGGTGCAGTAGCCGGAGTAGGCGGTGAGATCATCACCGGCACCGCGGACGATCAGCACGAAAGGCTGCTGGCCGCCGAAGTTCACCATGGTGCTCGCGTTCTCGGGGACCTCCGTGAGCGGGATCGTGCCGTCCTCTGCGCGCAGCGGCCCGGCGGTGCCGAAACCCTCGTCCTCAGGGGCGCAGGCCGCGAGCCCGCCGAGTCCCGCGGCGGTGGCAGGGAACAGGAGAGCATGACGACGGGAGAGGCACGGGCGTTCCATCCTCCCAGGATAGCGAGCCGGCGATGATCGGTGCATCCAGCGGCCTGCCCGTGTGACCGCTCAGACGTCCGCGGCGTCCACCTCCCGGGGGTCCCAGGTGAGAGTTCCGCGGGCGCGCCAGCCCCGGCCCTTCACCGCGTCCAGGGCCTCACGCCTGCGCGCCGGGGTGAGGCGGTCGAGGTAGAGCGAGCCGTCGAGGTGGTCGATCTCGTGCTGCAGTGCGCGGGCCAGGACCCCGCCCTCGTCCTCGATGACGACCTCCGCCCCTTCGAGATCGGTGCCGGTGACCCGGGCACCGCGATGCCTGGCGGTGGGGAAGCCCTCTCCGGGCACGGACAGGCAGCCCTCGAGGGTCTCCTCGTCCAGGGTGATGCCGCCGAAGCGCTGCAGCACCGGATTGAGCACCACCCCGCGCTGCAGCGTGCCGCCCGCGTCCTGACACGAGTAGATGAACAGGCGCCAGCGGGCGCCGACCTGAGGGGCGGCGAGACCGGCCCCGGAGGCGGCGTCATTGGTCTCGAACATGTCCGCCACCAGGGTGCGGAGATCATCGGTGACCTCGCGGACCCGTCGTGTGCGCTGGGAGAGGGCGCGGTGGCCGACGATGGTGATCGGGCGGACGGTCATGCGGAAGGCGCTCCTGTGCCGGGCGGACCGGGCTGGTCCTCGGGGGTGCTGGTGAGCTGATGCCGCGGGAGCGGGTTCACCGCGAGCGGGTTGCGGGCGTCGACGATCCAGGGCCCGCGCGGACGGCGCAGCGGCTGCCCGCTGCGGGCGGAGTCGGCGACCAGTCGGCTCAGCCGCTCGGACTCGGCGGCGTCGGCGGCCAGGAAGTCCAGGGTGTGGGAGGCGTGGGGCTCGAGCGCGATGTGGTCCCAGGCATCGAGGCCGCTGGCGATCTGCCGGGCGCGCAGGAACTCTGCATCCAGTGCCGCCCCGGTGATCACCACGATGTTCGCCAGCCACAGCAGGATCAGGATCGCGATCAGGCCGTTCAGCGCGGTGAGGATCTCCGCGAAGCGGGTCGCGTAGACCAGCAGCTGCCCGGCCACCAGTGCGGCGCCGAACAGCACCAGCACGCTGAGGGTGGACCCCAGGGTCATCAGCCGATAGCGGGGCAGGCGCACGTTGGGGAACAGGTAGTAGGCGAGGGACACCCCGATGATCAGGATGACCAGGAGGATCGGCCATTTCACGAGGTTCCAGGCCGCGAAGGCGATCTGGGGGATCCCGATGAACTCACCGATGCGCTGCGAGGCCTCGCCCCCCATGATGATCATGCCGATCGCCAGCAGGGCCACCGAGACGATCAGCATCGTCTCGCCGAACACGATGGTGCGGAACCAGAGGAAGGGACGACCCTCCCGGGTGTCGAAGACCCGGTGGAGCGCACGATGGAAGGCGGCGACCCCGTTGGAGGCGGACAGCAGGGAGCCGGCGGTGCCCAGCAGCAGTCCGAGCACGCCGCCGCTGGTGGTGGAGACCGTCTCGATCGCCCGCAGGAAAGGGCGGGGATCCAGGGTCGGGAAGATCTCGGTGATCATCTCGGACAGTGCTCTGAGGGTGTCCACCTCGACGCCGATCAGCGACATCACCGAGACCGCGGCGACAGCGCCCGGGAACAGCGACAGCAGCAGGTAGAAGGTCATCGTCCCGGCCACGTCCCACACCTGGATGTCCAGCAGCCGCATCCGCACGCGGTTCAGGACGTGCAGGATGCTCAGCCGGGGTCGGGAGATCTCGACCTCCGACGTCGACCGACGTGGACGGGATGCTGTCACCGTGCTGCTGCTCCGGGGTCAGGGGCGGGGCGCCCGGGACGGGCGCTGGTGGAGACCATTCCACCAGGCGGCCGAGGACCCGGGGCGCTGCCGCGCCCGTCAGCTCTGGTCGATGATGTCATCGGGGTCGCTGGCGACGGGATACTCCCAGGGGTCCTCGGGGTCGGTGGGCACGTAGGAGGTCATGATCGAGCCGTCAGCGCGCTCGTCCCCCAGGCCGACGGGCCGGTCCAGCACCGAATCGTCCAGCAGCGGGCCCTGGTCCGCGAGGGCGACCGCGGCGCCGTCCGCGGTGACCAGCACCGTCTGACCGCGCACGGTGACCTCGATCTCGTCACCGGTCTCGAGGGTGAAGGAGATCTCCTCCCGCACCAGTCGCACCCGGAACCGGGAGCCGCGCACGGTGAGCGGGAAGCCCAGCTCGGGCCAGTCGGCGGGCAGACGCGGGTCGAAGGAGATCCGGCCCTCGTCGTGCCGCATCCCCCCGAAGCCGTGCACCAGCGCGTTCCAGACCCCGCCGGCGGAGGCGATGTGCACTCCGTCCGCGGTGTTGTGGTGCAGATTGGCCAGGTCCACGAAGAGCCCGGTGCGGAAATAGTCCTGGGCGGCCCGCTGGTGCCCGACCTCGGCGGCCATGATCGACTGCACCACCGCCGAGAGCGAGGAGTCCCCGGTGGTGATCGGGTCGTAGTACTCGAAGTTCGCGCGCTTCTCCGCCGCCGTGAACTCGCTGCCGCGCAGGAACAGTGCGAGCACCACATCCGCCTGCTTGAGCACCTGGAAGCGGTAGATCACCAGCGGATGGAAGTTCAGCAGCAGCGGGAAGGCCTCCTCGGGGGTGCTGGAGAGGTCCCAGATCTCCCGCTCGAGGAACCGGTCCTCCTGGAGGTGGATCCCGAGCGACTCGTCCTTGGCCACCTGCATGCCGTCGGCGCAGGCCGTCCACTGCTCCAGCTCCAGCTCGTCCAGGTCGAGCTCGATCCGCATCGACTCGTACGCGCTCTCGTCGGCCTCGCGCAGATCGTGGACCGCGAGCGCGGCGCGGCGCAGGTTGTAGCGGGCCATGACATTGGTGAACATGTTGTTGTTCACCACGGTGGTGTACTCGTCCGGGCCGGTCACGCCGTTGATGTGGAAGCTCGAGGTGCCGTCGGCCCGCAGCCGCCAGAAGCCCAGATCGGCCCACATCCGAGCGGTCTCCACCAGCACCCGCACACCGTCGCGGTGCTGGAAGTCGAGGTCACCGGTGACGTCGACGTACTGCGCGAAGGCGTAGGCCACGTCGGCATCGATGTGGTACTGCGCGGTGCCGGCCGCGTAGTAGGCCGAGGCCTCGTCGCCGTTGATGGTGCGCCAGGGGAACAGCGCCCCGCGCTGATTGAGCTCGCGCGCCCGTACCCGGGCCTTGGGCAGCAGGTTCGTGCGGAAGCGCAGCGCATTGCGGGCCCAGCGCGGCTGCGTGAAGGTCAGGAACGGGACCACGTAGATCTCGCTGTCCCAGAAGTAGTGCCCCTCATACCCCGAACCGGTCACGCCCTTGGCGGGGATGCCCCACTGGTCCGAGCGGGCCGCGGCCTGGGCGATCTGGAACAGGCACCAGCGGGTTGCCTGCTGGGCCGCCGGCTGGCCGGGCAGCTCGACGTCCGAGGTGCGCCAGAAGTCCGTGAGGTACTCCTGCTGTGCACGGAACTGGGCCTCGAACCCGGTGCTGCGCACCCGGTCCAGGGTGCGGCGGCAGCGGTCGAACAGCTCGCGGTGGGGGACCGAGCGGGAGGAGTGGTAGGTCACCGCCTTGCGGACGGTCAGCGACTGCCCCTGCTCGAGATGGGCGCGGACCACCTGGCGGCCCTTGTCCTCGCTGGTGTCCACCAGCTGCTCCACCTCGGCCTCGGACTCCACCTCGTGGTCGGCGCCGACGGCGAGCGTCATCCCGGAGTTCGCCACCCGGTAGCCCAGCAGCATCCGCCGCTCGCTGTGCCAGTCCTGCAGCGGCTCGAGCACGCGATGGGTGAAATCGGTGGTCTGGCGCGGATCGGCCTTGTCGGTGAGCGGGCCGCCCTCGAGACCCGCCCCGAAGTCGTCGCGGAAATCCTCCCGATTGATGATCTGGGAGGAGATCGCGATCGGGGCGGCGCCGTCGAGCATCTCCACCCGCAGGGTCATCAGTGCCAGGTGCCGCTGCGGGAAGGAGACCATGCGGGAGGAGCTCACCCGGACCCGCTTCCCGGCGGGGGTGCGCCAGATCAGCTCGCGACGCAGCACACCCTCGCGGAAGTCGATCCAGCGCTCGTACTCCTCGAGGTCCGCGATCGACAGCAGCAGCGGCTCGTCGTCCACGTACAGCTTCAGCACGGAGGAGTCGGGCACCGTGACCATCGTCTGCCCGGTGCGGGCGAAGCCGAAGGCGGATTCGGCGTGATTGATCGTCCAGGTCTCGTGGAAGCCGTTGAGGAAGGTGCCATGGCGTTCCGCGTCACGACCCTCCTCCGGGGTGCCGCGCATGCCGAGATAGCCGTTGGCGGTCGTGAAGAGGGTCTCCGCCAGGCCCAGGTCGTCGTGGGGGCGGGACTCGACCAGGCGCCACTCGTCCAGCGGCAGCTGAGTGCGGTCGACGGGGTCGGCGGGCAGCACGCGGCGGCGACTCATACGATCTCCTCCAGATCGGCGACGACGAGGGTGGCGCCGGCGGCGGCGAGCTCCTCGGCACCGGCGCCCCGGTCCACACCGATCACGGCGCCGAAGGCGCCGGTCGCGCCGGCGCGGACCCCGGAGACGGCGTCCTCATAGACCACGGCCTGCGCGGGCTCGACACCGAGCAGCTGTGCGGCGTGCAGGAACGTGTCGGGGGCAGGCTTTCCGGGCAGCCCCTCCCGGGCTGCGACGTTGCCGTCGACGATGTGCTCGAAGCGGTCCCGCAGACCGGCGGCGGTCAGCACCTCCTCGGCGTTGCGGGAGGAGGAGACGATGGCCAGGCGCGCACCGCCGGGCAGGGCGTCGAGGAAGGCGACCGTGCCCGGATAGGGGGCGACGCCCTCGGCGCGCAGCAGCGCGAGCACCAGATCGTTCTTGCGATTGCCCAGGCCGCGCACCGTCTCCGAGCCGGCGGGCTGGTCCCCGGGATCGGAGTCCGCGCCCTCGGGCGGGGTGATCCCGCGGGAGGCGAGCAGGGCGCGGACCCCGTCGTAGCGGGGGCGTCCGTCGACATGGGCGAAGTAGTCCGCATCGGTGTACGGCTCGGCGACGCCCCGGGAGGCGAGGAACTCCTCGAACATGCGGGCCCAGGCGCGCATGTGCACCTCGGCCGTCGGGGTGATGACCCCGTCCAGATCGAAGAGATGGGCCGTGAACCCGGCAGGTCGGAAGGATTGCTCAGCAGTCACACCCGTCATGCTACGGCCAGGCGCGACCGGATGCGGGAGCGTGTCGTGGCACCGCGGTGCGTCGCTGGGCTAGTCTGCGGGGGTCCGCCTCCGCGCCCAGCGCCGATGCGGAGCAGCTGAGACCTTTCCGAGGAGACGATGACTGTCACGGAATCGCTGCCCGTGGTGGATGCGGTGCGAC
This sequence comes from Brachybacterium vulturis, assembly GCF_043641765.1. GTDB lineage: Bacteria > Actinomycetota > Actinomycetes > Actinomycetales > Dermabacteraceae > Brachybacterium > Brachybacterium vulturis_A. The sequence continues at coordinate 52,923 of NZ_JBHZRO010000009.1, read as the reverse complement.
GTTCGCTCGAGATCGACGAGCAGGTCCCCCTCGCCACGAAGGGCCCTGGAGGGCCCGGCCGGGTACGGGTGCTCCTCACCCTCACCACGAACATCGCCCTCGCGCCGGCCCGTCTGTGGCCGCTGCTCACCGCGCCGCGCGAGCTCGCGGGCTGGTTCGGTCCGATCGACGGGGAGCTCCGCGAGGGTGGCGCCTTCCGGGCGCCGGGCGGCGCCGGTGGCCATATCCTCCAGGTGCAGGAGCCGCACCGTCTCGGCCTCACCTGGGAGCAGCCGGCGGGGGAGGATCCGCTGCTGCTCCGCCTCGATCCGGAGGACGACGGCACCACGCTGCTGGCGCTGCACCACACGGCGCTGCTCGACGCCGAGGAGTTCGCCCGCACGGGACCGGGAGCTCTCGCCCTCGGCTGGGAGATCGCGCTGCTCGCGCTGGCCGCGCACACCGACGGCTGGCATGCCAGCTGCCTGGAGCCGGTGCCCGTGCCGACCCCGCAGTGGCTGCACGGGCCCCAGGGTGCGAAATACGTGCGGGCCTGGGCTGTGCGCTGGGCGGCGGAGGCCGTGGCGGCCGGGGTCGACGAGGCCACCGCCCGGCGCGGCGAGAGCGAGACCGTCCGGCGCCACCTGGGGCGCTGAGCCCGGTCACCAGGGCCCCGCAGGCCTCTGCGCCGAGTCGCCCGTCCGTCCGGCGGAACTCTTCGCCCAGACTCACCAGCTGCTGACAGACTCGACCGGTGACCACCCCCGCAGCGCGCTCCTCGTCCGGGGACCCGCGCCCCTCGGGCCAGGTGCTCCGCGGCCTGGTGCCCTCCGTCTACGCCCCGACCCTGCTGGAGTTCGTGGGCCTGGCCGCGCTGATGCCGGTGATCCCGCTGCTCGCCCGGGAGCTCGGATTCTCGGTGCCCCAGGCCGCGGCGCTGACCACCATCTTCGGGGTGACCGCCTTCCTGGGTCCGATCCCCGCCGGGCGGCTGATCGCCGGTATCGGGGCGCGGCGGGCCCTGCTGTCCACGGGGACGCTGCTGGTGGTCTCCAACCTCGCCGCCTACCTGGTCATCGGACCGGCGCTCGGCGGCGCCGCCGTCACCACCCACCACCGGCTCGCCCTGGTGGGGCTGCTGCTGGTGATGGCGCTGAGCATGCAGGTGTGGCAGCTGGGGCGGCAGACCTACCTGGGCGCCGCGCTGCCACCGTCGATGCGGGCCCGCGGCATGACGCTGTTCGGCGGGGTGATCCGCGTCGGCCAGGTGATCGGTCCCCTGCTCGGTGCGGCGGTGATGGCACTGGGCTCGATGGCCGGGGTGTTCCTGCTGTTCGCCGTCAGCGCCGCTGCCGGCACGGTGATGATCACCGTGTTCCTGCCCCCGGGGGAGTCCGGTCCCGAGCCCGTCGTGCCGCGCGAGAGGCGGCGTAGACCCAGCCCCGCCAAGATCCGGCTGGACCGGGCGGTGCTGGGACGGATGGCCGCCGTAGGGGTGGGTATCGCCCCGGTGATGATGGCCCGGGTGAACCGCCCGGTGATCGTGCCCCTGCTCGGGGACGCCCTGGGCCTGGACCCGGTGTGGATCTCGATCGTCTTCGGGGCCAGCGCCGTGCTGGAGATCCTCCTGGTGCTGCCCGCCGGCACGCTCATGGACCGGTACGGACGCGCCGCCGTGGCCGTCCCGTGCGCGCTGCTGATGGGCCTGGGATTCCTGCTGCTGGGGCTGCTCGGCACCGTGCTGGCCGAGGGGGGCACCGTGGCCGCACTGGTCGCGCTGCTGGTCCCCACCCTGCTGATCGGCCTGGGCAACGGCCTGGGATCAGGGATCGTGATGACCCTCGGCATCGACGTCTCCCCGGTGCACGGACGCACCCGGTACCTCGCCTGGTGGAACACCATGCTGGGCTCGGGCAGGCTCGCCGCCCCGCTGATCGTCACCGGGATCACGCTGTTCGCGCCGGTCGCCGTGGCCGGGGCGGCCACCGGTGCCGTCTGCCTCGCGGGCGGGCTGTGGCTGACACGGATACTGCCCCGTCTCACCCCCTCCGGGGGAACCCGGGGGAGGTGAGACGAGGCAGTCGGGGGCCCGTGGCGGGCCGGCCCTGGGGGCCGCGGCATCGCCGGGACGGGTCTCAGGCGGCGGCGGACTCGAGGGCGTTCTCGGCGGTGCTCTGCAGGAGCAGCTGGGCGTCCTCCCGGGCGACGGAGCGGGCGATGGCGATCTCGGAGGCCAGCGGATCGATGGCCTGCTTGAGCAGGTTGCGCTCGGCGAGGCTCGACGGAGTGCCGCCCGAGTCGCGCACGATCGCGCGGATGACCTCGATGCGATCGGTGAGACGCCCCGTCTGCAGCTGCATCTGCAGGGACTTGATGCGGTGGGCCCAGGAGGCCTTCTTCTCCGGAGCCGGGATCGGCTCCCCGAGCTGCTCGAGCAGAGCGACGATCTCGGCCTCTTCGAGCAGGGCGCGCAGTCCGATGACGTCCTTGCCGTCGGAGGGCACCGAGATCTGCATCTGGTCATCGATGACCACCAGGTCGACGTACTCCCGCTCGGTGCCGCGCACCGTCCGGGAGCGCAGGGAGACGATGCGCACCGGCCCGTGGACGGGGTGGGTGAGCACGTCGTCGATCTTCGGGGCGGTGTTGTCGACGGGCGCAGTGGCGACGGGCAAGGGGTTCCTCCTTCGTGGACCTGCGCACCGCCGGTACCGCGGCCCTGGTGGGGTCGAGGCGGCTGCACACAGCACGACGCGGACCCGGACAGAGCCCGGATTCGCGATGGTCTCGGAGCAACTCGAGTGCCGCTCGACCTGCAGGAACAGGGTGGCGGCACCTACGACGGCGCACCCCCATTCTCTCACGGATCTGACAACAATTCCAGAGGGTGACGTCTCCACCTGGATCACACCCTGGATCACACCGGGCGGAGGACGCGGCACCGCGGCATCGGATCGACGGATCGAGACCAACGACGGACGTCCCCGTCCCGCCGAATACGGTTCCATGGACACATGCCTCCTGCTGCAGCGCACCCGGCTCCCGAACGCGAGCTCGTCCGCTTCGACGACGTCGGCGTCGTGCGCGACGACCAGGTGCTCCTGCTCGAGGCCACCGGCAGCGTGCAGCGGGGAGAGATCATGGCTCTCACCGGCGCCAACGGCTCCGGGAAGACCACCCTGCTGCGGGTGCTCGCCGGACTGCTCGCCCCCACCGCGGGCACCGTGCGCATCGCCGGAGGAGCCCCCGACGACCGCGACCGCCGCTTCCGCACCGCGCTCGGCGCCCTGATCGGCCCGCCGCAGACGGCCCGTGACCTCACCGTCACCGAGCATCTGCGGTTCATCGCCGCCACCTGGGGCATGCCCGTCGCCGCCGCGACCCAGCGGGCCCGGGAGCTGCTCGAGGAGCTCGAGATCGTCTCGCTCGGCCGCCGCTTCCCGCACGAGCTCTCCAGCGGCCAGACGCAGCTGGTCTCCCTCGCCCTCACCTTCGCTCGCCCGGCACAGGTGCTGCTGCTGGACGAGCCCGAGCAGCGCCTGGACGCACTGCGCCTGGAGCTGGTGATCGGCGCCCTCCGCGCCCGCGCCGACGCGGGCGCCGCGATGGTGCTGGCCACCCACAGCCCGCGGCTGCTCGAGGCGCTCGCCGACGTCCGTCTGCACCTGGAGGAGGCGTCGTGAGCGGTGACCTCTCTGCGGTGCGGGAGGTCTGGGCGCGGCGCGGCGGGGCCCGCACCGGCTCCGATGCGCTGTACCTGTTCTACCTGGGAGCGCTGAGCGTGCTGGTCCTGGGAGTCCCCGCGCTGCGGTTCGCGGGCGGTCTCCTGGCCCGACCCGATGTGCTCCCGGTGCTGCAGCATCCCCTGGCTCCGCGCCTTGCCGGCAGCGCCGCCCTCACCGCGGTGGCGGCGCTGGTGCTGCTCGGCGCCGTCCGCGGACCGGCGCTGATGGCACCGTTCTTCACCACCACGCTCGCCGCGAGCGGGATCCGGCGGCGCACCGTGCTGTGGCGCCCGTACGTGCGGGCGCTGCTGGTGCCCACGGCCATGATGGTCGTGGTGGCCTCGCTGATCGCCATGACGCTGAGCGCCGCCGGGGACGGCGCCACCGGTGGTGGAGCCGGAGGCGCCGCGGCGGTGTGGTGCGTCCTCGCGGCGGCGGGCACCGGCCTGCTGCTCGGTGCGGCATGGCTGGCGGGGGAGCTGCTGACGGCGCGGCCACGCCGGCTCCTGGCGGGAGCGCTGCTGCTCGCGGCGGGGCTCTCCGCGCTGCTGCCGCAGGGCGCGGGGGGCAGCGGCCTCTCCCCGGCGGCAGGAGCGGCTCACGGGCCCTGGGCACTGCTGGTGCTGGGGACGGGGATCGCCGCCACCGCGGTCGGGGTCGCCCTGCTCGACCGGCTGCGGGGCACGGTGCTGCGCGAGCAGTCGATGCGCTGGGAGACGGTCACCACGGTCGCCACCAGCGGGGACCTGGCCGGGGCCGCCGCGACGTTCCGTCCTCCGCCGTCGGCCGGCCGGCGCCTGCCTGCCATCGGGCCGCGGCCGCTGGTGCTGCTGTACGCCCGCCGTGATGCGGTGGCATGGCTGCGCAGCCCCGATCGGCTCGCCGTCGGCATCGTGGTGGGACTGCTGGCCGCGGCCGCGCTGGCCGGCTCCACCCAGCTCACCGGACCGCTCGCCGGGGGAGCGGTGCTGCTGGGCGCGGGGGCGCTGTGGGGCGCAGGCTCCACCTTGGTCGAGGGGATCCGGCACGGGGTCCACACGCTCGGGGCTCCCCGGCTGTTCGGGCAGACCGTCGCGGTCCAGGTGCTGCTGCATGCCCTCGCCCCGGCGCTGCTGCTGACCACGCTCGCCGCACTGGGCGGAGCCGGCCTCGTGCTGGCGGGCGGCATCGGTGAGGGTGCGCTGCGGGCGGTGCTGCTGCCGGTCGCGCTGACGCCGGTGCTGATCGCCGGACAGGTGCGGGATGCGGCGAAGGGCCCGATGCCGCTGCAGCTGATGACCCCGATGCCCACCGCCCAGGGCGACGGTTCGGTCCTCGTGATGCTGGCCTGGCAGTCCGATGCGCTGCTGCTCGCGCTGCTCTCGGGGACGCTGCTGGCCGGTCTCGGTCTGCTCGGCCCCGGCTGGACGCTGGGCGGTGCCGCACTCCTGACCGCGCTGATGGCGCTGATGGCCCGGGGCCGGCTGCGGGCGCTGGGGAGCTGACGCGCCAGGAGGCCGCGCCCTCGGACCTGCTCAGCGGCGGGGGTGGGCGGCGATGACCTCGCCCAGGTGCCCGATGGCCGTCTCGATGACGGCGGGGGAGTGGGTGACGAAGCTCAGGCGCATCGTCGAGCGGTCCGCGTGATCGGCGAAGAACGACCAGCCCGGCAGATAGGCGACCCCGGCCGCGACCGCCTCGGCGAGCATGGCCTGGGCGTCGAAGCCCTCGCCGAGAGCGGCCCACAGGAACATCCCGCCCTCGGGATGGGTGACGTGCGCCCCGTCGGGCAGCACCGGCGCGATCGCGGCCGCCATCGCGTCACGGCGCTGGCGATAGACCGCGCTCACCATCGCCACATGGGCATCCAGATCCGCGGTCGCCAGATACCGGGCGACGGTCAGCTGGTCCACCACCGAGGACTGCATGGAGATCGCGGCCTTGGCGACCGCGAGGGTGTCCAGGACCGGTCCCTCGGCGCGCATCCACCCGATCCGGACCCCGGGGCTCATCAGTTTGCTCATCGAGTTCAACAGGATCGTGCGCGCTCCCATCCCCGGCAGTGCGGCGATCGGTGCCCAGGTGTGCCCCGAGAAGGTCAGTGCGCCGTAGGGGTCGTCCTCGATCAGCGGCACGTCGGTGCGCTGCAGCACCTCGGCCACCGCCTGCCGGCGCGCCGCGGGCATGGTGCGCCCGGTGGGGTTCTGGAAGGTCGGGATCAGATAGACCATCCGCGGGTGATGGATGCGGAGCGCCTCCTCGAGAGCCTCGGGGATCACGCCGTCGTCGTCGGTGTCCACCCCGATGATGCGGGCACCGTGCACGGAGAACGCCTGCACCGCCGCGAGATAGGTGGGGGACTCCACCAGCACCACGTCGCCGGGCTCGAGCAGCGCCTGGGCGATGACGAACAAGCCCTCCTGGGAACCGGAGGTGACCCGGATCTGGGAGGCATCGGTGGGCAGGTCCCGGGAGAGCCGGCGAGCGGCCTGCTCGCGCAGCTCCAGTTCGCCCTCGCTGACCCCGTACTGCAGGGCGCGGTGCCCCTGATGGCTGAGCACCCAGTGATAGGCCGTGGTGACGTCCTCCAGCGCGAACAGCTCCGGATCCGGGATCCCGCCGGCGAAGGAGACCACACCGTCGAGCGCGGCGAGGGCGAAGATGTCCTTCAGCGGTGAGGACTCCATCCCCGCGTACCGGGCGGCGACGGGGAAGCGGAAGGGGTGCTGCGTGGGGACCTGCGGAGCGGACGGCGTCATCTGCTCATGGTGTCACGAGAGCAGGGCGCCCTCGAGACGCAGCAGTGCCTGTTTCGTCTCGATCCCGCCGGCGTATCCCGTCATCGATCCGGTGCTGCCCACCACCCGGTGGCAGGGGACCACGATCGAGAGCGGGTTCGAGCCGACCGCCGCGCCGACCGCCTGCGCCGCGCGGGGCCTGCCCAGGTCGCGGGCGATCTGTCCGTAGGTGGTGGTGGCGCCGCGGGGGATCGCCCGCAGACGGTGCCAGACCGCGCGCTGGAACTCCGTGCCCTGGGGGTTCAGCGGCAGCGTGAAGTCCGGGCGGTGTCCGGAGAGGTACTCGTGCAGCTGGCGCTCCGCGTCGTCGAGGACGGCATGGGGGCCGATGGCCGCCGGGCCCAGCCGGTCCGGGAGCGGGAAGTGCTTCTGGCCCCGGCGCCAGACGCCGACGAGACCGTCGACCCCGGCGGCCAGCACGTAGGTGCCCAGCCGGGTCGTGACGAGGCGATGGGTGCGGGCGGGATCGACAGGGGCGGTGGTCATGAGCGGTCCTTCCTCAGGGTGCGCTGATGCGCGGGGAGCGAGTCGCGGTGGTGCCACAGGTGCATCACCGCGTAGCTGCGCCACGGAGACGCGGCACCGAGCACGCGATCGAGGGCGGTGAAGTCCTCGGCGAGATCGAGGGCGCGGGCCACGGCGAGCAGGGCGACGTCCCGGGCCGGTGCCACGTCGACGGCCCGGGCGCCGCGCAGCAGGGTGTAGTCGGCGGTCCACGGGCCGATCCCGCGGATCGCCAGCAGCTGCTCGCGCAGCTCCGGCACGGGGAGCTGAGGATCCGGGGGAGCGCTGAGTGCGGCGGTGAGGGTGCGCCGACGGGCGCCCGGCCCGCGGAACCATTCCTCGGCCCGGGCGCCGGCCTCGGCCGGGGAGATCGCGAGCCGGTGCACGCGCGCCGTGCGCAGCGCGGCCGGCAGCTCGTGTCCGGCCAGATCGGCGGCCCCCTCGAGCAGGGCGCGGGCGCGGTCGGTGCTGATCTGCTGACCGACGATCGCCCACAGCAGCGCCTCGGCGAGGCTCGGGGTGTCGGGGATCCGCACCCCCGGCCGGGCTTGCACGAGAGGGGCCAGAGGGGGCATTGCGGTGCGCAGCCCGGCATCGATGCCCCGGGGGTCCGCGTCCAGGTCCAGCAGCTTCCGGGCCATGGCGACGGCCGCGGCATAGTCGCGCAGATCCGCCAGGCGTGCCGTCAGCGGCAGCGGGCCCTCCTCCCTCGCCAGATCCACCTGCAGCACCGCCGGGCCGTGCGGGAGGGAGAGCGCCCGCTGCCAGAGGAGTCCCTCGACGTGCTCGACCCCGGGGATCGCCCGGCCCGCGAACCAGCGGGCCAATCCCGCGCCGTCGAAGGGACGGCGCACCGCCAGCTCGGCGCGGACCACCGCGGCACCGTCGGCACGATCGCCTCGCGTCTCCGGGCGCGGCCCGTCCGCCGTCCGCGGGCTCAGAGCCCCACCACGAGGGGCGGCGAGTCCGCGGATCGCCGAGGGCGCCCGGCCGAAGATCCGGCTGACCGTCGCGTGCAGCTGACGCTCGCTGCCGAATCCGGCTGCCGCCGCGATATCGGCCATCGGCCAGGAGGTGGAGCGCAGCAGCTGATGGGCGCGGCGGGCGCGGGCCATGCGGGCATGTGCGACCGCACCGGAACCCGTGCGGGCGACCAGGGACCGGTGCAGGGTCCGCTCGGTGACGTGCAGAGCGGAGGCCAGCTCGCTCACCGGTGTGGCCCCGTCCGGCCCGGGGTCCAGGGCCCCGCCGTGGATCAGCGTGAGCGCACGGAGGGCGACGGCGCCCGCCGGATCGCCGTCGGCCGTGCCCGGCGGCGCCAGCGGCCCGCAGCGCTTGCACGCCCGATAGCCGCGCTCGACCGCCGCAGCGGCGCTGGGGACGAACTCCACCCGATCCCGGCCGGGTGTGCGCGAGGGGCAGGAGGGACGGCAGAAGATCCCGGTCGAGCGCACACAGGTGAAGAACATCCCGTCGAAGCGCGCGTCCCGGGCGCGGATCGCGGCGTAGCGCTCATCATCGGTCATCTCGGCCATGGGACCAGTGAACCGCGTGGCAACCTGCGACACCAGCGGGATCCGGACAGTGCGGTGGACGCAGCTGCCGTCGGCGCCGGGGGAACCCCGGACGAGAGGAGCCGCGGCCCTCGTGGGACCGCGGCTCCTGGGTTCTTGGAGCGGGCGACGGGAATCGAACCCGCGTAATCAGTTTGGAAGACTGAGGCTCTACCATTGAGCTACGCCCGCGTTGCGACACCATTGAACCAGATCAGCGGCCTCATGGCACATCGGCAGTGGCGGAGCCGACATGGGTCTGCTCACAGCGCCCCGCCCCCGCCCGGGCACCGCGCGCGGAGAGCAGGTAATATTCCCTGGGTTGCCCTCCGGGGTGTAGCTCAGCTTGGTAGAGCACCCGCTTTGGGAGCGGGAAGTCGCAGGTTCAAATCCTGTCACCCCGACTCCGCACCGGGCCGCCGCCGCGCGAGCCCCGGGGCGCCGCGAGAAACGTCCATTCGATGTCCATCCTTAGGGAGACCTGACCAGTGAAGACCGAGTCCGAGAAGCTCAGCCCGACCCGGGTGAAGCTCACCGTCGAGGTGCCTTTCGACGAGCTCAAGCCGGCCGTCGAGGCCGCCACCACAAAGATCGCCGATCAGGTTCAGATCCCGGGCTTCCGCAAGGGCAAGGTCCCCTCCAAGCTCGTCGAGCAGCGCTTCGGCCGTCCGGCGATCATGCAGGAGGCCGTCAACGACGCCCTGCCCGATTTCTACCAGCAGGCCGCCGCCGAGGCGGAGATCAAGCCCGTCGGCCGGCCCGAGGTCGAGGTCGCCGAGGTCCCCGGCCTGGACGGCTCCGAGGAGGGCAACCTCCTCTTCACCGTCGAGCAGGACGTGCGCCCCGAGATCGCCCTGCCCGACTTCTCGGCCTACGAGGTCGAGATCGAGGAGCCCGAGGTCGATGAGGACGCCGTCGAGGTGCGCCTGACCGAGCTGCGTGAGCGCTTCGGCACCCTGGTGGGCGTGGACCGGCCCGCCGCCGACGGCGACTTCGTCTCCCTCGACATGGTCGCGACCATCGGGGACGAGGAGATCGAGTCCGTCGAGGGCGTGTCCTACCAGATCGGTGAGGGCAACATGCTCGAGGGCCTCGATGAGGCGCTCATCGGCCTCTCCGCCGAGGAGACCACCACCTTCGAGTCCGAGCTCGCCGGCGGCGACCGCGCGGGCGAGACGGCACAGGTCAAGGTCACCGCGCAGTCGGTGAAGGTGCGCGAACTGCCCGAGGCCGACGACGAGTTCGCCGAGATGGCGTCCGAGTTCGACACCATCGACGAGCTCAAGGACGACCTGAAGACCCAGGCCGCCGCCGACGCCGAGGGCAACCGCGTGGCCCTGGCCCGCAACGCCCTGCTCGAGAAGCTCCTCGAGGAGCTCGAGATCCCGGTGCCCGCGCAGCTGGTGGAGGACGAGATCACCTCCCACCTCGAGAACGAGGGCAAGGAGGCCGGCGATGCGCACGGCGAGGAGATCCGCGAGGACACCGAGAAGGCCGTCCGCGCGCAGTTCCTGCTCGACGAGATCAACGGCACCCGCGAGGTGCAGGTCGACCAGAGCGACCTGATGAACTACATGACCCAGCTGTCGGCGCAGTACGGCATCGAATCCAACCAGCTGCTGCAGATGCTGGCCCAGTCCGGTCAGCTCGAGCAGATCTTCTCCGAGGTCCAGCGCTCCAAGGCGCTCGACGTCGTCCTCGCGGACGTCACCGTGAAGAACGCCGCCGGTGATGTCCTCGACCTGGGCCTGAAGGCCGAGGGCGACGACGCCGAGGCGACGGACGAGGAGGCCGAGGAGGAGGCTCCCGCCAAGAAGGCCCCGGCGAAGCAGGCCGCCCCGAAGAAGGCTCCGGCCAAGAAGGCCGCCGCGGCCGAGGAGACCGACGCCACCGAGGAGAAGCCGAAGGCCAAGAAGGCTCCGGCGAAGAAGGCTCCGGCGAAGAAGGCTGCTGCCGAGGTGGACGCCGCCGAGGAGAAGCCCGCCAAGAAGGCGCCCGCCAAGAAGGCACCCGCCAAGAAGGCTCCGGCCGCGAAGGCCGAGTCCGATGAGGCCTCCGAGAGCAAGTGATCCTCCGCCCTCTCCAGGGCGCAGCATGACGGCGGGCCGTCACCCCACGCGGGGTGGCGGCCCGCCGGCGTCGGGGGAAGACTTATCGCCCCGGACCATCCGATCCGCGTCCCCACCGCCGGAGGAGCCCCACGCCGTCGTCGGCTGCCCCGTCACGAGCCGGGTCACCTGGGGCTCCACCGCCGTGCTGGACGGATTCCGCACCGGCCCCGACCACGACGTGTCCTGGCTCGAGGCGTGCCCGCGGATGGACGAGTCCGTGACCGTGCGGCTCGCCGCGCCCGTCGGCGTCATCCTCTCGGGGCGTCGCGGGTACGACGCCGCTCGCGCGCAGGCCGATGTGCGCGACGAGCTCACGGCGGAGGCGTACGGCGGCGCCTGGTCGGGCATCGAGATCGTGCGGACCCATCGGCCCCAGGAGATCGCCGATGATCCTGCGATCACGGCGCTGGACGCGGATGTCGTCGACGCCGTGCGATGGGCGCAGGAGCTCGTCGGCCCCAGCGCCGGCGCGGAGGCGGGGCTCGGCAGGATCTACCGTCCGCGACGGGTCCGGACATGACAGCGGCCCGGCTCCCCTGGGGAGCCGGGCCGCTGATGCCGTGGAGGCGGTGCCTCAGCGGTAGGTCACGAAGCCGATCGGGTTGCCCCAGATGGAGCGCTCGACGACGCGCTGCTTCGAGCCGGAGGCGTCGATGATCTGGCCGTTGCCGGCGTAGATCGCGACGTGGCCGGACCAGGCCACGATGTCCCCGGGCTGGGCCTGGGACTGCGAGATCCAGCGGCCGCCGTTGGCGATCTGGCTGGAGGTGCGCGGGATGTCGATGCCCGCGGCCTCGTAGGCGTAGTTGACCAGGCCGGAGCAGTCCATGCCGCCGAGCGAGGCGCCGCCCCAGCTGTACGGGGTGCCGAGGGCGGAGCGGGCGGCATCCACGATCGAGCTGCTCGAGCTCGAGGAGCTCGAGGAGGAGGTGGAGACCGAGGCGCCGCCGGTGGAGACGCCGGCGCCGTTGAGGGCGCCGCGGGTCTGCGGGCCGACGATGCCGTCGACCAGGAGGCCCTGGGAGGACTGGTAGCTCTTCACCGCGGAATGGGTGCGGGGGCCGAACACCCCGTCGACGGCGAGGCTCGCACCGTGGCCGTTGAGCGCGGACTGGAGATCCTGGACCGCGCCGCCACGGGAGCCCCAGCGGAGCTTCTGCGTGGAATCGAGGACGGCCGAGGGGGCGACGATCGAGGGGGCGGCGGGGAGGGTCTGCGCGGCGGGGGCGCTCGCGACCGGGGCGGCGGGAGCGGCAGGCGCTGCGGGGGCGGCCTGGGCCGCGCCACCGGTGAAGGCGGTGCCGAGCACCACGCCGCCGAGGACGGCCGCTCCGCCGAGGCCGCGAGCTGCGCGCTGGGCGTGGTGGGCCGGGAGCTGGGCGCGACCGGGGGTGCGGTGAGTGTTGTTCTGAGCCATGATGTGCGGTTCGTTCCTTCCGGTCCCGACCAGGGGCCGGGGATGTACTGCGGGCAGTTCGTGACGATCCGGTGGCGACTGCTGTCCACCGCTGTCGTGGCGATGGGACCACCGTAGGAGCGCCGGGCGCGTCAGGTCTGCAGGCTTGGCACAGCCCGACCGCGATCTTGGGACGGTCTTTACGCATTCGGTCCCGCCGTGACCAGATCGCACCCGGACTTGACGAAGCGGCGACGGGCGACGCACACCCCGCAGCAGCACCGGGAGGGCGCAGGGGCGGTGCGCCTGCGGCGAACAGGGCCGGTGCAGGGGCCGCCCAGCGCCTAGAGTCGACCCATCAGCGAATTCCGGCATGAAGGAGACCCCGTGTCCTCGCAGAGCATTCAGACCTCCCCGCCCCGCAATGCGGCCGGCGACACCCCGATGGGCCTGGACGACAACGTCTACCAGCGCCTGCTGCGCGAGCGCATCGTGTGGCTCGGCTCGGAGGTTCGCGATGAGAACGCCAACGCCATCTGCTCCAAGCTGCTCCTGCTCGCGGCGGAAGACCCCGACAAGGACATCTACCTCTACATCAACAGCCCCGGCGGTTCGATCACCGCCGGTATGGCCATCTACGACACCATGCAGTTCGTCAAGCCCGATGTGGTGACGGTGGGCATGGGCATGGCGGCGTCGATGGGGCAGTTCCTGCTCTCCTCCGGCACCAAGGGCAAGCGCTACGCCACCCCGCACACGCGGGTGCTCATGCACCAGCCGCTGGGCGGCCTGGGCGGCACCGCCACGGACATCAAGATCCAGGCCGATCTGATCCTCTCGATGAAGCGCACGCTCGCCGAGCTGATCGCGGAGCAGACGGACAAGAGCGTCGAGCAGATCACCGCCGACTCCGACCGCGACAAGTGGTTCACCGCCGCCGAGGCGCTCGAGTACGGCTTCATCGACAAGATCGTCAGCGGTTCGAGCGATGTCACCGGCGGCGGCGGCACCGACGACTGATCGCCCCGGCACCCACCGACCGCCCTTCACGCAAGGAGACCCCGTGACCTTCGATCCCCGTCCCTTCGGCGCGATGCCGATCGCCCAGGCCGGCCGCACGGCCCCGATGCCCAGCTCGCGCTACGTGCTCCCGCAGTACGAGGAGCGCACCGCCTACGGCATGAAACGCCAGGACCCCTACACCAAGCTGTTCGAGGACCGCATCATCTTCCTGGGCGTCCAGGTCGACGATGCCTCGGCGGACGATGTCATGGCCCAGCTGCTGGTCCTGGAGTCCCAGGACCCGGACCGCGACATCACCCTCTACATCAACAGCCCCGGTGGTTCGTTCACAGCGCTGACCGCCATCTACGACACGATGCAGTACATCAAGCCCGAGGTCACCACCGTGTGCCTGGGCCAGGCCGCTTCGGCCGCCGCCGTTCTGCTGGCCGCCGGCGCGCCGGGGAAGCGGCTCGCCCTGCCCAACGCCCGGATCCTCATCCACCAGCCCGCCATGGGCGGCGAGGGCGGCGGTGGTCAGGCCTCCGACCTGGAGATCCAGGCCAATGAGATCATGCGCATGCGCGAATGGCTCGAGGAGACCCTGGCGGGCCACTCCGGTCGCACCAAGGAGCAGGTCAGCAAGGACATCGAGCGCGACAAGATCCTCACCGCGAAGGCGGCGCTCGACTACGGGCTGATCGACCAGGTGCTGGAGTCGCGCAAGGCGCCCAGCGCGCAGATCGCGAACTGACCCGCAGCCGTTGCGGAGGGCTCTCGGCCCGTCCGCGATCGGCATCGCACGACCCTCGGCCCCTGGACGCCCACCGCGTCCGGGGGCCGAGAAGACATTCCGGGACGCGCCGCCGCGAGACGGCACCTCCCGAGTTCCCTCCACTGTTCGCGATACCGTGTGAGGGTTCGCAGGGCCCGGGAGACGTTCCCGCGGAACCTGCGGAACGCACGCTGACGGCCTGACGAGAGGACACGGACATGGCGCGCACGAGCGATGGATCCGACGTGTTCAAATGCTCCTTCTGCGGGAAGTCCCAGAAGCAGGTCGAACGGCTGATCTCCGGGCCCGGGGTGTACATCTGCGAAGAGTGCATCGAACTGTGCAACGAGATCATCGCCGAGGAGATCCAGGCCGCGCAGCCCGCCTCACAGGAGCAGGCCCCGCTGCCCGCCCCGCGCGAGATCTTCGACTTCCTCGAGGAGTACGTCGTCGGCCAGGATCCGGCCAAGCGCGCGCTCTCGGTCGCGGTCTACAACCATTACAAGCGCGTGCGCGCGCAGGACGCCGAGCAGACGGCCGGACCGGCCAGGAGCGCCGCCGCCGCCCTGGCCGAAGACACGGACACCGAGGACTACGACATCGAGGTCGCCAAGTCCAACGTGATGATGGTGGGTCCCACCGGATGCGGCAAGACCTATCTCGCCCAGACCCTCGCCCGGATGCTCGACGTCCCCTTCGCGATGGCCGACGCGACCGCGCTGACCGAGGCCGGATACGTGGGCGAGGACGTCGAGAACATCCTGCTCAAACTGCTGCAGGCCGCCGACTACGACGTCAAGAAGGCCGAGCGCGGGATCATCTACATCGATGAGGTCGACAAGATCGGCAGGAAGTCGGAGAACCCCTCGATCACCCGGGACGTCTCCGGCGAGGGCGTGCAGCAGGCGCTGCTGAAGATCATCGAGGGCACGGTCGCCGCTGTGCCCCCGCAGGGCGGACGGAAGCACCCGCACCAGGAGTTCATCCAGATCGACACCACGAACGTGCTGTTCATCGTGGCGGGCGCCTTCGCCGGCATCGAGGACATCATCGGCTCCCGCATCGGTCGGCGGGGCATCGGCTTCGGCTCCGAACTGCACTCCCCGCTCGAGCAGGAGCAGCTCTACGGCAAGCTCCTGCCGGAGGACCTGCTGAAGTTCGGCCTGATCCCGGAGTTCATCGGCCGCCTCCCGGTGATCACCAGCGTCTCGAACCTGGACCGCGATGCGCTGATCACGATTCTCACCGAGCCCCGCAATGCGCTCGTGAAGCAGTTCCAGAAGATGTTCGCTCTCGACGGGGTCGAGCTCGATTTCGAACGCAGCGCCCTGGAGGCCATCGCCGATCGTGCCATCGAGCGGGAGACCGGGGCGCGCGGACTGCGCGCGATCCTCGAGGAGTCCCTGCAGGAGGTCATGTTCGAGGTGCCCTCGCGGGATGACGTGGTCAAGGTCGTCATCACCGAGGGCGTGGTCACCGAGGGGCGGGCACCGCTGATGCTGACGGGCAAGGATGCGGACTCCGGGACGAAGCGCGGGCGCCAGGAGCGCTCCGCATGACCTCCCCGGGCGCCCCTGCCGCCGACGAGCAGCCGCAGGACGTCGAGCGTGCCCAGCAGCTGCTGCTGAGCGAGCGCCGCAGCATCGACAACATCGATGCCGCACTGGTCCATCTGCTCGCCGAACGCTTCTCCCACACCCAGCGGGTGGGCCTGCTGAAGGCTGCGCACGGGCTGCCCCCGGCCGATCCGGCGCGCGAGCAGGAGCAGATCGCCCATCTCCGCGCACTGGCGGACGAGGCCGGACTGGATCCGACCTTCGCCGAGGCCTTCCTGCGATTCATCGTCACCGAGGTGATCCGTCATCACGAGCGGATCCGCGACCAGGGCTCCGACCCGCACTGATAGCATACCGGTATGGCACGCCTCACGTTCCTCGACTGGCCGGTCCTCCGGCAGCTCCGCGGGGCGGATCCGACCGGACGCGGCACCGCAGTCACGTCGGCGACCACCCGCGGCATGAGCCCTCGCACGGCCACGGCCGACGGCGTGGCGGACAGCATCTGCCCCTATTGTGCCGTCGGGTGCGGCCAGCGCGTCTTCCACAAGGATGGCAAGGTCATCCAGATCGAGGGCAACCCGGACTCCCCGGTCTCCCGGGGGCGGCTCTGCCCCAAGGGCGCGGCCAGTCAGCAGCTGGCCAACTCCTACCTCCGCCAGACGACGGTCCGCTACCGCCGACCGTTCGCGACCGAGTGGGAGGACCTCGAGCTCGACACGGCGATGGATATGATCGCCGATCGTTTCATCGCCTCCCGTCGGAAGCACTGGGAGGATGCGGACGAGCACGGGCGCCCGCTGAAGCGCACGATGGGGATCGCCAGTCTCGGCGGGGCGACCATCGACAATGAGGAGAACTATCTGATCAAGAAGTTCTTCACCGCAGCGGGCGCGATCCAGGTGGAGAACCAGGCCCGCATATGACACTCCGCCACGGTTCCCAGTCTGGGAACCTCGTTCGGTCGTGGTGGTGCCACGCAGTCGGTCCAGGACTTCGCCAATGCGGACCTCATCGTCATCGAGGGCTCGAACATGGCCGAGGCCCATCCGGTCGCCTTCCAATGGGTGATCGAGGCGAAGAAGCGCGGTGCGCGAGTGATCCACGTGGACCCTCGCTTCACCCGCACCTCGGCGAACGCTGATCGGCACATCCCGATCCGCGCCGGCACGGACATCGTGCTGCTCGGCGGCGTCATCCGGCACGTGCTCGAGAACGAGCTGTACTTCACGGAGTACGTCCAGGCCTACACCAACGCCTCGACGATCGTCTCCGAGGAGTACGGCGATCCCGAGGACCTGGGCGGCCTGTTCTCCGGCTACGATCCGGAGACCTCGACCTACGACGACAGCCGGTGGGCGTACGCCGGCGATCCGGAGAGCGTCGCCCGCGGTCTGCCCGAGCGGGACGAGACCATGCAGCACCCGCGCAGCGTGCTCCAGCTCCTCAGGCGCCACTACGCCCGCTACACCCCGCAGATGGTGCAGGACACCTGTGGCATCGCCCCGGAGGACTTCGAGTACCTGGCGACCTCGATCGCCGCGGCCTCCGGGCGCGAGAAGACCACGATGTTCGCCTATGCGCTGGGCTGGACCCAGCATCAGGGCGGGGCGCAGATGATCCGCACCGCCGGCATCCTGCAGCTGCTCATGGGCAACATGGGGCGTCCGGGCGGCGGCATCATGGCGCTGCGCGGGCACGCCACGATCCAGGGCTCCACGGACATCCCGACCCTCTACCACATCCTCCCGGGCTACCTGCCGATGCCGAAGGTCGGACAGGACGACTTCGCCGAGTTCACCCGCGGGATCGGCAAGAAGGAGCAGAAGGGCTTCTGGGCGAACGCCGACATCTACACCATCAACCTGCTCAAGGCGTGGTGGGGGGAGCATGCGACCGTCGAGAACGACTGGGGCTACCACCACCTGCCCAAGCTGACCGGCGCCCACGGCACCTACCAGACCACGATGCGGATGCTCGAGGACGGGGTCGACGGCTACTTCCTCTTCGGCCAGAACCCGGCAGTCGGCTCCGCGAACGGGCGGCTCCACCGCCTGGGCATGTCGCACCTGCAGTGGATGGTGGTGCGGGACTTCTACATGATCGAGTCCGCCACCTGGTGGCGGGACGGTCCGGAGATCGAATCGGGGGAGCTCTCCCCGGAGCAGATCGCCACCGAGATGTTCTTCCTGCCGGCCGCGAACCACACCGAGAAGGCGGGCTCCTTCACCCAGACCCAGCGCATGGTGCAGTGGCGCGACCAGGCCGTCGAACCGCCCGGCGACGCGAAGAGCGATCTCGAGTTCATGTACGACCTCGGGGTGCGGATCCGCGAGAAGCTCAAGGACTCCACAGATCCTCGGGACCGCGCGATCCTCGACCTCACCTGGGACTACCCGGTGGGCGAGCACGGCGAGCCCGATGCCGAGGCAGTGCTGGCCGAGATCAACGGACGTCACCTCAGCGGCGAGAGGGCCGGGCAGCCGCTCAGCGCCTTCGGCGAGATGACGGCCGACGGCTCCACCGACGGCGGCTGCTGGATCTACGCCGGCGTCTTTGCCGACGGCATCAACCAGGCCCGCCGCCGCACCCCCGGTGCGCAGCAGGACCAGACCGCCGCCGAGTGGGGTTGGGCCTGGCCGGCGAACCGTCGGATCCTCTACAACCGTGCCTCGGCCGATCCTCAGGGCAGGCCGTGGAGCGAGCGGAAGAAGCTGGTGTGGTGGGATGAGGAGGCCGGGCAGTGGACCGGTGACGACGTCCCCGACTTCCCGCTGACCAAGCGTCCGGATGATCCCGGCGACCCCAGCAAGGGTGGTGCCGCGGCGCTCTCCGGCACGGACGCCTTCATCATGCAGGCCGACGGGCGCGGATGGCTGTTCGCCCCCACCGGGATGGTCGACGGCCCGATGCCGACGCACTACGAGTCTCCCGAGTCGAACATCCGCAATCCGCTGTACGCCCAGCAGTCCAACCCCACCCGCGTCACCTTCCGCGACGAGGACAACCTCAGCTCCCCGGGGGCGATGGGCCCGGGCGGCGAGGTGTATCCCTACGTGTTCACCACCTACCGGATCACCGAGCACCACACGGCCGGCGGCATGAGCCGCTTCCTGCCCTACCTCGCCGAGCTGCAGCCGGAGATGTACTGCGAGGTCTCGCCGGAGCTGGCCGAGGAGGTCGGACTGGAGCCCTATGGCTGGGCGACCATCATCTCGGCGCGCAGCGCGATCGAGGCGAAGGTACTGATCACCGAACGGATGAAGCCCCTGCAGGTGGGTGAGCAGACGGTCCACCAGATCGGGCTGCCCTTCCACTGGGGCCAGGGCACCGAGGCGATCGTCCGCGGGGACGGCGCCAACGACCTCATCGGGATGAACCTGGACGCCAACACCCAGATCCAGAACAGCAAGAACAACTCCTGCACCCTCGTCCCGGGGCGGCGACCCAGGGGAGCGGAGCGCGGTGCTCTGGTCGAGGCCTACCGCCGCCGCGCCGGACTGATCCTCTCGGAGCACCCGGCGGTCGACGGCGCCGAGGGAGCGCCGGGTGCCGGGCCCGCAGACGACTCGGATCCGCCCCTGGTCCGCGGACCGGAGGACGCCGGTGCGACGCCCAGCGGAGAACCCTCGACGAAGGAGATGAAGCACCGATGAGTCTGCTCGCCGGACCGGAGGGCCCCGCCGCGAGTTCGGGGTGGAGCCATGACCACGAGCGCAAGGGCTTCTTCACCGACACCTCGATCTGCATCGGCTGCAAGGCCTGCGAGGTGGCATGCAAGGAGTGGAACCGCAATCCCATCGACGGCGACCTGGAGATCCTCGGCTCCAGCTACGACAACACCGGTGAGCTCGGCGCCAACACCTGGCGCCACGTCGCCTTCGTGGAGCAGGGCCAGGAGCGGATCGAGGAGGCGAGGGAGACGGGCCGGAAGCTCGTCAGCCTCGGCATGCCCGGGATCGGTCCGAAGTCCTCGGGCGGGCGCGGCGCGACACCTGCGGGAGACCTCTCGACCACGGACCGCACCCCGCCGGACACTCCCGAGTTCCGCTGGCTGATGTCCTCGGACGTGTGCAAGCACTGCACCAACGCCGGCTGCCTGGACGTGTGCCCCACCGGGGCGATCTTCCGGTCGGAGCACGGCTCGGTGGTGGTCCAGGAGGACGTCTGCAACGGCTGCGGCACCTGCGTGAGCGCCTGCCCCTTCGGCGTCATCGAACGGCGTGACGACGGCACGATCTCGCCCTTCGCGCATCGCGAGGACAAGGTCGACCGCATGGGCACCGCGAGCAAGTGCACCCTGTGTCACGACCGCCTGGTCGACGGGGAGGAGCCCGCCTGCTCCGCGACCTGCCCCACCCAGTCGATCAAGTTCGGCGATCATGCCGACCTGACCACCGAGGCGCAGCAGCGCGTCACCGATCTCCATGCGCGCGGTATGACCGAGGCCCGGCTCTACGGCGCGAACCCCAAGGACGGTGTGGGCGGCACAGGGTCGGTGTTCCTGCTGCTGGACGAGCCCGAGGTCTACGGGCTGCCACCGGATCCGCAGGTGCCCACCGCATCCCTGCCGGGCACCTATGCCCGGGTGGGCATCGCGGCCGCAGGCATGGTCGCCGTCGCCGCTCTCTCGTTCCTGGGAGGGCGCCGATGAGCATCACCGAGTTCGATGCCGACCGCCCGCCCGAGCTGCCGCGGAGGCGTCGCCGGGGCAGGGGACGCCGTCGTCGCGGCCTCACCGAGCTGGGCATGGGAGACGGCTCCCGGGAGGGAGCGGTGGTCGAGGACGTCGAGGTCGAACGGGCGGACGAGTTCGACTCGTACTACGGCCGTCCGGTCGTCAAGGCTCCGCCATGGCGGGAACCGATCGCGGTCTACCTGTTCCTCGGTGGCGTCGCCGGGGGCTCCGGGCTGCTCGCTGTCGGCGCGCAGTGCACGGGCCGTCCGCTGCTGCGCCGCAACTCACGCCTCATCGCCCTCGGCGCGGTGGGTGCGGGCACGGTCGCGCTGATCGAGGACCTCGGCCGCCCCGAACGCTTCCTGAACATGATGCGCACCGTCAAGGTGACCTCTCCGATGAGCCTGGGGACCTGGATCCTCGGCGGGTTCGCGAGCCTCTCCGGGCTGCTGGCCGCTCTCGAGGTGGATCGCATGACGGGGGAGCGGCTCCCGCTCGGCGCGCTGCGCCCCGTGCTCGGCGCTCTGGAGGGCCCCTCCTCACTGGGACAGGGCGCGCTCGCGCCGCTGCTGGCCTCCTACACCGGCGCATTGCTGGGCAACACCATCGTCCCCACCTGGGAGGCGGGGCGCGAGCATCTGTCCTACCTCTTCGTCTCCTCCGCGAGCCTGGCCGCGGGCGGCGCCGCCATGCTCACCACCCCGGTGCCCGAGACCCGGCCCGCGCGGCTGCTCGCCACCGCGGGCGTGGTGGGTGATGTGGTCGCCATGCGCCGCATGAAGCGGTCGATGCACCCGCTCGAGGCCGAGCCGCTCGAGTCCGGCCGGGCGGGGACGCTGCTGACCTGGGCCGAGCGCCTCGCGATCGCGGGCGGCATCGGGACCGTGCTCGGCGGCCGGAACCGGTATCTCGCCGCGGCCAGCGGAGCCGCGCTGCTGGCCTCCTCGGCCCTGACCCGCTTCGGGGTGCTGTACGCCGGGCTGGAATCCGTCAAGGATCCCCGGCGGGTCGTCGAGCCGCAGAAGCAGCGCCTGGCGGCCCGCCGCGGCGCGGGCATCACCGACGACGCGATCACCACCGCCGGCTGAGAAGCTGCGATGAGGGACGAGATCCGCTGGGCACGACTGTCAGCGACAGATCGTCAGTCCCCGGATCGGACGGGAGTAGATGATTCGTCGGATCCGCCGGTGGAGGACCCGCGCCGATCGTGCAGCATCTGGAGCACCTGGGGTCGGAGAACGAGTGCTGCGATCCCCAGTCCGCAGGAGAGCACCAGACCGAACAGCATCGCGGGCCCGCCGACATTTGCGATCGCGCCGGCATGTACGCAGATCCCCGCCACGATCAGCAGCATGGAGAACCAGGCGGCCGTGGCTGCGTTGACCCAGCGACGGTCCGACGCATCGTGCCCTGTCGTCGACGCCACCATCCACGCCGATAGTAGCGCCAGCTCGAAAGCGACTATCGCGGCGATGGACGCCGTCGAATAGGGCACCTCCAAGTGAGCAACCTCGGGATACCTGTGGGCATAACTCGAGGCCATCCCCGGTATCACCACGAATTGGATCACGAGAGCAAGCGCCAAGAGAAGTCCAATAAATATGCGTCCCGCGAAAACTTCGTTCCTATTCACTTTGGTCGATACCTCGTCCGAGTAGTTCCTCATCCGTGCGTTCCGCTCAAGGTGCAAGCTGAACTCAGGTGAACCTTGGATCGATTCGAGTAGTTCGAATGTTGAAGTTAGTATCCGGCCAGTTGACGCTCAGATTGTCGATGAACTGCACTGTTGCCTCGCTGCCAGCGTGCCATTGGCCCCCGCTCGACGATGCGTTGGAGCAAACAGTGTCTGACGAACGACCCGGGTTGCTGTACCAGACGCACACTCGGATGATGCGTTCGCCATTGTAGACGTTGCCAGCCGCCTTGGCCCGTCCACGGTAGTATGAAACGTACTCATTACTGATTGCATAGCTCGATCCCCAGGTGGCTTGAGGGCTCACCGAACCTTCTGTGGGCGTGGTGGGGTAGTAGCGTTCCACGGACCCGTCTCCCGGAGTTACTTTGTACGTCTTCGTCGTAACCCGAAGCCCTTCCTCGGGCCCAAACTCTCGTCCGTCGACGACCACCGTTGCGGGCGATTCGGAATTTGCCTCACCCGCTGCGGATGCACTGTTTGCCCCGACGCCTGCAAATATCAAGGCTGCCACGACTGTCACCCTAATAAATATGGCACGCATGAGTCCTCCTTTGAACTGTGCCGCTGAGGGTCTCTTAATTGCGCCTTCTCTGCCACGGCAACACTAAGGGGGGTGGAGTTCAACTCTAAACCCTCAGCTGTTGCCGGAACGTGACGTTGGTCAATGAGCCAGCGCTATGACGCTCGTCGATCTCCCGGGGCATCGAGCTTGGGGGCGCAGAGGATGTATGGCAGTGGTCGGAGATGCCTTCTGCCGCGCTTGACCAGCTCGGGCAAGGCGTCCGGGACTTGCTTGCTCAGTGAGCTGTTGAGCTTCTGCATCATCACCATTGCCCTCGGCCGGTCAGCACACGCCAATGCCCGCCCCCTCCAGGGTCTCGCCGATGATCGGATAGCCGGGCACCTCGCCCACCACCAGCAGTCCGCCGGAGGTCTGCGCGTCGGCCAGCAGCAGCAGGTCCTCCTCGGTGATGCCCGGCCCCGCCTGCACGTGCTCGCGCACCCAGTCCAGGTTGCGGCGGGTCCCGCCGGAGACGTACCCGTCGGCCAGCGCCTCCGCCGCCCCCTCGATCAGCGGCACCGCCGACCGGTTCAGCACCGCCCCGATCCCCGAGGCGCGCACCATCTTGTGCAGGTGGCCCAGGAGCCCGAAGCCGGTCACGTCCGTCGCCGCCCGGGCCCCGGCGGCCAGCGCCGCCTGCGCGGCGTCCCGGTTCAGGGCGGTCATGGACTCGATCGCCGCTGCGGAGACCTCCCCGGTGGCTCGCATGCGGTTGTTCAGCAGACCCACTCCGAGGGGCTTGGTGAGCGTGATCGGCAGGCCCGGTCGGGCGACGTCATTGCGCAGCAGACGGTCCGCGGGCGCCGTGCCCGTGACCGCCATGCCGTACTTCGGCTCCGGGTCATCGACCGAGTGCCCGCCGATCACCGGCACCCCGGCCTCCCGCGCGATCGCCAGCCCGCCCGCGAGGACCTCCTGCAGCAGCTCGTAGGGGAGCACCCCGCGGGGCCAGCCCACCAGATTGATCGCGACCACCGGGTCGCCGCCCATGGCGTAGATGTCCGACAGGGCGTTGGCGGCGGCGATGCGGCCCCAGTCGAAGGCGTCATCGACCACCGGCGTGAAGAAGTCCGCGGTCGAGAGCACCGCGGTCGCCCCGTCGGGCCCGCCGATCCGCACCGCGGCGGCGTCGTCACCGTCGTCCAACCCCACGATCACCTGCTCGTACTGCTGACCGGAGAGTGCCGAGACCACCTCCTCGAGCTCACCCGGAGGGATCTTCGAGGCGCAGCCGCCGCCGTGCGCCATGGTGGTCAGACGGATCGAGGGCTGGGCCGCGGAACGGATCGGGTGCACGCTCATGATCCGAGCCTACGGCGTCCGCGTGGTTCGCGCGGGAGAGGAGTCGGCCCTGGTCCCACGGTGATAACTTGGGCGGCGGAGGCGTACGTGTCCTGGTGGGCGCCCCGGTCTTCAAAACCGGTGAGACCGAGCAGCTCGGTCTGGCGGGTTCGATTCCCGTCCGCCTCCGCCACGCGTCCGTCGCCCCGCTCCCGGGGCGGCGGACACCCGCCGTCGGCCCCAGGAGGTCCCGTGACCGTGCCCCCGCAGCCCGGTGACAAGGGCACGGATCCGCGCCGTCGCATCCCGCGCACCGACCGTCTGCTGGCCCATCCCGACATCGCCGCCGCAGCGGCGACGATGAGCGAGCGCGTGGTGGTCGGCATCGTGCGCGCGGTCCAGGATCGCGCCCGGGCGGGAGAGATCCCTCCCGGACAGGTGCAGGAGCAGATCCTCGTCGCGCTCGGGGACCGCCCCGCGGCCTCCCTGCGCCCGGTCCTGAACGCCACCGGGGTCATCGTCCACACCAACCTCGGCCGTGCACCGCTCTCCGCGGCCGCGCGCACCGCGCTGCAGGATGCGGCCGGCTACACCGACGTCGAGTTCGACCTCAGCACCGGTGCCCGCTCCCGGCGCGGTGCCGGAGCCCGGGCGGCACTGCTCGCCGCCTGCCCGGAGGCGGAGGACGCGCTGGTGGTCAACAACGGGGCGGCCGCCCTGCTGCTGGCCGTGACGGAGCTGGCCGGGACCGGCGAGGTGGTGCTCAGCCGCGGGGAGATGATCGAGATCGGTGCCGGATTCCGGCTGCCGGATCTCATCACCTCCACCGGTGCGAGCCTCCGCGAGGTCGGCACCACCAACCGCACCCACCTCGCCGACTACACCGGCGCCCTCGGCGCCGGGACCGGCTGCGTGCTGCGCATCCACACCAGCAACTACCGTGTCATCGGCTTCACCTCCCAGGTGGGCCTGCGCGAGCTCGCCGGCCCCTGTCAGGAGGCCGGGATCCCGCTGATCGCGGATCTCGGCAGCGGCCTGCTGGCCCCCGAGCCGCAGCTGCCGGAGGAGCCCGACGCCGCGACCGCGCTGCGCGAGGGCGCAGACCTGGTGATCGCCAGCGGGGACAAACTGCTCGGAGGCCCCCAGGCCGGGATCCTGCTGGGCGGTGCCGAGATCATCGCGCGCCTCGCCCGCCACCCCCTGGCCCGGGCCGTGCGTGCGGACAAGCTCACCCTCGCCGCTCTCGAGGCGACGCTCGGCGGGCCCGTCCCCCCGGTGCTCGAAGCACTGCGCCAGGACCCGGCCGCCCTGCGCGAGCGCACCGAGCTCCTCGCCGCGCGGATCGGCGGTCGCGTTCTCGCCCACGACGGTCGGGTCGGCGGCGGGGGAGGGGCCGAGGTGCCGCTGCCCGGCTGGGCGCTCGCCCTCGAACCCGAGCTCGCCGCGCCGCTGCGCATCGGCGAGCCGGCGGTGGTGGCCACCGTGCGGGACGGCGATTGCCTGCTGGACCTGCGCTGCGTGCCCGGCGACGAGGACGAGCGCCTCGTCCGGGCCGTCGCCACGGCCCGCGGGCGCCTGCAGCGGGCGTGACGATGAGGCAGGTCGTCGCCACCGCCGGTCACGTCGACCACGGCAAGTCCACCCTGATCCGCGCGCTGACCGGCATCGAGCCGGACCGGCTCGCCGAGGAGAAGCGGCGCGGGCTGACCATCGACCTCGGCTTCGCCTGGACCGTCCTGCCCTCCGGTCACGAGGTGTCCTTCGTCGACGTCCCCGGCCATGAGCGCTTCCTCGGCAACATGCTCGCCGGCCTCGCCCCCGCCCCGATCGTGTGCTTCGTGATCGCCGCCGACGAGGGCTGGCAGGCGCAGTCCGGCGATCACCGGGATGCGATCGCGGCGCTCGGCATCGACCAGGGCCTGATCGTCATCACCCGCATGGACCTCGCGCCCGACCGGGTCGAGCAGGTCATCGCCGAGGCCCGCAGCGAGCTCGCCGGAACCGGCCTCGCCGATGCGCCCGCCGTCGGTGTCTCCGCGGTCACCGGGCACGGTCTCGACGAGCTGCGCACGGCGCTGGACGCCGCGGTCGGCTCCGCCCGCGAGCCCTCCACCGCGCAACGGGTGCGGCTGTGGGTGGATCGAGCCTTCTCCGTCTCCGGAGCCGGCACCGTGGTCACCGGCACCCTCGCCGCCGGTACGCTGCACCGCGAGGATCGCCTCCTCCTATGCGGGGCGGACCGGGGCGGCGAAGTCGTGGTGCGCGGCCTGCAGAGCCGCGGCGGCCAGGTCCCT
Organism: Brachybacterium vulturis; assembly: GCF_043641765.1. Lineage (GTDB taxonomy): Bacteria > Actinomycetota > Actinomycetes > Actinomycetales > Dermabacteraceae > Brachybacterium > Brachybacterium vulturis_A. The sequence continues at coordinate 27,034 of NZ_JBHZRO010000009.1, read as the reverse complement.
CAGCTGGGACCGGTCAGCCGTGCCGCGGTGAACCTGCGTGGGGTGAGCTGCGAGCAGATCGGCCGTGGCGATGTGCTCCTGACCCCGGAGGCCTGGGAACTCGTGCCTCTCCTGGACGTGCGCCGCAGCACCGGGGCGTCCCTCGAGGAAGCCCCGCGGCAGCTGATGGCCCATATCGGCACCGCCGCGGTCGGGACGCGCGTGCGACCGCTGGGACCCGACCATGCGCGCCTCATCCTGGACCGCCCGCTCCCGCTCCATCTCGGTGACCACCTGGTGCTGCGCAGCAGCGGGAGCCATTCGGTGCGCAACGGCGTGCAGGTGCTCGATCTCGACCCGCCCCTCTTCGAGCGGCGCGGTGAGGGCGCGCGGCGCCGCGCCGCACTCGAGCAGATGCCGCAGGGCGGCGACCTCGCCCTCGAGGTGCGGCGCCGCGGTGCGGTGCGAGCTTCCCGCCTCCTCCGCTTCGGGATGACGCTGCCGACCCCGCTGCCCGGGACGGTGCACCGACACGGTGACTGGCTGGTGGACGCAGAGGCGAGGAAGAGCTGGACGCAGCAGCTCGGCAGGCTCGTCGCTCAGCAGCGCCGCGTCGATCCGCTCACCGCCGGGCTGCCGCGCAAGGCCGCGATCGATGCGCTCGGGCTGCCCGATGAGGCGCTGCTCGACCTGGTGGTGGCCGTCGCCGGACTCGACCACCACGAGGGACGGGTGCGCGACGCAGGGTCCGGCCGGAGCCTCGGCGCCGCTGAGGCAGGGGTTCGCACTCTCGAGGAGCGGCTCACCCGGGCCCCCTTCGCCGCGCCGGAGGCGGACGATCTCGCCGCGCTGGCACTCGGGCCGCGGGAGCTCGCGGCCGCAGCCTCGCAGGGGCGGCTGCTGCGCCTGCCGGACGAGGTGATCCTGCTGCCCTCGGCACCCGCGCTGGCGATGCGCGCGCTCGCCGCGCTGCCGCAGCCCTTCACCACCAGCGAGGCGCGGCAGGCGCTCGCGACCACTCGCCGCGTCGCGATCCCGCTGCTCGAGCATCTCGATGGCCGGGGCTGGACCCGCCGCCCGGATCCCGGCCACCGCGAAGTCGTGCGCTGATGCGACCAGGCGCACGGGCCCCCGGCCCACCCGGTCTCAGCGCCGCGCGGCGAGCCACTCCTGATGAGCGCTGAGCAGGGCGTTCTGTGCCCTGCTGTGGTCGACCGGGATCAGCAGCGAGGAGGTCGGTGAGTCCCAGATCGCCCTGACCTCGACCCGCCGACCGTCGTGCAGCTGCGCGATCACGACGGTCCGAGGGCTGCCGGATGGGGGAGGACGCAGCTGATGGACCTGCTCCCAGCGCAGCGACTGCGCAGGCCTGATCGGCCCGCACCAGCTGAACCCATGCGCGTCGATCCGGAGACCAGAGCGCTGCACGGACCAGAGGATGAAGACGCCTGCGCCGATCGCCAGCAGCGACGGCAGGAACAGCATGAGGAAGCCCGCACTCTCCAGGACCCACGTCAGGACGGTGGCCGCGATCCCTGCCGCTGCCCCGACCAGGATGACGAAGGGCCCGACGACGTAGTTCACCGTGGCGGCGAGGCCGCGGATGGTGATGCTCAAGAGCGATCTCCCACATGAGGGGTCACGGACCCGGCCACACTACTGCCCCGGCGTTGAGAGCCCTCACTCCACGATGGGGAGTTGTCCCCATGGGCAGGGCGAAGCCCGCTGAGTACCCTCGGGTCATTCGGGGACCAGAGGTGAGGATGTGCGGCATGGCGGGCTTCTACGGCAGCGATACGGATCACCTGCGACAGCACGGGGCTGCGTCGCGGCAGGGCGCGCAGGCCCTCATCGAGCTGACCGATCGGGTCACCGCTGTGATCGATGCGGCATCCTGGGTCGGTTCCGACGCGGAGGCCTTCCGCACCCAGTGGCACGGGACGGTCAAGGCCCGACTCCGCACGCAGGCGGACACCCTCCGCGGCACGGGCGATCAGCTCGACCAGCACGCCGAGGAGCAGGACCAGGCGTCCACGGCGGACGGCGGCGGAGGTGGCCTGCTCGACCTGATCGGTGACCCCCACGTCCAGCCGCCCCTGCTCGGAGGCCCGCTCAACGGCCTCCCGCTGACCGCCGACGTCCTCCGCGACCTGGCCGATGGTCTGGACAACTGGTTCACAGGTGGGGACGCCGAGGGCGATCAGCACCTGTACGGATCCGGGGAGGACTTCGGCGAGGGCCAGGTGGCCGCCGACGGACGTCCGATCGGTCCGTCCGACGCGGGAGGCTCCCACTGGGAGGGCAGGGAGATCGACAACGAGCGCGGGTACTCCGACGGCTACGCCGAGACCCGTGCGAGCGCGGGGGCGCACGCCACCCAGGACGAATATGGCAACCACACCGCGAGTGCAGGTGCCCGGGCCGGAGCCGAGATCGGCTTCGACGAGATGCTCTACGGCCCGGACGGAACGCCTCTCATCTCGGCGGACGGACGCGCCGGGGCGGAAGCCTACGCCGAGGGCGGTGCGAGCATCGGCCTCGACGGCGCGAGCGCCGGTGCCCGCGCCGGGGCGGGGGTCTACGGCGACATCTCGAACACCTTCCACGGCCCGATGGGCTCGAGCTACGAGATCGGGGTCGAGGGCTATGCGGGTGCACACGCTGAGGCGAACGCCTACGCGAACCTGACCCGTAACGAGGACGGCCAGATGAACGGCGTCGAGTGGGGCGCGGGAGCCGAAGCCTTCGCCGGTGCCGAAGGTGCTGTGGAGTTCGAGCGGACCAGCCCCGGTGGCTGGTTCTCCAGCGAGGGCTCCGTGGGTGCCCAGGGAGGCTTCGGTGCCGGTTCGTCGAGCGGGGGCTCCATCTCGACCGATGAGATCTCCTTCGGTTTGGGAGGCGAGTTCGCCGTCTACGGGGGAGGCACCGGCGACCTCTCGGCCGCAATCCACCCCAACGCCATCGTCGACTCCTTCACGCCCGGTGACTACAACCTCGATGACGCGTTCGGCGATGCCTCCGGAGCAGCTCACGATGCCGGGCACTGGGTGGCGGACACATGGCCCTTCTGAGCGGCTCCTCGGTGAGTGAGGAGGCGGGAGCCGGGGGCGTGGGGGCGGAGTGCATGCAGGATTTCCAGGTGGACGGACCCCAGGGTTGGTTCGTGGTGTCCGGTGGAGTGAGCGAGACCGCTGGTGCGGGAGCGGAGGCCAGCGGCGGCACGGTGACGGTCAGCCCCAATGCGATCCTCGAGTCCTTCACCCCGGCGACTACGACGTCGACAGCGTGATCGACGACGCGCAGGGCGCATGGAACGGCGCCACCGGCGCGGCGGGAACCGCGCTGAGCGCCGTCACCCCCTTCGACGGAACCGCGCCGGGAGCCGACTCCTTCGGAGGGTCAGCCGCTCAGCGACCCTGCGGTGGATTCTGGGCGAGCCACTGCTGATGCGCTCGGACCACCGCGGCCCCGGCTCGCAGATACCACGGATGCGCACCGGTGCTGTCATCGACGCTCTGCGTCTTGCGCAGCGGCGCGATCGGCACCACGGAGCCGTCGCGCAACCGGAGCAGCACTGCCTCACCAGGTTCGTGCATCGCGGGCACCACCTGTTGCACCTGCTCCCACAGCACGACGCCGCGGGCGCCGAACATCGTGGACCAGGCGACGCCGCGGTCCTCGAGATGCGCTGCGGCGCGGCGAGCGAGCAGGAAGAGCGCCACGCCGGCCGCGATCGCCAGCAGCCCGAGCAGCACCACGAGCACGGCACTCAGCAGCTCGCCGCGGACCAGCAGGGCCACTGCGAACAGCGCCGTGAAGACGCCGATGAAGCGAGCCCGGCAGTGGCCCACATGAGCCCGGAGCTCGATCCTGCGCGGACGGTGGTCGATCCGAGGGAGTCCTCTCCTCGGGGTCGGTGCCGGCTCAGCCCCGGCTGCGCGGCTGCTTGACCGGCGGTTCGCCGAGCTCGACGTCGCGGGTGAGGATCTCCTCGCCCTCCCCGACGGCCAGCTCGAGCTGCTCGACCCTTCCCAGCGCCGTGAGGTCCGCCGACGCCGCCTCCAGATGGGTCAGCGCCGCCTGCGGAGCCTCGATCGTGACCGAGAGGATCGGGGTCTTCTGGGAGACCTTCGCATCGGACTTGAGGCGCCGCAGCGTGATCGCGGCTTGCGCCACCGAGTCCACGAGTGCCGGGTCCTGACCGGCCGCGGCCTCACGCAGCGGCGCCGACTCCGGCCAGTCCTGGGTGTGGACGCTGCCGTCGCGCCACCACGACCAGACCTCCTCGGTCGCGAACACCACCACGGGCGCGAACAGGCGCAGCAGCACCTCGAGCGCGATCGCGAGCGCGGCGCGGGCCGAGGCGGCCCCGGCCTCACCGGCGGGGGAGTTGCCGTGCGCACGCTCCTTGACCAGCTCGATGTAGTCATCGCAGAACGCCCAGAAGAACGGTTCGACCGCTTCCAGGCTGCGGGCGTAGTCCATGTCCTCGAAGGCGGTCGTGGCCTGCTCGACGACCTGGGCCAGCTGTGCCAGCAGCGCCCGGTCCAGCGGATCGGTGACCACCGCCGGGTCCGCGGCGAGACGTCCCGCGGGATCGGCGGGTGCGTCACCGAAGCCGAGCGCGAACTTCGAGGCGTTGAGGATCTTGATCGCCAATCGGCGGCCGATCTTCATCTGTCCCTCGTCGAAGGCGGTGTCCACGCCCTGCCGGGCGCGGCCGGCCCAGTAGCGCACCCCGTCGGAGCCGTGCTGCTGCAGCAGCCCGAGGGGGGTGACCACGTTGCCCTTGGACTTGGACATCTTCTTGCGGTCCGGGTCCAGGATCCAGCCGTTGATCGAGGCGTGCTTCCACGGCAGCGAGTCCTGCTGCAGGTGGGAGCGCACGATGGTGGAGAACAGCCAGGTGCGGATGATGTCGTGGCCCTGGGGGCGCAGATCCATCGGGTAGACCTTGCTGAAGAGCTCGGGATCCGAGTTCCAGCCGCCCGCGAGCTGCGGGGTCAGCGAGGACGTGGCCCAGGTGTCGAGGATGTCGGGATCGGCGGTGAAGCCGCCCGGCTGATTGCGCTGGGACTCGGTGAAGCCGTCGGGCACGTCGATCGTGGGATCGACCGGCAGCGCCTCCACGGGCGGGGTGAGCACGGTGTCGTAGTCGGTCTCGCCGTCCTCGCCCACTGCGTACCAGAGCGGGAAGGGCACGCCGTAGAAGCGCTGGCGGGAGATCAGCCAGTCCCCGGTCAGGCCCTCGACCCAATTGCGGTAGCGGGACTCCATGTAGGCGGGGTGCCAGGTGAGCTCCGCGCCGCGCGCGATCAGCTCGTCACGCAGCCCGCCCTCGGTGGTGTCGCGGCCGCCGTTGGTCAGGTACCACTGGCGGGAGGTGACGAACTCCAGCGGCTTGTCGCCGTTCTCGTAGAACTTCACCGGGTGCATGATCTTCGTCGGCTCGCCCACCAGGTCGCCGGACTCGGTGACCATCTCGACCACGCGCTTCTGCGCGCTGAACACGGTCAGCCCGGCGAGCTCGGCGTAGCGGGCCCGACCCTCCTCGGTGGTGATCCACGGTGCCTCCGGCAGGAAGCGGCCGTCGCGACCCACCACGGAGCGGGTGGGCAGGGACAGCTCGCGCCACCAGGTGACGTCGTTGGAGTCGCCGAAGGTGCAGATCATCGCGATGCCGGCGCCCTTGTCGGGCTGGGCGAGGGGATGCGCCAGCACCGGTACCTCGACGCCGAACAGGGGGGAGGTGACGGTGGAGCCGAACAGACCCTGGTAGCGCTCATCGTCCGGGTGCGCCACGAGCGCGACGCAGGCCGGCAGCAGCTCGGGGCGGGTGGTCTCGATGTGGACCGTGGCGTCCTCTCCGGCACCTGCATCGGTGCGGGTGAAGCCGATCCGGTGATAGGCGCCCTCCCGCTCGCGGTCCTCCTGCTCGGCCTGCGCCACCGCGGTGCGGTAGGTGACGTCCCACATGGTGGGGGCCTCGGACTGGTAGGCCTGGCCCTGCTGCAGGTTCTCGAGGAACGCGCGCTGGGAGGTCGCGCGGGAGGCGGCGTTGATCGTCTGGTAGCTGTGATCCCAGTCCACCGAGAGGCCGAGGGCGCGGAACACGTCCTCGAAGGACCTCTCGTCCAGCGCGGTGAGCTGCTCGCACAGCTCGATGAAGTTGCGGCGCGAGATCGGCAGCTGGTTCGCGGCCTTCGCCGACTTGTTCGAGCCGCCCTCCTGCGGGGGAGTGAAGTCCTCCTGGTAGGGCAGCGAGGGGTCGCAGCGCACCCCGTAGTAGTTCTGGGCGCGACGCTCGGTGGGCAGGCCGTTGTCGTCCCAGCCCAGCGGGTAGAACACGTTCTTGCCGCGCATGCGCTGGTAGCGCACGATCATGTCAGCCTGGGAGTAGCCGAACACGTGGCCCACGTGCAGTGCGCCCGAGGCCGTCGGCGGCGGGGTGTCGACGCTGAAGACCTGGTCCCGGGTGGTCTCCGGGTCGAAGGCGTAGAGATCCTGCTCGCTCCATACGCTGTCCCACTTCTCCTCGAGGCCTTCGAGGGAAGGACGATCGGGGAGGGCGGAGTCGGGGCGCGGCGCGGTATCGGTCATGGGGGACATTGTTCCAGGTCTGCCGCGACGTGCAACGCAGGCGGCGACAGTGTGAGCGCCCTCGCTCCGGGCGCCGTCGCACGGACACAGCCACGAGGCGAGCGGTGGCTCTCTGCGGTCGTACGGTGGAGCCATGCCTCTCCAGCGCCTCGCCGTGGTCTCCGACGTGCACGGCAATCTCACCGCCTATCGGGCGGTGCTCGCCGACCTCGCCGCCCGGGGCATCACCCGGGTCCTGAACCTCGGCGACGTGGTGGGCAAGGGGCCGCGCGGCGCCGCCTGCGCCGCCCTGACCCGGGAGCGCTGCGAGGCGACCGTGCGCGGGAACTGGGAGGTGGTCATCGCCGGGGACGGCGAGCTGCGCAGCGAGGGCCAGGCCTGGTGGCGCCGTGAGCTGACCGCCGAGGACCGGCGGTGGCTGTTCGCGCTGCCCGGCAGCCTGGACCTCCGGCTCTCCGGCCGCCGGGTGCGTGCCCTGCACGCCTCTCCGGTCGACGAGTTCACCCGGGTCCTGCGAGGGCACAGCGCCGAGGAGTTCGCGATGATGTTCGCCCCGACCCCGTTCACCGGCGGCGAGCAGCCGGCGGACGTTGTCGTCTACGGCGACATCCACGATCCCTTCCTGCGCTCGGGCCGGGAGGGGATGCTGGTGAACGTCGGCAGCGTCGGCAACCAGCTCGATGACCCCACCCCCTCCTACGTCATCCTGGAGGGCGATCCCGACGGCGGGGCGGAGGCCCCGTTCGGGATCCAGTTCGTGCGGGTGCCCTACGACGTCGAGTCCGAGATCGCGGCGGCCCGCGCACGGGGCATGCCCGAGGCCGGAGCGTGGGAGATCGAGCTGCGCACCGGGGTCTATCGCGGGGCCCACGCGGCGCTGGGCCTCACCCTGGGAGCGGACTGAGCGTCACGGCACCCGCGCAGTCCACTCCTCGGTGCCGAACTTCGTCTCCACCAGCTCCCGGGCCGCGGCGAGCTCCTCCTCGGAGTAGGTCGAGTCCACCGTGTCGTACCGGGCGCGGAAGAACTTCAGGAATCCGTCGATGATCTGCTCGCGCGCCAGGCCCGTCTGCGAGCGCATCGGGTCCACGCGCTTGTTCGCGCTCCGGGTGCCCTTGTCGGAGAGCTTCTCCTTGCCGATCCGCAGCACCTCGCCCATCTTGTCGGCATCGATGTCGTAGCTCATCGTCACGTGGTGCAGCAGCACCCCGCCGGCGAAGCGGCGCTGCGCGGCGCCGCCGATCTTGCCCTGCTCGGAGGCGATGTCGTTCAGCGGCACGTAACGGGCCCTGACCCCGATCTCGGCCAGCGCCCCCATCACCCAGTCGTCGAGGTAGGCGTAGGACTGCTCGAAGCTGAGCCCCTCCACCAGGGAGGTGGGGACCACCAGCGAGTAGGTGATGCAGTTGCCCTGCTCCATGAACATGGCGCCACCACCGGTGATGCGTCGCACCACGCCGATGCCGTGCTCCGCCGCGCCCTCGGCGTCGATCTCGTTGCGCAGCGACTGGTAGGAGCCGATCACCACCAGCGGGGAGTCCCAGTCCCAGATCCGGAAGTGGGGGTTGCGGCGCCCGGCGACGACCTCCAGCGGCAGCACCTCGTCCAGGGCCACGTGCATCACCGGCGGCAGCACCACCGGATCGATGACATCGAAGGTGAGATCGCTCCAGCTGGTGGCGTGGCCGAGGGCGCGCCGGGTCGCGATCGCGACCGCCTCCTCGTCGAAGCCGATCAGCTGCACCGGGTCGGGGCGTGCGGCCAGCCGTGCCGTGATCGCGGCGGCCAGCTCGGTGGTGGTGGCGGTGGTGGACATGCCGGACAGGGCGGCGCCCAGGTCCTCCAGGGCGTCGTCCGGTTCGAGGAAGAAGTCCCCGAAGACATGGGCGGTCCCGATCCGCCCCTCCGCGACGGTCACGTCGACCGCCACCAGTTTGCCGTCGCGGACCTTGTACTCGCCGTGCTTGACCGGGCTCTCGCTGCGCTCATCCATGCCGCCATTGTCGCGCAGCGGCAGGCCGATGGGGTGCGCCGGCCCCGAGTCGGATCGCTCCGGGACGCGGCGCCGACGGGCCGTGCGCGCCATGCCTTCTCTGACATACTGAACATATGAGCAATCATGCAGATATAAGGGTTGGTCCCCTGGAGGCGATCTGCGCCCGGATCCCCGAGCAGTCAGCGGTGGCGGACGTCGCGGACGTCTTCTCCCTCCTCGGAGACCCCGCGCGGCTGCGGCTCCTGCTCGCGCTGCTCGAGGGGGAGCTGTGCGTGAGTGACCTGGCCGCGGTTACCGAGCACTCCGAGTCCGCGGTGTCCCATGCCCTGAAGCTGCTGCGCGCCCACCGGATCGTCGCGGTGCGCCGAGAGGGCCGACGGGCGTTCTATCGCCTCGACGACCCGCACGTGAGGATGCTGCTGGACCTCGCCGTCTCCCACGCCGCACACAGCAGGATGGAGCATCCCGAGCGAGAAGGTGCGAAGGAGGTCGCCTCATGACGCACGGCCACGGCCCGCCCACGGGCCACGCCGGGAGCGCTCATCGCTGGCGCCTGGCCACCGCCCTGGTGCTGATCGCCGGATTCTTCGTCGTCGAGCTGGTGGCGGGTCTGCTCTCCGGATCCCTCGCGCTCCTCTCCGACGCCGGTCACATGGCCGCGGACGTCGTGACCCTCGCGGCCGCGCTCGCCGCGACGCTGATCGCGGTGCGCCCGGACCGCAGCGGCCGGCGCACCTTCGGCCACTACCGCATCGAGGTGTTCGCCTCCCTGCTCGCGGTGCTGATCATGCTGGGCGTCGCCGCCGGTGTGGTGATCGCCGCGATCGGACGCCTCGGTCGCCAGATCGAGGTCGACTCCGGCCCGATGCTCGTCGTCGGCGTGCTGGGGCTCATCGTGAACCTCGTGGTGCTGGTGATGCTGCACGGCGGCGCGGGGGAGAGCCTGAACGTCAAGGGTGCCTATCTCGAGGTCATGGCCGACACGGTCGGCTCGCTCGGGGTCATCCTCGCCGCGGTGCTCCTGCGCGTCACCGGCGCCACCTGGATCGACACCGCGGTCGCGCTCGCCGTCGGCCTCTTCATCGCGGTGCGGGCGGTGATCCTGGCCCGCGAGGTGCTCGGGGTGCTGGGGCAGGCCGCGCCGACCGGCATCGACCCGGAGCGGGTGCGCGCCGACCTCGCCGCGATCGACGGGGTCGTCGAGGCCCACGACCTGCACCTGTGGACCCTCACCTCCGGGATGGAGGTCGCCACCGTGCATCTGGTGGTGGATCCCGGCAGGGACCCGCATCCGGTGCTCGATGCGGCCCAGGAGCTGCTCAGCGTCACCCACGGAATCGCGCACGCCACGGTCCAGACCGAGCCCACTGATCACCACGGCTGCCTGGAGATCGGCTGGTGAGGGCTGCCCGGGCCCGTGGTGCCCGCCTCCCCGCTCCGCGTACTGTGACGCCATGACCTCCGCGAAAGCCTCGACCACCACCGGGCCTCCGTCCCGCCTCACCGCCGTCGTCACCGGTGCCTCCTCGGGCATCGGTCGCGCCACCGCGCAGCGACTGGTCGCCGACGGCTGGCAGGTCCTCGCCGTCGCCCGGCGGGAGGAGCGACTGCGCACTCTCGCCGAGGAGACCGGCTGCGCCGTGCTCGGTGTGGACATCACCGACGACGAGTCGGTCGCAGCGCTCGTCGACCGGGCGGCGGAGCTGTTCGGCGACACCCTCAACACCGTCGTCCACGTCGCCGGCGGCGCCCTCGGCGTCGAGCCGGTCGCCGAGGCGGATCTCGGGAAGTGGCAGGGGATGTACGAGACCAATGTGCTCGGCGCCCTGCGCGTGACCCGGGCGCTGCTGCCCGCGCTGCGCCGCAGCGGTCGCGGTGACGTCCTCTTCGTGACCTCCGTGGCCGCGCACGAGGCCTATCCCGGCGGTTCCGGCTACAACGCCGCCAAGGCGGGCGAGCACATGCTCGCCCGCGCCCTCCGTCTCGAGCTGAACGGGGAGAAGGTCCGCGTCATCGAGATCGCCCCCGGCATGGTCCGCACCGAGGAGTTCTCCCTGGTGCGGCTCGGCGACCAGGACGCGGCCGACGCCGTCTACGACGGGGTCGAGGATCCGCTGACCGCCGAGGACTGCGCCGACGTCATCTCCTACGCCCTGAACGCGCCCCATCACGTCAATCTCGACCTGGTCACCGTGCGGCCTCTCGCCCAGGCCGCCGCCCATCGCATCGCCCGCCACCACGGGGTCTGATGGTCTTCGGCGGGGGCATGGGCGGCGGCGTCCGGATGCGCGATGGGCCGAAGCTCGCGCCCGGGCAGCGCCCCGACGTGCATCGCATGCTGTCGCTGTTCCGCCCCTACCGCGCCACCCTCGTCATGGTGCTGCTGCTGATCGTGCTGGCGGCCGCGATCGGGGTGGTCTCCCCGTTCCTGATCCGCGAGATCGTGGACGTCGCCCTGCCGCAGCAGCGGGCCGATGTGCTGGCCTGGGCGGTCGGCGGGCTGATCGCGGTCACCGTCGTCTCCAGCGCGCTGGGGGTCACCCAGGCGATGCTCTCCACCCGGGTGGGGCAGGCCGTGATGCATGATCTGCGGGTCTCGGTGTTCTCGCACCTGCAGCGCATGGGGCTGGGCTTCTTCACCCGCACCCGCACCGGCGAGATCCAGTCGAGGATCTTCTCGGACATCGGCTCGATGCAGGCCGTGGTCACCTCGGTGATGACACAGATCGTCGCCGCCGCGGCGGGGGTGCTGATGGCCCTGGTCGCGATGGTCGCCCTGGACTGGCGGCTGACGCTGTTCTCCCTGATCGCGCTGCCCTTCGCGGTGTGGATGAACCGGCGCGTCGGCCGCCGTCGGCGCGAGATCGTGCGCACGCGCCAGGAGAAGGCGGCCGATCTCTCCGCCGGCATCCAGGAGTCGCTGTCCGTCTCGGGGATCCTGCTGGGGGTGACGATGGGTCGCACCGAGGCGCTCACCCGCACCTTCTCCACCGACTCCCGTGAACTCGCCGATCTCGAGGTGCGCTCCACCATGGCCGGTCGCTGGCAGATGGCCGTGTTCACCACCTTGATGGCACTGTTCCCGGCGCTGACCTACCTGCTCGGCGGCCACCTGCTGTTCTCCGATCCGGAGGGGCAGGGCGTCACCATCGGCACCCTGGTCGCGTTCATCGCCCTGCAGTCGAGCCTGTTCCCGCAGCTCAACGGTCTGCTGCGGGTGGCGAACCAGGTGAGCAGCTCCCTCGCCCTGTTCACCCGGGTCTTCGAGTACCTCGACGCCCCGATCCTCATCCAGGACGCGCCGGAGGCGGTGGCACTGGATCCGGCGACGGTGCGCGGCCGGCTCCGCTTCGAGGGCGTCACCTTCACCTACCCCGGCGCCGAGGAGCCCGCCCTGGCCGGGCTGGACCTGGTGGTCCCGGCGGGGAAGCACACCGCGCTGGTGGGTGCGACCGGCTCGGGCAAGACCACCACCGGCTACCTCATGGCACGGCTGTACGAGCCGACCACAGGACGGATCACCCTGGACGGTCATGACCTCCGGGAGATCACGAGGGAGTCCCTCGCCGCGAGCATCGGCGTGGTGACCCAGGAGACCTACCTGCTGCACGCCAGCGTCGCGGTCAACCTGCGCTTCGCCCGGCCAGAGGCGAGCGATGCGGAGCTCGAGGCGGCATGCCGGATCGCCCAGATCCACGACCACGTCATGGGCCTGCCCGAGGGGTACGACACGGTGGTGGGGGAGCGCGGCTACCGCTTCTCCGGCGGGGAGAAGCAGCGCCTGGCCCTGGCGCGCACGATCCTGCGGGACCCGCCGGTGCTGCTGCTGGACGAGGCCACCTCCGCTCTGGACGTCGCCACCGAGCGGGCGATGTCCGGGGCGCTGGCCGCCGTCGCCCGCGGGCGCACCACGGTCTCGATCGCCCATCGGCTCTCGACCATCCGCCACGCCGATCAGATCCTCGTGCTGGAGCACGGGCGCCTCGTCGAGCGGGGCACCTACGACGAGCTGGTCGCCACCGGCGGCCACTTCGCCGAGCTGGCCCGTCAGGACGCCTGGCGCGAGGACGAGGCGTCCGAGTAGCGGTTCCCCGCGGGTGCCGCCGGGCGCCTCGGCCCGGAGTACGACCAAAGGTGGAGGCAGCTCTCCACCCAGCGCAGGATGTGCGGACCGCCTCGTGCGAGGGAGGATCAGTGCCTCGGAGCGCATCGCAGGACGAGCAGAGGTGCGCTCACCGTCTCAGCGCGCACCTGACCAGCAGGGCGGAGAGGACACCACTGTGGCGACGACGCATCCCGAGAGGTCCGGGACCCGGCTGCACCGGGCAAAGCCCGCCGTCGGTCGTCCCCTGCTCTTCTCGCTCCTGCTCTCCGCGGCCGCCCTCGGGACGCTGCTCCTGCTGGTGACCGGGCCGAGCATCGGGCTGCCGCTCGCCGTGGGCAGTGCTGCGGCGCTCATCGTCCTGGTGGTGCTGGCCTGGATCGTCGCCGGCCCGCGTCTCTGAAGGAATCACCCACAGGCGCTCGGTGCGGGGGGCGCCTCAGACGTCGATCTCGATCTCGCCCTCGCCGCGCGAGACGCAGGTGATCATCTGATCGGCGCGCTCATCGTCCATGAGGAACTCGTCCATGTGCTCGACCTCGCCGGAGACCAGCGGCACCACGCAGGTGCCGCACACGCCCCCCTCGCACGAATAGTCCATCGGGATGTCGGCGTCGAGCAGCGCGTGGAGGAGGGAGTGGCCCTCGTCGACCTCGACCGTGATCCCCGACGTCAGGCACTTCGCGGTGAAGGGCTCTCCGAACAGCGACATCCTCGCTCCTTCTGCAGCGTCCGCCGCATGATGCGGGGCGGCTCCGTGAAGAATTCAGTCTTCCACGACCTCACCGCTGCGACGTGGTGAGTCGCGCCTCGTCATCGCCTGTCCCGGCCGAGCCACGGGCCGCTCACCGGGGGACGGGATCGTCCCGCTCGATGCTCCGACGCGGCATCTCGGGCGCCGTCGGGGCAGGAGCGGGCGCGGAGACCGCCGCCCGGCCCGCCGGCGCGGCCTGCGGGGAGGGCGTGACCGCCAGGGCGGAGGGGCCGAAGCTGAGCACCAGCAGCGCCGCAGCGCCCAGGGCCGAGGCTCCGGCCGTCGCCCGGCTGCGCCGGGAAGCGGCGTCGTCGTCCATCTCGTCTCCTCCTGCTGGGGGGCGGCGTCCTCATCGCCGCTGTGGCCATTCCACCCGCCGCTGCTGGGCAGGCACTGGGCATGGGGTCCGGTGACCCTGGGACCGGGATCGGCCGTGCCGGGCCGGCGGGCTGTTCCCCGCGTCTCCTCCGCCCGTTGCGGACGTGACCCGCTGCGGGCCTCCGCGTACACTCCCCCCATCGGCATCGACCCGGCCATCACCGGAGAGCCGCGGGAAGAACCGCCCACCGTCCGCTTCCGGGCGCGGGCCCAGTAGAACCCGCCGGGACCAGCCCGTCATCGCTGAGGAACAAGGGGAGGCCCTGCGTCGCATCCGTCGGCGCGAGGCATCAACCGAGGTGGTACCGCGCCCCCGACCACTGGGTCGGGAAGCGTCCTCGGAGCGCATGTCGTCCTTTCGCCGCCCCTGCCCTGCCTCGGAGGTCCGTCCTCATGGTCTACCCGGTCACCGGAGACTCCCTCGTCCCCTCACCGCACCTGCCCGCGCTCGAGAACGCCGTCCAGGAGTTCTGGCACGCCGACGACACCTTCCGCGCCTCGATCGCGCAGCGCGAGGGAGCGGAGGAGTTCGTCTTCTACGACGGGCCGCCCTTCGCCAACGGCCTGCCGCACTACGGCCACCTGCTCACCGGCTTCGTCAAGGACGTCATCCCGCGCTTCCGCACGATGTGCGGGAACAAGGTGGATCGCCGCTTCGGCTGGGACACCCACGGCCTGCCCGCCGAGCTCGAGGCGATGCGGGAACTGGGCATGACCGAGAAGTCCGAGATCGAGGCGATGGGCCTGCAGGAGTTCAACAACGCCGCCCGGGCCTCGGTGCTGAAGTACACCGAGGAGTGGGAGGACTACGTCACCCGCCAGGCCCGCTGGGTCGATTTCGAGAACGACTACAAGACCCTCGACGTCACCTTCATGGAGTCGGTGCTGTGGGCGTTCAAGACCCTGTACGACAAGGACCGCGCCTACGAGGGCTACTACGTGCTGCCCTACTGCTGGAAGGACCAGACGCCGCTGAGCGCGCACGAGCTGCGCATGGATGACGACGTCTACCAGGAGCGCCAGGACCAGACCGTCACTGTCACCTTCCCGTTCACCGGGGAGAAGGCTGCGGAGCTGGGCCTACAGGGCGTCAGGGCCTTGGCCTGGACCACCACCCCCTGGACCCTGCCCACGAACTTCTCCCTCGCCGTCGGCCCCGAGCTCGAGTACGCGGTGGTCCCTGCCGGACCGCTCGGCGCCGCCGACGGCACCGCCGCGGGCGAGGGCCGCTTTCTGATGGCGACCGCACTGCTGGGCAGCTACGCCAAGGAGCTCGGCTACGAGGGCGCCGAGGACGTCCTCGCCGCCCGTGAGGAGCGCGCCTTCGCCGGGCGCGAGCTCGAGCACATGGCCTATCAGCCCCTGTGGACGGTCTACTCCGAGGACCGGGAGAGGTGGGGCACCGAGAACGCCTGGATCGTCACCGTCGCCGACTACGTCTCCACCGATGACGGCACCGGCGTGGTCCATCAGGCCACCGCCTACGGCGAGATCGACCAGCAGGTCAACGCCGCCTACGGCATCCCCGTGATCGTCTCGGTCGACGAGGGCGCACAGTTCCTGGACTACTTCGCCGGCACCGATCTCGACGAGATCGCCGGGGTGCAGGTGTTCGAGGCGAACCGTCCGCTGATCCGCAGCCTCCAGCGCTCCGGGCGCCTGCTGCGCGAGGCCAGCTATGTGCACTCCTACCCGCACTGCTGGCGCTGCCGGAACCCCCTGATCTACAAGGCCGTCAGCTCCTGGTACGTGAAGGTCGCCGATCAGCGCGAGCGGATGCTCGAGCTGAACGAGCAGATCGACTGGGTGCCCGGCAACGTCAAGGACGGCCAGTTCGGCAAGTGGCTCGAGGGCGCTCGCGACTGGGCCATCTCCCGCAACCGCTACTGGGGTTCGCCGATCCCGGTGTGGAAGAGCGATGACCCGAACCATCCCCGCACCGAGGTGTACGGCTCCCTGGCGGAGCTCGAGGAGGCCTTCGGCACCCTTCCGCGCGACGAGCACGGCGAGGTCAACCTCCATCGCCCCTACATCGACGAGCTGACCCGCCCGAACCCCGACGACCCCACCGGGCGCTCGGCCATGCGCCGCGTCGAGGAGGTCTTCGACGTCTGGTTCGACTCCGGCTCGATGCCCTACGCGCAGGTGCACTACCCCTTCGAGAACACCGACTGGTTCGAGTCCCACAACCCCGCGGATTTCATCGTGGAGTACATCGGGCAGACCCGCGGCTGGTTCTACGTCATGCACGTGCTGTCCACCGCGCTGTTCGACCGTCCGGCCTTCACCTCGGTGATCTGCCACGGCATCGTGCTCGGCGAGGACGGGCAGAAGATGTCCAAGTCGCTGCGCAACTACCCCGACGTGCGGGAGATGTACGACTCCTACGGCGCCGACGCCATGCGCTGGTTCCTGATGGCCTCGCCGATCCTGCGCGGCGGGAACCTGATCGTCGACGAGCCGAAGATCCGCGACACCACCCGCCACGTGCTGCTGCCGCTGTGGAACGTCTGGTACTTCCTGGGCCTGTACGCCAATGCCGCCGGTCCCAAGGACTCAGGCGGTCGGCCGACGGGCTACCGCGGCCGGACCCGCTACGAATCCGGCGACGTGATGGACCGCTACCTGCTGGCCCGCACCGGAGACCTGGTGCGCGAGGTGAAGGAGTCGATGACCGCGCTGGCGATCGCGGACGCCGCCGAGCTGATCCAGGACTACCTGGACATGCTCACCAACTGGTACGTGCGCCGCTCCCGCGACCGCTTCTGGGAGGGCGATGAGCAGGCGATCGACGTGCTCGCGACCTGCCTGGAGACCCTCTGCCAGGTGGCGGCCCCGCTGCTGCCGATGGTCACCGAGGAGATCTGGAAGCAGCTCACCGGCGGGCGCTCCGTGCACCTGACCGACTGGCCGGATGCGGGCCTCTTCCCGCGCGATCCGGAGCTGGTGGCCCGGATGGACGACGTGCGCGCCATCGCCAGCGCCGGCAACGCCCTGCGCAAGAAGGAGCAGCTGCGGGCCCGCCTGCCGCTGGCGGAGCTGACCGTGGTCCACCACGACCCGGCCACCCTGGAGGCGTTCGCCGCGATCATCGCCGACGAGCTCAACGTCAAAGCCGTGCGCCTGCTGGACGTGGCGAGCGAGGAGGCCCAGGGCATGGGCGTCGAGCAGCGCCTGTCCGTCAACGCCCGCGCCGCCGGCCCGCGCCTGGGCAAGCAGGTCCAGACCGTGATCAAGGGGTCCAAGTCCGGCGACTGGTCCATGGACGAGGCCGGTCAGGTCACCTCCGGCGGGATCGCGCTGATCGAGGGCGAGTACTCCCTCGACCTGGTCGCCGGTCAGACCGCGGCGATGGAGGGACGCAGCATCGGCGTGCTGCGCGGCGGTGACTTCCTGGCGCTCGACACCCGGGTCACCGACGAGCTCGAGGCCGAGGGCACGGCCCGGGACGTGGTCCGCGCGATCCAGTCGGCACGCCGCGGCGCCGGGCTGGACGTCTCCGACCGGATCCGCCTGACGGTGGACGGCGACGACCCCGTCGTCGCGGCGGTCGCGACGCATCGTGAGCTGGTCGCGGGCGAGGTGCTGGCCGTGGAGTTCTCGGTCCCGGCCGCGCCGGCCGACGGAGCGCACAGCACGCGCGAGAAGGTCTCCGGCGGCACGGTCACCGTGTCGGTGGCCCGCGCCTGAGGCCGGCACTCGTCCCCGCGCCCGTCGAGTGCGACCCGCGGCACCTCCTGGGTGCGCTGAGAGGTGCCGTGCGCAGCACTCGGTGCCCGGAGCGCGTCCGATCCCCCGGGCAGTGCCCGCCGGGGTCCTGCCGCGCGAGCGTGCCATCCTGGGGCGGAGCCGAGACGAGAGGCGGGCAATGGTGAGTCGACGGGGGCTGCCGGCAGGGCTGGCCGGAGCGATCGCGGCCGGTGCTGCGGCCTGCACGGGCGGAGGCTTCGGCCGGGAGGCCGTCGCCGCGATCGAGGCGGTGGACGGGGTGAGCGCGACGGACCTCGAGTTCGGCTCGGGCGGTGCCCTCCAGGGCGTCGTCCGCGGCGTGATCACCATCGAGGCCGCGGACCGCGCCGAACTGCTGGCGATCTTCGATCACGCGATCGGTGCCCTGGTCGCCCTCGCCCTGGACAGCTCCCGGCAGGGCACGGAGATCCAGGAGGTGACCGGCACCGACGGTCGGGACGAGGTGGGGGTGCGGGACCTGCTGGCCAGCAGCGCGCCCGGGGAGCGGATCACCGTCTCGATGCTCGCCGATCGGTACTGACCGCGCGGGGTGGCACACGGCCGGGCCCGCTCAGTGGGGCCGCCGTCCCACGTCGACCACGTGGGACTCGGCGACGTAGGTGCCGTCCCCGAGGTACACCCCGGTCAGATCGCTCTGCAGCGCGGCGAGCACCGGATCGCTGCCGGTCGCGGACACCACGCCGGGGTGGTAGCCGTAGTCGTCGGTGCCCTCGACGAAGGACTCGTGATTGCGGGCGATCCCACCGATGCCGTCGGAGACCGGGACCTCGTAGCCCGGCAGCATCACCTCGTGCACGTTCGGGGACTGCACGGTGCCGCCGCCCCACTGGGCGCCCTGCAGGTCCGATTGGCTGATGGGGTCGCCGGTGAAGGTCGCCCCGTCCCCTCCCAGCTGCGGGTCCAGGCCCACCGGGCCGTGGGTGACGTTGACGATCTCGGTGCCGTCCTGTGCGGGGACCACGGACTGCAGCGGGGAGCCGACGGAGAAGCTGTGGGTGACGTCGTAGGTGCCGGCCGCCCCGGAGTCGCTGTTGAAGGTGGGATCGGCGGCCAGGTGCGAGGCGATGATCCCGCCCTGGGAGTGGCCCACGAACATGACGTCCGCGCCCGGCGGGACGTCGGCGGCGGCCATCGCCGCGCGCACATCGTCCATCGCGGCGGGATGATGTCCGGCGACCAGGCGCAGGTTCGAGGCCCAGTCGCGGGAGTTCTGCTGACCGCCCCAGGCGTCGGTCGAGCCGATGTCCGCCTCGGTGGGCGGGATCTGGGCGATGAAGACCGGCTCGCCCCCGTGCGCGCCGTGGATCTCCTGGATCCCGATCTGGCCCGCCTGCGGCGCCCGTCCCTCCACGCTGCTGACCCGCAGCGCATTGTTCCTGACGATCAGGTCGCCGAGCGTGTCCGGGGACGGCTGTGGGGCGGAGCTGCTCTCGACGGCGAACACGTGCCCGCCCGGGCGGTCGTCGAACAGAGGGGTGTCCTCCCCGGTGACCGCCTCGTAGACGCCGACGCCTCCCGATCCGGCGGTCACCGCCAGCGCGGCGACGGTCTCCGAGATCGAGGGGACGCGCTCGCCGGTGGCCCAGTCCTCGAGGATCCCGCCGAGGCCGTTCGCGTCCTCCTGGAACTGTGCGATCCCCTCGCTGCGGAGACCGAGGAGATCCAGCCCTCCTGCGAGCAGATCCGTGCCGGCGTCGAATCCCAGGCCGATCGCGTCCGAGGTGACGGAGGCGAGGCCCGAGACGGCCCCTTCCAGCGGCTCCTCGAGGATGTTCGGCAACCAGGGATCGTCTGCGGAGCGGTAGCCCGGGTCGGTCTCCCCGGTCGGGGCATCGGGGATGGTGCTCGGTCGCCCGGCCGGGCCGGACCCGCTGCCGTCGCGGTCGGAGGTGACGTCCTGCTGGTCGGCCTCGCCCTCGAGCCGGTCGCCGAGCGCGGCGAGCTCCCCGACGACGGCGGTCAGGCGCTGGGCCGCGAGCGTCGCCCAGAGATCGCGGAAGGCGTCGGCGTCGTCCCCGGTCCAGGCGGCCGCGGAGACGGCGGCATCGAGCCGGCCGCGGAGATCCTCCAGCTCGCCGGAGGCGGTGCGGAGACGACCGGCCTGGGTGCGGGCCGGCTCGGGGGCCATCCCCCAGAACTCGCTCATCGACCGGATCCCGCGGACTCGCAGGCGGCGGCGAAGCGCACGCCGTGCTCGAGGACCGGCACCGCGGTGCCCAGCACGTCACCGGGGGTGACCGGGTGGATCGCGCCGACAGCGGTGCCGTCGGCGTCGAGACGGTACCAGCCCGCGTCCCCGCGGACCCAGAGCCGTGACCACAGCACCGGCCGCTCCGCGACCGCGCCGTCCACATCGTGCAGGCTGAGGGAGAGGGAGACCCGCGGCCCCGCGGCGGTCAGGGCGTCGCGCAGACGCGGGTCAGGATCCGTGAGGTCGGCGAAGGCCTCCTCCGGGGAGATGCCGCGCTCCAGGGCGGCGCGGACCCGCTCGAGCTGCGCCTCGTCCGGCCGCAGCGCCGTCGCGGGCCCGGTGACGGTCAGGCGCGGGGCGTCCGCAGTGATCCCGGCCTCGCCCAGCAGCTCCTCCAACCGCGCGGGCACCTCGGAGACCGGCAGCATCTGCCACACCGAGGGACCATCGGCCGTGGAGGCCTCGATGCCGGTGACCGCGGGGGAGAGCGCCGCCCGGAGGCGCCGGGTGCTGCCGCGATGCGTGACAGCGAGGGTCAGCAGCGCGGGAGCGGTGAACTGGCGCAGCGCGAGCGCACGCTCCGCCGCGCCCGGTGCGGCCTGCCCCGCCGGGGCGGAGGGGACGAGACGGCGGTACACCGGGTTCCAGTGGCGGACCTGCGAGTCCAGCAGCGCCCACCGGGCCGCCTGCTCGACGGTGGCGGTCATGGACGGCACGGTGCCTCCTGGGGTGCGGGACGCTGATGTCCGGAGCGTATGCAGGGACGGGTGGAACGGCCATGGGCAGGACTCCCCATGCAGGGGGTCCCGGGTCCGCGGCGGGCTGTGGTCTCGACTCGGTCTCGGCTGGTCACCAGCGGTGTCCGCGGAGGCGGGGCGGTCGTAGGATGGGTACGGATCCGGCTGGGGATCCCCCGACCTCGGAGTGCATCATGTCCCGCCCTGTTCGCCGTGCGCACGGCACGGCCCCCGTCCCGACCGTGATGGACGCGACCCGCTCGCCGGGCCGGCGCCTCGGACTGGTCCTGCTCGCGCTGCTGATGGTCGCCGCCGCGCTGACGGCGGCCCCGTCCGCCCGCGCCGAGGATCCGCCGCCCGGACTCGGGGGCTTCTCCGCGAACTACCTCATCACCGAGACGATGATGTGGAACAGCGGATATCTGACCCGTGCGGAGGTCGACGACGTCCTCGAGGACAGAGGTGCCCGGTGCGTCGACGGCACGGACGGTGCCCCCTGCCTGAAGAACCTCAGGGCCGACACCCCCGAGCGGCCCGCCACCGACTACTGTGCGGCGATCCCCGCGGTCTCCGATGCGACGGCCGCTCGCATCATCACCGACGTCGCCCTCGCCTGCGACGTGAACCCCGCAGTGCTCATCGTCATGCTGCAGAAGGAGCAGGGGCTGATCACCACCCGCGACGCCACGCAGAAGCAGCTGGACGAGGCGCTGGGCTTCCGCTGCCCGGACTTCGAAGGCTGCGCCGAGGAGTACAAGGGCTTCACGCATCAGATCTATCACGCGGCCTCCCGCCTGCAGGAGTACGGCGACCCGGACAAGCACTTCACCTATCAGGCCGGGGGCACCTACGACATCCAGTACAGCCCCTACCCGTTCTGCGGCTACGGCGAGGTGCAGATCGCCAACCGCGCCACCGCGGCGCTGTACAACTACACCCCGTTCACCCCCACTCAGGCCACCCTCGACGCCGGGGCGGCCGCCGTGCCCGACGACGTCTGCGCCACCTACGGCAACCGCAACTTCTTCCGCACCTTCTCGCTGTGGTTCGAATCCCCGACCGGCACCCCGGAGGACCGCTCGCCGCAAGCCGCGCCGTGGGGGAAGGACCCCGCCGCCCCGTTCGTCGACGTGCCCTACGGCAGCTCGATCTTCTTCACCGAGATCGCGTGGATGGAATTCACCGAGCTCTCGACCGGCTGGCCGGACGGCACCTACCGGCCGCTGCAGCCGATCAATCGCGACGCGATGGTCGCCTTCCTGTATCGGGCGGCCGGGGAGCCGGAGGTCGACCTGCCGTCCCGGTCTCCGTTCACGGACGTCAGCCCGGGCAGCTCGATCTTCTACGAGGAGATCGTCTGGGCGGAGTCGGTGGGGATCACGAACGGCTGGCCGGACGGCACGTTCCGGCCGTTGGAGCCGGTCAACCGCGACGCGATGGCCGCCTTCCTCTACCGTGCCGACGGCGCGCCGGCGTTCACCGCCCCGGTCACCTCGCCGTTCACCGACGTGAGCGAGCGCAGCTCGATCTTCTACGAGGAGATCACCTGGGCCGAGGACGTCGGCATCACCACCGGCTGGCCCGACGGCACCTACCGGCCGCTGCAGCCGATCAAACGCGACGCGATGGCGGCTTTCGTCTATCGGATGACCGTGGACTGATCCCCCGACCCCTAGCGCTTCCCGAGGGACCCTGCGGGCGACAGCCGCATCCGGGCGCTCACGGAGCACGGCCACGTCACCGGCGACGGCCTCCAGCCGCCGGCCGTGCCTGCGCAGCTGGTCGGTGTCCATGCCCCAGAACACGCTGCTCGCCCCCTTGCTCCGTCGGCCCGACGCGATCCGTCGTCGGCTCGCTCCGAATCTATGCAGGATGGGGAGCGCCGCCGGCTCCGCGGCCCGCGCTGGGGACGCAGCGTGGGTGTGGAGGAACGGTCCCTCCCGCGCCGTGACCATCACCGCTGCGCAGCCGTCGCGCCCGGCCCGGACCCGGCCCCGCCTCGTACACTGAGCGACGCCCGTCCCACCCGCTGACCCCTTCCAGGAGCCGCTGTGCCGAGTTCTCCCCGCCCGGGTACGTCCCGCCAGGCCATGTCGCCCGAGCTGCGAGAGGTCTATGCGGCGCTGCTCGAGCGCGCCCCGGAGAACCGGATCGAACCGGACCTGAGCCGCATCCAGCGGGTGATGGAGCTGATGGGGGACCCGCAGAACTCCTACCGCTCGATCCGCATCGCCGGCACCAACGGCAAGACCACCACTGCCCGCATCCTGGAGCGGATCCTGCGCGAGGCCGGGCTGCGCACCGGACGCACCACCAGCCCGCACCTGCGCTCTCCCGTGGAGCGGATCGCGATCGACGGCGCCTCCATCGACGAGGACGGCTTCCTGCAGGCATACCGGGACGTGGAGCCCTTCGCGGCGATCGTCGACGCGGAGTCCGCGGCCGCCGGCGGGCCGCCGCTGACCTACTTCGAGTACCTGGTGGCGATGTCCTTCCAGGCCTTCGCCTCGGCCCCGGTGGACGTCGCCGTGGTGGAGACCGGCCTGGGCGGCACCTGGGACGCCACCGGCGCAGTCGACCCCGATGTCACCGTCATCACCCCGATCTCCCTGGACCACCGGGACTACCTGGGCGAGACCATCGCCGAGATCGCGGGGGAGAAGGCCGGCATCCTCACCGCCGGCGCCACGGCGATCATCGCCTCCCAGCCCTACGAGGACGCGGCCGACGTCATCCGCGAGCGGATCACCGAGCTCGCCGCCGTCGCCGCGATCGAGGATCAGCAGATCGGCGTGCTCTCCCGCACCCCGGGTGTGGGCGGGCAGATGATCGCCCTGCAGGGCATCGCCGCCCGCTACGAGGAGGTGTTCCTCTCCCTGCTGGGCGAGCACCAGGCCCGCAACGCCCTGCTGGCCGTCGCCGCCGCGGAAGCACTGCTGGGCGACGGGACCACCGTGCTGGACGGGGAGATGCTCAGCGCAGCCCTGTCCACGGTGACGTCCCCGGGCCGCGCCGAGGTGGTGCGCCAGGCGCCGACGGTGCTGGTCGACGCCGCACACAACCCCGCCGGCGCCCTCACCCTGGTCGAGACCGTGCGGGAGAACTTCCGCTTCACCCGCACCGTGGGCCTGGTGGGAATCCTGCAGGAGAAGGACGCGGAGGAGATCCTCGACGTCCTCGAACCGCTGCTGGAGACCGTGGTGATCACCCAGTCCAGCTCGCCGCGCGCCCTCCCCGCGGACCGACTCGCGGACCTGGCCCGGGACATCTTCGGCGACGACGAGAGGGTGGTGGAGATCGCGAGCCTGCCCGACGCCATCCAGTCCGCCGTGGACCTCGCCGAGACCGATGGCGACCAGTTCGGCGGCGTGGTCGCGGCCGGCTCCGTCACCCTCGCGGCCGAGGTGCGCGAGCTGCTGGGCGCCGAGGGGGAGTGAGCATGGACCTGGACCTCACCCCCTCGGCTCGCGCCCACGGCGGGCAGCGGATCATCGCCGCCACCGTGCTGGTGATCGAGGCGTTCGTGGTGTTCTTCGCCGCCCTGGTCGCCCACCAGCTGGTTCCCGAGGACCGTGTGATCACCTGGGTGTGGTCCCTGACCACCGTGCTCGCCCTGCTGGCCTGCTCCGGTCTGCTGCGCCGCGGCGGCGCCCGACCCTACTGGGCGGGGCTGGTGCTCCAGCTGCCCGTGATCCTGCTGGGACTCCAGCTCGGCGTGATGTGGGTGGTGGGGATCGCCTTCGCGGCCCTGTACACCTACGGAACCTTCACCGGGCACCGCCTGGACGCGGAGAAGGACGCCGTGGACGCCCAGGTGTGGGCCGCCCGCGCCCGCGAGGAGGACGACGGCACCGCCTGAGGCGCCCACCGGGGCGACGGATCCGCCCGACGGGACCGGCCCGGCGGACCGTTCCGAGCACCCCGGTCTCCGTGGGTACCCTGGTGCCATGACCGCACAGCGCACACTCGTCCTGCTCAAGCCCGACGCCGTCCAGCGCGGCCTGCGCGGGGAGATCATCCGCCGCATCGAGACCAAGGGCTACGAGATCGTCGCCCTCGCCCAGCGCACCGCCACCGCCGAAGAGCTCGCCGCCCACTACGCCGAGCACGAGGGCAAGCCCTTCCATCCCGGCCTGGTGGCGTACATGGGTGCCGCCCCGCTGGTCGCCATCGTCGCCGAGGGAGTGAACGTGATCCCCGGCTTCCGCACCCTGGCCGGCGCCACCAACCCCACCGAGGCGGCCCCCGGCACCATCCGCGGGGACCTCGCCTGCGAGCAGGACCTGCCCGTGATCCAGAACCTCGTGCACGGCTCCGACTCCGAGGAGTCCGCCGCCCGCGAGATCGGGATCTGGTTCCCCGAGCTCGGCTGACACGCGCCGCCACGGGCATCCCGGCGCCGGCGCGTGAGCAGACTCGCACGGGCATCTCGCCGACGGCGGGGTGCGGACGTGCACAATGGCGGCATGGGTCTGTCCTTCCCCGTCATCGCCTTCCTGGTCCTCGCCGTGCTGCTCGCGGTGGGGATCCTGGTCGTGGTCGCCATGCCGCACCTGCGGGGCACCGACCGGCGGGCAGACCCCGACGACGCCGATCGGCAGGAGTCGCCCTCGGCCCGTCACACGTCCCGCACCGGCCGCTGAGCACCGGTCCCGCCGTGGGAACCCGTCCAGGAGGAGTCCTGGCCGCCGCCTACACTGGCAGCTGTCCTCGCCGCCTCGCCGGCGACCCCGACCCCGGAGGTGACCTGTGGAACCCGATGCCCTGCTTGCGCTGATCGCCGGTGGCGGCGGTGGTGTCCTCGTCCTGGGTGCCGGCGCCTGGGCCTACATCCGCAGCCGGGGTCGCAAGCGCTCCGGGGACGAGACCCCGCCGAGCGGGTCCACGACCGATGCCGCGGAGACGGGCACCGAGAGCCCCCGTACCGCGACCGCGGTCAAGGAGCGCCCGACCACCCAGGACCGCACCGGCACCCAGGACCGCCCGGCCCCGCCCACCTGGGCCGACACGCTGTCCGCCCCCGCCCCGAAGTCGGCCGACAAGGCGCAGACCCCGGCCGATGGTGAGACCGCAGCGACCGACGGGGCGACCACGACCGAGGGCGCGACGTCCACCGGACCGGGGACCGAGGACTCGGCCGCGCCGACGACCGGAGAGACGAGCCCGCCGACCGAGGACCCGGCCGCCGCCCCGGACACCGATGAGCCCTTCGACCAGGAGACCGCCCCGGAGACAGGCGTCGTCGAGGGCCCGTCGGCCGCACCGGCCGCCGCGGCCGGGACCGTCCCCGCCGACGAGACGACCGCGCCCGCCGACTCCGCTCCGGCGGAGACGACCGCGCCCGCCGACTCCGCTCCGGCGGAGACGACCGCGCCCGTCGACGAGGCGCAGAAGACCGCACCCGTCGACGAGGCGCAGATGACCGCACCCGTCGACGAGGCGCAGATGACCGCGCCCGTCGAGGACGCGGAGACCGCCGAAGCCCCGCCGACCGCCGCCCCGGGCCCCGCGATCGAGACCCCGGAGGCCCCCGCCGACCGGATGGTGCGCCTGCGCGAGCGGCTCGCCCGCTCCGGCGCGCTGGGCCGCGGGATCCTCACCCTGCTCACCCGCGGCAGTGGCGTGGACGAGGACACCTGGGACGAGATCGAGGAGACGCTGCTGCTGGCGGACCTCGGCCCCGACGCCACCGACGAGATGCTCGAGAACCTCCGCGAGCGGATCAAGGTCCTCGGCACCGACGACGCCGAGGCCGTGCGCGAGGTGCTGCGCGAAGAGCTCGTGGCGCTGGTGAACCCGGACCTCGACCGCCGCCTGGCCGCCACCCGCCGCGAGGCGCCCGACGGCACCGAGGTCCCCTCGGTGCTGCTCATGGTGGGCGTCAACGGCACCGGCAAGACCACCACCGTCGGCAAGCTCGCCCGCGTCCTGGTCGCCGCCGAGCGCTCCGTCGTGCTCGGCGCGGCGGACACCTTCCGCGCCGCGGCCGCCGAGCAGCTGACCACCTGGGGCGCCCGGGTGGGCGTGGACACCGTCCGCTCCGATCGCGAGGGTGCCGACCCCGCCGCAGTCGCCTTCGACGCCGTCAAGGAGGGCATCCGGCAGGAGGTCGACGTGGTCATCATCGACACCGCCGGCCGCCTGCAGAACAAGAAGGGTCTGATGGACGAGCTCGGCAAGGTGCGCCGCGTGGCCGAGAAGGGCCTGCACGGCGACGAGGTCGCCGAGGTGCTGCTGGTCATCGACGCCACCACCGGGCAGAACGGCATGCAGCAGGCCCGGGTCTTCTCCGAGGCCGTGAACATCACCGGCATCGTGCTGACCAAGCTCGACGGCACCGCCAAGGGCGGCATCGTCGTCAACGTCCAGCGTGAACTGGGCGTGCCGGTGAAGATGGTGGGCCTCGGCGAGGGCGTGGACGACCTCACCCCCTTCGACCCGTACGGCTTCGTCGACGCGCTGCTGGAGGGCTGATATGTAGGTCTTCCTGTCAAGTGTGCAGGGTGAAGCGGGGGCATCCACTGGCCGGTGGGTGCCCCCGCTTCGG
>NZ_JBHZRO010000008.1:0-165580 GCF_043641765.1 Brachybacterium vulturis | reverse complement strand
GGGGCCGGGCCGTTCGCGGGCATTCTTAGCTGAGGCACGGCAAGGATTTCGCGGGCATCTTGACATGAGGCACTACGGCACGCAGGCCTACCCCCGGAGTGTCGCGCCTCGTCAGTGAGGTGCTCCCGGAGCCTCGTGAGGCGTCGGATCGCGTCCGGGCAGGCAGAAGGGCCGCCTCGCGGATGCGGGACGGCCCTTCGTCAGCAGTGCGACTGCCGTCGGATCAGGCGCGCACGGAAGGCGCGCCGGAGATCACTTGACGGAAGCGGTCGCGCCGGCCTCTTCGAGCTTGATCTTGGCAGCCTCGGCGTCATCCTGCTTGACGCCCTCGAGGACGGCCTTGGGGGCCTCGTCGACGAGCGCCTTGGCCTCCTTCAGACCGAGGGAGGTCAGGGCGCGCACCTCCTTGATGACGGCGATCTTCGCGGAACCGGCGGAGTCGAGGATGACGTCGAACTCGGTCTGCTCCTCCTCGGCCTCTGCCTCGCCACCGGCGGCGGCGCCACCGGCAGCGGCGACGGCCACGGGGGCGGCAGCGGTCACGTCGAAGACGTCCTCGAACTGCTTCACGAACTCGGAGAGCTCGATGAGGGACATTTCCTTGAAAGCTTCGATGAGCTCGTCGTTGCTGAGCTTAGCCATGGTGGCGTTCCTTCCTTTGGGCGGGACCGGGGTCCCTGCGGTGTGAGACGGCGCATGCGCGCCAGGTCGTGCGGATCGCGCTTCCGGTGAAGGAGGCACGGGGACAGCGCTGAGGCTGTGGGGGCGGAGAGCTGAGCGGCTCGGGCCGCTCAGGCCTCCTGCTTGGCCCGCAGCGCGTCCACGGTGCGTGCTGCCTTCGACAGCGGCGCCGCAAACGTGGCGGCGGCCTTGGACATCGACGCCTTCATGGCGCCGGCGGCCTTGGCCAGCAGGACCTCGCGAGACTCGAGGTCCGCGAGCTTCTGGACGTCCTCCTTCGAGAGCGCAGCGCCCTCGAAGTAACCGGACTTGATCACGAGCTGGTCGTGGGTCTTGGCGAAGTCACGCAGGGCCTTCGCGGGCCCCACCGGCTCCCCCTTGATGAACGCGATGGCGGTCGGACCGCTGAGCGTGCCATCCAGGGCGGTGATGCCGGCCTCGCGGGCGGCGATCTCCGTGAGCGTGTTCTTCACCACGGCGTAGGTGGTCTCGGAACCCAACGAGCGGCGAAGCTCCTTGAGATCCCCCACGCTGAGCCCGCGATATTCGGTGATGACAGCGGCATCGGACTCGCGGAACAGCTCCGCGATCTCCGAGACGGCTTCCACCTTTTCGGGGTTAGCCATGGCCCTCCTTCCAGAGGTCTCTGGCCGCCGGGTGAAGAAGTCCGAGCAACAGGAAAGGCCTCGACACGCAAGTGTCGAGGCCTCGATCGCACGAGATCCGCTGCCCCGCAGGGCTCCGGCCGGGGCCGGACCGGGATGATCGTGCAACGATCGCTTCTTCACCTGCGCAGGCCATCCCGGAGGGATTTCTTCGATCGTCCTCGAGGTCGAGGACGACGACCGGCGGTCTTCGGTCCCCCCAGGCTAGACCATGCACGGGCACCGCCGCCACGTCGGGAGCGGCGTTCTGCGTCACATCCGGGCGCTGGTCCGACTCGCACGACGACGCCCCGCCCACCGTGATGGTGAGCGGGGCGTCGTGGTGCACCGTCGCGGTGACCGGGAGGCCGGTGATCAGGCCTCGTCGGTCTCCTCGAGGAGGTTGCGGGTGCGGTTCACATCGACCGGGATCCCCGGGCCCATGGTGGTGGACACGGTGATCTTCTCGATGTAGCGCCCCTTGGAGGCGGACGGCTTCAGACGCAGGATCTCGTCGAGCGCGGCGACGTAGTTCTCGGTCAGCTGCTGGTCGGAGAAGGAGACCTTCCCGACGATGTAGTGCAGGTTGGCCGCCCGGTCGGTGCGGAACTCGATCTTGCCGCCCTTGATGTCCGACACGGCCTTGGTCACGTCCATGGTGACGGTGCCGGTCTTGGGGTTCGGCATGAGGCCGCGGGGGCCGAGCACGCGGCCCAGCTTGCCGACCTTGCCCATCAGGTTCGGCGTGGCCACGGCCGCATCGAAGTCGGTCCAGCCGCCGGCGACCTTCTCGATCAGGTCGTCGTCGCCGACCTCGTCGGCGCCGGCCGCGAGCGCGGCCTCGGCCTGCGCACCGGTCGCGAAGACGATGACGCGGGCGGTCTTGCCGGTGCCGTTGGGCAGGTTGACGGTGCCGCGCACCATCTGATCCGCCTTGCGGGGATCCACGCCCAGGCGCATCGAGACCTCGACCGAGGCATCGAACTTGGCCGGGGAGGTCTTCTGCGCCAGACGCAGCGCGTCCAGCGGGGTGTAGGCGCGGCCCTCTTCGACCAGGGCTGCACCGTTCTTGTATGCCTTGCTACGGAAACCCATGTCCTCAGCCCTCCACCGTGATGCCCATGGAACGAGCGGTGCCCTCGACGATCTTCGCCGCGGCCTCCATGTCGTTCGAGTTCAGATCAGGCATCTTCGTCTCCGCGATCTCGCGGACCTGTGCCTGGGTGATCGTGCCGACCTTGTCGGTGTGCGGGACGGCGGAGCCCTTCTGGAGGCCGGCGGCCTTCTTGATGAGCTCGGCGGCCGGCGGGGTCTTCGTGATGAAGGTGAACGAGCGGTCCTCGTAGACCGTGATCTCGACCGGGATGATGTTGCCACGCTGATCGGCGGTGCGATCGTTGTAGGCCTTCACGAACTCCATCATGTTCACGCCGGCAGCGCCGAGCGCGGGACCCACGGGCGGCGCAGGTGTGGCCTGGCCGGCCTGGATCTGGAGCTTGATGACGCTCGCGATCTTCTTCTTGGGAGCCATTGCTCTTCCTTACTGTGGTGTGGTCCGGGCGGAGCTCATCACGCGCTCCTCCCACTGCAGGGCCCGCTCCCGCACGTGGCGGGGACAGACCCAGGAGGCGACGTTACCTGCACGTCGCGGCGGCGTCGACCGGGATCGGGGGTGATCCTGGTCGTACTTGCACGGCCGGGGGCCGTGCGCCGCTCAGATCTTGGCGACCTGGTCGAACGCCAGCTCGACCGGGGTCTCGCGCCCGAAGATGGACACCAGGACCTGGAGCTTCTGGGCCTCCGAGTGGATCTCGGAGATGGTGGCCGGCATGGTCTCGAAGGGACCGTCCATGACGGTGACGGACTCGCCGACCTGGAAATCGGGGACCTTCTGCGCGGCGGCGGCCTTGCCCGCACCGGCGCCCGAGGCGCGCTTCTTCTCCGGCAGGCCGACGGACGGCTCGAGCATGGAGAAGATCTCGTCGAAGCTCAGCGGTGTCGGGTCGGTCGCGTTGCCCACGAAACCGGTCACGCCGGGGGTGTCCCGCACGACGCGCCAGGACTCGGTGGTCAGATCCATGCGCACCAGCACGTACCCGGGCACGCGGACGCGGCGGACGATCTTCTTCTGGCCGTTCTTGACCTCGGTCGCATCCTCCATCGGGACCTGGGTCTCGAAGATGTACTCCTCCATGTCCTGGGTCTCGGTGCGCGTGGCCAGCTGGGTCTTCACGCGGTTCTCGTGACCGGAATAAGAGTGGATGACGTACCACTCGCCGGGAGCGGAGCGCAGGTGGCGCTTCAGCTGCACCAGCGGGTCCTCCTCCGCGGGCTCCTCGGCGGCGTCGGCGCTCTCGCCCTCGGGGGCGTCGGAGTCCTCGGCTACTGCGTCCTCGACGACGGGGTCCTCCACGACGGGCGCGGCCCCGTCGGCGGGTGCAGCGGCCTCCGCGGGCTCCTCGTCGTTCGTGGTCGCGGGCGCCTCGGCGCTCTGCGACGCGGGGTCCACGGCGGAGGAGGAGAACGAGAGGGAGTCGTCGAGGTCCGCGTAGGACTCGTCGGGGGTTGAGGTCTGATCGCTCATCGGCGGGAACCTGCCTTCCTGGCGGCGGGGAACTGATCGGTCACGGTGCGGTGTGCGGGGCGGCGGGACGGCCCGCGGCTCACAGGTCGGGGACCGTGAAGGCGATCCGGGACAGCCAGCTGAACCCGGCGTCGAGGCCGAAGATCAGCAGGATCATGAAGACGACGAACATCAGGACCGTGATCGAGTACAGGATCAGTTCCCGCCGCGTCGGGACGACGACCTTCCTCAGCTCCGCGATGACCTGGCGGATGAACAGACCGATCGCCAGGAACGGGCTCTTCGACCCGCTGCCCTGGGCGTCGGCACCGGTGGGCGTCGACGGGGCGTTCTGGCTGGAATTCACTCTGGACTGTCCGATCTCGTCGAGGTCATCCGCATCCGATCGGATGATCCCGACCGGACCGGCAGGGCAGACAGGGCTCGAACCTGCAACCTGCGGTTTTGGAGACCGCTGCGCTACCAATTGCGCCACTGCCCTTCATGAGGACCAGACCTCATGCGGCCATGTCCGCACACCCTCGGGAGGATCTGCGGTTCTGACCAGCGACCAGCATACAAGCCGCGGGGACCTCAGGCGAATCGGTCCGGGTCAGATCACAGGAGGACGAGACGCAGGCCACTCCCCCGTCGGTCTGCTCCTCCGTGGCCGGCAGGCCCGTCCGAGCTCCGTCCACCAGCGCGTCGGTCTGGCGGCGCGCGGCGGGCTCTGCCACGATAGTGGGGTGACCACCGACGATGCCAGCATCCCCGCGAACAGCCCGCAGTCCCCTCAGCATGCCGCCCGGCATGCCCGCATCTCGCAGCGGGTGGGAATGATCCAGCCCTCCGCGACGCTCGCCGTCGACGCGACGGCCAAGGCCCTCAAGGCCGCCGGCCGCCCGGTGATCGGCTTCGGCGCCGGCGAGCCCGACTTCCCCACCCCGGCGCACATCGTCGAGGCGGCGGTGCAGGCAGCGCAGGATCCGCGCAACCACCGCTACTCGGCCACCGGCGGCCACCCGGAGCTCAAGCAGGCCCTGGCCGAGTCCTTCTCCGGCTCCACCGGCCTGGAGATCGATCCCGCGCAGGTGCTCGTGACCAACGGCGGCAAGCAGGCCGTCTTCCAGACCTTCGCGACCCTCCTGGACCCGGGCGACGAGGTCATCCTCCCCGCGCCCTACTGGACCACCTACCCGGAGGCCATCCGGCAGGCCGGCGCCACCGAGGTGCCGGTGCTGGCCGGGGTCGAGCAGAACTACGTGCCCACCGTGGAGCAGCTCGAGGCGGCACGCACCGAGCGCACCCGCGCGCTGCTGCTGTGCTCCCCCTCGAACCCCACCGGCGTGGTGCTCACGCCCGAGCAGGTCGCCGAGATCG
The DNA here is from genome assembly GCF_043641765.1 of Brachybacterium vulturis. Taxonomy (GTDB): domain Bacteria; phylum Actinomycetota; class Actinomycetes; order Actinomycetales; family Dermabacteraceae; genus Brachybacterium; species Brachybacterium vulturis_A. The sequence continues at coordinate 160,312 of NZ_JBHZRO010000008.1, read as the reverse complement.
GTCGCTGGGCGCTCGAGCACGGGATCTGGGTGGTCACCGACGAGATCTACCAGTCGCTCACCTACGAGGGGATGCCGTTCACCTCGGTGCTGAAGGCCGTGCCGGAGCTGGCGGAGACCACGGTGCTGCTGGGCGGGGTGGCGAAGTCCTTCGCGATGACCGGCTGGCGCGTGGGCTGGATGGTCGGCCCGGCCGATGTCATCAAGGCGGCGACCAACCTGCAGTCCCACCTCACCTCGCATGTCAACAACATCGCGCAGCGGGCGGCGCTGGCCGCGCTGACCGGTCCGAGCGAGCCCGTCGAGGAGATGCGGGTGGCCTTCGACCGCCGGCGTCGGCTGATCGTCGAGAAGCTCTCCCAGGTGCCGGGCTTCACGGTCCCCACCCCCACCGGCGCGTTCTACGCCTTCCCGGACGTCTCCCAGGTGCTGGGCCGGACGATCCGGGGCCGGGAGATCACCACCTCCACCGATCTGGCCACCGTGATCCTCGAGGAGGCGGAGGTCGCCGCCGTACCCGGGGAGGCCTTCGGAGCCCCGGGCCACCTGCGCTTCTCCTACGCCCTGGCCGACGACGACATCACCGAGGGCATCGACCGGGTGATCGCGCTGCTGTCCGAGTGATGCTCCGCGCATGAGTGCGCTCGACGGCGCCCGCCGTGATCTCGCCGCGCTGCCGAAGGCGCATCTGCACCTGCACTTCACCGGGTCGATGCGTCCCGCCACGCTGTGGGAGCTGGCGGCGCAGCGGGGCATCCGGCTGCCGCGCTCCCTCATCGACGACGTCGCGCTGCAGGTCGAGCCGACGCGTCGCGGCTGGTTCCGCTTCCAGCGCCAGTACGACGCGGCGCGCGCCGTCGTCGATTCCGAGCAGGCGATGCGCCGGATCCTCCACGAGGCGGCGCTGGATGACGCGGCCGAGGGCTCGGGACGGTTGGAGCTGCAGGTGGATCCCACCAGCTACGCCCCGTTCGTGGGCGGGCTGACCCCGGCGATCGAGATCGTGCTGGACCAGGCCGCCCGCTCCGAGCAGGAGACCGGGGTGAGCATCGGGATGGTCATCGCCGCCTCCCGCACCCGCCATCCGCTGGACGCGCGCACGCTCGCCCGCCTGGCGGTGCGGCATGCGGGGCCGGTGGTCGGCTTCGGGCTCTCCAACGACGAGCGTCGCGGCGCCACGGCCGAGTTCGCCCCGGCCTTCCGCATCGCGCGCGAGGCCGGTCTGCTGGCGGTCCCGCACGGCGGAGAGCTGCTGGGCCCCGCCCATGTGCGAGACGTGGTGGAGCACCTGGGGCCGCACCGGCTGGGCCACGGGGTGCGGGCGGCCGAGGATCCGGCGCTGCTGGACCACGTGATCTCCGCGGGTATCGGCCTCGAGGTGTGCCCGGCCTCCAACGCCTCGCTGGGGGTCGTGGAGCAGGCGGCCGATGTGCCGCTGCGGCGCCTGGTCGACGCGGGCGCCCAGATCGCGCTGGGCGCCGACGACCCGCTGCTGTTCGGCGCGCGCCTGCTGGACCAGTACGAGACCGCACGGGCCAGCGGCTTCGACGACGCCGAGCTCGCCGAGCTCGCCGCCTCCTCGATCCGGATCTCGGCCGCGCCCGAGGCGGTCAAGCAGCGCCTGCTGAGCGGAGTGCGGGACTGGCTCGCCGCCCCGGTCCCCGCCGGCGCCGGCGGGAGCGCCCCGCCGACGGGACCTCAGCGGTCCTGACCGGCGCCCTCCGCGGGCAGGGCGAGGAAGAACTCCGGGGTCCCGAAGCCCTGGGCGGTGAAGGCCGCAGCGATCTCGGCGGCCACGGTCTGCGCCTGCGCGGCCTCGACCAGGGCGATGGTCGAGCCGCCGAAGCCGCCGCCGGTCATCCGGGCGCCATGGGCGCCTGCCCGCCGGGCCGCCTCGACGGCGAGGTCGAGCGGGGGGACGGTCACCTCGTAGTCCTCGCGCAGGGAGTCGTGCGAGGCGTTCAGCAGGGCGCCGAGCTCCGTGACGTGCTCGCGCACGGTGCCGTCCGCGAGCAGCAGGTCGAACTCCCGGACCCGCTGGATCTCGGTGATCACGTGGCGGGCACGACGCCGCACCACCTCGTCATCGACCCGGGCGAGCAGCTGGTCGAGCTGGGCGGGGTCGGCGTCGCGCAGAGTCGGCACGCCCAGAGCCGCGGCGGCGCGCTCGCTGTCGGCACGGCGCGCGGAGTACTCGCCGTCGACGTGCGAGTGCTCGGCGCGGGTGTCCGTGATCAGCAGCGCGAGACCCTGGGAGGCGAGGTCCCACGGCACCGGGCGGGTGGAGAAGTCGCGGCAGTCGAGGAAGAGCGCATGACCCTCCCGGGAGAGCACCGCGGCGGACTGGTCCAGGCCGCCGGTGGAGGCTCCCGCGAAGTCGGTCTCGGCGGTGATCGCGGCCCGCACCCGGTCCAGGGGTCCGGTGCCGAGGCTCAGCAGGTCCTCGATGGCCTCGGCGGCGGCGCACTCGAGCGCGGCGGAGCTGGAGAGCCCGGCGCCCAGCGGCACCTGACCGTCGATCATGATGTCCATGCCGCGGGTGGTGACGCCCGAGATGCGCGAGCGCAGCGCCCACAGCACACCGGCCACGTAGGCGGGCCAGCCGGTGACCGTCTCCGGGGACAGCGTCCGGGCGTCGATGTCCAGGACCGTCTCGTCCTGCGCGGAGCGCAGGCGCAGACGATCGGTGGGCGTGCGCGCCGCCGCCGCGAAGCAGCGGTGGGAGATCGCCATCGGCAGGCACAGCCCGTCCTGGTAGTCGACGTGCTCACCGATGATGTTCACCCGGCCGGGCGCCGACCAGACCCCGTCGGGCGCGTACCCGAAGGACTCCTCGAACAGCTGCGCGGCACGATCCGCCGCCGCCGAGCGCTCGGGAGCCGCGGAGAGCTCCACCGACGCCCGCTCGGTGCCTGGGGCGGCGCCCGCGGCAACGACGTGGGCGGGGCGGGAATCGGGGCTGGTCATGGAGTTCCTTCCGGAGCGGTCTGGGGCCGGGGACCGGCGGAAGCAGCCTCCGCCCGGCACGGCGTCCGCGAGTCTAACCGTCATCTCGACAAGAGCACAGTGCGGGCTCCCAGCTTCGGCCGCTCCGGTGCCCCTGTTCAGGGCCGTACTGCGAGACACGCCACCGAGGGGGCGGGGATCGGTGCCGCGGCGACGGTGAGCTCATCCCCGCGGCGGCGCAGCACGTCGATGCGGTCCCCCTCCTGGGCGGCGACCAGCACCAGGTCGCCCAGCTGGGTGAAGTGGCGCGGGTGCGCCCCCACCTCGACCTCGGTCACCAGCAGCGGACGCATCGCCGAGAGCGAGAGCAGCGAGAGGGTGTCCGGTCCGCGATTGGCCACCAGCAGGGCGGACTCGTCCTCGGTCAGCTCGATGTGCGACGGGGCATTGGCTCCGTCCCGGCCGCTGGCGGGGATCATCGAGCGCACGCTCCACCGCTGCGCGGGCCCCTCCATCACGGAGGGCAGCCCTCGCTGCGGGACGGTCCGGCTACGGGCCGCCGTCGCGATCATGCCCGAGAGCTCGCAGGAGATGTGGAGCTGATCGGATTCGTGGTCCGCCGCCAGGTGTCGGGGGCCGCTGCCGCGGCTGAGCGGGATCTCCCCCGCGAGGTCGATCATCCCGGCGGCGTCCTGGCGGTACAGCAGGACCCGGTCCAGTCCGAGATCCGGGACGGCGAGCAGCGGGGTGCCCGCCAGTGCGACCACCTGGTGCGGGTGCGGACCGTCCAGGCCGTGCTCCGTGCTGTTGTCGCCGCTGTCGCGGAGGTCCCGGTGATCGTCCAGATCGATCTGCTCGATCGGGATCCCGGCCTCGTCCAGCCGCACCGTGGCCACCGTGCCCGCACCGTACTGCGCGATGACCAGCGTGGACGGCTCGGTGCCGCGGCTGAGGTGGCAGCCCCCGGTGCCGTCGACGGCAAGGTCCCCGATGACCTCGGCCTCGCGACCGTCGGCCGCGATCCGCACGGCGACCACCCGGGTGGGATCTCCTTCGAGCACCGCGTGCAGCAGCGTCCCGTCCTGGCTCCAGAGCACGAAGGAGGGGTCCGGCAGGTCGACCTCCGCCAGGCGTTCCACGGCCGGTGCGCCGGTGGCGGCGGCGATGGTCAGGCCCAGCAGCTCGAGACCGGGTCCGCGGCCGGTGCCGCTGCGCGAGTACCCGCCGGCGGCGATCAGTGCGGTGGTGGTCATGGTCACTCCTCGCGGTCGGAGCGCCTCCCCGTGCCGTCCTCGAGGTCCGAGGGCGGCTCGAGGTCCTCGAGGAACGAGGGATCATCGAACATCGACGAGGACAGCGCTGTCATCTCACCGGTCATCGTAGACGGCTCGATCACCGCGGCGCGGCGACGTCGCCGGATCCGGCCCGATCCGAGCGAGACCCGCCGCCGCCGCAGGGTGGTGAACGGTGAGGAGATCGCCGGGGTGTACGCGATCCCGCTGCGGCGGAAGTACGGCAGCAGGCGCGAGGCCAGCAGCTGGCCCAGCACCACCCCGGCGGCGATCGCGACCGCGATCTCGGCCGCGCCCAGCATCTCCGCGACGCCGGCGCCGAGGTCATCACCGACGCCCAGCAGCCCGCTGTAGATGCGGCTGCCCGGGACCAGCGGGATCACCCCGGCCATGACGAACGCGAGGGCGGGCGCCCGCAGCCGGTCCCCGAGGACGGTCGCCACCATCCCGGTGCCGAAGGCGGCGACAGCGGCGGCCACCGGCCGATCCAGCGACGCGCTGCTGAGCAGGTGCGCGAGGATGCCGGAGCCAGAGGCCACCAGCGCGCCGAACAGCAGCAGCCGAGAGGGGACCTGGGTGCCGACGCCGTACCCGAGACCCATGCCCAGGCCGGAGATCACGACCACGACCGCCGTGGTGAAGGTCAGCGGCATCGCGGCGCTGACGGAGACGTCGGCCCCGATCACATCGGCCAGCAGCAGTCCCCCGCGCACCCCGGCGACCAGGCCCACGGTGAGCATCAGGGTCTCGAGCATGCGGCCGGCCGCGGTGACGTACCAGCCGGTGACGGCATCCTGCACCGCACTGATCGAGGAGAGTCCGGCCAGCTGCACGATGATGCAGGAGACGACGACGATCGAGGGACTGACGCTGTGGTCGATCAGGGCGACCAGCACCGCACCGCCCACCGCGACGAAGCCGCCCAGCACCTGGCTGTAGAACGGTGGGATGCTCCAGCGCGCCAGCAGCTCGCCGATCACGATGAGGAGACCTGCGGAGATCGTCGCGGCGATCACCACCAGGCTGCCCGCGCCGAAGAACAGCGCGGCGGCGCCGCCCATCACGGCGAAGCCGGAGACCACCAGGGGGATCCGGTACCGCGGCTGGCGCTGCGGGATGGCAGCGGCCTGCCGACGCGCCTCGTCCAGCGCCAGCTCCCCCGAGAGGTAACCGTGGGAGACGTCCTCGAAGGCCGCCAGCCGGGCGAAGTCCTGCACCCGGTCGCTCGCGGAGCGCACCCTGGTGAAGGGGGTCGCGGATTCGTCCGCCAGATAGGAGATCGTCACCTCGTTGAACGTCACCTGGACGGAGACGTTGCGCAGACCGGAGGAGCTGGTCACCCGCAGCACGGTCGCGGTCACCTCGGAGGCGGCGGCGCCGTTGGTGAGCAGGCCCTCGCCGATCCTCATGGCGAGGTCGAACACGGCATGGAGCCGGATGGAATCGGTGGGCACGGCTCGATCGTGCCACACCGGCCGGGGCCCGGAACACTCGGCGCGGCGGCCGGGCGCGGGATCAGAGGTTCGGTGAGGTGGACAGCACGCCGAGAGAGATCGCGAGCATCAGCAGCACGGCGACGTCGAAGCCCCGGGAGCGGACGGCCAGGGCGCCGACGACCCTGACGGGCAGGGCCGCCCGCAGCACGGCCAGGCTGCCCAGCAGCACGGCCAGCAGCAGCCCGGCCAGCGCTGCGGAGAACAGCACCCCGACCGCGATGATCGCGCCGAGCGCGCCCAGGGCGAGGGTCAGCACGCTCTGGCGTCGCACGGCCGCGGAGACGGTGAAGGGAGAACGTCGCTGCGGCACGCCGACCATGGTACGGGTACCGCGGGGGCCTCCCCCGGGGGCTTGCCCGGTTAGGCTTGCCGTGGTCGGCAGCGCCGTCGACCTCAGAGCGACCTGGAGGACTCCTTCACATGACCAGCCCCGGTTCGACGCCCGACATCGCCACTCGCACGGAGCATGATCTGCTCGGCGACCGCGAGGTCCCCGCCGATGCCTACTACGGTGTGCAGACCCTGCGAGCGCAGGAGAACTTCCACATCACCGATGTCCCGCTGAGCCACTTCCCGCGCCTGATCGAGGCGCTCGCCCAGGTCAAGCGGGCCACGGCTCGTGCGAACCATCGTCTGGGAGCGCTCGACGACGAGCGTGCCGCCGCGATCGAGCAGGCCTGCGCGGAGATCGCCGGCGGCGATCTGCACGAGAACTTCGTCGTGGACATGATCCAGGGCGGCGCCGGGACCAGCACCAACATGAACGCCAACGAGGTGATCGCCAACCGCGCGCTGGAGATCCTCGGCCATGAGAAGGGCGAGTACCAGCACCTCCACCCCAATAATCACGTCAATCTGTCCCAGTCCACGAACGACGTGTATCCCACGTCGCTGCGGCTGGGGATCCTGCTGACCTTCCCGGCACTGGTGGAGTCGATGGATCACCTGATCACCACCCTGCGCGCCAAGGGCGCGGAGTACTCCCAGGTGCTGAAGATGGGCCGCACGCAGATGCAGGACGCGGTCCCGATGACGGTGGGTCAGGAGTTCAACGCCTGGGCCACCACCATCGAGGAGGACGTCGAACGGCTCACCCGCACCGCCGCGGCGTTCCAGGAGATCAACCTCGGCGCGACCGCGATCGGCACCGGTATCACCACCGATCCGCGCTACGCGCAGCTCGCCACCGAGGAGCTCTCGGACCTGACCGGGATCGATTTCGTGGTCTCCGTCGATCTGGTCGAGGCCACCAGCGACACCGGCGCCTTCGTGACCTTCTCCGGGATCCTGCGCCGCATCGCGGTGAAGATCTCGAAGATCTGCAACGATCTGCGGCTGCTGTCCTCGGGCCCCCGGGCCGGCTTCCACGAGATCAACCTCCCCTCGGTGCAGCCGGGCAGCTCGATCATGCCGGGCAAGGTGAACCCGGTGATCCCGGAGGTCGTCAACCAGGTCGCCTTCGAGGTGATCGGCAACGATCTCACCGTGGCCTTCGCCGCCGAGGGCGGGCAGCTGCAGCTGAACGCCTTCGAGCCGGTGATCGCCTTCAACATCCTCGAGTCCACGCGCATCATGACCCGGGCGATGAACACCCTCGCCGATCGCTGCATCGCCGGGATCACGCTCAACGAGGACGTGCTCGAGGACAACCTGCGCCGCTCGATCGGCGTGGTCACCGCGCTGGTGCCGGTGATCGGCTACGGCCCGGCGACGGAGGTCGCGGCCACCGCCCTGGAGACCGGGCGTCCGGTCGCCGATCTCGTGCTGGAGCGGGGCCTGCTGGACGAGGCCCGGCTGCAGGCGCTGCTGTCCCCGGCCTCGATGACCGCCCCGCATCGCGCCACCCCGACCGGCACCATGCCGGCGCTCTCCGCGGAGCAGCTGGACTCCGGGGAGATCACGCGCCTGCCCGAGGACCCTGCGCAGACCCTCTGACCGCTCAGCTCACTCGTCGGCCTCCTCCATCTTGCCGCGCATCACCAGCTTGGGATCGGGCGCGCCGACCACCTCGTGGTCCTTGCCGTCGTACTCGAACTGGGAGAGGAAGTAGCGCATGGCGTTCAGCCGGGCGCGCTTCTTGTCATTGGAGCGGATGATCGTCCACGGGGCGTACTTCTTGTCCGTGCGGCGGAACATCTCCTCCTTGGCCTGCGTGTACGCCTCCCAGCGATCCAGGGACTCCAGGTCCATCGGGGACAGCTTCCAGCGCCGCACCGGGTCCAGCTGGCGGATCGCGAAGCGGGTGCGCTGCTCCTTCTGGGAGACGGAGAACCAGAACTTCGTCACGAAGATGCCGGAGTCCACGAGCATGCGCTCGAAGTAGGGCACCTGGTTCATGAAGGTCTCGTACTCCTCGGGGGTCGCGAAGCCCATCACCCGCTCGACACCGGCGCGGTTGTACCAGGAACGGTCGAACAGCACCATCTCGCCATCGGTGGGCAGGTGCCGGATGTAGCGCTGGAAGTACCACTGCCCGCGCTCGCGGTCGCTGGGCTTGTTCAGCGCGACCACGCGGGCGGTGCGCGGGTTCAGGTGCTCGGTGAAGCGCTTGATGGTGCCGCCCTTGCCGGCCGCGTCCCGCCCCTCGAAGATGATGATCGACTTCTGGTCGTTGTCCTCCAGCCAGTACTGGTACTTCAGCAGTTCCACCTGCAGCTTGTACTTCTCGCGCTCGTACTCGTCGCGGTCCATGCGGGTGTCGTACGGATAGCCCTGCTGCCAGGTGTAGACCGGGTTGCCCTGCGGGTCGATGAGGTCCGGGTCCGGCGTATGGCCGTCCTGGACCGAGTACCCCTCGTCGCGCAGATGCTCGATGTATTCGCGCAGGCTCTGGTTGTCAGGGATCTTCACGGTCGCTCCTTCGCACGCGGGGATGGACCAACTCTAGGGGTCCTGGATGACGGGACGCTGGACGCCCGGGGCTCCGGAGCCGGACCAGCGGTGCGCCCCGCCCCGTCAGCACCGGGATCGGGGCGCACCGACCGACGGGTCGGGAGGCCGCGGCTCAGTGCGCGAAGTGCCGTGTCCCGGTGAGGTACATGGTCACGCCCGCGGCGCGGCAGGCCGCGAGGACCTCCTCGTCACGGATCGAACCGCCGGGCTGCACGATCGCGCGCACGCCCGCGTCCAGGAGGATCTGGACCCCGTCGGCGAAGGGGAAGAACGCATCCGAGGCGGCGACGGCGCCGCGGGCCCGCTCCGGGGCCTCCTGGGCCCCGTCGGGAGCTCCCAGGGTGTTGGCCCGGGTGACCGCCAGGCGGCACGAGTCCAGGCGGTTGACCTGGCCCATCCCGATGCCGACGGCGGCGGAGTCGTCCGCCAGCAGGATCGCGTTGGACTTCACCGCGCGCACCGAGCGCCAGGCGAAGGCGAGGTCCGCCAGGGTCGCCTCATCGGCGGCCTCGCCCGCGGCGAGGGTCCACTGCGCGGGGTCGTCGCCCTCGGCGGAGAGGGTGTCGGCGTCCTGGATCAGCATCCCGCCCCAGATCTCGCGCAGCTCGGCGCCGCGGGAGTACTGCCCGGGAAGGCGCAGGATCCGCAGGTTCTTCTTGGTGCGCAGCAGCTCGAGGGCCTCGTCCTCGTAGTCGGGCGCCAGGATGACCTCGGTGAAGACGGGCCTCACCTGCTGGGCCATGGCGAGGGTGACCGTGCGGTTGGCGGCGATGACGCCGCCGTAGGCGGAGACCGGGTCGGTGCCGTGGGCGCGGGCGTGGGCGAGGGCGATGTCCTCGCCCTGGCCGGCCACGGCGATGCCGCAGGGGTTGTTGTGCTTGACCACGGCGACGGCCGGGAGGGTGTGGTCGTGGGCGGCGCGCACGGCGGCGTCGGCGTCGACGTAGTTGTTGTAGCTCATCTCCTTCCCGCCGAGCTGCTCGGCACCGGCGAGGCCGGGAGCGGTCTCGTCGGTGACCGCCAGGCGCGCCCGCTGGTGCGGGTTCTCGCCGTAGCGGAGGGTGGCGGTGATGCCGAGCTCGGCGGCGTCGGCGGCGGAGAGATCGAGGATGCTGACATCCTCGTCGTACTCGTCGTGCTCGTCGTCGGGGCCTGCTCCCTCCGCCTCGGCGGGACCGTCGAGCTGCTCGAGCATCCAGTCGCTGATCGCGTCGTCGTACTCCGCCGTGCGGGTGAACGCGATCGTCGCGAGCTGCTGGCGCTCGGCGAGGGTGAAGCCGCCGTCCGCGGCGGCCTCGGCGGCGATCGCGTAGCCCTCCGGGTCCACGACCACGGCGAGGGAGGCGAAGTTCTTCGCGGCCGCGCGCACCATGGTGGGGCCGCCCACGTCGATCTTCTCGATGATCTCCGCGAAGCTGCCGCCGGCCGCGACGGTCTCGCTGAAGGGGTAGAGGTTCACGACCACCAGGTCGAAGGGGGCGATCTGGTGGGCCTTCAGCTGCTCCTGATGGGCGGCCAGGCGCTGATCGGCGAGGATCCCGCCGTGGATGCGCGGGTGGAGGGTCTTGACCCGGCCGTCGAGCATCTCGGGGAAGCCGGTGACGGTCTCCACCTCCGTCACCGCGATGCCGGCGTCACGGATGGTGCTGCCGGTGGACCCGGTGGAGACGATCTCGACCCCGTTCTCGGCGAGGGTGCGGGCCAGGTCGACGATGCCGGTCTTGTCGAAGACGGAGAGGAGGGCTCGCGTCAGGGGACGACGCTCTGCGGTGCTCACGTGGGGTGCTCCTGTTCGGATCTGCGTGTGGTGGGCACCCAGGCGGTCGATGCTCACTGGTGTCACTCCCCGGTGGTCCCCCACCTTCGCCAGTCGTGTGCCTCCAGCATATCCGGGGCCTGGCGGAGAGGCTTCTCAGGAGGTGGCGGCGAGACGCCGCACCACGTCCACCAGCAGCGGCTGCTCGACGGCCTTGATCCGTTCATGGAGGGTCGCCTCGGTGTCGTCCTCGCGGACCTCGACCGCGGCCTGGGCGAGGATCCGCCCGGTGTCCACACCGGCATCGACCTCGATGACGCTGCAGCCGGTGATCCTCACGCCGTGGGCGAGGGCGTCCCGGACCCCGTGGGCGCCGGGGAAGGAGGGCAGCAGGGCAGGATGGGTGTTGATGATGCGACCTCCGAAGGCCTCCAGCAGCGGAGGGCCGACGAGCTTCATGAACCCGGCCAGCACCACCAGCTGCGGGCGATGGGCCGCGACCGCCTCGGCGAGCGCCGTGTCCCAGGCGGCCCGGTCGGCATGATCGGCCAGGCGCACCATCTCGGTGGGGATGCCTGCGGCGCGGGCATGCTCGAGGCCGGTGGCGTCGCGGTCGGCGAGCACCGCCACCACGGCATAGGGGCAGTCCTCGGCGCGCTCCGCGGCGAGGAGGGCGGCGAGGTTCGAGCCGGTGCCGGAGATGAGGACGACGACGGGGAGGCGGGTCACCGCTCCAGCGTAGTCGGGCACAATGGACCCGATGAACAGCGACTCCCCCTCCGGCCCGTCCACGGACCGGGCAGCCACCCGGTCCCGACGACTGTCCGGCGCCCTGACCCTGGCGATCCTGGCCTCCTGGCTGCTGATGCTCTCGCCGCTGCCCTACTCGCTGCTGTCCGGACTCACCGGGCTGGTCGCCCTGGTGCTGCTGATCCTGCTGATCGTGCGGGCGTTCCGGGAGCGACGCGTCACGATGGCGGCGTTCGGCATCCTGCTCGGGGTGCCGGCCATGCTCCTGATCATCGGCGGGGCCGCGCTCGATGTCGCGTTCTACGGCCCGATGGCCGAGCTCGAGCAGTGCCGCTCCTCCGCCATCACCGAGCAGGCCCGGACCGAGTGCACCTCGGCGGCGGAGGGCTCGATGGCCGACTGGGTCAGCGGTCTGTTCGGCGGCTGAGCCGGTTCCTCCGCCGAGCGGCGTCCGCCGGGGGTGCCGGCTCCTCGGCCGGGGTGCCCTCGGCCCGGTCGGTGTCGGTCTCGGTCGCCGGCAGCGCCCGGACATCGGCGTCGGGGCCCGCGTCCTCGGGCTCCGCGACGGGCTGCAGGGGGGCGTGGCGTCGGGCGAAGCGGGCCAGCAGCGCGCTGCGTGCGGCCTCCGGGTCGTGCTGGTCGCTCTCCGCCTGCGCGCTGCGCGTCCCCGCGTCGCCGTGCTCGCTGCGCTCGGCCGCCTCGACCCGTGCCCGCACGGAGCCGAGCGCGCTGCGGGTCCAGGGGATCAGCGGGGTCACCAGCACCGCGAGCACGAGCGCGGTGGTCGCCGCGACGATGATGATCAGCGGCAGCGCCAGCGTGCTCATCTGCGGCCCCACGTGCACCAGGCGGCCGTCCCCGATCCCGCCGGTGGACAGGCCGGCCAGCAGCAGGCACACCCCGATCACGGAGACCGGGTAGGCCGCCCAGGCGGTGATCTGCTCGCGCCGTCCGAGGTGGGCGACGTCCTGCACCAGCCGCACCGCGCCCAGCGCGATCGGGAGCGCGGGCAGGATCATCAGCAACCAGAGCGCGGCCGGGAAGTCCCCGGGCCCGGGGAGGGCGCCCAGCATGGGCAGCGCCGGGAGCACTCCGGTCTCGGCGCCGTCCAGCGAGATGCCGGTGGAGGTCCCCACCCCGACGGTGCCGCCGAGCAGCACCGTGAGCGCCCACACCGCCATCAGCGGCAGCAGGGCCAGCTGGAGCAGGGTGAGCACGGACCCGCCGACGATCCCGGGGGCGAGCCCTTCGAACAGGGCCGCCTGGGCGGGGACGGACAGCAGCAGCAGCACCACCACCAGCGCCATGCCGAGCCCGCACAATCCGGTCACCGCCAGCAGCACGGCCCGGGCGACGTCCCCGTAGGGAGCGGGCAGCAGCTCGAGCACCCGCACCCCGGGCACGGCGTCCGTCGGCTCCCGTCGCAGCGACCACAGCATGCCGAGCAGTCCCCCGGCCACGGCGACCATCAGCCCGGAGACCACCGCCGAGGTGATCATGGGCGAGGTGTCCACGCTGCGGCCGATGCCGGCCAGCACGGCCAGCCCGACCGCGTACACCAGCGCATACATGCCCAGTGCGGAGCCGGCGTCGCGCAGGGCGCCGGTGCGCAGCACGCCGTCGTCCCGCACCGGCCGCAGCGCTCGACCCACCCGGCGCATCGCCAGCGCCGAGAGCAGCAGCAGCAGGATCAGCAGACCGAAGGGAGTCATGGTCACGGGGCCGTCGATCACCCCGGTGTCCACCATGACGCCGCCGCCGTGGCCGAGCACGAGGATGCTCAGGCCGATCAGGATCGCGTCCAGCGCGGTCGCGCTCGAGGCGGTGCCGGCGACCTGGGCGGCGAGCGCCGGCACGACCACCACGGCCAGTGCGATGCCGAGTGAGGACAGCGCCCCGAGCACGCCCCGGACCAGAGGCGTCGCGATGCTGTCGACTGTGCTGCTCACGCGCGTGCTCCTAGGGGACGAGTCTCGATGGGACGCGGAACCGGGGCGGCGCGTCCGGCGGGGACGGTTCGCCGCTCCATGGTCGCACCTTCGCACGGCTCTCCTGCGCATCTGCGGCCGGGACACGGGTCACGCCCACACGCCTCCGGGTGCCGCATAATGGCACCGATGTCTGCCTCCGTCCTGCCCTCCGACGCCGCCGCCGAGCCACCGGTGGTGCTGCACGTCCGCACCCAGCGCATCGAGGAGGCGGTGGACCTGCTCGGGCACGTGCCGGCCGCGGTCAGCGGTGCGTGGCTGCGTCACGGGCAGGGGATGGTGGCGCTCGGGGAGGCCTGGTCGGCGCGGGCCGACGGGCCGCACCGCTTCGCGGCCACCGGCGCCGCTTTCCGCGCCCTGGCCGCCCGCGCCCGCGTCGACGACGAGGTGCGCGTGCGCACCAGCGGTCTGATCGCGCTGGGCAGCTTCTCCTACGCCGATTCCTCGCCGCGCCCGTCGACGCTGATGGTGCCGCGGGCCCTGCTGGGCGTGCACGACGGGGAATCCTTCCTCACCGTGGTCGGGGTCGACGAGGAGCCGGCCCTGCCCACCAGCTGGCGGGACCTGTTCCCCTCCTCCCCGCTCCCCACGGAGGCTGTGGAGCCGCTCGAGATCGAGCCCGATCACACGCCGGACGAGTACCAGGCCCTGGTGCGGGAGGCGATCGCCCAGATCCGGGACGGTCACGCCGAGAAGGTCGTGCTCTCCGAGCGCACCGCGGTGCGCACCCCCGAAACGCTCTCCCCCGCCGAGATGCTGACCCGGCTGGCCCGTGCCTACCCCAGCACCTGGGTGTATCACCTGGAGGACGTGGTCGGTGCGAGCCCGGAGATGCTCGCCCAGACCGAGGACGGTCGGGTCTTCTCCCGGGTGCTGGCGGGCTCGCGCCCGGTGGCTGACGACGGGGAGCTGGACGAGGTGGATCGACGCGCCTTCCGCAGCGACTCCAAGGAGCTGGCCGAGCATGCCTTCGCCGTCGACTCGGTGGTCGAGCGGCTGGAGGGCCTGGCAGCGGAGATCGAGGTCTCCCCCGAGCCGTTCGTGCTGCGTCTGCCGGGGCTGGAGCATCTGGCCTCGGATGTCTCGGCACGCCTGCGCAGCGGCACCACCAGCCTCGACGTCGCCTCGCGACTGCATCCCTCGGCCGCCGTCTCGGGCACCCCGCGCACCCAGGCCGACGAGATCATCGCCCACCTGGAGCCGCACGATCGCGGAGGCTACGCCTCCCCGGTGGGGTGGATGGACGCCGATGGGGACGGGCAGTGGGCGATCGCGCTGCGGATGGCGCACCTGGTCGGTGAGCGGACGGTCGTGCTGCAGGCCGGGGGCGGTCTGGTGGCCGCCTCCGATCCGGTCTCGGAGCATGCCGAGGCCCTCGCGAAGTGCCGGCCGATGCTGCGGGCGCTGCGCGGCGAGCACGGCGCCTGACGCTCAGGAGGGCCGCACCGCGAGGGTGATCCCGATGCTCTGCAGGGCACCGTCGCGCACCACCTCGAACTGGTGGGTGGAGCCGATCTCCAGCCCGCGCACCACCCCGGTCAGGGCCGCCGCTCCGCCGACGGGCGTGTCGTCGACGGCGATGATGAGATCGCCCTCCTCCAGCGACGACTCGGCGGCCGGGCTGTCCGGTTCGATGCTGATCACCTCGGCGCCGCTGTAGGTGGCCTCACCGTCCGAGGCGGTGCCGTCGGTGCTGGTCACTCCCACGAAGGCATGCTCAGCGGTGCCGTCCTCCTCAAGCTGCTCGGCGATCATCGTGGCGGTGCTCGCAGGGATCGCGAAGCCGAGCCCGATGCTGCCCGCCTGGCCGGAGGCATTGGGGATGCTGGCGATCGCGCTGTTGATCCCGATCACCTGACCGGCCGCGTCCACCAGCGGGCCGCCGGAGTTGCCGGGGTTGATGGCGGCGTCGGTCTGCAGCGCCGAGGTGAAGGTGGCCTCCGAGCCGTCGCCCTGCTCGCCGGCGGCGGTGACCGGCCGGTCCACGGCAGAGATGATGCCGGTGGTGACGGTGTTCTCGAGCCCCAGCGGGGTGCCGAGCGCCATCACCGGCTGGCCCACCTCGACCGTCGAGGAGTCCGCGAAGGTGGCAGGTCGCAGACCGTCCGGCGGCGAGTCCAGACGGATCACCGCGAGGTCCGTGGTGGGGTCGGTGCCGACGACAGAGGCCGGATAGCTGAGGCCGTCGCTGATGCTGACCTGGATCTCCTGGGCCCCCTCGACGACGTGATTGTTGGTGAGGATGGCGCCGTTCTCGTCGAGGATCACTCCGGTGCCCTGGGCGGTGCCCGCGGAGGTGGCGACCTTGATCGCGACGGTGCTCGGGGCGACCTGATCTGCGACCGCGGCCCAGTTCGGGGCCTCTCCGGTGATCGCCGCCGCCGGCTGCGCGGCGGAGGTGGAGCCGGTCCCCGGCTGCGCCGAGACCGCCGGGTCCGGGTCCAGGAACTGGTCGTAGACGACGACCCCGCCGAGGGTCGCGCCGCTGGAGAGCATCATGCCGAGCACCACCAGGGCGCTGACCCCGCCCCAGCCGGGGCCGCGGCGGGGCGGGGCCGGGCTCACGGATGCCGGTGCCGGGGAGGTCCGGGCCGTGGGGGTCTGGGCGGCCGGGAACGGGGTCGCAGCACCGTGGGCCGCAACCGGCGCGGTCGGTGCGGTCGCTGCTGCTCCGGGCTGGTCGTGCCGCGGGGCGTCACCGCTCGGGGCGTCGTATCCCCAGGCGCCCTCCCGGGGGGCCTCGTGACCCGGGGCGTCGTGCCCGGGGCCGCTGCGGTCGGAGGTGCCGTACGGGTTCTCCTGCGGGGTGTTCTCGTTCGTCATGGGATCCATGTCAGCACTCCTGTTCAAGAATTCCTCGAGTCATTGCTGGGCATCGGCTGGACGACGAGCACGCGGAGCCCCTCGGCAGGCATCGCGAGCGCCTCGGGCAGCAGCTCGGCCGTGACGCGGTGGGCCTCGGCCCCGAGGGCGGCCGCGGCCGCAGCGATGTCGGCACCGTGCGGGGTGGTGAAGAAACGTCGCAGCAGGTCCGGAGGCGCGGCGGCATGCTCGAGTCCGGAGAAGATGCGACCGCCGCCATCGTCGACCACGATCATGTCCAGCACCGGGCGCTGCTCCTCCGGGCCGATCAGCAGGCCGGTCAGGTCGTGCAGGGCGGTGAGATCACCCACCAGCAGCCGGACCCGGCCAGCTTCAGCCGCCGCCTCCCGCGCCAGGGCGATCCCGCCGGCCATCGCGGTGGTGCCGTCGATCCCGGCCAGGCCCCGGTTCGCGATGACCCGGGCGGCGGTGGGGCCGGCGTGCTGCTCGAGGTCGCGCACCAGGCTGGAGGAGCCGAGCACCAGCACATCACCCGCGCCCGAGGACTCCCAGACGGCGAGCGCGGCCTGCTGCTGCCAGCTGCTGGGCAGGACCGCCGCGGCGGTCCCGGCCGCGACGCGCCAGGCGGTGAGGTGCGCCCGCCGCTCCTGCGCGGGAACGGGTTCCTGCTCCTGGCCGACGGCGGAGGGGACCACGAGGCTCGCGCGGCGGGCGACATCGGGCCAGTCCAGCTGCCGATCGACCACGATCACCTCGACGTCCTCGGCGCCGAGCAGGGCACCGACGACGGGACGGGAGAGGGTGGGGCGGCCGAGCACGATCGCCCGCTGCGGGCGCAGCGGATGGCCCGGACCCGCCATCACCTCGCGCAGCAGGGCGGGGTAGCCGGGGATCAGGGTCTCGCCGTGGCGGGCACCGGAGCTGGGTTCGGCCAGCAGCGGCAGTCCGTGCTGGGCGGCGAGCTCGGCGGCGGCGGGTCCCGCGCCGTCCCCGGCGACCACCACGGTGCGCCCGTCCACCGGCACCGGGTGCGGTGGTGGGGGCGGGGAGCCGACACGCCGGGTGAGCACGATCCGCTGCCGGGAGGGGCTCGCGGGCTCCGCAGCGGTCTGCGTCGGCGGGGCCGTCGGGGTCCCCGGCCGCGGCACCAGCGGGTCGCGGAAGGAGAGGTTCAGGTGGACCGGGCCGGGATGCTCCCCGGTGGCCGCGGCCAGCGCCCGCGCCGCGGTGGAGACCGCGGTGCGCAGCTCGAGGGCGGTGGCTCCCGCAGCGGTGGGAGCGGGCAGATCCACGGCCAGGCGCGCGAGGGACCGGAACATCCCGGCCTGTCGGGTGGTCTGGTTCGCGCCCACCTCGCGCAGCTCCGCGGGGCGGTCCGCGGTGAGCACCAGCAGCGGGATCCGCGAGTGGTGGGCCTCCATCACGGCGGCGTGCAGGTGCGCGGTGGCGGTGCCGGAGGTGGTGACGACGGCGGCGGGACGGGCGGGATCGTGACGGCTCAGCCCCAGCGCGGTGAAGGCCGCGGCCCGCTCGTCGATGCGCACATGGGCGCGGATCCGCTCCCCCACCTCCGCGGCGGCCAGGGCGTACACCAGCGGTGCGGAGCGGGAGCCGGGGGCGAGGACCGCGTGCCGCAGCCCGAGCTCGGCCAGGGCGCTCCACAGCGCGACGGACTGGTCGACCGCGCCGGAGCCCGTGGGGCGGGGGGCCTCGATCCAGGCCGACGGGGTGATCGGGGCGGTTCGCTCATGCACCCCGTCAGCGTAGTGCGCCCGCGCGCGGGCGGCTCAGAGCCGGGCGGCGCAGGCGGCGAGCCGCTCCGCCCAGCGGGCGGTGAGCTCGGACCCCGCGGCGTGGCGCTCCAGCAGCTGCGGGGCCGGGTCGCGGCGGCCGACGGGCAGCATCCCGTCGTCGGCGTGCAGGGGCTGCTCGACGAGGTCGCCGGTGAGCAGGGGCGCGGTGCCGAGCCCGCAGGCGTACGGCAGCTCGCTCAGGGCGGCGGCGAGCGCGATCCCGGCGCTGAGGCCCACGCTGGACTCGAGCGCGGAGGAGACCACCACCGGCAGCCCGGCCTGCTCGACCAGCTCCAGGCAGCGCTGCACCCCGCCGAGGGGCTGCACCTTCATCACCAGCAGGTCGGCGGCCTCGGCCCGCGCTACCCGCAGCGGGTCCTCGGCGCGGCGCACCGATTCGTCGGCGGCGATCGGGATGTCCAGCGCGCGTCGCACCGCTGCGAGGTCCTCGAGGGCGGCACAGGGCTGCTCGGCGTATTCGAGGCCTCCGGCCGCCCGGTCCAGGACGGGCAGTGCCGTCAGCGCCTCCTGGCGGGTCCAGGCGGCGTTCGCATCGATGCGCAGGCGGGCGGCGGGGCCCATCGCGTCGCGCACCGCCTCCAGCCGGGCGGCGTCCTCGGCGAGGCTCACGCCGGGATCGGCGACCTTGACCTTCGCCGTGGTGGCACCGCCGACCCGTGCGAGGCGGTGGGCGAGCAGCGGCGGCACCACCGGGATGGTGACGTTGACCTCGACCACTTCGCGCAGCGGAGCGGGACGCTCGGTGGTGGCGTCGGCGAGGGCGGCGCGCAGCCAGCTCGCCGACTCCGCCGCGTCGTAGTCCCAGAAGGGGGAGAACTCGGCCCAGCCGGCGGGGCCGTGCAGCAGCAGACCGTCCCGCTCGGTGATCCGGCGGAAGCGGGTGGTCATGGGGATCGACCAGGCACGTGCCTCGTCGATGCCGAGGTCGCGCAGGGAGGAGGGGATCTGCATGCTCTCGAGGATAATGAGCCGGCGGCCGTGGGGCGACCTCGTACGGGCGGCTCGTCGCCGACCCGGTGCCGGTCACCGCCGGACTACCCTGGCAGTCATGACGACCGCACCTGTTCCGATGCCCCGTCGGGTCTCCGACACCTTCGACCCGCGCCGCTGGCGGGAGGTGCCCGCGGCCGAGCACGGCGGGCCTGCGCTGAGCGACATCACCTACCACCGCGCGGTGGAGCGGATCGAGTCCGCCGACGGGGAGCGCACCGAGCGGGATCTGCCCACGGTGCGGATCGCCTTGGACCGGCCCGAGGTGCGCAACGCCTTCCGACCCCACACGGTCGACGAGCTGTACCGGGCGCTGGACCACGCCCGGCTGGACACCGGCGTGGGCGTCATCCTGCTCACCGGCAACGGCCCCTCCCCCAAGGACGGCGGCCACTCCTACTGCTCCGGCGGCGATCAGCGGATCCGGGGCCGGGCCGGCTACGAGTACGCCGACGCCGAGGACTACGGCGAGACGGCGCAGGTGCGCACCGGCTCCTCCGGCCGGCTGCACATCCTCGAGGTGCAGCGCCTGATGCGCACCATGGGCAAGGTGGTGATCTCCTTGGTCAACGGCTGGGCCGCCGGCGGCGGGCACTCCCTGCACGTGGTCAGCGACCTCTCGATCGCCTCCCGCCAGCACGCCCGCTTCATGCAGACCGATGCGGACGTCGGCTCCTTCGACGGCGGCTTCGGCTCCGCCTACCTCGCCAAGCAGGTGGGCCAGAAGCGGGCCCGGGAAATCTTCTTCCTGGCCGAGGAGTACTCCGCCCAGGACGCCTACGACTGGGGCGCCGTGAACCGGGTCGTGGACCACGCCCAGCTCGAGGACGTGGCGCTGGAGATGGCGGCCCGGATCGCCACCAAGTCCCCGCAGGCGATCCGGATGCTGAAGTTCGCCTTCAACCTGGCCGACGACGGGTTGATGGGCCAGCAGGTGTTCGCCGGGGAGGCGACGCGCCTGGCGTACATGACCGACGAGGCCGCCGAGGGTCGCGATGCCTTCCTCGAGAAGCGCGCTCCCGACTGGTCGCACTTCCCGCACCCGCAGGGCTGAGATGAGCGCCACCACCTCGCCGTCCGCCCTGCCCTGGCTGGTCCCGCCCGCCTACGACGCCTCCGCCGCTTCGCTGACCGCCCACGCCGCGGCGATCGGCGAGATGATGGCGGGCCGGGCCCGGCTGTGGCTGGGTCCCTTCGACCCTCCTGCGCAGCTGCCGTCCGGTTTCGAGGACGCGGCGCTGGTGGTGCCGACGTCCGGCTCGACCGGCACCGCGAAGGCGGTGGCCCTGACCCGACAGGCGCTGCTCGCCTCGCACGACGCGACCGCGCAGCTCTTCACGGCCGACGGCACCGCCCCGGACTCCGGCGGCCACGGCTTCTGGCTGCCGCTGCTGCCCCCCACCCACATCGCCGGGGTGCAGGTGCTCGCCCGCGCCCACCGCACCGCCCAGGTGCTCGGCCTGGACGCCGCGGCGCTGCCGGACCCGCTGCCCGATCTGCGCGGCCATTTCGATGCCACCGCCTTCGTCGAGCTCGCCGTCCCCGTGCTGGAGCAGGCCGCCCGTGCCGGTCTGCCGGCGCTCACCTCGCTGGTGCCCACCCAGCTGACCCGCATCGTCACCGGCGCCACCGGCGCCGACGCCCGCGCTCGCGGGGTGCTGAAGCGCTTCGCCGGCGTGCTGGTGGGCGGCGCCGCGACCAGCCCCGATGTGCTCGCCCGCGCCCGGGCCCAGAAGATCGCGGTGCGCACCACCTACGGCTCCTCGGAGACCGCCGGCGGCTGCGTCTACGACCGCGCCCCCCTGCCCGGGGTGGAGCTGAGCCTCGCCGAGCCCGACGCCGCCGGCGCCGGACGGCTGCAGATCACCTCCCCCACCCTGGCGCTCGGCTACCTCACCGCCGGCGGCGGCACCGACACCACGCCTTTCACCGGTGACGCCGCCCGCCGCTTCCTCACCTCCGACCTCGCCGAGCTCGACGCCGACGGGGCGCTGACGGTGCTGGGCCGAGCCGATGACGTCATCAACACCGGCGGCCGCAAGGTCCTCCCCCAGGACGTGGAACGGGCCATCGACCGCTCGCTGATGCTGCGCGGCATGATCCGGGCGGCCGTGGTGGTGGGGGTCGCGGATCCCGAGTGGGGCCAGCGGGTCGAGGCACTGGTGACGCTCGAGGACGGAGTCGATCCCGACGAGGCGACCGCCCTGGTGCGTGCGGCCCTGCGCACCTCCGAGATCCCGTCCCATATGGTCCCCAAGCGAGTGCATGTGCTCGAGCAGCTGCCGCTGCTGGGCATCGGGAAGGTCGACCGCGCCGCTGCCCGCCGCCTCGCCGCGGAGACCGGGATGTGATTCGGTGCCGGGCCGGGTCCCGGACTCCGACCGCGGCGTATCCTCGTCAGGGCCGTCGAGCGGCGGCCGCGGTTCCCCCGCCGGATCCTCGAGGAGCACGATGGCCAGCCTGTCGCAGTGGGTGCAGGGCGCCCGACCCCGCACCCTCCCCGCCGCCCTGGCCCCCGTCGCCGCCGGCACCGGCGTCGCCGCGTGGCAGCTGGAGAACCTGCACGGGGAGGTGGACTGGGCGCTGGTGATCCCCCGCGCCCTGCTGGCCCTCGCGGTCTCCTTCTCCCTGCAGATCGGCGTGAACTACGCCAATGACTACTCCGACGGGATCCGCGGCACCGACGACGACCGGGTGGGCCCCTTCCGCCTCACCGGCTCCGGTGCCGCGCGGCCCACGACCGTCAAGCGTGCGGCCATCGTCTCCCTCGCGCTCGGCGGCCTGTTCGGGCTGGTGCTGGTCGCGCTGGCCCAGATCTGGTGGACGCTGCTGGTGGGCGCCGCCGCGATCGCCGCGGCCTGGTCCTACACCGGCGGGAAGAAGCCCTACGGCTACCTCGGTCTCGGCGAGCTGTTCGTGTTCGTGTTCTTCGGGCTGGTGGCCGTGGGCGGGACCGCCTACACGATCACCGGCGCACCCACCTGGGTGGCGCTGCCGGCCGCGATCGCGATCGGTCTGCTGGCCGTCGCCCTGATGCTCACCAACAACCTCCGCGACATCCCCACCGATGCGCTCTCCGGCAAGAAGACCCTCGCCGTCCGGCTGGGAGAGCGCGGCACCCGCAGGCTGTATGCGGCGGTGGTGCTGGTGCCCTTCGCGCTGATGCTGCCGGTGATGGTGGTGCAGTGGCCGGTCGCTCTGGTGCTGCTGGCGCTGCCGCTGGCGCTCTTCCCGGTGCGGACCGTGCTGCGCGGCGCTGCGGGCCGCGCGCTGATCCCGGTGCTCGGGGCGACCGGGCGGCTGGAGCTGGTCTTCTCCCTGCTGCTGCTCAGCGGTCTTCTTCTCTGACCTCGTCCCGGTCCTCGCTCCCGGTCTCGCCGTCGGCCTCGTCGAGCACCGCGTCCTCGTACTCGGCGTCCTCGTCGACCTCGTCGGCGTGGCGCGCCGCCCGGCGCTCGTCGGCCGCCTTCCAGCGCAGGGCCGCAGCATTCCGCAGCCGGTCCAGGAACAGGATCGAGAGCAGCATCGCGATCAGGGCGGCGAGCACACCGGCCAGCACCAGGCCGAGGCCGACCAGGGTCAGCAGCCACCACAGCAGGAACCAGAGGCCCAGGCGGACGACGGCATAGAACAGGAACGGGCGCATGGGTCCAGAGTAGTTCTCCCGGCGGTGCCCCCTGGCCACGGTCGCTGCGCCGCCGTGCAGACACCACCTCTCAGCACAGCGCCCACCCACCCGGCGGTCAGGTGCGTTGCCTACACTGCGGCCATGGCCCGCGGCATCATCGCAGTTCTCTCCATCGCCCTGACCGTCTTCGCGCTCGCCGACTGCGTGCAGACGGAGGACGAGAAGATCAAGGGGCTGCCCAAATGGGCCTGGATCGTGCTGATCGTGCTGCTGCCGTGGGTGGGCCCGATCACCTGGCTGTTCGTCGGCAAGGAGCGCACCAGCGGAGGCGGGCAGGTGCACCGCAGAGGCCCGGTGGCCCCCGATGAGGATCCCGACTTCCTGCGCCGGCTCGACGAGGACATCCGTCGCGAGCGGCGGAAGCGCCGCGAGCAGGAACCGGGCGAGGGCGACGGGGGCTGACGGTCTCCCGGGGCTCAGAGCCCCGAGTAGGAGTGCAGTCCGTTGATCACCGTGTTGACGATGGTGTAGTTGAAGACCACGGCCACGAAGCCGGCCAGCGCGAGCCCGGCGGCACGGCTGCCACGGTATCCGCCGGTGGCACGGGCGTGGAGGTAGGCCGCGTAGATCACCCAGATGATGAAGGTCCACACCTCCTTGGGATCCCAGCCCCAGAAGCGGCCCCAGGCCTCACGGGCCCAGATCGCGCCGAAGATCAGGGTGAAGGTCCAGCACACGAAGGCCACCGAGTGGATGCGGAAGCTCAGCGCCTCCAGCACCGTCGAGGAGGGCAGGCGGTCCAGCACATGGCCGAAGCGGCCCCAGTGCTCGGGATGCTCCTGTCCCGCGGACGCCAGCTCCCCCAGGGCGCGCTCGTGGCGCGCCTGCAGCAGCTGCATGCCGGCGACCACGGCGCCCAGGATCGACAGGGAGGTGGCGATGATGGCCACCCCGATGTGGATGTAGATCCAGTGCGAGTTCTGCAGGCTGGGGGTGAGGTTCGCGGCCGGCACGATCCAGAAGGTCTGCGCGAGCAGCAGCACCAGCAGCACGGGGCCGACCACGAAGGTGCCCAGCGCCCGCAGCTCGGCGCGCCGGATGCTGAACACCAGGAACGCGAGCATCACCACGGCGGTGCTGGTGGTCGCGAACTCGTACATGTTCGCCCACGGCACCCGCTGGGTGGCCAGGGCACGGGTCAGCACCCCCGCCACGTGCAGCGCGGTCGCCGCCCCGGTCAGGAGGAAGGCGAAGCGCTGCGCGCTCATGGTGCCGGTCCGGTGCTCGGGGCCGGCGGCGGGAGGCACGCTCCCGCCGTCGGCCTCGGCGGCCCTGGTCCCGCCCGCGGCGATCGCTCCCCCGCCGTCGGCCGCGACCGTCGCGGTCTGGAGCGTGCGCGCTGCGGCCTGCCGCTCACGGGCGGCCAGGCGCGCATCGCTGCGGCGCTGCGAGGAGGACGCGAGATCGGCGCCGAAGCCGATCAGGGCGAGCACGTAGAGGACGATCGTCACCACGAGGGCGAGGTTCGACACCTCCGCCAGCTGCTCATTGATCACTGTGCACTTCCTTCGGAGGGAGGTTCCGCGGCCCGTGCGGGCCGTGCTTGAGGGGGGTCGTGCGGACCGTCCGGGGTCCCATCCTGCACCTGGGTGAGCGAGGAGGCCAGAGCGCGGACGTCGCCCTCGAGCGCCGGGTCGTCGCTGCGGGCGAGCCCGGCCACCTCGAGCACGGTGCCGTCGGCGCTCTCGCGCACCCGCACCCAGACGCGCCTTCGGGGCACGAAGAGGGAGAGGATCAGGCCGCCGACGGCGACCAGCGCGCTGAGCAGGATCCAGCGCTCGAAGGGGTTATGGGCGATGTCGAAGGCGGCGTAGCGGCGCAGTCCGTCGAAGCTGACGGTGGTCCCGTCCGGGAGCTCGAACTCCTGACCGGGGTAGAGGCGGAGCAGCACCGGGGCACCGTCCTCGCCGACCACCGGGGTGAGGGTGGAGAGGTCGACCTCGTAGGCGTTCTGCGGGATGCCGGAGTCCAGCCCCAGGTCTCCCTGGTGGACGGTCAGCGCGAGCTGGGGATCCAGCGCATCGGGGTACAGCGAGTGCGGGCCCTGCTCGTCGATGGTGCCGGTGGGCAGGAAGAAGCCGACCACCGCGGTCTGCTCGGGCCGGGCGTCGGGGGCCTTGATCACCACCTGCGAGGTGTAGCCCACATCCCCCATCGGCACCGTGATCACGGGCCCCTCGGCGACGACCTCCCCCTCGGGATCGGTCACGGTGACCGCGGGGGCGTACCCGTTGCCGAGCAGGTACATCGAGGCACCTTTGACGTGCAGCGGCTTGTTGACCTGCACGGTCCTGGACAACTCCTGGCCGGGGGTGGTCACCTGGACATCCGCCTCGAAGGAGCGTGGCTCCCCCACGCTCCCGCCCTCCCCGGGCTGGACGTAGGTGGCGCGGAAGTCCTCGAGGGTGAAGCGGAAGTCCGGCATCTCGGTCTCGTCGAACCAGGCCCCGGACTCGAAGGAGTCGTACTGGGTCAGCGAGTTCGCGAAGCCCTCGCCCTCGATCACGGTGATCTGCCCGCGATAGCTGGTCAGCTGGCCGCCGGCGATGCAGATCAGCACTCCCACCAGTGCGATGTGGAAGGCGAGGTTGCCGGACTCGCGCAGCAGGCCGCGCTCCGCGCTGACGGAGCGGGCGCCCTTCTCCTCACGGATCTCCGTGCGGTAGCGCGAGCGGCGCAGGGAGCGACGGGCGCGCTCGATGAGCGCCTCGGCACCGCCTTCGGCGCCGGCCAGCTCGACCCGGGTGTATCCGGTGAAGCGCGTCAGCCGGGTGGGGGTGCGCGGCGGCGCCGCCCGCAGCTGCTTCAGGTGCACGCCGACGCGCGGCACGATGCAGCCGATCAACGAGATGAACAGCAGCAGGTAGATCGCGGAGAACCAGGGCGAGGAGAAGACGTCGAAGAATCCCAGGGTGTCCAGGATCTCGCCCCAGCGGCCGTTCTCCTCGAGGAACTGCTCGGTCAGCGCCGGATTCACGCTGCGCTGCGGGTACAGGGAGCCCGGCACGGCCGCGATCGCGAGCAGCATCAGCAGGATCAGTGCGGTCTGCATGCTGGTCAGCTGCCGCCACAGGAACAGCAGGGTCCCGCGCGGGCCGAGCGCGGGGGCGCTGGGCGGGCGCTTCCGCTCGATCTCCGGTTTGCTGCTCCAGGCGCTGCTCTGCGCCGCGGCGCCCGCGTCCGCCCGGGTGCTCGTCCGGTTCTCGGCCATCAGATCACCGGTTCGAAGGTCGTGATCATGCCTTGCAGGTGGCTCATCCAGGTCGCCCACACCCCGGTCATCAGCAGCACGCCGATCGCGATCAGCAGCGCCCCGGAGAGCAGGCCGATGGTGCGGCGGTGGGCGGTGAGCTTCCTGCTCAGGCCCAGCGCGCGCTCGAACAGCAGCGCGAACAGCACGAAGGGGATGCCCAGGCCCAGCGAGTACGCCAGCGAGAGGATGCCCCCGCGCAGCACCCCGCCGTCACCGCCGTCCAGCGACAGGGCGATGATCGCCGCATAGGTGGGGCCGATGCAGGGAGTCCAGCTCAGGCCGAAGATCAGTCCCATCAGCGGGGCGCCGAGCAGGCCGGCGTCGGGCTTCTTCGCAGAGACCGGGCGGGTGACCGACAGGCGGGGGAAGACCCCCATGAACACCAGCCCCATGAGGATCACCACGGCGCCGGCGATGCGGTTGATCCACAGCGCGTGCTCCTGGAGCAGATAGCCGATCATCCCGGCGAAACCGCCGAGGATCATGAACACGACGGCGAACCCGGCCACGAACAGCGCACTGCCGGCCAGCATGCGCCCGGTGACGGGCCGGGAGCGCTTCGCTCCCGGGGCGGTGGCGCTCTGGCCGGCGAGGCCGGAGACGTAGGCGAGGTAGCCGGGCACCACGGGCAGCACGCACGGCGAGAGGAACGCCACCAGGCCGGCGGCCGCGGCGACGGCGAGCGCCGGCAGCAGGGAGCCGGACAGCGCTGTGGCCTGGAAGGCCGCTCCGAGGTCAGCTGGGATCATTCGGCGACCACCGCATCGATCATCGCGCGCAGCACGGAGGGATCGGCGGCGCCGGAGATCCGGGCCGCGACCCGGCCCTGCTCGTCGATCACCAGGGTGGAGGGCACCGCATTGGGGGCGACCTGCCCGCGCAGGGAGTACATGATCTCGGCGTCGGCATCCGGCATCGAGGGGTAGGTGATCCCGTAGGTCTCCTCGAAGGCGGCCGCGGGCCCGGCGGAGTCGCGCACGTTGACGCCGATGAAGTAGACCCCCTGGTCCTGGTACTCCTCATGGATGGCCTGCAGGTGCGGGGCCTCCTCGCGGCAGGGTGGGCAGGAGGCGTACCAGACGTTGAGCACGAGCACCTCGCCGCGATGCTCGAGGGAGGAGAACTCCTCCCCGTCGTAGGTGGCGGCGACGACCTCGAGCGGGTCGCCGCGATCTGCCGGCGCGATCTCGGTGGCGACACCGTTGCCCGAGACGTACCCGGAGTCCCCGGAGCTGTAGCGGTCGCTGGCATCGGTCCCGCAGGCGGCCAGCAGGAGGGCGGCGGAGAGCCCGCCGACGCCGCCGAGCAGCGCCCGACGGGTGGGTCGGCCGGGCAGGGAACGGGCGCTCACGTCAGCCTGCCCCCGGTGGCGTCGACCGCCCCGGCGTAGAGCGCGGCGGCCGGCTCGGCGTACTCCACGCCCGCCAGGTGGGGGCCGACGAACCGCAGACTGGTGACCGAGCACAGCCCGCACTGCCGGCGGCGGGGATCGTGGAACAGCGGCCTGCCCTCGGCGCTGCGCCGGGTGACCCAGATCGGCAGCTGGTGCAGCACCAGCACCGCTTCTCGGCCCTCGGCCGCGGCGCGCGCGTCGTGGACGGCGGAGACCACGCGGGCGACCTGCTCGCGGTAGGGCTCGCCCCAGGAGGGGCGGAAGGGATTGGTGAACCAGCGCCAGTTGCGCGGGTCGCCGAGCCGGGCCTCGCCGTGGCCCATCCGCTGGCCCTCGAAGTGGTTGCCCGATTCGACCAGCCGCTGGTCGGTGACGATCTCGAGCCCGTGCGGGCCCGCGATCGGGGCGGCGGTCTGCTGGGCGCGCAGCAGCGGGGAGGAGCGCACCAGGGCGAGGTCGGAGTCGGCGAGGTGGTCACCGACCAGCGCGGCCATCTGCTCACCACGGCCGCTGAGCCGGTACCCGGGCAGACGTCCGTACAGGATGCGCTCGGGATTGTGCACCTCGCCATGACGGACGAGGTGGACCGTGGTGGTGGTCATGGGCGGCTCTCTCTCCTGCTCTGGCACTGCGGGCTCGGACCCGAGCCGCCTCACGGTACCAATCCAACCTTCGCGTCAGCGGGGAGCGGCGACCTCCTGATGAGCATCCGGACATGCGACGGCGACGGGGGCGCCCTCGTCGAGCGTCTTGCCCAGGATCCGACCCAGCTCGAGCAGGTCCTCGTGCCCGATGACGTCCACCAGCAGCGCCCGCACGGAGCGCACGTGGGTGGGAGCGGCGCGCCTCAGCATCGCCTCCCCGGCCTCGGTGAGCTGCGCCTGACGGCCACGCCCGTCGTCCGTGCACCGCACCCGCTCCACCAGGCCGCGCTTCTCCATGCGGCTGACCGTGTGGGTGAGCCGGGAGCGGGAGTGGACAACCTTGTCGGCGAGCTCCGACATGCGCAGGAACATGTTCTCCGCCTCGGACAGGCGCACCAGGATCTCGTACTCGCCGAGGGTCAGGTCGACCTCCGGATCGGCCTGCAGCGCCTCGCCGAAACGATCGGTGAGCAGGGTGGTGGCGTACAGGAACGTGCGCCATGCCGCCTGCTCCCTGCTCGTCAGCCAGAGGTCCTCGGGGGTCGAGGCCCCGTCCTCGGTCGTCGGCACCCTGCCGTCAGCGCTTGCTACTGTGCCATTCATCACGCACTCCTCTTTCCCGGGGCTCAATGCTTGCCATCATCCCCCAGTCTAGTTTAGATTTCAATCATGAGTTGGTGCTCGCCACCGCTCACCACCCCGTCCCGATCATCTCAAGGAGATCCCCGATGAACGACCTCACCCCCGGCACCTGGACCCTCGATCCCGCCCACACCTCCGCCGCCTTCACCGTGCGTCACGCCGGCATCTCCAAGGCCCGCGGCCAGTTCCACGACGTCGAGGGCGTCCTCGAGGTCGGCGAGGGCGGCCAGGAGCTGTCCTTCCGCACCACCCTGAGGACCGAGTCGATCAACACCGCGCAGGCCGACCGCGACAACCACCTGCGCAGCGGCGACTTCTTCGACGCGGAGAAGTTCCCCGAGATCACCTTCACCTCCACCAAGGTCGACGGCGACAAGCTCACCGGTGACCTCACCATCCGCGACATCACCAAGCCGGTCGTGCTGGACTTCACCTACGAGGGCGCGGCCACCGATCCCTTCGGCATCTACCGCGCGGGCTTCACCGGCGAGACCACGATCTCCCGCAAGGAGTTCGGTCTCACCTGGAACGCGGCTCTCGAGGCCGGCGGCGTGATGGTCGGCGACAACGTCAAGATCATCATCGAGGCCGAGTTCACCGCTCCCGCCTCCGCCTGATCCCCGGGCTCCGGCGGCCAGCGCCGGAGGCACCGGCGCCGAGAGCATCCGACGGGCCGTCCGCATCGAGCGGGCGGCCCGTCGTCGGCTCTCCCGCCGCGGTGACGCCCTGGCACCCGTCCGGCCCGGCGATCCGCCGCGCCGCAGCTGCCCGAGCGCCGATAGGGTGCGCCCCATGACCGCACCGCGCCTCCCCTCCCCCCGCGACCCGGACGCTCGCGTCCTCTACCTCACGCGCGAGGGCTGCCATCTGTGCGAGGAGGCCCTGCCGGTGGTGCGGGCCGAGGCCGACCGCGTCGGCTCCACCGTGGAGGTGCGGGACATCGACCAGGACGAGCGGCTGCGCGCCGACTGGGACTACGACGTGCCGGTGATCATCGTGGACGGCGCGGTCCATGCGAAGTACCGCGTCGATGCCCAGCAGCTGCGGACGGCGCTCGCACGTCGACCCTGGTGGCGCCGCCTGTCCGGCCGCGCCTGAACCGCAGGACGGCTCTCGAGAGGCCCCCGGGCGGCTCGCCGCCCGGGAGCGTCAGCTTCCGTACCGGACAGGCGTCGAGAACGGTTCGGAACCTGACGATCCCGGGCATGGCGGCACCCCTTCCGCCGGGGGACAGCCCCGTGACATGCATCGGCCCCCGCCGGACGGCGGGGGCCGAGGTGCCTCACACAGCGATCACTTCTTGTTGCGACGCTGGTGGCGGGTCTTGCGAAGCAGCTTGCGGTGCTTCTTCTTGGACATGCGCTTGCGTCGCTTCTTGACGACAGAACCCATAGGTTGCCTCTGTTCTGCAGGCTCAGGCCTGCGGGATGGTGCAGCGGATCAGGTATGCGCGGCCCGCGGAGACTGCACGGAACTCGTGCGGGCCCGACGCCACGGTCGACCAGCCATTCTACACTGCCATGCCGAACGCTCAGCCGTGCGCGAGTGCGAGATCTCTCGCAGCGGCCCGGGCGCGGGCGAGCTCCTCGGACACTGCGGAGACCACGTGGTCCTCGGCCACCGCACGCACCCTGGCGGTCAGCAGCCGGCGGGCCCGGGAGCGGTGCCAGGCCCCGATCAGTGCCGCGATCACCCCACCGGCCAGGCCGATCAGCAGCCCGGCGGCGATCCCCAGCACGACCAGCACCGTGGGCAGCGGGATCGGGACCCACAGCTGCTCGACCATCGGCATCGGCGGCGGCGGCACCCCGAGGAAGGCCAGCAGGGCGTTCAGCGCCAGCCATCCCAGCCCCACCACCCAGGTGAGCAGCGCCAGCCACTGCAGCACATCCAGCACCGGCCACCACCAGGAGGTGGCCCGCGCGCGCAGATCGGCGCCGGCGACCGCCTGGTCGAGCGCATCCGGCAGCTGGTCCTGCCCGGACCGGGCGGCGGTGCGCACGGCGGCCCGCCAGGGATCGCTGCCGCCCTCGGAGGCGGCGTCGGCGAAGCGGCGCACCCCGCCCGAGGCACGGGCGCGGGCGGCGGTATCCGGCTCCGGCAGCGAGGTGCGCTCGAGCCCCTCCCCGTCACGGCCCCGGCCGATGCCGAGGCGGCCCAACGGGTCCGGCCGGACGCGGCGGGCCCAGCGCAGCGGCGGCCAGCCCACCTTCCCGGCGGCGCGGAAGCGGTAGGAGGCGCCGACGGCGCGGGCCACCGGCTCGACCCGGGCGGCGCTCGCGAGGTCCTCGACCAGGGTGTCGATGTCGGCGGGCGCAGGCTGCTCGGCCATGCCCGTCGGGTCCGCCACCTGCTGCAGGGACTCGGCGGCCCCACGCACGTCAGCACGGTGCCGGGAGGCGATCGCCTCCCGACTGCGGGCGATCCGGACCAGGTGCTCGCGCAGCTCCACGACCCCCTCGCCGGTGCTCGCGGAGGTGGCGAGCACGGGCGCCTGGTCGAGGCCGTCGCCGCGGGCGAGGGCGGCGAGGGAGGCGAGCACCGGCTCCCGCTCGTCCTCGCGGATCCGGTCGATCTGGTGGAGCACCAGCACGGTGACCGCGTCGTGTCCGGCGAAGGGGCGCACGAACTCCTGATGGATCACGGCATCGGCGTACTTCTGCGGATCGGTGACCCACACGATCACGTCGACCAGTCCGGTCATCCGTTCGGCGACGGTGCGATTGGCGCTCTCGACCGAGTCGAGGTCCGGCAGGTCCAGCAGCACGATGCCCGGGGTGCCTGTGCCGGGACCGGCCTGGGCCGCCTCCCGGCGGGCGCGCCGGCCGGTCGGCGGCCGACGGGCGGCCTCGAGCAGCGCGGTATCAGTGCCGTCGAGGTGGTGGCGCTCCTCGACCTCGAGCCAGTCCAGCAGGGCGTCGCTGCCCCGCTCCCCGACCACGGCGGCGATGGGCGCGGAGGTCGTGGGGCGGCGCACCGCAGCCCGGGTGATCTCGATCCCGACCAGGGCATTGACCAGCGAGGACTTGCCGGAGCCGGTGGCGCCGAACAGGCCGATGACGGTGTGCTCGGCCGAGAGCGCGCGACGGCCGCCGATGCGGTCCAGCACCTCCCGCGAGGCGTCGACGGCGCCGCCGGGGGCGACACCCTCGAGCAGGCCGGTGGCGCGGGTGAGCGCCTCGATCCGTTCGGCCAGCGGGGCCGGCCCCGTCGCAGCACGGCTCAGCAGCTCTCTCATGCGTCCTCCCGGATGTCGCGGGCGAGCTGGGCGAGGGCCTCGGCGTCGGCGTGCAGCGGCGCCGCGGAGCCCTCCGCGCCGAGGCCGTCCAGCCGGTGAAGGAAGAGCTCGGACCGCCCTGCGACCAGCGCATCGAGCCGGTCGGTGAGCCGCTGGCGGGCGAGGGCCGCCATGCGCCGCACCGCCTCGTCGCCGAAGATCGTCTCCAGCAGCTTCTGACCGACCACGGCGGTCGCGGCCCCGGCGCCGACCTCGAGACCGGTGGGCACGAAGGCGGTGGAGGCGAACACCACCACCATCAGGGCCACGCCCACCGCGTTGACGCCCAGCGAGAGCAGGCGGGCCCTCGAACGTCGATCGGCGCCCTCGGCGCGGACCAGCTCCAGCACGTCCCCCTGCCAGGCCCGGATCTCGGCGTTGACCTCCTCGCCGTAGCCGTCGGGGAGACGGGAGAGGTCCTGCCCCTCGGCGAGCTGCCGGCCGGCGGGGGTGGCCTGCCAGGCGGCGTCGGCCCGCTCTGCACCGCGGGCCGTCTCGTCGATGACCACGTGCACCAGGCCGGTGCCCAGCGCCTGCTCGGCGGCGATCGCCGGGGCGGGCTTCCCGCTGACCAGTTGGCCGAGGCGGTCACGGGCACGGGTCACCAGGGACTCGACCCCGCGGAAGAACTCCCCGGTGCCCACCACGTCCTGCCAGCGGGCCAGCACCTCACCGCGCAGCAGCGAACCGTCCCCGAGGGCCTCATCGATACGCTCCCGCGCCCCGGAGAAGGCGGCGACCGCCTGCTCGCGAAGGCGCTGTCGCTCGGCGTCCTGCAGGGCGGCGTGCTCGGCGATCCGGGTCGCGGAGCCGGCCAGGCCGTCGATCGCTCCGGCCAGGGTGCGTCGCGCGATCCGGCCGCGCCCCTCGCCGTCGGCGGCGAGACGGGCGAAGTGCTGCTGCAGCTCGGTGGCCACCGCGGGCGGCAGCATCCCCGCGGCGTCGATCTCCGTCTCGGGGACCAGGAACAGCCGCTCCACCTCCACCCCCTGTCGCTCGAGCATGCCGCGCAGATCCTCGGCGAGCTCCTCGGCGACCCCCTCGCGGCCGGGGATGCGGTTCATCACCACGTCCACGGTCACGTCGCGCTCGGCGGCGGTGCGCAGCACCTCCCAGGGCACGGCGTCCGCGTAGCGGTTGGCGGTGGTGACGAACAGCCACAGGTCCGCCGCCCGCAGCAGCTGCCGGGCCAGCTCCCGGTTGCCCACCGCGACGGAGTCGATGTCCGGGGCGTCCAGCAGCGCGAGTCCCGGTGGGATCCGCTCCTCGCCGTGCAGCTCGAGGGAGGTCGCCGGGTCGAGGTCGCCGGTGGTGTCCCCGCCGTGGGGTGCCTCGGGATCCCGCCGCTGGCCCGCATGGACGCGGGCGAGGCCGGGCAGGATCCGGGCACCGGTGAACCAGGCCTCGTCGAGGGGATGGTGCAGCAGCACCGGGCGCCGCGTGGTGGGGCGGATCGCGCCGGAACGGCTCACGGGATGGCCGACCAGCGCGTTGACCAGAGTGGACTTGCCGGCGCCGGTGGAGCCGCCGATCACCACCAGCAGCGGGGCGTCCAGCGAGTCCAGGCGCGGGACCACGTGGTCGCCGAGCTGTGAGAGCGCCGCGCCGGTCTCCTCACGGGCCTGTGCGGCGCCCGCGACGGGCAGCGGCAGCTCGAGGGCGCGCAGATGCTCGGCGAACGTCTCGAGGACGGCGGTGGTCCGGTTCGTCATGGCAGCTCCCGGGGGATCAGGCGGTCGGCCCCGGTCGACGGGGCATCGACGTCATTGTGGCAGGAGGAGGAGCAGGGCCCGGCGGGCACGGCCGCCGGGACAGGTCAGTCCAGGTAGGGATCCAGACCCCAGTCGGGGAAGACGGCCCGGCGCACCGCCTGGACCGCACGATCCAGAGGGTCCCCCGGATCGAAGCCCCGCGACCAGTCCCCCGCCGCCACGGGACGCCCGTCCCCGAAGCTGAGGATCCCCGGCTCCGGGGAGAGACCGTGCTCCGCGCGGGCGGCCGCGGCCGCCGCGAGGAAGGCTTCCGGCAGCGGCGCCGCGGCCTCGATCGGTGCGCCGGTGACGATCGCGACCAGATGCGCCCAGGAGCGCGGCACCACGTCGATCACTGCGTACCCGCCGCCGCCGAGAGCGAGCCAGCGGCCCCCGCAGACCTCCTCGGCCAGCTCTCGCATCAGCAGCATCACCTCGCGCTGCGCCTCGAGCGAGACCGAGAGGTCCGCCAGCGGGTCCAGCCGGTGGCTGTCCGCGCCGTGCTGGGTGACCAGCAGCGTGGGCCGCACCGCTCGCACCAGCGGGGGGACGGTGGCGCGGATCGCCCGCACCCACCCGTCGGCCGTGGTGCGCGAGGGCAGCGGCACATTGATCGCGGTGCCCGGGGCGCCGGACCCCCCGGAGTCCTGGACGAAGCCGGTGCCGGGGAACAGCCGCTCGCCGGTCTCGTGGACGGACAGGGTGATCGCGCGCGGCTCGTCCCACAGCAGCCGCTCCACGCCGTCGCCGTGGTGCACATCGACGTCGACGTACATCACCCGCTCCTCCCCCGCGTCCAGGGCGTGGCGGATCGCGACGGCCGCATCGTTGTAGACGCAGAAGCCGGAGGCCGAGGAGGACTTCGCATGGTGCAGCCCGCCCGCGAAGTTCACCGCCCGCCGCACCCGGCCGGAGCGGATCGCCTCGAGCGCGGTCAACGAGCCGCCGACGATCCGGGCCGAGGCGGTGTGCATCCCGGGGAACGCCGGGACGTCATCGCCGCCCAGACCGAAGCGGACCAGCTCGTCGAGCTCCTCCGCGCTGATCTCCGCGAGCGGCCGCGAGGCCCGGCGGACGGCATCGATGTACGCGGGGTCGTGCACCTGGGCGAGCTGCGCGTCGCTCGCGACGGGCGCCGACAGGGTCTCCACGCCCGGCCGCTCCCACAGGCCGGCGCTGCGGGCGAGCTCCCGGGTGAGGGCCAGGCGGATCGGGGCCATCGGATGGTAGGGCCCGAAGTCGTACTCGCACAGCGCGTCGTCCCACACGATCCCGGTGGGCACCGTCGGGGCGACCCCGTCGACCGGACCGTGGGGGGCCGGACCGGCGGGGGGCGAGGGCTGCGCAGCAACGGGCATGGACCGAAGCGTACCCAGGCTTCCCGCTCCCCGCCCTCCGCGATCTCGGACGTGTCCGTGTGCCGCACGGCACGGCCGACGAACCGTCGTAGACTGCCGCGCACCACGACCGCCGGTCACGGTCCACCGCACGAGGAGCAGCATGAGCACACCCGGCAGACGCGCCGCCCGGCAGCGCACCCGGCCGCTCGGTGCCCGGAAGCACCTGCCCGCGTGGCGCCACATGCTGCATGCGCTCACCCGCGCCACCCCGGCGCGGATCGCGCTGGGCGTGTTCACGGCGATGATCGGGGCGTTCACCGCTCTGCTGTCACTGCCCGCCGCGACCACCGAAGGGGTGAGCACGGACCTCACCGACGCCCTGTTCACCGCCGTCTCCGCGATCTGCGTGACCGGTCTGGTGACGGTCGAGACCGGTACCCACTGGTCCACGTTCGGCCTCACCGTGATCATGATCGCGATCAAGCTCGGCGGGCTCGGCCTGATGACCGTCGCCTCGCTGCTGAGCCTGTCGGTGATGCACCGCCTGGGGCTCGCCCAGCGCGTGATCACCGCCCAGGAGACCCGGGCCGAGCGGCTCGCCGAGGTCGGCGGGGTGCTGAGGATCATCCTCATCACCTCGACCGTCTTCGAGCTCGCGACCTTCGTGGCGCTGACCCCCTACATGGTCATCACCGAGCACGGGATCGGGGAGTCGCTGTTCCTGGGCCTGTTCTACGCGATCAGTGCCTTCAACAACGCCGGCTTCGTGCCGGAGGCGGCGGGGACCGCGCAGTACGTCGGCGACCCCTTCTTCACCATCCCGATCGCGCTGGCCGTGTTCGTGGGGTCGCTGGGGTTCCCGGTGATCCTGGTGGTGGTGCGCAAGCTGCGCACGCCCCGGAAGTGGAGCGTGCACGCGAAGCTCACGCTGACCACCACCGTGCTGCTCTTCCTCCTCGCCTTCTTCGGCTTCCTGGGCCTGGAGTGGGCGAACCCTGCGACCCTCGGCGACCGCTCGCTGGGCACGAAGCTGATCGGCGCCGGGTTCGCGGCGGTGATGCCCCGCTCGGGCGGCTTCTCCACGATCGACGTGGGGCAGATGACCGCCGAGTCCCGGGTGCTCACCGATCTGCTGATGTTCATCGGCGGCGGCTCCGGCTCCACCGCAGGGGGCATCCGGGTGACCACCTTCGCCCTGCTGATGCTCGCGATCTGGGCGGAGATCCGCGGCAATCCGGATGTGGAGGTCTTCCACCGACGCATCCCGCACGAGACGATCCGCCAGGCCATCGGTGTGCTGGTCATGAGTGCCTCCGTGGTGTTCCTGGCGACCTTCCTGCTGCTGCGGACGACCCCGTACACGCTGGACCAGACCCTGTTCGAGACGCTGTCCGCCTTCGGCACCGTGGGGCTGTCCACCGGGATCACCACCTCTCTGCCGGACGAGGCGAAATGGGTGCTGATCGTCTGCATGTACGTGGGGCGCCTGGGACCGATGACCCTGGGCGCCGCGCTCGCCGTCCGCACCCGGCTGCGGATGATCCAGCTCCCGTACGAGCGCCCGATCGTCGGCTGAGGCCCCCGCCGCCCCGGGCCCGGCGAGCGAGGCTCTAGACTGTGCCCGCCCGGCTCGCGGAGCCCCGCGAGCCCGTTGATGAGGAGCAGACATGCCACGCAGCGCGCGCGATGAGGGGGTGCTGGTGATCGGCCTGGGCCGCTTCGGCGCCTCGATCGCCCTCACGCTCGAGAAGCTGGGCACCCAGGTGCTCGCGATCGACCCCGATGAGGAGCTGGTCCAGAAGTACTCCGGCCAGCTCACGCATGTGGTGCGGGCCGACGCCTCCCAGCCCGAGGTGCTGGATCAGGTGGGCGCCGCCAACTTCTCGATCGCCGTGGTCGGGGTGGGCACCACCATCGAGGCGAGCGTGCTGATCGCGGCGAACCTCGTGGACCTGGGCAAGCCGGTGATCTGGGCGAAGGCGATCTCCGCCGCGCACGGCAGGATCCTGCAGCGGATCGGCTGCCACCACGTGGTCTACCCCGAGGCCGATGCCGGCAAGCGGGTCGCGCACCTGGTCAACGGGCGCCTGATGGACTTCATCGAGTTCGACGACGACTTCGCGATCGTGAAGATGCGCCCGCCGCACGAGGTGCACGGCAAGACGCTCGCGGAGTCGGACATCCGCCAGCAGTTCGGCGTGACCGTGGTGGGCGTGAAGTCACCGGGCAAGGATTTCACCTATGCGGTGCCCGAGACGATGGTGGCCGCGCATGACCTGCTGATCGTCTCCGGCCGCACCGAGCTGATCGAGAAGTTCTCGCAGCGGAACTGAGCTCGGCCCGGCCGGGGCCCCGACCCGGGGCGGGGTCAGTCCGCCGTCAGCTCGCGGGACCTGCGGGCGGCGGCGGCCATCGCCGCGGCCAGTCCGGCACGGACGCCTTCGCGCTCGAGCGCGGCGTAGCCCTCCGCGGTGGTGCCGCCGGGGCTGCACACCCCGGCCTTCGCCACCGCAGGATGCACCCCGGATTCCCGCAGCATGGTGGCCGCTCCGCGCATCGTCTGCTGCACGAGCGCGTCGGCGAGGTCTCGCGTCAGGCCCTGTCGGACCGCTTCCTCGGTCATCGCTTCGATGATCGCGAAGCCGAATCCGGCCAGCGATCCGGCGGCGCCGATGAAGGCGTGGACCTGGTCCTCGGTGATGTCGACCGCGACCCCGGCGCGGGAGAACAGCGCATGGACCTGCTGGTGCTGCGCATCGGTCACGGCGCTGCCGCGCATCAGGCCGACGGCGCCCTCGCCGACCGAGATCGGGGTGTTCGGCATCGCCCGCACCACGGCCGCCCCCTCCGGGAGCGCCTGCTCGAGCTGGGCGAGAGTGATCCCGGCGGCCAGGGAGATCACCACGGCACCGGCGGGGATCTGCTCCCGCACTGCGGCGGCCAGGTCGAGGATCTGGTACGGCTTCACGCCGAGCACCACCACATCGGCCTGCGCGAGCGCCTGCTCGCGGGAGTCGGCGGCGGTGGCACCGAGCTCCTCGGCGGCCCGGCGGCTGCTGTCGGGGCTGGTGTTGGCGATCCGCAGATGAGCGGGGCGCACCCCGGCCTCGAGCATGGTGGCCGCGACCGGCCCGCCCATGTTGCCGGCGCCGATCACGGCGACCTGGAGGGCGGAGAGGTCCGGGTCGGCGGCGCGTCCACTGGTGGGGTCCTGGGTCTGAGCGGTGTTCTCGTCCATGCGTCCCAGGGTACGGGCGGTGGGATCAGGTGTCGGCGGCGGGGCCGGGTCGTGTCTGCTCGGGGGCGCCGGTCGGCCGCGCGGCGGTGGTCCTGCGCCGTTCGAGCAGCACCAGCAGCTGCACGGCGAGCGCCCCGGCCAGGGCGATCCCCAGCAGGGCGACCCGGTCGGCCCCCGGCGGCAGCAAGGATCCGTCCGCCGACTGCCAGGGCCACAGGCTGCGCAGCGCACCGATCATCACACCGGCCAGCACCACCATGGTGCCGCGATGATGGCGGACCAGCAGGTGCCGCATCAGGCGCACGATCACGACCAGGCCCACGCAGGCCCAGAGGCCGAACCAGGCGAGGTATCCCAGGTCCCGCTCGTCCACCGCCTGCAGGGTGGGCTGGTAGAGGCCGAAGCTCAGCAGCAGGAACGATCCCGAGACGCCCGGCAGCACGAGGGCGCAGACCGCGATCGCGGCCGCGGGGGCGACGATCCACGGGCTCGGGACGAGCGCTGTCGTCGGCAGCGAGGTGAGCCCCAGCCCTCCGAGCACACCGGCTGCGAAGAGCAGCAGCTCGGGCCGTCGCCACGCCCCGCCGGACAGCCTCACCGGCACCAGCACGGAACCTGCCACGAGTCCGAGGAACAGGGCGCGCATGGCCTGCGGGTGGGTCTCGACCAGACGGCCGATCGGACCGGCGATGGTGAGCACCGCGGCCGCCATCCCGATCAGCAGCGGGATCACGAGCCGCCAGGAGACGGCCCGCAGCTCCTCCCGGGCGGAGCAGACCCGGCGCGGGCCGGTGACCAGGACCCGCGCGGCCGCGGTGATCTGGTGGCCCGAGTCGATCAGCTCGTCATAGATCCCGGTGACCAGCGCGACCGTGCCGCCGCTGACCCCGGGCACGGTCTCCACGACCCCGATCAGCGCACCGCGGAGCAGGTTCCCGATCACCGGCCACCGCCCCAGTGCGGTGGCACGTCTCCCGCGAGGCGGGTGTCGTTGGATTCGTCGGTCCCCGGCTCCGGGGCGTCCTCGTCGACGCGATCGGGGAGGATCGGCCGACGATCCTGCGCGGCCGGTCCCTCCGATGGCGCGGGCGGTGACTCGTCCCACGGGATGGGCTTGCCGGTCACCGAGGAGATGACGACTCGGCGGCCCGGCGTGACCGTTCCAGGTGCTCCCCGATCGTCCCTGTGAGCAGTCACTGTCGCTCCTGGTAGCGGCGGATGGCGCTGGAGACGGAGACGTCCAGCAGCACCGAGCGCTGCTCGAAGCCGAGGAAGCTGCGCACCTCGGTGGCCAGGTGCTCCTCGAGGCGGGCCCGGCCGTCGGAGCAGATGTACTCCACCACCGCGTCGAAGTCGTCGCTGGAGTAGAAGGACAGCGGGTGGCCGGCCGGGATCTGCGGTCTCGGCAGGCGGTGGCGGATGGTGCCCACGCCGGTCGGGGAGTCCGAGCTCTCCTCGGCCTGGACCAGGCGCAGCGCCCGGTCCACGGCGCGACGGATCCGCTCGGCCTCGCCATCGGGATCGATGAACAGCGCCCAGGACCACACCCGCTCGGTGGCCCAGCCCGCGGCCTCCAGGCGCTCGGCGCGCAGCCGGTCGCGCTCGCGCTGGCTGGGGGTGTCGACGTAGTGCGACCCGTCGGTGTCCACGGCCAGCAGCAGGCGGCCGGGCATGTCCGGGTGGCCGAGCGCCAGCTCGATGCGGTCGCCGGACAGCCCGAAGTCGCGCTCGACCAGCAGCCCGAGACGGAACAGACGGTCGGCGAGGTCCTGCACCAGGGCGTCGGTCTCGAGGACGCGCGGCTCCCTGGGCTCCGGGGCGGCGTCGGCATCGGTGTCAGCGGCATGGGTGTCAGCGGCATCGGTGTCGTCGGCCGGGGGGTCAGCGACCGCGGCCTGCTCGTCGGCATCCGGCACCTCGCCGTCCGGCACCTCGCCGTCCGGCGCCTCGTCGGCCGGTGCCTCCGCACCGGCCGGGTCGGCGCTCTCCGGGGAACCGCCGGACCGGCGGGCCATGGCGGCCTCGATCGCGGCGTCCAGGTCCTCGTCGGACATCTCCGGATCGTCCCCGGTCTGCGGCCCCGTCTCGGTGGGCGCGGCCGGCTCCGGCGGGATCGCGGCCGCGGGCGAGAGGCGCGCATCCCGGGGCTCGGGCGGGGCGATCTCGTCCTCGCTGCCCGTCAGCGCGGCGACGTGCGGCACCACCGGGACATCGGGACCTCCCTGGAGCACCCAGAGCATGGCGCGCAGGTCACGGGCGCCGTCGGAGCGCAGCCGGGCGTGGTCGAGGTCCTGCACCCCGATCGCGGAGACCACGGTGGTGCGGCCGCGGGCGCGGGTGATCACGGTGGCCAGCGCCTTGCGCCCGCCGGCCTCGGAGAGGGGGCCGAAGCGGTGCAGCAGCCGTCCGTGCGGGGTCTTGCCGAAGCCGATCGAGACGATGATGTCGTCCCGCGTGACGGCGGTGGCCTGGTCCGCCGGCAGGACGGTGAAGACCTCCTCCGCCCCGGGATCGAAGTACTCGCGCAGCGCCGGGATCACCGAGACGGTGTTCATGATCCGCTCCATCAGACGGCGCGCATGGTCCTCGGTGAAGGTCAGCA
This sequence comes from Brachybacterium vulturis, assembly GCF_043641765.1. GTDB lineage: Bacteria > Actinomycetota > Actinomycetes > Actinomycetales > Dermabacteraceae > Brachybacterium > Brachybacterium vulturis_A. The sequence continues at coordinate 119,738 of NZ_JBHZRO010000008.1, read as the reverse complement.
CCGCCAAGGAGCGCTCCGGGCGGGTGCGGGCGTGCTCGATCACCAGATCGGTCACCCGGCGCAGCTCGGCCTCGGTGCTCTCGACGTACTCCATGCCCTCGGTGACCAGGCCCCGCCCGTCCTCGACCACGATCAGCCGGTCCTGCTCGGGGGCGACGGGGCTGGGAACGGCGATGACCTCTCCGGTGAGGGCGCGGCGCTGGGCGAACCCGCGCAGCCCTTCGGTGGCGGGGTGGGGATCCCGCAGGATCTCGGCGTGCGGAGCGATCCGCAGCATGTCGTCCAGCAGGCTCGGCGCGGAGTCCCCGCCGTACTCGAGCGGGTCACCGACCACGACCGTCTGCTCACCGCGGACGATCGAGGGCAGGGCGGCGGCGGTGGGCAGGCGCCCGCCGTCGGCGACGATCACCACGTCGAAGTGCCGGCCGCGCGGGATCACCTGCGGCACCAGGTAGGGGGAGGCGAGCCACGCCGGGCGGGCCGCGAACAGGATGTCCTCGTACTTCGCGGCGAGGTCCCGGATGGAGACCGTCGACGACCGGGCGAGCTCCGCGATCGCGGAACGGGAGGTGTCCGGGTAGGCCTTCATGGTCTGGACCCTGGTGTCATCGGCGGCCGCGTGCACCCGGGCGGAGGCGCGGGCGATGTGCTCCGCGTCCAGCCGCCGGAACCGCTCCGCGACCTGCGAGAGCGAGGTCCCGTCGTACTGCGAGATGGTCGGCTCCGCACCCGCGATAAGCTCCAGGACGCTGCCCCACCAGGCCAGCTCGAGCTCGGCGCCGACCAGCTCCCGGTCCACGCGACGGGCGCGGAGGTCCTCGACCAGCTCGCCGAGCCCGTCGAAGCTGAGCCGGCGCAGCAGCTCGGTGCGGCGCGGGAGGGTCTCGAGATCACCGCGATCGGTGTGCAGGGCCTCGATGCGGTGCTCGAGCTCGCTCAGCTCGGTGCGGGTGAGGTCCGCGCCCGACGTCGTGCCGTCCAGCAGCACGGCCAGCTCGTCGAGCACCTTCTCCGAGCGGGCCGCAGCACGATGGACGGCGTCGAGGTCGTCCGGCAGCGCGGGGCGCGACGGGGTCGGCGCCTCCTCGCGGGCACCCTGCTCCGGCTCCTCGCCGAGCGTCTCCCGCCGCCAGGCGTCGGTGACCCTCCGGGCCTCGTCGAGATCCCGGTGCAGGTCCGGGGAGAGCGCCGCCGGGCGCTGCAGGGCGGCGGCGTCCTTGCGCAGGCGTCGACGCATGCCGAAGCCCATGGCCACGCCGCGCTCCTCGCGCCAGCGCTTGTCCGCGGTGGCGGCGACGAGATCCGCCAGCGGGGCGGAGAACACCGCGGGCTGGAAGGTGGCCAGCAGGCTGCGCACCCGGTCGAGCAGGGAGAGGCGGTCCTGCAGCTGGTGCAGGCTGGTGGGCTCGGTGAGGCCCAGCGCCCCGCCGCTGCGGGCGCACGCCCGGTGCAGCTGCGGCAGCACCACCTCCCGCAGCTCGGCGACGAGCTCCTCGGCGCGGGCGGCCTGGGTGTCGCTGCTGATGGGTGCGCCGTACCAGGCCGTCTTCTCCGGCCCGCTGCTGAGCACCCCGACCTCGGCCGCCTCGCGCAGCGCCGCGGCGAAGCGGTCCCGGTCGGCGCCGATCATCTGCGCGGCGACGTCGGCCCGCAGGCGCACCCGGGTGCACGGCGCCGGGTTCAGGCGCGTCAGCGCCGCCAGGGCCGAGATCGCCTCATGCGCCGACGCGTCCCAGGGGTGCTGGAGGCGGTGCATCGCCTCGACGTGCCCCACCAGGATGTCGCGGCTCGCGCCGAGCTCCTCGGAGGCGGTGTCGTCGGGCCCCAGGCCGTGGGAGCCGGCGCGGCGCAGGCTGCGCAGCAGGGCGGCGGAGGCGTTGCGCTGCAGGGAAGGATCCGGTGAGAGGTCGAAGACGAGCTCGGCGAGGTCACGATGGTTCGCGATCTCGACCAGCTGGGCCAGATTGCGCCGACGCTGGGAGACGATCAGGACGGAGCGGCCGCGGGCGTTGAGCTCCTCGGCGAGGTCGATCACGAGATCGAGGCTGGTGGTGCCGGGCGGGGTGGCGACGGCGAGGTCCTGACCGGCGAGCACCCGGGCCAGCACGGCGCGGTGGCCGGGGTCCACGGCGGCGACCAGCTCCTGCTCGGGGACCTCGGGCACCTCCTGCTCGGAGCCCGGACCGCGGACCACGGTCCGGGCGGACTCGTCCCCGGCGAGCGCGGCCACCAGCGGAGAGGCCGACCAGTCGCCGCGATCGACCTCCAGGTCCTCGGCGACGGAGCCGGCGGCGTCCATCAGGTTCCCGACCACCAGGGCGTGGAGCACGCGGAAGCCGGGCAGGGGCTGGCCGAGGGAGCGGAAGGCATCGAGCACCGGGGTGGGGTCGAAACCGTGGGAGCCGTCGGTGGTGGCCAGCAGTGCACGGGCGTCGACCGCGACCCCGGCCTCCCGCAGGGCGCGCAGCAGCACCGGGTTGAGATCGGCGGTGGCGTCGACCTCGAGGTCGACGTCCTCGCGGGCGTTCCCGCGCAGCCGCAGGGTGATCGGCCGCACCAGGACGGGGGCGTGAACCGGTGCGGAGCCGTCCTCGGGGTACCAGACGGCCTCGCCGATGCCGAGATGGCAGGTGGTCAGGCCCACCTCCTCCGCATGACGCTCGGCGATCTCCCGGATCGAGCGGGCGTGGGCGCGGGCGTCGGCCAGTGCGCCGACCTCGCGCACCAGCGAGGAGAGACGGGTGGGGCCGCGGCCGGCGAGCAGCTGGGCCAGGCCCGAGGGATGGGAGTGGGTCAGGTCCAGCACCACTCCCCCGGCCCGGATCTGGGTGAGGAAGGAGGGGGCGTGGCCTCCGCCGGTGATCTGCTGGGACCAGCGGTCCAGCGCGTCGGCGACGCGGTCCTCCCGGCTCAGCGGGCGATGCTCGTGCGGCGTGACCGGCAGATCGTCCTCGTCCTGACCGGGGGCGATGCCGGCGCCGGTCTCCTCGGCGTGCGGATCCAGGACCACTTCGTAGCCGCCGGGCTCCCGTGCCGCGCCGGCGCGGGCGGCCCGGAGGGCGGCGCCGTCCTCGCGGCCCCCGGTGTCGTCGACGACGGTGCGCTGGTCCGCGGCCGCCCGCGCGGCCCCGGCCCGGTCCTCACGGCGCTCGCTCGCCAGGGTCGACAGGGCATCGTGACGAGGGGCCGCGTCCTCACCCGGACGCTCCGGCCGCTTCTTCCCACGCAGGAAACTCCACATGGGCACCCACGCTACCGGCGCGCGGGCCCCTGTCCGTGCAGGCGTGCCGTGCGTTCCCGGCCGGGCCTGCTCATATCGGCCGGGCCGGCGTCCGGCACGGGGGCTCAGACCTCGTGGAGCCTCACCGAGGTCTCCTCGAGATGTGCGCGCAGCGCGTCCGGGACCGGACCGGCGATCACCAGGTCGGTGAGCACCGAGACCGGGCAGATGCCGGCGAGCGCGCGGTGGCCGATCTTGTCGGCGGTGGCGAGCCCCACCACCCGGCGGGAGTGGCCGATCATGATTCTGGTGACTCCGGCCTCGGCATCCGAGTTGCAGGTGAGCCCCGCATGGAGATCAAGGCCCACGGTGCCCACGAACATGGTGTCCAGCCAGAGGTCGCGCATGGTGGCGATGGCGAGCGGTCCGGTCAGCTCGAAGGAGTACGGCTCGGCGACACCGCCGAGGACGACGGTGCGCACGGAGGGGCGCAGCACGGCCTCGGTGGCGATGTTCAGGGCCGCGCAGACGACGGTCAGCCCGGGAGTGCCGTCCCGGGCGTCGAGATCCGGGCGGGCGACCGTGCGGCGCGCGGTCGCGGTGGTGCTGCGGCCGCCGTTGAAGCCGATGATCTGCCCGGGCTCGACCATCGCGGCAGCCCGTTCGGCGACGCGCTCACGCTGCGCGGAGTCCTCGTCGGCACGGCGGGGAACGGTCGCCAGGGAGTAAGCGACGTCGACCGCGACGACCCCGCCGTGGGTGCGCCGCGCGAGCTGGGCGCGCTCCATCTCCATGAAGTCGCGCCGCACGGTGGACTCGCTGACCTCCAGCTCTCGTGCGACATCGGCGACGCTGAGGCGCTTGGTCGAGGCGAGCAGGGTGAGCACGTGATCCCACCGAGCACTGCGATCCTTGGGCGCGGTGCGGGCCCCGGGGGCCGCCGGCCCTTTGTCGTCAGTTCTCGGATTACGCAGATTCACGCAGCAAGTATTGCGCACTCTGTCGCGATTCGGGGCGATTCCGCGCAAGAACCGCCAGTATTCCGGTGGTACGGGGATCACATTTGAGACACGAGGCGGCCTCGTCATAGGTTGACCCCGTCGCTCCGGACACGGGGCGGTTCCGCGAACGAGAGGATATCCACCATGGGTTTCGATGATGCGCTGAACAAGGCCAAGGATCTCGCCTCCGAGAACCCCGAGCAGGCCGAGCAGATGCTCGACGCCGCCGGTGAGCAGATCAAGGAGCGCACCCCGGACAGTGTCGACGGCCAGGTCGACTCCGGCCTGGACGCCGCCCGCGACAAGATCGGGCTCGACGGCGGCGAGGGCGAGGAGAACCAGGGCAGCTGAGCCCCGGTCCTCGCGAGCGAGCGAGCGAGCAGAGAGGAGGCCCCCGACGTGATCGTCGGGGGCCTCCTCTCTGTCCCGGGCCCCGGGGCGGACCGGCCCCGGAGGGGTCAGTCGCGGCGGCGCATGATCACGGAGCCCGCGACCACGACGGCGAGGACGATCACCGCGAGGCCGCCGAGCAGCACCGGCATCGACAGGCCACCCTCCTGCGCGGACGACTCCGCCGCCTCCGCGGTGGTCTCCGCCCCGCCCTGCGCTTCCACCGGACCGGTGGCGGTGGGGAGCTCCTGCGGGGACTCCTCGGAGTCCTCCGCCGCCTCCGTGGCCGGGTCCTGCTCGACGGTGAGGGTCAGGGTGCCCTCGATGGGGTGGCCGTCGCCCGAGACGACCCGCCACTGGATGTCGTAGGTGCCGGCCGCCAGCGGCTCGGGCAGGGTCGCGGTGGCGGTGGGGCCCTCCACGGTCGGGGTGATCTCGGCGATCTGGTCCCCGGATCCGTCGGTGACCCGCACCAGCGGGCTGACCTCGAGGATGTCGGCGGAGAAGGTGAACGTGATCGCCTCGGGGGAGGTCTCCAGCGTGGAGCCGTCGGTCGGATCGGTGCTGAGCAGGGTGTCATGCGCCTGCGCGGGCGCCGGGAGCGCGAGCATCGCGGCGCACAGCAGGGCGACGCACACGGCGAGCGCGGAGGCGGAACGGGCTGCGGAACGACTGATCACTGAGGTCACCCCCGCAGGCTACGCCAGCTCCCTGGGCACGGATCCGTGCCTCCGCTCACCGCCGGGGCAGCTCCACATGGTGGCGCAGCACGGGCAGCGCGGCGCGCGCGGCCTCGACCTCCTCGAGGTCGAGGTCCACCAGCAGCAGCCCGGGCTCCCGGCCGAGCTCCTGGCGGATCCGGCCCAGCGGGCCGACGACAGCGCTGCGGCCGATCCCCCGGGCGGCTCCGCCGGAGTAGCCCGGGGGCGGCGACTGGTCCGCGGCGAGGACGACGGTGGTGGAGTCCAGGGCGCGGGCGCGCAGCAGCAGCTGGAGCTGTTCGCGCTTGCCCGGCCCGTCCTTCCAGGCCAGCGGGAGCAGGATCGCCTGGGCGCCGTGCTGGGCGAGCGCCGTGAACTGCTCCGGGAAGCGCACGTCGTAGCAGGTCGCCACCCCGAACCGGGTGCCGGCCAGATCGAAGGTGATCAGCTCATCGCCCGGCGCGACGGTGCGGGACTCCTCCGCACCGAAGGCGTCGAAGAGGTGGATCTTGCGGTAGTCGAGGTGGGGGTCCCAGTTCGGGCCGCGCACGATCACGGTGTTGTGGACCCGGCCGTCGTCGGCGGGGGTGAAGGAACCGGCGACCACCACCACCACGTGCTCCTCGGCGAGCTCCTGGACCAGCTGGGCGAAGTCCTCGTGGTGGGCGACGGCGGCCGCGCGCAGGTCCGTGCCGAAGGGGGCGAGGGTCGCCTCCGGCAGCAGCACCAGATGGGCCCCCTCCTCGGCCGCCTCGGCCACCGCCGTGCGCACCGTGTCGCAGGTGGCGCCCAGCTCCTCGGAGACCTCGATCTGGGCCAGCGCGATGCGCGGGCCGGCCACCCGCCGCACCTGAGCCAGGGCATCCGGGGTGTCGATGTCCGCGCCCTCCGCGCCGGTGGTCGGCAGCGTCACCAGCTCGTGATCGGCCAGCTGCGCGTACAGCCGGCGCAGACTGAGATCGGCCCAGCCGCCGTCCGGGTGCTCGACCGCGGCCAGTGCCGCGCGCAGCCGGCCCAGCGGCCAGGCGGCGCCGAGGAACTGGAGGCGGCCGTCCTCTGCCTCCAGGGCGGTGACGGACGAGCTCTCGGCGCTGGCGGCGGCGAGCGCTGCGAGGGTCTCGGGGCGCAGCATCGGCATGTCCCCGCCGAGCACCAGCACGGTCGCCTCGTCGGGGCCCTCGGAGAACTCGGCGACCCCCCGCTCGAGCGCGGCCAGCGGGCCCGAGCGGGGCGGGTCCTCGAGCACGAAGCGGGCGCCGTGGCGCTCGGCGAGCACGTCGCCGTCCTCCCCGCTGGGGCCCACCACGATGCGGCGGCCGACGGGGGCGGCGCGCAGCACCCTCTCCAGGGCGCTCGCGCCCGCGATCGGCAGGCGGGTCTTGTCGGTGCCGCCGAGGCGCGAGGAGGCGCCGCCGGCCAGGATGATCGCGGCGACGGTGGCGGAGGTCTCGTGCAGCTGGCTGGACATGCTCCGATCCTGCCACGGAGCGCTACCATGTTCGAGGCCCTTCGTCGCGGCAACGCGGGTCCGGGCCACATCGCCCCCGTAGCTCAGGGGATAGAGCACCGCTCTCCTAAAGCGGGTGTCGCGCGTTCGAATCGCGCCGGGGGCACAAGTGACGCAGCAGCTCAGGCCGGTGGCGCCGCCGAGCCGCCGAGCCGGGCCGTGATGCCGGCAGCCGCCTCCGCGCAGGCCTCGCACAGCTCGGCCAGTCGCTCCCGGTCCACGCGGTAGCGCGGGGCCGCGATCAGCAGCGCACCGACGAGATCGCCCCGGTGGTCCCGCACGGCGGCCGCGACGCCCACCTCATCGGGGACCGTGAGCCCGTCGTTGACGGCGCACCGCTCGTCGTCATCGCGGGAGAGCGCGGCCAGCGCCTCCTCGTCGGTGCCGAGACGCTCGAGGGCGGCGGCGCGGGCCTCTCCGCTCAGCTCCCGCAGGAAGATGCGTACGGAGCTCGAGGCGGGCGTCTGGTACCGGGTGCCGAGCTCGACCGCGTGCTTGACGGCCCGCCGGGAGGGCACCTGCTCGACGGTCGCCGCCCCGTCGCCGTCCCACAGCAGCAGCGAGCTGGTCTCCTCCGTCGCCTCGGTGACCTCGGCGAGCACCGGCGCGGCGGCGCGGCGGATGTCCAGATCGGACAGCAGCGAGCCCGCGACCTGCAGCAGGCCGAGGCTCAGGCGGTACTTCTGGGAGTAGGGATCCCGCTCGACCAGCCCCTCGGACTCCAGCGTGGGCAGCATCCGGGAGACCGAGGACTTGTGCAGCCCGACCTGCTCGGCGATGTCGACCACACCGAGAACCGGGTGCTGGGCCGTGAAGCAGCGCAGGATCGCCATCGCCGTCGCGACGGGGGACCCGCTGCGCACGGGGCTCTCGTTCCCGGTGGTGCTGACCATCGCCTCTGCTCTCCCTGTGACCCGCTGGACTTCCGTGGATCCTACGCGTCCGCCGCCCGACGGGCCTCGTGCATCGGGTACGCGACGGCGTGCTGACCTCTGCGCTCGACGGGCTCCATGGGCTGCCTCCTGGGCGGGCTCGGCTCTGCGGGGACGACGACAGGGCTCCGCCGCTGCGGAGCCCCGTCGTCGCGGGATCGGCGTGCCGGGCGGGCGGTCAGGCCGGGATGATGTTGTGCTCGGGACCGAAGGGGAACTTCGTGATGTTCTCGGCACCGTCCTCGCCGACCACGAGGATGTCGTGCTCGCGGTAGCCGCCGGCGCCGGGCTGCCCCTCGGGCACGGTGATCATCGGCTCCATGGAGACCACCATGCCGGGCTCGAGCACGGTGTCGATGTCCTCGCGCAGCTCGAGGCCCGCCTCCCGACCGTAGTAGTGGGACAGCACGCCGAAGGAGTGGCCGTAGCCGAAGGTGCGGTTCGGCAGCAGCCCGTGGCCGACGTAGATCTCGTTCAGGGCGTGGGCGATGTCCTTGCACACGGCACCGGGCTTGATCAGCTCGAGGCCGGCGCGGTGCACCTCGACGTTGACGTTCCACATCCGCAGGGACTCCGCGTCGGGCTCGCCGAAGAAGAGCGTGCGCTCGAGGGCCGTGTAATAGCCGGTGGGCATCGGGAAGGCGTTCAGGGAGAGGATGTCGTGCTCCTGGACCTCCCGGGTGGTGGCCCAGTTGTGGGCGCCGTCGGTGTTGATGCCGGACTGGAACCAGACCCAGGTGTCCCGGATCTCGCGGTGCGGGAAGGCCTTGGCGATCTCATGGGTCATCGCCTGGGTGCCGGCGAGGGCGACCTCGAACTCCTTGACCCCGGCATGGACCGCATCCTTGATCGCCTGGCCGCCGATGTCGCCGATCCGTGCGCTCTCGCGGATCACGGCGATCTCCTCCGCGGACTTGATCATCCGCTGGCGCATGGCGGCCTGGGAGACGTCCACCAGCTCGGCGCCGGAGAAGGTGTCCTGGAGCTGCTGGCGGGTGAGCAGCGGGACGGTGTCGTCCTCGATGCCGAGGCGCTTGGGGCTGTTCACGCCGCGCTGGGCGAGGGCCTGCTGGAGGGCGAAGTAGTAGTTGTCGCGCCGCCAGTCGGTGTAGACCAGGTTCTCGCCGTAGCTGGTGCGCCAGGGCATCCCGGCGTCGATGTTGGCGCTGATGGTGCAGGTGTCGTCAGCGGTGACGACCATGCCGTAGTTGCGGCCGAAGTAGGTGAACAGGAAGTCCGAGTAGTACTTGATGCCCTGGTAGCTGGTGAGGATCACGGCGTCGAGCTCCTTCTCGGCCATGATCCGGCGCAGTCCGCTCAGGCGGCGCTCGAACTCGGCATCGGAGAAGGTCAGCTGCTGCTTCTCGCCGATGTGCAGGGTCTTCAGGCGCTCCAGCTCGGAGACGGAGCTCGCGGTGGTGGGGGTCGTGGTCATGGGGTGCTCCTATCGGGCTGCCGCCGGTGGCGGCCATCGGGTGCGGTGGCTTCTCTGCCTCGCAGCTCATGAATTGCATTCAGCGCAACTGCGTTGCGTTCATTGTGTGTGGTGTGACGGGTCACGTCAAGCGGTGCCGAGCTCCCGCCGCAGATCCGTCGCGAGATCGTCGGTGACCTGCTCGAACAGGAGTCGGCCCTTCTGGGCGTCGGAGCCGTCGGGCGCGGAGAGGCACCCGGTCTCCGGGGTGCGCTCGGCGACGACCGGCAGCCGATCGAAGCGCGGCAGGCTCGCCGGCGGGTGGCTCACGGCGCGCTCCATGTCCACCAGCTCGGGGCGCAGGTGCAGCATCAGCGAGGTCTCCAGGACACCGCCGTGCTCGATGTCCCAGCCGGGGAATCCGCCGGGGTACACCTCTGCCAGGGTCTGCTCGGAGACGTAGTCCCAGTAGGACAGCAGCAGCACCGACGGCGCCGGCCCTCCCTCGCCCCCGATCCCGGCCGCGCGGAGGTCGCCGAGCGCGAGATCTGCCGCCTCGAAGAGGAACTGGTAGTTCTCGAAGTGCCCGTTGAGCACGACCACGTTCTGAACGCCCTGGGACAGGAAGCCCGTGAGCACGCAGCGCGCCTGGGCGATGAGGGCGGCGGCGTCCAGGCTGATCGTGCCCGGCAGATGGTCGCCTCCCCCGGACTTCTGCTGGGACTTGAAGCCGTAGGTGAGCGGCTCGGCGACCTTCGCCCCGGCCCTCTCCGCCACCGCCTCGGCGAGGGTCGTGGACAACAGGGAGTCAGTCCCCATCGGCAGGTGAGGGCCGTGCTGCTCGAAGGCCCCGGCCGGCACGATCACGGTGGACCCTCCCCGGGCCACCCACTCCCGGTAGCGGTGGGCGTCCAGATGGGCCAGCCGGACCGGCTGCTGTGCTGCGGTGTCAGGCACGGTCTCGTGTCCTCTCGTCAGGGTCTCGTCGCATAGGGGTTCTGGGGTTCGGTGAGGGTTCCCTCCCCGACGCCGCGGCGCGGGTCGGGGCGCGGGATGCCGTGCTCGTCCACGGTGTCGTCCTCCTCGCAGTGGCGCGGATCATTGATCTGCTTCTCCAGCTGGCGCACCGACTTGTTGCGCGAGCGCAGACGCCGCACGAGGTTGATGATCATCAGCAGGATCACGAAGGAGAACGGGAAGGCGCCGATGATGGTGCCGGTCTGGACGGTGTCGACGACGTTCACGCCGCCGAGGGCGAGCAGCAGCACCGCGACGGTGCCGATGCTGGCCACCAGGATCACGCGGAACAGGGGACCGGATCTCCTCGGCGCCGAGACGAACTCGGCGAGGGCGTAGGTGCCCGAGTCGAGGCTGGTGACGTAGTAGGTGGCCACCAGGATCGTCGCGACCACCAGCAGCAGACCGCCCACCACCGGGACCATCCCGAGCATCGAGAAGAGCCCGGCGGAGGTGTCCTCGGCGACATCGGCGGAGACGGTGCCGCCGGAGAGCCCGTCGTAGTAGTTGCCGGCGGAGCCGATCACGGCGACCCAGACCATCACGATCAGCGTGGGGATGACGGTCACGCCGAGGACGAACTCACGGATCGTGCGGCCGCGGGAGATCCGCGCGATGAATCCGGCGACGAAGGGGGAGAAGGCGATCACCCAGCACCAGATGAAGACGGTCCAGATCCCGTTCCAGCTCTCCGACCAGTCCCCCAGCGGCGCAGCGGCACCCTCCGCCCCGGTCCAGAAGCTCATCGGGATGAAGTTGTAGAAGAACGAGCCGAAGGTCTGCGACAGGTTGGACAGGATGTACACGGTGGGGCCGAAGACGAACACCCCGATGACCAGCACGATGCTGAGCACCGAGTTCAGCTCGCTGATGCGCTTCATGCCCTTGTTCACGCCCAGGAAGGCGGAGACGGCGGTGAGACCGCCGAGCACCACGATGACGATGAACCACACGACGGGGCCCGAGGCGATACCGGTGACCGAGGTGAGTCCGGAGCTGAACTGCATGGCCGCGAAGCCGAAGGAGGTGGCCAGGCCCAGCACGGTGGCGATGATCGCCAGCAGCTCGATGACGACGCCCGCCGGACGCTGGGCGCGGGCGGGGAGCAGGTCCACGGTCGCCTCCCGGAAGGTGAGGGTCTTACCGAGGTTGTGATGGGAGTAGGCCAGGCAGATGGCGACCACGCAGTACATGGCCCAGGCGGTCAGACCCCAGTGGAAGTAGGTCCACACGATGCCGCCCTGACCGGGGTTCCCCGCATCCGCGACCACCGGCGCGCCGTCCTGCAGCAGGATCGGCTCGGCGATCGACCAGAAGATCAGCCCGATCCCCTGGCCGCAGGCGAAGAGCATGGAGTACCAGGCGAACTTGCCGTGCTCGGGACGGGCCTTCGGGCCGCCCAGCCGGATCGACCCCATCCGGCTGAGGCACAGCCAGGCGCAGACACCGAAGGCGATCAGCGAATAGGCGACGAACCACCAGGTGAAGCCGCCGGTGACGAAGGTGCGCAGCCGACCGATGACCGCGGCGGCGCCATCCGGGTCCACGATCACCGCGATCACCGCGGCGAGGATGAGCAGCGGGGGCAGCACCATGATGATCCCGCGGTCCAGCGGCGGGATCAGCCGGCCACGGAATCTCGGGAGGATGACCGGGCCGGTCTCGGTGCCGCCCTCGGGCGGTGGGCTTTGGTGCTCCGGGTGATCGGGGGTAGACATCTGGACATCCTCCAACGGCGTCGTCGTGGGCTGGGCCCTCGGGATGGAACGGGGTGGCACAGGCGATCGGGCTCAGCGTTGCATTTCCGGCAACCCGGTTGCGCTGAATTCTGGCAGTGACGGACCTCACGGTCAACCCGTGCGAGAGCATTCCGGCTCGGCCCGCCACCCGGGAGCGATCGGCAGGTGATCAGGCGGCCTGCCGCCGCAGCTCGTGATGGGCGGTCTCGCGGGCGATGAGCACTGCGATCAGGGAGACCGCGGCCGCGGCCATCAGGTACCACGCGGGGGCGATCGTGCTGCCGGTCATCCCGATCAGCAGCGTGGCGACGAACGGAGCCGTGCCGCCGAAGATCGCATTGGACAGGTTGAAGCTGATGGCGAAGCCCGAATAGCGGACCTCGGTGGGGAACAGCTCGGCGAGGAAGCTCGGCAGCGTGCCGTCGTTGAGGGTGAGCATCGCGCCCAGCAGCACCTGCACCAGCAGGATCACCAGGAAGGAATCGGTCTCCAGCAGGAAGAACGCCGGCACCGTGAGCACGATGAAGCTCACCGACGCGCTGATCAGCACCTTCCGCCGCCCGAAGCGGTCCGAGAGCAGGCCGGTGAGGAAGATGAAGCCGATATAGGTGAACAGCGCGACCGTGGTGGCGATGTAGGCGCGGGTATCGCTCAGGCCGAGCTCGGTCGACATGTACACCGGCATGTAGCTGAGGATCATGTAGAAGCCGACGGCGTTGAGCAGGACCGCGCCGGAGGCGAGCAGCCCGGTGCGCCAGTAGGTGACCAGCAGCTGCTTGGTCGGCGCCTTCACGACGTCGTCGCCCTTCGCCAGGGCCTGGAACTCGGGGGTGTCCTCGAGCTTGTTCCGGATGTACCGACCGATCAGGCCCATCGGCGCCGCGAGCAGGAACGGCAGGCGCCATCCCCAGGACTCCATCTGGGGATCGGTCAGCGTCACGCTCAGCAGCGAGGCGATCAGTGAGCCGAGGAGCAGGCCCGTGGCGGTGGAGGCCGGGACCACCGCGGCGTACATGCCCCGTCGGCGCGGCGGCGCGTACTCCACGAGGAAGGCGGAGCTGCCGGCGTACTCGCCGGCGGCGGAGAAGCCCTGCACCAGGCGCAGCACGAGCAGCAGCAGCGGGGCGAGGAAGCCCACGGCCTGATACGAGGGCAGCAGGGCGATGAGGAAGGTCGCGCCGGACATGATCAGGATCGACCAGGCCAGCGCCGTCCGCCGACCGACCCTGTCCCCCAGGCTGCCCCAGAAGAACCCGCCGATGGGGCGGATGAGGAAGGAGATCGCGAACAGCGCATAGGTGGACAGCAGGGCGACGCGCGGGTCGCTCTCCGGGAAGAAGACGACAGCGATCGTGGTGGCGAGGTAGCCGTAGACGGCGTAGTCGAACCATTCTACGAAGTTGCCGATGAAGCTGGCGACGACCACCTTGCGTCGGGTCTGCGGGGTGACGCCGGTGCCGTCGTTGGCCCGCGAGCGCCCGCTCAGGCTCCGGGATTCCGTGTCGGGGGAGCCGTCGACCGGGGTGTCTGCGTCCTGGGGAGCAGTGGACATCATCGTCCGCCTCTCTATCGGTTGCCTTGCATGCAACTGGGTTGCGTAGAACCTAGGTGCGGCCGGGACCGACGTCAAGGGATCGGCACGAAGGGTTCTTCGCGCCCCCTTTTCCGCGGACCGGGCCCCTCGGGTCCGATCACGCGGAAAATCCTCAGATGACCTGGCGGACCATCGCGTCGAAGTGATGGATGTGATCGAGCGTCAGCTGCTCGGCCCGATCGGCATCGCCGGCGAGGATCGCCTCCAGCAGCGCGATGTGCTCGCGGACGTGCACGGACACATCGGGCAGCCGGTCGACCATGGCGCTCCAGATGCGGGTGGCGAGATTGTCGAGCCGGATCAGGGAGTCCTCGAGGTGGGGATTGCCCGCGGCACGGTAGATCAGGCGGTGGACGGCCAGATCCGCGGCCAGCGCCTCGCGCCAGGGAGAGCCGTCCGCGAGGTGCGCGACACTCTCGTGCGCCTCACGCAGCGCCTGGCGCACCTCGGGATCGGCGCGCAGGGCCGCCTTGCGCGCGGCCAGCGGCTCCAGCAGCTCGCGCACCTCGGACACCGTCGCCAGCTCGGTGATGTCGACCCCGGTCGCGAAGGTCCCGCGGCGCGGGTAGGAGACCACCAGGCGGTCCACCTCGAGCCGCTTGATCGCCTCCCGCAGCGGGGTGCGGCCGACCTCGAGCTCCTCGGCGAGGCGACTCTCCTGCAGGGGATCGCCCGGGGCGATGTCGAGCACGACCAGGCGGTCCCGCAGTGTGCGGTACGCCCGTTCGGCGAGCGAGAGGGCGGGATCGGCGTGCACGGGCAAGGAGGTCATCGCAGCCTTCCTGAGGTGTGGACGATCGCGGACGGGACCTGGGGCGCCGCGGGGGCTTGACGTCGCGCGAGCACCATCATACGGTGTGCCAGGAACTGATATATCAGTTGTTCATTACGGGTACTTCAGGAGTTGCAATGACGCAGACCACTGCCACCACCGGCACCGTCCCGGCCGAGCTCACCCGCAGCCTCGCCGATCTCGACCCGGAGGTCGCCGGTCACATCGACGCCGAGCTGGCCCGCCAGCGCGAGGGTCTGGAGATGATCGCCTCCGAGAACCACACCGCCGCCGCCGTCATGCAGGCGCAGGGCTCGGTGCTGACCAACAAGTACGCCGAGGGCTACCCCGGCAAGCGCTACTACGGCGGCTGCGAGCACGTCGACGCCATCGAGACGCTCGCGATCGAGCGGGCGAAGACCCTGTTCGGCGCCGCGTTCGCCAACGTCCAACCCCACTCCGGGGCCCAGGCCAACGCCGCGGTGATGCATGCGCTGATCCGGCCCGGGGACACGGTCCTGGGCCTGGAGCTGGCGCACGGCGGCCACCTGACCCACGGCATGCGGATCAACTTCTCCGGGCGGCTCTACGACATCGCGGCCTACGGGGTGGACCGGACCACGCACCTGGTGGACATGGACGAGGTCGCGCGCCTGGCCCGCGAGCACCGCCCGAAGCTGATCATCGCCGGCTGGTCGGCCTACCCCCGCCAGCTCGACTTCGCCGCCTTCCGGGAGATCGCCGACGAGGTGGGTGCCTACCTGATGGTGGACATGGCGCACTTCGCCGGCCTGGTCGCCACCGGACTGCACCCCTCCCCGGTCCCCCATGCGCACGTGGTCACCTCCACCACCCACAAGACTCTCGCCGGCCCCCGCGGCGGACTCATCCTCACCAACGAGCCGGAGATCGCCAAGAAGGTGCGCTCGGCCGTCTTCCCCGGCCAGCAGGGCGGTCCGCTCGAGCATGTGATCGCCGGCAAGGCGGTGGCCTTCAAGATCGCCGCGACCGACGAGTTCCGCGATCGCCAGCAGCGCACCCTCACCGGCGCCGCGCTCCTGGCCGAACGCCTCACCCGGCCCGATGTCACCGCGCACGGGATCACGGTGCTCACCGGCGGCACCGACGTGCACCTGGTGCTCGTGGACCTGCGCGACTCGCCGCTGAACGGGCAGCAGGGAGAGGACCTGCTGGCCGCCGTCGACATCACCGTCAACCGCAATGCGGTGCCCTTCGACCCCCGACCGCCGATGGTCACCTCGGGGCTGCGCATCGGCACCCCCGCCCTCGCCAGCCGCGGATTCGACCGGGACGACTTCCGTGAGGTCGCCGACCTCATCGCCGAGACCCTGATCGCCGGCGCCCGCGCCGCGACCGGTGACGGCGCGGAGGTCTCCGTGGACGACGCGGTGCTGTCCGGCCTGCGCGACCGCGCCCGCGGCCTGGCCGCCGCCCACCCCCTGTACCCCGACCTCACCGAGATGGGAGCCTGACATGGCCGAGCTGCTTCCCGAGCACCCCGAATTCCTCTGGCGCAACCCCGAGCCCGCCGCCGGCTACGACGTCGTCATCGTCGGCGGCGGCGGCCATGGCCTGGCCACCGCCTACTACCTGGCCAGCGTCCACGGGATCACCAACGTGGCGATCCTCGAGAAGGGCTGGCTGGCCGGCGGGAACATGGCCCGCAATACCACGATCATCCGCTCGAACTACCTCTGGGACGAGTCCGCCGGGATCTACGAGCAGGCCCTGAAGCTGTGGGAGGGATGGCCCGAGGAGCTCGAGTACGACTTCCTGTTCTCCCAGCGCGGCGTCATGAACCTCGCCCACACGCTGCAGGACGTCCGCGACTCCGAACGGCGCGTGTACGCCAACCGCCTCAACGGGATCGACTCGCAGTGGCTGAGCCCGCAGGAGGCGCAGGAGGTCTGCCCGATCCTCAACGTCGCCGACGACATCCGCTACCCCGTCCTCGGGGGCACCTATCAGCCCCGCGCCGGCATCGCCAAGCACGATCACGTCGCCTGGGCGCTGGCCCGCAAATGCGACGAGATGGGCGTGGACATCATCCAGAACTGCGAGGTCACCGGGTTCGTCAAGGACGGCGACCGGGTCGTCGGCGTGGAGACCGACCGCGGACGCATCAACGCCGGCAAGGTGGGGCTCGCCGCCGCCGGCAGCTCCTCCCTGCTGGCCGACCTGGCGGGGTTCCGCCTGCCGATCCAGTCCCATCCGCTGCAGGCGCTGGTCTCGGAGCTGTTCGAGCCGGTCCACCCCACCGTGGTGATGTCCAACCACGTGCACGTGTACGTCTCCCAGGCGCACAAGGGCGAGCTGGTCATGGGCGCCGGGGTCGACACCTTTAACGGGTACGGCCAGCGCGGCTCCTTCCACGTCATCGAGGAGCAGATGGCCGCCGCGGTCGAGCTGTTCCCGATCTTCGCCCGCGCGCACGTGCTGCGCACCTGGGGCGGGATCGTCGACACCACCCTCGACGCCTCCCCCATCATCTCCACCACACCGATCGACGATCTCTACGTCAACTGCGGTTGGGGCACCGGCGGATTCAAGGCCACCCCGGCGGCGGGCATGACCTTCGCCCACACCATCGCCACCGGCTCGCCCCACCCCCTGAACGAGGCGTTCACCCTCGAGCGCTTCGAGACCGGCCATCTGATCGACGAGCACGGCGCCGCCGCCGTCGCCCACTGAGGAAGGAGCACCCGTGCTGCTCATCGACTGCCCCCACTGCGGACCCCGCAACGAGGTCGAGTACGCCTACGGCGGCCAGGCCCATGTGGCCCGGCCGGAGGACCCCTACGCGCTCACCGACCGCGAGTGGGCCGAATACCTCTTCTACCGTGACAACCCCCGCGGCGACTACGCCGAGCGCTGGCACCACACCGGCGGCTGCCGGAAGTGGTTCAACGCCATCCGCGACACCGCCACCTACGAGTTCCGCGCCACCTATCCGGCCGGCTCCGCACGCCCCGGCACCGGGCCGGGCCCCACCTCGCACGAAGGAGTGCAGCCGTGACCACCACCCGCCTGGATCCCACCCGCGCTCCGGGGCACGGCATCGACCGTGACCGCGAGATCACCGTCCTCGTCGACGGCACCGAGCTCACGGGCTACGAGGGCGACACCGTCGCCAGCGCCCTGCTCGCCGCCGGGCGCCCCGGCTGCGGCCCCTCCCTCTACCTGAAGCGCCCCCGCGGGGTGCTCACCGCCGGGCTCGAGGAGCCCAGCGCCCTGCTGCGGGTGCGCGGCACCCGTGCCGGAGAGGTCGACGAGTCGATGCTCCCGGCCACCACCGTCGGCATCCGCGAGGGGCTCGAGGCCGAGCACCTCCAGGGCATGGGCGTGCTCGACCCCCGCCGGGACGAGGCGCTGTACGACCACCGGTACGTCCACACCGAGGTGCTGGTGGTCGGGGCCGGCCCGGCCGGTCTGGCCGCCGCCCGGGCGGCCGCCGCGAGCGGTGCCCGCACCCTCCTGGTCGACGACCAGGCCCGCGCCGGGGGCTCCCTGCTCGGCGACCGGACGGCCGCCATCGCCGGCGGCGACGCGCTGACCTGGGTTCAGCAGACCCTGCAGCAACTGGCCGCCGCCGAGGAGTTCACCTATCTGCCGCGCACCACCGCCGTCGGCAGCTATGACGAGAACTTCGTGGTCGCGGTGCAGCATCGCACCGACCACCTGCCCGCCACGGACCGGCCCGGCGTCTCCCGGCAGCGGGTCCACCACATCCGCGCCGCTCGCGTGGTGCTGGCCACCGGCACCCACGAGCGTCCGCTGGTGTTCGCGGACAACGACCGTCCCGGTGTGATGCTCGCGGGCGCGGTGCGCACCTACCTCAACCGCTATGCGACCGCCTGCGGCAGCCGCACCGTCATCGCGACCACCAACGACAGCGCCTACACCCTGGTCGAGGACCTCGTGCTGGCGGGTCTCGAGGTGGCCGCCGTGATCGACTCCCGACCGGAGCCCTCCCCGTCCGCGCAGGCCGTGCTCGACGCGACCGGGGTGCGGAGCCTCCCCGGCGCCGCCGTGGTCGGGACCGCGGGGGACGGATCCACCGGCCACCTCAGCGCGGTCGAGGTGCGCTCCCTCGACGCGGACGGCGCCCCCCAGGGCGCGAGCGAGCGGATCGAGGCCGATCTGCTGGCCGTCTCCGGCGGGTTCTCCCCCGTCGTGCACCTGCACAGCCAGCGCCAGGGCCGGCTGACCTGGGACGAGGAGCTCGCGGCCTGGCTGCCGGTGGACACCGTCCGCGGCCAGCAGATGGCCGGCGCCGCCGCCGGTGCCTGGACGCTCGCCTCCACCCTGGCCGACGGCACCGCGGCGGGCCTCCGGGCGGCGGAGGCCACCGGCTTCTCCTCCACGCTGCAGGCCCCCGACGCTCCCGCCGCCGAGGTGGGCACGTTCCGCCCGCTGTGGATGGTGGCGGGGCCCGAGGGCGGACCGGAGACCTGGACCACCCACTTCGTGGACCTGCAGCGCGATCAGACCGTCGCCGACGTGGCCCGCGCGATCGGCGCGGGAATGCGCTCCGTCGAGCACGTCAAGCGCTATACCTCGATCTCCACCGCGAACGATCAGGGCAAGACCAGCGGCGTCAACGCCTCCGCCGTGATCGCGGCGCTGCTGGGGCACGAGGGCCCGGCCGAGGTGGGCAGCTCCGGGTTCCGCCCGCCGTACGCCCCGGTCGCCTTCGCGGCGCTCGCGGGCAGGCGCCGCGGCGCGCTCTACGACGCGGCCCGGCTCACCGCCGTCCATCCCTGGCATGTCGCCCACGGCGCCGTGTTCGAGGACGTCGGCCAGTGGAAGCGCCCCTGGTTCTTCCCCCGGCCCGGGGAGGACATGGACGCCGCGGTGCTGCGCGAATGCGCGGCGGTGCGCACGTCGGTCGGCTTCCTGGACGGCACCACGCTGGGGAAGATCGAGATCCGCGGCGCCGACGCCGCCGACTTCCTGGGCCGGGTGTACACCAACGGCTTCAAGAAGCTGGCGATCGGCAAGGGCCGCTACGGGCTGATGTGCACCGAGGACGGCATGCTGTTCGACGACGGTGTGACGATGCGCCTGGCCGAGGACCACTTCTTCATGACCACCACCACCGGTGGCGCGGCGAAGGTGCTGGACTGGCTGGAGCAGTGGCACCAGACGGAGTGGCCGGAGCTCGACGTCACCTTCACCTCGGTCACCGAGCAGTGGACCACCATCGCCGTGGTCGGACCGCGCTCCCGTGACGTGATCGCGAAGCTCGCCCCCGGACTGGATGTCAGCAACGACGCCTTCGGGTTCATGGAGTTCAAGGAGCACACCCTGGCCTCCGGGATCCCGGCGCGGATCTGCCGCATCTCCTTCTCCGGGGAGCTCGCCTTCGAGATCAACGTCGAGGCGTTCTACGGGTTGGCCGTGTGGGAGGCCGTCGCCGAGGCAGGGGCGGAGTTCGACATCACCCCCTACGGCACCGAGACGATGCACGTGCTGCGCGCGGAGAAGGGTCTGGTCATCGTCGGCCAGGACACCGACGGCACCGTCACCCCGCAGGACGCGGGCATGGAGTGGGCGGTCTCGAAGTTCAAGGACTTCCTGGGCAAGCGCTCCTTCCAGCGCCAGGACACCGCCCGCACCGACCGCAAGCAGCTGGTGGGCCTGCTGCCGCTGGACCGCACCACGAAGCTGCCGGAGGGCGTCCAGATCATCGAGAGGAGCACCTCCGTCACCCCCGACGAGGGTCCGGTGCCGATGATCGGCCAGGTCACCTCCTCGTACCGCTCCGCGGTCCTGGATCGCACCTTCGCCCTCGCCCTGATCCAGGACGGGCACCAGCGCATCGGCGACATCGTCCGCGCCCCGCTCGGGGACCGCCTGGTGGACGCCGAGATCACCTCCCACATCCTCTACGACCCCGAAGGGAAGCGCCGTGATGGCTGATCGCACCCTGTCCCCGTTCACCGCCGCCCAGGCCGACCCGGTGCTCAGCACCGAGGAGGCCACCGCCCTGCTGGAATCTCGCCCCCCGGACGAGCTGCGCCGTTCCCCCGTCGCCCATCTCGCCGCGGCGATGGCGGCCGCCGAGGTCACCGGCGAGCGCTCGGTGGCCCTGCGTGAGCTCCCGTTCACCCTCCAGATCGGACTGCGCGCCGAGATCGGCACTCCGTCCGCCCAGGCGCTGGAGGCGGAGCTGGGACTCGAGCTGCCTCGGCACCACGGCAGCACCACGGGGGACGCCGACGGCCTCCACGTGCTCTGGCTGGGGCCGGACGACTTCCTGGCCGTGGACGTCTCCCGGACCCAGCGCACCGGCGATGAGCAGCCCTTCGCCGCGGCGCTCGAGGGGATGCCGGGGCTCGCCGTCGACCTCTCCGGCAACCGCACCGTGCTGGAGCTGAGCGGCCGCAGCGCCCGCGCAGTGCTGGAGAAGAGCTGCCACGCGGACCTGCATCCCCGGGAGTTCCCCGTCGGCACCGGGATCGTCACCGCCCTCGGCACCGTCCCGGTGATCCTGCATCGCAGCGCCGAGGAGACCTTCCGGATCCTGCCGCGGGCGTCCTTCGCGGACTTCCTGGTGCGCTGGCTGCTGGACGGCATGGAGGAGTTCGGGAGCGAGGCGCTCCCATGAGCCTGAGCGTGCTGGACCTGTTCTCCATCGGGCTGGGTCCGTCCTCGTCCCACACGGTCGGTCCCATGCGGGCCGCCCGCCGCTTCGCCCGGGAGCTGGGCGACGGCGGCGCGCTGGCCGGCACCGCGGGCGTACGGGCCGAGTTCTACGGCTCGCTCGCGGCGACCGGGGTGGGCCACGGCTCCGACTCCGCCGTGGTGCTGGGCCTGGCCGGCCGGGATCCCGAGACGATCGGTGCCCAGGAAGCGCCGGAGGTGATCCGCGAGGTCGAGGAGTCCGGCCGCCTCGCCCTCGACGGCACCCACGACATCGACTTCATCCGCGAGCGCGATGTGGTGCTGCATCAGGGCAGCTCGCTGCCCGGCCATCCCAACGGGATGCGTCTGAGCGCCCTGGACGCCGAGGGCGAGGTGCTCACCTCCCAGGAGTACTACTCCGTCGGCGGCGGCTTCGTGGTCACCGCCGAGGAGCTGGAGAACCCGGTGCCGGAGGCGCTGGAGACCCCGGAGCCCTTCCCCTTCGCGGACGGCGCCGAGCTGCTGGAGCGCTGCGAGGCGACGGGCACCTCGATCGCCGAGGTGATGCGGGCGAACGAACGGACCCGGCACTCGGACGCGGAGATCGACACCGCCCTGCTGGACGTCTGGGACGTGATGCAGGAGTGCGTGGAGAACGGCTGCACCCGAGAGCAGGAGTCCTTGCCCGGACCGCTGCAGACGAAGCGTCGGGCCCCGGCGCTGCGGCGCCGGCTGCGGGAGCTGGAGGCCGCGGGCCCGGGACTGGGCAAGCACGCCACGCTCGCGGAGCTCGAGTGGGTGAACCTCTACGCGCTGGCCGTGAACGAGGAGAACGCCTCGGGCGGCCGCGTGGTCACCGCCCCGACCAACGGCGCCGCCGGGATCATCCCCGCGGTGCTCCACTACGCGATCCGCTTCCTGCACGGCGCGGCGGAGCCCGCCGTGGTCGAGGAGAAGGTGCTCGAGTTCCTGCTCACCGCCGGCGCGATCGGCACGCTGTTCAAGCGCAACGCCTCGATCTCCGGCGCCGACGTCGGCTGTCAGGGCGAGGTGGGCTCGGCCTGCTCGATGGCGGCGGCGGGGCTGTGCGCCGTCCTCGGCGGGACCCCGACCCAGGTGGAGAACGCGGCCGAGATCGGTCTCGAGCACAACCTGGGACTGACCTGCGATCCGATCGCCGGTCTGGTGCAGATCCCCTGCATCGAGCGCAACGCCATCGCCTCGGTGAAGGCCATCAACGCGGCCCGGCTGGCGCTGGCCGGGGACGGCAGCCACCGGGTCTCCCTGGACCAGGCGATCCGCACGATGCGGGACACCGGACGGGACATGATGTCGAAGTACAAGGAGACCTCGCTCGGTGGCCTGGCCGTGAACGTGGCGGTGAACATCCCCGAGTGCTGAGAGGCCCGGGTCACCCCGCCGCGTCGCGCAGCTCCTCGAGCCGGGCCGGGTCCATCAGCGCGGTCCAGCGCCGACCGGAGTCGATCAGGCCCTGCTTCTTCCAGCGGCTCATCACCCGCGAGACCGACTCGGGGGTGGAGCGGGCGAGCCCGGCGAGATCCGCGCGGGACAGCGGCACCTCGAGCATGATCCCCTCGCCGCCGCGGTCCTCGCCGAGCTTGTCCGCCAGGCGCAGCAGGGTGCTCGCGACCCGCTGCTCGACGGTCGCGGTGCCGTGGGAGCCGACGTCGGTCTCGGCCCGGGCGAGACGGGCGGCGACGTCATCGAGGACTCGCAGGGCGATGCGCGGCTGCTCGGCCAGGACCGTGCGGAACGCCTCCTGATCGATGCGCAGCACACAGGTGCCCACCAGCGCCGAGGCGGTCTGGTGGTGGAACGGCTCCCCGAGCGAGCTCATCGACCCGAACAGTTCCCCGGGGACCAGGAGGTCGGTGACCGTCTCCGTGCCGTCGGCGGTGACCTGGGAGAGCTTCACCCGGCCCTCGGCGACCACAAAGAGCGACTCCGCCGGTTCGCCGGCCCGGTAGATCGGGGTGTCCGGGGAGAAGGTCAGGGTGCGCATCCGCGCATCGATGCGGTCCAGCTCCGGCTCGCCCAGGCCCCGGAAGTAGGGCGCGCGGGCCAGCACGTACAGCCGTACCGGCCGCGGGCACTCGTGCGGCAGGGCGATCTCCGTGAGCGGGATCGTGCGCCGGCCCTGCGGGGCGGGCCCGGCGGACGGCTCCTGGGTACTCATGCGACGACTCTAACGCCCTCCCTCTCACCTGGTCAGAGATGCGGTGCGGGTGATTGATCCCCGTCATGTCGCCGCCACCAGGACCCCTCTAGGTTGAGAGCACATCGAGGGAGAAGCCCTCGAGGACCACGATCCGGAAGGACGGCCCGCCATGACCACCACCCCCGCCACCAGCACCCACTCCATCTTCCGCGCCAAGGGCTTCAGCTGCCCGTCCTGCGTCGCCAAGATCGAGAAGCAGGTGGGCCGCCTCGAAGGCGTGCAGAACGTCAGCGTGAAGTTCGCCTCCGGCCGCGTCGAGGTCGACCACGACGCCTCCGTGACCACCACCGACGATATCGTCTCCGCGATCGGGAAGGCCGGCTACGAGTCCGCCCTCTCGGCCTTCTGACCACCTGGTGCCGGGCCCCACGGGCCCGGCCACCTTTCCCGCGTCCTGTTCCGCACCTGATCGTGAAAGGCACCACCTCATGTCCGCTCTCACCCGTTGGCTGCGCGGTCCCTGGGGAACCCCCCTCGTCGCGGGTCTCCTCATCGTCGTCGCCGCGATCTTCTCCCTGAGCATCGGGGTGAACCCCTTCGGTGCAGGCCACCAGCACGGCATCGGCCTCACGCTGGACGGGCCCGCTGCCCTGGTCGCCGCCGATCTCCTCATGATCGCCGCGGCGCTGGTCGCCGGCATCCCGATCATCCTCAAGGCCGTGCGCGCCCTGATGGTCAAGGTCATCGCCATCGATCTGCTGGTCGCCATCGCCGCGGTCGGTGCGCTGCTCATCGGTCAGTACTGGGAGGCCGCAGCGGTGACCTTCCTGTTCGCCATCGGCCACGCCCTCGAGGCCGGCACCATGAATCGCACCCGCTCCGCGCTCGCCGAGCTCGTGGCGGTCGCCCCCGACGTCGCCGTGGTGATGCGGGAGGGCGAGCAGGTGGAGATCTCCGCCGCCCAGGTCCTGCCCGAGGAGACCGTGCTGGTCAAGAACGGTGCCAAGGTCCCCGTCGACGGCATCGTCATCGACGGCACCGGCGCCCTGGACGAGGCATCGATCACCGGCGAGTCCATCCCCGTCGAGAAGTCCACGGGTGATCAGGTGTTCGCCGGCACCATCTCCGACGGCGGCTTCCTGCAGGTGCGCGCCACCGGCATCGGGGCCGACACCACCCTGGCCCGCATCATCCACCGCGTGGAGGAGGCCCAGGACGCCAAGGCCCGCACCCAGTCCTTCATGGAGAGGTTCTCCACCTGGTACACCCCCGGCATCATCCTGCTCGCCCTGCTCACGGGGCTCATCACCGGGAACGTCGTGCTCGCACTGACCCTGCTG
Source organism: Brachybacterium vulturis (assembly GCF_043641765.1). GTDB lineage: Bacteria > Actinomycetota > Actinomycetes > Actinomycetales > Dermabacteraceae > Brachybacterium > Brachybacterium vulturis_A. The sequence continues at coordinate 95,284 of NZ_JBHZRO010000008.1, read as the reverse complement.
GTGATCGGCTGCCCCGGGGCGATGGTCATCTCCATCCCCGTCTCGATCGTGGCCGGCATCGGCCGCGGCGCCAAGGACGGCATCCTCATCAAGGGTGGCGAGTACCTGGAGACCAGCGCGAAGATCACCGCCGTCGCCCTGGACAAGACCGGCACCCTCACCGAGGGCAGGCCCTACCTCACCGACGTCACCGTCCTGGACCCCGCCCTGGATCGCGGCGACGTGCTCGGCTGGGCCGCCCGCGCCGAGGCCGGCTCCGAGCACCCGCTGGCACGTCCCCTCATCGACGCCGCTGCGGCCGAGGGACTGCCCGCCGAGGGACTGCCCGAGCACACCGAACCGGTTCCCGGCAAGGGCATCGTCGCCATCCTCGGGGGCCGGCGCGTCGCCGTCGGCAACCTGCCGCTGCTCGCGGCCGAGGGCATCTCCGAGGACCGCGGCGCTGCCGCCGAGGTCGACCGGCTCGCCGGACTCGGACGCACTCCGATGGTCGTCACCCTCGACGGCCGTGTGATCGGCGTGGTCGCGGTCGCCGACCGGCTCCGCACCGATGCGAAGGAGATGATCTCCCGGCTCCACGCGACAGGGGTGAAGAAGGTCATCATGCTCACCGGCGACAACCGTCGGGTCGCCGAGGCGGTCGCCGCCGAGGTCGGGGTGGACGAGGTCCGCGCCCAGCTGCTGCCCGAGGACAAGCTCACCGTCGTCCAGCAGCTCCAGGGCGAAGGCTTCACCGTCGCGATGGTCGGCGACGGCGTCAACGACGCCCCGGCGCTCGCCACCGCCGACATCGGCGTGGCGATGGGTGCGGCCGGCACCGGCGTCGCCATCGAGACCGCTGACATCGCCCTGATGAAGGACGACCTGCTGAAGCTCCCGCAGGCGATCGGCCTGGCCCGCAGCACGGTCTCCGTGATGCGCCAGAACATCGCGATCGCCCTGCTCACGGTGGTGGCGCTGCTGGCGGGTGTGTTCGCCGGCGGAGTCACGATAGCGATCGGCATGCTGGTCCACGAGGGATCGGTGCTGCTGGTCATCGTCAACGCGATGCGGCTGCTGCGCCGCCGCAGGGAGCAGCGCAGCGACCGCCCCGCCGCCCCGTCCGGGTCCCGCGCTCGGCGAAGCGTCGAGGCGACCCAGAGCGTCTGACCCCGATCGGTCCTGCGCGGCGGCCCTGACCGGCCGCATCGCAGGGGCGTGGAGGACAGTTCAGCACTCGAGAAGCACCGTTCCCGCTCGAGAGGACACGCATCATGTCTGACCAGCAGTTCGCCCTGGAGGGCAACGTCCAGCACTTCACCATCGCCGATATCGCGTCAGCGAATACGGACTTCCGCAAGGTCCTGTGGACCGGGAAGCACTCCCAGCTCGTCATCATGACCGTGCCGGTGGGCGGAGAGATCGGGGACGAGGTCCACGAGGCCACGGACCAGATCCTGACCTTCGTCTCCGGCACCGGTGAGGCCGTTCTCAACGGGCACACCCACGCGATCGGCGGCGGCGATCAGTGCGCGGTGCCCGCCGGCGCCCAGCACAACTTCCGCAATACTGGGGACGAGCCCCTCGTGCTGTATACGCTCTACAGCCCGCCGGAGCACGCGGTGGACGGCGCCTTCGCCACCAAGGAGGAGGCGGCCGCGCCGGCGGAACCCCGGCGCGGCCGTTCCCCGCACCAGCAGCGACACAGGAGAACTCAGATGTCCCAGGTATTCGTCTTCAAGGACTACGGCGGCCCCGAGGGCCAGCAGCTCGTCGAGCGTGACGCCCCGACCCCCGGGCCCGGCGAGATCGCCATCGAGGTGCGCGCCGCCGGGGTGAACCCCGCCGACTGGAAGCGCCGTGAAGGAGTCTTCGGCACCCGCGGGACTCTCCCCGCCGCGATGGGGCTGGAGGCATCCGGGGTCGTGACCGGCGTGGGTGAGGGGGTCGAGGACTTCGCCGTCGGGGACGAGGTGCTCGGCGCCCCGGCGCGGGGGCTCGGGGCCTTCGCCGCGCACACCGTGCTGAAGGCCTCGGAGTCCGTGGCCAAGCCGGAGGAGATCTCCTTCACCGACGCCGCGGCGATCCCCATCGCCGGCACCGCCGCCTACGACCTCACCCATCAGGTCGAGATCGAGCCGGGGCAGACCCTGCTGGTCCTCGGCGCCGGCGGCGGGGTGGGGCTGATGGCCCTGCAGATCGCGAAGGTCCACCAGTTCCGGGCGATCGGCGTCGCCTCGGAGTCCAAGCGCGATCTCGTCGAGGCGACCGGTGCCGCCTTCGTGCCCTCCGGCGAGGGGGTCGCCGAGCGCGTGCGCGCGCTCGCCGCGGACGGTGTCGACCTGCTGGCCGATCTCGTCGGCGGGGACGCGCTGCGTGAGCTGGCGCCGCTGGCCAAGGAGCCCTCGGTGATCGTCTCCGCCGCTGACGGCGAGACCGCCGTCGAGCTCGGCGGCGCCGGCCGGGAACGGTCCGAGGGCGTGCTGGGCAAGATCGCCGGGGTCGTCCAGTACGGCCTGGTGGACCCGCACGTGGTCCGCACCTACCCGCTGGAGCAGGCTGCCGAGGCGCTCGCCGAGGTGGAGTCCGGCCACACCCGCGGGAAGATCGTGATCATCCCCTGACCTGCCCTCGACACCGCCCGCACCTCCGGTAGCGTGACGTGGATGGCCTCCACCTCTGCTGATCCTGCTGTTCCCTCGAGCCCGTTCTCCGACTTCTCCGACGTCGACGCCTTCCTGCGGATCCCGCGCCTGGCCTCCGTGGCCGCGAGCGAGGACGGGCGGGTGGTCGGCGCGATCCAGCAGGCCGATGAGCCCGGGGCGACGCTCGTCTCCTCCCTGTGGGAGCTGGATCCGACCGGCGAGCGCCCGGCCCGTCGACTGACCTTCTCCGCGAAGGGCGAGAGCGGACCGCGCTTCGCCCCCGACGGCTCGCTGCTGTTCAGCTCCGCCCGCCCGGATCCGGAGGGCGGGTCCGAGGAGGACACCACCGCGATCTGGCGCCTGCCCCGCACCGGCGAGGCGCAGGTGGTGGCCTCCGCCGCGGCAGGCCTGTCGCTGCTCGCCGTCGCCGCGGACGGCACCATGCTCGGGGCCACCAGCGTGCTGCCCGGCGGCACGCTGGAGGACGACGCCGAGCGCCGCAGGGCCCGCAAGGACGCGAAGCAGACCACCATCTGGCACACCGGGATGCCGATCCGGCTGTGGGACCACGAGATCGGCGACGAGAGCCGCCGCCTGGTGCTGGTCTCTCCGGAGGGTGACCTCACCGATCTCACCCCGGATGTGGGCACGGTGACCCTCCACGCCGCCGCCGCGGACCTCTCCCCGGACGGCGGCACCGTCGCCACCTCCTGGACCCAGCGGGTGCGCGGCGGCGAGACCCGCAGCTCGATCGCCCTGATCGACACCGCCACCCTGCGCCGCAGCGTGCTGTGCGCGGCGGACGAGACCGCACAGTTCGGCTCCCCGCTGTTCTCCCGCGACGGCCGCAGCCTCGCGGTGATCCGCTCGACCGCCTCCTCCCCCACCGACACCAGCTACAGCCGCCTGGAGATCCACCCGCTCGGCGGCGGCGACCCGGTCACCGCGCAGCTGGGCGATCTGAGCATGACCGACCTCGAGTGGACGGCGGACGGCACGCTGCTGGTCGCCGGGGACCTCCATTCCTCGGGAGCGGTGCTCGCCGTCGACCCCGAGACCGGCGAGGCCCGGACCGTGGCGGGCGACGGCGTCTTCTCCTCCCTCGCCGCGGCCCCGGGCGGCACCTGCTTCGCGCTGCGCTCCGACATCGCGACCCCGCCGCGCCCGGTGCGGATCGCCGCGGACGGGACGTGCTCGGAGCTGCCCGCCCCGGGTGCGGTGGGCCCCCTGCCGGGCACCCTGGAATGGGTGGAGGCAGACCTGGACGGCCTCCCCGTGGGTGGCTGGCTGTGCACGCCCGCCTCCGCCTCGGCGGCGGCGCCCGCCCCGGTGATGCTGTGGATCCACGGCGGACCCCACGGCTCCTACAACGCCTGGAGCTGGCGCTGGTGCCCGTGGCTCGCGGTCGAGCGCGGCTATGCGGTGCTGATGCCGGACCCCGCGATGTCCACCGGGTACGGGGATGCGGGCCTGAACCGCGGCTGGCCGCGCCGACCGGACGTGGTCTACCGCGAGTGCGAGACCCTCTTCGACTCGGTGCTCCAGCGGGCGGAGCTCGACGCCTCGCGCACCGCGATGCTCGGCGCCTCCTTCGGCGGGTTCATGGCCAACTGGATCGCCGGGCACACCGAGCGCTTCGACGCGATCGTCACCCATGCGGGGCTGTGGGCCCTTCCCCAGCAGCACCGCACCACCGACGCGGCCGCCGCCAAGATGCGGGTGCACCGCCACGAGGACGAGGACCCGGACTGGTACCGGGCCTTCTCCCCGCACCACGAGATCGATGCGATCACCACCCCGATGCTGGTCACCCACGGCAACCGTGACTACCGGGTGCCGATCAGCGAGGCGCTGCGGCTGTGGTGGGACCTGGTCTCCAGCTGGGACGGCGAGCCCCAGGACATGCCGCACCGCTTCCTGCAGCTGACCAGCGAGAACCACTGGGTGCTCACCCCGTCCAATGCGCTGGCCTGGAACCAGGCGGTGCTGGCCTTCTGCGACCAGCACGTCCTCGGCGCGGCCCCGGTCCCGGAGGTCCTGCCCTGGTGAACGCGCGGGTGCAGCCCACCCCCGCCCGGCCTGGTCCGGGCCCGCCCGGCCACCAGAATTCCGCCTCATATGACGAGGGAACGGCTGTAGGGCGTTACACCTTCATATGAGGCAGGAAGCCGGTGGCGCCGGCCGGCGCTAGGCTGGTGGTGCCCACCCCTCGGCCCGTCCGCGGGCGTCCGAACGGACAGGATCCATGACTCCACGCCCCCGTCGCCGCTTCGATGCCACCTGGCTGCCCTTCGGCATGATGATCGGCTTCACCGTGGGGATCGGGCTGGGCCTCTCGGTGATCAGCAATCTCTTCATCGGCGCGCTGATCGGCTTCGCCGTCGGCACCGCGCTCGGCGTCACGCTCGGGTTCCGCGATCCCCGGCGCTCGGGCGGCGCGGCGGAGTCGGAGGACGAGGCCGATGATCGCTATCGCCGTGAGCACGGGGACCCGGGCCCGCAGCGCCGCGACCCCGGATCGGGGCAGCATCGCTGATCCCGTGGCGATTTGACCCTCTCTTGACCGTTTGGGACGGTGTGGTGAGGACCACATCGTGACCGGGTCCGCCTGGGAGGCACCGCCCGCGCGGTGGGAGGGAAGGATCCAGCATGAGGACCGCACGCATCGCCCGCCGCACCCGTTCCGCCATGGCGCTCGTCGCCGGCGCCGCACTGCTGGGCCTCAGCGCCTGCGGGACCGATACCGGGGCGGAGCCCGAGGGGACGCCGGCCGCCCCCGCCACCAGTTCGGACGGTGGCGGCGCGGAGCCCTCGGACGGCACCGGGGGCGCGGGCGAGCGCACGCGGATCATGCTGAGCACCGATCTGGGGCTCGATGACGCCAGCGGTGAGGGCGCCCTCGTGCTCGGATCCGACGCCCTGGCGGCGCTGCTCGCCGAGCCCTTCGGCGGTTCCGCCGACTGCGAGGCCGAGCTGGTGCTCGCACCGGGTGCCGCCCCCGTCGACTGCCTCGGCCCCGCGGGCATCGAGAGCATCGAGCCCACCCAGGAGTGGGTCGCCCACGGGGTCATGGTCCCGGCGGAGTCCGACGTCCGGAACGGCTCCAGCGTCGCGGTGCTCTTCTCCACCGGCACCGCGCTGCCGGAGGCGGCGGAGGACCTGCTGGACGAGGACGTCACCCTGACCGGCCTGGGCTTCGGCTCCGTCTATGGGATGGACCCGCTCGGCGCGGAGGACGTCGCAGCGGGCACGCTGCAGACGCTGACCTCGGAGTTCTCCTATGTGCCGGTCGGCCAGATGGCCGACTGGGAGGATGTCACCTGTCAGGACGGGCTCGACTTCGCGCAGTTCGAGACCGTGGACTGCGAGGCGACCACCGCCGAGGGCACCACCTGGGACCTGGTGGTCGCGCCCGGCACCTACGTGGACAACGACCAGGGCCTGCTGGTCGGGATCGACCGCACCAGCGAGGACTGATCCTGACCTGATCGCCCGCCCCCGGGCACGGCTATCGTGGCAGCTGCGTCGGGCGGTCCCCGCCGACGCCGCGGCCGGGACGACCCGGACGGTGGATTCTCCGGAGGACGGCCTCGCAGAAGGACCCTCCCGCCATGTCATCGCACTCCGCCGCCCCCGCCCCGAGCGACCGCGGCCCGGTCGCCGCCCTCCTCACCCGCAGCGCGATCCTCCGCCTCCTGCTGGGCTGGGTCTCCGTGGGGGCGCTCACCCTGGCCGCCCCGCTGCTGGCCGGCCGGCCCTCCTCCGCCGTGCTCGCCCTGGTGCTCGCCGCGATCGTGGCGGTGATCGTGGTGGCCGCCGGCGGCGTGGTCCGCCAGGCCGAGGCACTCGCGCGCCGCCTCGGCGACCCCTACGGCACGCTCGTGCTCACCCTGTCGATCGTGGTGATCGAAGTGGTGCTGATCGCCGCGGTGATGCTGGGGCCCGGGGACCACGCGACCATCGCCCGGGACTCGGTGATGGCGGTCTCGATGATCATCATGAACCTGGTGCTCGGGCTGTGCCTGCTGGTGGGCGGGCTGCGCCACGGCTCGCCGGCGGTGCATCGCGTGGGCACCTCCGCCTACCTGGTGATGCTGGTGGCGCTCGCGGCCCTCGCCTTCGCCCTGCCGGCGACGCTCGGGGAGGGCGGCCGCTACGCCCCGGTGCAGGCGTTCGTGATCGCCGGCCTCACGGTGGCGCTGTACGCGGTCTTCCTCTGGCGGCAGATGGGCGCCCAGGCCGCTGAGTTCCAGGAGGTGACGGTCCCGGCGGTCGGGACGCCCGGCGGCCGCGCGACGAGGCCCGACGACGGCACCGCGCCCCTGTCCCTGCGCCGGATCATCGCCGTGCATCGCGGCGAGCTGCTGGCCCGCTCCGGCCTGCTGATCGCGACGGTGCTGCCGATCGTGCTGCTCTCCCACCACATGGCTGACCTGCTCGACGACGCCTCGGACCGCCTCGGCGCCCCGGTCGCGCTCGGCGGGGTGCTGATCGCCCTGATCGTGTTCACCCCGGAGTCGATCACCGCGGTGCGGGCAGCACTGGCCGGCGAGCTCCAGCGGGTGGTGAACCTGTGCCATGGCGCGCTGGTCTCGACCCTCGCCCTGACCATCCCGACGGTGCTGGTGATCGGTCTGCTCACCGGCACTCCGGTGGTGCTCGCGGCATCGACGACGAACCTGCTCCTGCTGGCGGCGACCCTCGCCGTCGCCGCGATCTCGGCGGCCGCTCCGCGGGTGACGGCGATCCACGGCGCCGTGCACCTGCTCCTGTTCGGCGTCTATGCCCTCCTGCTCTTCCGCTGACCGGATCGTCCCCCGGCGGTCACCGGCTCCAACGCGGTATGGTCGCGGCGTGAGTGCGACGACGCTTCCCATCCCGACCGACCCCGGTGACCTGCCGGGGCTGCTCTGGCTGCCCGAGGACCTCGAGGAGCCGGTGCCCGGCCTGGTGGTGCTGCAGGAGATCTTCGGCCTGTCCGAGTACATACAGCGGCGCTGCGCGGATCTCGCCGCGCTCGGCTATGCGGTGCTGGCGCCGCAGCTGTTCGCCCGTCTGGACCCGCCGCTGGTGGGGATGGACGACTGGGACGACGTCGAGTCCTGGCTCACCGAGGGCATGGCCCTGACCGAGCAGCTGCCCTGGGAGCGCGCCGAGGCCGACGCCCTGGCGGCCCTGAACGCACTGCGTGCGCACGGCGCCGTGGACTCCGAACAGGTGGGCCTGGTGGGCTTCTGCTACGGAGGCGGTCTCGCCGTCGCCGCGACCGCCTCCGCCGCTGCGGAGGAGCGGCCGCCCTCGGTGCTGGTGAGCTACTACGGGTCCGCGCTGCCCGCGCTCCTGGACCGGGCCGCACAGGTCGAGGTGCCGAGCCTGCACCACTTCGGCACGGCCGACGCCTTCATCCCGCTGGAGCAGGTCACGGAGATCCGTTCGGCGGTCACCGCCGACGGCGCGCGCGAGCAGGTGCGCTTCCGCCTGCACGAGGGCGCCGGTCACGCCTTCGACAACCCCCACCCGGGCCTCCACCACCACGAGGCCGCCGAGGCCGCCTGGCAGCAGACGGTCGGCTTCCTCGCGGAGACGCTGCCGACGCGCCGTTGAGCAGCTGAGCGGCTGCGGCGTCCGAGCGGCTCCGACAGCCGAGCGAACCCGCCGGTCCAGCACCCGGAGAGCCCTCCGTCACGTCCAGAACTGTACGTGACCGAATAGTTATGTCCAGATTGTCGGACAGTCCGCACCGCGGAACCCTTCCCCCGTCGGCCGCTCGTCGGCCCAGCGCACAGCGTTTTCCCGCCACGCAGCCGCCATGACCTGCCCCTGCTGAGACCCATAAGCCGAGGTCAGAATCGACACTTCCGGCGAGGGCGAGGTTTGCCGCCCACGCGCAGGAGGACGAAGATAGAACATCGGGTCGGTGCGTCCACGAGCACTCGCCACGCAGGGCGGAACCGATCCGCGTCCACCCGAGGCCTATGGATGAAGGAGCCCCCGTGCCACCAGTCATCACCGCCGACGGCCTGTACAAGGTCTTCGGTCGACGACCCGCCCGAGGTGTCGAAGCCCTCCGGCAGGGAAAGTCGCGCGTCGAGCTGCGCGAAGAAGGGCTCACGGCCGCGGTGATCGACGCCAGCTTCAGCGTCGAGCCCGGCGAGAACTTCGTCGTCATGGGGCTGTCCGGCTCCGGGAAGTCCACGCTGATCCGCATGGTCAACGGACTGCTCCCCGCGAGTGCCGGCGAGCTGCGGATCGGCGACGACGTGCTCTCGAGCATGTCCGCCGCCAAGGTGCGCGAGGTGCGCCGCAAGCGAGTCTCCATGGTCTTCCAGCACTTCGCCCTGCTGCCCCATCGCACCGTCGGTGAGAACGCCGCCTATGGGCTCGAGGTCAGCGGCCTGAACCGCGCGGACCGCGAGAAGCGGGCCACCGAGGCGCTGGAGATGGTCGGCCTGAAGGGGTGGGGCGGGTACCGTCCCGACAGCCTCTCCGGCGGCATGAAGCAGCGCGTGGGCCTGGCCCGCGCCCTGGCTGCGGGGACCGACATCATGCTCATGGACGAGGCGTTCTCCGCACTGGACCCGCTGATCCGCCGCGACATGCAGGATCAGCTGATCGAGCTCCAGCAGAAGCTGGACAAGACGGTCCTGTTCATCACCCACGACCTCAACGAGGCGATGCGGATCGGCGACCGGATCGCGATGATGCGCGACGGGCGGATCGAGCAGATCGGCACCTCCGACGAGATCCTCAACGAGCCGGCCAACGACTACGTCGCCCGCTTCATCCAGGACGTCGACCGCTCCCGCGTCATGACTGCGGAGAACATCCTCGAGCGGCCCTCCGAGACCCTCGGCGAGGACCACGGCCCGCGCACCGCGCACCGCATGCTGCGCGAGACCCAGAACCCGTGGCTGGTCGCCCTGCACCGGGACCGCACCCCCCTCGGCGTCCTCTGGGAGGAGGACGTCGCCGAGGCTGTCCGCGCGGGTCGGGACGACCTGCCCTGGGTGCCCGGTCGCGAGATGCCGGTGGTCTCCTACGACACACCGATCGCCGATCTGTTCGCTCCGGCCGCCCAGCACGTCAACCCGCTGATCGTGGTCGATGAGGACGGCAAGTTCCTCGGGGTGATCCCCCGGGTGACGCTGCTGACCGCCGCCGGGACGGGGCACGGCGAGAACGGCGACACCGTGACGGCCGTCGGTGCACCCGACGCCGCCGGAGACGATGCCCTGCCGGGCACGACCCACGACACCCTCGGAGGTGACCGATGAACCCCGACGACGGCCTCGTGCCCCGCATTCCGGTCGGTGATTGGGCGGAGACCGGCATCGACTGGTTGAAGGCCAACCTCGCCTGGCTGTTCGACGCCTTCCGCTGGCTGATGGAGTTCCTGGTCGGGAACTTCACCGAGGCGCTGCTGTTCCTGCCGGCGCTGCTGCTGATCCCGCTGTTCGCGCTGCTCGCCTGGGTGGCGCGCTCCTGGCGCATGGGCATCGGCACCCTGGTGATGATGCTCGTGGTCCTCGCCATGGACCAGTGGACGCCGATGCTCCAGACCATGGCGCTGGTGATCGTCGCGACCCTGTTCGCGGTGCTCATCGCCGTGCCGCTGGGCATCCTGGCCGCCATGAGCTCCACGGTGAGCGCGATCGTGAAACCGATCATGGACTTCATGCAGACGATGCCCGCCTTCGTCTACCTGATCCCGGCGGTCACCTTCTTCTCGATCGGGCTGGTGCCCGGCATGTTCTCGACCATCATCTTCGCGCTGCCGCCCGGCGTGCGCATGACGGAGCTCGGCATCCGGCAGGTCGACTCCGAGACCGTCGAGGCCGGCGAGTCCTTCGGCGCCACCCGCGGGCAGATCCTCCGCGGCATCCAGCTGCCCCTGGCCATCCCCACCATCATGGCGGGTGTCAACCAGGTGATCATGCTGGCGCTGTCGATGGCCGTGATCGCCGGCATGGCCGGGACCGAGGGTTCCGGCAAGCTGGTGGTCCAGGCGATCGCCACCCTGGACCTTCCGCTCGGCGTCGAGGCCGGCCTCGGCGTCGTCATCCTGGCGGTCTTCCTGGACCGCGTCACGGCGGCCCTGGGCAACCCCGGCGATTACAAGACCTCGCTGGTCGCCGTGCTGAAACGACGTCGCACGGCCACCACTTCCTGACCGCACCCGAAACCTACGAACACCTCTGGAAAGGATGATCGATCATGACCAAGCGCAACTCGCTCTGGACCCCGAACTCCGTCTCCCGCCGCTCCGCCCTGGTGGGCGGCGCCGGCCTGCTGGGCCTCGGCCTGGCCGCCTGCGGCAGCGACGGCGGTGACGGCGGCGGAAGCGGCGGCGACAGCAACGGCGGTGGCGGGCCCGAGGGCAAGACCATCACCCTCGGCTACATCGCCTCCTGGACCGACGGCCTCTCCACCGCGTACCTGCTGGACAACCGCCTGACCGCGATGGGCTACACGGTCGAGCACCAGACCATCGCCGAGGCCGCCCTGCTCTACGCGGGTCTCGCCCAGGGCGACGTGAACATGTACCCCTCGGCCTGGCCCGAGGTCACCCACGCCGAATACATGGACGAGTACGGCGACAACATCGAGGACCTGGTCGCCTACTACGAGGGCGCGAAGCTGAACTTCTCCGTCCCCGACTACATGGACGACATCCAGTCCATCGCGGACCTGCAGGGCCAGGCGGACCGCTTCGACGGCAAGATCTACGGCATCGAGCCCGGTGCCGGCATCACCGGCGCCACCCAGGACAGCGTGATCCCCGGCTACGGCCTGGACGATTTCGAGCTGGTCACGTCCTCCACCCCGGCGATGCTCACCGAGCTGCAGAACAAGATCGATGCCGAGGAGGACATCGTCGTGACCCTGTGGTCGCCGTTCTGGGCCATGACCGCCTTCCCGGTCCGGGCGCTCGAGGACCCGGAAGGTCACTTCGGCGAGCCGGAGGCGCTGCACCACCTGGGCAACCAGGGCTTCTCCGAGGAGTTCCCCGAGGCCGCGGAGTGGATCTCGCAGATGAAGCTGAGCGACGAGCAGTTCGGCTCGCTCGAGGACACGGTCGTCAACCAGTTCGAGGACGGCCAGGAGGCCGAAGCGGTCGAGAAGTGGCTCGAGGAGAACCCCGACGTGCTTCCCCCGCTGCCGGGCGAGTGACCCCGGCGCGGACATCCGCGCCCCGGCCGGCGGGCTGATTCCCGCCTCGGCCATACAGGACGGGCCGACCACGATCATCTCGTGGTCGGCCCGTCCTTCGTGCGACGCTCAGCGTGCGACGGCGACCTCGGTCCCGGCCTGCGCCGAGGCGTAGCAGGCGTCGATGACCCGGGCGCGGCGCAGGGCGAGCGACCCGTCGTGCGCGGCCGGGTCCCCCGAGGCGACGTGCTGCAGGAAGCTCGCGACCGCGGCCGCGTGGTGGCCGTCCTCCCCGACGGCGGGCTGCAGCTCCGCGGGCATCCCGGCGACCTCGGTCCACACGGTGATCTCCTGATGCGGGTGCGCGGGGTCGCCGCCCCATTCGATGGTGGCGCCGCCATCGGCCCCGTAGAGGGTGACATAGCAGAGGTCGTGCGGGATCCACTGGGCCCAGCTGGACTCCAGCAGCAGGGTGCCGCCGCCGTCCAGGCGCAGGAAGGCGGTGGCGAGGTCCTCGACCTCGAAGGGGGCGCCCTGCTCGAGCTGCGAGACGCCGAAGCCGGAACCGCCGCGGCCCAATGGCCCGAACTCGGCGTGCGTGGAGGCGGAGGCGGCGGTGACCGCGGGTTCGCCCATCAGGTGCAGGGCCATGTCGAGCATGTGGATGCCGATGTCCATCAGCGCGCCGCCGCCGGAGCTCTCGGCCCGGGTGAACCAGGTGCCGAGCCCGGGGATCCCCTGGCGGCGGAGCCAGCCGGTCTTGGCGTAGTAGAGCGTCCCCAGCACGCCCGAGTCGACCACCTCCTTCAGCGCGGTGACGTCTCCCCGCTGGCGGTGGTTGAAGGACACGTCCAGCACGCGGCCGGCCTGCTGAGCGGCGGCGACCATGCGGGCGGCGGCCTCACCGGTCTGAGCCATCGGCTTCTCGGTGAGCACGTGCACGCCGGCGCCGAGGGCATGGATCGCCATCGGTTCGTGCAGGAAGGTGGGGGTGGCGATCGAGACGACGTCGAGCTCGGCCTCGGCGATCATCTGCGTCCAGTCCCGGTAGCGGCCGGGCACCTCGTGCTCCTCGCCGAACCGCTCCAGCAGGTGCTCCTCCATCGCCGAGAGCGCGACGAGGTCGACGGCGGGGTCGGCGGCGTAGGCGGCGACGTGCTGCTGACCTGCCCAGCCCAAGCCGATCACTCCGGCACGCAGTCGTCGCCGCCCGCCCTCCTGTACTGCTGCGTTCATGATGCGTGGTCCCTTCCGATCAAAGTGCTGTGCGGGATGGCTGGTCGTGCGGCGGGGTCGTCGGGAACGGGGGCAACGACCGCCCACGAGTCCGCGAGGCCGCAGATCAGAGACTCGACGTTGCCATGGTCGCATCAGTCCAGTGAGCTTGCGCCCTCGTTCTGCGGCTCGCCCTCAGCAGGACGCTCCTCCCACCGGTCGCGAGCGCCCCGGACGCTGCCCAGCAGGGTGCGCCGCCGGGGCGCGCTCGCCGCCCGAGGGTGCGCACCTGTGCCGGTGCCCGAACCGGTCTCCGCGCTCCAGGTGCCCTCACCGACTGCGGGGCGGCACTGGTGGGAGCTTCGGCTGGTGCGGCGGGGATGACCGGCCGGTGCTGTTCCTCGACCGGAATGCGGACGGTGAGCGAGGAGCTCACCGCGGCGCACGGGGCGGAGTCGCTGAAGCCCGTGATGGCGTCGGCGCCGGCAGCGGTGTCGGCCGGGCCGGTGCAGCCGGTCGCGGCCGCGGCGCCCGCTGCAGGGTGTGTCGGGGCAGGGTCCGTCGGGCCCAGCGGGGACGGGGAGGTGACGCGGGCGGCGCCGGAGAGGCCTGTCCATTCGACCAGGTGGCGCGCGGCCTCCGGGTCCTCGAGACGCCGGACGCCGGTGGTGTCGCTCTCCTTCGAGAGGTTGCAGTGCGCGCAGAGGCCCTGACCGTTGTCGATGCTCGTGGTGCCGCCGGCAGAGGCGGGGACGATGTGGTCGTGCTGGCGCACAGCGGCATCGCAGAACGGGGCACGGCAGATGAGATCCCGCCAGTCGAGGAAGCGTGCCATCGCGGGCGGGAAGGCCCGTGCTCGGGATTCGACGGCCACCAGCTCCCCTGAGGTGGGATGGGTGAACAGGCGTCGCATCACGGGACGGAGTGGTGGCCCCTCCGGTCCGTAGCGGTCATCCTCGGCGGGGCCCGGCTCGGCGAGCGCGAGGCGGAGCTGTTCGCGCACCATCCCCACCGGGACGGAGCCATACCCCTCGATATGCGCGATGTCGCCGTGGTCCGGGGAGAGCAGGGACCGCTCGGTCATGATCAGTCCGATCTCCAGGAGCACCGGGTCCATGCCTCCTTCGCGACCGATCAGGGTGTCGGCGAAGGCATCCGCCATCAGTGCGCCATGGCCCTCACGTGCTCCTTCGGCACGGAGCCGCTCGGCTTCGAGGGAGAGTCGCTTGTGGACGAGTTTGGCGTCGAGCGCCGGGAGCTGGGCGCTCACGGTCGCCATGCCGTGCTGACCGGGGGTGAAGGTGACGTGGCGGCCTCGGCGGGCCCGGTGGTGGCGGTCGGCGGCTCCCTGCGGGTCGAGCTGCCCGATCGCGGCCGCAACCGCCTCCCGCCACCGTTTGACACCGGCCCCGTCCAGACGGGGCATCTGCTCGTGCAGGGCTTCGTCGAGCTGTCGACGCTGGAGGTCATCGAGCGGCTCCATCGCGGACGCCGCCGCATAGGCCACCTGCGCCGTCACCTTGCCGGTGCCCAGCGCGCAGAGCATGCGCGGCATGGAGCGGACCATGCGCCGGGCGGAGGCCAGGGAGTGCTCGGCAGCAGAGGGTGAGCGCCGGGTGGTCAAGGAGTAGTCACGGCGGGTCCGGCCGTCGGCCAGGCGGTTGAGCCGGTCGATCGGCGGGAGGAATTCGTCCTCGTGGGCGGCGTCGTCCCGCGCGGCGCGGATCTGGTCGCGCCGGGTGGCCTCGGCCAGTGCCACCACGGCACGCGCCTCGAGCGCATCGAGCGAGCTGCGGGAGTCGTGGACCGTCGCGAGCAGCCTGTGGTAGGCGCCCCGTGGCCTCTCCCCCGCCTCGAACATCTCCTCCGGTGCGGTGGCGATCGCGGTCAGCAGGAAGTCGACGTCGCCGAGCAGCTCCGCGAGCGCGCCCGGTCCGGCCGCATGGAGCGCAGCGAGGATCTCCTCCGGAGCGGCGGAATGCCGGTCCGAGGAATCCGTCAGCTTCTCCATGAACATGCTGACATCCTCTCTCGTCGCACCGACATTCGAAAGCCCGTGCCATGAATGTGGAAAACCTACTCAGGACGCTCATCACCCTGTCCGCGCCGCTGCATGCGGCGCTATGAACTGCACTCGGGCCCGACCTGCACAGTGTGCATAACTCTATCCAGCAGATCCCGGGAAGCGCCGCCTGAATGTGGACAAGAATGTGGATGAGTAGGCACTGTGGAGGAACGGTCGCCCCTTTCCGAAGTGCTCCGGCCCCGGCTCCACCTCCGCCCGGAGCACGCCTGAGATGCCCTCCCCTCCGCCCTCGCCCTTGCCCCTTCCGCTCCGCCGGTATCTGATGGGGGTCCCTGCACGCTCACCCAGGAGGCACCGATGGAGAAGCTCGACCGCACCGCCACGACCCCCGGCCCGGACTCGTCGTTCACCGGCGAGGTGCTCATGGAGGCGATCCGCGGACCGCGGGACGGATCCCGCGCCGCGATGAATCACGTGCACTTCACGCCGGGCGCGCGCACGCATTGGCACTGGCATCCCGTCGGCCAGACCCTCTACGGCACCGGCGGGGTGGGCCTGGTCGTCACCCGCTCGGGCGAGGTCCTCACCCTCGAGCCGGGTCGCACGGTGTGGATCCCGCCGCGCGAGGAGCACTGGCACGGCGCGCTCGACACCTCGCTGATGTCCCATCTCGCGGTGCAGGAGGCCGACGAGGACGACGAGACCGTCATCTGGCTCGAGCCGGTCAGCGACGAGGAGTTCGACCGCGCGAACGAGGTGGCACGCACGAGCTGACCCGCGGCCTGTGCGTGGTGGATGCTGGCGCACCCGGACTGCTCGCCGGCATCTGCCATCACCTCAGCGCCCCGACCTCGGCGGCCGCGGCGTAGAGGGCACGGTGGGCGGGCCGCAGCGCCCGATGCGCAGCCGCAGCCGCAGGGTCCGGGGCGACGCTCCGGCCATCCGCTCGTGCGGCGAGCGGCAGGATCCGATGCTCGAGGCCCAGCGCGTCGGCCGCGGCGAGCGCGCAGCCGATCAGTGCCGCATCGGCGCCGTCGACCGTGCGCACGGGGCGCCCGGTGACATCGGCGATGATACGCAGCCAGGGCTGCGAGGCGGTCCCGCCGCCGGTGATGGCCAGGGGGCGGGATGTCGCACCCTCCTCACCATGGGCGATGGCGTGGGCGACCCCTTCCAGCATCGCCGCGTAGAGGTCGATCGCGCGGGTCCGCGGGCCGATGCCTATCACGGCGCCGCGGAGGTCGGCATCCCGCACGGGGTAGCGCTCACCGAGGATCGAGGGCAGCGCGAGGAGCCCCGTGGGCCCGCGTCCGTGCCGGTGCTCGCGCTCCTCGAGCAGAGCATCGGCCCCATCGGGCGTGACCCCGCCCAGCAGAGCCTCGCGCGCCCAGTCCGCCGCGGCGCCCGCGGCGAGCAGGGCGGAGATCCGCAGGGTCGGCCCGGCGCCGTGGTCGCCCAGGCCGTGGTCACCCGTGCCGAGCGCGAGGTGGTGCGAGGCGCCCGGCTGCGAGGGCGGGGCCGCCGCCAGCACCGACGCGCGCCAGCCGCTGGTGCCCAGGTAGGCGTAGTCCTCACCGGGGGCGAGTCCGACGATCCCGAGGGTGGTCGCCCCGGCGTCGCCCGGCGGAAGGACCACGGGGAGCCCGGCCGGCAGCCCCAGCAGTGCGGTGGCCGACGCCCCGGTGCGTCCGAGGAGCTGGCCCGCCCGGTGGGTGAGCGCCGGCAGCAGGGGCGCCGCGAGGCCTGCGGCGCGCGCGACCGGGGCGGACCAGCTGCGCGTGCGGTGATCGAGCAGCCCGGTGGCGGCGGCCGTCGTCGGATCACACCAGGCACCGAGGCCCAGTCGGTGCACGAGATGGCCGGCCGGGCCGAACACCACCTGCCGGGCACGCCGCACGAGGCCGGGATCCACGCGGTGCAGGCGCCGGAACATCGCGGCGCAGCTGCTGGCGTCCTGCTGGTTGCCGGTGAGCTCGTCCCACGAGATGCCCTCGGCCGCGAGCTGGGCGCGCAGCTCCTCGGCCTCCGCCCCGGCGCGGGTGTCGCTGTACAGGATGGCCGGAGATCCGGTCCCGCCCTCGGTCTCGAGCACCAGGTCCTGCATCTGCCCGGTGAGGCTCAGCGCGAGCAGGTCGTCGCCGGCCGCTGAGGACGGAAGGAGCCGGGTGATCGCGGTGCGGGCGGCGCGGACCCAGTCGCCGGGGTCCTGCTCCGCTCCCCCGTCGGCCGTACGGCGCGTCGGGTACTCGCTGCTCGCCTGCGCCCCGCAGGTGCCGTCCAGGTCGATCAGCGCCGCTTTCGCCGCAGACGTTCCGAGGTCCAGGCACAGCAGAGAGGGCATGGGGTGAGGATAGGCGGGCAGACCCTGTCCGCGCCGCCTGCGGACTTCCCGCGCTCCACCCGACGATCCCGGACCGGCGTCTTGACCTCGCCGGCCCACTGTCCTACTGTATTAAGCACCTAATACAACGAGACAGGGGGTGGCTGATGCAGTTCGACAGCTCGATCCCCCTCTGGACCCAGCTGGTCACGGAGTTCTCCCGACGCATCGTGGTGGGCAGCTGGCCCGCCGGGACCAGGCTCCCCGGTGTGCGGGCGCTGGCCGGCGAGCTCGGCGTCAACCCGAACACCGTGCAGCGGGCGATGTCCGAGCTCGAGCGCGAGGGACTGTGCCGCTCCGAGCGCACCGCGGGCCGATTCATCACCGAGGACACCTCCCGGATCGACCAGCTCCGGGCCACGCTCGCCGCACAGGCGGCGGACGACTTCCTGGACCGGGCCCGAGGCGTCGGGATGGGCCACGCCCAGGTGCAGCAGCTCATCACTGAGAGGTGGGACCACCATGACCCCGACCACGACGACCACACCGGAAGCGAAGGGACCTGAGATGACCTCACCCGCTCAGGAGCCGCCCACCCTGATCTCGACCCGGGCACTGACCAAGACCTACGGCAGGACCACGGCGATCGACGGGCTGGACCTCGATCTGCCCGGGGGCCGGATCGTGGGCCTGCTCGGCGAGAACGGATGCGGCAAGACCACTCTGATGAAGATCCTCGCCGGGGTCGTCAGCGACTACCGCGGTCAGGTGCGCATCGCCGGCCTCGCCCCGGGCCCGGCTTCGAAGGCGAAGGTCTCCTTCCTCCCCGACGTGAGCTTCCTGCCGCACAGCGCCCGTGCGCGCTACTGCGTGGAGCTGTATACCGACTTCTTCGAGGACTTCGACGCCGAGCGGGCCCATGAGCTGATCGGGTTCTTCGGCCTCGAGGAAACGATGCGCCTCAAGGAGATGTCCAAGGGCATGCGGGAGAAGGTGCAGATCGCCCTGGCGATGTCCCGGCGAGCACGGGTCTACCTGCTCGACGAGCCGATCAGCGGAGTGGATCCCGCCGCGCGCCAGATCATCCTCGACGGGATCCTGCGCACCTTCGACGAGGACTCGCTGCTGCTGATCTCCACCCACCTGGTCCATGATCTCGAGCAGATCCTCGACTCGGTGGTGATGATGCGCCACGGTGCCGTAGTCCTGTCCGGAGAGGCCGACGACCTCCGTGCACAGCACGGGGCGGGCCTCGATCAGATCTTCAAGGAGACGTACCGATGATCACCACCCTCATGAAGCACGAATGGCTGCGCACCCGCGGGCTGCTCGGCACCCTCGCCGGCGTCGCGCTGCTGCTGGTCGCCGCCGGCACCGCATTGACCGCCACCGGCTGGCCCGGGATCGACATGATCGGGGCGCTGATGCTCGTGGCGGCGCTGGGAGGGCTGGTCCCCGCAGTGCAGATCGCGCTGACCGTCCACTACTGGCAATCCAGCTTCGGCCGAACCGGCTATTTCACCCAGTCCCTGCCCGTGCGCGGCACGACCATCTTCACGGCCAAGCTGCTGTGGGCCCTGCTGATCTCGCTCGCCGCTCTGGTGGTGGTGCTCGGCCTGCTGTGCGCCGCCTGGCCCGTGCTCGCCGACCGGCTGGGCACCGAGCGCAATCCCTTCACCGTGATCTCGCAGCTGTGGAGCGGGTACGCGGAGGTGGTCCCGGTGCCGCTGCTGGTGATCGGCGTCGTGCTCTTCGTGGGCATGATCCTCATCTGGCCGATCCAGTACTTCTTCGCCGCCTCGGTGGGCAGCGAGACCCCGCTGAACCGGCTCGGCCTCGGGGGCCCGGTGCTCGTCTTCCTCGGCCTGTACCTGGTCACGCAGGTCGTCCTCTTCCTCGGGATGGCCGTGCTGCCCTGGGGGCTCGGGGTCGCCGACGGGCAGCTCGGGGTGGTCCGCTGGCGGCTCTTCTCGGAGCTGGCCGCGGGCGATGCCGCCTCCTCCGACATCATGCCGCTCGGCTTCCTCCCCGCGCTCTTCCTGGTGACGCTGGCGTGCCTGGTGCGCACCGTCCACTCCTGGCGACGAAAGATCAGCCTGGTGTGAGGCGTCCGGATGGGGTGCGACCGTCCGGATACTCTGGCCCGTACCCGAGCTGCACCTGGAGGAGTACGACGATGTACCACGGAACGTCCCTGCACGCGGCTCGCGTGCTCATCACCGGCGGCGCACGGGGGCTCGGGCGGCAGCTGGCGCTGGAGGCCGCACGGCGCGGAGCCGACGTGACGATCTGGGATCTCGACCAGGCGCGCGCCGAGGCCGTCGTGGCGGAGATCCGAGCCCTCGGCGCGACCGCGGTCGCGGCACGGGTGGACATCACCGATCAGGAGCAGGTCACCGCCGCCGCGCAGCCGGCCGGGCCGCAGGACGTGGTGATCAACAACGCCGGGATCATCACCGGCAAGCGGCTCCTGGAGGCGAGCGACGAGGAGATCCGCCGCACCTTCGAGCTGAACACGCTCGCCCTGTTCTGGGTGACCCGGGCCTTCCTGCCGGGGATGATCGAGCGCGACCGGGGCACGGTCGCCACCATCGCGAGCGCTGCGGGGCTGGCCGGCGTCGCCCGGCAGACGGACTACTCCGCGAGCAAGTGGGCGGCGCTCGGCTTCACCGAGTCGCTCCGGGCCGAGCTGCGCGGGGATTCCCGGGGCGTGGGCACCTTCGTGATGTGCCCCTTCTACATCGACACCGGAATGTTCGACGGAGTGACCACGAAGTTCCCCCGTCTGCTGCCGATCCTCAAGGAGGAGGAGGTCGCGCACCAGGCCCTCTCCGCGATCGAGAGCGGGAAGGAGCAGATCATCACGCCCTGGCTCGCCCGGCTGCTCCCGGCGGCGCGCATCCTGCCGGTGCGGCTGTTCGACCGCGGACTGGACCTGCTGGGCATCAACCACACGATGGACGGCTTCGTGGGCCATCACGACCGGGCATCTCCGGGGGTTCGGGGCGCTGACCGGCAGACTCCCGAGGAGCACGATGCGGGACGTTGACGACATGGACCGCGAGGACATCGCCCACCGGATCGCCGCGCTCAGCCGCTGGATCGACGACGGCAACACCCACCGCGATCCGGAGGCCGCGACCTGGGCCCGGCTCGCGAAGATCACCGAGGAAGCCGGGGAGGTGGTCGCCGCGCACATCGGCGCGACCGGCCAGAATCCTCGCAAGGGCGTCACCCACAGCGCGCCGGCCTGCAGGACTAGGCACCGGGCGAGGCCCGACGCGCCCGCGCCGAGCGTCGGAACCAGTTCACCAGCATCCCGGGCACGAACCGATCCACGAACGGTGCGCCGAACCGGGCGAGCACCTCCACCAGCAGTCCGAGGAAGAACGCGACCAGCGGTATCCACGGGGCGAGGCCGACGGAGGCTACGAGGTCGCCCGCCATCCCCACCTGTGCCTGCGCGCTGGTCCAGACCAGCGCGAGCAGCACGATCGAGCCGCCGAAGTAGGCGAACGGAAGCGCCACCCAGGAGGCGACCAGCGCCAGGATGTTCCCGGTCTCGATCTCGCGGTCCCGGTGCCACAGCAGGGAGACCACCGCCGGTATCAGCAGTGCGATCAGCACCAAGGGGATCCATGCGTACCAGGGCAGGTCGAAGAACCACAGGAACTCGTCGGTGCGTTCCACCCCGAAGTCCTCGACGCCGCCCTGCAGGGTCAGGTGGAGCGGCACGGCGAGCATTCCCAGCCCGGGCAGCAGAGCGAGGCCGTTCAGACCCCAGAGCGGGAGTGCGAGGAGCAGGCCGAGCACGGAGCGGCCCTCCCCCTCGGCGATCATCGTGATCGCTCCGCCCGCGGCCAGCAGGATCCAGACCGGGACGGCGAAGGCCAGGGCGTGGACGAGCACGAGCCGGGGCGCGGCGGCGAGATCCGCCACCAGCGGCCACCAGGAGGGCTTCTGCATCCCTGCGATATGCCCCAGGAACAGCGGAAGCGCGATGAGCACCCAGGTGCCGAAGAACATGTCCACCCCGGCGGAGTGCATCGAGATCGACATCCCGAACGACTCCTCCTCGACTGCGAACGCGGTGACGCGGGTGGCGATCACGGCGAAGATCGCCACCGCGAGGCCGGAGATCCCCGACCAGAGCAGGGCCCCGAGCACCCCGTTCGAACCCCAGCGCCCAGTGCCCCAACGGCGCTGGAGGAGGCGAGCGGCGAAGAAGGCGGTCGCCACCATCGCGACGGTGATCAGCAGCGGCATCCCCCGGAAGCTCATCGTGGCATGGCCCAAGAAGCCCAGGTTCAGCTCGAGACCGTAGGAGCCGAAGGAGGCGAGGGAGACCAGCTGGAACGGAATGCCCACCAGGCCGACGATCCCTCGCCATCCGCCCGCTCCCGACGGGGAGGCCGAACCGCCGAGGGGATCGGTGACGTCACCAGCGGCGCCGCCCGTGTCCAGGGTGAGGATCGCGAGGACGGCCGAGACGATCACCACGAGCGCCGCGCCGAGAGCCACGATGTAGGCGAGAGCGCCGATCACGAACGTGGGGATGGGATTGCCGATGCCGAACCGTCGCAGAGCGGTGCCGACCTGTGACGCGGACAGCGCCTGCGCCCCCTGGGAGCCCGCCGACGCGCCCGGTGCCGAGGGGGCGGACGCCGCCCAGGGACCCGGCGGCGCTGGATCGGCCGACGTGGGCGGCGCCGCGGGATCGACGGGCGAGCCGGACGCGGGGCCCGAGGGGGCGGAGCCGAGGGGTCCCGCGGAGGACGCGGGCGGGAACGCGCTATGCCCGTACGGCCCGGAGTCGTGGCCCGGATATCCGCTGCCGGGGTAGTTCTGGCTCCCCCTGTCGCCGTAGGGATGGTTCGTCTCCGACATGAGTGTCTCTGCGCCCTTCTCGCGTGGCCTGTCATCGCGGGCGCGGTCGTGCACCCGATACCGAGCCTAGCTGGCAGGATATTCACTGCCTCGCGGCAGCTTGCGCCGCCGTGCCCGGGTCCGGGAAGATCTCGTCGGCGGCGATCGAGCCGCCCCCACGCCGACCCCACCGGGAAGAAGACCGCATCGCCATGGACCTGAGCTTTCGACGGGCCGCACCCGAGGACATCCCCGCGGCGCAGGCGGCCTACCGGCAGATCATCGATCACCTCGCCCGGACGGCGGACTTCCCGCACTGGCACACCGAGGACCACCCGAGGCCCGCGCAGGTCGCCGCCTGGATCGCGGCCGGAGAGCTCTACCTGGCGCACACGCCCGACGACGCCGGCTCCACATCGCCGCCGGAGATCGCGGGGGTCGTCGTCCTGAACCACGAGACGGCGGGCGGCTACGAGGACGCGGACTGGGCGATCGACGCCGCCCCCGAGGAGGTGCTGGTGGTCCATGTCCTCGGTGTCACCCCCGACCATCTCGGGCAGGGCGTCGCCCGGTTCCTCATCGACTCGTCCCTGCAGGCCGCGCGAGAGCAGGGCTGCCGCACCGTCCGCCTGGACGCCTACGTCGAGAACCTGCCGGCCCGGACCCTGTATGCGCGCTACGGGTTCACCGACCTCGGTGTCCACACCCTGGCCTACGACGGCACCGACCTGGAGCAGTTCCACCTGTTCGAATTAGTTCTCTGACCCGCCGGCCGTGTCGGCGGCAGCGCTGACTCTGCCGTGGACCACGGGCCTCATCGCACCCCGCGCGCGGTCAGCGCATCGCCGAGGGAGTCGGCGTGCTTGAGGGCGACCACGAGGAACGGCATGGCGAAGTGCCGCAGGCTCTGCCGGCCGCCGCGGGCACGCTGCGCCTCGCGCACGTCACGGGCGAGTGAGGCGAGGACGGGCAGCGTGTTCAGGGTGATCGCGAGGACGAGCGCCGCTCGCTGCGGGTCGATGCCCACGCGTGCCAGCGGTGCCAGCGCGCGCTCCAGGGCATCCAGCAGCTCGCTGACCGGGGTGGTCAGCGCGAGCAGTCCGCTGATCACCACGGCGGCGGTGACGCGGGTCGTGTTCGCGAGCGCCTCCTCGGGGCCCAGGAAGATCAGCTGCCCGGCGGCGGTCACCAGGATGATCCACCGGATCGCGACGAGCTGCCGGCCCAGCACCCGCATCCCCGCTCCCGGCACCGCGTACACGGCGAGGCAGAGCGCCGCCATGATCAGGGCGCTGACCCAGCTCACCGGCAGGAAGCAGATCCCCAGCACGATGAGCATCAGCGCCAGGATCTTCGGTCCGGCGGGCAGGCGGTGCCAGGGGCCGTTCCCGGGCCGGTACAGGGTCAGCATCGCAGCTCCTGCTCGTAGGCGGCGATGATCTCCCCCGGTGCGCCCGTCCGCGCGATCGTGCCGTCCTGGACGAGGATCGCGGTCTCGCAGCGCCGGGCCAGGTCCAGGTCGTGCGTGACCAGCAGCAGGCGGTGGGCGCCGTCGGCGAAGAGGTGGTCGGCGACGCGGCGGGCGTTGCGGGCATCGAGGTAGGCGGTGGGTTCATCCGCGATCACCAGCTCGGGGCTGCGGACGAAGGCGCCGCACAGGGCGAGCAGCTGCTTCTGGCCGCCGGAGAGATCGTGCGCCGAGCGGTCCGCGCGCTCGCTCAGGCCGAAGCGCTCCAGGGCCTCCTGGACGCGTTGTGCCTTCTCCCCGCGGGGCAGCTTCGCCGAGCGCAGGGAGAAGGCGACGTCTTCGGCGACGGTGGGCATGATGATCTGGGCGTCCGGGTTGGCGAAGATGACCGCCAGGCGCCGCCGCAGCTGCGCCGCCTCCCGCGCCGGGTCCAGGCCGAGGACGCGGATGGTCCCGCTGGTGGCGGTGGCGAGGCCGCCGACGAGCCGGGCGAGGGTCGATTTGCCGGAGCCGTTCTCGCCGATGACGGCGATGGTGCGTTCGTCGTGGGTGGCGGTGATGCCATGCAGGACATCCGTGTCGCCGAGGCGGACGTGCACGTCGTCGAGCTCGAGGGCGCTCATCGGATCACCTCCACGACGGCGGCGATCCCCATCCCGCCGCCGATGGAGGCGGCCGCGATGCCGGTGGTCCCGGTCGGGGCGCCGCCCCGGATCAGCCGGCTGAACAGGCGGACCATGCTGATCGCGCCGCTGGCGCCCCAGGGGTGGCCGAGCGCGAGCGCTCCCCCGTCGGCGCAGACCCGCGGATCGTCCTCGGCCACGCCGATCCGGTCAAGCACGGCGAGGGACTGCGAGGCGAAGGCCTCGACGAGCTCGATCGCGGCAATGTCCTGGATCCGCAGCTCGGCGCGGTCCAGCGCCGCGAGGATGGCCGGTGCGGCGCCGATCCCCGGCAGTGCCGGGTCGCAGCCGGTCACCGCGTGGGCGCGGATCAGAAGTCCGGGGGCCGTGCCGCGCGCCTGCTGCGGGGCGAGGACCAGGGCGGCGGCGCCGTCGCTGATCCGGGTCGCGGTGCCGGCGGTGACCGTGCCCTGCGGGAACAGGGCGGGCAGGCGGGCCAGCAGCGGCGCGGACACCCCGATCGCGTCATCGGCGCGGGCGGCGGCGAGAGGGACGAGCTCGGCCTGGAACCGCCCGGCCTCCCGCGCCGCTGCAGCCCGTCGGTGGCTGCGGGCGGCGTGCGCGTCCTGCCGCAGCCGGGAGATCGCGTCGGCCGCGGCGAGCGCGTCGGCGGCGCGCACCATGTCGGGATCGGCCCAGCCGGCCGGGGTGAAGGGGGCACGGTCGTACGTCGCGCCGTCGACGGAGCGGGTGGGGGCGGTCGAGGCGCTCTCGACACCGCCGGCGATCCGCGGGCGCCGGTCCCCGGCCTCGATCGCCTGGGCGGCAGCGATCACGGCGGCGAGGCCGCTGCCGCACTGCCGGTCCACGGTCATGCCGGGCACCTGGACGCCGAGCCCAGCGGCGAGGGCGGCCACCCGGGCCGGGTTGCCGCCGGGGCCCATGCAGTTGCCCAGCACCACATCGGCCACCTCGACAACGGCGCCGGTGACTGCTTCCGCATCCTCCGCGGCGGCACGGAGCACGGGCGCGGCGAGATGCTCGAGCGTCACGCCGCCGAGGCCGCGGCTGCGGGTGCCGATCGGGGTGCGGCGAGCGGCGAGGACGATCGCGGTCTCAGACACGCCAGGCCCCCTCCCCCGCCAGGGCGCGGCGCAGCGCCTCGGCGCGGGCCGGCTTGCCGGAGGCGGTGCGGGGCAGGGTGCCGGTGAACCAGACGCGGGGCCGATGCGCGGGGGCGAAGCGGGAGGCGGCCATCGCGCGCAGCTCGCGCGCGCTCGGGCTCGGGACACCGGGGTCGAGCTCGACCAGTGCGGCGACGAGCGCGCCGATGCCGTCGGTCCGGAGTCCGAAGACGGCGGCGTCGGCGATCCCCGGCAGGTCGCGGAGCCCGGCCTCGACCTCCTCGGGGATGACCGTGGCCGAGGCAGTGAGGATCGCGTCATCCGCGCGACCGCGGACGGTGAGCACCCCGGCATCATAGGACGCGAGATCGCCGACGCTCGCCCAGGCGCCGTCCCTGCGCAGCGGGCCCGGCTCACCGAGGTAGCCGAGCGCCGTGAACGGCGAGCGGACCCAGACGACGCCGTCGCGCACCTCGAGATCCGCGCCGGGGAAGGCGCGGAGCCCCTCCCCCTCATCCAGCGCGACGAAGGAGAGCTCGGCCGCGCCGTAGTAGGCGACCACCCGGATGCCGCGGGCGGTCGCCTCCGCGCGCAGCAGCTGATCGAGGTGGGAGCCGCCGACGAGTGCGACCCGCAGCTGCGGGTGGGCTTCCGCGTCCAGGATCGAGCGCAGGGCCTGCGGGGTCCCGTGGAAGGCGGTGGCGTCCGCGGCCTCCGCGCTGCCGGGCAGGACCGGCCGGGGACCGCCGGCGAGCGCATGCGCGAGGGAGAACAGCGTCAGCGAGGAGGCCGGGGGCGCCGGCAGCAGAATCCGCTGCGCGGCGGCGGATCCGTCCGGGGCGAGGATCGCGGAGACGGCGGCGAAGGAGTCCGCCCAGGAGGCCGCCGTGCGCAGCACGATCCGCGGGGTGCCGCTGCTGCCGGAGGTCAGCGAGGCCCAGGCCGCCTCCTGGGGCACCGGCCCGGCCGCCGCGAGCGCCCGCACCTGCGACCACTGGGTCGCCGGCCAGCGCTCGTCCCCGACCAGGGGCACGTCCCCGGCATCGCGCACCGCGCGCAGGCGGTCCAGCAGGCCGTCCGGGGAGCCGTCGAGCAGGATGATCCGCCGGGTCATCGCGCTGCTGCGGGGCGGGCCGTCTCCTCCTGCTCGGCGCGGGAGGCGGCGGCCGGCGCGGAGGGGAGCCAGGTGCGGCGGAGCGCCCGGGGGTAGGCCCGCAGGAGCGTGGTGACCACCACGGTGGCGAGCACCGCCTTCAGCAGGTCGCCGGGGAGGAAGACCAGGCTGGCGAGGGCGGTCTCCCCGATCGGGAGGCGGGTGATGAGGCTCTGCACCGGGATGCCGAAGGCGTAGATCACGAGGATGCCGCCCACGATCATCGCCAGCGCGATGCGCCAGAGGGCCGGCTTGCGGGCGGCGGAGTGCACGATCAGGCCGATGACGAAAGCGCCGGCGATCCACCCGACCATGTATCCGGCCGAGGGCCCGACGAACGCGCCGATGCCGCCGCGCCCTCCGGCCAGCAGCGGCAGCCCGGCCGCGACGAGGACCAGGAACACGGTCATCGACACGACGCCCAGGCGCGGGCCGAGCACCGCCCCGGCCAGCATCACCCCGAAGGTCTGTGCGGTGATCGGGACGCCGCCGAACACGCTGAAGCTGCCCGGCAGGCCGAGCGCGGCGACGATCGCCGCGAACACCGCGACGCGCGCGATATCGGTCGCATCCAGCGACCATCGACGTGCTGCAGGAGTGCCTGCCATCTCGCTATCCTTCGCCTGAACGCTGTTCACCTGAACAACGTACACCTGAACAGTGTTCAGCACTACGGTAGGGTGATGGCCATCCCAGAATCTCCGCGCCGGCGGAGCCGCGACGACGTCGCCGAGATGGCCCTGCACCTCCTGGACGAGTTCGGACTGCCGGACCTCACGATGCGTCGCCTGGCGACCGCTCTCGGCGTCCAGCCCAGCGCCCTGTACTGGCACTTCCCGAACAAGCAGGCTCTCCTGGCCGCGGTCAGCGAGCAGATCCTCGCGCCGCTCACGGACATCCACCTCGACGAGCTCCCGCTGCCCCGGGCGGCGTGCGTGCTGGGCGCGCGCATGCGCGACTGCCTGCTCGCCCACCGGGACGCCGCCGAGCTGGTGTCCAGCTCCCTCGCGCTCGGTCTCGTCGAGCCGCCCGTGCGACCGGCGCTCCTGGAGGCCGCGCGTCGCCACGGCGTCGGCGATCAGCTGGCGGAGGTGGCCGCGGAGGTGGTCGTGCACTTCGTGCTCGGATTCGTCTTCCACGAGCAGCAGCGCCTGACCGCCGATTCCCTCGGCCTGCTCGAGCGATCGCCCGCCTCGAGCACCGACGGTGCCGGGTTCACGGAAGCGATGACGCTGATCGCCGACGGGCTGGACGTCTCGATCGCGCGGCGGGCGTAGGTACGCGAGGGACCGCGGTGGGCCCGGAGGGGATCGAACCCTCGACCCGCGGATTAAAAGTCCGATGCTCTACCACTGAGCTACAGGCCCGTGCCCGCCTGGCGGCGAGCCCGACCATCCTAACGGCGTCGAAGCCCGCAGCAGGACGGGCCGTGCCGGCGCCGGATATCGGCTCGCGCACGGCCCGTGGGTCCCAGCAGCGCCGCCGGCCTGGGCCGGCAGCGCTGCGGGCGGGCTCAGACGGTGGCCTCGTCCGCCTCGCGCGCATCCTGGTAGTCGCAGACGTCCTCCCCGACCCAGACCTCCACGTTCTTGATCTCCGGGAGGTCGGAGGCCAGGAAGATCGGGTCCAGGCCCTGGGCCCGTTGGGTGTTGTAGTGCCGCAGGAGCTTGACCGCGGTGGGGGCCAGCAGGGCGATCACCACGAGGTTGATCAGGGCGATGAACACCATGGACACCCCGGCGATGGTCCAGGCGAGGTCGACGGCGATCATCGAGCCGACGAGCACCAGGCCGGTCACGGCGGCGCCGAAGGCGATGTGCCAGCCGCGCCTGCTGGTGATGAAGTGCATGTTCGCCTCGCCGTAGGAGAAGTTGCCCAGCACCGAGGTGAAGGCGAGCAGGAACATGATCGCGGCGAGCAGGATCGCGGACCAGCCGCCGAGATTGGCCGCGAGCGACTGCTGCACCATCATCAGGCCTTCGCCGCCGGCGCTGACGTCTGGGAAGGAGACCAGCACGATGAAGGCGGTGATGGTGCAGATCAGCAGGGTGTCGAAGTAGACGCCGAGGGTCTGCACCAGGCCCTGCTTGACGGGGTGGCTGACCGAGGCGGTCGCGGCGACGTTCGGGACCGAGCCCATGCCGGCCTCGTTGGAGAGCATGCCGCGCTGGACGCCGTTGACGATCACCGCGCCGAAGCCGCCGCCGATGGTGGCCTGCGGGTTGAACGCCTCGGTGACGATCTGGGTGAGCACCCGGGGCAGCTCGCCGAGGTTCATCCCCACGATGATGATGCCGATCAGCAGGTAGATCGCGGCCATGAGCGGGACCATGTTCTGGGCGACCGTGGCCACGCGGCGCATGCCGCCGAAGACGATGACGCCGGTGAGCACGGTGAGCAGCACCCCGAGCGCGAGAGGCAGCCAGCTCAGCTCGGCCGGATCGGCGTACACGGCGACGGCGCCGGTGACGGCGTCGACGATGGTGTTGGCCTGCAGCGAGGTGAAGGCGAAGGCGAAGCAGACGATGAACAGCACCGCGAAGAACAGGCCGAACTTCCGGCTGCCGAGCCCGCGAGCGATGTAGAAGGCGGGACCGCCCTTGTAGGTGTCGTCCGCGCGGGTCTTCCACAGCTGCGCGAGGGTGGACTCGATGAAGCTCGCGGCACTGGTGAGCAGGCACATCACCCACATCCACAGCACCGCTCCCGGCCCGCCCAGGAAGATCGCCCCGGCCACGCCGGAGATGTTGCCGGTGCCCACGCGGGCGGCGGCGGAGACGGAGAACGCCTGGAAGGCGCTGAGCGACTTGGTGCGCTCGGCACGCTCACGGCCCGCACCCACTTCCTCCCGCTGCGCCTTCTGGGTGATGGCGCCGAACATCGCCGGAATCATCCTCAGCTGCACGGCGCCGGTGCGGATCGTGAAGTACAGGCCGAGCAGGATGACCACGGGCATCCCGGCCCAGGTCCACAGCCAGCCCTCGGCGTTGCCGAGGAGCTCGTTCAGTGAGTCGAGGGGATTCATGGACCTGACGGTAGCGGCAGCGACCTGCCACCGACCGCAGGGGCACGTCGAGACGGCTCTCCCCCGGCCCTCACCTCTCGCGCGCGCGAGAATGTGTCCCGCATCGCGGCCCTGTGGTGCACACCACACCGGGAGCGCCTCAGCTCCGCCGAAGGCCCGCGAAGATGATGCATCACTGCAGGTCGACATGAATGATCCACGGTTGTCCGACAATCCGATGCACGGACGCCGAACCGTCACAGTTGCGTCACGACACTCCGAGGGCACCCCCCTCCGGCGACCCCGGGGGCTCCACATTCGTCGCCACTCTCGGTACCGTGGAGGGCGATATGGGCCAGTTGATAGCGCACAGCGCAGACCACCCGTCCGCTACTGACCAGACCACCGGAGAAGCCTCCGACCTGGATTTCCGTCCTCCCACCATGGAGGAGGGGGCCGCCATGTGGCGGATCGCCCGCGACAGCGGCACGCTCGACCTGAACACGTCGTACGCCTACCTGATCATGGCTCGCGACTTCGCCGCCTCCTCTCGCGTGGCGATCGTCGCGGGAGAGCCGGTCGGCTTCGTGCTCGGATACCTGCGCCCCACGGCGCCGGAGCGGCTGTTCGTCTGGCAGATCGCGGTGGACGAGTCCCAGCGCGGCCGGCGCATCGCCGCCCGCCTGCTGGACGCCCTGCTGGCTGACCTTCCGCAGGTCACCACACTGGAGACCACCATCACGGCGGACAATGCCGCCTCCCAGCGCCTGTTCGCCTCCTTCGCGGAGCGTCACGGGGCGAGCCATCACGTCGGCCCGCTGCTGACGGAGGCCCACTTCCCGGATCCCGGCCACGGTGCCGAGCTGCTCCACGAGATCAGCGAGCTGCGCCGCGGCACCTGAGCCCGCGCACCTCCGGCGACCCCGTCGGCCCCGAGATCCATCGGCGCAGGCGCCCCAGCGCGCCCCCGCGCCCTCCACAGACCACCGATCCACCACCCAGGGAGATGTCATGACCATGACCGCAGCGACCGAGCCCACCGACAAGCCCGAGCTGACCGACGAGGT
Organism: Brachybacterium vulturis; assembly: GCF_043641765.1. Classification (GTDB taxonomy): domain Bacteria; phylum Actinomycetota; class Actinomycetes; order Actinomycetales; family Dermabacteraceae; genus Brachybacterium; species Brachybacterium vulturis_A. The sequence goes on along the minus strand of NZ_JBHZRO010000008.1, from coordinate 64,644 downwards.
CAGCGCCCCCACCGTCGACCCGACCGATCTGGAGTCGGGCGTCCGCAGCTACTCCCGCGGCTGGCCCACCGTGTTCACCCACGCCAAGGGCTCCGTGCTGACCGCCGAGGACGGCCGCGAGTACATCGACTTCTTCGCCGGCGCCGGCACCCTGAACTACGGGCACAACCACCCCGAGCTCAAGAAGGTCGTCATCGACCACTACCTCGAGGACCGGGTCGTGCACGGCCTGGACATGTTCACCGACGTGCGCCGCGAGTTCCTGCAGACCTTCAACGAGAAGATCCTGCAGCCCCGCGGCCTCGACTACAAGGTCGCCTTCCCCGGCCCCGGCGGCACCAACGCCGTCGAGGCGGCGCTGAAGCTGGCCCGCAAGGTCACCGGGCGCGAGTCCGTCGTCAACTTCACCAACGGCTTCCACGGCATGACCCTGGGCGCCCTGTCGGTCACCGGCAACTCGATGAAGCGCGGCGGCGCCGGGATCCCCCTGGTGCACTCCACCCCGATGCCCTTCGACGACTACTTCGGCCAGGTCGTGCCGGACTTCATGTACTTCGAGCGCCTGCTCACCGACGACGGCAGCGGCCTGAACAAGCCCGCGGCCGTGATCGTCGAGGCCGTCCAGGGCGAGGGCGGCATCAACGCCGCCCGTGCCGAGTGGCTGCGCGGCCTCGCGGACCTCTGCACGAAGCACGAGATCCTGCTGATCGTCGACGACATCCAGATGGGCTGCGGCCGCACCGGGCAGTTCTTCAGCTTCGAGGAGGCCGGGATCAAGCCCGACATGGTGACCCTCTCGAAGTCGATCAGCGGCTACGGGCACCCGCTCGCGCTGACCCTCATCAAGCCCGAGCTCGACATCTGGGAGCCGGGCGAGCACAACGGCACCTTCCGCGGCTTCGGCCCGGCCTTCGCCACCGCCACCAAGGCCATCGACCTGTTCTGGAGCGATGACGAGTTCGAGAAGGCGACCATCGCCAAGGGCGCCTACGTGGAGAGCCGCTTCAACCGCATCGCGGCGAAGCACCCCGAGCACGAGCTGATCGTCAAGGGTCGCGGCCTGGCCCGTGGCCTGCAGATGCCCACCGGTGAGATCGCCGGGAAGATCGCGGCGCGCTCCTTCGAGGAGGGCCTGCTGGTGGAGACCTCCGGCCCCTCCGACGAGGTCGTCAAGCTGCTCCCGGCGCTGACCATCCCCGATGAGCTGCTGGCCAAGGGTCTGGACATCATCGAGGCCGCCGTCGACGAGGCGCTCACCGCCTGAGACCACTCCCCCGTCGGCCCGCCCGCACCATAGGGCGGGCCGACGGTCTGCGCGGAGGCGCCCAACGCCTGCGCAGCACCCCAGACCCTGGACCATCCACCGGAAGGACACCCCATGCTCGTTCGCTCGCTCGCCGAGGTCGAAGACACCGAAGACGATATCCAGTCCGAGAACTGGCGCTCCAAGCGCATCATCCTGGCCAAGGAGGGCGTGGGCTTCTCCGTCCACGAGACCACCCTCTACGAGGGCACCGAGAGCTACTTCTGGTACGCCAACCACATCGAGGCCGTCTTCATCACCCACGGTGAGGGCGAGATCGAGGACCTGGCCACCGGTGAGGTGCACCAGCTCGCCCCGGGCACCCTGTACCTGCTCAACGACCACGACAAGCACAAGGTGCGGGTCCGCAAGGAGATCCGCTGCGTGTGCGTGTTCAACCCGCCGGTCACCGGCCGCGAGGTGCACGACGAGAACGGCGTGTACCCGCTGATCACCGAGGACGCCTGAGACCAGCGTCTGAGCCGGACGGCTCGCATGACGGAGCCCGGCAGGACCGATGTCCTGCCGGGCTCCGTCACGTCCCGCTGGTCGCTCAGCGCTCGGGCGCTCGCCCGGCTCCGGCACCCCTCATGCGGAACGCTTGCGCACGATCAGCCAGATCACGCCGATCACCAGCAGCAGGAACCCGAGAGCTCCGCCACCGATGGCGAGCAGGATGCCGCCGAGACCGGCGAAGATGCCGCCGAGGGAGACCGGCGGGCCCACCGCGATCGGAGTGTCGCCGCAGGTGACGGTGTACTCGCCCGCCTGGTCCGCGGTGAACGAGTCCACCGACACCCAGGAGTTCTCGCCGTCGTTCATGGAGCTGGACTGGTTGGTGCCCTCGCCCACCGCGGGGCCGTCGATCGTGCAGCTGGGGACCGAGGCCCCCTCCTGGACGTAGATCTGCAGCGATTCACCGGCCTCAGCGGAGATGCTGCCGCTGCCGGACTCGAACACCTCGAGCTCGTCCAGGTCGCTCACGGTGCCGCCGAAGCCGATGACCGCGAGCACCACGCCGATGATGACGCTGAGCGCGAGGACCACCACGCCCAGGATGATGAGGATCATCGGCGCCTTCGACGGCTTCTTCGCCGGCGCCGGGGCGAAGCCCTGGGGCGAGGGGGCGCCCGGTGCGGGCATCCCTCCCTGCCCGTAGGCCCCGTACTGCGGGGAGAGCGGTCCGGAGGAGGACGGGGGAGGCTGGGTCACGAGAAGCTCCTGAGGTGGTGACGGGTGTTTCCCAGGCTAGCGCCCCCGGCGGCGCCCGGCCACGCTCCCGGGCCGGGTTCCGCCTAGACTTCCCGGCATGTCCGATCCCCTGGTCCTCGCCGCCGATGTCGAGACCGAGCTGGTCGAGAAGAAGTCCCGATTCCTCACCCGGCTGCATCGGGTCCAGGACGTGGCGCAGGCCGATGCCCTGCTGCGCAGCGCCCGCACCCAGCATCCCGACGCCCGCCACCACTGCACCGCGCTGGTGCTGGACGAGACCGCCGACCGCGCGGAGATGCACCGCTCCAGCGATGACGGCGAGCCGTCCGGGACGGCGGGGATGCCGATGCTGCAGTCCCTGCTGCACGCCCGCCTCGTGGACACCTTCGCGATCGTGATCCGCTACTTCGGTGGGGTGAAGCTCGGCGCGGGCGGGCTGGTGCGCGCCTACACCGCCGGGGTGGAGCAGGCGGTGGCGGCGGCCTCCCTGCGCCGGCGCACGGAGCTCGTGGTGGCGCAGCTCGAGGTGCCGCCGGCGGAGGTGGGGATCGCGGAGAACGCGATACGACTGTGGGCCGCCGGCCACGGGGCGAGCGTCGAGCCGACGCAGTACTCCTCGCGCAGCGCAGTGCTGTCGGTGCTGGTGGCGCCGACGGACCTCGCTGCGCTGCGTGCCGACACGGCGCGGTGGTCCTCGGGCCGGCACCCGGTCCAGGAGGTGGGGCGGCGCACGGCCGACGTCCCGCTCTGAGCAGTCGTGCTCCCGCGACCGGCGGGCCCGGCATCCGCGGGCGCGGGGTTCAGATGTCGTCGTCGGCGGCGGGGCCGCCCTCGTTCTCCCAGTTCTCGAGCCGCTTCACGGTGCGAGGGTTGAACTTCCGGCGCACACCATGGCCGGTACCGGCCACCTCATCGGCAGGCAGCACCTCGACGCCGAACTCCTCGAAGGCGAGGTGGAGGCGCTCCTCCTGCGCCGGCGTGAGGGAACGCAGGCCTCGCTCCACGCCGCGCAGATGCTCGGCGTCGAGGTCGGTGTGCTCAGCGAGGTCGAGCAGGGAGACCTGGGCGAGCGCTCGCGCAGCTCGCGCCAGATCATGGGTGATCAGGGGAACATAGGTGGCCATACCCCAGTCTCACCCATCTGCGAGGAAGAGGCCAGGGAACCGCGAGAACCGCGGCCGGCATCGCGGTGCCCGAGGGCCCGGCATGACAACGGCGCCGCCCGGAGGATCCGGATGGCGCCGCCGTCATGCCGGGCTGGGGAGCCCGGTGTCCTGCGTCAGGCCCGGTTCTTGGTCACCAGACCGTAGATGAACATGACGATGAGCGCACCGACCACGGCGAGCAGGATGGTGCCGATGCTCCACGGATTGTCGAGGATCCCGCTGACGCCGTCGCCTCCCAGGAGGCCGCCGATGAAGCCACCGACGATGGCGCCGATGACACCGAGGATGATCGTCATCCCGAGGCCCATGGCCTGCTTGCCCGGCATGATCGCGCGGGCGATGAGACCGATGATCGCACCGATGATGATCCACGAGATGATTGCCCAGAGAAGACCCATGAGAAAACTCCGTTCTGACAGGGGAAGGGACGGATAGTGCCTCCCCAGTATGCCGACGGATGCCCACGGAACCGGGGATGCTCGGCGACACCGCAGGTCACCGCGTCGACCAGCTGGTCCGCGGAGTCGCCCGCACCACGGAGCCCGAGACATCAGTGCTCCCCGTGCACACCTTGGGGAATGCAGGACGGGCCGGGCGTGATCGCCCGGCCCGTCCGCTCGTCAGGGGACCTGGAGGTCCTGCCTGTCGGGACTCAGAAGTCCCAGTCGTCGTCCTCGGTCTCCACGGCCTTGCCCATCACGTAGCTGGAGCCGGAGCCGGAGAAGAAGTCGTGGTTCTCATCGGCGTTCGGGGACAGCGCGGCCAGGATCGCCGGGTTCACCTCGACGGACTCCTGCGGGAACAGCGACTCGTAGCCGAGGTTCATCAGCGCCTTGTTGGCGTTGTAGCGCAGGAAGGTCTTGACCTCCTCCGTCCAGCCCACCGGGTCGTAGAGATCCTCGGTGTACTCCTCCTCGTTCTCGTAGAGCTCCATGAGCAGCGAGAAGGTGTACTCCTTGAGCTCCGCCTGGCGGGCCGGGGTGGCCTTCTCCACGGCCTTCTGGAACTTGTAGCCGATGTAGTAGCCGTGCACGGCCTCGTCCCGGATGATCAGCCGGATGATGTCCGCGGTGTTGGTGAGCTCGCCGCGGCTGGAGTAGTGCATCGGCAGGTAGAAGCCGGAGTAGAACAGGAACGACTCCAGCAGCGTCGAGGCGACCTTGCGCTTCTCCGGGTCATCGCCCTGGTAGTAGCTCATGACGATGTTCGCCTTCTTCTGCAGCGGCTCGTTGAACTCGCTCCAGCGGAAGGCCTCGTCGATCTGCTTGGTGTTGGCCAGCGTCGAGAAGATCTGGGAGTAGGACTTCGCGTGCACCGACTCCATGAACGCGATGTTGGTGTACACCGCCTCCTCGTGCGGGGTCACCGCATCCGGGATCAGGGAGACGGCGCCCACGGTGCCCTGCACCGTGTCCAGCAGGGTCAGGCCCGTGAACACGCGCATCACCAGCTGCTGCTCGTGCTCGGTCAGGCGGTTCCAGGACTGGACGTCATTGGACAGCGGGACCTTCTCGGGCAGCCAGAAGTTGCCGGTCAGACGGTCCCACACCTCCTGGTCCTTCGGGTCCGGGATCCGGTTCCAGTTGATCGCCTGGACCGTTGTCTTCAGGTGGTCGTTCACCGCAGCCTCACTGTCAGAAATCTTGGGGGATCAGTCCTCGCCAGTCTAGGCAGAGCGGGCTGCGGAAAGGTGCTCCGACAGTCCCGGGTCGCGGTGGGACGGGACACCACTCTCCCGGAGGGCGCGGAGTCCCCAGCATCCCCCTGCCAGCCCTGGCCCAGGGCGCTCGGAGCCGGCCCGTGAAGGAGGGGACGACGCCCACCGGGGCCTCGCGCACCCTGCCGTGCCCGCGGGTCAGCACGAACCGATGAGGTCCCGCGGCCCGCCCGCCCCGCTCACACTCCGAGACCGCCGGCGACGCCGTACAGGACCAGCGCCAGCACGAAGCCGATCACGCCCATCGCTCCCTGGAGCACGGTCCAGGTGCCCAGGGTCTGCTTCATGTTCATCCCGAAGAACCGGCTGACCAGCCAGAATCCGGAATCGTTGACGTGGGAGAAGCCGACCGAACCGGCGCTCATCGCCATCACCAGGGCGACCACCTGGAACGGGGTGAAGTCCCCGGCGGCGACGATCCCCGCCATCAGGGAGGCCGCCGTGGTCAGCGCGACCGTCGCCGAGCCCTGGGCCAGCCGGACGATCTGGGCGATGAGGTAGGCGGCGACGATGACGGGCATGCCGATGTCCTGGAGGGACTGGGCGACGGCGTCGCCGATGCCGGTGGCCCGCAGGACACCGCCGAACATACCGCCGGCGCCGGTGACCAGCACCACCGAGGCGATCGGCCCGAGTGCCGAGTCCTGGACCTTCTCGATCAGGGTGCCCGTCTTCCCGGCACCCCAGCCCAGCACGAACATCGAGACGAACAGGGTGATCAGCAGGGCGACCGGGGTCTCTCCGACCATCCGCAGGACAGCGACCACGGGGCCGGCGTTGAAGGCCTCGGGGTCCGGACGGGTGGCGCCCACCGTGTTCAGCGCGGTGTTCAGCAGGATCAGCACCAGCGGCAGCAGCAGGATCAGCACGATGGTGCGGACCTTCGGCGCAGACTCCAGGTCGCTGTGCTCACGGGAATCGCCGAGGATGTTCGGGATCGCGACGTCCAGACGGCGGCCCAGCACCGGAGCGAGACCCACACCGGCGATCAGCCAGATGATCACGGCGAAGACGATGCCCACCAGCAGCACCTGCCCGACGTCCGCGCCGAGGATCGCCGAGGCGGCGACCGGGCCGGGGTGGGGTGGGGCGAAGATGTGCATCGCGCTGAAGGCGATGGCGCTGGGCAGCGCGATCGACAGGAACGAGCCGCCGACGCGACGAGCGACCGCATAGATGATCGGCAGCATGACGACCAGGCCCGCATCGAAGAAGATCGGGAAGCCCATCAGCAGGCTGGCCAGGGAGAGCGCGAACCCGGCACGCTTCTCGCCGAAGACTCCGATCAGCGAGTCCGCGAGCGCCTGCGCACCGCCGGAGGCCTCGACCATCCGGCCCAGCATGGCACCGAGTGCGACCAGCAGCATGACGCTGCCCAGGGTCGGGTTGAACCCGAAGCCCAAAGCCTCCACCAGTCGGTCCGGGGGGATGCCGGCGGCCAGCGCCGTGCCGATGCTGGTGAGCATCAGTGCGAGGAACGCGTGCACCTTGAAGACCATGATCAGCACCAGCAGCACGGCGATGGCGCCGATCGCGAGGATCAGCAGCCCGGCGGTGCCGAGGTCCCAGTTCATGACGAGGTCGTCCATGACTCTCCTTGGGGGATTCGGAGGGGGAAGGGGGCGGCGGGGAGGGCCGCGGGCCGTTCCGTCCCCTCGAGCGCGAGGGGACGGCAGGCCAGCACGTCATCGTACCGTCGTATGACCGATGGAAGCGCAGTGCCGAGCGTGCGTCAACACCTCGCGCACGAGGGACGGCCCGTTCCGAGGCGATGCTCGGAACGGGCCGTCCGTGATCAGGCGGGGGCCGGAGGCCTCACAGCATGCAGCTGACGCAGCCCTCGACCTCGGTGCCCTCGATGGCCATCTGCCGCAGGCGGATGTAGTAGAGGGTCTTGATGCCCTTGCGCCAGGCGTAGATCTGCGCCCGGTTGATGTCGCGCGTGGTGGCGCTGTCCTTGAAGAACAGCGTCAGCGACAGGCCCTGGTCCACGTGCTGGGTGGCCTCGGCGTAGGTGTCGACGATCTTCTCGAATCCGATCTCGTACGCATCCTGGTAGTACTCGAGGTTGTCGTTGGTGAGGTAGGGGGCCGGGTAGTACACGCGGCCGATCTTCCCCTCCTTGCGGATCTCGATCTTGGAGGCGATCGGGTGGATCGAGCTCGTCGAGTTGTTGATGTATGAGATCGAACCGGTCGGCGGCACCGCCTGCAGGTAGGCGTTGTACATGCCGTGCTTCGCGACGTCCTCGCGCAGCTGCTTCCAGTCCTCCTGGGTGGGCAGGTGCGCCGAGGAGTTCTCGAACAGCCCGCGGACCTTCTCGGTGCGGGGCTCCCACACCTGGTCGATGTACTTGTCGAAGTACTCGCCGGTGCCGTACGTCGAGTTCTCGAAGTCGAAGAACCGCTCGCCGCGCTGCTTCGCGATCTCCATCGACGCCTTGATGGCGTGGTAGGTGACCGAATAGAAGTACATGTTGGTGAAGTCCAGGCCCTCGTCGGAACCGTAGAAGATCCGCTCACGCGCGAGGTAGCCGTGCAGGTTCATCTGGCCCAGGCCGATCGCGTGGGACTTGCGGTTGCCCTCGGCGATCGTCGGCACGGACTCGATGTCCGAGGTGTCCGAGACGGCGGTCAGGCCTCGGATCGCGGTGGCGATGGTCTGCGCGAAGTCCGGGGAGTCCATCGCCTTGGCGATGTTCATCGATCCCAGATTGCAGGAGATGTCCCGGCCCAGCTCGTCGTAGGTGAGGTCGACGTTCATGGTCGAGGGGGTCGAGACCTGCAGGATCTCCGAGCACAGGTTCGAGTGCGTGACCTTGCCGGCGATCGGGTTCGCCCGGTTCACGGTGTCCTCGAACATGATGTACGGGTAGCCGGACTCGAACTGGATCTCGGCGAGGACCTGGAAGAAGTCGCGCGCCTTGATCTTCTTCTTGGAGATCCGGGGGTTGTCGACCATCTCGTGGTAGATCTCCGAGACGTTCACCTCGGCGAACGGCTTGCCGTACTCGCGCTCCACGTCGTACGGGGAGAACAGGTACATCGGCTCGTTCTTCTTGGCGAGCTCGAAGGTGATGTCGGGAATGACCACGCCGAGGGAGAGGGTCTTGATCCGGATCTTCTCGTCGGCGTTCTCACGCTTGGTGTCGAGGAACCGCAGGATGTCCGGGTGGTGGGCGTTGAGGTACACCGCACCGGCACCCTGGCGGGCCCCGAGCTGGTTGGCGTAGGAGAAGGAGTCCTCGAGCAGCTTCATGACGGGGATGACGCCGCTGGACTGGTTCTCGATGTGCTTGATCGGCGCACCGTACTCACGCAGGTTGCTCAGCAGCAGGGCGACGCCGCCGCCGCGCTTGGACAGCTGCAGCGCGGAGTTGATCGAGCGGCCGATCGACTCCATGTTGTCCTCGATGCGCAGCAGGAAGCAGCTCACGAGCTCGCCGCGCTGGGCCTTGCCGGCGTTGAGGAAGGTGGGGGTGGCCGGCTGGAAGCGACCGTCGAGGATCTCGTCGACCAGGTCCCGGGCCAGCTGCTCGTCACCGCGGGCGAGGCCCAGCGCGACCATGACCACGCGGTCCTCGAAGCGCTCCAGGTACCGCTTGCCGTCGAAGGTCTTCAGCGTGTACGAGGTGTAGTACTTGAAGGCGCCCAGGAAGGTGGGGAAGCGGAACTTCTTGGCGTAGGCCTGCTCCGAGAGCGACTCGATGAAGGAGAAGTCGTACTGGTCGAGCACGGCCTGCTCGTAGTAGTTGTTCTCGACCAGGTAATCCATCTTCTCGCGCAGCGAGTGGAAGAAGACGGTGTTGGGGTTCACGTGCTGCAGGAAGTACTCCCGCGCGGCCTCGCGGTCCTTCTCGAACTGGATGTTCCCGTCGGGACCGTACAGATTCAGCATCGCGTTGAGCGCGTGGTAGTCGAGCTGCCTGTTGTGCTCGACCGGGGGCATCTCGGTCAGTGTCGCCAAAACTCTTCCAATCCATCATGGACCCGCATCACGTCACGCGGAGTACCGAACAGTTCGAACTTGTACATGTGGGGGACCTCGCACTTGCGGGCGATGATGTCGCCGGCCAAGCAGTAGGCCTCCCCGAAGTTGGTGTTCCCCGCACCGATCACGCCCCGGATCAGGGACCGGTTGCGTTCATCGTTGAGGAACTTGATGACCTGCTTGGGGACGGCGCCGCGGCCGTTGCCCCCGCCGTAGGTCGGGGTCAGGAGGACGAACTCCTCGTCGACGACGAGGGGATCATCCTTCGGATAGAGCGGAACCCGCTCCGCGGACATGCCGAGCTTCTCGACGAAGCGCTTGGTGTTGCCGGAGACCGAGGAGAAGTAGACGAGCCTGGTCACTTCGACGCTCCTCCGCGGCCTGTCAGATCGCGGAGACGGCGCGCTGCTGCGCCCCGACGCCCGCGAGCGCCTTGATCTTGTCCGGGCGGAAACCGGACCAGTGGTCCTCGGAGGTGATGACGACCGGGGCCTGGACGTACCCGAGGGACTTGACCGTCGCCAGGGCGTCCGCGTCCTCGGTGATGTCGACGACGTCGTAGGCGACGCCCGCCTTGTTCAGGGCGCGCTTGGTCGCATCGCACTGCACGCAGAGGGGCTTCGAGTACACGGTGATGTCCAAGGGGAGGGCCTTTCACGAGCGCTGCGCCGAGGCGCGGGAACGGGGCTGTCAGTGATTGTCGGTGGGGCCCGGGGGCCCTGTCGCCGCCGTCCGGGACTGCGAACGTCCGGATCAGTGCGACTGCGTCAACACTACACCTAGTGGTGCCTCGGCGCGACCACCACTAGATGTACTGAACTACAACACTGTCATCCACATAGAGTTGTTGATGGACTGTGGACGAGCCGGGCCAGATGGGGACGGAGCGACAGCGCCACGCACGAAAGCAGAGGATGCATGCACACACGAGTGTGGACGACGGGTCCGACAGCCGTCCCCGGCGGTGGATGACGCCTCCTCCCCACAGCCGGACAACGACCCGGAAGGGACCACGCAGCGACCGGTTTCTCCGGCGTGTCGCGGGCGTGTCCCCGAGAGCGGAGCGGGCGGCGCACCGGTGCGACTCGGCCGCTTCTCGGCGCATCCCCGGCGACGGGAGGCGGCACCTGCCCCGCACAGCACGACCCCCGCCGGCGGGCAGCGGGGGTCGTCGGTGGAGCGGGCGGCGCCGCGCCGCTCAGGAGCGGGGTTCGTCCCCTGCCGACGCGTCGGTGGCAGGTGCGTCCGTCGCGGGGGCGCCGGTCCCGGTCGCGTCCGCTGCGGGGCCGTCGGTCGCGTCGAGGGCCGGTCCCCAGGCGTCGGTGACCTCCTCGCCGGCTCCGGGAGCGGCTGTGGGGGCATGCTCCCCGGGCTCCCCGGGCTCCCCATGCTGCACGGGCTGCTCGAGCGTCTCGGGCGCGGGCTCGGCGGAGATCGCGGGGGGCTCGTCCTGCTGCCGGGCGTCGCCGGCGGCCGCGTCATCGGTCACCGTGTCGACGGTGGCAGTCCCGGCGATCGTGTCGACGGCGGCCGTGTCGTCACCGGCGCTCGCGGCGTCCGCGTCCTGCTCGGCCTCCTCGCCCTCCTCGTCCTCCTCTGCCTCGAGGCTGCGACCGTCCGCGACGACGATGCTCGAGAGCACCTCGCGCAGCAGCACCACCTGGTCATGCGCCTCCGCGGCTCCCGAGACGGGCTGCGTGCCCTTGTCCAGGAAGGCGTGGAAGGCCTCCCACATCAGCTCCGCAGCACCCTTGGGCGCCGTCGTCGAAGTATCCTGGATCACGCCGCTCTTCTTCTCCCGCAAGGAGACGCTCGAGCGTCTGTCGCCGTGCGCGGGAGCCGGCAGCTCCACGCGCATCCGACGCCGGGCGGAGAGCACCTGCAGCGATTCGGAGTACTCGGGGGCGAAGGGGAGGTAATGCCACACCAGGCGCACCTGCGCGCCGCCCTCGAGCTCGCCGAGCAGCTCGAGCGAACCGGGGATCACGCCCTTGGGCCAGTGCCGCACCGCGGACAGGCGCACGATCGGGCCATAGGACGCCTCGATCACCGCCATCTGATGGGCCACGCCCGTCAGCAGGCCCTTGACGTAGAGATCGCGGTCGCGCTGGGTGGCGCCGTCTCCGGTCCCCGCCTCGACCGCTGCCTGCAGCGCCTTGCGCCGCTGCGAGCGGACCTCGCTGGGCAGATCGTAGGAGGAGGTGGTCACGTGGGCCCCGCCGAACAGCGGTTGGCTCGCCGGCATCAGCACCTCGTGGTCCACCATCCGCAGATCCTTGACGGCGATGTGCTCGGCCATCCGGGTCACGGAGTCGTCGTACTGCTGGGGGTAAGCCATCATCACCAGGCGGCGGCCGGTCATCCGCTCGAAGTCGGCGACCTCCGCGACCTCCTCGGCGGAGAAGCCCAGCGGGGGCTCCACCAGCACCGGGATGCCCCGGCGCATGAGCGCGAGCAGGTCCTCGACGTGCAGTCCGTCGGTGGAGAGCACGGCCCCGTCCAGCGTCAGCGTCCTGGCGCGCACCGCCGCGATCAGGTCGGCGACGGATTCGTAGCGCGTGTCCTCCTCGAGGCCCCACACGTCCGAGGCCTCCCGTCGACGGCGCGGGGAATGCTCCACCAGCGCGGCGATCGTGAATCGGTCCCAGCGCCGCCGCAGCACCGGCAGGTGCACGGCCTGAGCCATGGTTCCGGCGCCGATCACGGCGATGTTCAGGGTCTTCGGCATCGGGAGGCTCCTCGGGCTCGGCGGGTCCGGCGGCAGCTCCGCCGGCTTTGGGCGGGCGCCGTGCCGTCTCCGGCATCGCGCCCCGGGGTCACCGCGGGGCGCACGCCCGTTTCTACCACACCGACCTGCTCCGGGGCGGGGCCGCTCCCCCGCCCCACCTGCACCGCGAGGGACGAGGCTCACGCAGCCCCGCCGTGGGCGTCGTCCCGCGGAGCATGCCGTCGGGATTATCGTGGGGCGCGGATCAGCACGTCTCAGGAGGACCCCCGTGGCCAGACGCTTCTACTTCGGCGCCCGCAAAGTCTCGCGCCCCTTCGTCAAGCTCCTGTGGAGCCCACGGGTCACCGGGCTCGAGAACATCCCCCGCGACGGGGGCTTCGTGATCGCCTCGAACCACCTCGCCAACATCGACAGCTTCCTGCTGCCGGTGGTGCTGCCACGGCAGATCCGCTTCGTCGCCAAGGACACCCTGTGGACACAGAAGGGGCTGCGCGGCCGGATCCTGCACTGGTTCTTCGAGGCCGTCGAAGCGGTGCCGGTGGACCGGGAGGCCCTCTCCTCCGGCAAAGGAGCGCTGCAGGCCGGGCTGTCCATCCTCCGCGACGGCGACGGCTTCGCGATCTACCCCGAGGGCTCCCGGTCCAAGGACGGTCTGCTCCATCCCGGCAAGCAGGGCGCCGCCTGGCTCGCCGTCGAATCAGGCTGCCCGGTGATCCCTGTCGGCCTCGCGGGGACCCAGCACATGTTCTCGCGGCTGATACCCCGGCGCAGCTCGATCACCGTCCGCGTCGGCGCCCCCATCGAGCTCGACGACATCGACCCCAGCGCCTCCAAGGGTGTGCGCAGGCGCCTGCTGAACGCACAGATCATGGACGAGATCCAGAAGCTCTCCGGCCAGCGCCGCGCGTAGGCGCCGCTCTGCGCACGGCCGCCGGGGCCCTGACATCGCCGGTCCCCCCGCGAGCGGCGTGCAGGGAAGTAGGATCTGGCCAGGCCGCGCCGACCGAGCGACGGCCGCCGCCCGGACCGCACCCCAGGAGACCAGATGGCCGTCGTCGTCGGATTCATCCCCACCGAGGTGGGCTTCAAGGCGCTGTCCGCCGCCCGCGACGAGGCGGAGCAGCGCGGTGGCCCCCTGATCATCGTCAACGTGCTGCGCGAGGGGATCTCCGTGGATCCGCGTCATGCGAACGAGCAGCACCGCGAGATCGCCCGTGACCTGCTGCGCGGCACCTCCGTGCGGGTGGAGTTCCGCGAGGAGACCACCGAGTACGACATCGCCGACGTCCTGCTCGACGTGACCGAGGCCGAGGAGGCGGAACTGCTGGTCCTGGGCGTGCGTCGCCAGCAGGACCTCGCCCGCCACCTGCTGGGGCTGACCGTCCAGAAGCTCCTGCTCTCCTCCAACAGCGAGGTTCTCGTCGTCTGACGCCACGCCCTGATGCAGTCAGGACCTGCCCGGAAGCTCCGGACAGGTCCTGACTGCTGTGGCCGATGATCAGCCGGTCACGTGCGCGGCGCTCACGCCTGAGCGGACTTCACGGCCTGCTCGATGCGCTCACCGATGGTCTGGTCGATGTTCTTCCAGTACTGGAAGGCATTCGAGAGCACCGGCTCCTCGACCCCGCTCAGACCCCCGGAGACGGTGGCGACCAGCTGGTCGCGCTGGGCGTCGTCGAACACCTCGCGCACCAGGATGCCGGGCTGGATGAAGTCACTGTCGTCCGCGTGCAGGGTGTAGGCGGCACGGACCATCTCACCGTCGGCCTCCCAGCCGTTGTCGACCGGCCCCTGCTCGTCCTGGTAGCCGCGACCGTAGGAGTTCGGCGCGTACACGGGAGCATCCCCGCTGTGCAGGAACTGCATGTGCCCCTCCTTGTCGTAGGAGTTCGTGGGCACGATCGGCTGGTTCACCGGCAGCTGGTTGAAGTTGGTGCCGATGCGGTGACGCTGCGCATCCGGGTAGGAGAAGACGCGGCCCAGCAGCATCTTGTCCGGGGAGATGCCCGTGCCCGGCACGGTGTTCGAGGGGCTGAAGGCCGCCTGCTCGATCTGCGCGTAGTGGTTCTTCGGGTTCTTGTTCAGCGTGAAGCGGCCGACCTTGATCAGCGGGTAGTCCGAGTGCGGGACCGTCTTGGTGAGGTCGAAGATGTTGAAGCGGTAGCTCTTCGCATCCTCATAGGGGATGACCTGCACGGACATCGTCCAGCTGGGGTTCTCGCCGCGCGCGATGGCGTCGAAGAGGTCCCGGCGGTGGTAGTCGCCGTCGGAGCCGGCGATCTTCTCGGCCTCCTCGTTGCTGAGGAACTCCATGCCCTGCTCGGTGTGGAAGTGGTACTTGATCCAGAACTTCTCACCGGACTCGTTGATCCACATGTAGGTGTGCGAGCCGTAGCCGTTCATATGGCGCCACGACTTGGGCAGGCCGCGCTCACCCATCAGATAGGTCACCTGGTGCGCGGACTCCGGGGAGTTGGACCAGAAGTCCCACTGCATCTGGCCCGAGCGCAGGCCCGAGTCCGGGGTGCGCTTCTGGCTGTGGATGAAGTCGGGGAACTTCATCGGGTCACGCAGGAAGAAGATCGGGGTGTTGTTGCCGACGATGTCGAAGTTGCCCTGCTGGGTGTAGAACTTCAGAGCGAAGCCGCGCACGTCACGCCAGGTGTCGGGCGAGCCGAGCTCACCGGCGACGGTGGAGAAGCGGGCCAGCATCGGGGTCTTGCGACCCTTCTGGAACAGGTCCGCCTTGGTGTACTGCGAGACGTCCTCGGTCACCTCGAGCTCGCCGAAGGCGCCGGAGCCCTTCGCGTGGGGGCTGCGCTCCGGGACGCGCTCGCGGTCGAAGCGCGCGAGCTTCTCGACCAGGGCGACGTCGTGGAGCATCAGCGGGCCGTCGGCGCCGAGGCTCAGCGAGTGCGCGTCGGACTCGCGGCGTGCGCCGGACTCGGTGGTGCTCGGGATCGTGGGATCGAAGTCGGTCATCTGCATCTCCTGTGTGGTGAGGGATTCTGACAAGGCGTAAGGAAAAGTCTGGATAGTGGTGCCGGTGGCGGGAGGCAGCAGCCTCCGGCAGGGATCAGGGGGTGCCGGGCGCCGGGCGCCCAGCCGTGCTGACGGCCTTCGCCGCCCGGCAGTCCGAGCAGACGCCGCGGTAGACGACGTCCGCGATCTCGACGTCGAAGCCCAGATCGTCGTGCGGGACCAGGCAGGGCGCCTCGCCCACCGCGCAGGCGACATCCTCGAGCCTGCCGCACTCGCGACAGACCAGATGGTGATGGTTGTCGTGACGGTGGAGCTCGTACTGCATGCTGCGCCCGCCCACCGCCACCCGGCGCAGGAGCTCCGCATCGGAGAGGGCGTTGAGGACGTCGTAGACCGCCTGGCGGGACACGGTCCCCAGGCGCTCGCGGACGTCATGGGCGATGGTCTCCGCATCAGCATGCGGATGCGCCTCGACCGCCGACAGCGTCGCGAGCCGCGGAGCGGTCACGCGCAGTCCCGCGCCCCGGAGGGCGGAGGTGTGGTCGATGGTCGTCATGGTCTCAGGGTACCTCGTTTTCTGGACAGACTCAAGAAAGCGTCATAGCCCAGGCAGATCGGGGGGGGGAGTGCGACGGGCACCAGCCGTCGTGCTCAGCCCCGAGCCGCCGCCCCGGGATCCTGCGTGGCGAACTTCCCCCCGCTGACGTCCAGCAGCGCGCCCGTGATGTACCCGGAGACGTCTCCGGCCAGGAACAGGCAGAGGTTCGCCACGTCCTCCGGCAGCCCCCACCGCCGGATGCTCAGCTGATCGAGCTTCGCGGACGCCGCCGACTCCTCGAGCGCGGAGAAGCCGTTCATCGCCGTGGGGATCATGCCGGGGGCGTAGGCGTTGACCGTGATCCCCCAGGGACCGAGCTCGCTCGCGAGCACCCGGGTCATCTGCACCACCGCGGCCTTCGAGGCGCCGTAGGCGGCGGCATCCACGCTGGGGATGATCGCCGCGAACGAGGCGGCATTGATGATCCGTCCCGCGCGCTGCCGCTTCATCAGCGAGATCACGGCCTGGCAGGTGTTCAGCACCCCGCGCACATTGACGGCGAAGACCTGGTCCCACAGCTCCGGATCGAAGCTCTCCAGCGGACCCTCGGCGTTGATCCCGGCATTGTTGATCAGCACGTCGAGGCGTCCGAAATGCTCCGCGACCGTTGCGACCGCCTCCCGCACCTGGACCGGATCGGTGATGTCGCAGTCCAGCACCAGGTCAGCGAGGGACTCCTCACGCAGCTCGGCGAGCGCACCGGCGTCCCGGTCGAGCGCGACCACCTGCGCGCCTTCGCGGTGGAAAGTCTATGCGATGGTGCGGCCGCTGCCCCGGCCGGCGCCAGTGACGAGCACGACGCGTCCGGACAGGTCGATCTGCATGCTTCTCCTTCGCTCAGGGCGCGGCAGCGTGGATGCGCTCTACGCTGGGCAGGGCCCGGTGACGGCCCAGGGACACCTGCTCTCAGCCTCACCCCTGCTCGGGGCGGGGTCAAGGCAGCGGAAGGAGACAGCGATGGAGGCTTGCACCGTGTGGGTGACCGGCGCGGGGTCGGGCATGGGCAGAGCCTCGGCGCTCGCCGCGGCGCGGGACGGCCGTCCGATCGCGCTCTCCGGCCGACGGTCACCGCAGCTCGAGGAGGTGGCCGAGGAGATCCGGGCCGCCGACGGCACTGCGCTCGTGGTGCCGCTGGATGTCACCGATCGCGCCGCGGTGCGCTCGGCCGCCGCTAGGATCGAGCAGGAGCTCGGCGGGATCGAGGCGCTGGTGCTGTCCGCGGGCCGGAACGCGCCGCGCCGCTTTTGGCGGGATCAGGAGCTCGAGGAGTTCACCGCCATCACCGAGACCAACCTGCTGGGGCCGGTCTCCGTCATCGATGCGGTGCTGCCCGAGATGCGCGAGCGCAGCGCCGGCACGATCGTGCTGATCTCCTCGTACGCGGCCTGGCGCTTCTCACCGGATGCCGGCACGGCCTACAGCGCCTCGAAGACAGCGCTCGGCCCGCTGGCGGCGACGCTGAACGCGCAGGAGGCCCGGCACGGCATCCGGGCCTGCCACCTGTGCCCCGGCGATGTGGACAGCGACTTCCTGGACCAGCGGCCCCGAGTGCCGGGCGCCGCTGATCGGGCCGTCATGCTCACCGCCGAGGACATCGGCCGGGCGGTGTCCTTCGTGCTGACCAGCCCACCGCACGTCGTCATCGACGAGCTGGTGATCAGCCCAGCGAAGCCCGACGCCTGACATGCACGAAGGCCCCGCGCCTGCGCTCTGGCAGGTGCGGGGCCCTCGTCGTGCGTGGAGCCGCCTATCGGAATCGAACCGATGACCTATTCATTACGAGTGAATCGCTCTACCGACTGAGCTAAGGCGGCGCGTCCGTCGCAGGGCGACGGACCGGTTCACTGTACGTGACCGGCCGGGGCCGGGGCAAAGCAGGGCGGGGCGATCCGCGTCACGCTCCGCCTGCCGATCAGCAGGTCAGCCCGTCCTCCGGCACCGTGCCCTCGAGCAGGTACGCATCGACCGGCTCCTCGATGCAGCCGCCGGAGCGGCCGTAGGCGGTGTGCCCGTTCCCGTCGAAGGTCAGCAGCACCGCCTCGTCGAGCTGCGTGGAGAGGCTCTCCGCCCAGGCGTAGGGAGTGGCCGGATCACCGGTGGTGCCGATGACCACGATCGGCCCGGCCCCCTCGGCGGCGATCGGGGCGGGTTCCCGCAGCGGCGGCACCGGCCAGTGCGTGCAGCCGTCCCCACCCAGCATCGCGCCGAAGGTCGGGAACTCCTCCGCCAGCCGCTCCGCCTCCTCCTGCACCCAGGCGTCGTCGACCACCCCGGGGTGGTCCAGGCAGTTCACGGCCGTGATCGCGAAGGCGGCGTTGGTGCGGTAGCTGCCGTCGGGCTCACGCTCCGAGGAGAGGTCGACGATGGTCAGCAGCTGGGCGCCGTCGCCCTGCAGCGCATCGGTGAGGGCCTCGCGTCCGAACTGCCACAGCCCGTCCTCGTACAGCAGGGTGATCACCGCCGAGCGGACCATCGCACCGGTGAGGGGACGCTCGGGATCGCCGGAGTCCAGGGGGGACTCGTCGAGGGCGGAGAAGAAGGCTGTCAGCTGCTGCTTCGCCTCCTGCACCGTGCCCGTGAACGGGCACGTCTCCACCTGGAGGAGGCAGCTGTCGAGGAACGCCTCGATCGCGTGCTCGAAGCCCTCCGCCTGCCCGGCGGTGATCTCGTTCATGGACAGCGAGGGGTCCATCGCACCGTCGAGCACGAAGCGGCCCACCCGGTCCGGATGGAGCTCGGCATAGCTGGCCCCGAGGTAGGTGCCGTAGGAGTAGCCCAGGTAGTCCAGCTGCTCGGAGCCGAGCGCGGCCCGGAGCACGTCCATGTCGCGAGCGGCGGAGTAGGTGTCCAGATAGGGCAGCACGTCCCCGGAGTGCGCCTCGCAGGCCTCGGCGATCCGGGCGCCCCACTCCTCGGCGAGCTGCGCGGACTCGGCGGAGCCGGGCTCGGCGGTGGCGGCGAGGTACTCGTCGGTCTCCTCATCGCTCAGGCACTCGATCCCGGCAGAGCGGTTCACGCCCCGTGGGTCGAAGCCGACCACGTCGTAGGCGGCGCGGACGTCGGCCGAGATCATGAACGGTGCGCTCTCAAGGAAGTTCACCCCGGAGCCGCCGGGGCCACCGGGATTGGTGACCAGGGAACCGGTCCGTTCTCCGCTGGCCGGCAGGCGCCCCACGGCGATCTCGATGTCACCGCCCGCGGGGTCGTTCCAGACCAACGGGACGGTCACGGTGCCGCACTCGAGCTCGTCGCCCTCCACCCCGTCGCAGGCGCCCCAGTCGATCTCCTGCGCATAGTACTCCGCGTAGGCGGGATCCTCGGCGGGGTCGGTGTCCAGGCCCATGGCGGCGGAGGTGCCGGTCTCCTCGAGGGCGGGCCCGTCCGTGGAGGGCGCGGCGGTGGCGGAGCCGTCGGGGTCCGCCGACTCCTCGCCGTCGGGGGCAGGGTCGGCGCCGGTGCATCCCGCCAGGAGCAGGACCGCCGTGGCGGCGCCGGCGGCGAGACGGGACAGCGGGCGGCGGGCTCGGGCGGCATGGGCCATGCGGAGATCCTTGTCAGGGCGATCGGGGCCGTGACCGGGGAGGCGGAGCACGGGCCCGGCCATCTTAGGCCCCCGCCGCGCCCCGCTCCCGGTCCCGGGATGGTCAGCCGACTTCGCGCTGCGACCAGCGACGGATCCCCAGCGCGGCGGGGAGGAGCACCAGCAGTGCCAGCGGCAGCAGTTCGAAGGCGCCCGCGGTCCCTGCCCCCAGCGCGGCGGCCGCCGCAGTGAGGTCCACCGCCCGCACAATGTCGCTGATCAGCTCGGACCCGAAGGTCATGGTGAGCACGCCGGCGGTGCTGATCACGAAGGGCAGACCGATCGCGACGACCAGCGAGATCACCGTGGACTGCAGGAGGATGCCCATGGCCAGGGCGAACAGCAGGGTCGCAGCGAGCACCGGCAGCTGGGTGGCCAGCAGGCTCTCGAAGGAGGAGAAGACGGCCCCCTCCCCCATCAGCTCACCGCCGACCCAGGTGGCGGCCGCGGCCAGGCCGATCGCCAAGCCCACCAGCCCCGCCACCACCACGGTCGCGGCGATGACCTTCGAGGCCAGCACGCCCAACCGGCCGGGGCGCTGCAGGAAAGTGTTCTGGATGGAGCGGTCGGACCACTCCCCCGCGGTCATCATCACCGCGATCACGGGGATGATCAGGCTCAGCGGCAGGCCGAGCACCACGAAGGTGAACTCCACGTCGGCGGTGCCCTGCGCCATCACAGCGGGCTGGATCAGCCCGCCGAGCGCGGCGACGGCGAGGAGTGCCAGCACCGAGAGGGTCAGCAGGATCGTGGCGCCGCGGGTGTCGAGATAGCCGCGCAGGTCGATATCGGGTCGCATGATGGAGGTCCTTGGTCGGATCGGTTCGGGAAGGTCAGCGGCTCGTGGCCGGGGCTCCGTCGACGGCAGCCCCGGCGGGCGACGTCTCCGGGGCGGGGTGCGCGGGGGTCTCGGCCTGGCCGGTGAGGGAGAAGAACACGTCCTCCAGACCGCCGCCCGCGGTGGCGCCGAGGGAGGTGAGCACCAGCTGCTCGCGCAGCGCGAGGCGCCCCATGTCCTCGGGCGCGAGGCTCACCTCGAGCTCCGCCTCGGCACGGCGCTCGTAGGCGATGCCGTGCCGGTCCAGGGCGGCGGCCAGCGCCTCGACGTCGAGCGCCGTCACCCGCGTGCCCGTACCCGCGGTCAACTGCTCGAGGGTGCCTTCGCTGACCAGGCGCCCCTGCGCGATCACCACCAGGCGATCCACGGTGGCCTCGACCTCGCGGAGCTGATGGCTGGACAGCAGCACAGTGCCGCCGGCATCGGCGAAGGAGCGCAGCAGGCGACGCATCCAGCGGATCCCCTCGGGGTCCAGACCGTTGGCCGGCTCGTCCAGGACCAGCACGGAGGGGTCCCCGATCAGGGCGACGCCGATGCCGAGCCGCTGGCGCATGCCGTAGGAATAACCGCCTACGCGCTTGCCCCCGGCGTCCTGCAGGCCGACCATCTCCAGCACCTCGTCGGCCCGCGCGGCCGGCATGCCGACGGTGCGGGCGGTCAGGCGCAGGGTCTCCAGGCCGGTGCGTCCGTTGTGCAGGGCCCGGGCATCGAGCATCACCCCGATGGTGCGGGCCGGGTTCGAGAGGCTGCGGAAGCTCTCCCCGGCGACGAGCGCCTGTCCCTCATCCGCCCGGGCGAGGCCGGTGAGGATGCGCAGGGTGGTGGACTTGCCGGCACCGTTGGGACCGAGGAATCCGGTGACGGTCCCGGGGGCGCAGACGAAACTGAGATCGTCGACCGCGGCGCGGGTCGCGTACGTCTTGCGGAGGCCGCGCACCTCGAGGCTGATGCCCGGGGCTGCGGAAGGCGTCATGGAGGTCATGGAGGTCATGGAGGTCATGGAGGTCATGGAGGTCATGGTTCGAGGTTGCCCCGTCGGCCGGCGACGGACCAGCGACTCCGGGCGAGGCGGTGGGCGACGAAGGTCGCCTCCCGGACGCCCCGCGCGGGGGACCCCCGCGACCTCCGTCGATGCCGGGGGTGACCGGGGGCGATCCTCCCGCTCCTCGGCCCCGTAGGTGCCCTGGTCGGAGCGGGCCGCGCCAGTAGAGTGAGGATGTGGACGAATTGGGAGCGCCGAGGCGGCATCGCTGGCAGGAGATCCTGCTGCTCGTCGTGGTGACGGCCGAGGCTGCGGCCCAGGTGGTGCTCGCGGCCTCATCCCTCGACGTGTGGCGGGCCGGGCTGACGGCGGTGCTGGGCCTCGTGCTGCTGCTGCGGCATCGGCACTGGCGCTGGCTGCTGCCGGTGCTGCTCGCGGTCAACGCGCTCTCGCTGTCGCTCGCGGTGCTGATCATCGTCACCTACGGCTATGCCACGCGCAGCCACCATCGGCTGCTCACCCTCCTGGTCGCGCTGCTGGCGGTGGTGACCGGTGCGGTGCCCTCCCTGCTCGAGCTGGGGCTGACGCCGCGCATAGGACTGACCGGGCTGCTGGTGATCATCCTGGTGGTGGCCGCCTCGGCCGCGACCGGCATGTACACCTCGACCCGCCGCGCGCTGCTGGCGCAGCTGCAGCAGCGGGCGGAACAGGCGGAATCCGGCCGAGCGGCGGCGGAGGAGCAGGCGCGGCGCGCCGAACGCACCCGCATCGCCCGCGAGATGCACGACATCGTCGCCCACAAGATCTCGCTGGTGGCCATGCACGCCGGTGCACTCGAGGTGAACCCGAATCTCGAGCGCGCCCAGGTCCAGCAGTCCGCCGGCCTGATCCGGCAGACCGCCACGACCGCGCTCTCGGAGCTGCGGGAGGTGCTGGGCGTGCTGCGCGGCGACGGCGAGGAGGCGCCGCTCGCGCCGCAGCCGACCTGGGAGGACGTGCGCCGTCTGGTGACCACCTCGCAGGAGGCCGGGGTCGCCGTGGACCTGTTCGACTTCATCGATGACGACGTGCCGGATCCGCTGGCGCGCACCGCGTACCGGGTGGTGCAGGAGGGACTGACCAACATCCACAAGCACGCCCTGCACACCAAGGCGCGAGTGGCGCTGATCGGCGAGCCCGGCACGGAGCTGGTGATCGAGGTCAGTAATGTGCTTCCCAAGGGGTTCACGACCGATCTGCCCGGGGCCCGGATGGGGCTCTCGGGCATCGAGACACGGGTGACGCACGCGGGCGGGACCATCACGTCGGGACCCACCGACGACGGACGATTCGAAGTGAGGGCGGTGATCCCGTGGCCGAGGGCGACGTGACGCGCGTAGGACTGATCGACGACGACTCCCTGGTGCGCGCCGGGCTGGCGATGATCCTCGGAGCCGATCCCGGCATCGAGGTGGTCGCGCAGGGCGGCGACGGCGCGGAGGCGGTGACGCTGGTGCACAAGCACCGCCCGGACGTGCTGCTGATGGACGTGCGGATGCCGAAGCTCGACGGCATCACGGCGACCCAGGCGGTCTGCGAGCTGCCCAGCCCGCCCAAGATCATCATGCTCACCACCTTCGACATGGACGAGTACGTGTTCCGGGCGCTCGAGGCGGGGGCCAGCGGCTTCCTGCTCAAGGACACCCCGCCGCAGGAGCTGGCCCGGGCCGTCCACGTGGTCGCCGCCGGTGAGGCGATGCTCTCCCCCACCATCACCCGGCGGATGCTCTCCCACTTCTCCGAGGCGAATCCGGGCTCGCACCAGGACCGCCATCCGAGTCTCGAGCAGCTCACCGAGCGCGAGAGGGAGGTGCTCAGCGCCGTGGGAGCGGGGCTGTCCAATGCCCAGATCGGCATGCGGCTGTTCATGAGCGAGGCGACCGTGAAGGCGCACGTCTCGAAGATCTTCGCGAAGCTCGACTGCACCAATCGGGTGCAGATCGCGATCATCGCCCACGAGGCCGGGCTCACCGACCTCGATTCCGACCAGGTCTGAGCCGCTCCGACCCGAGGGATCAGCCCCCGTTGGTCAGCCCCAGCCCAGCTCGTGGAGACGGGCGTCGCTGATGCCGAACAGGTGACCGATCTCGTGCAGCACGGTCACCGCGATCTCCTCGACCAGGTGCTCGCGGGAGGCGGCATGGCGCTGCAGCGGACCGCGGAAGATGAAGATCCGGTCCGGCTGGGCATACCCCTGGAAGATGCTGCGCTGGTCCAGCGGGATCCCCTCGTACAGGCCCAGCAGTTCGCTGCCGCCGGACTGCTCGGGCGCCGGCTCCTCCTGGATCAGGATCGCCACGTTCGCTTCGGCGATGGTGCGGGCGACCTCTTCGGGCAGCGAGTCCAGGGCATCGTCGACCGACTCCTCGAACTCCTCGCGACTGATCCGGATCATGGCCCCATCGAACCATGGGCGCTGAGCGGCAGGGAGGCCCCTCTGCGTGCCCGGGGCATGGTCGAGAACTGGCGCGGTGGCGACAGGTATGCCGATATCTCCGCAGAGGTCGGCCTGACGCCGGTACCCGACCACCCGCCCGGGTCCCGACCACCCTGCCCGGGCCCCGGTCGTGTCGGCGCAGCCCACGGCGGGAGGAGCGCCCTCGGTGTCGGATACGCCGCATCGATGCGGACCTCGGAGGCGACGGATCCCTGAGATGGGTATGCTCTTCGTCGGGCAGTTCTCTGCCCCGGGCCCCCATCGTCTAGAGGCCCAGGACACCGGCCTTTCACGCCGGCGACACGGGTTCGAATCCCGTTGGGGGTACTCGCTCCGGGCGCACCATTCACGGCGCGACCAGGCGATACGGAAGTGCGAGACGGCTCACAGCGAAAGTGGTGCGGGGCCGCGAGAACGTCCGGTAGAGTTGTTCAGGTCGAAGCGAGCAGGTGAAGCGCTCCGACACGCTAGGCCCTGTAGCTCAGTTGGTTAGAGCGCCGCCCTGTCACGGCGGAGGTCGCCGGTTCAAGTCCGGTCAGGGTCGCCCCTACGAGCAGGCCCCGGAACATGGTTCCGGGGCCTGCTCCGTTCCCGGATCCCGGAACGGCCGACCGGGATCGTCATCCGCGGGGACCCGTCTCACAGCATGCGGTCAGCTCTCCGCGGCCCCGTCCCCCTACGCTCGAGGGATGAGCACCACCCTGCACAACCACCGCATCCGCCTGGCCGCCCGCCCCCACGGCGAGCCCGTGCCTGATGACTTCCAGCATGACGTCATCGAGGTCCCCTCCCCGGCAGCCGGTCAGGTGCTGCTGCGCACCCGCTACCTGTCCCTGGATCCGTACGTGCGCGGTCGCATGAGTGCGGCGAAGTCCTACGCCGCGCCGATGGAGATCGGCGACGTGATCGAGGGCGGGACCGTCTCCGAGGTCGTCGAGTCCGCGGCCGAGGGCTTCTCCCCCGGAGACACCGTCCTGTCCTACGGCGGCTGGCAGGAGTACAGCCTCGAGCCCGCCGAGCGGCTGCGGCGGCTGGATCCGTCGGCCGCACCGGTCACCACCGCCCTGGGCGTGCTCGGCATGCCCGGCTTCACCGCCTACGCGGGGCTGCTCGCCATCGGGAAGCCGCAGCCCGGGGAGACGGTCGCGGTCGCCGCGGCCACCGGCCCGGTCGGCTCCGCCGTGGGCCAGATCGCGAAGCTCCACGGCGCCCGTGCCGTCGGCATCGCCGGCGGTGAGCGCAAGGTCGCCCATCTGCGCGAGCTCGGTTTCGATGCTGCCCTGGACCACCGCGCCGCGGACCTGCCCGGACGGCTCGCCGACGCCGCCCCGGACGGCATCGACGTGTACTTCGAGAACGTGGGCGGCGCGGTCTGGCAGGCCGTGCTCCCCCAGCTGAACGAGTTCGCGCGGGTGCCGGTGTGCGGTCTGGCCGCGCACTACAACGCGACCTCGCTGCCGGAGGGCCCCGATCGCAGCGCCCAGCTGATGCAGTCGGTGCTCTCCAAGAGCCTCACCCTGCGCGGCTTCATCCAGATCGAGTTCGTCCCCACCATGTTCGAGGACTTCCTGCGGGACATGACCGGCTGGGTCGCCTCCGGTCAGGTGCAGTACACCGAGGACATCACCGAGGGCCTGGATCAGGCCCCGGAGGCCTTCGTCGGCATGCTGCACGGTCGCAACTTCGGCAAGACGCTCATCCAGGTCTCCTGACCAGCTCTGCAGCTCCGGATCCACGGCCCGCATGAGGCGCGGGCCGTGGCATGCCTCTCACCCGGGGCACGGGGTTGGGAGCAGCCCGCGAGGGCTGTTAACCTTGACCCCGGTCGCTCTCGGCGACCACGGCTCTGTAGCTCAGTTGGTAGAGCGTTCGACTGAAAATCGAAAGGTCACCGGATCGACGCCGGTCGGAGCCACCATCACGAAGCCCCCTGGTCCGCCGGGGGGCTTCGTCGTGCTCCGCTGCGGTCACCTGCCTCGCGGCGACAGGTGATCCGTAGTGCCTCATGTCAAGATGCCCGCGAAATCCTTGATCTTGTGCGCCACGCACGCCGCGCCTACCGTCATTTCGTGACGCATGACGTTCTCGTCCTCCCTGCTCCGCTCCAAGCGCGTGGCCCTGAGGACGCCCTCGTGGACTTCCGCGCGACCGCCCCCTCCGCCGTCGCCCCGTTCGACGAGGCCGCGGGGGCGCTCGGAGACATCGTGGTCCACGGGCAGGACATCGCCCGGTCACTGGGCCTCGATCCGCGCCGGCCCTCACGGGAGGCGGCGCAGATCGGGGCCGAATTCCTCGACCGGAAGGATTTCGCGGTCTCCAGCAGCACGCTGGTCAACTGGCAGCGTCTGGAGGCGGCGGGCGACTCCGTCGCCGTGGGCGAGAGTCCCCCGGTGCGCGGTGCCCTGCGCGACCTGGTGATGGCGATGGCCAGCCGACCCTCCGTCCTCGACGCCCCGGAGGGGAAGGCGTCGAGGTGCTGGCTCGCCGCAGATTGAAATTGAATAGTTGATTTCGTAGTTCCACCTGTTTTGTCTGACCAGGTGGCTACTGTGAGCTGAGTGGTAGATCTCGCAGGACGACAGGAAGGTACGAAGATTCATGGCTGAGTTCAGTGAGCGGCTCGAGGCGCTGGCGACCAAGGTTCGCAATCAGGCCTCTGCCATAGAGACCGAGGAGGCGACGAAGAACGCCTTCGTCATGCCGTTCATCGCTTCGATCTTGGGCTATGACGTCTTCGACCCGCTAGAGGTGGTCCCGGAATTCACTGCGGACGTTGGCGTCAAGCGCGGGGAGAAGGTCGACTATGCCATCGTCCGCGACAACGAGGTGCAGATCCTCATCGAGTGCAAGGCGTCCCTCAAGCCGCTCAACATCGAGAACGCCTCTCAGCTCTTCCGCTACTTCGGCACCACGAACGCGCGCCTGGCGGTCCTGACGAACGGGGTCGTCTGGCAGTTCTACACCGACCTGGACGCGCCGAACAAGATGGATTCCAAGCCGTTCCTCGTCCTCGACCTCCTCGACATCGACGAGACTCTGATCCCTGAGATCCAGAAGATCAGCAAGGAGAGCTTCGACCTGGACTCGATCATCAATGCCGCCGAGGAGCTCAAGTACGTAGGAGCCATCCGTCGCGAGATCGCAGCGCAGTTCCGTGAGCCGTCTGACGATTGGATCCGCTTCTTCACCACGCGTGTTTACGACGGGATGTTCACGGCCAAGGTCCGTGAGCAGTTCACCAGCCTGGTCCGGAAGGCGTCCAAGCAGTTCCTCACCGAGCAGGTGAACGATCGGCTCAAGACCGCGCTGGGCGCTGGCGTCATCGCGTCCGTGGAGACCGCGCCTACCAGCGAGGTGTCCAGCCAACAGGTTGCCGAAGAGGACCTCGAGCGTGACACCGAGATCGAGACGACTCTCGAGGAGCTCGAGGCCTACCAGATCGTCAAGGCGATTGCCTGTAGCGAAGTGAAGCCCCATCGCATCGTCCACCGTGATCAGAAGTCCTACTTCACGATCCTCCTCGACGACAACAACCGAAAGCCGGTGGCGAGGCTTCACTTCAACACCCGTCAGAAGTACCTCGGGTTGCTCGATGAAGCGAAGGTCGAGACGCGACACCCTGTTGAGTCGCTCGACGAGATCTACTCGCATTCCGAGATGATCCGAGAGGCAGTCCAGCGGTACGCCTGAACCCGGCGGGGCGGCTGACGCGCCCAGCGCCTGCCTTACCGAGCGAGCTCTGACGGAATCTGCTGGGTTCGCCCGGGTCCGTCGGCCCTCGGGTCTCTCAGTGCGCGCCATACAGGTCCCAAGATCCCGCTCTTTCCCGCTCCGGCCCCCGTAGGCTGACCCGCAGACCGCCCGGGCGGGCCCGGGCACGACACCCTGGAGGACGATGATGTCTGCCGAGAACCCGGACCTCGAAATCGCCCAGGCGGCGACCCTGCGGCCCATCACCGAGATCGCCGAGCGAGCCGGCGTGCCCGGGGAGGCTCTGGTCCCCTACGGCGCGTACAAGGCCAAGATCGATGTGCGCAGGATGACGCCGACGGGGAGGACGGGCCGGCTGGTGCTGGTCTCGGCGATGTCGCCGACCCCGGCCGGCGAGGGCAAGTCGACCACCACCGTCGGCCTGGCCGACGCGTTCACCCTGCAGGGCCATCGCACGATGGTGGCGCTGCGCGAGCCCGCGCTGGGACCGATCATGGGCATCAAGGGCGGTGCGACCGGCGGCGGCCACGCCCAGGTGGTGCCGATGGAGGACATCAACCTCCACTTCACCGGCGACTTCCACGCCATCCAGATCGCGAACAACACCCTGGCCGCCCTGGTCGACAACCACCTCCACCAGGGCAATGCGCTGAACATCGACCCGCGCCGGATCCAGTGGAAACGGGTCCTGGACGTCAACGACCGGGCCCTGCGCAGGGTCACCATCGGTCTCGGCGGCCCCACCCAGGGCGTGCCCCGCGAGGACGGCTTCGACATCGTCGTCGCCTCGGAGATCATGGCGGTGCTGTGCCTGGCCACCGACCTGCAGGACCTGCAGGCCCGTATCGATCGCATCGTGGTGGGCTTCACCTACGACCGCGAACCCGTCAGCGTCGCCGACCTCGGCGTGGGCGGCGCCGTGACCATGCTGCTCAAGGATGCACTGCTGCCGAACCTGGTCCAGACCCTCGGCGGGACCCCGGCGCTCGTGCACGGTGGTCCCTTCGCGAACATCGCCCACGGCTGCAACTCGCTGTCCGCGACCCAGCTGGCGCTGTCGCTGGCGGACATCACCGTCACCGAGGCCGGCTTCGGCTCCGACCTCGGGGCGGAGAAGTTCCTGGACATCAAGGCCCGCCTGGGCGGCCTCTCCCCCGACGCCGGTGTGGTGGTCGCGACCGTGCGCGCGCTGAAGATGCACGGCGGTGTCGCCAAGAGCGACCTCGCCACCGAGGACGTCGACGCCGCCATGGCCGGCACCGCGAACCTCGCCCGGCACGTGGAGAACATGCGCAAGTTCGGGATCGAGCCGGTGATCGCGCTGAACCGCTTCCCCACCGATACCGAGGCGGAGCTCGCGGCGGTGCTGGGCTGGGCGCGGGAGCAGGGATTCCGGGCGGCGCTCTCGGAGGTGTGGGCGAAGGGCGGCGAGGGCGGTCTGGAGGTCGCCGAGCAGGTGCTCGCCGCGATCGAGCAGGACGAGCCCGACTTCCGCCACCTCTACGACCCGGCCGCCGGCATCGAGGCGACGCTGCGCACCCTGGCCCGCGAGATCTACGGGGCCGACGACGTCGTCTTCGAGGACCGTGCCCCGGCCCAGCTGCGGATGCTCAGGCGCAACGGCTGGGACACCCTGCCCGTCTGCGTGGCCAAGACCCAGTACTCCTTCTCCGACGATCCCACGGCGCTGGGCGCCCCCACCGGGCATGTGCTGCATGTGCGGGACCTGGTGCCGAAGATCGGTGCCGGCTTCGTGGTCGCGCTCACCGGAGCACTGATGACGATGCCCGGCCTGCCGAGGGAACCGGCGGCGCTGCGCATGGGCGTCACCGAGGGCGGGGAGGCCATCGGCCTGTTCTGAGCGCGCCAGCCGCAGGTACCGGAGCCGGCCAGCCGCAGGTACCGGAGCCGGCCAGCCGCGGGGATCGTCAGGATCCGTTCCACGTCCGCGCAGATCGTGGCACGGATCCTGACGATCCCTGCCGCCCGGCCCCGGACCGGCCTGGGCCACGCCACCGGCCGCCGGACGCACGGCTCAGTGCCGGGGGCGGCGCTCGGCGACCTGCTCGGCCTCGAGCTCGGTCTCGTCCTCGAGATCGATGTCGATGATGGCCTCGTCCTCGATCTCGGCGGCGCCGCCCTCGGGCTCCTCCCAGTTCGGATCGGTCAGCGGCTCCATCCGCACGGTGACCACGTTCTCCGGGAAGCGGTCGTGGCGGCCGTCGGCCATGCCCAGGTGGTCATCGCCCTCTTCGTCGAGGAAGCCGTCATCGTCATCGTCGTCGTCCCCGGTCCCGGCCAGCCGCGGCGTGAGCTCGTCGATGGCGTAGTCGCCGCCGCGCACGAAGCCGCGACGGAAGGCGGCCCGCCCCACCATCACGCTGGCGACCGGCACCGTGAGCATCTGCGCGAGCAGGACCACCAGCAGGAAGGCCGCCAGGGACCAGGACCTCGCCGCCAGCGCGGCCCCGGCGAAGACCAGGATCAGGCCCAGCACCTGCGGCTTGGACGCGGCGTGCAGGCGCATCAGCACGCCGTCGAAGCGGTTCAGGCCGATGGCCGCGACGACGCCCAGCAGCAGCCCGCCGCCGATCAGCACGGCGGAGATGATCTCGATGATCGTCACCGCTCCCCCTCCGTCGGTTCCTCGGGCCACCGGTGCCGTCCCTCGGCCCCGAAGCCGCCCGTCTCCGACTCCCCGGGTCGCTCGGGGTCCTCGCGGGGATCCTCCGCGCCCCAGGGGTCCTTCTCCGGGGCCGGTGCGGAGCGGTGATCGGGCCCGTCCTCCGGGACCGGGCCCGTGGTCGGATCGGGGTGGATCGCCTCATGCGGTGCGGTCTCGGTGACCGGTTCGGCGGCATAGCGGCTCTGGATCCCCTGCCGGGAGTCCTCGCGCGCGACGAAGCGGGCGAAGGTGACGGTGCCGATGAAGGCCAGGCCCGTCAGGCCCAGCATCGCCGGGCCGGCCCAGTCCGTGCCGGACTCTGCGGCGTACAGCGCCATCCCCATCACCACCAGGGTGACCAGGGAGTCGCTCGCGAGCGCCCGGTCCAGGATGGTGGGGCCGACGATCATCCGGTAGACGACGCCCAGCGCGGCCGCGGCGAGGACGGCGGCGAAGACCAGCAGCACGAGCTCGAAGCTGCTCATCGCAGACCCGCCTCCTCGAGGACCTCGCGGCGTCCGACGGCCCATAGCAGCCGCTCCTCCTGCGCGCGCACGCTGGTGCGCGCCTTCTCCACGGCCTCGGGCGTGCCGGCGTTGAAGGTGTGCAGGAACAGTGTGCCGGTGGCGCGCTGGGCCTCCACCACCACGGACCCGGGGATCAGGGTGCACAGCACCCCGGTGAAGGTCAGGAAGAAGTCGGAGCGCGAGGCCATGGTCACCGCGATCACGGAGCTGGGCGGCTGCGGGCCGGGTCGCAGGGCGAAGTATCCGACCTGGACGGCGGAGACCGTGCAGTCGGCGAGGAAGCGCAGCGCGAACCGGGTGAAGCGCAGCGGCCGCAGGGTCAGCTCGTGACCGGTGGGCGGCATCGGGAACAGGACGAACACCGCCAGGGCGACGACCAGTCCCCCGAGCAGGTTCTTGAGGTCGAGCCCGCCCCACAGCAGGCACCACAGGGCCACCGAGAGCATCATCCACACCCAGGAGCGGCGCAGGTCCCGGAGTCGTCGCACGATCATTCCTCGACCTCCTGTCCCTCGCCGTCGAGCCGCTGGCCCGCGTGGTCGATCCGGTACTCCAGTTCCTGGGCGGCCTCGTCGCCGAGCACCGCGCTGACGTACGGGACCCGCTCCAGGACCGAGCTCGCCGCGGAGTCCGCATAGGTCATCAGCGGGCCGGCCAGCACGGTGAGGGCCAGGGTGAACACGATCATCGCGGCGGTCGCCCCGCCCATCATCCTCGGCAGCGGGACGTCCCGGGCGATGATCTCCGCGCTGGGTTCCTGCCAGAAGGCGCGGTTCCAGATCTTGGCGATCGCGTACAGGGTGAGCAGGCTGGTCAGGACGCTGATGCCGATGAGGAACCAGCCGGAGGTGCGGTCGTAGGCGATGCCGGCCTCGATCAGGCCCACCTTGCCGATGAAGCCGGAGAACGGGGGGATCCCGGCGAGGTTCATGGCCGGGATGAAGAACAGCACCGCGATCATGGGCGCGAGCTTCTGCAGGCCGCCGAGCTTGATCAGGTTGGTGGTGCCGCCGCGATGCTCGATCAGCCCGGCGGCCAGGAACAGCGTGGACTGCACGGTGATGTGGTGGACAACGTAGTAGATGGTCGCGGCCATGCCCATCTGGGTGGTCATCCCGATGCCGAACAGCATGTAGCCCATGTGGGAGACCAGGGTGAAGGACAGCACGCGCTTGAGGTCCGTCTGCGCCACCGCGCCGAAGATACCGATGACCAGGCTCAGCGCCGCCGCCACCAGCAGCAGGGTCGAGGTCTGGGAGGCGGGGAACAGCAGGGTCTCCAGGCGCAGGATCGCGTAGATGCCGACCTTGGTGAGCAGGCCCGCGAACACGGCGGTGACCGGGGCCGGGGCCGTGGGATAGGAGTCCGGCAGCCAGGCGCTCAGCGGGAAGATCGCCGCCTTGATGGCGAAGGCCACCAGCAGCATCAGCTCCAGGATCATCCGGGTGCCGGGATCCAGCCCGTCCAGTCGCACGGCCATCTCCGCCAGGTTGACGGTGCCGACGGCGGAGTACACCGCGGCCACAGCGGCCAGGAAGATCACCGAGCTCAGCAGGGAGACGATGACGTACGTGGTGGCGGCTCGGACCCGGCTGGCGGAGCCGCCGAGGGTGAGCAGCACGTAGCTGGCCGCCAGCAGCACCTCGAAGCCCACGTAGAGGTTGAACAGGTCCCCGGCGAGGAAGGCCATCGACACCCCGGCCACCAGCGCGAGGTAGGTGGGGTGGTAGATCGCCACCGGGGTGCGCTCGATGTTCTCGCTGACCGTCTGCGCGCTCGAGTACACCAGCACCGCGAGGGTGACGACGCTGGAGACCAGCAGCATCAGCGCCGTCAACCGGTCCGCGACCAGCACGATGCCCAGCTGCGGGGTCCAGTTGCCGATCTGGAGGACCAGCACCCCGTCCTGGATGACGTGGTAGCCCAGCACGAGGGCGACGGTGACGATCGCGAGCAGGGTGAGGATCGCGATCCAGAGCTGGATCGTGGCGTAGTGGCGCAGCAGCAGCGTGAAGGCCGCGCCGCCCAGCGGGAGCATCACCGGCAGGGCGAGCAGGAGCTCGATGCTCATCCCTCACCTCGCCCTTCGGGGTGCTCGTGCGCGGTCCCGGCGCGGCGTCGTCCGCCGCGCGGTGGCAGCGGCTCGTAGCCCTCGTCGGCCTCGGTGGCATCCTGGGGGACGTCCTCGGCGCTGGTGAGGTCCGAGCCCAGCGGGTCCTCGTTCTCCGGCCGGAACATTCCCTGGGACTGGGCCAGCGCGCCCCGTCGCGACTCCTCGGAGAGCGCCTGTGACCAGGGCAGGGGCTCGGCGTCCTCGGTCCGTCGGCGCCGCCGCCGCAGCACCCGCCGGTCCTCGACGTCGTCAGGGACCTCGTCATGGCCGAACAGCTGCCAGGCCCGATAGGCCAGGGCCATGCCGAAGGCGGTGATGCCCAGCGAGATCACGATCGCGGTGAGCACCATCGCGAAGGGCAGCGGATCGGTCATCTGCGCGGGATCGGCGCTGCCCTCGAAGGGAGGCAGACCGGGCTTCCCGGCCGCGATGATGAACAGCAGGTTCACCCCGTTGCCGAGCAGCACGAATCCCAGCACGATCCGGGACAGGGTGCGTTCGAGCACCAGGTAGACGCCGCAGGCGACCAGCACTCCGGCGGTCAGCAGCAGGGCGAGGCTAACGGGCATCGGTCTCCGCCTCCTGCTGCTGGTCGATCTGGGAGCCGAGGGAGCGCAGGAAGTCGAGCATCACGCCGAGCACGACGAGGTAGACGCCGATGTCGAAGAGGAGGGCGCTGGGGACGTGCAGCTCGCCCAGCAGCGGCACCTGCACGACCGGGGTCGCGGTGGAGAAGACGTTGCCGCCCAGCAGCAGCGGCAGCACGCCGGACAGGACCGCGATCGCCATGCCGGCACCGAGGACGAAGCCGGCCTGCACGGGCGCCGCCTCGCTCAGCTCGTAGCGACCGCCGGCGATATAGCGCAGCGCCAGGGCGAGGCCGGCCACCAGGCCCCCGGCGAAACCGCCTCCGGGCAGGTTGTGCCCGGCCATCAGCAGGTAGATCGAGAACATCATCATCATCGGGAAGGCGATGCGGGTGATGACCTCGAGCACCACCATGCGCCGCTCCGGCGCGAGGGTCAGCCCGGCCGACAGCCAGGTGCGCCAGCGGTTGCCGCCGGCGACGTCATCCGGGCGGGCGTCGAAGTCCAGCGCGTTCTGCGGCAGCTGCGAGCCGACGCGTCGACGCCAGATGGAGGTCTTGGACTCCAGGTCGCGGACCCGGGCGATCGGCCGCTCACGACGGGTGACGAAGACCAGCGACGCCACTCCCGTGGCCACCACCAGGAGCACCGCGATCTCGCCCATGGTGTCCCAGACGCGGGCATCGACGAGCGTCACGTTGACGACGTTGTGGCCGCCGCCGATGGTGAAGGCCTTCTCGATGAGCCCTGGTCCGAGCGCCGCACGGTAGCGGGCATCGGCCGCGTACAGCGTCCCGCCGCACAGCACCACGGCGGTCGCGATCGCGATCCCCCAGCGTGCCCAGGCCCCGATCCGCAGCGGCCGACGGGAGAAGTGCAGCGGCAGGCGCCGCATCACCAGCACCAGCACCACCGTCATCGCGGTCTCCACCAGCGCCTGGGTGATGGCGACGTCCGGGGCGCCGACGACCAGGAACAGCAGCGCCACGCAGTAGCCGGTGACGGTGATGAGGAAGACCGCGCGCAGCCGCCGACGGGAGCGGGCGGCGCCGAGCGCGGCCAGCGCCGCCACCGGCAGCACGATCAGCTCGACCGGGTGCTGGAAGAGCACCAGGTTCTGCGGCGGTGAGGTCTGGGTCACCGCGACCGGGGCGACCAGCGCGATCAGCACCACCAGCATGGTGCCCAGGGTGTACGGCAGGGAGCCGCGCTGGAACAGCGTGGTCGCCACGATCGACAGGGCGTCGGTCCCGCGCAGGATCCGCCGGAAGCCGCGCTCGGCGTCGAAGGCCTCGAGCAGGCCGCCGTCCGCCCAGGACTGCGGGGAGAGCTTCTTCTGCAGCCTCGCGACCGGGCGGGCGAGGGCGCACGTCACGATGCCGAGCCCGAGGGTGACCACGGAGGCCAGCAGCGGGATCCCGAGGTGGGGGACCACGGCGAGATGCACCTCGGCGCCGGTCCTCGGCAGCATCGAGGAGAAGGCGCGCAGGGTCTGCTCCAGCGGGCCGCCCACCAGCACCAGGCCGACCGAGAACAGGGCCACCACCGCCGGGGGCAGCCAGTAGAGCACCGCGATCCGCGGCCGCGCCACCTGCGGAGCGCCCGGGGCGCGACCGAAGGCGCCGTGGACGAACCGCCAGGAATAGGCGACGGTGAGGATCGAGCCCGCGATCAGGGCGAGCAGCAGCAGGCGCTGCCAGCCGCCGGCGGTCCACAGCGCGGTGAAGATCGCCTCCTTGGCGACGAAGCCGTACAGCGGCGGGACGGCCGCCATCGAGGCGGCCGAGAGGGTGCCGATCGCGGCGATGATCGGCGCGGCCCGCCCCACCCCGGACAGCATCCTCAGGTCACGGGTGCCGAATTTCTTGTCGATGATGCCGACGACCATGAACAGGGGCGCCTTGAACACCGCATGCGCGATCAGCATCGCCAGGGCCACCATCACCGCGTCGTGCGTGGCCACCCCGGCCACGGCGGTGAGGAAGCCCAGCTGGGAGACGGTGCCGTAGGCCAGCAGCAGCTTGATGTCCGTCTGGCGCAGGGCGCGCCAGCCGCCCACCACCATGGTCGTCGCGCCGACGGCCGCCAGGACGATCGTGACCACCTCGAGGTGGGTCAGCGCCGGAGCGAGGCGCAGGATCAGATAGACCCCGGCCTTCACCATCGCCGCGGCGTGGAGGTAGGCGGAGACGGGGGTGGGGGCCGCCATCGCCCCGGGGAG
The DNA here is from genome assembly GCF_043641765.1 of Brachybacterium vulturis. Classification (GTDB taxonomy): domain Bacteria; phylum Actinomycetota; class Actinomycetes; order Actinomycetales; family Dermabacteraceae; genus Brachybacterium; species Brachybacterium vulturis_A. The sequence continues at coordinate 29,248 of NZ_JBHZRO010000008.1, read as the reverse complement.
CCAGAAATGGGTCGGCACCAGCGCGGACTTGCTCGTCGCCCCGACCAGGATCAGGGCCATCGCCGTGATCAGGGACGGCCCCGCCTGCTCCCACATCGGATCCGCGACGATCACCGAGAGCCGCATCGACCCCGCCGGCACCGCGATCATCAGCAGCCCCACCAGCATCGCCAGGCCGCCGGCGGTGGTGGAGATCAGGGCGTTCAGTGCGGCACGGCGGGAGGCCTGCCGGTCCTGGTAGTGACCCACCAGGAGGTAGGAGAAGATCGTGGTCAGCTCCCAGAACGTGTAGAGCATCATCACGTCGTCGGCCAGCACCAGGCCCACCATCGCCCCGGCGAAGGCCGTCAGCAGCCCCGCGAAGCGACCCAGCCCGGGTTCGGTGTCCTTGAAGTACCGCGCGCAGTACAGCAGCACGATCGCCCCGATGCCGGTGGCGATCAGTGCCAGCACCCAGCTCAGCGTGTCCAGGCGGAACCCGAGGTCGATGCCGAGAGCGGGGATCCAGGTGACGGAGATCTCGCGCGGCGAGCCGGCGAGAGCGCGGGGGTCCAGCGATGCCAGCCAGAGGGCCGAGGCACCGGGGATCAGGGCCAGCGGGTAGAACGCATTGCGGCCGAGCCGCCGCACCAGCAGGGGTGCCACGAGCGCTGCCACCACATGGGCGAGCAGCATCGTGAGCACAGAGGTCTCCGTCCGGGCGGGGGGAGGGGAAGGGCCGGTGTCATCTTACGGGAGGCGGGCTCGGCGATCCTGCACCGGGACGCGGGGATCTCGGCGGATCCCGGACTCCCCACCCCGGGCCCCCATGCTCCGTAGAGTGTGCTCATGCCCAGCATCTCGGAGCCGGCTGCGCGCACCCCCGCCGCCCGTCGCACGCGTCCGCCCGTCGTCCCCTTCGCCCTCTGGGACGGGGGGATGTCGGCTTTCAGCTCGGTGATCCTCACCTTCGTGTTCGCGACCTACGTCGCCAGCGCCGTCGCCTCCGAGGGCGCGGTCGGCGAGGAGGCGATCAAGGCCGCGCAGGACCACGGCTCGCGGGTGCTCACCACCTGGCAGGCGATCGGCGCGGTGGCGATCGCGCTGCTGGCCCCCCTGCTGGGCAACCTCGCCGACCGCGGCGGTGCCCGCAATGCACTGCTGCGGATCACCACCGTGGCCACGGTGGTCGTCATCGCACTGATGCCCATGGTGGCGCTGGATGCCGACTACCTGGTGCTCGGGGCGGTGCTGATCGCGCTGGCCGTCGTGTTCAGCGAGCTGGCCGGGGTGTTCGTGAACTCGGTGCTGCCGGAGATCTCCACCCCCGCCAACCGCGGCCGCATCTCGGGCACCGCGTGGGCGGTCGGCTACTGGGGCTCGATCGTCTGCCTGGGCATGGTGCTGGTGCTGTTCGTGATGCCCGGCACCGGGCTGCTCGGCATCACCGCCGAGGGCGGCTGGAACTTTCGGGCGATCCCCCTGTTCGTCGCGCTGTGGATCCTGGTGGGCACGCTGCCGCTGATGCTGAAGGCGCCGAAGCACGCCGCCACCGCGCCCGGGGAGCGGTGGAACCCCTGGCAGGGCTATGCGCACATCGGCCGCCGCGTGATCCGGGCGTTCCGCGAGGAACCGATCATGCTGCAGTACCTGGTGGCCTCGGCGATCTACCGCGACGGGCTGGGGGCGGTCTTCTCCATCGCCGGCGTGCTGGCCGCCAACGCGTACGGTTTCTCCACCGTCCAGATCATCATCTTCGGCATCGCCGCGAACCTGGTCGCCGGGATCGGGGTGTTCCTCGGCGGCAAGGTCGACGACCGCTTCGGCCCCCGCCTCGTGATCATCATCGGCTGCGCCGGGATCATCGTGCTCGGTCTGGTGGTGCTGCTGCTCGCCTCGGCGCTGGTGTTCTGGATCGCGGGCCTCGCGATCTGCCTGTTCGTCGGCCCCGTGCAGTCCGCCTCGCGGAACCTGCTCACCCGGCTCTCACAGCCGGGCCGGGAGACCGAGAACTTCGGGCTCTACGCCACCACCGGGCGGGCGCTGGGCTTCCTGGGCACCGCCGCCTTCGCCGCGACCGTCGCGATCGCGGGCGATACCCGCACCGGGATCCTCGGGATCGTGCTGGTGATCGCGATCGGACTGATCGCCTTCCTGCCGATCCGGCTGGGTGCCGCCGGGCAGGCCTCGAGCGGCGACGGAGAGCTGCCGAGCAGTTCCTGAGAACAGTTCAGCGGTGCGAGGGTCGACGTCGGCCGACGGGTCAGAGCGCGACTGCGGCGCCCCTCCGCGCTCCGACCCTGCTCAGACGAGATCGGCCGGATCGACCAGGAAGCCCTCGAGATCCACGACGAAGCCGCCGACGGACTCCGTGAGCAGCCCGGCGATCATCCCGATCCGCTGGTAGACGGCCTGCCAGCGCTCGACGGTCTCCGGCTCCGGGGACTCGATCGCGTCCTCCTCGGGATCAGCGGGCAGATGCACCAGCTCGTAGTCGACCGCCTCCTCCAGCCAGCCCAGCGCCTGCAGCGCCGTGGGGCGGGAGCTGCGACCCACCCGCAGGGAGGCCTCCTCCCCCGCCGCCAGCGGGATCGTGACGCTGTACCCGATGCGGGGCGCGTCCTCGGGGACCTGGTCGAGCTCGGCCTCGGGCTCGAGCGGGCCCAGCAGCTCGGCGAGCGACTCCGGGGCCAGCGCGTGCGGGCTGACCACCGTCAGGTCCCGGATGTGGAAGGGGTGCGGCTCCAGGCGCACACCCGCATCGGTGACCACGGCCCCGTAGAGCCGACGCCCCAGCGACCAGGCGAGGTCCAGGCCCTGCCGTTCGGTGCCGAAGGGCGCCCCGTCGGGGAAGGCGCGCCCGTAGCCGTGGGAGTCCCCCATCCACTCCGGCTGCGGATCCTCCCGCACCCGCGGGGTATCCAGGGTCCAGCGCCCCGCGCCGCGCGGCGAGCCGTCCGGCAGCAGTCGCAGCCCGTCCCCGAGCTCGATCGTGCCGTCCGTGTCGGTGCTCGCCTCCGGATGCAGGTTGCGCACCATGTTCAGCACGGCGGCGGGATCGGTGTCCCGCGGCAGCTGGAGACGGTGGCGGGTACGGCTCTGCTCGGCGGTCGACGGACTGACCGGTGCGGTCACTGCTGCTCCTCCACAGGGATGCGGGTGCGATGGAAGTTCTGGGCCGAGCGCGAGGGGGTCGGTCCGCGCTGGCCGAGGTAGCGGTTGAGATTGCCGGCGCTGCCGTAGGGCCGATCGGAGGCGCTCGAGAGCCGGAAGAAGCACAGCTGACCGATCTTCATGCCGGGCCAGAGCGCCACCGGCAGGGTCGCCATGTTCGACAGCTCCAGGGTGATGTGGCCCTGGAAGCCGGGATCGATGAATCCGGCGGTGGAATGGGTCAGCAGTCCCAGGCGGCCCAGCGAGCTCTTGCCCTCCAGCCGGGCGGCCACGTCCTCGGGCAGGGTGATCTGCTCATAGGTGGAGGCGAGCACGAACTCCCCCGGGTGGAGCATGTAGGCCTCGTCCGGGTCCACCGCCACCTCACGGGTGAGGTCGGCCTGCTCGAGCGCGGGATCGATCATCGCGTGCTTGTGGTTGTCGAAGAGGCGGAAGAAGCGATCGATCCGCACATCGACGGAGGCGGGTTGGATCATCGTCTCGTCGAAAGGGTCCAGGCGGACCCGACCCGCATCGATCTCGGCTCGGATATCACGATCGCTCAGCAGCACGGCGCCCAGACTAGTCGCCCGGCGCGGCAGCGGTCACCCCGTCCCATCACCGTGCCGTACCGCGACGCCGAGGCGAGCGGGCACCGCCGCCGCACGAGGCGGTTCGCACAGCACCGCCCTCTCGGGGTATGCTGTTCCGCGTTGCTCGAGTGACGGCGATCCCCCGGGATCTCAGAGCGGATCGGGCAACGCTTCGCGGGTGTAGTTCAATGGTAGAACTTCAGCTTCCCAAGCTGATAGCGCGGGTTCGATTCCCGTCACCCGCTCTCTCGGACGCCGGCCCTCAGGGGCCGGCGTTCTTCGTTCGCGGAGGGTCTGCGGGTCCGGAACGGGCGCGCGACGCCAGGGTTATGTCGATCTGCGCGGAAGTGTAAGAATTCGGCATGCCCAAGATCATCGGAGGATCCCTTGAGGAGCATCGCCAGCGCACTCGCGAGAAGATCTTCGCCGCGCTCGCCGCTCTGCTCGAGACCCAGGAGTTCGAGTCGGTGACGTTCTCGCGGATCGCGACGGCGGCCGGCGTGGGCCGCACCGCGATGTACAACCACTTCCCGGACCGCGAGAGCCTCCTGGTGGAGTACGCGATCCACGAGACCACGGACTACATCGCCCAGCTGCGGGCCGGGGTCAGCGATTCCGCCACCCCGCGGGACGCCGCGATCGCGTACGTGCACACCCAGCTCGACCTCAACGTGTCCTTCCACGTCCCGCAGACCTCCGGTGGCGCGTCGCTGACCCCGGAGACGGCCGCCCGCATGCGCGACCACGTGGTGCTGATCGAGGACGTGCTGCGCACCATCGTCACCGATGGCGTCGCCAGCGGTGACTTCGCCGCGGACCTGGACGTGGATTCCACCGTGCGGATCATCAACGGCCTGCTGGTGGGCTCCTCCGCCAAGCGGTACTCCCGCCCCGCTCTCGAGGACTTCGTGCTGCGGGGCCTCGGCGCCGCCGGCTGACGGCCCCGGCGGAGGTCAGTCCTCGTCCGCGCCCCGCTGCGTCCGCTTCCGGCGCTTCGCAGCCTTCTCGGTCTTCGAGGTCTTCGAGGTCTTCGAGGAGTTCGAGGACTTCGAGGACTTCGAGGTCTTCGTCGTCACCGGCACCTGCTCGACGTGCTCGTCGTCGGCCTCCCAGTCCATCGCCTCGAGCTCGTCGGCGGACTCCTCCGCGGCGCGGCTGAAGAGCGGCTTGGCGATCTCGCCCTCCCCGTCCTCCAGGTCGACCTCGGGGGCCGTCGCGGCGATCACCCAGCAGGCCACCATGATGACCAGGGCGATCACGGCGATGCCCCAGCGCAGGAAGGGGCTGGTGTCGTCGGTGTGCATGCCGACCACGGCGCTGACGGACAGTGCCGTGAGCAGGCCGGAGGTCAGCAGCAGCGGCAGCGCGACCGAGCCGATCGTCGAGCGCAGCACGCCGGTCAGCACGGTGCCGCCGAGCGCCCCGGAGTGGCCCCAGGAGCCGCGCCCGCCGTAGCGGCCGGAGCCGATCACGGCCGCCGCGCTCTCGAGGGTCGAGCCTGCGCCGAAGGCCCACAGGCCGAGGCCCGCAGCGGTCAGCACCACGCCCAGCAGCAGCCCGGGCAGGGCGCCCGGTCCCAGTCCGAATCCGGCCACGACCGGCATCAGCACGGCGATCACCACGGGGGTGACGGCGGCGCGGCGCACCATCTCGGTCAGCTCCACCAGCTCGGCGCGGGCACGGCCCTCGAGCAGGGAGGCGCGCGTCTCGACGACCGCGCTCGCCCCCAGACGGCGGGCACCGTCCAGGAGTGCGGAGCTCACCAGCAGCACGGTGAGCACGCCGAGGCCGAGCCCGCCCAGCAGGGTGAGGGAGCTGGGGGTGAGGGCGTGCAGGGCACGGTCCTCCCAGACGCTCCCCGCCCGGGGCGCTGAGCGCAGGGCGCTGATCACCGGCCCCAGGGCGCCCAGTGCCGTGAGCGCCCCGGCCATCAGCAGCGCGGCCCGGGGGCCGGTGGCGGCACCGGCGGCCGCGACCTGCAGTGCGGGCTCGGTGTCCGGGCGGTCGGCGACGGTGCTCGCCAGCAGGGAGCCGGCATGTGCCGCCACCACGATCAGGGCACCGAGCGCGGCATGGGCCAGGAGCGCGAGCGCGAGTGCCGGCACGCCCGCGGAGAGCACGGAGATCACGGTGGTGATCAGCACCAGCAGCGCCACGGCTCCCGCAGCGGTCAGTGCGGTCGATCCCAGGCCCGCGGTGATGCCGAGCGCTCCGCCGGTGCGGCTGGTGCGCGCGGTCCGCAGCACGGTGTCTCCGAGGCGGTGCCCGGTGCCGCCCAGCAGCACCACGGTGGCCAGAGCGGTCAGGGCGCCCAGCCCCAGAGCGACCGCGACCACCGCGTTCGGGGTGATCGAGTAGAGGCCCATCATGTCGAGGAAGGCGCTGGCATGCTGGGACTCGTCGGTCGCGGAGATCCACTGCCCCATGTCGGTGAGCGCCTGCTCGATCTGTGGCTCGAGCTGCTCGCGCGGTGTCGGGGTGCCGCCGGTGATGGCGGGATCGGTGAAGTCCTCCAGGCCCACGTCCTCGAAGCGCAGGTCCTTGTAGCGGGAGGGGATCCACAGCGCGGCGGCGGCGACCGCTCCGACCCCGCCCAGCACCGCGGGGATCAGCCCGCCCAGGCGCAGGGCGCCGCGTTCGTGGCCGGGGGTGCCCAGATGCGGCATCACCGCGACCACGGCTGCGGCGAGCATCGCCGCACCGAGGCCCAGGAGCACCACGATGAAGCCCTCGGCGGCCAGGACCGGAACGCCCAGCAGCACCCCGACGCCGGCGACCGCGGTCGCGACGGCGACCAGGTCCGCGCTCAGCGCGCCGCCGCGGGACGCCATGCGGGCGCTGCGCAGGTGCGGGCCGCCCAGGTTCGCCGGATCCTCCGCGTCCAGCTCGTGCTCGTCGGTGCCGACCAGGAGCGCCGAGGCGGAGGCCGCGGCGTCCACCGGTGCGGCGCAGACCCGGATCGCGAGCGCCGAGATCGCCGCCCCGCCGGCGAGGGCGATCAGTGCCGGACCGGCGGTGGTCTGCAGGAACCAGATGATGATGACGGTGGGCAGCAGGGCCAGCGCCAGCGCGCCGGTGACGGTGAGCGCTCCCAGGCGGGGGATCATCGCCGGGCGCCGCTCGGCGTCCAGTCCCAGGGCCGCCAGCTGCACCGCGATCCCGCGCCAGGCGGCGAGCGCGCCGAGGGCGAGACCCACCAGCAGCAGGCCGGAGCGCAGCAGGCGGTCGTCGGTCGTGCCCGGCGCGAGGTACAGCAGCACCGCCAGCGGCAGCCCCACCCACAGCATGATCGAGCCGGCGGAGAGCAGCTGCCCGCCGAGCCGACGGCCCAGATCCTCGTCGAGCTCCTCGCTGTCCTCGTCGCGCCGCATCCGACTGGGGACGACGGCTCCGGTGACCAGCGCCGCGATGGCGAGGACGCCGAGCGCCAGGAGGGTCCAGGCGAGATCGTCGCCCAGGGGGAATTGCGTGATCAGGTCCACGTGAGAGCTTCCGACGACGGGGCTCGGCGGGCCGAGCGGGAGGACACACCGGAGCGGGGCTCCGGCGGCCGAGGATAACCGAGCAGGATGAGCGCTGCGATCACCGGCTCAGGCGAGCAGCGAGAGATCGAGATGGGTGGGGGCACCATCGACGATCCGGATCGGCACGCCCCAGTCCTGCTGGTGCATGTGACAGGCGGGGAACTCGATCGTGGGATCCGCATCGCAGGAGGCGGCGCGGGCGCTGACGTGCAGCACGCCCTCGGTGTAGGCGGGGTCCGGCTCGAGCGTGCGCTCCAGCGCGGTGTCCACCCCGGCACCGGCGGTCAGCATCGAGGTGGGGGTGGTCGAGATCGTCACCTGGGTGGCGGGGCCGAGCGAGTCGTCGAGCTTGTGACCGGTCGGCGGGGTGAACAGCACCCGCACGGTGAGCGGGCCGGGACCCACCTCGGTGACCGGGCGCTCGGAGCGCTGCGCGCCCATGTCGATCATGCGCTCGGCGGCCTTGGCGACGGGGACCCAGGTGATCCGGTGCATGCCGGACTCGACGACGATGAGCTGGCCGATGCCGTCGATCGGCGGGCCGACGATCGCGTCCGAGGGCTCCTTGAGGTCGGTGGCGACGGTGACCACATGGGCCTCGCCCGGTGCCGGCGCCGCCTCGCCCGCCGTCCCGCCGGGGCCCGCGCCCGGCTGGTCCGCCACCCCGACCATGCCGCTGAGCGCGGTGATGCCGCCGGTGGTGGCGCTCGCTCCGTCGGTCGCCGCCTCTTCGATCAGCCGGATCGCGCCGTTGTAGGTGTCGCTGACGGCGATACGGCCGTCGGGCAGCGCGGTGACGGCCAGGGGGTGCTGGAGGCGGGCGGCCCCGGCGGGCCCGTCCACATGCCCGAAGTCGAACAGCCCCTGCCCCACCAGGGTGCTCACCTGCATGCTCCGCGGGTCCAGCACGCGCACGGCGGAGGTCTCGGAGTCGGCGATCGCGATCCGGCCGTCGGGCAGCTCGTCCAGGCCGGAGGGCTGCGCCCACCAGGAGGTGACGGCGGGGCCGTCGACCAGACCCTCCTGGGTGGTGCCCGCGAGCACCATGATCGCCCCGGTGACCGGGTCGAAGGTCCACAGCTGGTGGATGCCGGCCATCGCGATCACCGCGCGGCCCAGCACGTGCGACCAGGTCAGGTCCCATGGGGTGGACAGAGCGAAGGTGCGGGCGTCGCCCTCGCCGCGGGGCAGCGGCTCGCCCTGCATCCACTGGGCGCCCGAGCCGGCGACGGTGGTCACCTCGGTCGCGGTGCGGGAGCGCAGCAGTCGGTCCTGGCCCACCTTGACCCCGCGCAGGCGGTGGCCCGCGGTGTCGGCGACCAGCAGGTCGTAGCCGACCTCGTCGGCGATCTCGGACGGCAGCGCGAGCACTCCGTTCGGCTCGGCGAACTGTGCGGTCTGCTCGTCGCCGTCGCGGTGGCCCCGCTGGCCCGTGCCGATGACCGCGTCGACGGTCGCGCCGTCGTTCTCGAAGATGACCAGCCGGTGCTGGCCGGCGTCGGAGACGGCCAGGCGCCCGTCCGGCATCGGCGCGAGCTTCGAGGGGAAGCGGAGGGTCTGCGGGGTCCGCTCGGGGAGCACGGTGGGCGCGGGCCCGCGCCGCAGGGAGCCGTCGGCCTCCGCCTCGGCGACGAGCTGGGTGACCAGCTGGTCGAGGTTCGCGGCATGCCCCTCGCCGGAGAGGTTGCCGGCGATGCGGCCGTGGGTGTCCAGCACCATCAGGGTGGGCCACGCGCGGGCGCCGTACTCGCTCCAGGTCTCCAGCTCGGGATCGTCGATCACGGGGTGGGTGACCTCGTACCGCTCGATGTTCGCGGCCAGCGCCTCGGGGTCCTTCTCGAACTCGAACTTCGGGGAGTGGACGCCGATGACCACCAGCTCATCGGCCCACTTCTCCTTCAGCGGGCGCAGCTCGTCCAGGACGTGCAGACAGTTCACGCAGCAGAAGGTCCAGAAGTCGAGCAGCACGATCTTCCCGCGCAGCGTCTCGAGGTCGAGCTCCTCGCCCCCGGTGTTCAGCCAGCCGCGGCCGCGCAGGGCGGAGCCACGGGCGCGGGCTGTCAGAGGCGTGGACGGGTCCGGCGATGTGCTCATGGGGTCCAGTGAACACCGGATCGACGCCGCGGGGCCAACTTCCGGTCACCTGTGGGCCTCATGTGAGCGAGCCGACCCGCGCCCTGGGCACCGGCGTCGGGGCGCTCACCTCCGCGGCGGCCGACGGGATCCGGGGTCCCTCGGCAGGGCGGTCTCACCAGCTCGCGATCCAGGCCGCGAGGTCCGGGTCGGTGAGCGCGGTGAGCGCGAGATCCGCCGGGGGTGCCGGATGTCCACCGGTGGGGACCGCGATCAGCCGCAGTCCGGCGTCGCGGGCGGCCTGCGCCCCGGTGCCGGAGTCCTCGAAGGCGAGCACCCGGGAGGGCTCGGCGCCCAGGGCTCGGGCGGCCGCGGCGTACATGTCCGGGGCGGGTTTGGGATGCTCGACGGTGTCGGAGGCCTCCAGCACCGTGAAATGCTCCCGGAGCCCGCCCCGGCGCAGCTTCTCCTCGAGCGCCTCGAGCCACGAGTTCGACGCGCAGCCCAGCGGCACCTTCGCCCCGGCCAGTCCCAGGATCTCGGCGGCACCGGGCAGGGTGCGGACGCCGGCGGCGAGCTCGTCGTCGAACTCTCGGACGAGATCCGCGCGGACCACCTGCTCGTCCTGGCCGCTGCGGCGGGCGATGAGTTCCGCGGCGGCCTCGAGGGTCGAGCCGTGCAGCAGCGCCGCATCGGCCGCCTCGAGCACGGCCCCGTGGGCGGCGACCACTCGGTCCTCGGCGAGCTGCCAGACGGATTCGGTGTCCAGCAGCAGCCCATCGCAGTCGAAGACGATGGCCTGCGGCGTCCAGTCGCCGAAGGCCGCGGCGAAGCGCGGAGGGATCTCGGCCGCTCCCACCGGTGGGGTGCCGGCGCTCATCGGCGCGGCTCCCAGGCGGAGATCCACCGGGCGAGCACGGGATCGGCGAGGGAGGCGAGGCGGCGCGGCGCCCGGGGCTCCTGACCGGGGATCGAGGGCACGGCGATCAGCTGCAGCCCGGCCGCGCGGGCGGCGTCCGCACCGGTCTCGGAGTCCTCGAAGCCGAGGCAGTCGGCCGGGTCCGCGCCGAGCGCCTGCGCCGCGGCGAGGTACATGTCCGGGGCGGGCTTGGGCTCGGTGACGTCCTCGATGGCGATCGAGACGTCGACCAGCTCGGTGAGGCCGAGCGTGTCGAGCTTGGTGTCCAGCATGTCCCGCGGCGAGTTGGAGGCGACCGCGATCGGCCGCACCGCGGCGATGGACCGCAGGGTCTCCAGCGCACCGGGCAGAGGCGTGAGGCCCTCGCCGATGTGCTCGCGATGCTCGGCCAGCAGCTCCGCCCCGACCTGGTGGGGATCCTTGCCGACGGCCTCGGCGAGCGTGAGCACCACCAGGTCCGCGGCGCGGCCGGTGATCATGCGCCGGGTCGCCGGTTCCAGGAAGGCACCGTGGCGGGCGAGGTAGTCCTCCTGCAGCGCGACCCACTGGCCCTCGGTGTCCACCAGCAGCCCGTCGCAGTCGAAGATCACCGCCGTCGGGGCCCAGCGCGGGGGCCACTGATCCAGCGGGGAGGTGACGGGGGCGAGGGGATCGGAGGTCATGCGGTCCAGGCTATCGGCCCTCCCCTGCGCGCCCGCTGGTCCCGGCGGGCGCGTCCGGCTCAGGCGGTGGCCGCGACCAGGCCCTGCTCGATGTCCGCGAGGATGTCGTCGATGTGCTCGATGCCCACCGAGAGCCGCACGAAGCCCGGCTCGATGCCGGCGGCGCGCTGCTCCTCCTCGCTGAGCTGGGAGTGGGTGGTCGAGGCGGGATGGATCACCAGGGAGCGCACATCGCCGATGTTCGCGACGTGGGAGTGGAGGGCGAGCGCGTCCACGAAGCGCTTGCCGGCCTCGAGCCCGCCGGGCAGGACGAAGCCGAGCACGCTGCCCGCCCCCTGGGGGAGATAGCGGTCCGCAGTGGCCTTGTACGGCGAGGAGTCCAGGGACGCCCAGGTCACGGCGCCCACGCGGTCGTCGGCCTCCAGGACGGCGGCGACCTGGTGGGTGTTCTCCAGGTGGCGCTCCATGCGCAGCGGCAGCGTCTCCAGCCCCTGCCCGATGAGGAAGGCGTTGAACGGGGAGACGGCCGGACCCAGGTCGCGCAGCAGGTTGGTGCGGGCTCGGGTCGCGAAGGCCGCGGGCAGGCCTGCGAAGACCAGGCCGTTGTAGGACTCGTCGGGCTGGTTGAACTGCGGGTACTTCTCGGCGTGGGCGGCGAAGTCGAAGCTGTCGCCGTCCACGATCACGCCGGCGATCGAGGTGCCGTGGCCGCCGAGGAACTTGGTCGCCGAGTGCACGACGATGTCCGCGCCGTGCTCGAGCGGGCGCAGCAGGAAGGGGGTGGCGACGGTGTTGTCCACGATCAGCGGGACCCCGATCTCGTGGGCGACGTCGGCGAGCGCCCGGATATCGGGGATGTCCTGCTTGGGGTTCGGGATCGACTCGACGAAGAAGGCCCGGGTGGTCTCGTCGGCCGCGGCGCGCCAGGACGCCGGATCGGTGGGGTCGGCCACCCACTGCGCGGTGATGCCCAGACGGCCCAGGGTGTGCTTGAACAGGTTGAAGGAGCCGCCGTACAGGCTCGGGGAGACGGCGACGGAGTCCCCGGCGCCGGCGAGGTTCAGGATCGACAGCGTGATCGCGCTCTGTCCGGAGGCGAGCAGCAGTCCGGCGGCACCGCCCTCGAGCGCCGCGATCCGGTCCTCGACCACGGCCTGCGTGGGATTGGTGATGCGGGTGTAGATCGGGGCGGCCTCGGCCAGCGCGAAGCGGTCCGCGGCGGACTGCGCCGAGGGGAACACGAAGCTCGTGGTCTGGTGGATCGGCAGCGCACGCGAACCGGCATCGGTGTCGGGTGCCTGGCCGGCGTGGATGGTCAGGGTCTCGAACTTCTGCGACTGCTCGGTCATGGCGGGGCTCCTCCTGGGACGGTGAGGGACCCAGCCTGACCTGTGCAGGGGCGCTGCGCCGAGGATCGTGAACGCGGATGAACATGCCGCGTCGATGCTCGCTCGCCGACCGGACCGCCGGTCTCAGCTGCGGGCGTCGAGGGCGGCCACCGCGGAGCGGATCCCGGCCGGGTCGCCGAGGCGCCGGGCATCGCGGGGGAACTGCTCGAGCACCTCCGCGGCGGCCTCGACCTCGGCGCCGGACAGCAGCGCGACCAGCGCGGGGCGCACCTCGCCGCCCGCGGCCTCGAGCACCGCGGCAGCGTGCTGCGGGCTCTGGCCGCTGGCCTGGACCAGCATCCGCACGGTGCGTGCGACCAGCTTCGCGTTGGTGGGTCGCACGTCGATCATCAGGTTCCCGAAGGTGGTGCCCAGCCGCACCATCATCGCGGTGGACAGGGCGTTCAGGGTGAGCTTCTGGGCCGTGCCGGCCTTCATCCGGGTGGAGCCGGTGACCACCTCGGGGCCGACGTCCAGCAGGATCGGGTGGTCGGCGAGCCCTGCCAGCTCCGCCTGCGGATTCGCGGAGATCAGCGCAGTGGGCATGCCGGCGGCGCGGGCCGCCTCGAGCGCTCCGCCGACGAAGGGGGTGCGACCGCTCGCGGCCAGTCCGATCACGACGTCGCCTCGGCGGCACTGCTCGCGCACCAGCTCGGCACCGGCCGCAGTCGAGTCCTCGGCGCCCTCGACCGCGGTGAGGAAGGCCCCGTGGCCGCCGGCCAGATGGGCGGTGACCATCGAGTCGTCGGCATTGAAGGTGGGGGCGAGCTCGACGGCGTCCAGCACCGCGAGGCGCCCGGAGGTGCCGGCGCCGAGGTAGTGGACGGTGCCGCCGGCGGAGATCGCCTGCACGCACACCTCGACCAGCGCGGCGATCTCCCCGGCTCGGGCCTGGACCGCCGCGGCGACCGTCGCGTCCTCGCCGAGGATCACGTCGACCATCCCGCGGGCGTCGAGGGCGTCGAGCTCGGTGCTGGCCGGATTGCGCTCCTCGGTCGGCGAGGCGAGGTCGATGAGGCTGGCGTCGAGGGTCGTGCGGTCCCGCGGCGGGTGGCTCACGTCGGGCTCCTGGGGTCGGGGGCGGGGCGGCGTTCGTTCCGCGCAGGGCCCGAGGGGCCGGCGGTGCGTGCCGACGGAGCCCCAGCGTATCGGGATCCGTCCCCGGGCCCGGCCTACCATGTGGGCATCAGCCACACGAGGGGAGCCACATGGTCGAGGCAGCCGCCCCGGGGCCGTCGCGCAGGGAGCCGGCGGGCAGGGGGTCGACGCACGACGAGTCCCCGCCGCTGCTGGTGATCGCCGGTGACATCGGCGGGACCAGTTCCCGCCTGGTGCTCGCGCCGCTGGACGGCGCGGTGATCGCCGAGGCCGAGGGCCCGGGGGCGAACCTGCGCTCCTCCGGCGCCGACGCCTTCGACCACGTGGCCGCCACGACGCGCGAAGTGCTCGAGCGCGGGCGGGCCGCGCTGGGCGGGCACGGCGAGGTCGCCGCCGTGGCCCTGGGGATCTCGGGCGCCGGTCCGGCGCGCGCCGCCGAGGTGCATCATGCGGTCGGCGAGCGGCTGCGGGCGCTCGGCATCGAGGCCGCGCGGATCCAGATCACCGATGACCTGCACACCGCCTTCCTCGCCGGGGGCGTGGGCGATGACGGGCTGCTGGTGCTGGCCGGCACCGGAGCGGTCGCCGTGCGGTTCCACGACCGGCAGGCCGTCGCCCGCCGGGACGGGATGGGGTGGCTGCTCGGGGACATCGGCTCCGCGGTCTGGCTGGGACGACGCACCCTCGAGGCGGTCGCCGCGGATCTCGACAGCCGCGGGCGGCGCACCCGGCTCACCGAGGAGATCGGCACCCTGCTCGGCCTGGACCTGCGCGCGGACCGACTGCCGCCCTCGAGCACCGGGGACCCGCGACAGGACCTCATCCGCGCTCTCGACGAGCAGCTCCCCGCCGGCGCCCCGGCAGCACTGGGCCGCTTCGCGCCGGTGCCCGGGAGGATTCCCGAGGACCCGGTGGCGCGCGGGATCCTCGACGCCGCGATCACGCACGTGCTCGACACGGTGCAGGCCCTGGATCCGCAGGCGGAGATGCCGGTGGTGCTGGCCGGCTCCGTGCTGACCGGGACCGGACCGATCCACGACGAGGTCACGGCCGGGCTGCGGGCCGCAGGGCGCTCCCTCTCCACCGCTCCCACCGGGCTGCCCGGCGCCCTGCTCCTGGCTCGTGAGCAGGCGGGCGAGGCTCTGCGCTGATCCCGCACCACCTCGGCCACACCCGCCACCGTCGAGCCCGTCGCGAAGCGGCGACCCGGCCCGCGCACGACGATTAGGATGGCCAGCGACCGCCCGCCGCTGAGCCGGGGGCCCGGGACCGTGCCGGGCACCGCGCGCCGCACGACACGGAAGAAGGCTCCCCTCGATGCCCGATCTCCACGACCCGATCCCCACCCGCGAGAAGGTGCTGATCATCGGTGCCGGCCCTGCCGGCCTCGCCGCCGCTGCGGCGCTGAAGGCGCTGGAGGTCCCCTTCGACCTGGTGGACCGGGCTCCGCATGTCGGCGGGATCTGGAACCCGGAGCGCGAGGATTCCCCGGTGTGGCCCACGATGGAGATGATCTCCTCCCGCGAGTTCACCGAGTACGAGGACCTGCTCCGGCCCGTCTCCTTCCCGGAGTACCTCTCCCCCACCCAGATGGCGAAGTACCTGCGCGCCTACGCGGCCCGGCACGATCTCACCGAGCACTTCCACCCCGGCACCGCGGTGCGCAGCGCCCGCCCCTTCGGCGACGGGGTCTGGGAGGTGGAGCTCTCCACCGGGGAGATCGGGATCTACCGAGCGGTGATCTCCGCCCACGGCATCTCCGAGCACCCCCACCGCCCGCAGTGGGCGGCCGAGGTCCCCTCCTCGGTACGGGTCATCGACGCCAAGGACTGGACCGGGGCCGACGGGCTCGAGGGGCAGCGGGTGCTGGTGGTCGGCTCGGGGCAGTCCGCCGCCGACATCTCGGTCGACGCCGCCCGCCGCGCCCTCGAGGTGCGCTGGTCCATGCGGACGGGCCACTGGGTCGTGCCGCGCCGCATCGCCGGTGTCCCGGGCGATGTCGCCGCCTCCCGCGAGCCGTCCGTGCTCGGCGGGCTGAACGCGAAGATCGCCGAGACCGTGATCCGCCGCACCGTCGGCCATCCCGCCGACGTGGGCCTGCCAGCGCCCACAGCACCCCTGCTCGAGGACGCGGTGATCATCTCCGACGACGTGCTGGATCGGGTGCGGGAGGGCCGGATCACACCGGCCGGCGAGGTGACCGGCGTGGATGCCGAGGGCACGATCACGCATCGGGGCACCGGCTCCCCCGCCGGGCAGCTGCGCTTCGCCCCGGATCTGATCGTGCTGGCCACCGGCTACGAGTCCCGGGCGGCCCACCTCCCCCAGGACGTGGTGCCGCGCACCGCCTCCGGGGCACCGGACCTGTTCCTCGGCGCCTTCGCCCGGGGCCGCGACGACCTGGTGATCCTCGGTCAGCAGCGGGTCTCCGGCGGGGTGCTGCCGATCCTCGTCGAGCAGGCGGACATCGCCGCCTACATGCTGGCCGCCACCGTGCAGGGCTCCTCCCCCGCGCTCGAGCAGTTCCGCCGGGTGCGGGCAGGGTCCGAGGCCGCCGTGCCCGCGAAGCCCGCCACCGCCCCCGCGGGGGTGCGCGGTCGGGTCGAGGGTCTGCTCGGCGCGCAGAAGGTCACCGCCCGCCGCGCTGCGGCATCCGCCCACGAGGCAGAGGGTCAGCTGGTGCCGCAGGTCGACCGCGACACGCTGCTGGCGCGGCTGCGCTCCGTGCGCGAGCTCTTCGCCTGACCCCGGAGGCGGGGCCCGCCACCAGAAATCTGACCTCTATGGCGGTTGAACGCCCCTGAGCCGTTCAACGCTCGTATGCGTCAGATTTTCGGTGGCACGGACGCGCTACAGCCGTCAGTCCTCCGGTGGCGCACCCCTCCGCGCCACAGCGAGGACCACGGCCGCGGTGAGCGCCACCACCACGAGCACGGCGATGCCCGCCCGGTGCTGATCGGCCAGCGCATCCGCCCACCAGGTGCGGCCGGTGGCGCCGAACCAGCTCGCCGCGATCAGCAGATCCGTGGTCATCAGCATCGCCCCCGCCCCGAGGCCCAGCAGCAGCGGCGCCCCGCGCACGGCAGTGCGCTGCCATCGTCGGGCCGACTGCGGCACCGTCCGCGCCGCGAGCGCGGTGAGCACGCCTGCGGCCAGGGCCAGCAGCTGCAGGGCCAGGTGCGCGGCGTGGCCGTCGAGAGCGGGGCGCAGCAGCGGGCCGAGGTAGACGGCGATCAGCAGCACCGGGCCGAGGGCGGCGAGCAGCATCGCGACCCACCAGCGCCCGCCGACGACGGCGCGCAGCCGCCTCGGCACCAGGCAGACGCTGCCCAGCAGCAACCCGGCCGGCACCATCAGCAGCAGGTGCTGCAGCACGTGCGCGGAGATCAGCACCTTGCCGTAGACGTTCCACGGCCCGCTGGTCAGCAGCACCAGCGCCAGGGCGCCGAGGACCAGCCGCAGACTCTGCGCACGCGGGCGGGGTGGGGCGCTCGGTCGCCACCACAGCAGCACCAGCGCGCAGGCCAGGGCCATCCCGAAGGGGGCCGGTCGCCAGGCGCCCAGCACGGTGAGCAGATCCGGCGCCGGCGGCAGCGGATACCCGGTGAGCACTCCGGCCGGGCCCTCGGGCGGGGCGCCGGCCTCCGCGGGCGGCGGGGAGGAGCTCATCGCGGCGGCGAGCGCGACCGCGAGCCCCATCAGCGCGAGCTCGAGGAGCGCCAGCCGACGATAGGTGCTCCGGGCGTGCTGCCCGGTGCCGGGGGTCTCGAATCCGGAGGCGATCTGGCGCCGCTGCAGGACGCCCAGCGCTCCCAGCATCAGCAGCAGCACCGCCTTGGCGAGGCCGATCTGGACGTAGGCGCTGGTGAGGATCTCCCCGGGGGAGTTCATGCGGACGGCGAGCGCCCAGACCCCGCTCAGCGCGAGCGCGATCCAGCAGATCAGGGCGAGATGGGAGTAGCGGCGCACCACCTGTGCGTCGTCCCGGCTGCGGGCCGGCAGCAGCTGCAGCACCGCCAGGCCCCCCACCCAGGCCCCGACGGCCAGCAGGTGGATGAGCATCGTCGAGGTGCCCACCTCATGGGTCTCGTCGCCGGCGGCGTGCCCGGTCATCGCCGCGGCGAAGGCGACCAGGGAGGCGAGCGCCACCACCGAGCGGGCGATGCCCACCGAGGCGCCGAGCACGGCCACCGTCGTCGTCGCCGCCGCGAGGAGGACCCCGGACAGCAGCCAGGTCCCCAGGTCCGTTCCGAGGAAGACCGGCAGGTCCGAGCCGAAGCGGGGGGAGCCGACGGGCTGACCGGTGGCGACCGCATAGGAGAGACCCAGCGCAGCACCGCGCAGCAGGGTGGTCGCCCCGGCCGCCACCGCGACCACCAGCAGGACGCGGGCCCGGTCCGCGGCTTCCCGCAGCAGCCAGCCGGCGACGACCGCGCCGCCGAGGGTGAGGGCCCCGGCGAGGTCGGCGAGCATCGCGGCCACGGGGGCGCCGTGGCGGGCGATGGGGCCGGCATCCATGAGCACGAGGTTGTCGCCGCCGGCCGCAGCGGCCGCGAGCACCGACAGGACCGCGAGCGCCGTGAGCGCGCCGAGCAGCAGCAGGACCGCCGGGCGCCGGGGTCGCGGCAGGACGGGAGCGGTCATGAGGCGAGCACCAGGCCCAGCCACAGCGCCGCCATCCCGGTGCCGGCGCTCAGCAGCAGATAGGCCAGGGCGAGGGAGAAGGTCCGCCGACGCACCAGGTCGACGACATCCAGCGCCGCCGTGGACAGCGTGGACAGACCACCGCAGAACCCGGCGGCCAGCATCAGGTAGACGAACCCGGCGGTTCCGCCGGCGGATCCGATCCGGGCGACTGCGAACCCCAGCAGGAAGCAGGCGAGGATGTTCGCCGCGACGGTGGTGGCGGGCCGCACGTCCTCGCTCCGCTGCTCCCTGCCCTGGGCCGCGAGCAGGCGGAGTGCGAGCACGCGCACGCCCCAGCGCGCGACGGAGCCGAGTCCACCGCCGACGCCCACCAGCAGTGCCGCCAGCAGGAAGCCGCCCGCGCTCACGCCGTCCCCTCCGAGCCCGCGGTGCGGCGCGCCTTCTGCCACCGGCCCAGCCGCCGGCCGCCGAGCAGGCCCAGCACGATCCCGCTCAGGCACACCACGACCGTCACGACCGTGTACGTCATGGCGAGGACCGGGAAGTCCGCCCCGATCATCGCCGAGCCCTCCAGCACCACCGCGGAGAAGCTGGTGAAACCCCCGCACAGCCCGGTCCCGAGCAGCGGCTGCAGCCAGGGGCGCTGGGCACGCACCTCCAGCACCCCGTTCAGCAGGCCGAGCCCGAGGCAGCCCAGCAGATTGACCCAGAGCGTGGCCCAGGGCAGCTCGACCAGGGTGGGGGTGGTGACCGTGGGCGCGAGCACCGTCAGGGACAAGCGGAGCATCGCCCCGACGGCTCCCCCGGCCGCGACCAGCATCGCCGTCCGCCACGGTACCGATCCATCATGGACCGGCCCCGAGTCCAGGGTCTCCGACTCGGTGATCTCCACGTAGCGCAGCGCGGCCATCTCGACCGTCTGCATCCGCGGGTCGTCGCGGCGCGGCGGACGCGGTGCGGGTGAGAGGCTCGAGGTCACCGCCACAGCGTACCGGCGGCAGTCCCGCGGAGGTCGTTCAGACGGCGTGCGCCGCTCAACCCCACACGAGTCCCAGCGAGGGGTCCTCGAGCACGGCGGAGACGTCGCGCAGCAGCTCCGCGCCCAGCGCGCCGTCGATGAGTCGGTGGTCGAAGCTCAGGGAGAGCCCGGCGACCTGACGGGGGACGACCTGACCATCGACCACCCAGGGCTTCTCCTTGATCGCGCCGACGCCGAGGATCGCCGACTCCCCGGGGTTCAGGATCGGGGTGCCGGAGTCGATGTCGAAGACGCCGTAGTTGGTGATCGTGATGGTGCCGTCGCGGGTGTCGCGCAGGGAGGTGCGGCCCGCCCGGGCGGTGCGCGCGAGCTCACCGATGCCCTCGGCGAGCTCCCGCAGCGTCATCAGGTGCGCGTCCTTGAGGTTCGGGACGATGAGGCCGCGCGGGGTGGCTGCGGCGATCCCGAGGTTCACGTAGTGCTTGTAGACGATCTCCTGCGCGGCCTCGTCCCAGGAGCCGTTGACCTCCGGATTGCGGCGGATCGCCACCAGCAGCGCCTTCGCGATCACGGCCAGGGGGCTGACCTTGACATCCGCCCATTCCCGGGACGTGCGCAGCTGGGAGATGATCTGCAGCGACCGGGTCATGTCGATCTCGTTGAACACGGTCACGTGCGGGGCGGTGAAGGCCGAGGCCACCATCGCCTCAGCAGTGCGCTTGCGCATCGAGCGGATCGGGACCCGGGTGGTGCGCTCGTCGCTGGTCACTCCCGAGAACGCCTGGTCACGGGTGGTCTTCATGGCTCCACCCAGACCCTCCGGGGCCTGTGGAGACTCCTCGGGGAAGTAGGCGCCGTCGCTCTCACCGCCGAAGGCGCGCTGCTGCGCGGCCAGCACGTCCTGGCGGGTCACGGTGCCCTCGGGGCCCGTGGCCAGCACATCGTGCAGCGCGACGCCGAGGTCCCGGGCCAGCTTGCGCACCGGGGGCTTGGCCAGGATCCGGTCGATCGGGACCTGCCCGCCCTCCTCCGACTGGGCCGGCACGGCACGGCGCCGACGCCGGCGCGCCGGGGCGGAGCGGGTCCCGTAGCCGACCAGGTTCTTCGGCTCCTCGGTCCCCGCGGCATCCGCCGACGCTTCCCCAGGCGCGGTCACCTGTGCGGCGACCTCCTCGGCCGAGGGGTCCGCCTCCGGGCCGCCGGCGGCACCGGTGGTGGCGCCGCTGGTGCCGCCGGACACCCCGGCCGGGCCGGCCGGAGCCGGGGCGCCGGAGGTGTCGACCTGGAGCAGACCGGCGCCGACGGGCACCTCATCGCCCACCGCCACCAGGATCGCGACGACGGTGCCCGCCACATGGGTGGACAGCTCGACGGCGCTCTTGGCGGTCTCGACCTCGACCACCGGGGCGTTGATCTCGACCCGATCGCCGACGGCGACCTTGATCTCGAGGATCTCGGCCTCGGTGAGGCCCTCCCCCGGATCGTTGAGCGGGACGGTGACGATGCTCGAGGCGGACGAGCCGGCGGGACCCGCAGAGGCTGCATTCATGGTCGTGATCCTTTCACGCGCGGCGCGCGTCCGTCAGTGCTCGAGCAGGCGGTCCACGCCGTCGAGCACTCGGTCGAGGTCGGGCAGGTAGGCGTGCTCCATGCGCGCCGGCGGGTACGGGAGGTGGTAGCCGCCCACGCGGAGCACGGGGGCCTCCAGCTCGTAGAAGCACTGCTCGGTGATCCGCGCGGCGATCTCCGCGCCGAGCCCGCCGAGCACCGGCGCCTCGTGGGTGATCAGCAGCCGCCCGGTGCGGCGCACCGAGGCGGCGATGGTGGGGAAGTCCACCGGGGACAGGGAGCGGGCGTCGATCACCTCGAGGTCGATGCCGTCCTCGGCGGCGGCCTGCGCGCTCTCCAGCGCCAGCGGCATCGACGGCCCCCAGGCCAGCAGGGTCGCATCGGTGCCGGGGCGCACCACCTGCGCCTGCCACGGCGTGAGCTCGGGGCGGTGGTCGGGGTCGACGTCGCCCTTGACCCAGTAGCGGCGCTTGGGCTCGAGCATGATCACCGGGTCCTCGGACTCGATGGCCTGGCGGGTCATCCAGTAGGCGTCCTGCGCGTTCGCCGGGGCGAGGATCCGCAGCCCGGCGGTGTGGGCGAACAGCGCCTCCGGGCTCTCGGAGTGGTGCTCGACCGCGCCGATCCCGCCCCCGTGGGGGATGCGGATCACGATCGGCAGGTTCACCGCCCCGGAGGTGCGGTTGTGCATCTTCGCGACCTGGGTGGTGATCTGGTTGTAGGCGGGGTAGACGAAGCCGTCGAACTGGATCTCGACCACCGGTCGGTAGCCGCGCACGGCCAGGCCCACGGCGGTGCCGACGATCCCCGCCTCGGCCAGCGGCGTGTCCACCACGCGCTGGGACCCGAACTCGGCGTGCAGCCCGTCGGTAACGCGGAAGACGCCGCCGAGGGGACCGATGTCCTCGCCCATCAGCAGCACCTTGTCATCCGCGGTCATCGCATCGCGCAGACCGGCGGTGATCGCCTTCGCGATCGGGAGCGTCGTCGCAGTGCTCATGCGTTCCTCTCCTCCCGCTCGTTCGCATTTCGTCGACGAACGGTGCTCATGCTCGCTCCTCCTCGTCCTCGAACTGGGCGGCGTACTCGAGGTACTCCGCCCGCTCGGCGGCCACGATCGGGTGGGGCTCGGCGTAGGCGTGCTCGAACATGCCCGCCGGGTCCGGGTCCTCCATGCCGTGGATGTGGTGGTGCAGCTGCATCGCGAGGTCGTGGGCCTCCTCGTCGCACCGGGCCACATAGTCTTCGTCGATCTCGCCGAGCTGCTCGAGGTGGCGGCGCAGGCGCAGGATCGGATCCTTCGCAGCCCACTCCTCCTCCTCGGCGGCGGGACGGTAGCGGGAGGCGTCGTCGCTGGTGGTGTGGGCAGCCATGCGATAGGTCAGCGCCTCGACGAACACCGGACCGTTCCCGGAGCGGGCCGAGTCCAGGGCGGTGCGCACCGCGCCGAGCACGGCGAGGACGTCGTTGCCGTCCACCCGCACCGAGGGGATGCCCCAGCCGCGGGAGCGCTGGGCGAGCGGCACCCGGGACTGCACCTGGGTGGGCACCGAGATCGCCCACTGATTGTTCTGGGTAAAGAAGACGACGGGGGCCTGGAAGGAGGCGGCGAAGGTGAAGGACTCGGCGACCTCCCCCTCGGAGGAGGCGCCGTCGCCGAACAGGGCGAGCACGGCGGTGTCGGTCTCCGGATCACCGGTGCCGACCACCCCGTCGCGCTGCAGCCCCATCGCGTAGCCGACGGCGTGCGGTGCCTGGGAGCCCAGCACGATCATGTACGGGTGGGTGCGCAGCTCGTTGGGGTCCCAGCCGCCGTGGCTGATGCCGCGGAACAGCTCCAGCAGCCGCCAGGGCTCGATGCCGCGGGCCCAGGCCACGCCGTGCTCACGGTAGGTGGGCACCAGATAGTCCTGCTCGCGAGAGGCGTGGCCGGCACCGATCTGCGCGGCCTCCTGCCCCAGCGCGGACGCCCACAGGCCCAGCTGGCCCTGCCGCTGCAGGGCGGTGGCCTCGAGGTCCGCGGCGCGGATCATCACCATGTCGCGGTAGTAGCCGCGCAGCCGCTCGGGCGTGGCCAGGCCGGCGCCGGCGAGCACGGGGTCGAGCTGCTCGTGCGGGGTGCGGGTGCCGTCGGGGGCGAGGAGCTGGATCATCGGCTCCTCGGCCGCGACATCAGGGATCGTGGACCGGAAGATGCTCACCGAGCGATCGTAACTTACGGGACCGTAAGGTCAAGAAGTTCCAATGGTGTCCGACAGCGGTAAAGGCTCGCGCAGCGAGCAGGCGACCGACAAACGCTCGCCCGGCAGCACCCGTCGGGAGGCACCTCACTCGAGCATAGCGACCGCCAACACCGAGGCGAGGCTAAGGCTCAGGACGCGGGCTACACGCAGGCCCCAAAGAGCGCGGCCTGCGAGGTGGACATACATCTCGCGGACGAGCCGGTGTAGGTTCTCGTGCGTGCCGTCAGAGACACGGTCCTGTGACCTGCAGCGCGACAACTTGGACGTGGGCCCGAATTCTCACTATGTTGTCCGATTACTCGATTCAGCGCCATGAACGGTCACTCCCGGCCCTGTGCAAGTGCGGCACGGCGACGCGTAGGCCAGTCACGCTTACGTAAGATAACGATCCGACAACGTTTGTGCTTTGCGGCTCGGGCCTGCGCGGGGAGTCATACGCTCGAAGCCCCGAAAGGAATAGCAATGTTCAATGCGGCTCTTCGCAGATGAGGGGGTAGCGGTGGGGCGTGGGGTGGGCGCGTCGGTGCCGGTGTATGCCCCACTCAGCAGATGAGTCCCGGAAGTGCCTTTCTGGACTCAGTGTGACGAGGAGGCCTACGGCCTCGTAGCTGTCGTGCAAGAGCACCCCGCGAACGCCTCGCTCACGGGGTGCTCCTGATTGACGTCGGTAAGTTGAAGCCGGTGTGATCAGATGGTGATCGCGCCAGTACCCTTCTGCAGAGTGAGCGGAGCGCCCGAGTAGCTCAGCGAGAGGCCGAGGAAGCCTGCCGAGACACTGACAATGCTGCCGCCCTGGTTGCCCTCATAGATGAAGCCAGCCTGGACGTTCGAGGTGCCGCAGCCAGCCTTGTCGTAGGACACCGAGACCAGGATCCGGTCCGCCTGGTTCGCGAAGCCACTTGTGTATGCATTGACGTTCCACGTCGGTGCTCCCGTGCCCGCACCGCCGTCTCGCAGCGTCGCGAGGCCCGTGCTGCCGCCACCGACGGCGTACGTCGCCGCGCTGTAGCTGGCGAATGTGCCGCATTGGCTGCTGAAGCCCAGCGAGGCTATATCGAAAGGCGCAGCCTGACCGGCGAAGTTGTCTCTCCAGTTCGCCGTGCCGGTTACACCGACGACGCTGCTCGCGGGGTGCGCTGATGAGGTGATGCTGACCGTGAACGCGTCCGCGGGGAAGTTGGCCATCGGACCGAACGTGGGCTCGTCATCTGTGCTCGAGTCGTACTCCATAACCCGCTTCGCCTCCGAGGGGGAAGTCGGTCCGGTCACGTTGGTGGAAATCTGAACTTCGCCGCCGTACTCCTCGGCGACCCGGGCGAGGCCCTCATAGTCCGTGGGATGCGCTCTCTGATACTCCTCAACAGCTACGAAGAACGCGTCCGGATCGCTCTTCTTGACCTCTGCCATCGCAGGTTGTGTAAGGACGAGCGAGACAAGAACGGCGGCCGAGGCGGCCACCAGTGTGCGGATCTTGCTTGTTCGAGTTGTGGTCCTGATGACTGGACTCCTTGTCGGGAGTTGCAGCCGTCCAAGGGCACCCGCAGAAGCTATGAAGACGCGGTCGCCTTGCGGTCCCCTCATCAGGCTGACGACGTCGTACGTCGTTTTGATTCGTCCGGGGTTTGATAGAGGGTGAGCCAGACATCCCGGAAGGACGCCCTGATCATCATGGCCAACTACAAGTACCCCGCCGAGCTGCGGGAGCGAGCGACCCGGCTGGCCGTCGAGGCCCGCCGCGACCCGGCAACCCGCATCGGCGCGATCGCGCGGATCGCGAAGCAGACCAACGTGCACAAGGAAGCACTGCGGAACTGGGTCAGCAAAGCAGAAGCCGAAGAGGTCCCGACCGAGCCCGTCGATGCCGACGTCCGAATCCGGCAGCTGGAGGCGGAGAACCGTGAACTGCGCCGGTCCAACGAGATCCTGAAGTCCGCGACGGCTTTTTTCGCGGCGGAGTTCGACCGCCCACACAAGTGATCGTCGCCTACATCGACGAACAGAAAGACACGTGGGGGGTCGAACCGATCTGCCGGGTTCTCACCGCCGAACTCGATGTGAAGATCGCCCCACAGACCTACTACGCGGCCCGCAACCGACCGCCCTCGGCCCGCAGCATTCGCGATACGGAGCTCTCGAAGGAGATCATGCGCATTCATACTCACCCGCGAATGCGGGTCTACGGGATCCGGAAGATCCACGCCCAGCTGGTCCGCGAGGGCACCACCGTCGGCAAGGGCCGAGTCGAGCGACTGTGCCGCTCCCTGGGCATCCGCGGCACCGTGCGGGGCAAGTACCCCCGCACCACGAAACCGGCCCCGGAGACCGGCCGGCCCCGGGACCTGGTGAAGCGGGAGTTCACGGCGACCGCCCCGAACCAGCTATGGGTAGCTGATATCACCTACGTGCCCACCAGGTCGGGATGGGTTTATGTCGCTTTCGTGCTCGACGTGTTCTCGAGAATGATCGTGGGTTGGCAGACCTCGACCCGAATGTACACCGACCTCGCGCTTGATGCACTCACCATGGGAGTGTGGAATCGCCGGAAAGCGAGTCAGAATCTGAATGGATTAATACATCATTCAGACAGCGGAGTTCAGTATCGTGCCATCAGATACTCTCAAGCGCTCCAGGATTGCGACGCTGTCGCTTCCGTCGGCTAGAAAGGAGATTCCTACGATAACGCGATGGCCGAGGCTCTGAACTCGCTCTACAAGCACGAGCTGATCTTCCTCGATGGCCCCTGGAACGGGATCGAGGACGTCGAGCCGGCCACCGCTGACTGGGTCCACTGGTTCAACACTGACCGCCTCCACGGCGAGCTCGACCACCGCACCCCAATCGAGGTCGAAACGGACCACTGGGCCCGTCAGCACCCCGCCCTGACCGCTACCGCAGCCTGAGAATCCATCACCCGCGCACCCTCAACAAAACTCGGGACTTGACAAGCTCGTTCGCCATCGAACTTTACTCCCGGGTGTGTCGGAGGGCACGAGAACAGTTGGGTGCAGTAGTGCACGAGACACAACGTCCTACGGAGCACAACAAAAGGCGTGGTACCATTTCGAGTACCAGGGCACTACGTCCGGAGTCAACAACTATTTCACTGCGGACGATTTTGACGTCACCTGGTGACTCCTGCCAGCCCCACACAAGGCCACCGTTCGAACTCTGAGAATGAATCCCGCCTGGCCTTCGATTCCGTGAACTTCCGCTACGGTCGACGGATGCGCCCGCCGCTGAATAACTTCTCCTGGGACGTCCACGAGGGGTCCACGCTCCTGCTAGGTCCCAACGCGGCAGGCAAGAGCACGGTGTTGAAGCTCGCAGCGGGACTGCTGACTCCTGACTCCGGGAGCATCGAACTGTCCGGGCATAGTGCGCGGTCGGGCCACCAAGCGCAGTACGGGTACCTCCCGCAGGAGAGCCCGATCGTCAAGACTTTACGGGTCCGCGAGCAGGTCGAATATGCCGCATGGCTCACCGGTATGCCGAAGGCGTCGACTGGCGAGGCCGTTCGCGACTCGCTGGAAGCCACCCATCTCACCGCGCGAGGAGACGTGAGAACCTCGGAACTCTCCGGGGGCGAAGCGCGAAGGCTCAACCTCGCGTGCGCGATCGTGCATCGTCCACCAGTGCTGTTGCTCGACGAGCCGACCACGGGACTGGACCCGCTCGAGAAGGAGTCCCTGGCAGCGATCATCGCGCACACCTCGAGCCGCATAGTCGTCGTCGCCACTCATGATGCAGAGTTTCTCCTGGACGCCTGCTCGCGGGTGGTGATCCTCCACCACGGAGCTGTGGTCGACACTTTCGGCGCCGACGAGGACCGCGACAATTGGCGAGCCCGATACCGGGATGCGACCACCACAGACGGGGACCGATGAAAGTCTGGGCCTGGGTGCGGCTTCTTGGCCTGTGGTGGCTGATGCCGCTCGAAGCAGGCGCAATGCTGATCGGCAGAGCCGGCACCTTTCCGATGCATCCTAACTACGCGTTGGCGCGTCAGTACACCAATCTCGAGGCATCGATCCTCTGCTTTCCTCTGATTGCGCTCGCCGCGACAGTGGCGGCTCACCGAATAGTTCGCAGCGGCTTCCTCGAACGCGTGTCGGCACACCGTTTCCTGCGCGGACATCTGGTGCCGATGCTCGGCATCGGGGTTCCCTCCTGGTGTCTCGCCCTGTGGTTCCAGGCGACCCCGGCGCTGATGTCCGGGAGTCTCGAGGTGGCGATCGCACCGCTCCTCGTGGCTGCGGCGTGGATCAGCGCCAGCGTCGGGTTCGGGTGGCTGCTCGGGTCACATGCGCTCCTCAGGATCGCTGCGCCCTTGTCCGTTCTGACGGTGTATATCGGTGCGGGTTTCCCGGCGGCCCTCGATCCTCCGTGGCTGCGGCACCTCACCGGGCTGACTTCCGGATGCTGTGCGATCTACGAGGTGGCCGACCTCCAGGCAGCAGCGGCCGGGATCCTGACCGTCGGCGCCGTGCTGGGCATGTCTCTGGTGTTCTCCGCGGTCTCCACGCGCGCCCTGCCGCGGGTCGCGACGGCCTGCGTAGCCCTCGGGGCCGTAATCGCGGTCGCTACTGGCATCACTCTCGCCCGGCCGCTGCCTCGAGATGCCGTCCTGGACCGGCCGGGGCCGATGAGCTGTGTCGATGTAGGCCGGCCGCTGTGCGTGTGGCCGGAGCATGCACAACTCGTCCACGAGCACCGCGCCGGACTCCTCGCCATGACGGAGGCGGTTGACGGTGCCGGGCTCGAGCTCCCGACCGCAATCACGGAACGGAAAGCGACCGAGCACCCTTGGCCGGAGAGCACGGTGTCTCTATCCTCCGAGCGGGGAAAGGTGGGTCTGTACTGGGCATACGCGGAGGCCCTGCTGCCGAGAGATGATCTCTGCCTGGACCGTCCCGACACCGTCGTGGAGGACTACCGCACGGTCCTGATTCTCCGGGGAGCAGTGATGGGTTGGCTAGTTCGCGAGTCGGGGGGCCCTCTCGACGAGAACCTTCTGGATGAGGAGAGTCTGGCCGTGCTCGAGAGGATGAGCAGCAGCTCCGACCACGGAGCTGCGACGGTTCGGGAGATCCACGCGGCGCTGCTCTCGTGCGAGATTCCGGCGGATCTGGCCGACGTATGACATACCTGCTGCGTACCCGTCTGCGTCCGGCAATCCTCGCGACGTGGGCGGTCTCGCTGCTGTTCATCCTGGTGTTCGCCGAGGTGATCACGCCTCTGCCGAACCTCGGTGGAGGCACTGTGCTGATCTCCCTGTTCATGGCCAGCGGTGTCGCGTCGTCCCTCGTCTCCGTGAGCTCCGCGCCGCTGTCACCGATGGAGTCGATGTCCGCGAAGCACGTGCCGCTGCCCGGGGTTCCGCAGAATTGGGTGCGGCTAGAGGCATGGATGTGCGCGCTGATCTGCGGTAACACCCTCTGCGGCGAGTGTGGGGCGTGTATCTAGCGGTTGAAGGGCTGGCTGGTCAGGCCGCGGGGGTCATGGCCGTCAGGCGCTTCGGGGCCTGCAGTCCGGCGGTGGTGAACAGCTGGTTCTGCTCGGGGCTGGGCCGGGTGAGGGTCTGGACGGTGCCGTCGTCGCCTGCGAGGGTGACCTGGTGGAGGCGCTGGACCTGGCGGCGGATCTGGGGCCAGGTCTGGGTGGTGCGGTTCTCCAGGAGCCGGATCAGCAGCAGCGCGAGCCAGCACAGGGTGACGTGGGAACGGATGCGGTCCTCCCGGCGGTGGAACACCGGCCGCAGGTCGAGGGTGGATTTCATGTCTCGCCAGCCGCGTTCGACCTCGAGCAGCTGCTTGTAGCCCAGCGCGATATCCTCCGCGGACAGGTGCGGGTTCGAGCTGCGCAACAAGTACTTCCCATCCAGGTTCGCTTCCCGCTCGATGGCCTTCTTGTCGACCCGCAGCAGCCCGGATCCCGTGGTGCGCAGGTACCGGTTCAGACCCGGCATCGTGGAGATCCGCCCCTTGAGCTCCGCCCGCTTCGTCATCGAGAGCTTGTCGGTGCCGGCGATCAGATTGTTCAGCTTCGTGAGCATCTCGCCGCGGGTGTGGGCGTCACGCTCGGCCTGTTCGGGGTTGAAGCAGACCACGAACCGATCCGTCGCCCCGGTCGCGGCGATGTTGACCTCTTTGACGTGCAGGTTCTGCCGGACCTGCCGATACTTCCCGGGCCGCGAGAGAGCCGCCCGGGCTTCGGGCGAGTTGCCGCGGAGCTTTTCGCCGAGGATGTAGCCGTCCCCGCCGGCCATCAGCTCCCGCCGGTTCGCGCTCGAGGTGAAGCCGCGGTCAGCGGCATAGACGATCCGGGACAGGGACCAGTCGCGCAGCTCGGTGCGGACCTGTCGGATCAGCGCCGAATCGGAGGTGTTGCCCGGCCAGCACCACACCCGGATCGGGATCCCGGT
>NZ_JBHZRO010000007.1:0-194808 GCF_043641765.1 Brachybacterium vulturis | reverse complement strand
TTCCTGGCCATGGTTCATGATCTCGCTTCCCCAGCAAATGCTGGAATCAGCGTGTCCACGAACAAGGGTCAGGCCCCGCTGTCCCGGGACGGGGTGCGCGTGAGCTGGGACGAGTCCCTGTCGCAGGAGGCCGACGACAGTGCCGACCTGGTGCTGCTGAACCCGCCCTTCCACGACGGCACGGTCGTGGACGCGACCCTCGTGCACGGCCTGCTGGACTCCGCGGCCCGGGTGCTGCGCCCAGGAGGGCAGCTGTGGTTCGTCCACAACTCCCACCTCCGCTACCGCGCCGAGCTCGAGGCCCGCGTCGGCACCGTGCAGCAGCGCGCCCGCGACCGCCGCTTCACCGTGCTCAGCGCGGTGCGCTGACCCGGCCCGTGCGCCGGGCACGCGCCGTGGCCCCCGCCGAGGATGTCAGGATCCGAACCATGCCCAGCCCGGAGCTGGTTCGGATCCTGACGATCCCGGCTGTGCGGTTGTGCGGTTGTGCGGTTGTGCGGTTGTGCGGTTGTGCGGTTGCGCGGTTGTGCGGGTGTGCGGCTGTGCCGCGGTGCGGCCGCGGTGGTCAGCTGACCAGGCTGCGCAGCACCGAGGCGAACATCCCCAGACCGTCGGTGCCCGAGCGGGTGCCTTCCCCGGGCTGGTCCGGACCGAAACCGACCTCGACCGCGTGCTCGGGATGCGGCATCAGGCCCACCACGTTGCCCGCGGCGTTGGTGATCCCGGCGATGTCATGGCGCGACCCGTTGGGGTTCGCCTCGAAACCGGCGGGGCCGTGCGTGGCGCCGGCGGCGTAGCGGAACACCACCCGGCCCTCGCCCTCGAGCTCGGCGAGCGTGCGCTCATCGGCGACGTACTGGCCGTCCTGGTTCTTCAGCGGGATCCGGATCACCTGACCCGCCTCGTATCCGGCGGTCCAGGCGGTGCGGTTGTTCTCCACCGTGAGGGGCTGGTCGCGGCAGAGGAACGCACGATGGGCGTTCTTGATCATCGCGCCGGGCAGCAGGTGCGTCTCGCACAGGATCTGGAAGCCGTTGCAGATGCCGAGCACCGGCATCCCGCCCGCCGCGGCGTCGACCACCTTCTCCATCACCGGGGCGAAACCGCTGATGGCGCCGGCGCGCAGGTAGTCGCCGTAGGAGAAGCCGCCGGGCAGCACCACGGCCTCGACGCCCTGCAGATCATCCTCGCCGTGCCACAGCGCGACCGCTTCTCCGCCGGCGATCCGCACCGCGCGCAGCGCGTCCCGGTCATCCAGCGTGCCCGGGAAGGTCACCACACCGATGCGCATCAGGCCCGTGCCTTCCCCTCGGCCGCGTCCTCGACGTCGATCGAGACGACGTCCTCGATGACGGGGTTGGACAGCAGGGTCTCCGCAGCCTCGCGCAGGGAGGCGAGCACCTGCTCGGTGACCTCGCCCTCGACCTCGAGCTCGAATCGCTTGCCCTGGCGCACCGAGGCGATGCCCTCGAAGCCCAGACGGGGGAGCGCGGCGGCGACCGCCTTGCCCTGCGGGTCGAGGATCTCCGGCTTGGGCATGACGTGGACCACGACACGTGGCATGGGTGCTCTCCTGGGGGACGACGGCCGCGGGACGCGGTCCGGGCGGGTGCGGGATGCAGGGGCGGGCGCGGTCGGCGCACGGGGCGGCCGACGGGACGGGCCCGACCCCCACATGGTACCGAGCCGGAGCCGAGCGGCGGCGGGCTGGCCACGGTGGGATCCGCCTCCGGGCCGGAAGGCGACCGCGCGGCGACGACTCGACGACTCAGCCCAGTCCGCCCCTGGGCAGGAGCCGTCCGCGGCGATATGTTCGAGGCACACCTGACCTCGCACCCCGGAGGACCCGATGAAGATCCGCCACCTCGTCCATTCGTGCCTGCTCGTGGAGATCGCCGGGCGGCGCCTGCTCGTGGATCCCGGCGGCTTCAGCGCCGAGGCCGTGCGCGGCCTGGATGCTGAGCTGCTGTCGGGCCTGGACGCGGTGCTGATCACGCACGAGCATCCCGATCACCTCGACCGGGCGTTGCTCCAGGAGGTGCTGGACCGGGCCGGGGACGCCGAGGTGCTCGCCGAGCCGGAGACGGCCGCGCTGCTCGCCGAGCCCGCGGGCGATGCCGCCGCGGTCCCGGCGCAGCGCCTGCTGGCCCTCGCCGCCGGGGATGTGCACGAGCTGCCCGCGGCACCGGGCGAGCAGGCGGTGCGCATCGAGGCCGTCGGCGGCAGCCACGCAGTCATCCATCCGGACCTCCCCCGGGTGGGCAACTCGGGCCTGGTGCTCTCCGCCGGGGACGGTCCCCGTCTCGGCATCACCGGCGACTCGCTCGAACCGGTCCCGCAGTTCCGCGGCATCGACGTGCTCGCCTTCGCGGTGGTCGCCCCCTGGTCGAAGATCGGCGAGACCATCGACTTCCTGCGCGCCGTCGGCCCGGTGCTCGCGCTGCCTGTGCACGAGGCGATCGCGAGCGACGCGGGCCGCCCGATCTTCCTGCGCCAGGCCACGAACCTCGCCCCCGAGGGCACCGAGGTGCGCGACTGGCCGACCGACGGGGTCATCGAGATCGGCGCGGACTGAGCACGCCGCGGCGAGCAGATCAGGAGGCCGGCGAGATGCAGGAGCTGCCGGGCAGGCCGAGGCCCGCCGACCGGGTCGCCCGGGCGATGCGGGCGGTGCCGCGGGCACGTTTCCTCCCCGCCCCGCTCCGCCATCGGGCGGGGGAGGACGCCCCGCTGCCGATCGGCGAGGGGCAGACCAACTCGCAGCCCACCACCGTGGAGACCATGCTCCGCCTGCTCGATGTGCGCGAGGGGCACCGGGTGCTCGACCTCGGAGCCGGCTCCGGATGGACCACCGCCCTGCTCGCCCATCTCGTCGGCCCCGAGGGGGAGGTGCTGGGGATCGAGCGGCAGCAGCGGCTCCTGGACCCGGCCCGCACCGCGCTCGCCGAGACCGTGCCCGAGGGCCGGGCGAGGATCCGGGCCGCCCGGCCCGGGGTGCTCGGCGCCCCCGAGGACGCGCCCTTCGACCGCATCCTCGTCTCCGCCGGAGCCGGCCGCCTGCCGCCCACGCTGCCCGCGCAACTGGGCGAGGACGGGATCCTGGTCATCCCCGTCGCCCAGCAGATGCGACGGATCACCCGCCGCGGCGACACGCTGGAGGAGACCGTCCACGGGGCCTATCTCTTCGTGCCGCTCATCGAGGACCCTTCGTGAGCCGAGCCGGTTACGGGAGGGTCCATCGCCTGGACGCCGTGCACGGGAAGGACCGCTGCGGTGAGGGCGGCCGCGTGCACGGGAGTCCGGTAGGCCGGGCTGAGAGGGAGTTCTCGAACTCCGACCGTAGAACCTGATCCGGATCATGCCGGCGCAGGGAGCTCCGCCGAGCGAATGTCGCCGCGCGCCCGTGCCCGTCTGGAAAGGCACGGACCGTGATCCCCGCTCCTGTCGACGCCTCCGCACCCACCACCGCTCCCGCCGCAGATCCCGGTGGGCCGCCGCCCGCTGCCGGGCCGGGCCCCGCCCGGCGGCGCTCCGGCCCGGCTCAGAACTCCTGGCCGGTGAGGCGCTCGTACGCCTCGACGTATCGCTGCCGGGTCTGGGCGACCACCTCGGCCGGCAGCGCCGGCGGGGCGTCGGTGGAGCCCTTGGACCAGCCGGAGGCCGGGGAGGTCAGCCAGTCCCGCACGAACTGCTTGTCCAGGCTGGGAGGGGTGCGGCCCGGGGTGAAGGTGTCCGCGGACCAGAACCGGCTGGAATCCGGGGTGAGCACCTCGTCGCCGAGCATCAGGGTGCCGTCGATCCGGGAGTGGCCGAACTCGAGCTTGGTGTCGGCGAGGATGATGCCCCGCTCGTCGGCGATCCGCCGGGCCCGCTCGAACACCGCCAGGGTGAGGGACTCCAGCTGCTCGGTCAGATCCTCGCCCAGCAGCTCCCGGGCCTGGGCGACGGTGATGTTCTCGTCATGCTCCCCGGGCGCGGCCTTCGTCGAGGGCGTGAAGATCGCAGGCTCCAGGCGGGAGGCCTCGGCCAGCCCGCTCGGCAGCACGTGACCGCCCACCGAGCTGCCGGCACGGTAGTCGGCCAGGCCCGAGCCGGTCAGATGGCCGCGGGCGATGCACTCCAGCTCCACCATGTCCAGGCCGCGGCAGCGCACCGCACGACCGGCCACGGCGCCGGGGACGTCGGTCCCGGAGAGCACATGATGGGGGACGATCTCCGCCAGCTGTGCGAACCAGAACAGGCTGATCCCGGTGAGCAGCCGGCCCTTGTCGGGGATGCCGGGCTGGAGGGAGTGGTCGTAGGCGCTGATGCGGTCGGTCGCGACCACCAGCACCTCCTCGGCGGCCGAGGGCTCCACCCCGGCGGGGACGTACAGCTCACGGACCTTGCCGGAGACGATGTGGTCCCAGCCCTCCAGCTGCGGGGCCTCGATCAGCGGTGCGGTGCTGGTGCTCATGCGGTCTCCTCCGACGCCGCGGGGGCGGTGTGCGCAGCAGCTGCGGCGCGGCGGGCGATATCGGTGCGGTGGTGGCTGCCCTCGAGGACGATCTCCTCGGTCGCCGCGAGCGCCCGGGAGCGGGCCTGCTCGAGGTCGGCGCCGGTGGCGACCACCGACAGCACCCGGCCGCCGGCGCTGACCAGCGCGCCGTCCGCGGCGGCGGTGCCGGCGTGGATGACATGTGCGCCGAGGTCCTCGCAGGCCTCGATCCCGGTGATCGGGTCCCCGGAGCGGGTGGCGGCGGGGTAGCCGGCGCAGGCGAGGACCACGGTCACCGCGGCGTCCTCGCTCCAGCTCAGCTCCGTCTCCTCGGCGAGTTCGCCGCGGGCGGCGGCCAGCAGCAGCGGGGCGAAGGGGGAGGTGAGCCGCTCGAGGACCACCTGGGTCTCGGGGTCGCCGAAGCGGGCGTTGAACTCCACCACCCGCAGCCCGCGCGAGGTGAGCGCCAGCCCGCAGTACAGAACCCCCACGAAGGGGATGCCGCGGGCGGCGAGCTCCGCGATCGTCGGGCGGGCGACCGTCTCCAGCACCTCGTCGGTCAGGCCCGCCGGCGCCCAGGGGAGCGGGGAGTAGGCGCCCATCCCGCCGGTGTTGGGGCCCTCGTCCTCGTCCAGCGCGCGCTTGAAGTCCTGCGCGGGGGCCAGCGGGACCACGCGGGTGCCGTCGCTGACGCAGAACAGGGAGACCTCGGGACCGTTCAGGTACTCCTCGAGCACCACCTGGCCGCCGGCAGTCAGCACCGCCTCGGCATGGACGATCGCGGCCGCACGGTCCTCGGTGACCACTACGCCCTTGCCGGCGGCGAGCCCGTCGGCCTTGACCACGAAGGGCACATCGCCCAGGGGGTTGACCCGGTCCAGTCCGGCCTCGAGCTGCGCGAGCCCGGTGACGGTGACCGAGGCGGCGGTGGGGACCCCGGCCGCGGCCATGATCTCCTTCGCCCAGGACTTCGAGCCCTCGAGCACCGCGGCGGCGGCGGACGGGCCGAACACCGTCAGACCGGCCTCCCGCAGACGGTCGGCGGCACCGGCCACCAGCGGTGCTTCGGGGCCGATCACCACCAGATCGGGCTGCAGCTCGCGGGCCAGGCGCACCTGGGCGTCGAGATCGTTGGTGGCGACCTCGTGGCAGGTCGCGAGCTGCGCGATGCCGGGATTGCCGGGCGCGGCGTGCAGCTCAGGGGCGGGATGGTCTGCGGCGAGACGCCGGATGATCGCGTGTTCGCGACCTCCGGAGCCGATGACGAGGATCTTCACGCGGCTCAGCGTACCCAGCAGGCCCCCGGCGCCGAATACCTGCCCGCACTGCGGAGAATGCGGAGCCGGAGGAGGGGCAGGCGGGCTCGCCTCGGTGGTCGACGGGACGTTCCGCTCCCGCGCCGTTACGATCGCTCCCATGCCCGTCGACCTCCCGCACGTGTCCGCGCCCGCACCGGCACCCGCTGCCGGCGACCGCGTCACGACCCGCCTGCGACTGGACCTCTCCTACGACGGCACCGACTTCCACGGCTGGGCCGCCCAGCCCGGTCAGCGCACCGTCCAGGGCGAGCTGGAGAAGGCGCTGGGCAGGATCGCCCGGGTCCCCGCCCGGGTCACGGTCGCCGGTCGCACCGATACCGGGGTGCACGCGCGCGGGCAGGTCTGCCATCTGGACCTGCCCGACACCGTGCTCGCCACCCTTCCCGGACGCTCCGACCGCAGTCCCGCCGAGGCGCTCGTGACCCGGCTCGCCGGGGTGCTGCCGGGGGACGTGGTCGTCCACGTGGCCCGCGAGGTCACGGAGGACTTCGATGCCCGCTTCGGTGCGCTGTGGCGCCGCTACCGCTACCGGATCTCCGACGGCCCCGCCGCCCACGATCCGCTGCGCCGGGACGTGCTGCGCCACCGTCGGCCCTTGAACGTCGCCGCGATGTCGAGGGCGTCCGCCGCGCTGGTGGGCGAGCACGACTTCCTCTCCTTCTGCAAGCCGCGGGCGGGGGCGACCACGATCCGTGAGCTGCGGGAGCTGCGCTGGGAGCGTCCCGGGGAGGGCCGGGCCGACGAGGGCCTGATCGTCGCGACCGTCGTCGCCGATGCCTTCTGCCACCACATGGTCCGCTCCCTGGTGGGCGCGTTGATCGGGGTCGGAGAGGGCCGACGGGACGAGGACTGGCCCGCGCAGGTGCTCGCCGCCCGCACCCGGGTCTCCCCGACCCGGGACGGCGCCGGCTCCGCGCCGCTGTGCCCGCCGCAGGGCCTCACCCTGGACCACGTCGCCTATCCGCCGGACGAGGAGCTCGCCGCCTGGGCCGCGCGCACCCGCACCCTGCGCCAGCCGCTGTCGCTGGACCCGTCGGAGTCCGCGGAGACCGATTGAGCCCGGTCACGGAGCGGGACCGGACCGGGCGCAGATCACATCGCCAACTGCCGCTCCGCGTTGACGCTCCACTCGGGGGCCCCGTAGGATGGGCGGTCGTTGTGCCTCGATGTGTGCCCGACTCCGCTGCCGTTCTTCATCGTCCGGCGCGATTGGGGATCTCACCCACATCCAGGACCGTCGTCGCGTCGTGAGCGGAACGGTCCGGGTCCAACCACAGGGGCCATGCTTTTACCCGAAGGAAGCGTGCCCACGGTCCATCGAACCGTGCCTGGTCGGCGTCCCGCCGCCCGGGCACCACGACGAGAGAAGAAGGCACGAGTGCGTACGTTCAGCCCGAAGCCCGGCGATGTCGAGCGTTCCTGGTACGTCATTGACGCAAACGATGTCGTCCTCGGCCGGCTCGCTTCCCAGGC
The DNA here is from genome assembly GCF_043641765.1 of Brachybacterium vulturis. Lineage (GTDB taxonomy): Bacteria > Actinomycetota > Actinomycetes > Actinomycetales > Dermabacteraceae > Brachybacterium > Brachybacterium vulturis_A. The sequence goes on along the minus strand of NZ_JBHZRO010000007.1, from coordinate 187,539 downwards.
TGCCCAGCTCCTGCGGGGAAAGCACAAGCCGGTCTTCGCACCCCATGTGGATGCAGGCGACTTCGTGATCATCATCAACGCTGACAAGGTCGCGCTGACCGGAAACAAGCGGGAGGCGAAGCTCGCCTACCGCCACTCCGGCTACCCCGGCGGCCTCCGCGGCACCCCCTACTCCGAGCTGCTCGAGAAGAACCCCGAGCGCGCAGTGGAGAAGGCCATCCGCGGCATGCTCCCCAAGAACAAGCTCGCTGATCAGCAGATCAAGAAGCTGAAGATCTACTCGGGCTCCGAGCACCCGCACGCCGCTCAGCAGCCCGTTCCGTTCACCATCGATCAGGTGGCGCAGTAAGCGGGTGCCCCGCCACTCCGCCCTGCCGCACGGAAGAACCAAGGAGAACCGTGACTGAGACCACCCCCGAAACGACCGAGGTTCTCGAGGACGTGACCGAAGAGTCGGCCCCCTCGAACTTCACCACCGAGTCGACCGGCGAAGCCGCCGTCGGCGCCGGCCAGTCCGCGATCGCACCGGGCTACGGCACCGGTCGTCGCAAGCGCGCGATCGCTCGCGTGCGCCTGATCCCCGGCTCCGGCCAGTGGACCCTGAACGACCGCAGCCTCGAGGACTTCTTCCCGAACAAGCTGCACCAGCAGGAGATCAACGATCCGTTCACGGCTCTCGACCTCCAGGGCCGCTTCGACGTGATCGTCCGCGTCCACGGCGGCGGCCCGTCGGGTCAGGCCGGGGCCGTGCGCCTCGGTGTGGCCCGCGCGCTGAACCAGATCGACGAGGAGACCAACCGCGCGACCCTCAAGAAGGCAGGCTTCCTGCGCCGCGATGATCGCATCATCGAGCGCAAGAAGGCCGGTCTGAAGAAGGCCCGCAAGGCGCCTCAGTACTCCAAGCGCTGATCGGCTGCGGGGCACTGCTCCGCACCGCCCACGCAGTACACGCGATGCCCTCGACCTCCGGGTCGAGGGCATCGTTGCGTGCGGGGGCTTGCCTCTGTGCCACGACCGGTTCGATCCGGGCGCATGGTGCGGGCGGAGCCAGTGGCAGGCGTCGGGCCGCCGTCGTAGGATCGAGATATGTCCGCGAAGCTGACGCAGTACGTAGAGGCCGGCTACTCACTCACCCCGGAGGAGCGCCTGGCCGCCGCCCGCATGCTCCGGCTCAGCGTGGATCAGGACTCCCGCCACGAGACGGTCGAGGTCGAGGCTGCATGGCGCGGGGAGGTCGGCCATCGGGTCGACACCGTGCTCGCAGGAGAGGTGGAGCTGGTCGATGCGGAGGAGACGTACCGGATGCTCTCGGCGGAGCTCGCCTCGAAGCACCGGTGAGGTTCACTCAGCGGGAGCACCCCGAGGCGCGCGATGAGCTGCGCGCAGGAGCCCTCTGGTACGACGATCCGGCCACCGGCCAGGAACTGCTCGACGCCACTCTCCACGCACGGCGCAGCATTGCGGCAGCGCCCGATGCCTGGCCACCGTTCGGGATCGAGGATCGGCTGCCGGTGGTACGGAAGAAGAGGGTGCGTGGCTTCCCCTATCTGGTGATCTATTACGTGATGGCCAGCGAGATCGTGATCGTCGCGTACGCGCACGAGAAGCGACTTCCCGGCTATTGGGCGCAGCGGGTGGAGAAGTTGACGTGAGCTCTCCACGCAGCGAAGGGGCCCGGGCCGGCGACGCTCATTGCGCGGGGTCCGATCCGGGAGAGCACGTCAGGCCCCGCCGTTGGTGGACGGGTCCGCTCGACGTCGAACAGCTGGCGTGGAGCTCCGTGCAGCGAGCCCGGGACGCCGCCGCGGAGATCGCTGCCGCTCGGGGGCTCGACCTGGACCTCGACACCACCCCGGAGCTGATCTCCGCGTCATTCGCCGCGATCGATCACTTGCGCATCGATGGGCGCTCCCCGCAGCCGTGGGGTGAGTTCTCCGGGTTCGTCGCGGCGCGTGACGGCTGGGTGCGCCTGCACGGGAACTACCCCCATCACGCCTCGGCGCTCCGCGAGGTGCTGGGCGTGGATGACCGGTCAGGACTCGAGCGCGAGATCGGACGGCTCGACGCGGCGGAGGTCGAGGCGCGCATCTCCGCTGCCGGCGGGATCGCCGTCGCCGTGCGGACCGAGGAGCAGTGGCGCCGGCATCCGCACGCGGTGGCCACCGCGGAGGAGCCCTGGTCGCGAGTCGAAGATCGTGGTGAGCGATCGGCGCTGAGCGCCGTCGGGCACGCAGGTGGGGACACAGAATGCGGGCCGCTGCCGCTGGCCGGTGTGCGCGTGCTGGATCTAACCCGGGTGATCGCGGGGCCGACCTGCACCCAGCTGCTCGCCTGCCTGGGCGCGGACGTGCTGCGCATCGATCCGCCGCACCGGCCCGAGATCCTCGACCAGCATCTCTCCACCGGGATGGGCAAGCGCTCGACGGTGCTGGACCTGCGGCGGCGTGAGGAGGCGGACCGGGTGCGCGCCCTGGGCGGGGAGGCGGACGTGATCCTGGACGGCTACCGTCCCGGGGCTCTCGAACGCCTCGGATTCGGGATCACGGACCTCGAGCAGCTCGCTCCGCAGGCAGTGATCCTCTCGCTCTCCGCCTGGGGAGAGCACGGCCCGTGGGGGCGGCGCGCAGGCTTCGACTCGATCGTGCAGGCCGCCACGGGGATCGCGGCGCACTGCGGCACCGAGGAGCGCCCGGGTGCGCTTCCGGTGCAGGCCCTCGATCACGCCACCGGCCACCTGATGGCCGCGCACGCCCTCGAAGCGCTCGCCCGGGGGCGTGCGGTCACGGTGCGGGCGAATCTGCTCGGGGCGGCACGAACCTTGCTGGATCTGCCGGCGCCGACGGGGGAGCTGGCGGCACTCGGGGTGCCGCGACGGCGTGTGTCGTCCGAGGCCGGGGTGCTCCAGGCCGTCCCGCCGCCGCTCACCCTGGACGGCCGCACCCTGGCGCAGGACGTCGGGCGGTACGGTGCGGGGCGCGCGGTGTGGAGAGCCTGACCAGCCGGGGGGCCAGCCCGAGGCGCGGGTCGATGCCTCTGCCCCCTTCACCCTTGGGCGGTATCGGCGGAACGGGCGGGATGAGTTGGGGTGTCGTCGTCCGTAACCCCGGCTGCCGGCCGCCCGCTCAGCTCAGCTGAGCAGCTCCTTCAGGTCCTCTGCCGTCACCGCGGAGCGGAACGCCTCGCCGCCGTCCGTGAGGGCGTCGAACAGCTCGGCCTTGCGGCGCTGCAGTGCGAGCACCTTCTCCTCGATGGTGTCTTCGGCGATCATCCGATACACCATCACCTGGCGCTCCTGGCCGATGCGGTGGGCGCGGTCCACGGCCTGGTTCTCCGCGGCGGGGTTCCACCACGGGTCCAGCAGGAAGACGTAGTCCGCCTCGGTGAGGGTGAGGCCGAAACCGCCCGCCTTCAGCGAGATCAGGAACACCGGGGCGTCGCCCTCGCGGAAGCCGGTCACCGCCGCGTCACGATCCCGGGTGGAGCCATCCAGGTGCGCGTAGCGCACCTCGCGCCGCTCCAGCTCGGCCGCGACCCGATCGAGGTAGGAGGTGAACTGGCTGAACAGCAGCACCCGGTGCCCGTCGCCGATCACCTCCTGGAGCCGGTCGAACAGCGCCTCCAGCTTCGAGCTGGGCACATCGGCGTACTCCTCGGCGTCCACCAGCGACGGATCCAGCGCCAGCATCCGCAGCAGGGTCAGGGAGCGGAACACGATGAAGCGGCTGCGGTCCAGATCGGTGTCGATCAGACCCAGCACCTTCTTCCGCTCCCGCTGCAGCACCGTGTCGTAGACCGCGCGATGCTCCGGCGAGAGGGTCACCGTGAGCACCTGCTCGCGCTTCTCCGGCAGCTCCGCGGCGACCAGCTCCTTGGTGCGGCGCAGCAGGAAGGGCCGCACCCGGCGGCGCAGCAGCTCCATCCGCCCGGGATGATCACCGGTCTCGATCGGCAGCGTGTATCGCTTGCGGAACCCGAGCGCGGTGCCCAGCAGGCCCGGGGCGACCAGGTCGAAGATCGCCCACAGGTCATCCAGCGAGTTCTCCATCGGGGTGCCCGTGATCGCCAGGCGGAAGCCCGCGCGCACACCCTTCGCCGCCCGGTGGGTGCGGGAGCGGCGGTTCTTCACGAACTGCGCCTCGTCGAGCACGAAGCCCTGGAAGGGCGCGCCGGCGAAGTCCTCCTCGTCGATCCGCAGCACCGAGTAGCTGGTGACCACCACATCCGCGCCGACCATCGCCGCGGCCAGATCCGTGCCGCGGGAGGCGGTGGTGCGGTCTAGCACCCGCACCGTGAGCCCCGGGGTGAAGCGCTCCGCCTCGCGCCGCCACACCGGCAGCACCGAGGCCGGGGCGACCACCAGGAACGGCGGGTCCTCGGGGGCCTGCTCGCGGGCACGGGCGATCAGGGCGAGAGTCTGGACGGTCTTGCCCAGGCCCATGTCATCGGCCAGCACCCCGCCGAGCCGGTGCGTGAACAGGAAGGCGAGCCAGGTGAAGCCCTCGTGCTGATAGGTCCGGAGCTCGGCCTGCACGGAGCGGGGCAGCGGAGGAGCGGGGGTCTGCTGGAGCGAGCGCAGGGACAGCGCGGTGCGGCTCCACTCCTGGGACGCGACCGTCTCGTCGGCGGCTTCCTGCAGGTCGTCCCACATGTCCACCTGGAAGCGGGAGATCTGCTGCTGCTCGGGCTCCCACTCCGCGAGCGCCTCGCCCTCGCGGATCAGGTCCCGCAGCGCATCGAAGGCCGGATGGTCCAGCGAGAAGTAGGTGCGGTCCGGCATCAGCAGCGTCGAACGGCCCCGGGCGAGGGCCACGAACAGGCTCGGGAACGGGATCTGCCGGCCCTCGATGGTGATCTCGAAGCCGAGGTCGAACCAGTCGTTCTTCCCCGGCGAGGCCTGCTGGGTGATGCGCACGCGCGGATCGCCGTCCAGCTCCCGGTAGGCGTGGCGGGTGCCGGTCACCTCCACCTCGACATGATCCAGCGCGGCGAGATCGTCGAGCACGTGCTCGGTGAAGCGGGCGGTGTCGGTGCCGCTGAGCAGCTCGGGCGTGTCGGTGGGGGAGTGCGGCCACAGACTCATCGCCTCGGCGATCACGGCCTCCTCATGGGCGAGGTCGCGGTGGGCGCCGTGGCGCTGGTCCATCGGCAGCTGCCGGTCCGGCTCGTGGTAGCGCCAGGACCAGCGCAGGGAGAGACGGTCCCCGGAGGCGTAGCCGGCGCTCAGGTGCAGGGTAGGTCGGCGCGCCGCGGGCAGCTCGACGCTGCCGTCGTCACTGGTGATCGTGGTCAGGGCGCGCAGCTGCGGGTAGGCGATCTCGAGGAAGATCTCGCGGTCCGCGGGCGGCACCACCAGCGGCTGTCGGCGGTGCAGCAGGGTGCGCAGCGCCCGGGGCACGGCAGCGCTGAGCGGGGCGAGGCGGGCCAGGAGCTGCTCCTCGGCGAGCTCCTCGACGTCCAGCACCCCGGAGGCGCCCAGCAGCCTTCCCTGCGCCACCGGCCGGCCACCGATGCTGATGCGCGGGGTGACCTGCAGCTCCTGGGAAGGACCGCGGGTCTGCAGGTCCAGGCCCACCTCTCCACCGCCCACCAGCTCGATCGCGGCGAGACCGGCGCCGGGCAGGAACTCCACCCCGGCGGCGCGGGCGTGCTCGAGGGACTGCCACAGCAGCGGCGAGGTGATGGAGTTCAGCCAGAGGTGCTCGATCGCGCCGCTGGAGTAGGAGCGCTCGACCGAGGCCGCCGCGAAGAGGCGGGTCAGGGCCTCTCCGTGGGCCGGATCGTACTCCCGCCCGGCCAGCCGGTATTCGAAGCTGCGCCAGGACAGGTCGCCCTTGATCCAGGTGCCCTTGCGTCCCCGGGTCAGGGGTCGCATCCCCAGCCACAGCTCCGCGCCGGAACCCAGGTGCGCGGCGGTCGCGGTCTCCCGGTGGTGGCGGGAGGTGCCGGTCCCGGAGGTGCCCGCCTCGAGGTCGAAGCGCAGTGCGAGCGGTCGCGGGAGGCCCGAGGCCGACGGTCCCTCGCTGCCGGTGGCGCCGGTGGTGACCGACGAGTTCAGCAGCGGCCGCAGCACGCTGCGCCATTCGGCGGGCGGGCTCTCCTGCATCGCCTGGGTGCCCAGGTCGTTGACCCGGTACAGGGTCGCCGCGACGTGCACGCACGACTCCCCGACGAGGCAGTCGCAGCCCGAGCGGCGCGGGCGCCACAGCCCACCGGGCCCCGGGGCGTGGAAGCGGCGGGAGACGGAGTCGTCCTCGTACTCGGCCAGCTCCACCTCGGCGCGGTGGACGGCGCCGTCCTCGTCGGCGACCCCCGCCGACACGACCGAGGTGGCCGGGTCCCAGGTGACATCGCTGACCCGGCCCGCCCGGGCGGCGCCGAGGCCGCGGCTCGCGGTGCGATCGCCCACGTGATGGCTGATCGCGGAGGGCAGCAGTCGAGGGAGCAGGACGGGATCGGGCATCCCTCCAACGTAGCCCCCGGCCCGCCGCCGTGACGAGGAACGGGAGCGGCGGGCAGGCCCTCAGCGGGTAGTCTCACAGCGGACACCGGCGCGGAGGCCGCGCGGCGCTGCCGCGCAGCAGCTGCCCGTCGGCCCCCAGACACCGATCCTCATGAGGAGAACCCTGTGGCACGACTCTTCGGCACCGACGGAGTGCGCGGACGCGCGAACGGCGACATCACCGCGGAGCTCGCGGTCGAGCTGAGCGTGGGCGCGGCCCATGTGCTCGGCACGCTGGGCGCCTTCGGCGGCACCCGGCCCCGCGCGATCGTCGCCCGCGACACCCGTCCCTCCGGCGATTTCCTCTCCGCCGCGGTGTGCGCGGGGCTCGCCGCCGCCGGGATCGACGTGCTCGATGCCGAGGTGCTGCCCACCCCGGGGCTGGCGTATCTGGTGCAGTCCACCGGCGCGGATCTGGGCGTGATGATCTCCGCCTCCCACAACCCCGCCCCGGACAACGGCATCAAGTTCTTCGCCCGCGGCGGCACCAAGCTGCCCGACGAGGTCGAGGACGCCATCGAGGCCCGTCTCGGCGAGCAGTGGGACCGCCCCCAGGGCACCGACGTGGGCACCATCAGCCGCTTTCAGGGCGCGGTCGAGGCCTACGTCGAGCACCTGGTCTCCACCGTGGATCGTTCGCTCGAGGGGCTCACCGTGGTCGCCGACTGCGCCAACGGTGCCTCCCACCTCACCGGGCCCGAGGCGCTGCGCCGCGCCGGCGCGAGGGTGCACGTGATCGGGGACCTCAGCGACGGCGGCCTGATCAACGACGGTGTGGGGTCCACCCACCTCGGCCCGCTGCAGGCCGCGGTGCTCGAGCACGGCGCGGACATCGGCGTCGCCTTCGATGGCGACGCGGACCGCTGCCTCGCGGTCGCCGCCGACGGCGAGATCATCGACGGAGACCAGATCATGGCGATCCTCGCCCTGGACCTCAAGGAGCGCGGTCAGCTCTACGACGACACCCTGGTGGTGACCGTCATGAGCAACCTCGGCCTGAAGCTCGCCATGAAGCAGCACGGGATCGTCCTGGCTCAGACCGGCGTGGGCGACCGCTACGTGCTCGAGGAGATGAACCTCGGCGGCTACTCCATCGGAGGCGAGCAGTCCGGCCACGTGATCATCGCCGAGCACGCCACCACCGGCGACGGCGAGCTCACCGCCCTGCACCTGCTGCAGCGGATGGCCGAGACCGGCCGCCCCGCCCGCGAATTGGCGAATGTCATGACCCGCCTCCCGCAGGCGCTGCTCAACGTCAAGGACATCGACAAGGCCAAGGCCACCATCGACCGCGGGGTCGCCGACGCGATCGCCGCCGCCGAGGCCGAGCTGGGGGAGACCGGCCGCGTGCTGCTGCGCCCCTCGGGCACCGAGCCGGTGGTGCGCGTGATGGTCGAGGCCCCCACCGACGAGCAGGCGTCCGAGCTGGCCGAGCGTCTCGCCGTCATCGTCCGGGAGCGCGTGGGGCTCTGAGGCTGGGCGCTCCGGGAGCGCGGTGACGCCTCGCCGCTCACCTGAAGCGAGTTTTGTACGTGGAGGACCGATGCCGAGCTCGGCATCGGTCCTCCACGTAAATTTCTTTGGCGCTGTGCCGGGCAGTACCCGGCAGTGACCGCCCCGCTCACACCTTCCGCAGCAGCACCGAGTGCACCCGGTGCCGGCCGTCCTTGCGCAGCACCAGGTCGGCGCGGCCGCGGGTGGGGACGACGTTCTCGGTGAGGTTCGGGCCGTTGATCGAGCGCCAGATCCCCAGTGCCGTCTCCTTGGCCTCCTGGTCGGTGAGGTCCGCGTAGCGGCGGAAGTAGGAGCGGGGGTTGGAGAACGCCGTCTGCCGCAGCTGGAGGAAGCGGTTCACGTACCAGCGCTGGACGTCCTCGAGGCGCGCATCGACGTAGACGGAGAAGTCGAAGAAGTCCGAGACGGCCATCCCCAGCCGGCCGTCGCGGCGCGGCCGGGCCGGCTGCAGCACGTTCAGCCCCTCCACGATCAGCACGTCCGGGCGCTCGACGACCACCCGCTCGTCCTCGAGGATGTCGTAGGTCAGGTGCGAGTAGACGGGCGCCGAGACGCGCTCCTGCCCGGCCTTCACATCCGCCACGAAGCGCAGCAGGCGGCGCCGGTCGTAGCTCTCGGGGAAGCCCTTGCGCTGCAGGAGACCGCGGGATTCGAGCACCGCGTTGGGGTAGAGGAAGCCGTCGGTGGTCACCAGCTGCACCTGCGGTGTCTCCGGCCAGCGCGCCATCAGCTCGCGCAGCAGGCGGGCGGTGGTGGACTTGCCGACCGCCACCGAACCGGCCACCCCGATGATGTACGGGGTGCGGTGCTGGTGCTGGTCCAGGAAGCTCTCGCGCGCGCGGCGCAGCGCTTGCGCGGCGGCGACCTGGATGTTCAGCAGGCGCGAGATCGGCCGGTACACGGCATCGACCTCGCTGAGGTCCACCCGGTCGCCGAGCCCGCGCAGCCGGGTCACGTCCTCCTCGGACAGCGGCAGCGGGGTCTGCAGCGACAGACGCGCCCAGTCCTCCCGGGAGATCTCCTCGAACGGGGTGACGGTGCTCGACGTCGACGCGGACTTCATGGCGCTGATTGTCCCAGCATCCGGGGCCGCACCGTGCACACACTCGCGAAGCGCGATCAGGACGTCGCGCCGGGGCCCGCTCCCGGCCCGGCAGCGGTCATCCCCGTGCAGCCTCGGATGCTCATTTCTGATCGCTCCGAGGTGTCGGCGGCCAGGGGTGCGCGCCGCACGGCCCGGAGGTGAGGAAGGCCTCGCGCCGATCCGGCGCGAGTGCCTCTCGTCGCCGCGCTGATCGTTAGCGTGAGCCCCATGTGTGGAATCGTCGGATATGCAGGCCCCCGGGCCGAGAACCTCTCCTCCCGTCCCGTGGACGTCGCCCTCCAGGGCCTCGCCCGCCTCGAGTACCGCGGCTACGACTCCGCGGGCGTCGCCGTGATCGACGGCGACGACGTGCGCGTGACCAAGCGCGCCGGCAAGCTCGCCAATCTGCGCGAGGTGCTCGAGGGTGCTGCCGGGACCAGCGGCCAGGTCTCCATCGCCCATACCCGCTGGGCCACCCACGGCGGCCCCACCGATGTCAACGCCCACCCTCATCTCGGCGGGCGCGAGGGCGAGCTCGCCGTCGTGCACAACGGCATCATCGAGAACTTCGCGAGCCTGCGCGCCGAGCTCGAGCAGGACGGGTTCTCCTTCCTCTCCGAGACCGACTCCGAGGCCGCCGCCCATCTGGTGGCCCGCGAGATGGAGCAGACCGGGGACCTCACCGAGGCGATGCGGCGCGCCGCCGCCTCCCTCGAGGGCGCCTTCACCCTGCTGGCCGTGCACAAGGGCGCACCGGACACGGTCGTCGCCGCCCGCCGCAACTCCCCGCTGGTGGTGGGTCTCGGCGCGGGCGAGAACTTCCTCGGCTCCGATGTCGCGGCCTTCGTGGACTCCACCAAGGAGGCCCTCGAGATCGGCCAGGACCAGGTGGTCACCGTCACCGCGAACTCCGTCGCGATCATCGACTTCGAGGGCACCGAGGTCACCGATGCGAAGCGCTTCACCATCGAGTGGGATGCCGTGGCGGCGCAGAAGGGCGGCTTCGACTCCTTCATGGCCAAGGAGATCCACGAACAGGCCAGCGCCGTCGCGGACACCCTGCGCGGCCGTCTCGAGGACGGGGCGCTGCGGCTGGACGAGATGGACATCGACCCCTCGGTGCTGCGCAGCATCGACAAGATCGTGGTGGTCGCCTGCGGCACCGCCGCCAACGCCGGGGCGGTCGCGAAGTACGCGATCGAGCACTGGTGCCGCATCCCCACCGAGGTCGAGCTCGCCCACGAGTTCCGCTACCGCGATCCCGTCGTCACCGAGAAGACCCTGGTCGTCGCGATCTCCCAGTCCGGCGAGACGATGGACACCCTGATGGCGGTGCGCCATGCCCGCGAGCAGGGCGCGAAGGTCATCGCGCTGTGCAACACCCGCGGCTCCACCATCCCGCGCGAGGCCGATGCGGCGCTGTACCTGCATGTGGGCCCCGAGATCGCGGTCGCCTCCACCAAGGCGTACCTGGGCCAGATCGCGGCCTGCTACCTGCTGGGCCTGTTCCTCGCCCAGGTGCGCGGCAACCTCTACCCCGACGAGATCGCCGCGCTGATGGCCGACCTCGAGCAGATCCCGGACCAGATCCAGCAGGTCCTCGACAGCTCCGCACAGGTCGAGCAGCTCGCCCGCGACATGCAGGACGCCACCAGTGTGCTGTTCCTGGGCCGCCACGTCGGCTACCCGACCGCGATGGAGGGCGCCCTCAAGCTCAAGGAGATCGCCTACATCCACGCCGAGGGCTTCGCCGCCGGTGAGCTCAAGCACGGCCCGATCGCCCTGGTCGAGGAGGGGCAGCCGGTGTTCGTCATCGTCCCCTCCCCGAACGGCCGCCACTCCCTGCACTCCAAGGTGGTCTCCAACATCCAGGAGGTGCGCGCCCGCGGCGCCCGCACCCTGGTGATCGCCGAGGAGGGCGATGACGCGGTGCTGCCCTTCGCCGATGAGGTGATCCGGGTGCCCGCCACCCGCACCCTCTTCGCGGCGCTGCTGACGGTGATCCCGCTGCAGATCTTCTCCTGCGAGCTCGCCACCGCGAAGGGCCTGGACGTGGACCAGCCCCGCAACCTCGCCAAGTCCGTCACCGTCGAGTGACCTCGCCCCTTCACCCCTGCCCCGGCCGGGGTGTGATACTGCCCAGGTGAGCACTTCTCCCACCGCGACGCCGACGCCCGGCCCCGATGACAGCTTCGGGGGTCGGGCGTTCGCGCCCCGGGACGACGGCACCGTGGTGGGCGTCGGCATCGACGTCGTCGAGATCGCCCGACTGACCGCCATGCTGGAGCGGACCCCGGCCCTGCTGGACCGGCTGCTCACGCCCAGCGAGCGCAGCCTCTCCGCCGCGTCCCGCGCCGCCCGGGTCGCCGCCAAGGAGGCGGTCGGCAAGGCCCTCGGCGCTCCCGGGGACTTCTCCTGGCAGGACGTCACCGTCGAGCGCACCCACGTGCGCCGCCCCTACCTGCGCCTGCGCGGCGCCACCCTGCGCGCCGCCGAGCAGCAGGGTGTGGTCCACCTGCACCTGTCCCTCTCGCACGACGGGGACGTCGCGACCGCGATCGTCGTCGCCGAACGCGGCACGGCATCACCGAAGGATCCGGCCCGATGATCCGCGCCTACTCCGCCCAGGCCGTCCGCGAGGCCGAGGCGCCCCTGCTCGACGCGGGCCAGCCGCTGATGCTCCGTGCCGCGCGAGCACTGGCCGAGCACGTCACCGACCGCCTGCGCTCCGCCGCGTCGGAGGAGCTGCGCGGCCGGGAGGGGGGCGTGCTGGTCCTCGCCGGCGCCGGCGCGAACGGCGGCGACGGGCTGCACGCCGCAGCGCTCCTGCGCCGCGAGGGCATCGCCGCCGACGCGATCGCCACCGCCGACCGCCTCCACGAGGAGGGCGCCGCCGCCCTGCGCGAGGCCGGTGGCACGATCACCGCACTCGCCGACACCACCCCGACGATGCTCGAGGAGCGACTGGCCACCACCGCCCTGGTGCTCGATGCGATGCTCGGCATCGGCGGCCGTCCGGAGGTGCCCGCGGCCCTGGCCCCGCTGCTGGCCGTGGTGCGGGACAGCGGCGTCCCGGTGATCGCCGTGGATCTGCCCAGCTTCGTTGACGCCACCACCGGGCAGGCCGCTCCCGAGGCCCTGGCCGCGAGCGAGACGATCACCTTCGGCGTGCTGAAGGCCTGCCTGCTGCTGCCCGGCGGCACCGAACGCAGCGGGGCCGTGCAGCTGGTGGACATCGGCCTGTCCCCGCACCTGCCCGCCACCTCTGCCGTGCTCCGCCTCGAGGACTCCGACGTGCGGGCACTGTTCCCGCGCCCCGACCGGGACGCCAGCAAGTACACCCGCGGGGTGGTCGCCCTCGCCGCCGGCAGTGAGCAGTTCCCCGGCGCCGCGGTCCTCGCCGTCTCCGGAGCCGCCCGCAGCGGCGCCGGGATGGTCCGCTGCCTGGCGCCCCACCAGGTGCTGGATCTGGTGCTGCGGGAGCGGCCCGAGGTGGTCGGGCACCGCGTCGAACGGGCCAACGGCGGTCCGGACGCGGTCGACCTCGCCGCCGTCGGCCGCACCGACGCGCTGGTCGTCGGCCCCGGGCTCGCGGCCGACGATCCCCGCGCGGTCGCCGGCGTCGACGCTCTGCAGGCGATGACCGGCCGGCTCAATTGCGGCGTCCTCGACGCCGGCGCGCTGTCGGTGCTCACCAGCGCGCATCGCTTCGGCCCGGACGTGGTGCTGACCCCGCACCGCGGAGAGGCCGAGCGCCTCGCGAAGCGGCTCGGGGTCGACCCGGAGCTGCCCGGCGCGGAGCTCGCCCCCGCGCTCGCCCGCGCCACCGGCGCGACCGTGCTGCTCAAGGGCGCCGTGACCCTGATCGCCCCGGGCGACGGCGGCCCGCTGCGCGCCCAGGACGATGCGACGGCGCAGCTGGCCACCGCCGGCACCGGGGACGTGCTCGCCGGAGTGCTCGGCACCCTGCTCGCCGCCGGACTCCCCGGACCCGATGCCGCCGCCCTGGCCGCGATCCTCCACGGCCGCGCGGGCCGCCTCGCCTCCCAGGGCGGTCGACAGCCGCTGCTCGCCCTCGACGTCGCCGTGCACCTGCCGGAGGCGATCGGGACTATCCTGGCGGGCGCCCGAACGTGAACCGAGGAGCTCGATGACCATCCCGATCCCTGCCGAGGACCCTCGGCACGTGCCCAACCGGGCCGTGATCGACCCGTCGGCGATCACCGAGAACACCCGCGCCATGGGCACCCTGCTCGAGGAGCAGACCGCGCTGATGGCCGTGGTCAAGGCCGACGGCTACGGCCACGGCATGCTCACCGCCGCCCGCGCCGCGATCGAAGGGGGCGCCACCTGGCTCGGCGTCGCCCATCCCGCCAGCGCCCTGGCCCTGGCCCGCGCCGACCTCGACGCCCAGATCCTCACCTGGCTGTTCGAGCCGCACACCGCGAAGCTCGTGCTGCCCGAGGTGCTGGGCTCCGGGGTCGACGTCTCCGTCGGCTCCCCGGAGATGCTCGCCCTGGTCTCCGAGGCCGCCCGCGAGGCCGACCGCCGCGCCCGCGTGCACCTGAAGATCGACACCGGCATGGGCCGCAACGGCGTGCTGCCCTGGCAGATCCGCGAGCTCGGCGCCGCCATGCGGGAGGACGACTTCATCCAGGTCGCCGGCGCCTGGACCCACCTGACCAGCGCTGATGACCCGCAGGATCCGGCGACCGACCAGCAGGCGGAGCTGTTCGACTCGGCCAGCGCTGCGCTCGCCGACGAGGTGGGGCCGATCCCGCTGCAGCACATCGCGAACTCCGCCGCGACCCTCACCCGTCCTGATCTCCACCGCGACCTGGTGCGGGTCGGGATCGCGCTGTACGGCTGCCCGCCGGTCCCCGCCGAGGTGCCGCTGCGCCCGGCGATGACCCTCACCAGCCGCCTCGCCCTGGTCAAGGAGGTGGGTGAGGGGCACAGCATCGGCTACGGCCGGATCCGCCGCACGGACCGCGCCACCCGTCTGGGCCTGGTGCCGATCGGCTACGCCGACGGCCTCCACCGCACCGGCAGCGACCAGGTGGACCTGGTGGTCCGCACCGAGAGCGGCGACCATCGAGCCCCCCAGGTGGGCCGCATCAGCATGGACCAGATCGTCATCGACCTGGGCCCGGACTCCGATGCCCGCGCCGGTGACCAGGTGTTCGTCTTCGGCGATGCCGGTGGTGACCCGAACGGTCCCGCGGCCGCGACCGCGGAGGACTGGGCGAAGGCCGCCGGGACCATCTCCTACGAGGTCCTCACCTCCGTCTCCGGCCGCGTCACCCGCGAGGTCCGCTGATGCGCTCCCTGACCGTGCGCACCGGTGACGCCGAGGGCACCCGCGCCGTGGCCGAGGCCCTGGCCGCGGTGCTGCGGCCCGGGGACCTGCTGGTGCTGGACGGTCCGCTCGGGGCGGGCAAGACCACCTTCACCCAGGGGCTCGGCGCCGGGCTCGGGGTGCGCGGCCCTGTCGCCTCCCCGACCTTCGTCATCGAACGGGTCCACCCCCATCTCGCCGACGGGCCCGATCTGGTCCACGTCGACGCCTACCGCCTCGGTGGGGAGGGCGAGATCGACGACCTCGACCTGGAGGCCGATCTCGACCGCGCCGTGACCGTCGTGGAATGGGGACGCGACCGGGTCGAGCATCTCGCCGACTCCTTTCTGCTGGTGGTGCTGGACCGACCCGACCGGGTCGAGGATCCCGAGGACCCTGATGAGCCGCGCACTCTGCACCTGCTCCCCAGCGGTCCCCGCTGGGACGAGCGGGCGATCGGGCAGCTGAAGGACGCACTGGCCCCCGTCGGCGCGGCGGAGGGGACCACGGATCCCCGAGCTGCGACCCCGACCACCCGACCCGCCGAGGAGAACCGCTGATGCTGCTGGGGATCGACACCTCCGGGGCGGTGAGCACCGCGGTCGCCCGCGGCGAGCTCACCGGGCCCGCCCCCGAGATCCTGCAGGTCCGCTCCGACGAGCGCTCCCGTCACCACGACGAGGTGCTGCTGGACCTGATCGAGGGGACCCTGCGGGCCGCGGGCGTCGAGCGCGGCGACCTCACCGGGGTCGTCGTGGGCCGCGGCCCCGGTCCCTTCACCGGGCTGCGGGTGGGACTGGTCTCCGCACGCTCGATCGCCGCCGTGCTCGGGGTGCCCCTGCACGGGCTCAGCTCCCTGGACGCCCTCGCCCACCAGGCGCTCGCCGCGCTCGGTCCCGCACAGGAGCGGTCGGTCACCGTCGGCGTCGCCCTGGACGCCCGGCGCCGCGAGGTCTACCACGCCCGCTACCGGCGCGAGAGTTCCGGCGAGATCACCCGGACCGCGGAGCCCGCGGTGCACACCCCCGCCGAGGTGGCCGGCGAGCTCATCGCCTGCGACGTGCTGGTCGGCTCCGGGACCGGGATCTACCCCGAGCTGCTGCCGGCGACCATGGACCTGGTCCACGTCGATGCCGGGCACCTGATCCTGGCCGCCGCCGCGCTGCGCGGCCGGGGCGAGGATCTCAGCAGCACGGAGCCGATGTATCTGCGCGAGCCCGATGCCGCCAGGCCCACCGCGCGCAAGAGCGCCCTGGGCCGCTGAGATGAACGGCGCTGGCGAGGAGGACACCGCCTGGGCGCTGCGCCCGGCGACTCTTGAGGACGTGGAGCAGATCGCGATCGCCGAGCTCGAGCTGTTCCCCGACGAGGCCTGGAACGCCTTCCAGCTCGCCGAGGAGATCGCCCACCCCGACCGCCGCTACGTGGTCGCCGTCCAGGGGGAGAGGGCCGATGGCGCACTGCTCGGCTACGCGGGGATCATGCTCGCCGGCGACCTCGCGGACCTGCACACGATCGGCACTCGCGAGGAGGGCCGGGGGATCGGCCGCGCCCTGCTGGCCTGGTGCGAGCAGCAGGCGCGGGACGGCGGCGCCGAGCGGATGCTGCTCGAGGTCCGCGAGGACAACGCCCGGGCGCGCGCCGTCTACACCGCCGCCGGGTACCGGGAGATCGACCGCCGTCGCGGCTACTACCGGATCCGCGGCCGCCGCATCGACGCGCTGGTGATGCGGCGCGACCTGGGGGCGGAGGGAGGCCCCTCGGCCTGAGGCCCCGTCGGTTCTCACGCGGACAGTGTCCGTCAGAGGTGGTGGCGCACCTTCTGGAACACGTCCGGGTAGCGGGCGTCCAGCCGCGTGGCCGCGATCCGCAGCCCCAGCAGGAACATGACCGCGCCGCCCACCAGCGCGAGCGCCCCGGCGACCAGGGTCAGCGCCAGGCTGCCCACGACCGCGCCCCAGATGCCCACACCGATCGCGGGCAGCAGCGGCACGAAGACGCCGACCATCGCCACGGCCATCGCGAGCATCGCGTTGGAGCTAGAGGCGGACTTGTCCTTCATCGGGTTGGTGCCCGGGGGAGAGCTCGGGTAGGGCAGCAGTACGCTGACCACCATCGAGATGCCCCAGCCGCAGATCATCGCGCCCAGTGCGCCCATGACCGCCAGCGGGATCAGGTCCGTCCTGCCGTACAGAAGCGGGAGCACGATCATCGCCACCACCACGCCCGGAACCATGAGCACGGCCTGGGCGGCGATGCGACCCAGCAGGTTCGCCCGGGCGGGCATGCCGGTGACCAGGTTGACCCAGCCCGAGGGGCCGTCGAAACCGATCTCGTTGGCCAGGCTGATCCCGCTCATGCCGCACATGAAGATCGCCAGCCCCAGCATCATCCCGCGGGACTCCGGGAGCATCAGCCCCATCGCCGCGAAGAACACGATGACCACCGGGTAGATGCCCAGCGCCGCGAGGTAGCGGGTGTCCCGCCGCCAGTAGCGCAGCGACTTGCCCATCACGGCCCCGAACGGGCCGGGGCGCACGAACCGGGGCACCAGCGGCGAGACCTTGGCATCGCCCGAGGAGGCGTCGCCGGTCAGCGCGGAGGTGAGGGAGACCTCGATCGATCGGCGCCACCACAGCCACACCAGTGCGATCGTCACCGCCCCGATCGCGGCGCGCAGCACCGCGCTCAGCACGCGCCCCTCGGCCAGATCCATCGGGACCGCGAACAGCGCCCCCACCGGGGTCCAGGCCAGGATCTCGACGATCCGCGGCAGCCACTCGCGCAGCAGCGTCAGGTCGAGGTCGTCGACCTTCTGCGCGCCGAGGGAGAAGGAGTAGATGGCCGCGAACAGCAGCAGGAAGCCGAGGATCCCGCCCACCTCGCGGCCGCTGCGGGAGGAGGCGCGGCTCGCCGAGTGGGCGAACCAGGCTCGCGGCAGCAGCAGGCACAGGGCGAAGGCGGCGAGGTTCGCGGGTATCAGCACCAGGGCGGCCAGCGCGATCCAGAGCGCGCCCTGGCCGAACAGGATCAGCCACAGCAGCTCGAAGCCGGTGGCGATGGCGACGGCGAGCAGGGTGAACAGGCTCGGCAGGCTCAGCCCCGCCGCGGCGAACATTCCCGGCTGCAGCTCCTTGGCGGTGCGCGGGAAGAGTGCGAAGGCCCGCGGATCCAGGGTGTCGTCGATGCCGAAGGCGAGCACCGGGATCAGGAACCACGCCAGCACGGTCAGGGCGCCCAGGCCGCGCACGATCAGCGGGAAGGTCTCGCCCTCCCCGGCCCACAGGGTGGTGCCCAGGAACAGGGTCACCAGGCCCGCCATCCCGCCGAGGGAGTAGAGCACCCCGACGAGGGTGCCGATGAGCTTGCCGACGTTCTTGCGATAGGACCGCTTCCACAGCGTCCATTTCAGCCCCAGCTGCAGGCGGATGAGGGATCGCTGCGAGATCTCGCCGTGGGAGACGCTCTGCGCCGCCGCGGTCGCGGTGTGCTCACTGCTCAGGACTCCAACCACGACAGGCTCCCCTCCGCGACGTCGCCGCCGCCGACGAGATCGATGAAGGTCTGCACCAGGCTGTCGCCCCGGCGGACCTCGTCGAGCGTGCCGGCGGCCAGCAGCTCGCCGTCGGCGATGATGGCGACGTGGCTGCACAGCCCCTCGACCAGCTCCATCACATGGCTGGAGAGCACCACGGTGCCGCCACCGTCCACATAGGCGGTGAGGATCTTCCGGATCACCTGGGCGGAGACCGGGTCGACCGCCTCCAGCGGCTCGTCCAGGACCAGCAGCCGTGGCGCATGCAGCAGGGCGCTAGCGAGCAGGATCTTCTTCGTCATGCCGGCGGAGTAGTCGACCACCAGCTTGCCGTCCTCGCCGGCGAGGTCCAGGGCCGACAGCAGCGACTCCATGCGCTCCTCGACCACGGCCGGCTCCATGCCGCGCACCAGCCCCATATAGGTGAGCAGCTCGCGCCCGGTGAGCCGGTCGAAGGTGCGCAGGCCGTCGGCGAGGACGCCGAGGCGGGCCTTGGCCTCATGGGGCTCGGCCCACATGTCGTGCCCGAGCACGTGGGCGGTGCCGCCGTCGGGCCGCAGCAGGCCGGTCGCCATCGACAGGGTGGTGGTCTTGCCCGCGCCGTTGGGACCGACGATCCCGTAGAAGGAGCCGCGGGGGACGTCCAGGGAGATCCCGTGGACCACCTCGGTCCGGTCGAAGGACTTGCGCATCCCGCGCAGGGACAGGGCGGTGCGGTCCGGGACGGCGCTCTCGGCGGCCACCGGTGCGGCCGGCCCGGAGACGGGCTGCGGCGGGACGTCCCGCTGGGGGGCGTCCGCGGCGTCGGCGGTCTCGGGGGCGGTGGGTTCCGCGGTGGACGTCGGATGGTGGCTGTGCATGAGCTCACGCTAGTTCTCGCGCGGGCCGCGAGGGGTCCGCCGCTCGGTGGGAGAGGGGTCGACCTTCGTCGCGTCCAGGGCGTTCCGGTGTGCACTGCGCTCAGCAGAGCGCGGTTAGTATGCCCGTTGAGCCGCCTGGCTCACGGAAGGAGCCCCATGTCGAAGCTGCGCCCTGCCCCGCGGGCACAGAGCCTTGCCCCCGAGGTCGAGGAGATCCCGCTCGGCATCCGTCGGGCCGCGGCCTGGTCCTGGCGACTGATCGTCGTCGTCGCCGCCTCGGCTCTGATCCTCTGGGGCCTGCTGCAGATCACCACCATCGTCATCCCGGTGGTGATAGCGATCCTGCTCGCCGCGCTGATGACCCCGGTGGTCAAGGTGCTGACCCGTTACACCTTCCTGGGCCGAGGGGCGGCCGCCGGGGTCGCACTGCTGGGTCTGCTGCTGGTGATCTCGGGGATGTTCACCCTGGCCGGGCGCCAGCTGTTCGCGCAGTTCGCCGACATCCAGGAGAAGGCGGTCAGGGGATTCCAGGGCCTGGTCGAGTGGGCGACCTCGACCTTCCAGATCGACACGCCGATGATCAATTCGGCGATCGACGAGGGGCTCCAGCAGCTCCAGCAGTACTCCGGTGAGCTGGTCAGCGGTGCGGTGAGCACCGCGGCGGTGCTCGGCAACGTCGCCACCGGCATCGTGGTGGCGCTGTTCACCCTGTTCTTCCTGCTCTCGGGCGGGGCAGGGATCTGGCGCTGGGTGGTGGGTCTGCTGCCGCCGGCGGCACGGGTCCCCACCCATGAGGCCTTCCGCCGCGGCTGGAAGGCGCTGTCGGCATATATGCGCACCCAGATCCTGGTGGCGGCCGTGGACGCCTTCGGCATCGCGATCGGCATGGTGGCGCTGGGACTCGGCTCCTACGCGGTGCCGATCTGGCTGCTGGTGTTCCTGTTCTCCTTCGTGCCGCTGGTGGGTGCGATCGCCTCGGGCGCGATCGCCGTGCTGCTGGTGCTGGTGCTGAACAACTGGATCGGTGCGCTGATCATGCTCGCGATCGTGCTGGTCGTGCAGCAGCTGGAAAGCAACATCCTGCAGCCCTTCCTGATGGGCAAGGCCGTCGAGCTGCATCCGCTGGCGGTGTTCCTCGGTGTCGCAGGCGGCGCGATGATCGCCGGGATCGCCGGGGCGCTGTTCGCCATCCCGGTGCTGGCCTTCGTCAACGCGACGCTGCTGTACGTGGTGGGGCGGGACCCGAGCCCGGACCTCGGGCGCGATCGTGTCGGCGCCGAGCACTTCGCCGCGCTGACCCGCCGCAGGCCGCATCCTGCGGCGCGCGCCACCGAGGAGCGGAAGCGGCTGATGCTGCCGGGTCTGCCCTCCCTGCGCCCCTCGGGTGGGCGGCAGGTGGCAGCGGCCGAGGCGCCGCGCGCAGACAGCGCCCCGCCGCAGACCGCTGTTCCCGCGCGCGAGGATCCCGCGCGCAAGGACGAGGCGGCGGCGTCGCCTGCTGCACCGCTGGACGGTGGTACCCCCGGCCAGGACCGCCTCCCGGGGCAGGACGGCCTCCCGGGGCACGGCGGTGAGCCGGGTCAGGACGACGCTCCGCGCACGGGCGGTGCCTGAGTCGCCGGACACCCCGCACGACGAGAAGGCCCCCGCTCCGGCAGCAGCCGGTCGCGGGGGCCTTTTTCCTGCGCGCACTGCGGGTGCGGGCAGCGGTGGCTCAGACCTTGTAGGGCGAGGCCTGGAGGATCTCGATCGGGAAGGACTTCCCGTTCGGGGCCGTGTAGTCGACGGAGTCCCCGACCTTGGAGCCGTGGATCGAGCTTCCCAGCGGCGACTCCGAGGAGTACACCTCGAGGGTGTCGTCGCCGTCGGCGATCTCGCGGTTGCCCAGCAGGAAGGTGCGCTCCTTGCCGGCCATCGAGATGACCACGACCATGCCGGGCTCGACGATGCCGTCGTCCTTCGGCGCCTCGCCGACCACGGCGTTCTTCAGGAGTCGCTGGAGGTCCGAGATGCGGGCCTCCATCTTTCCCTGCTCCTCACGGGCGGCGTGATAGCCGCCGTTCTCCTTGAGGTCCCCTTCGTCGCGAGCCGCGGCGATGCGCTCGGCGATCTCGGTGCGTCCCGGGCCCTCGAGCTCTGCGAGCTCCTTGGCCAGGCGGTCGTACGCGTCCTGGGTGAGCCAGGCGCCATTCGGCTGGCTGCTCATGGGTTCACTCCTGTCGTCCTCAGTAGTGCGCAGGGGAGCGAGGAGCCCCCAATACGCGAATCACGGGGCACATGTCCTCATGCGCCCCGTGTGCGGGTGATGATGATCGGCGAGATGCCGGTTCCGCAGTACTTTACACCGGCCTTCACCCTTCCCTGGGGACGCGAGGACGATTTCGCGGATCGAGTAATCCGGGGCGACCGGCCGACAGAACGGTCGGCGTCGCAGGCGAGAGGTCCACGACGGTGCCGTTAGGAGCGGTGGCCCGGCGGCCTCAGCGGGTCGTGCAGCCGATGATCTCCGCGGAGACGGCGTCGCCCTGGGTGGAGATCTCGATGTGGTGCGCGCTGCGACGGGTCTCCTGCGCAGGGATCTCCGTCTCGACGAAGCCGACCTGGGCCCGTCCCTTGTTCAGCGCCTGGATCGTGCACGTCGCCGCGGTGCCGGGGGCCATCGTCACCTGGTAGTCGACGGCGATCACGTCGTCGGCGAGATGGTCGTAGGCGAGGACCTCGGAGCGGACCGGGCTCTGCGAGACCTGCAGCCCGACGTAGACCACGACCGCCAGGAACGCCGCCGCGGCGAGTGCGAGGAGCACGCGGGCCGTGCGACGGTCCACGAGCGGCCCCCCGTAGCGGTCCGCGTGACGATCAGTGGCATCGTTCATGGGGCCAGTCTCCCAGATCGGGGCCGAGAACGTCCTCCGAGTCGGTGGCCGGCCCCGGTGCCCTGTGCGGTCGCGGCCCCGCCGCCTCCCAGACGCCGACAGGTGCCGGTGGCGTAGGATCTGACGCTGGTGCGCCGTGACCGCTGTCGCGCGCGACGCATGCACCAGCCCCGCGTGGGATCCGTCCCCTCCCGCCGTCTCCGAGGAGTCCCGTGACCGTCCAGCTGCCCACCCCCGATGAACCTCTGCGGATGGTGGCCGTCCACGCGCACCCCGACGACGAATCGTCCAAGGGCGCCGGGTCGACCGCGCGCTATGCGCGCGAGGGTGTCCAGGTCACGGTCATCACCTGCACCGGCGGCGAGCGTGGCGACGTGCTCAACCCGCGCCTGCGCGACGATCCGACCATGACTCCCGAAGCGCTGCCCGGGATCCGCCGCCGGGAGATGGAGCGGGCCCAGGAGATCCTCGGCGTGGATCACGAATGGCTGGGCTTCATCGATTCCGGGCTCCCCGAGGGTGACCCGCTGCCGCCGCTGCCGGCCGGCAGCTTCGCGACGCTCCCCGTCGAGGAGGCGGCCCGGCCGCTGGTCGAGGCCGTGCGTCGGCTGCGTCCCCACGTGATGACCACGTACGACGAGAACGGCGGCTATCCGCACCCCGATCACATCCAGGTCAACCGCATCAGCCTGGCCGCCTTCGATCTGGCCGCGGATCCCGCCTTCGCCCCCGAGCTCGGCGCGCCCTGGGCGATCGCGAAGCTCTACTACGTCAACGGCTTCCACCGGCAGCGGTTCGCAGCGGTGAGCCGGCACCTGCGCGCAGAGGGCACCCCGAACGAGATGCTGGACCAGATGCTCCAGCACTACGACGAGACCAAGGACCGCGTGCTGACCACCCGCGTCGACGTGCGCGATTTCTTGGCGATCCGGGATGACGCGCTGCGCGCCCACGCGACCCAGGTCGATCCCGAGGGGCCGTTCTTCCGCATTCCCCACGAGGCCGAGGCCGCGGCCTGGGGCACCGAGGACTACGAGCTGCACATCTCCCGCCTCGGCGTGAAGCTGCCCGAGGACGACCTGTTCGCCGGTCTGCGCCACGAGCACGTGGAGGCCCGGCCGTGAGCGGCGCGGAGATCGTCCTCGCCCTCGGCGAGCTGCTGGCCGCACCGAGCCCCTCGGACGGCGAGGAGTTCACCACGGTCTCCGTCTCCCCGGGCCTGCCCGGATTCTTCGCGATGTTCGTGCTCGCCGTCGCCGTCGTGCTGCTGGCGGTCGACATGACCCGACGTACGCGCCGGGTGCAGGCCCGGGCGCGGGTGCAGGAGCGGATGGCGGCCGAGGAGCGCCAACGGGAGGATGCCGCGGAGCGCGAGCGGACCGACGGCACCGAGCATGAGCGGGCCGCTGGCACCGAGCGCGAGCGGACCGATGGCGCGGACGCCGACGACCCACCCGCGGGCGAGGACTCACCGTCCGCTGACGACCAGCGCTGACGCCCGCCCGGTCCGCACGTCCACCCGGCGCTCACGCCCGCGCAGTACGGACGCCCAGCGGCGCTGATCGTCGGAGCGGTGTCGGTTCGCGCGTGCTCAGGCCACAGCGACGGCGACCGCCGCGAAGTGGCAGCCGAAACCGATCAACGTGCCGGCGTGGAAGATCTCGTGGAAGCCGAACCAGGCGGGTGAGGGATTGGGTCGCTTCAGCGCGTACATGACCGCGCCCGCGGTGTAGGCGAGGCCGCCGATCACCAGCAGCCAGACCACGGCCCAGCCGCCCGTGGCCTGCAGCTGGGGCATGTAGAAGATCGCCACCCAGCCCAGCGCGACGTACGCGGGGACGTAGATCCAGCGCGGGGCCCCGGTCCAGAAGACCCGGAAGCACACGCCGATCGCGGCGCCGCCCCAGGCGATCGCCAACAGGGTGAGCGCGTGGCGAGGTGCCAGCAGTGCGATGGCCAGCGGGGTGTACGTGCCGGCGATGATCAGGAAGATGTTCGCGTGGTCGAACCGGCGCAGCATGATCGCCCGCTGCGGGGACCAGGTGCCGCGATGATAGACGGCGCTGACGCCGAACAGCATGCCGGCGGTCAGCACGAACACCGCGCAGGCCAGCCGGATCTGCACGGTGTCGCCGAGGGCGACCAGCACCAGCCCGGTCACCACGGTGGCGGGGAAGGCGACCAGATGCAGCATCCCGCGCAGGCGCGGCTTGGGCAGCTGCAGCCCGAGCTGGGTGGCCCGCCGCGCCATGGTGCGGGTGAGCGTGCGCGGGGCGAAGGGGAAGTTCTCGGCGGTGGGCAGCTCGTCGTCGTGATTGCCGGGACCGGCGTGGTCGGGGCGACGCGGGCCGGGGTGCTCGGCGGCGACGCGGTGGGGTCCGGAACTCATGGGTCCACCGTAACCTACGGACCCGTAAGTTCATGGTGCGCATGCTGTGCCGATCCGGTGTCGATTTCCGTCGAACGTCCGGGGGCGGCGCCATGGTCGTCGATAATGGAGTGAGCGGTCCGACGGGGTCGGTCGCGACGCACTGCACCCGGCGGAGAGCGCCGGTCCGGAAGCCGTGGCGGGCAGGACCGCCGCGATGATCACGAGGGGAAGGACGACGCGATGGGCGACGACGGCCTTCTGTACCGCGTCTACGAGAGGCGCCTCCTCCGCGAGCTCGAGCGCTTCGAGCTCCCGCAGCATCTGGGCGTGATCGTGGACGGCAACCGCCGCTGGGCGAAGGAGGCGGGGGAGACCACCGAGCACGGTCACCGCGTCGGCGCCGCGAAGATCCTCGAATTCCTCTCCTGGTGCGATGGCCTCGACATCCCGCTGGTCACCGTCTGGATGCTATCCACCGACAATCTGCGCCGACCGCCCGAGGAGCTCACCGCCCTCTACGAGATCATCGGCACCACCATCGAGGGGATCATCGAGGCCGGCTACTGCGTGCGGCTGACCGGGAACGCCGAGGCGCTGCCGGAGGCGATGCGCGCGGACATCTCCCGCGCGCAGCAGCGCATCTCCCCGGAGTCCCAGCTCACGGTGAATGTGGCGATCGGCTACGGCGGGCGTGAGGAGATCGTCGACGCCGTGCAGGAGCTGGTGCGGGACCTGGCCGCACAGGGCCTGGACGGCGAATCCATCGCCGCGGCGGTCAGCATCGACTCCATCGCCGAGCATCTCTACACCCGTGGGCAGCCCGATCCGGACCTCATCATCCGCACCTCGGGCGAGCAGCGCCTCTCGGGATTCCTGCTGTGGCAGTCCGTGCACTCCGAGTACTGGTTCTGCGAGACCTACTGGCCCGGATTCCGCCGCATCGACCTGCTGCGCGCCCTGCGGAACTTCTGTCTGCGCGAGCGGCGGTTCGGCGCCTGAGCAGCCGACGCTCCCCGGCCAGGAGCCGCGTTCGCACAGCACCGCCCGCCTCCGCCAGGACACTCCCGCGCACCTCCCCGGAGGCCCGTGTGACCGGTGGCACACTGGAGGCATCGGGAGTCCGGCAGAACTCCCGATGACGATCGGGTGAACGTCGGCCCCGCATCCGGTGGGGCTCGCCCGATCGCGGGCGCCCACCGGGCTAGGGTCCAGGCATCCGCGCGATTCCGGGAGGCTCCCATGGACGAGACGACCATTGCCCGCGAGACGATGCCCGCCGACGACGGCACCCCATCGCTCCCGCCCACCCGGAGCCCGGAGGCGATCTGGGCTGCCAATCCTGATGGCGCCCCCGTGGTGCCCTCGCTGCTGCCCGGTGCCGCCCGGCAGCTGCTCGCCGACGTCGAGACGGGGGTGATCACCTACGTCGTGGACACCTCGGTGCTGCTGTCCGACCCGCTGTCCCTGCACCGCTTCGCCGAGCATGACATCGTGCTGCCGATCGTGGTCATCACCGAGCTGGAGGCCAAGCGCCACCACCCGGACCTCGGCTACTTCGCCCGGCAGGCGCTGCGGATCCTCGATGACCTGCGCGAGCTGCACGGCAACCTCTCCCAGCCGCTCCCGATCGGCAAGGACGGCGGCCACGTGCACGTCGAGCTGAACCATATGAGCACCGCCTCCCTGCCGGACGGCTTCCGGCTCGGCGACAACGACACCCGCATCCTCGCCGTCGCAAAGAACCTCCAGCTCGAGGGCAAGAACGTGGTGCTGGTGTCGAAGGATCTGCCGATGCGCATCAAGGCCTCGGCCACCGGCGTGCACGCCGAGGAGTACCGGGCCGAACTCGCCCGCGACCGCGGATACACCGGCATGGTCACGGCCTCGGTGGACGAGCAGACCATGAGCGCTCTCTACGACGGCCAGACCGTCGAGGTCCCCGAGGTCGCCCACCATCCCGTGCACACCGGGCTCACCCTCACCAGCCCGCGCGGCTCCGCTCTGGGCCGGGTCACCCGGGACAAGCAGGTGCGGCTGGTCCCGGGGGACCAGACCGTCTTCGGCGTCTCCGGCCGCTCCGCGGAGCAGCGCATCGCGATCGACCTGCTGCAGGACGAGTCCCTCGGCATCGTCTCGCTCGGCGGCCGCGCCGGCACCGGCAAGAGCGCCCTGGCGCTGTGCGCGGGGCTGGAGGCGGTCCTCGAGCGCCGCACCCAGCGCAGGATCATGGTGTTCCGCCCGCTCTTCGCCGTGGGTGGCCAGGAGCTCGGCTACCTGCCCGGGGACCAGGGCGAGAAGATGGGCCCCTGGGGGCAGGCCGTGTTCGACACCCTCGGCTCGATGGTCTCCCAGAACGTCATCGATGAGGTGCTCTCCCGCGGCATGCTGGAAGTGCTCCCGCTGACCCACATTCGCGGCCGTTCCCTCCACGACGCCTTCGTGATCGTGGACGAGGCCCAGTCCCTGGAGCGCAACGTGCTGCTGACTATGCTCTCCCGCATCGGCCAGAACTCCCGCGTGGTGCTCACCCACGACGTCGCCCAGCGCGACAACCTCCGCATCGGCCGCTACGACGGGATCGCCTCCGTGGTCGAGGCGCTCAAGGAGAAGGACCTGTTCGCCCACATGACGCTGCAGCGCTCCGAGCGCTCGAAGGTCGCCGAGCTGGTCACCCACGTGCTCGACGAGCCGATCCCCTGAGGCGGTGGCGGCTCACGTGGCGATCGTGCCGAGGTAGCTGGTGGCGCTGTGCCAGCATGCGGGGCCTTCTCGATCGTGCTGCGGCATCTGGCGGCGCTGTGCCAGCATGCGGGGCCTTCTCGATCGTGCTGCGGCAGCTGGTGGCGCTGTGCCAGCATGCGGGGCCGTATATCGGGATGTGTGCTGGCTGTGCGCCACTGGATGCACCCCGCCCCCTCAGGGGTGCGCTGTCCGGCCCAGTCCGGGCGATCGGTTCACGGCAGTGGCACGGCAACGCCTGGTACGGCGAGACGTCCTCTCCTCCACAGCATGCGCCGGTCCACAGGGCCGGCGCCGTGCCGACGTCGCGAAGGCAACCGTGGTTGCCTCACCGATATGGAGATCGAGGGGGTACGCCACAGGGCACGCCTGCGTGAGGACGGCGTCTCCCAGTCGGAGATCCGCCGCTGGCTGAGGAACGGCTCGATGCGCAGCGAGCAGCCGTGGTACCTCACCGAGGCGGCCCCGCCGGGCCTCGTCCGGATGCTGCAGCTCGGCCTGCGACCCACGTGCCTGGACGGTGCCTCGCTGCATGGTCTGTGGACGCCCCCGCACACCGGAACTCACGTCTTCCGGCCCCGGATGCTGAGTGCCGGTGCGGAGATGCAGGACGTTCGACTCCACCCCGTCCGGCGACGAGCCGGGGAGGTCGTCGTCGGGGACGAGGAGGGGGAGCTCGTCCTGCACGGTCCAGCGCTGCGCTCCTGGCCTGACCAGGACCCGGTCCCCGATCTCGACCTGGTCCTGACCCATGCCGCGCATTGCCTGCCCATGGAGAAGGCGGCCGTGATCTTCGAGTCCGGCCTGCAGCGTCGGCTGCTCACGCGGCGGAGAGCGGAGCGGATCCTCGCCGCGTTGCCGCAGCGCATCCGGCGGCCGCTCTCCAGGATCCGAGGGGATGCGGGATCGGGGACGGAGACCACCGTGCGCTGGTGGATGGAGTCCCGGCACTTCCCCGTACGGTCCCAGGTGCTGTTCCCGGACGGCCGGCGCCGAATGGATCTGCTGGTGGGCAGGAGCTGGGTGATCGAGTGCGACAGCCGCGAGTTCCATGACGATCCGCTCAGCTATGACACGGACCGTGCGAGGGACCTCTACCTCGCATCGCGCGGATACAGGGTCACGAGGCTCTCCTGGGAGCAGGTGTTCCTGCGATGGGAGGAGACGACGAGGATGCTGCTCGCGATCCTCCGTCGCGGGGATCATCTCGATGCGCCGCGCCCCTGAGGGGGGCAGGCGGAGGCATACTCAGCGCTGCCGCGCCCAGATCGTTGGAGGGCGTCGCCTGCGCGAAGGCGACGAGGGCGAGGAGCTGAGAGCGGGCAGGCAGTGCGCAGGACATGGCAAGCAGGATCCCTACGCCCTGAGCCGGCACCCTGGCGGCGCGCTCCAGGTCACGCGGCGGGCAACCGGAGAGCGCTGCATCCGGTGGCGGAATGCCAGCATGCGTCCCGCTCCCTCGGCCCCGCATGCTGGCAAAGCGCCAGTGGATGCACCCGCGCCCGGCGATACACCCGGAACAGTGGGTGCGCTGGGGCCGGTGCATCCATCTCGCCGGCGGACACGCTCGGACCGCCGGCGACGCCCTGGCTGCGCCCGGCTGCGCCCCGGCTACCCCCTGGCCACGCCCCGGCCGCGCGGGATGCCCACCGGATGGTGGGCACCCCGTCGTGCCTGCGGTCAGGCCGTGGCCTGCCCGCCCCTCAGCAGGTCGCTCAGGCCTTCGGGGCCGTCATCGACAGCACGTCCAGCGCCTCGTCCAGCTGCGCCTCGGTGAGCTCGCCGCGCTCGACGAAGCCCAGCGCGATCACGGCCTCGCGCACCGGGACCCGCTCGGCGACGGCGTGCTTGGCGATCTTCGCCGCGGACTCGTAGCCGATCAGCTTGTTCAGCGGGGTGACGATCGAGGGGGAGGCCTCGGCGTAGAAGCGGGCCTTCTCCTCGTTGGCGACCAGGCCGTCGACGGTCTTGTCGGCCAGCACGGTGGAGGAGTTGGCGAGCAGGCGGATCGATTCCAGCAGGCTGGTGCCCATCAGCGGGATCTGCACGTTCAGCTCGAAGGAGCCCTGCGCGCCGCCCCAGGCGATCGCCGCGTCGTTGCCGATGACCTTCGCGCACACCATCAGCACGGCCTCGGGGATGACGGGGTTGACCTTGCCGGGCATGATCGAGGAGCCCGGCTGCAGGTCCGGGATCGAGATCTCGCCGAGTCCCGTGTTCGGGCCGGAACCCATCCAGCGCACGTCGTTGCAGATCTTGGTCAGCGAGACGGCGATGGTGCGCAGCGCACCGGACATCTCCACCAGGCCGTCACGATTGGACTGCGCCTCGAAGTGGTTGCGGGCCTCGGTCAGCGGCAGGTCGGTCTGCTCGACCAGGTTCGCGATGACCTTCTGGGGGAAGCCGAGCGGGGTGTTGATGCCGGTGCCCACAGCGGTGCCGCCCTGCGGGACCTCCGCGGTGCGGGGCAGTGCCGCCTCGACGCGCTCGATGCCGTAGCGGATCGAGGCCGCGTAGCCGCCGAACTCCTGGCCGAGGGTGACCGGGGTGGCGTCCATGAGGTGGGTGCGGCCGGACTTCACCACGGCCTTCCACGCCTCGGCCTTCGTCTCCAGGGACTCGGCGAGGTGGGCGAGCGCGGGCAGCAGCTGCTCGACGACGCCCTGGGTGACCGCGACGTGCACGGAGGTGGGGAACACGTCGTTCGAGGACTGCGAGCAGTTGACGTGGTCGTTGGGGTGGGTGTCCACTCCGGCGTTGGTGGCGAGGGTCGCGAGCACCTCGTTCATGTTCATGTTCGAGCTGGTGCCGGAACCGGTCTGGTAGGTGTCCACCGGGAACTGGTCGTCGTGCTCACCGGCGATCACGGCATCGGCGGCGGCGACGATCGCGTCGGCGATGGTCCCGTCCAGCACCCCGAGCTCCTGGTTGGCGCGGGCGGCGGCCTTCTTCACCTGGGCGAGGGCGTGGATGTGCGCGGGCTCCAGGCCCTGGCCGGAGATCGGGAAGTTCTCCACCGCACGCTGGGTCTGTGCCCGGTACAGGGCCGAGGCGGGCACCCGGATCTCACCCATGGTGTCGTGCTCGATGCGGTAGCCGTCCTGCTGTGCGGCGGGCGTGGACTGGTTCATGAAGCGGCCTCCTCAGGTCGTGGTGCGGTGGGTGGGTGTCCGGGGACGGATGGGGGAGTCAAGGGCTGCGGAGCGGCGCGGGCGGACTGCCGACCAGCGGGCGCGTCCGCAGCAGGATCAGGTGAGCTCGTGGCTCCACGGCGGATTGGCGCCGGCCCGGGAGACGGTGATCGCGGCGAGGGCTGCGGCGCGCTGCAGCACGTCGGCGATCTCGTCGTTGGGCAGCGCGGCGAGGGCAGGGCGCTTCTCCGCCCCCAGCAGGTCCTTCGCCGCCAGCGCATCGAGGACCCCGGCGGAGAACGTGTCCCCGGCGCCGACGGTGTCGACGGCGTCGACGATGACGGGGGAGACCTGCACACGGCCGCTCGGGGAGAAGCCGACCGCCCCCTCGTCGCCGCGGGTCAGGACGGTCAGCGCCGGCCCCAGCTCGCGCCAGGAGTCGACGACGTCCTCCACGTCGTCGGTGCCGTACAGCCAGGCCACGTCCTCGTCGGAGGCCTTCACCACGTCGCTGAGCGCGATGCTCGCCTCGATCTGGGCGCGCACCAGCTCCGGGGCACCCATCAGGGTGGGGCGCGCATTGGGGTCGTAGCTGATGGTCGCGGTCCCGCGATAGCGGTGCAGGGTGTCGAGCACCGTCGCGGCACCGGGCTCGAGCACGGCGGCGATCGAGGAGGTGTGCACGGCGTCGACCCGCTCGGGCAGGCCGACGGGCTGCGGATCCCAGACCAGGTCGAACTCGTAGGTCGCCGCGCCGTGCGCATCGAGCCGGGCCAGCGCGGTCGACGTCGGTGCCGAGACGGAGCTGCCCGGGGTGAGGCGGACTCCGGAGGCCTCCAGGTGTGCCCGGATGGCGTCTCCCCGGGCGTCCTCGCCGATGCGGGTGAGCAGATGGGTGTCGTGACCGAGGCGGCTGAGCGCCACGGCCACGTTCATGGGGGATCCGCCGGGGTGCTCTCGACGCGCGCCGTCGACGTCGACGACGATGTCCGTGAGCGCTTCTCCGACGATGAGGAATGTCGTGGTCACCGCTCGATCATCGCAGGTTTCCGCAGAAGGGGCGAACAGGGTGCCGGGGTCGGTGTCGCGCGGTCGACGCGGCGCGGCCCGGGTGGCTGGGAGCGGCACGGAGGCTGAGCGGGGACAATGGGCGCATGCACGATGCTGACCACGAGACTCCCGAGGTGCCGGAACGGACGCCGGCCGTGCGGACCGACGAGCCCGGTGCGCCGAGTGACGAGCCCGCGCCGCAGCCGAAGTCCGCGTACGAGCTGCCGTCGAAGAAGAACACCGTCCTGCGCAATATGGTGTGGGCGCTGCTGCTGACGATGGCGGTGGTGGTCGTGGTCGGTATCGCCTTCTTCGGCGTGGGCAGCCAGCCCGAGCGGGAACCGTTGGCGAACTCCGAGCTGGACGTGGCCGCGAGCGCGGAGCGCGCCCGGGACGTGGCGCCCTTCCCTGTCACGGTGCCTGCCGTGGGGGAGGGATGGACCGAGCGCTCCGCCCGGTACACCGCAGGTGCGAACCCGCAGTGGACTATCGAGTACACCTCGCCGGAGGGTCAGCTGGTCACGCTGGTCGAGGAGTCCGAGCTCGGAGCTCCGATGCTCTCGGCGGCGATCCCGGGCAGCACCGTCGAGGAGGAGCTCGAGCTCGCGGGCGCCACCTGCAGCCTGCTGCGCGGCGAGCGGAGCACCGCGGAGCGCGGCATCGCCTGCGAGGGCGCGGGCTGGGGCTTCGTGGTCCACGGGAACGCGGACCGGGCAGCGCTCGAGCAGATCGCCGGCGCCGCGGTCACCTCGCTCGACTGAGGTTCCCGCGGCGGACTATTCGGACTACTCCGCCCCGGAGTCCGCAGAGCGGCGAGCTGCCACCGCATCGTCCAGCCGCTCCCGAGCACCGTCGAGCCACTGCTGGCAGCGGCGGGCGAGCATCTCCCCGCGCTCCCACTGCCCGATCGAATCCTCGAGCCCGCCCTGCCCGGACTCCAGGCGCCGCACCACCTCGACGAGCTGGTCGCGGGCGGCCTCGTAGGAGAGCTCGGCGATGTCCGCGGGCAGCGGCTGCGCGCCCTCGGCAGGGGTGACGGTGCCGGACTGCGCGTCGTGGGCAGTGCTCTCGACGGCGGTGAGGTCGTTCTCAGGGCTGCTGGGCGGGGTCATCAGGACTCCTCGGTGGTCTCGGACTGTGCGGGGCGCTCGGTCTGTGCGGGCCGGTGCGGCTGCTGCGGAGCAGGGGGCTGTGCGGGCGGGGAGTACGGGTCGGTCGTGGTGCGCTCCACCCCGAAGCGGCCCCCGGCCACCCGCACCGAGAGCGGCTGGCCGATCTCCGGCTGTTCGGGGGAGCGGACGATCGAGCCCTCCGCGTCCTGGACCACGGCGTAGCCGCGCTCGAGGGTCGCCAGCGGGCTGAGCGAGCGCACCTGACTGCCCAGATGGTCGACCTCGTCGGCCGCGCGGTCCAAGCGGGACCCGATCAGGGTGCGTGCCAGGGCGATCCGCGACCGGATCTCGTCGGCCCGACCGGCGAGGATCGTGGAGGGGTTCTCCAGCACGGGTCGGGAGCGCGTCGCATCCAGCGCCGACTGCTCCCGCGCGATCCGGGCCCGGATCGCGGCCCGCAGCCGGGTGCGGCCCAGCTCCAGCTGCTCGACCTCGGCGACGATGTCGGGGACCACGCGCTTGGCGGCATCGGTGGGGGTGGAGGCGCGCACATCCGCGGCGAGGTCGATCAGGGGGGTGTCGACCTCGTGGCCGATCGCGGAGACGATCGGGGTCCTCGCCCCCGCGACCAGCCGGGTGAGCTGCTCGTCGGAGAAGGGGAGCAGGTCCTCGAGGGAGCCCCCGCCGCGGGAGATGATGATGACGTCGACGTGGTCGAGCCCGTCCAGCTCCCGCAGCGCCGCGGAGACCTCCCGCACCGCCTTCGTGCCCTGCACCGCGACCTCGCGGATCTCGAACTGCACCGCCGGCCAGCGCCGCCGGGCATTGACGACCACGTCGCGCTCCGCGGCGGATTCGCGCCCGCAGATCAGCCCGACGGAGCGCGGGAGGAAGGGCAGCTGCTGCTTGCGGGAGGCGGCGAACAGCCCTTCGGCGGAGAGCACGCGCTTGAGCTGCTCGAGCCGCGCCAGCAGCTCGCCCAGGCCCACCGGGCGGATGTCGTCGGCCTCGAGCTGGAGGCTGCCGCGCTTGGTCCAGAACGTCGGCTTCGCATGGACCACCACGCGCGCTCCCGGGACCGGCTCGACCGGCAGGGCACGCAGCACGTGCTCGCGGACGGGGACCGAGAAGGACATGTCCACGTCGATGTCGCGCAGGGTCATGAAGCTCAGCCCGGCTCCGGGACGCCGGTTGAGCTGGACGATCTCGCCCTCGACCCAGAGCGGCGACATCCGCGCCACGTACTCCCCGACCTTCACCGACAGCTGCCGCAGGGGCCAGGGATTCTCCGCCGTGGTCTGCGCGGCGGTGGCGGCGGGGGCGGGCCGCGGCGTCGCGGCACCGCCCGCATCCGGGCCGGAGGAGGTCTGCGTCATGGGTCCACTCTGGCACGAGCTCCCGACAGCTCGCGGGCGCCGGGCGGTGCTGTGGAGGAGACAGCCCTGTGGAGGGAGGGTGAGTCGTGCCCCAGCGGCCTGTCACCAGGGCGCTTCCGCTTCTACGATGGGGACGTGAGCATCGGAACCGTCCTTCTCGCCGAGCCGCGCGGCTACTGCGCAGGTGTCGATCGCGCCGTCGTCGCCGTCGAACGCGCTCTGGAGCACTACGACGAGACGATCTACGTGCGCCACGAGATCGTGCACAACAAATTCGTCGTGGACCGCCTGCAGGAGAAGGGTGCCGTGTTCGTCGAGGAGGTCGACGAGATCCCCGAGGGTGCGCTCGTCATCTTCTCCGCCCACGGCATCTCCCCGGAGGTCCGCGAGATGGCCGAGGAGCGCCACCTGCGCACCATCGACGCCACCTGTCCCCTGGTCACCAAGGTCCACAAGGAGGCGGTGCGCTTCGCCCGCCAGGACTACGACATCCTGCTGGTGGGCCACGCCGGCCACGAGGAGGTCGAGGGCACTGCCGGCGAAGCCCCCGATCACGTGCAGGTCGTCAACTCCCCGGACGATGTCGACACGGTGACCGTCCGCGACCCCGAGAGGGTCGTGTGGCTCTCGCAGACCACGCTCAGCGTCGACGAGACGATGGAGACGGTCGACAAGCTCCGCGAGCGCTTCCCGACGCTGCAGTCCCCGCCCAGCGACGACATCTGCTATGCCACCCAGAACCGTCAGGTCGCGATCAAGAAGATCGCCCCGGACGCGGATCTGGTGCTGGTGGTGGGCTCGCCGAACTCCTCGAACTCCGTGCGTCTGATGGAGGTCGCCAAGGAGGCCGGGGCCAGGGCCTCCCACCGCATCGACTCGATCCGGGAGCTGCGCGACGAGTGGTTCGAGGGCGTCGGGACCGTGGGCGTGACCTCCGGTGCCTCGGTCCCGGACGTGCTGGTCCAGCAGCTGCTGAACGTTCTCGCCGAGCGCGGCTACGGGGACGTGAAGCCCGTGCGCACCGCTACCGAGGACCTCATGTTCTCCCTCCCGCGCGAGCTGCGCCAGGAGATGAAGAACCGCGGCGCCGTCGACAGCCGCACGAAGCCGACCGGACAGGCCGCCACCGCGGAGTCCTGAGCCGGGCCGCGGCGCCGGACGAGGACCACGACGGCCCGCCGGCCCTGGTGCTCCTGGTCGCCGCGTCGCACTGGACGGGAGCCCCCGACCCAGCTCAGCCGGCGCGATCCGCGCGGCCTGACTTCTCAGAGCCCTCGACAGGCGGGGCGGAGAGATTCGCGATCTCCGCCTCCTCGAGGGTGCGCGCCCGGCGCGTGAGCTGCTCGACCTCGTCCAGCGCGGTGCCGCTGAGCCCCAGCTCCTCGAAGCGGCGCGCGGTGACCATCACGCGGGTCTGCAAGGAGCCGACGGCCTCGTTGAACGCGGCGACCGAGGAGTCCAGCGAACGGCCCACCTTGCCCAGGTGACCGGTGAAGGTGCCCAGGCGGTGATGCAGCTCCCGGCCCGCCTCCAGCACAGTGCGGGCATCACGGTTCAGGGCATCGGTGCGCCAGGTGTGCGCGACCGTGCGCAGCAGCGCCACCAGGGTGGCAGGGGAGGCGATCACCACGTCCCGGGCGAAGGCGTCCTCGAGCAGGTCCGGGTCGGTCTCCAGCGCCGCGGCCAGCACCCCGTCGCTGGGCACGAACAGCACCGTGAACTCCGGGGTGTCCCCGAGGGCCTTCCAGTACGCCTTCGCGGAGATGACGCCCACGTGATGGCGCAGCGCCTTGGCGTGGGCCTTCCGACGGGCCGCCGCACGCTCCGGGTCCGTCTCCTCGGTCGCGTCGAGATACGCGTCCATCGGGGCTTTCGCATCGAGCACCACGTGGCGATCCCCGGACAGGTGCACGACCAGATCCGGGCGCTGTCCGGCATTCCCGTCGGCCCGGGTTCCGGAGAGCTGCTCGCTGAAGTCGACGTGCTCGAGCATCCCGGCGGCCTCGACGATCCGTCGCAGCTGCACCTCGCCCCAGCGGCCGCGGGCGGTAGGGGCGCGCAGTGCGGCGGTGAGCGCGCTGGTGCCGGACTCGAGTGACTGGGCGCGCTGGGAGAGCTGGCCGAGGTGCGCCCGCAGCGCCCCTTCGGCCTCCACCCGGGCGGCGTCCGAGCGGGCCAGGGAGCGCTCCAGATGGACGAGCGTCGAGGAGATCGGGGCGAGGGTGCGCTGCAGCTCGGCCTCGCGCTCCTCCTCGGCGGCATCGCGCCGGGCCACGTCGCGCTCATGCCGCTCATCGGCCAGGCGCAGCAGCTGCCCGGCGCTGTCGCCGTCCGCGCGTCGGCTCTGCTCGAGGCCGCGGGCGCGCTCGCGCATGACCAGCCAGGTCAGGATCGCCCCGAGGGCGGCACCCAGCACGAGTCCCAGCAGAAGCATCGAAGTACCGCTCATGAGTTCAGCACATCACGGGGGTGAGACACGGGAAGGGAGGACGCGCCCGCCCTCGCCCCGAGGGCGTTCTGTAGGCCGCGATGCGGCATCCTGTGGGGCACGACGCGGAGGAGGGGCCGATGGGGGAGCAGGGCAGG
This sequence comes from Brachybacterium vulturis, assembly GCF_043641765.1. Lineage (GTDB taxonomy): Bacteria > Actinomycetota > Actinomycetes > Actinomycetales > Dermabacteraceae > Brachybacterium > Brachybacterium vulturis_A. Next base: position 151,470 of record NZ_JBHZRO010000007.1, on the reverse strand, counting down.
GCGGGGGCCGACGGGATCGGGCCGGACGGAGCAGGTTCGATGGAGCGGCGGCCCGAGAGGTCAGATCGCCGCCGGCGGATCGGCCGACGGATCGGGCAGGTCCTGCTCGCCCTGCTGCTGGTGGCGCTGCTGATCTGGGGCCTGATGTTCCTGCGGGTGTACGTGCTGCTCCCGCGCACCGCACAGCGTGAGGCGAACCAGGGATACGAGCTGATGCTCGAGGAGTTCGCGCAGCTCGCCGCGGCGGACGCCGAGGTGCTCGATGCGGAGTTCGGGGCGCCGCTGGGGACCGTGCGCACCGTCGCCTGCTCCGTGGAGCCCTCCGATCGCGGCTGGTTCGTCGCGGACCACCGCAACGACTGCTCGCTGCGTGAGCTCGAGGTGCGTGCGGTGACGGGGGATGAGCAGGACGCGGTCGAGCGGACCGTCTCCCTGCTGGAGGCGGAGCAGGCCTGGCAGGGAGATGCCGGGTATCTCCCGGCGGCGGAGTCATCGTGCGCGCCGGCCGGGGATGTTCGGATCCCGGCCGATGACGGGGTCCCCGTGCCGCAGTCGAGCACCGACCTGGCCGCGCTCGTGGTCGAGGACCTCGACGACCTCGACTCCTGCCTGCACGATCACGGCCCCAGCGCCAGGACGCTCGGCGCGATCACCGCCCAGGACCCGCGCAGCACGGTGCCGGCGGCGCCGGAGGATGCCCGCCTGCTGGTCATCGTGCGGGAGGCGCGGATCTCGAGCTCATCGCTGGGGTGCCTGCCGCTGCCACTCTTCTGCCAGCCGGCGACCGACCAGCCGCAGCTCCCCGACGCTGTGACGGGTTGAGACCAGAGGCTCACCCCCTCGGCGCCCGCTGCTGCGGTCGTGCCCCGTAGAATCACCTCCCGTGGCTCTTACTATCGGAATCGTGGGACTGCCCAACGTCGGCAAGTCCACCCTCTTCAACGCCCTGACCCGCGCCGAGGTCCTCGCTGCGAACTACCCGTTCGCGACGATCGACCCCAACGTCGGAGTGGTCCCGCTGCCCGACCCGCGGCTCGCCGAGCTCGCGACCGTGTTCGGCAGCCAGAAGCTGCTGCCGGCGACGGTGTCCTTCGTGGACATCGCCGGCATCGTCAAGGGCGCCAGCGAAGGGGAGGGCCTGGGCAACAAATTCCTCGCCAACATCCGTGAGGCCGACGCGATCTGCCAGGTCACCCGTGCCTTCGCCGATCCCGACGTGACCCGCGTGGAGGGCTCGGTCTCTCCCTCCGACGACATGGAGACCATCACCACCGAGCTGATCCTCGCCGACCTCCAGACCATCGAGAACTCGATGCAGCGCCTGGAGAAGGACACCAAGCGCGGCCTGGTCGACTCCGCCGTGCTGCCGAACGTCCTCAAGGCGAAGGCCCTGCTGGAGACCGGCAAAACGCTCTACCAGGGTGCCGAGGGCGCCGGCATCGACGTGGCCGCACTGCGCGAGCTGCAGCTGATGACCGCCAAGCCCTTCATCTACGTCTTCAACACCGACGAGGAGGGTCTCGCCGACGCCGCCTCCCAGCAGGCGCTGCGGAACCTGGTCGCCCCGGCCGAGGCGATCTTCCTCGATGCGAAGTTCGAGTCCGAGCTGATCGAGCTCGACGAGGACGAGGCCGCCGAGATGCTCGAGTCCACCGGCCAGGAGGATTCCGGGCTGGCCCAGCTGGCCCGCGTCGGCTTCGACACCCTGGGCCTGCAGACCTACCTCACCGCCGGCCCCAAGGAATCCCGCGCCTGGACCATCCCCAAGGGAGCGACCGCCCCGCAGGCCGCCGGCGTCATCCACACCGACTTCGAGCGCGGCTTCATCAAGGCCGAGATCGTCTCCTTCGACCAGCTCATGGAGGCCGGCTCCATGGCCGAGGCCAAGGCCAAGGGCAAGGTGCGCATCGAGGGCAAGGAGTACGTGATGCGCGATGGCGACGTGGTGGAGTTCCGCTTCAACGTGTAGCGGAACTCCCATCCGCACGGGGAAGACGGCTGCGCGAGCGTCGTGGATATCGACGTCGGGGAGATGGATTACTGCCTCCATGCGTCCGAGTTGAGCATGCCGCTCGCGCCTGGACGGGTTCGGGCAGGCTCGTACTGACGCGGATTGGTCTTCGGGCGCGAGCCGCTTCCCGTGGACACGCCATCGGTGCGGTCGAACAAGTCGGCCAGGGGTATGTCCGTAGACTGATACCCATGGTTCGGGTCGTCTTCATGTGCGGACCGGCGGGGTCAGGCAAGTCGACCGTCGCTCGTCGGATGGAGGCAGACGGATTCGTTCGGCTCTCGTTCGATCAAGAGGCCTGGGGCAGGGGCATCCGACACATGCCGCTGACAGATGATGCGCATCGCGAGATCGAGATCGAGCTCCGACGTCGTCTCGTGGATCTCGTCGAAGATGGACGTGAGGTCGTGCTCGACTTCTCCTTCTGGTCGCGTGCCATGAGGGAGGAATGGAGGCATGTGCTGGAACCGTTCGGGGTGGTTCCTGAGACGATCTACCTTTCGACTGACCGTGAGACGTGTTTACGGCGTGTGGCCTCGCGCAGACGCTCACACAGCGACGATTTCGCTCTGGATACGGCGACCGCCGCAAGGTACTTCGATCACTTCGAGCCTCCGACTCCTGATGAGGGACCCGTGACCGTGCTTGTGGTGTGATCTGTCAACCAGGAAGAGCCCGGTGCCACGAGATCCCCGCCTGTCGGGTGCATCAGTCGCCGAATTCCAGAGGTTGGTCCGTGCGAGGCTCGGCCGAGTTCAGGTTTAACGTCTAGCGCTATTAACGGCCCGCGGTATACCCCGGTCGCGTGATCAGATCGTTCGATAGCAAGGAGACCGAACGGCTGTGGCGTCGTGAGCGCGTGCGCTCGATCGATCCGAGGATCCATCGAGTCGCGTTGCGCAAGCTACGCCAGGTGGGATCTGCGGCGGTGCTCGATGACCTTCGCGTCCCACCCGGTAATCGGCTCGAGGCGCTGAATGGTGATCGAGCCGGTCAGCGCACATCGGGATCAAAGACCAGTGGCGGATCTGTTTCGTGTGGACGGACGCCGGACCGGAGGAGGTGGAGATCGTTGACTACCACTGACAAGATCGAGCCGATCCACCCGGGCGAGGTCCTCATGGAGGACTTCATCGAGGGCTTGGGATCACGCAGAACAAGCTCGCCGTGTCGATCGGGGTGCCGCCGCGGCGGATCAACGAGATCGTGCACGGCAAGCGGGGGATCACCGCAGATACCGCGCTGCGACTCGCGAAGTACTTCGGCACCTCGGCGGAGTTCTGGATCAACCTGCAGAGCCGTTACGAGCTCGACCGTGCGGAGGATCTCGCTGGGGAGCAGATCGCTGCGATCACGCCGCTGGAGGTCGCGTGAGTGTGACTGATGCCTCGCCTGAGCGGGCTCGCCTTGCGCTGCACGGATTCTGGCGGTAGATGGCTGTAGGTGCCGGAACGTGGTGGAGTTCAGATTTGCGCTTTAACCTCTCCGCAGAACTCTTTGGGCCGGACTAGGTGATTTGATCCCGGGACTAGGGCGGATCTCCAGGTCTTGCCCGACGCCTATCTCGGGCTGACTGATTCAGACTTCCTGACCTATCGGGAGCTCGCTCGAACGCGACGGCTCGGGGGTACGCGCCTGTGTCGCAGGTGCGAGCGAGAGGACCAGGAGCGAGGCGCAGATGCCCGCGAGCCCAGCCCATCCGATGGCGGGGAGGCGCTCACCGACGATGACCACGGCCAGGAGGGCGGCGATCGCGGGTTCAGCGAGGGTGAGCGTCGTCGCGGCGCTTGGAGTGACGCGCGTGAGGCCGTACCCGAAGAGCAGATAGCCCAGGAACATCGGGACCAGTGCCATGTAGAGCCCGACCATCATGGGCTGGGCGGAAGCGATGAGCGGTGCGCCGGTCAGCAGAAGTATGGGCATCAGGGCAATGCCGCCCAGGCCGAAGACAGCGCCCATCGCTGCCGCACGCCCGACGCCGCGGTACATGAGGCGGTGAGCGCTCCACGAGTACATGGCGTAGGTCGCGCCAGCAACCAGGCCGAGGATGACGCCGGCGACCGTGGGGAGCGTCTCGCTCGGCGCGTCGTGCATCTTCGCAACGCACAGAACTGAGCTGCCCGCGATGCCGAGAACCGATGCGAGCATCCACCAGCAACTGAGCCTGCGTCGCTCGATCACCCGTTCCAGAAGACCCGAGGCGATCGGGGCAGAGCCGAGGGACACGACAGTGCCGACCGCCACGCCAGCCAGATGCATCGAGCTGTAGAAGGCCAGCGGGTAGATCAGCACGGCTGCGGCTCCAGCGAGCACTGTCCCGCGTTGCGAAGACAGTGCGGGACGTTCCCTGCGGAGCGAGGGAGCGGCGATGGCTGCCTGCAGGATGCCGCCGATGCCGAGCGCTGCCGCGCCCATGGCCAGCGGCCCGACCGACGGTGCGAACGTCGCCGCAGTCCCCGTGGTGCCCCACAGGAAGGCGGCGGTGAGCACCGCGAAGATGCCGGTGGGGGAGCCTCGCTTCACAGTGCCGCCAGCATCCGCAATGCGATGGCCCGTGCGTGCTCCAGACGCTCCGGGGTGCCCTCTAGGCCTCCCCGTGCCACGGCTCCTTCGAGGAGGAAGCTGAAGTGCTCGGCCAGCTCCAGTGCCTCGGCTTCGGTGGTCATGGATTCCAGGTTCTCGGCGAGAATCTTCTCCACCTGTTCCTTGTGCGCGCGTACGGACGAGCGGGCGGGGTGTCCGGCCGGAAACTCGGCGGCCGCGTTGAGCAGCCCGCATCCTCGGAAGCCCTTGCCGTAGGCGTCGTTCGCGTGGTCGATGTAGGCGTCGAAGACTGCTACGACCCGTTCCGTGATTGTCGAAGCTTTCGCAGAGCGCTCCCGATGCAGGTCGAGCCACTCCTCGTGGCGGGCGTCGATATAGCTACTGACGAGCTCTGCCTTGGACGAGAAGTTGTTGTAGAGGCTCTTCTTCGCGACCCCGGCCTCAGAAGTGATTGTGTCGATCCCTGTCGCGTGCACGCCGTCCTCGTAGAAGCGTCTCGCCGCAGCATCGAGCAACCGCTCTCGCGCTGATCCTTGATTCATGTCGCCCCCTCTTTCGGTAGGTAGGTCAGTCTACCTACCGATCGAGAGCTGTTTCAATCTCTACGCACTTGGAAGCTTACGAACACGGGCGGGAGGTCCTACCGGCTCGCTCGAGCCCGAGATGGGGATCGTTCTTCGCGACTGGGCTGCGTCGCGACTGCATGTCGGGGTCTGGGAAGCCAAGCACGTGCAGAGGTTGCTCTGCACCGGAATGCGGTGGAATTTCGTTTTGCCGTATAACCTCCGGTTGCGCGTGGTGTGATGCGCTTCCTCTGCGTTTGGTCACCGCGTTGCTGCCCTTGTCCATGTCCTCCCGGGTCCGCTCGTGTCGGTGGACAGCTGGATGACGGCCCTGCGAGCCGATCCGCGAGACGCGTTGCCATACGATTGAGCGGTGACGACTCCTATACGCCGCGAGATCGGCCAAGTCTTCATCCCGGTGCGGGACATCCACCGCTCTGCCGACTGGTACGGCAGGCTGCTCGGTGCGGAGGTGTCCCTGCCTTCGCATGACGACACGATCGTCGACGTCCCGATGGAACCGGGCCCCGGCCTTGCTCTGGACGCGAACGCGCCGTTCACGCCGGACGGTCCGCCACGCTTCTTCTGGTGGGCCGATGACCTCGGCGCAGTCGTGGCGCATGTGCGCGATCTCGGGGCCGAACTCGCCTCGGACGTCGTCGACATCGGGAGCGTGGCCTTCGTCCAGTTCCGGGATCCTGACGGGAACCTGCTCATGGTGTGCGCTCGAACGGAGGGCGACGAGTCCGCTCACACCGTTGTCTGACCGCCGGTGAGCGAAGGCGCGGCTCATCAGTGCTGGCCCGCACAACGACAGTGGCGGAAGAGATCGTTCGGTGTCGGAATGGGGTGGAGTTCCGTTTCTCGAACTAAACCTTTGGTGCGCTCGCACTCACGGATCGGAGCCGACGCGCACAGCTTCGCTCGCTGTCAATAATCAGTACCGTGTCGAAGTCGGCGTAAGCCCTCTGTGTCAGCCTTGAGTGAGATCCCCGGTGACCCTCTGTGGATCTGTACCCCGGAGTTGCACCCTTACTGCACAGCGACAGGTTGGTATGTACCGGAACTCGGTGGAGTTCCGGTTTAACGTCTAGCGTTAATGACGGTCATCGTCATACGATGGTCTCGTGATCAGATCGTTCGGAAGCAAGGAGACCGAACGGCTGTGGCGTCGTGAGCGCGTGCGGTCGATAGATCCGAGGATCCATCGCGTCGCGCTGCGCAAGCTTCGTCAGGTGGGATCCGCGGAGGTGCTCGAGGACCTCCGGGTTCCGCCCGGCAACCGGCTCGAGGCCCTCAAGGGTGACCGGGCTGGTCAGCACAGCATCAGGATCAACGACCAGTGGCGGATCTGCTTCGTGTGGACCGACGCCGGACCGGAGGAGGTGCAGATCGTTGACTACCACTGACAAGATTGCCCCGATCCATCCCGGAGAAGTCCTGATGGAGGACTTCATCGAGGGATTCGGGATCACCCAGAACAAGCTCGCCGTGTCTATCGGAGTGCCCCCACGCCGGATCAACGAGATCGTGCACGGCAAGCGGGGGATCACGGCGGACACCGCGCTGCGGCTGGCGAAGTACTTCGGTACCTCGGCCGAGTTCTGGATCAACCTGCAGAGTCACTACGAGCTGGACCGCGCGGAGGACCGTGCGGGAGAACAGATCGCCGAGATCATCCCGTTGAGCGTCGCGTGAGTGCTGCGTCCCCGGCATTGCGCCGGCTTCGTCGTGCCGATGCTCCCGCCGTTCTCGCTGCCTTCAGATCCGACCCCGACATGGTGCGCCAGGGCGATGTGTCGACACTCGCCGAGGCGGAGCACTATGTGAGCCGGCTGGTGGATCCGGACTCGCCGCACGAAGCCTGGTCCATCGTCGCCGACGATGCGATGGTCGGCCTGGTGTGCGTGAGCGTCGACGACGAGAATCGCAGCGGATGGTTCTGGTACTGGATGACGGATACCGCCCGCGGACGCGGATGGACCGCTGCGGCTGCGGCCACCATCGCGAAGTGGGCACTGACCATACGTGGGCTGGAGCGACTGGAACTCGGTCATCGGGTGGACAATCCCGTGTCCGGAGCGGTGGCGAGGCGCGCAGGGTTCGTGAAAGAGGGAACGGAGCGCGAGAAGTTCCTCGTGAGCGGGCGGCGGATCGACGTGGACGCCTACGGAAGGCTGAGCTCCGATCCTTCACCGTCCTTCGATCCACTCCCGATGAGCGACGGATAGCTGTGGGGCTCCAAAGGGTCCTTCGTGCCGGAACGTGGTGGAGTTCCGGTTTAACGTCTAGTTGCGCCCCTGCGCACTGTGACCCTCATGCGGCGCGAGGTGTGTCAGACAGGATCAGTGAACGACACCGGCTTGCCGTTGGTGCGGGCGTAAGCGATCTCCTTGCCCGTGGACTCTCCGATGTACCCACCGGGGTTGACCACCAGCACCCGATCGACCAGGTCGATCTTGTGCAAGTGGAGGATATCCAGCATCGTCTTCTGCTCGCTCGAGATCGAGCCAGCGGCATCTCCCGCTTCGCCAGCTGCGACGACGATGATGCCTGCGAAGGTGAGATCACGGTTTGCGTCGCGCATCTCTCTAGCGAACCGGGCGGAGCCTCAGATGCAGACGATCTCGGGTCGATCAAGCACAGTTCACTCTCTCATCGTCACGGTGCTCCTCGATCGGTGAGGCCGCGACCAAGCCGGGCGGCGCTCGACTCCGCGGGTGATATCGCGATATCATCTTGGTGGAGGTGGTCACGATGCCGAACGTGCTGATCCGTGGACTGAGTGAGGCTGCAGTCGAGCACATCGATGCTGAGGCGGCGGCGCTAGGGCTATCGCGCAACGAGTTCCTGCGTCGGCGACTGGAACAGGACGCCTCGACTCCGGTTGCCGCGACGGTCGCTGCCGATGACTGGAGTCGCTCGGCGGCGGCCTTCGGAGACCTCGCCGATCCTGACGTGATGGATGCCGCGTGGCGGTGACGAGCTGGCTGGTCGACAAGTCGGCATACGTGCGCATGCAGGCGGGCCAGGCGGCGAGCATTGCCGAGTGGAACTCGCGTATCGAGCGTGGGCTGATGCGTCTTTCGACGGTGACGCGGCTCGAACTCGGCTTCTCCGCCCACTCCGGTGACGTAGGTCGTGAGGCGTTCGGGCTGCCACCGCTGTCGCTCATGCCGATCGAGCACCTCACGCCCGCGATGGAGGACCGCGCCTTCGAGGTGCAGATGCTCCTTGCCGACCGTGGCGAGCACCGTGCTCCGTCCATCCCGGATCTGCTCATCGCAGCGACAGCGGAGAAGGCTGGGCTGACGGTCCTAGCCGTTGACAAGGACTTCAACCTCATCGCCGAGGTCACCGGTCAGTCCGTGGAGACGCTCGCGCTGGTCTGACTCATCGAGGCCGTGCCCCCAGGCCATGAGATGGCTGTACGTACTGGAACGTGGTCGAGTTCCGTTTCAACGTGTGAATCCAGTCCCGGTTCGGCGGGACTGGTGCACAAGCAGGCCACGTCAGGCTGTCTCCGCTGCGCGCATCAGTCCCTCGGTGGAGTTCAGGTGCCCGGCATGACGTGATTGCCGCGTACTGGCCGACCCGCTGGTGTCGAGTGGTACCATATAGTTGTACCATCGATCCGAACGAGGAGGTCCTCATCATGTCCATCAGTGCAAGCGAGGCGCGGAAGACGCTGTTCCCCCTCATAGAGCGGGTGAATGAGGACCATGAGGCCGTCGAGATCGTCTCCCGTAAGGGCAACGCAGTCCTCATGCCGGCGGACGAGTACGCCGCGTGGCAGGAGACCGCATACCTGTTCCGCTCGCCGGCCAACGCCCGCCGACTGCTCGATGCCTACGACCGTGCCCGCGCTGGGAAGACCGAGGTCCATGACCTCGATCGCGCAGGCGGGGAAGTCTGAGTGCGGCTGGTCTGGGACAGATCGGCGTGGGAGGACTACACGCACTGGCAGACCGCCGACCGGAAGATCCTCAAGCGCATCAACACGCTGATCGACGCCTGCCTCCGCGAACCGTTCTCCGGGATCGGCAAGCCCGAGCAGCTGAAGTACGGAGCGCAGGGTGCGTGGTCGCGGCGCATCACCGACGAGCACCGACTGGTCTACCTCGTGGACGACGAGGACCTCGTGATCCTGCAGGCCCGCTACCACTACTGAACCAGATCGCCCTCCGTGTGGGCACGTGGTGAGGTTCCGGCTCGACATCTGAGCGCACGGGGACATCGGCATCGCCGGAGCATGCCGCACCCCTCAGAACAGAGGCCACGGCACCGCCGGCATCCCACCGCTCGGGGCCGGGAACTGCCCGTCCGCACGCAGCTCGTCACAGCGTGCGGCGAGTGCTGCGACCTCGTCGGCACTGAGCAGGTCCCGCAGGCGTCGGCCCAGCTCGCCGTCCAGTCCTTCACCGACACGGTCGATGCCCTCGCACTCCTCAGCGGTCAGGGCATCCCCCATCCACCCCCAGAGGACCGTGCGCAGCTTGGGGTCGCGATGGAAGGTGAGCCCATGGTCGACGCCGTACCGATGCCCGTCGGCCATCGCGAGGATGTGGTCGCCCTTGCGATCGGCGTTGTTGACGAGCAGATCGAACACCGCCATGCGTCGCAGCGCCGGCGAGTCCTCATGGACCAGGGTGATCCTCTGCCCGCTCTGGTCCTGTCCCTCGAGCACGCTTCTCCAGCCCGTCGCGGGCAGGTGGTCGCTCGCGACCAGATCCACGGCGCGCTGGGCGCGGTCCGGCTCCTGCCAGAGCTGCACCATCCCGTCGCCCAGCGGGCCGGCGCGCAACCAGGTGCGCGGCACGACGTTCCAGTCGAGGGCCTGCGAGATCAGGTAGGCGGCCAGTTCCCGACGGGCCAGGCTGCCGCCGGGGAAGTCCCAGAGCGGGGCCTCGCCCGCCACCGGCTTGTAGACGACCGCCGCGTCGCCGATGCTGCCCAGGAACGTCGCGTTGGACGCCGTCGTGAGGCGGCCGGTGAGCGTCAGTTCGGCGGTCGCCAGGTCCGACGCGGTCATCAGTCCTCGGGAATGATGCAGGTATGGCCGTCGGGATCCATGGGGTGGCCGCAGAGCGTGCACAGGGGGCGCCCGGCGTCCACGATCTCCCGGGTGCGCCGGGTGAACGCCCGAGCAGTGCCGACCGGCATCCGCACCCGCAGCATCTCGGAGTCCTCCGCAGCGAGCCCCTCGAGCGCGTCGTCGTCCTCGGCGGGGAGGGGGTGCGCCTCGATGATCACCTGGGCCGTGGTGGGGTCCCAGCCGATGCCGAGGGTCCCGGCGCGGAACTGCTCCTGGACGGCCTCGAGCGGATCGTTGTCGACGAGCTCGACGGGAGTGCTGGTGGGGACGCTGAAGCGGTTGCCCTCGACGTCGATGAGCTGGTCGAGGATCTCGTCGATCTTCAGCGCGAGCAGCGCGGCCTGCTCCTTCTCCAGGGCGATGCTCAGGATCCGTCCCCCGGTGCGCGCCTGCAGGTAGAAGGTCCGGGCCCCGGGGCGCCCGAGCGTCCCGATGACGACCCGATCCGGCCAGTCGAACTCATGAACATGTGCAGGCACGTCGGTCATGTGATGATCCTAGGCGTCCGGCTGTCCCCGTCGGAATTTCCTGCACCGCCGCCCACCGCTGCATCGCCGGAGTGGACAGCTTTCGCGAGCCAGGACAGCTCGCCGGAGTCGGTGTTGGTCGCCCAGACCCGCGGGCGGCTCGCGCCATAGCTCACGATCGACACGGAGGCGGGACCCGCCTCGAGCCGCTGGAACAGGTCGAGGTGCATGCCGAGCGCGTCGGCCAGGATCGACTTGATGATGTCACCGTGGCTCACCGCCACCCACACCGCCCCCGGTCCGTGCTCGGCCTCGACGGCGGCATCGTGGCGTCGGATCGCGGCCACCGACCTGGCCTGCATCCCCGCCAGGGACTCGCCGCCGGGAAAGACGACAGCGGACGGTTGCGACTGCACCATCGGCCACAGCTCCTCGGTCGCGAGATCGCTGAGCCGGCGGCCCTGCCACTGACCGTAATCGCATTCGGTGAGGTCGGGGTCGACCGACGAGGGCGGTGCGGCCCTCTGGCGATCGACGATGGCTCGGGCCGTCTCCGTGCAGCGCTGCAGAGGGCTCGAGACCACCCCGACCACGGGCACGCCCGCGATCCTGCCCCCGGTCAGCCTCGCCTGGTCCCGTCCGAGCCGGTCCAGGCTCACGCCGGCGGTCCTACCTGCCAGCAGTCCCGTCGCATTGGCCGTGGTGCGGCCGTGCCGCACGAGGAGTACTGTCGCCATCTCCCCAGCCTAACGACCCGGCCGAGCTCGGCGCCGGCTCGGCGCTCGTGCCGGACAGGGGAGGAATCGCTCGGCGCTGGAGAGGGCGACCCTGGTGCAGGTCTCAGGCGATGGCCAGACGGTGGAACGCCTGGTCGAAGATCGTGAGCCCCTCCAGGCCAGGGATCCGCTGCATGCGCTGATCGAGCTTGTCGACGTCGTGCTGCTGGCCGCCGAAGAGGTGCCCGAAGACGTGCCGGACCTCGTCCTCCTCCATGATCCCGGAGCCCACCGGGCGCCACGCCCTGCTCAGCAGCAGGCGGACGAGCTTGCGCGCCTTCTCCGACGTCTCCAGGCGTGCCCGGGCCTGGGTCGTGTAGAAGGCGACGTGCCGTGTCTCCTGCTGGGCGATCCGCGTGACCAGAGCGGCCAGCGTGGGGCTGTCCGTCATCTCGGCGAGGCGCCGGTAGCCGGCGGTGGCGGAGAGCTCATTGGCCACTCCCCAGGTCATGTGCACGGCGACGAAGTCCTGGCCCACCAGGTTCGCCAGACCGGACTGCTTCATGGACGACAGCGCGAGCTGCCACCCGAGCCCCAGTCGCTTGGCCTTGACCTCGTCGTAGTCGACGACGATCCCGTGCTCGGCCAGCACAGCGGCCAGTGCTTCCCCGTGCCAGAACTCCTCGCGATTCCAGGTGGTCATGAACCCGGCCGATTCCTCCTCCCGGTGGGAGGGCGTGACCAGCAGATCCCGCAGGAAGCAGGTGGTGTGGTATTCGACGTCGCACATGTAGCGGACGGTCCGCAGGGTCTGCGGATCCAGCGGCTGCTCGCGGAAGACCGTCAGGTCGAGGTCGTCCCACTGCAGCGGTTCGGAGGTGTCGGTGAAGCGTTCGAGATCAAAGGCCATGGGAGGTCCTTCCAGGGATCCGGTGCGGCGTCGTGCGGGGGCGGCGCCGTGAAGCCGGGAGCAGGTCGTGCAGGATCGACGTGGCGCGGGCGAGGTCCGCACGGGCCTCGGGGGAGCGGAAGAGGCTGGAGCGGGCGCGGGATTCGTCGGGATCGGCCACCCCGACCACCCGCAGCGGCTCCCAGCTGCGGCCGAGATATCGGCGGGCGGTGACCGCTTCGCGCCGGGAGCGGGAGATGCGGGCTTCCGCTTCGAGCCGGAAGAAGCGGGCACTGTGCTCCCGGCGTCGGAGGATCTCCTCGACGATGCGTGCGGATTCCCCGTGCAGCCGGGGAAGCACCGAGCGGTAGGCGGCCTGCAAGGCGGATTCCTGGACGGCCAGGCGCGCCATGTGCCCGGCGACCACCGGCTCCCCGACCACATTCGTCCAGACGGGGGCGAGCAGCGGCATCAGCGTCTCGAGGTACATGCTGCGGACGTGGGCGGCGATGGAGCGCCGACGCGGCGGGCGGATCGGCGGCCCGGTGGCGGCCAGCAGGTCCCGCAGGGCGCGGCCGAGCTGATGACGGGCGAACGCCCAGGTCGCCACGAAGGCCGTGATCCGGGCTTCGTTCGCGCTCCAGGTGGCCAGCAGAGCGCGCGCTTCGGACAGTCCGGCGCTGTCCAGACGGCAGAGGAAGGCGAGATCGGCACGGGTCTCCTCCGACAGGTCCTCCGCCGCGGCGGCCGTGGCATCGACGAGGATGCGCCCGTGGTCCTGGCGACCGTAGGCGGCGACATCGAAGTCGGTGAAGAGCACGGTCAGATGGTCGGGGTCGGAGTGGAGGCGGCCGGCGCGGTAGCCCGGCAGCGGTTCCGCGGTCGGTGCGGGGTGCGCGGCCCTGCGGGGGTTCGGGGCGGGAAGAATGATGAGCGACCTCCTCAGGACTGGGAACGGCGCAGCCGGGCTGCCGTCGACCGGCGAGCGCGGAGGCCGTCAGCGCGAGCTGGCCGCGTCAGGCGATCGTGGTGAAGCGCCCGTCCTGTATTCGGAGGCCAGGGACGATCAGATTGGTCCCGGCGTCAGCGGGTCCCCCGAAGCCCCCGGGTCAAGAGTCTGCTGGCCGACTTTGATCGTGCCCCGTTCCGGAATGATCAGCCAGGCCTCCCACGGTTGGTCGGCAATGGTCATGACCCTGCAGGGTCGGTGAGCGCGGCTGCGTAGTTGCGCATCGAGCGCTGGTAGCGGGGCAGCGCCTCGAGCTGCGCCTCGATCGCCACTCGCAGCGCGTCGTCCTTGCGGCCGGCGCTGTGGAGGGCGAGGGCCAGCACGATGCGGGGCGCGGCGCCGGTCGACTCATGGGTCGGCGCCGCCTGCAGGACGGCGATCGACTCCTCGAGACGGCCGAGGTTGCGCAGGGTCGAACCGTACTGGACAGCGAGCTGGGCGTGGCGGGACTCGTCGAGACCGAGCTCGAGAGCGCGCTCGTACTCGGCGCCGGCCTCGGCCTCGAAACCCATCGAGTCGTACATGCCGGCGAGCTCGAACGCGGCCCTGCCGTCGGCCGCCGGGCAGGCACCGGCCAGCTCGCGCATCGCGGCGACCCCGCCCTCACGGGTGTACGAGTCGGCGCACTCCCAGAGGCCGGCGACAGATGCTTCCCACTGCTCGAGGGTCGTGTTCATGTCGTCGATCCTGTCACGGCACGGTAGTGCCCGAGTCGTGGGCGGAGGCACTTAGATGCAGCCCGGTCTCACCCCTGTGCGCGAGGCTCAGGACACCCCAGCGGACCGCGGGTGGGGGTACTCGGATGCGCGGCCTTGGAATGCCAGGATGCTCGGATTCCTGATCTCGCCGTCGCTGATCTCGATCGCGCGGGCGATCGTCTGATCGGCCGTCCAGGCGGACGGCCCTTCCATCACCGTGCGGAGGAAGGGCAGGAGGGCCTCGCTGATCTCCCAGGTGGCCGAGTTCCACAGATAGGACGGGCTGTGGTCCACGGCGTAGTAGTTCACTCCCTGCCCGACGGTGAACATCGGATCCTCGAACTCCGTGGGCCTGGCCCATTCGAAGCCCATCCCCTCGTCGCACGAGACATCGATGATCAGCCGTCCGGCGGGGAACCTCTCCAGATCCTGGGTCCGCAGGTAGGTGAGGGGCGCCGCCACGTCCTGGAGCGTGCAGTTGACGACGATGTCGTGCGAGGCCAAGAAGTCCGGGAGCAGGTCATCGCCGTCCTCGGTGAGCACCGTGCTGAGGTGGACGGGACCGTCGCCGGTGTTCAGCTGGGTGAGGTGCGCGCTGTGGATCGGGGAGCCGACGGCTGAGGCCCCACGCTGGGTGAGGACCTGGATGTCGTGGATCCCCTGCGCCTGCAGAGCGGTGACCGCTCCTCGGGCCGTCGCCCCGAAACCGATGACGACGGCGCTGAGCCGTGGCCCGTAGTCGCCCGTGGATCCTCTGAGGCTCAGCGCATGCAGCACGGAGCAGTAGCCGGCGAGCTCGTTGTTCTTGTGCAGCACATGCAGGCTGAAGTCTCCCCGCCGGGTCCAGTGGTTCATGGCTTCGAAGGCGATGAGGGTGAGCCGGCGGTCGATCGCGGTCTGCGTCATCTGCGCGTCCTGCACGCAGTGGGGCCATCCCCACAGGACGCGACCCTCGGGGATCGCGGCGACGTCCGCCGCCTGAGGCTTCGGCAGCAGCAGGACGTCGGCCGAGGCGATCACCTCGGCGCGCTCAGCGACCCGCCCCACCCGTGATTCGATGTACCCGGGATCCAGCTGGAAATCGGCGCCGTAGCCGCGTTCGACGATCATCCGCGCCCGTACGTCGGCGTCGATCCGGTCCAGGTGGTGGGGATGCAGCGGAAGTCGTCGTTCGTTCTCCATCGTCGACCCGGCGAGCAGTCCCAGGGTGAGGAGATGAGGGCTCGATGCCGGGTTGTTCGACGAATGTTCGGGGGTGGCAGCGGGCGGTCGAGCGGTGCCGGGCATCCGGCCTCCCATCATCGGGGAACCAGGGGCAGCTCCGTCATGGACTGTACGCCGTGACCTTTTCCGGGCATCCTGCTCTCGCGGTGGCGCGCTACACCGTGGTGATGGCTCGCGGCGTGAGGTCGGGTGCGAGCGCCTCGCGCTCATCGAAGACGAAGCACTCCCCGTCGTAGTGGTCCTGGCCGATCTGCTCGAAGTAGCCGAGGATGCCGCCCTCGAGCTGGAGCGCGTCGATGCCTGCGTCGCGCAGGTAGATCGCCGCCTTCTCGCAGCGGATCCCACCGGTGCAGAAGCTCACGACGGTCTTGCCCTCCAGGGCATCGCGATGAGCGGAGGCCGCCTCCGGAAAATGCGTGAACCGCGTGATGCGCCAATCCAGCGCGCCCTCGAAGGTGCCGTAGTCGACCTCGAACGCGTTGCGGGTATCGAGCATGACGATGTCCCGCCCGTCATCGTCGTGTCCCTGATCGAGCCAGCGCTTGAGGGTGCGCGGCGCCACCGCCGGCGCACGGTCCTCGAGAGGGCGGATCGCCGGGTGGTCCATGCGGATGATCTCGCGCTTGAGCTTGACGAGCATCTTGCGGAACGGCTGCTCGGCCGACCAGCTCTCCGTGGTCGCCAGAGCGGCGAAGCGGGAGTCCTCACGCAGCTGCTCGACGTACCCGCGCACGGCGTCGGCGTCACCCGCGAGGAACAGGTTGATGCCCTCCTCCGCGAGGAGGATCGTGCCCTTCAGCCCCGCAGCCTCTGCCCGTGCGCGCAGCACCGGGCGCAGCTGCTCACGATCGGTGATCCGGGTGAACAGGTACGCGGAGATGTTGAGGACGTTTTCCACGACGTGAGCCTACAGAAGAGCCCTCGGGCAGGCTGCTCGGCCCCGTTCGGGCAGGAGGGTCGCCATCCCCTCGGGCCGACCCCTGGGCGCGTGCCTGAACGTTTAGGATGGTGCGACAGAGCAGCAGATCCGTTCGCACCCGCGTGAGGAGCCCTGACCATGAGTTTTTCCGTCTATCTTTCCGGCGAGATCCATACCGAGTGGCGTGACGAGATCCAGCGTGGCGCGGAGGCCGCCGGATTGGACGTGGTCTTCAGCGCACCGGTGACCGACCACCCCGCCAGCGACGCCGCCGGCGACCATCTCGGCGCGAACGACAGCAAGTTCTGGCGCGATCACCAGTCCGCGAAGGTCAATGCCATCCGCACCCGTACCCTGATCGAGAAGAGTGACCTGGTGGTGGTGCGCTTCGGGGACAAGTACAAGCAGTGGAACGCCGCCTTCGATGCCGGCTACTGCGCCGCGCTGGGCACCCCTTACATCACCCTCCATGACGAGGACATCGTCCATCCGCTCAAGGAGGTCGACGCCGCGGCCCAGGCCTGGTGCACGACCACCGACCAGGTGGTGGAGACGCTGAGGTACGTGCTCGAAGCCTGAGCCGGCAGCCCGGCCGCAGCCGGTATGGAACGGTTCGGCACAGAGCCTGGCGGGGCGAGGGCGTCGGGAGCGCTACGGAGCACGGATGGTGGCAGGACAGATGTCCTGCGGGGCCGGGGACAGCCGGCTCTGCCGGTGAGGGCAGCGGTTCCCTAGCGTCGGAGACAGCCCTCACCGCCGGTGGGGATGCCGACCCCCAGGAGCAGACCATGCACCATCCCGCCACCTCCCCGACCACCTCACCCGCACGGACGCGGTTCTCGGACGCCGCCCTCCGGATCCGCCTGCCGGTCGCCATCGGCACCCTCGCTGCGGCCGCGCTCGCCGGGCTGCTGGTGTGGGCCCTCGCCGTCCCCGTCGGCGATCTCTCCCTCGACCTCGCGGACGGTCGGACGGTCGGCCCGGGCGCGGTCGTCCTCGCCGCATCGGTGGGCGGCGCCGCGGCGTGGCTGCTGCTGGCGCTGCTGGCCCGCACCCGGCGCGGTCGTGCCCGGTGGACCGTGATCGCGGTCGTGGTGCTTCTGCTGTCCCTGGGCCCTCCCGTCCTCGCCGGAGCAGCCGGGGGAGTGCTGTCGGTGCTCCTGCTGATGCATCTGCTCATGGGCGGCACGCTGATCCTGGGACTCCGCCGCAGCGCCGTGCCGCGAGCGACCGGCGGGCGTACGGTGAGCACGGAGGCCCCATGAGCACCGTCGCCCGATCCGCACCGCTCCGAGACTGCGAGGCGCCCGCCCCGCCCCGTGTCGCCCGCCTGTCCGGCCGCTGGTATGCCGTGGCGTGGACCCCGGTGCTGCTGCTGGTGCCGGTCGTCGCGGCCGCACAGCGTCTCGACGTGCTGCAGCTGCTGGCCGTGCTCCTGCTCGGTGCCGTGCACATCACGACCGCGATCATCGGCCGACGGGCCGGTGCGCGGAGGCTCACGGAGGCGCTCGTGGCCGTCGCGGTGCTGATGGTGATCGCCTATCAGCTCCTCTGGGACGAGCACCAGGTCTTCCTCTACCCGCTGCTCGCCCTGACCATGGCCGTCGGGGTGCATCGCCGTCTCGCCCCGGGCCTGATCAGCGGGATCGCCCTCAGCGGCGCGGTTGCCGCGGGACTGACCAGCGCACGTCTCGCGGACGCGCTGGTCTTCGCCGTCATCACGTACATGGCCGGGTTCAGCGCCGTCCTCATTGACTGGCTGAGCCGGACCACGGTGCAGCTCGCCGCGGCCCGGGAACACCTGGCCCGCTCCGCCGTGGCCGAGGAACGCGCGCGGTTCTCCCGCGACCTGCACGACCTGCTGGGCCACAGCCTCTCGGTGATCGTGGTGAAGGCGCAGGCGGTGCGACGCTTCGCGGCGACCGATCCCGCCGCGACCGCCGAGCATGCCCGCGGGATCGAGGAGATCGGCCGGAACGCGCTGGAGGAGGTGCGCGAGGCCGTGGCCGGCTACCGCGAAGTGGTGCTGGCCGACGAGCTCGACTCCGCGCGCAGCACGCTGCGCGACGGCGGCGTGCGGACGGAGGTCCGCGGCACGCGAACCGTGCTGCCGCCGCAGATCGACCGTCTCTTCGCCTGGACCGTGCGGGAGGGGGTCACGAACATCCTGCGTCACTCCCCGGCGCGGAGCTGCACGATCCGCGTCGAGCTCGCCAGCGGCGTCGCCACCCTCGAGATCATCGACGACGGTCGGCCCGCAGGCCCGACCGCCGAGGGCGCCACCGCCCCGACGGGCTCCGGTCTCGCCGGGCTGCGGGAGCGCGCGGAGAGGCTCGGCGGCGTACTGGCCGCCGACCACGAGGCAGGCGGCTTCCGGCTCGGCGTGAGCGCGCCGGTGACAGGGATGCGGAGCGGGACGTGAACGCGCAGAAGGCAGCGCGGATCATCACCGTGATGATCGCCGAGGACCAGACCATGATGCGGTCGGCGCTGGTGAGCCTGCTCGGGCTGGAACCGGATCTGCGCGTGATCGGCGAGGTCGATCGCGGGGACGAGGTGGGCGCCGCCGTCGCCGCCCGTCGACCGGACGTCCTTCTGCTGGACATCGAGCTGCCCGGCCGCAGCGGCCTGGACGTGCTCGAGCAGGTGCGGGCGGTGCGCTTCGCGACCGCGGTCGTCATCGTCACGACCTTCGGCCGCCCCGGATACCTGCGCCGCGCCATGGACGCCGGCGCTCGCGGCTTCTTCGTCAAGGACCGCCCGGTCGAGGAGCTCGCCGACGCGATCCGCACGATCGCGGCCGGGGAGACCGTCGTCGATCCGAGCCTGGCGGCACAGGCACTGCGATCAGGGCCCAGCCCGCTCACCGACCGGGAGCGCGAAGTGCTGGCCGCCGCGGACGGCGGGGCGCCGATCACCGAGCTCGCCGCCACCCTCCACCTCTCGCCGAGCACGGTGCGCAACTACCTCTCCAGCGCCATCGGGAAGACCGGCGCCCGCAACCGGGCCGAGGCGCTGCGCTCCGCTCGCGAGGCGGGCTGGCTGTGAGGGGGGCGCCGGTCGGAAGCCCGTGCAGAGACTGTGCGAGGCCTGGCCGATACAGACAGCCGCGGGGAACCCCTGCGCCATCCCGCAGGACTGCGCGCAGCAGACCGGGGCCGTGCCTGCCGCCCAGCATCCGCTCCAGTGGGATGCTGCCGTCCTGCCAGGGCGTCAGCACCCACGCCACGCGGTATGCATCCCGGATGCAGCGGAGCGTCCTGATCCACTCCGTGCTCGGTTGCGACGACCGGCCGTCGATCTCAGCAGACCGGGACGCCGGAGAGCGATCGGTCGGTCGGCGAGGGCACGCCCGCAACGCGGCACCGCTACGCTCGGCACCCGAACCGTCCCGGTGTCGACCCTGAGGAGATCGCCTTGCTGAACTGGTTGCTCCGAGCGCGGCGCATCCGCGGAGACGTGCAGGCCGCACAGCGCGGGCCGGGGGCCGTGGGCAGGCGTGCAGGCCGGCGCGGCGCCCATCGGCTCCTGCGGCGCCTGCTTCGCTGAGACCCGGATGGCCTTGCGGTCGTCGGTGCGCGGAACGGTACGGTCGCGCAGGCTCTCGCAGGCCCCTGCTCGTGGCTACGATGGCCTGATGAGCGAAGTCCATGACCGCAGCCCGGCACAGACCGCTGGGGCGATGCAGACCGGTGAGGCCGAGCTGCGCCGCCGACAGCAGGCGCAGCGCAGCCGGTTCTTCATCCGATTCGCGATCGTCGAAGCGATCGTCCTCGTCCTCGCGGTGGTCGCCGTCTTCGTGCTCGAGCTGATCGATCCGGACATGGGCATCTGGGTGCTCATCGCTCTCGCGGCGCTCGGATCCGTCATCCTCAGCGGCTATCTGGTCAGCACCACCCAGCGTGACAGGCGCGAGCTAGAAGCCTTGCGCCGGCACTGACCGCGAGGCACCTCCGCGGACTGCGTCACCGCGGCCATCGCCGTGGACGGGGGCCTCCGCGCCCGACAGCGGGCCGAGGAGCCGGAGCCGAGATCGGTGCGCGCGAACTCCTGGGGGCCTCCCGACGGGGCCGTCGTCCCTCTCGACGCGGTGCCCCGCGGTGCTCAGCGGGACGGTTCGTCGGCAGGCCAGGCATTGGGTACGCAGCCCTGCAGGTCGATGGACTGCTGGAGCATCACCGGTGACGCTTCTCCCGCACCGCCGCAGCGCGCATGGCCGTGCCCGAGGAAGTGCCCCACCTCGTGATTGATCATGTAGGCGCGGTACTCGCTCAGCTCGTCATAGGTGGGAGTGGCGTGCAGCCAGCGATCCGAGTTCAGCACCACGTCGGGCCCGACGCGACAGCTCCACAGCCCCCCGGTCCTCGCCGGGAGGCACAGCTCGTCGACCGTCGGCGGGGAGGCCAGCGAGATCGTGAGCTCGGCGTCCTCGAGCGTCGCGACCCGCTGGAACGTCACCCCCTCGAGGTCCTGCCAGCCACGCGGATCCGCGAGGACCTCAGCGATCCGGGCCGCCGCCTCATCGGCACCGATCCCGGTCCCGCCCTCGACGCGCAGCGCGTAGGTGCGGACTGTGCTCTCTGCTCCGCTCTCGGCAGGGGCGGCGGCAGCGGCGGCGACGGTCCAGGTGCCGTCGCCGACGGTGCCGGAACGGACGATCTCCGCGCTCTCGGCGGCCTCCTCCGCATCGCCTGCCTCGGCCACGGGGGTGGGGGAGAGGCGTGCTGCGGAGCTGCCGTCCTGGCCCTCCCCGCCGCCGTCGCTCGGCGTCGCCGACGGTGTGGTCGACGCGGCTGCGCTGACGGACTCGCCCTCAGCGCCGAGGGTGCGGAGGACGAGAGCCAGCGCGAGGATCAGCAGGATGGCCAGCAGCAGCACCAGCCCGGAGCGGACGAGGCGACCTCGACGGGTGAGCCGGAGCTGCGGGCGGGGCGCTGTGGGGTGAGACACGTGCACCACGTTATGGGACGTCGCCGCCCATGACCGGCAGGAACACACGGCCCTCCGGCTCGGACTCAGGCGGCTGCTGCGTCCCCGCCCTCCTCGCGCAGGCGCGGTTCGACCCGCTGGCCCGGGTGAAAGCCGGCCTTGTCCGCGTAGTACGCCCGGATGCGGTTCATGTCCGCAGCGATGTCCCCGCTCAGCTCGATGCTCGGTCCCAGGCCGGTGCTCATGGTGGTGCGATCCACGTAGCCGAGCACCACCGGCATCCCGGTGGCCTGTGCGATGCGGTAGAAGCCGGACTTCCAGTGGGTGTGCGCTCCGCGTGTGCCGTCGGGTGTGACCACCAGACCGAACGTCTCGCCGGCGTGCAGCCGAGCCACCACCTCCTCGACCACCCGGTGCGGTGCCGTGCGATCCACCGGGATCCCGCCGAGCGCCCGCATCAGCGGACCGCGCCAGGAGGTGAACAGGGTGTGCTTGCCGAGCCAGCGCATCGGAATCCGCAGCTTCCAGGCGATGGCCAGCATGATCACGAAGTCCCAGTTCGAGGTGTGCGGGGCCCCGATGATCACGGCGGGACGACGCGGAGCGGGCTCGGTGACGAGCTGCCAGGGGGCGACGGCCCAGAAAGCGCGGGCGAGAAGGCGACGGAGCATGCGCTCAACCTAGGCGACGGGCGGTGCTCCACGGCGCGGAATCCGCGGGCCGGTGCGGATCAGCGGCGCGGATCACTCGGAACCGGGCGGGCGCCGCGTCTGTTTGAGCGCCGCCCGCCGTCGTTTCGCCTCCAGCCGCCGACGCTTCGAGCCCTTGCTGGGACGGGTCGCGTGACGCACCACCGGGGGAGCGACCGACTCGCGCAGCAGGGCGGCGAGACGCTCACGCGCCGCGCGGCGGTTCTGCCGTTGGGAGCGCTGCTCGGCGGCGGTGACGGTCAGGACGGTGCCGGCGAGCTTCCCGGAGAGGTGGGCGAGTGCGCGCGGGCGCTGCACCTCGTCCAGCGCCGTGGTGGTGGCCAGGTCCAGGCTCAGCTGGACCCGCGAATCGGTGGTGTTGACTCCCTGGCCTCCGGGGCCGGAGGCATGGGAGAACTGCTCGGACAGCTCCGCGGCGGGCACCCGCAGGCCGCGCGGCGCGCCAGGGCCGGGGGTCACCCGCAGATCGTCCATGCCCCCAGTGTGGCCGACCGCGATGCGCGACAGCGGCGGACGCGCACCGCGGGGATGACGGGGACATTCTGGTGACGGGGTAGCCGCGCGGCCCCGACACGGGCACGATGGAGGCATGGCTGACTCGAAGCAGACCCTGACCCCCGACGAGATCGCCGACGCCGCGCTCACCGACTGGCGCCAGGACGGCGAGACGCTCACCGCGCGCTTCGCCACCGGTGACTTCGCGACCGGCCTTGATCTCGTGGGCCGCATCGGAGCATCCGCCGAGGAGGCGAACCACCACCCCGATCTCACCCTCACCTATCCCGAGGTCACCGTGACGCTCTCGAGCCACGACGTCGGCGGGATCACCTCTCGCGACCTCGCTCTCGCACACCGGATCAGCGAACATGCCGCAGCCCTCGACGTCGCGGCGACCTCCGCCTGACCTCTCCTGCGTGCTTCGTCCCGGCACGGGGAACGGGCCCGGGAGGGACGCACGACAGCACCGAGGCTGTCGCGGAGGTCGTGCAGCGCGGACCGTTACTGCACCGTTGCCTTGCCGGGCGCCAGAAGTGGTGGCCACACGCCCTGGATATGGTGGGATGGGCCCATCCTGCCCGCAGTGACCCCTTGGGGGAGCCGACGGGCACCGGCACGAGCGTGGTCTGGACGACCTCGACGAAGAGGAGCGCACAATGAGAATCGGACGACGGACATTTGCGACGCTGGGCCCCCTGGCGGCCCTCGGCCTGCTCGCCGCCTGCAGTGATGACGGCGGCGGCAGCAACGGCGGCGGCGGAGGCGGAGGCGGCGAGGGTGACTTCGTCACCGACCTCACCTTCGGCACCGGTGGCACCGGTGGCGTGTACTACCCGCTCGGCGGCGAGTACGCGACCATCTACGAGGACAACATCGACGGCATCACGGTCACCTACACCGACTCCGGCGCCTCGGTGGAGAACATCGGCAAGATCTTCCAGGGCGAATGGCAGCTGGGCATCGCCCAGTCGGACACCGCCAACAAGGCGGTCACGGGCGAGGGCGAGTTCGAGGGCGCTCAGGTCGACAACATCGGCTGGATCGCCGGCCTGTACCCCGAGGCCGCCCACATCGTCACGCTCGAGGGCAACGGGATCGAGTCCCCGGCGGATCTCATGGGCAAGCGGATCGCCGTCGGCGACGTCGGCTCCGGGACCCGTGCGGTCTCCGACGCGATCCTCACCGCCTACGGCATCGGCGAGGACGACTACGAGAAGTTCGAGCAGGACTTCTCCAGCTCGCTCGATCTCCTGCGCGACAACAACATCGATGCCTCGGTGTTCGTGGTCGGCACTCCGACCGGCTCGCTCGGCGACCTCGCCGCGACCAACGACGTCAAGCTGGTCTCGCTCGAGCAGGACAAGGCCGACGAGGTCGCGAGCGAGAGCCTCTACGAGGTCTACACGATCAAGCCCGAGGCGTACGAGTTCCTCCAGGAGCCGGTCACCACCCTCTCGGTCGCCGCGGCGCTGCTCGCCTCGACCACACAGGTCAGCCCCGAGGTCGGCTACGAGATCACCAAGGCGACCTTCGAGTTCGCGGACACCATCACCCTCCCGCAGGGCGACCTGATCGCCCACGACTTCGCCCTGACCGGTCAGGGAGAGGTCCCGCTGCACCCCGGCGCGGAGAGGTACTACGAGGAAGAGGGGCTGCTCTGAGATGAGCGCCGAGGACCCCGAGAACGCTCCCGGAGCCTCCTCTCTCGAGGTCGACGCGGACGAGAAGGCGCAGCATGAGGCCGAGGCGAGAGCCCAGGAGCTGCTGCGCGAGCACGACGCCTCCAGCCGAGTCCGCACGAAGCTGGGTCCGTGGGCCTGGGGGGTGGGAGGTCTCTCGATCGCCCTCACCCTGTTCCACCTCTACACCGGGATCTTCGGCTCTCGGCCCTCCCTGATCCAGGGTGCGATCCACCTCGCCGGCGCCACCTCGATCATCTTCCTGCTGTACCCCGCGGGCACGTCGGCAGAGCGTCGCGGCGGCAGGGCTGGGATCCCCTGGTGGGACGTGGTGCTGTCCCTGGTCGCGCTCGCGGTCAACCTGTACATCGTGGTGCGGTACCAGCACCTGACCAGCAATATCGTCCAGATCATGGGGTTCGAGACCCTCGACTACGTGGTCGCCAGCCTGGGCATCGTGCTCACGCTCGAAGCGACCCGGCGCTGCGTGGGCCTGCCGATCGTGATCATCGGCCTGACGGCGATCGGCTACTCGACCGTGATCGTCGGCCAATCCTGGCAGGACTTCGCGGTCGGCACCTTCTTCACCTCCCGCGCCGGCATCTTCGGAACGCCCATCCAGGTCTCCTCCACCTTCATCTTCCTGTTCCTGCTGTTCGCCGTGGTGCTGATCCGCACCAACATCGGTCTGCTCTTCAACGACCTGGCCTTCCGCCTCACCGGGCGCTTCACCGGTGGTCCGGCGAAGGCCGCGGTGGCGGCCTCCGGCCTGCAGGGCATGATCTCCGGCTCGTCGGTCGCGAACACCGTCGCCTCGGGATCCTTCACGATCCCGCTGATGAAGAAGGCCGGGTTCCGACCGCACTTCGCGGGCGCCGCCGAGGCCACCGCCTCCACGGGCGGGCAGCTCATGCCGCCGATCATGGGCGCCGCCGCCTTCATCATGGCGGAGTACACCGGGATCCCGTACAACGACATCATCGTCATCGCGATCATCCCGGCGGCCCTCTACTTCCTGGGGGCGTTCGTCTCCGTGCACTTCGAGGCGAAGCGCATGCGGATCCAGGGCATCCCCGCCGCGGAGCTGCCCGGCTGGAAGAGCATCCTGGCGCGGCTGGATCTGCTGGCCCCGCTGGTGATCATCGTGTTCATGATGCTGTCGGGCTTCTCGCCGGCGCGTGCCGCGCTGTGGGGGGTGGGGGTGGCCTTCGCCCTGAGCTTCCTGCGCAAGTCCACCCGGCTCTCGTTCACCGGGATCGTGCAGACCCTCGAGGCCGGCGCCCGCACCGCGCTGCCCGTGATCGCCGCCTGTGCGACCGCCGGCATCGTGGCCGGGACGGTCACCGGCACCGGCCTGGGCGGTCGGCTCGGCAGCGCCGTCATCGACATCGCCCAGGGCAACTTCCTGCTGGTGCTGCTGATGACGATGATCGTCTGCCTGATCCTCGGGATGGGCCTGCCGACCACCGCGAACTACGTGGTCACCGCGACCGTCGCCGCGCCGATCCTGATCAACAACTTCGAGGTGCCGGTCATCGCTGCGCACATGTTCGTGTTCTTCTTCGGGATCCTCGCGGACGTCACCCCGCCGGTCTGCCTGGCCGCCTATGCCGGCTCCGGCATCGCGGGCTCCAATCCGCTGAGGACCGGCGTGACCGCGCTGCGGCTGGCGATCGCCGGCTTCCTCATCCCGTTCGTGTTCGTCCTGGAGCCGTCGCTGCTGCTCGCAGGCACCGTCGCCGAGCTGATCCCGGCCCTGCTGACGGTGATCCTGGGCATGGTCGCGATCGCGGCCGGCCTGGCCGGCTACTTCTTCACGGATGCGACGAAGCTCGAACGGGTGCTGCTGGTCGTCGGCGGCGTGATGATGGTCTATCCGTGGATCGTCATCTCGGTGGTGGGCATCGTCCTGGCGGCAGCCGTGATCGTGCTGCAGCTCATCCGGCGCGGCCGGCACCGGAGCGACCGCGGCGCCGCCCCGGTCGCCGCCTGAACGGCGCCGACGCGGCGCGCGGCCGGCCCCGGATCCGCCACGACGTCTCAGCTGTCGTGGCGGAAGCCGATCTTGATCGTCACCTGCCAATCGGCGACGTAGCCGTCCTCGAGGTGGCCGCGGATGGACTGGACCTCGAACCAGTCCAGATTCCGCAGGGTCTTGGCCGCCTGGGCGAGAGCGTTCTTGACCGCATCGTCGCTGCTCTCCGGTGAGGTGCCGACGATCTCGGTGACGTTGTAGACGTGGCCTGCCATGGTGACCTCCTGAGGGTCGTCCCGGGGCCGGACCCACGGGCTCGGTGCGGTCACGCTACGCCGCAGGCGGCGCAGAGACCAGGGCCAGGCGGCACGGCCACCGCGCCGGCGTGGTGCTGCAACGAGCCCTCGGGGCACCGCGACCAGGACCCTCGCCCCTGGATTGCGCCGAAAGGGTATGACCGGGGAACGATCACGGCTAAGGTGCCCGCATCAGGATGGCGCGCTCAGCGGCGAGCGCGGCCCGATGAAGGAACCCAGAACCACGACGACGTGCGGAGGCCCTCATGACCCCGGAAGCCATCACCCTCTCCGCGGCGAGTCTCACCACGGTCGCTGTGATCGTCGTGATCTCCCTGATCGCGATCGCGATGGCGCTAAGATTCCGCACCGAGGTGCTGCGGGCCAAGACGGGTACCGACTCGATGAACGAGGTCGCCGCTGCCGTCCAGGAGGGCGCCGCGGCCTACCTGCGCCGACAGCTGCGCACCCTGGGCGTCTTCGCCGTCATCGCCTTCCTGCTGCTCCTGCTGCTGCCCACCCACGGCGCGACCGGCGGCGAGGGGATGCTGCTGCGCGGAGCTCGGTCGGTCGCGTTCCTGGTCGGAGCCGCCTTCTCCGGCCTGATCGGCTACCTCGGGATGTGGCTCGCGGTGCGGGCGAACGTGCGGGTCGCCGCGGCGGCGCACGAGGCGGGCCGGGATCCGGCGATGCTCATCGCCGTGCGCACCGGCGCCTGCGTGGGGATGGCGACGATCGGTTTCGGCCTGCTCGGCGCCGGCATCGTGGTGCTGATCTTCGGCGGCGACGCCGCACTGGTGCTGGAGGGCTTCGGCTTCGGCGCCGCGATGGTGGCGATGTTCATGCGCGTCGGCGGCGGCATCTTCACCAAGGCCGCCGACGTCGGCGCCGACCTGGTGGGCAAGGTCGAGCAGAACATCCCCGAGGACGATCCCCGCAATGCCGCGACCATCGCGGACAACGTCGGCGACAACGTGGGCGACTGCGCCGGGATGGCCGCTGACCTCTTCGAGTCCTACGCGGTGACCCTGGTCGCTGCGCTCATCCTGGGCCGGGCCGCCTTCGGCGAGGCCGGGATGGTGTTCCCCCTGATCGTCCCCGCGATCGGGGTGCTCACGGCCCTGATCGGCATCTATCTCACCACCCCCAGGGACGGCCAGAGCGCCCTGACCACCATCCGGCGCTCCTTCCTGTACTCGGCCGTGATTTCCGCCGTGCTGTGCACCGTCGCGGCGTTCGTCTATCTGCCCGGCAGCTTCGCCGAGCTCGGCATCGAGGACTCGACCGCCGCCGTCGACGACCCCCGGATCATCGCCGCCGGCGCGGTCGCGATCGGCATCGCCCTCGGCGTGCTGATCCTCTACCTCACCGGCTACTACACCAGCACCGAGGACCGGCCGGTGCGCCAGGTCGCCGGCACCTCCCGCACCGGCGCCGCGACCGTGGTCCTCTCCGGCTTCTCGCTGGGCCTGGAATCCGCGGTGTTCACCGCCCTGGTGATCGCCGCGGCGGTGTTCGGCGCCTTCCTGCTGGGCGGCTCCGGGATCGCCGGGCTGTTCGCCATCGCCCTGGCCGGCTGCGGCCTGCTGACCACCGTCGGCGTGATCGTCGCGATGGACACCTTCGGTCCGGTCACCGACAACGCCCAGGGCATCGCCGAGATGTCCGGCGATGTGGACGGCGCGGGCGCCCAGGTGCTCACCGAGCTCGACGCCGTCGGCAACACCACCAAGGCGATCACCAAGGGCATCGCGATCGCGACCGCCGTGCTCGCCGCGACCGCCCTGTTCGGCTCCTACACCGACGCCATCCGCGAGGTGCTCGGTGACCGGTACCAGGCCTTCCTGGACCAGTCCGTCGTCTTCTCCCCGCAGACTCTCGTGGGCGTGATCATCGGCGCCGCAGTCGTGTTCCTGTTCTCCGGGCTCGCGATCAGCGCCGTCGGCCGCGCCGCCGGCGCCGTCGTCTACGAGGTGCGTCGCCAGTTCCGCGAGATCGCCGGGATCATGGAGGGCACCGCGAAGCCGGAGTACGGGCGCGTGGTCGACATCGTCACCCGCGACTCGCTGCGGGAGCTCGCCACCCCCGGCCTGCTCGCCGTCGCCGCCCCCATCGCCGTCGGCTTCGGGCTCGGCGCCCCGGCCCTGGCCGGCTACCTCGCCGGCGCCATCTCCGCCGGGGTGCTGATGGCGATCATGCTCGCGAACTCCGGTGGCGCCTGGGACAACGCCAAGAAGATCGTGGAGGACGGCCACCACGGCGGCAAGGGCTCCCCCGCCCATGAGGCCACCATCATCGGCGACACCGTCGGCGATCCGTTCAAGGACACCGCCGGTCCCTCGATCAACCCGCTGATCAAGGTGATGAACCTGGTGGCCGTGCTGATCGCTCCCGCCGTGGTGGGGATGAGCGCGCTCAGCGGGGACGCGAACCCGCTGCGCTACGTGATCGCCGGGGTGGCCGTGGCCGCGATCGCGGTGGCGGTGACCATCTCCATCCGCCGCGGCGTGGTGCTGGACACCGAGGACGAACCGGCGATCGAGGCCGCCGGCGAGCCCGAACAGCAGACCAACCGTCGCGGCAGCGCCGATGGCTCGTGACCCGGGCGCACTCGACGTCTGGTCCGACGGAGCGGGGGAACCCCTCCTGCTGCTCCGCACCGCGCTGTCCGCCCAACACCTGGTGCCACTGTCACGGCAGCCGGTATTGGGCGACCACTTCCGGCTCCTGACCTACGATCGGCGCGGCTACGGTGCGAGCCCTCCCGCGCAGGGCCCCGGCTCTCTCGCCCGGGAGGCCGCCGAGGCCGCGACGGTACTCGATGACCTCGGGGCGAAGAGCGCGCACGTCCTCGGCGACAGCTACTCGGTCGCCCTCGCGCTCGAACTCGCCCTGGCCCATCCCGGACGGGTCAGGTCCCTGGTCCTCATCGAGCCCCCTCCGGCTCTCGCGCCGGGCAGCGAGCGCTTCCTGGCCGTGAATCGGCAGCTCATGGACATCTACGAGTCCGAAGGCGTCGACGCCGCGCTGGAGACCTTCCTGGGCGGCATGGACGGCCCGGACTGGCGTGCGGCGTACGATGGCGTCATCCCCGGCATCAGCCGACGGATCGAGCGGGATGCTTCCGCCTTCTTCGCCCATGACATCCCCGCCCTGCTGGACTGGTCGCTCGACCCCGCGCGAGCAGCGCGCATCGACTGCCCCGTCCTCTACCTCGAGGGCGCGGAGAACGGACCACTGTTCACGACCGTGCACGACTGGCTGCTCGAGCTCCTCCCGCAGGCCCGCCCGGTGAGCATCCCCGGCGCCGGCCACTCCGTGTCCTTCACCCATCCGGAAGAGGTCGCCGTCGCCACGGCCGCGTTCCTGCGGGAGCAGGCGGGCGTCGCCGCAGTGACACCTCCCGAGTCCTCATCCGGGCTAGACGGGAGCCGTGCCCGCTCAGGCCCCGCCGCCGGACGTCCCTCAGGCAGCACAGCCCGCTGATGCACGCGGTGGCCAGGGTGGTCGCGTCCGCGGCGGCGGGATCGAGAGCACCCCGCAGGAGCCGACTTACGAAACACCATCGTTCGACAAATCGCTGAGGATACCCTTAGTATCGCTGCGCGGCACTCGTCGTCACGCCCCCCGGCATCCCCTGGATCCTCGGGACGACCACGCCATCCACCCCCGGAGACCCGATGTTCCTCCGGAATCTGCTGATCGCACTGCGCGAGGGGCTCGAGGCGACGCTCGTGGTGAGCATCCTCGTGGCCTACCTGGTGAAGTCGCAGCGCCGTGATGTGCTGCCGAAGCTGTGGATCGGCGTCGCCGCCGCGGCCGCGCTCCCGCTGCTGCTCGGCGCCGTCCTCACCTGGGGCCCGAAGACCCTCACGTTCCAGGCGCAGGAGATCCTCGGCGGCTCGCTCGCCCTGCTGGCCGTCGCACTGACCACCGGGATGATCTTCTGGATGTCCACGCATGCGCGCGGGCAGAAGCAGAACCTCGAGGGGGAGCTGAACCGGGCCCTGGCGCACGGCGCCGGGTGGGGCGTGGCCCTGGTGGCGATCGCCGCCGTCGGCCGTGAGGGCCTGGAGACGGCGCTGTTCGTGTGGGCGACGGTGAAGTCCTCGGTCGAGAACTCCGTCGCCGCGACCACCGCCGGGCTCCTCGTGGGGCTGGCCCTGGCGATCGTGCTGGGCATCCTCCTCTATCGCGGCGCCCTGCACCTGAACCTGGGTCGCTTCTTCACCTGGACCGGTGGTTTCCTGATCCTCATCGCCGCCGGGATCGTCGCCTACGGGATCGGTGATTTCCAGGAGGCCGGCGTGCTGCCGGGCCTGTACACCTACGCCTGGGATGTCTCGGCCCTGCTGCCCGCGACGACCTCCCCGGTGTACTGGCTGTACGTCGTCGGCCAGGCGATGTTCCAGGTCAACGTGCAACCCAACGTCCTGCAGGTGGTCGCCTGGCTGCTGTACGCCGTCCCGGTGACCTTCCTGTTCGTCCGCCGCGTACGGGCCGGCGCCCCGCGTCCCGTCCGCGAGGCCGCGGTCCCCGCGACCGCCGCCGTCTGACCATCACGTCCCCCTCAGTCCGCGCCCTCGGGTGCCCCCGATACCTTTCCGGAGTCCGACCATGACCCGCACCTCCCTGATGCGCACGGTGACCCGGCCGCTCGCGATCGCCGCCGTGATCGCACTGGCCGCCGCCGGCTGCACCGACAATCCCTCCTCCGGCGCGAACGGGGCCGGCACCCAGGCCGGCGCCGGACCGGTCGCCGTCACCGTCACCGACGACGGCTGTGAGGTCGCCGGCACCCAGACCCCCTCCGGCGTGGTCATCTTCTCCATCACGAACGAGGACACCGTGCCCAACGAGTTCGAGATCCTGGCCTCTGACAAGCTCCGCATCGTCACCGAGAAGGAGAACATCGGCCCCGGCAGCACCGTCGAGCTGACCACCGGGCTCGAGCAGGGCGACTACTTCACGGCCTGCAAACCGAACATGGTCGGGGCGCTGGTGGGGGTCACCCCCTTCACGGTCACCGAGGGTGAGGCCCTCGCGGTCGACGAGGACATCCAGAAGCTGCGCGATGAGGCGATCACGGACTACACCGCGTACATCGAGGACCAGGCCGGCCAGCTCCTGGCCGCGACCGAGGACTTCCGCGCCGCCTACCTCGCCGGCGACACCGAGCAGGCCCAGGACCTGTACGTGCTGGCTCGCCGCCACTTCGAGCGGATCGAGCCGACCGCCGAGGCCTTCGGCATCGAGGAGCCCGGCGATCTGGACGCCGCCCTCGACCTGCGGATCCAGGACCTCTCCGCCGGGGCCGGCATCGCCGTGACCGATCCCGAGCTGCTGGCGGGGTGGACCGGCTGGCATCGCATCGAGGCCGATCTGTTCAGCGACGACGAGGCCTTCGACTTCCCCGATGACGCGAGCCGGCAGCGGGTCGCCGATCAGCTGGTGGAGGACACCCAGACCCTCTACGACCTGGTCACCGGAGTACAGGACACCGCCTCGGGTCCGTTCGAGGTCACCCTCGAGGACGTCACCCTCGGTGCCGGCGCCCTGATGGAAGAGGTCGCCACCGGGAAGATCGTCGGCGAGGAGGAGACCTTCTCTCACACCGACCTCGACGACTTCCAGGCGAATCTGGACGGCGCCCGCGTCGCCTATGGCAACGTGCAGAAGATCGTCGAGAAGGAGGATCCGGCCCTCGCCCGCGAGATCGCCGCCTCCTTCACCGCGGTGCAGGAGGAGCTCTCCATCCACCAGGCCGGGGAGTGGGAGGACGGAACCCCTCGTTACGTGGACTACTCGACGATCGCCACGGTCCAGGAGGATGCCGGACAGGCGCCCGACGACAACGACTACACCGACGCGCAGCGGGACCTGTCCGTGGCGGTGACCGCGCTGGCCGACCAGCTCGCGCAGGTGCCTGCCGTGGTGCTGTCATGACCCGGCGACACGATCACGAGACCTCCGACATCGAGCCGGGCACCGCGCAGGCACCAGCGGACGGCCAGGGCCCGGCACCGCGCTCGGTGGGTCGCCGCGGCCTGCTGGGCGCGGCGGGCGCCGGGATCCTCGCCGGCGGGATGCTCGGCGGATTCGCCGGCGCCCGGGCCGGCGCCGAGGAGGCCGCCGCGGCCGACCCGCTGGACCGCTCCCACCCCCTGCGCGGCGAGCACCAGCAGGGCATCACCACCCCTGCGCAGGACTACCTGTTCACCGCCGCCTTCGATGTCACCACGACGGATCTGGACGAGGTGCGCCGCCTCATGCAGCAGTGGCTGGTGGCCGCTGAGCAGATGAGCACCGGCGATCTGGTCGGCGGCACCCCGCTCGCCGACCTGCAGGCGGTCCCGCGCGATACCGGCGAGGCCTGGGGATACCCCGCCTCGTCCGTGACGATCACCGTCGGGGTGGGACGGTCCTTCTTCGTCGATGCCGAGGGAGCGGACCGCTTCGGGATCGCGGAGCGCATGCCCGAGGCCCTGGCCGCAGGCGTCCCGCGCTTCGCCGGTGAAGCGCTGCAGGCCGAACGCTCCGACGGCGATCTGGTCGTCCAGGCCTGCGCCGACGATGCGCAGGTCGCCATGCACGCGATCCGCAATCTCACCCGGATCGCCGTCGGCACCGCGGCGCTGCGATGGACGCAGATGGGATACGGGCGCACCTCCTCCACCTCGACGACGCAGGAGACCCCGCGGAACCTGTTCGGGTACAAGGACGGCACCAGCAATCTCAAGCAGGAGGACGGCGCCGAGGAGCTGGGGCGCCACGTGTGGATCGACCGGGCGGACTCCGGCGGGGAGCGCCTGGCCGGCGGCTCGTACATGATGATCCGCAAGATCCGGATGAACCTCGAGACCTGGGACCGGCTGCGATTGATCGAGCAGCACGAGATCATCGGGCGCGACAAGCGCTTCGGTGCGCCGCTGTCGGTCGCCGACCCGAGCGCCGGGACCGATGAGTTCATCGAGCCGGACTTCGCCGCCACCGCGGACGGCGGGCCGGCCATCGCGCGCGACGCCCACATCCGCATCGTCTCCCCGCACAGCAACCACGGTGCCCGCATGCTGCGCCGCGGCTACAACTACACCGAGGGCAGCGACTCGCTGGGGCGCATCGATGCCGGACTGTTCTTCATCGCCTACGTCCGTGATCCGCGAGAGTCCTTCTTCCCGATCCTGGAGCGGATGGTCACCACCGATGCGCTCGAGGAGTACCTGCGCCACGTCGCCTCTGCGATGTTCGTGGTGCTGCCCGGCGTGGGGGCGAAGGACACCATGTTCGGGCAGGCGCTGCTGGGCTGATCGCAGCCCGCTCGCTCACGGGACGGCGCGAGCCGCGGCGGCGCGGGGCGAGCGGACATCCAGGACCTCGAGCACCCGCCGGACCAGCTCGCCGAGGGTGCCCGTCTCGTGCAGCGTCGGGGAGTGCGGGTGGGGGACCCCGAGCATCCACCCGGCGCCGGGCTCCGCGTCGGTCTTCGCCACGAGCACGGTGGTGCCGTCCGTCAACGGGATCCGCAGCAGCGGTCGCTCCTCGTCGAGCACGAGCCGACCCGCGAGGTCCGGGCGGGCATGCACGAGGGCGTGATGGATCTGTTCGCGTTCCAGCCAGTCGCCGAAAGCCTCGACCATGGGGCGGGTGAAGAGCATGCATTTCCTTCCACGGGGACGGGACCGAGCGACAGCGGCTCATGGCGACTCGAGAGGCATGCCTGTCGTCGTCGCGGGGACAGGTACAGCATGCCGCACGAATCGGACATTTCGACACATTGTCCATGTAACGGTTCGGCGTCCCAGGTACGTGGGGTGCGGGGCCCGGCGTCCTGCACGGAGGGGACGGCATCGGTCCGAGGGCCCTTTCTGAGCCGCTTCGACCTGGTGCTGCTGGACGAGCCCACCAACGATCTCGACCTCGAGGGGCTCCAGCGGCTGGAGGACTTCGTCCGGGCACTGCGCGGGGGAGCGGTGCTGGTCAGCCACGACCGCGAGTTCCTGGCCCGCTGCGTCACCGAGGTGCTCGAGCTCGATCACGCCCAGCACTCCCACCGCCTCTACGGCGGCGGGTACGAGGCCTGCCTCGAGGAGCGCACCACCGTGCGTCGCCACGCCCGCGAGCAGCACGACCAGTTCGCCGCGACCAGGGCCGATCTGGTCTCCCGGGCCCGCACCCAGCGCGAATGGTCCACCCAGGGCGTGCGCAACGCGATGAAGAAGGCCCCGGACAACGACAAGATCCGCCGCCGCGCACAGTCCGAGTCCAGCGAGAAGCAGGCGCGCAAGATGCGGCAGATGGAGAGCCGGATCGCACGGCTCGACGTGGTCGCCGAGCCCCGCAAGGAGTGGCAGCTGCAGTTCTCGATCGGTGCCGCCCCTCGCTCCGGCTCGGTGGTGGCGATGCTCGCCGGCGCCGTGGTGCGCCAGGGCGGCTTCACCCTGGGCCCGGTCTCGGTGCAGGTCGATGCCGGGGATCGGATCGGGATCACCGGCGCCAACGGGGCCGGGAAATCGACCCTGCTGCAGGTCCTGCTGGGGGCCCGCGAGGTCGACGAGGGCTCGGCCGCCCTCGGGGCGAGCGTGCGGATCGGCGAGATCGACCAGGCCCGCTCGCTGTTCACCGGCGCTGCGCCGCTGGCCGAGGTCATCGAGACCCCGCTGCCCGCGCTGAGCGGGGCGGAGGTGCGCACGCTGCTGGCGAAGTTCGCGCTGCGGGCGGACCACGTGGACCGCCCCGCCGCCGAGCTGTCACCGGGGGAGCGCACCCGCGCCGGGCTCGCCCTGCTGCAGGCCCGCGACGTGAACCTGCTGGTGCTCGACGAGCCCACCAACCACCTCGACCTGCCCGCCATCGAACAGCTCGAGCAGGCGCTGGAGAGCTACCAGGGCACACTGCTGCTGGTCACCCACGACCGCCGCATGCTGGAGACGGTGCGCAGCGACCGGCGCTCGCACGTCGAGGCAGGACAGGTCCGCGAGCTCTGGGCGCAGCGGCCACCATCCCCGGATACGGACATGCGGGCCACAGTGGACTCCCAGGTTTCTGCGGTCGCTGCAGCCCGACCCTCACTCCTGATCCGGGTGGCGCTGGCCTCCGCGAACCCCGTCGACTGGAAGCTGATGAGCGGCGGTCTGGACGCCCTCATCGACACCGTCTTCCCCGCGATCCCCGGCTGGGACGTCGCTGGCGTGGTCGCGACCGTCGGGCCGGACGCCCCGGAGTTCGCCCCCGGTGACCGCGGCGCCTCCTACGGACGCAAGGACGTCGTCCACGGCGGCCCCTTCGCCGAGTACGTCGCGCTGCCCGCCACCTCGGTCGCCGCGATCTCGGAGGGTGTCGGATTCGACTCCGCCGCGGGCCTGCCGCTGACCGGCCTGAGGGCGCTGCGCAGCCTCGAGACGCCGGCGCTGACCGGCGCGGACACCCTGCTCATCCATGCCGCCTCCGGCGGCGTCGGCTACCTCGCCGCGCAGCTCGCGCGTGAGCGGGGCGCGACCGTGATCGGCACCGCCTCCGACCGCCTTCGAGATACGCCGGGAGGGATCGGCCCGCGGCAAGCTTTTCATCGACACGACCCGCTGAGCCTCCGGTAGACGCAGGACGGCCCCGCACCTCCACCATCGGCCCGCCGGCACCGATCACCATGGCCTCGGTTTTCAGTTTTCGAGCTCCACCGCACGGATGCCCGACGTCCCCTGCACGAGGACCGCACGTCCGGTAGAGGATCGGTCGCTGGGACGGTTCGGCGCCGAACCCCGCCGTACAGTGGTGTGATGAACCTTCACCATGTCCGGAGAGGCGGCGGAAGCCCGCTACTGCTGGTGCACGGCCTCGGGGCGGGTCTGCGCTCCTGGGACCCGATCATCGACGCATTGGCCGCGCACCGGGAGGTGATCGCGGTCGACCTACCCGGATTCGGCCAGTCGGCGCCGCTGCCTGGCGAGGTGTCGATCGCCGCGCTCGCCGACTCGGTCGCACAATTCATCGGCGAGCAGGGCCTGGACGGCGTTGCCACTGCCGGGCAGTCGTTGGGTGGGCGGATCGTGCTCGAGCTCGCCAGACGCGGCGTCGGTGGTGACACCGTGGCGCTGGACCCTGGTGGTTTCTGGAGCGAGCGCGAGCTGGCCGTCTTCAGCTATACGCTTCGGCCCTCGATCGTCCTGGTCCGTGCTGTGCGAGGTGTCCTGCCGGCGCTGTTGGGCAATCGCGTCAGTCGAACCGCGCTGCTCGCGCAGTTCTCGGCCCACCCGTGGTCGCTGACGCAGCAGACTGTGCTGCCCGACCTGCTCGGGTTGGCCGATGCTGCTGCGACGGATGCGACGATGGACGCGCTCACGAAGGGGCCCACGCAGCAGGGAGCTCCGCCCGGGACGGTCCCCGGTCGCGTCACCATCGGTTGGGGACGTCGAGACCTCGTCACCGTTCCGCGGCAGGCCCATCGGGCTGTTGCGGCGTTCCCCGATGCGACGCTGCACTGGTTCCCCCGGTGCGGACACTTCCCGCAATGGGACGCGCCGCACGCGGCGGTGGAGCTCATCCTGACCGGTACTCACTGACGCGTGCTCGAATCCCCTCCGCCGCCTCGCCACGGCATCCCGGGAGCCGGATCGTCCGTGACGAGATCTTCGTCCTTCATCTCTGACGTCGCGCTCGCATCAGATCACAGCGGTCCCTGCGGCGAACACGCCGCAGGGCCCGCGCGTAAGGCGGCGGTCAACTGTGCTCGCCGCGGATCAGGTCCGCGGCCCGCTCGCCGATCAGCATGGTGGTGAGGTTGGGGTTCACCGCGACCAGCTGCGGCATCACCGAACCGTCGACCACGCGCAGGCCCGTGACGCCCTTGACCCGCAGCTGCGGGTCCAGCGGCGACATGTCATCGTCGATCGCGCCCATCCGGCAGGTGCCGGCGGGGTGGTAGACGGTGTTGTGGGTGGCGGCGACGTAGTCGGCGATCTCCTCATCGGACTGCACGGCCTCGCCCGGGAACAGCTCCCGGCCGCGGTAGGCGTCCATGCCGGGCTGGGAGACGATCTCGCGGGCCCTGCGGATACCGGCGACGGCCACGGCCATGTCATGACCCTCCTCGTCGGTGAAGTAGCGCGGGTCGACCTTCGGCTTGTCGCGATAGTCGATCGTGCGCAGCCGCACCGTGCCGCGCGAGCGGGCGTGGGTGACGTTCGGGGTGAGCGCGAAGGACTCCGGTGAGGTGGGGTAGCCCTGGCGTCGGGTGTGCATGTCGAAGGGCACCGAACCGTAGTGCATCATCAGGTCCGGCAGGTCCAGGCCCTCCTGGGTGGCGGCGAAGATGCCGATCTCCCACCACTGCGTGGACTCGCGGGTCATCGTCTGCGCGGATTCCCAGGAGATGACCGCTTCGGGGTGGTCCTGCAGGTTCGAGCCGACGCCGGGGGAGTCCACCCGCACCTCGATGCCCACTTCGCGCAGGTGCTCGGCGGGGCCGATCCCGGAGAGCATCAGCAGCTTGGGGGAGTCGATCGCCCCGGCGGAGAGGATCACCTCGCGGCGGGCGTGCATGAGCGAGGAGCGGTCGAAGGCGTTGTCGATGTACTCCACGCCCGTGGCGCGCTGCTCGTCGTCGAAGAGCACCCGCATCACCTGCAGACCGGTGAGGACGTGCAGGTTTCCCCGCTCCAGGTTCGGGTGCAGGTAGGAGACGGAGGAGGAGGCGCGGGTGCCGTCCGCCTGACGGTTCACCTGGAACCAGTTCGCGCCGTTGACCACGGTCTCGAAGTCGTTGAACGTGGCCCTGGGGATGCCGGCCTGCTCGCAGGCCTCCAGCAGCGCGGCGCCCACGGGATCCTCGGGCGGCACATCCATCAGGTGCACCGGACCGTCGGTGCCGTGGCCCTCACCGGTGCGGGACATGTTCGTCTCCAGGCGCGCGATCAGCGGCATGATCGTCTCCGCGTTCCATCCCTCGGCGCCGAGCTGCTCCCACCGGTTCATGTCCTCCGCCGGCGGGTGGAAGGCGATGCAGGAGTTGTGCGAGGAGCAGCCGCCCAGCACCTTCGCACGGGCGTGGCGCATGAACGAGTTGCCCCTCTCCTGCGGCTCGATCGGGTAGTCCCAGTCCAGCCCCGACTCCAGCAGTTCGGGCCAGCGCTTCAGCTGCAGCACCTCCTGGTGCTCGAGGTCGGAGGGACCGGCCTCGAGCAGGGCCACATCGACGCCCGGGTCCTCGCTGAGGCGGGCGGCCAGGGCCGCGCCGGCGGAGCCGCCGCCGACGATGAGGTAGTCGAACTCGGCGATGGGGTTCTCGGAGGTGGGGTCCTTCTCGGGCATGTCTCCTGCTTCCTGTGGATGAACGGGGTGATGCGGGGGAGGGGCCGTCCCGCGCCAGGCGGCGCGGGACGGCCCGGTGGCGCCGGGCTCAGCCCTTGCGCGGGAACCAGCCGGTGACGGCCGGCTCGGTGTTCTCGTAGATGTGCTTGGACTCGGTGTACTCCTCGAGACCGGTGGGGCCCAGCTCGCGGCCGACGCCCGACATCTTGAAGCCGCCCCATTCCGCCTGCGGCAGGTAGGGGTGGTAGTCGTTGATCCAGATGGTGCCGTGGCGCAGGCGCCGCGAGACCCGGTTCGCGACCCCGGAATCCGAGGTCCACACGCCGCCGGCCAGGCCGTACTCGGTGTGGTTGGCGATCGCGATCGCCTCCTGTTCGGTGGAGAAGGTCTCGACGGTGATGACCGGTCCGAAGCCCTCCTCGATCACCGCGGGGTTCTCGGAGGTGCACTCATCCAGCACGGTCGGCGCGAAGAAGAAGCCCTGCTCGTGCTCGGGTCCGCCCCAGTGGCCGCCGGTGCGCAGCCGGGCCCCGGCCGCGATGCCGCGCTGGACGTAGTCGGTGACCTTGTCGCGATGCTCCTTCGAGATCAGCGGGCCGGTCTCCGCCTGCTCGTCCAACGGGCCGCCCATCACGATGCCCTCGGCGCGGGCCACCAGGTCATCGACGAACCGTTCGGCGATGGTGTCCTGCACGACCAGGCGCGTGCCTGCCGAGCACAGCAGGCCGGAGTCCATGAACGCGGCGTTCAGCGCGTTGTCGAGCGCGGCCTCGTAGTCGGCGTCGGCGAACACCACGTTGGGGTTCTTCCCACCCAGCTCGAGGGCGACCTTCTTGATGCCCGGCGCGGCGGCCGCCGCGATCTTCCGCCCGGTGACCAGGCCTCCGGTGAAGGAGATCAGGTCGATCTCCGGGTGGGAGGACAGCGGTGCCCCGACCACGGCGCCGTCCCCGAGGACCAGGTTCGCGACCCCGGCGGGCAGGCCCAGCCGGTCCAGCACGTCGAGGATCAGGATGGTGGTGTGCGGGGTGAGCTCGGCGGGCTTGATGACGAAGGAGTTGCCGGCCGCGAGAGCCGGGGCGATCTTCCACGCGGCCTGCAGCAGCGGGAAGTTCCAGGGCGTGATCATGCCGCACACGCCGATCGGCTCGTGGACCACGCGGGAGATCACGCTCTGGTCCCCGGCATCGATCAGGCGGCCCGGGTTCTGGCCGGCGACCTTGCCGAAGTAGCGGAAGCAGGCGGTGATGTCGTCCATATCGCCCTCGGCCTCGACCAGACGCTTGCCGGTGTCGAAGGCCTCGGCGCGGGCGAACTCGGCCTTGCGCTCCTGCAGCTTGTCGGCGACTTCCAGCAGCAGGTCGCCGCGCTCGGTGGCGGGCCGGTCGGCCCAGATACGGGACTCGAAGGCCCGACGGGCCGCGAGGATCGCCCGCTCGACGTCCTCCGCGGTGGCCTCGGAGACCACACCGACCTCGCTCTGATCGGCCGGGCAGAGCACCGTGCGGGTCTCGCCGGAGGACGAGGCGACCCACTCTCCGTCGATGAACAGGGTGGCGGTGGTCTCAGTCATGTCGCTCCTTCGGGTCGGTGGTCGCTGCGGGCTCGTGCTGTGTCGGCGCGGAGCCTGCGGGGCGGTGGATGTGGTCGGTATCGGCCCAGGTGTTCGGCGCGGTCACGGGGACCGCGCCCGTCGCCGTGCCGATCTCGGAGCTCAGGGTCAGGTACATGATGTGCGCATCGTAGGAGTCCAGGAGATCGGCGATCACCTGCTCCTGGGAGTACCCCATGATGTCGTGGCCACGGGAGCCGAGGGACGAGAAGATCTCGACCCGGTAGTAGGTCTCACGCACCGCGGCCAGGTTCGCCGCGAAGCTCGGCGTCGAGTAGGCCACCGGATAGGTCTGGTACTTGAAGTCCTCGCCCTCGGGGAAGGAGACGACCAGGTCCACGAAGGGCAGCGCGCTGTCCGGATGGGCGCCGCGCTGGCAGGCGACGTCGGCCCCGAGCGTCCTCAGCTCTTCCGCGACCTCCTCGACGGCGGGGGTGGCCACGGTGTCGATGAAGGTCCTCGCCTGCTCGGCGGAGGCATAGGACATGCGGTGCTGGAGGCGCGTGCGCCACGACCCCCGCTCGCCGCCCCCGGCCTCGCGGACCCGGCTGGTCAGCAGCCCGGGAAGCGTCGCCTGCCGGGATTCGAGGCTGATGCTCTCGGTCTTGAGCACCTTCCACAGGCTGAACATCACCAGGTACAGCATCACGGACAGCGGCAGCCCCACCATCACGGTCGCGGCCTGCAGGGTGTAGACGCCGTTGATGAACAGCATCACGAGGGTCAGGGCGCCGGTGATCACGGCCCACACGATGCGCAGCCACGGCGGGCCGTCCG
This sequence comes from Brachybacterium vulturis, assembly GCF_043641765.1. GTDB lineage: Bacteria > Actinomycetota > Actinomycetes > Actinomycetales > Dermabacteraceae > Brachybacterium > Brachybacterium vulturis_A. The sequence goes on along the minus strand of NZ_JBHZRO010000007.1, from coordinate 110,556 downwards.
AGTCCGCGGTGGTGGTCTTGGAGGTCATGTTCGCCATCACCAGCGAGCCGGAGTCCGCCGAGGTGGTGTAGAAGAACAGACCGGTGAGCAGGGCGAGGGTGACGGTGAAGGTCGAGCCCGGGTACTGCTCGAGCAGGTTGAAGAACCCGGACTCGGGCTGGTTCACGGCGAGGTCCAGGAACGTCTCGTCGTCGAAGAAGCTCAGGGCGGCATTCCCGAAGATCGAGACCCACAGCAGGATGAAGGAGAACGGGATCAGCAGCACGCCGACCACGAACTGGCGCAGGGTGCGGCCCCGGGAGATGCGCGCCAGGAACAGGCTCACGAAGGGCGCCCAGGCGATCCACCAGGCCCAGAAGAACAGCGTCCAGTCGGCCATCCACTGGTCCGCAGGATAGTCCGCCGTGCCGTCGCTGTAGGCGAAGGTGTTCATCAGCATCGAGGGGAACTGCGAGAAGAAGTCGCCGATGTTCTGGACCAGCGAGTTCAGCAGCTGATGGGTGTTCCCGGAGAACAGCACCCAGAGCATCAGGACCAGGGCGAGGAGCACGTTGAGCTCGGAGAGCCGACGGATGCCCTTGTCCACCCCGGAGACGGTCGAGAGGATGGTGATCAACACGGCCAGCCCCATGAGGGCGATCTGCACCGCGACCGAGTTCGGGATGCCGAACAGCGCGGAGAGCCCGAAGTTGAGGAAGACCACGCCGATGCCGAGGGACACCGAGATGCCGAAGATGGTGCCGATGGTCGCGCCGATCTCGGCGACGTGGCCGATGGGCCCATGGATCCGCTTGCCGAAGATCGGCGCCAGTGCGGAGCGGATCGACAGCGGCAGGTGGTAGCGGTAGGCGAAGAGGCCGAAGGCCATGCCCATCAGCGCATACATCGCCCAGCCGGGGATCCCGTAGTGGAAGATCGTCCAGATCGTCGCCATCCGCGCGGCCTCTGCGGACCCGGCGGGGACGTCCGGCGGGGTGAGGAGATTCGTGGCGGGTCCGGAGATGCCGAAGAACATCAGGTCCACGCCGATGCCGGCCGCGAACAGCATGGCCGCCCAGGTGAACATGTTGTACTTCGGCAGCGAATGGTCCGGCCCCATCTTCGTGCCGCCCACCTTGGAGAACGCGACGATCAGCACGAACACCACCACGATGGCGGCGGTGAGGACGTAGTACCAGCCGAAGTTCGTGGCCACCCACGCCATGGAGCCGAAGATGACGTCCGCTGCGGTGTCCGGCCAGATCCCGGCGAACAGCACGAAGCCGACGATGATCACGGCGGTGCCGAGGAACACCGGCCAGTTCACCGGGGAACGGGTGGGCCTCGCGGCAGCGGTGGAGGAGGAGTCCGGTCCTCCGTCCCCGCTGCCGGGATTCCCCCCGTCTCCGAGGGAGTCTGCGGGGCGAGGAGGGGGAGTGGCCTCAGCCATCACGGTCCTTTCGTTCACGGTGGGAGCGGCGCGGATCTGCTCGCGCGGCGACCAGGTCCGGCTGGGGATCGGGGCCGGCGGCCGGAGAGGCATCCCCAGGTCGCAGGCCGTTCGACCCTAGGTCGGTTCGGGGCCCGGGCCCAACGGGACACCCCGTAAGTGACCGAGTAGTCACTTGCGGGATCCGGGAAGAACGACGCCGTCGAACCCGGGCGGTGCATCCGCTGCTTCCTGCATCACGCCCGGTGTTCAGGAGGCCTTCCCTGACTCGTGGGTACCGCTCGCGGGCGCCGGCGCTCGCCCGGAGCTCAGGCGGGCAGATCCTCGTGGGCCAGCTCCTTGAAGCGGCTGCGGTGGAAGACCAGCGCCTCGGCCTCGGGGAGGCTGCCGATCGATCGCACCTCGAGCAGCACCAGGTCATGATCCCCGGCCCGCAGCTGGTCGTGGACGCGCACCGTCATCCATGCCGGGGCGTCCTTCACCAGCAGGGCACCCTGCGCATCAACGGCCACGTCGACCCCGTCGAAGCGGCGCCCACGATCCGTCGCGGCGAGCTGACGTGCCACCGGCAGCTGCGCGCTCCCCAGCAGCGACACTCCGAGGTGTCCGTGCGCGCGCAGGAGGGGCCAGGTGCGCGAGCTGTGCTGCACCGCGAAGGAGACCAGCGGCGGGTCCAGGGAGATGCCGACGGTGAACGTCGAGGCGACCAGACCGTGGCGGACGCCGTCCACCTCCGCCGCCACCAGGACGAGGCCCTGGGGGAAGTGCGAGAACGCTTCTCGGAGCGCGGAGTCGGACAGCATGGCTTTCACTGTAGGGCGCACCGGCGACGGGCAGGGGCCGACGTGCGCGCCGAGTGGTCGGCGGCACGTCGGCCTCAGCGGGACCAGCCCGGTCAGTTCTTGGCGATCGACCAGTTCCCATCGGCGCTGACCTGCAGGGCCACGGAGCCGTCGGGCAGCAGCGTGGTGCCGTCGTAGGCGCCGATGTCGTTGACGATCAGGTCGGGGTAGCTCTCGCCCCAGGCCCAGATCGCGAAGTTCCGCTCGCCGTCATGGGTGAGGGTCACCGGGGTGAGCCCGTCGGCGACATCGCCGACGAGGACGATGGAGTCACCCGTGCCCTCGTATGCCGACTCGCCGTCCCAGCGCGGGGCGTCGCTGAGAGGGACGAGATCGATGGTCCAGTTCCCGTCCGCCTCCACCCGGATCGCGGCGGGGTCCTCGCGGAAGTTGAGCGCGACCTGGCCCTCGTAGGTCCCGATCTGGTTGACCATCAGGTCGAGGTCCTGCCCGTTCTCGTCCACGGACCACAGGGCCACGTTGCGTGAACCGTCGTGGGTGACGGTGGCGAAGAAGAAGTCCTCGCCCAGCGGTTCGAGGATCACCACCTCGGCTCCCGTCCCGGAGAAGGACTGCGGCTCGGCGGGCTCCGGAGTCGTCTTCTCTGCAGCGGGGTCCGAGGTGGTCTCCGCCGGCTCTGCCTCGGCGGAGGTCGCGGGCGCAGAATCCGCAGAATCCTCGGAATCCTCGGAGCCCGTGCTGGTGTGGCCCGCGCTGTCCTCCTCGATGGGTTCTGCCTCGGCGGCGGCGACCGGCGGGTTCGCGACCTGGTCCTCGCCCTCGGAGGAGGCAGGTACGGCGCCGCACCCGCTGAGCAGGACGAGCGTCGCGAGCGTGCCGGCGACGCCGCTGCCGAGCAGACGCAGGGAGCGGCTGCGCTGCGCAGCCGAGGGGAGGGTCCGTGAGGGGGACATGTGATCTCCTGATGGAATGAGGTGGGGGCCGCGTCGGGGGACTCCGACGGACGGTCAGGCACAGATCGAGCATGCGAGACACCTCGGACACATGGCGGGGCAACCATTGATAAGCGTCCTTATCGAGCATTCCGCTCGGAATGTCTTTGCCGTCCAGTACGGTGACTCCGATGCCGATCAGGAGGTGAGCCGTGCCGACGTTGACGATGCAGTCCATCGCGGACCTCACCCAGGTGCGCCGCGAAGTGGTCAGCGTATGGCGCTCCCGCTCCACCGGCAGCGACCATCCGTTCCCGCCGCCGCTGTCGGCGGAGGACCTCCTCTTCGATACCGGCGAGGTCGCCGCCTGGCTGGAGGCGACCGGGCGGGGCAACAACCCCGAGGCCCCCGTGGAGGTGCTCCTGCACTCCTCGCAGTTCGAGCAGCTGCGAGAGGATCTCGACGCCACCTCGACCCTGCTGCTCGTCCACGACCTCGTGGGTGGCCCGCTGTCCACCCTCACCGCCGGCGAGGTTCTCGCCGGAACCGCTGCGTACGAGCTCGGCGCTCTGGTCGCCCGCGAGCATCTCGCGGAGCTCCTCGAGCGCACCGCACTCGTGCGAGCCATCGACGAGCTCGCCGAGGCGGCCTTCTCCGGCCGGGGCCTGCTGGACCGGCTGATCACCTCCTTCGCCCAGTCCGACGGACCCTGGGCCGGCGAAGCCCTCACCCCGGCCGGCACCTCGGTGCTCCTCGAGGTGCTGCGCGGACTGCTGGACCAGGCCCCCTTCCGCCTCGATCCACAGGGACGCGGCGGCCTGCTCCTGGCCACCGCGCTCTCCGCCCTGCTCAGCGATGAACGGCAGCCGGCATTCGGCCTCGATGACCCGGAGGTGCAGGAGCCCGTCACCCGGGCGGCGATGCGGATGCTCGCCGCACACGCCGGGCCGGACGCGGTGGGCCCGGCCAGTGACGGGGCGCCGCATCTCGCGCTCTGTCAGCACCAAGACGTCCCGGACCCGCACGCCTTCTTCACACAGGTCGAATCGGTGCTGCTGGACCTCGGCCCGCAGGACGCCGCCGTGGTCATCGGACCCTGCGAGCTCCTGGTCGACGGGATCACTGACGAGCAGGTGCGCGCCGCCCGCCACCGGCTGCTGCTGCCCACGCCGCAGAGCCCGGCACCGCTGCGCTACGCGGCCCGCCTGCCGAAGGGCCTCAGCCGCTTCGGCGGCCGACGCCGGCTCGCGCTGTGGGTGTTCGGCACCGCGGTGCCCCACGCCGGCACGGACTGGACCGTCTACGGGGAGCATGCGGACACCTCGCTGGATGCCTCGTCGCGGGCCGCGATCGCCGCCGATGTCACCGCGGCGCTCACCGGGGGCACCGCGCTGACCGCTCACGCCTTCCTGCGCAGCACCCGCCTGGCCACCCCTGCCCTGCTGCGCCGGCGGGACCTCGTGCTCACCCCGTTCTCCCGCCCGGAGCGCAGCGGCGGCGAGAGCCTCGCCCGGCTCTGGGAGCTCGACGACGGAATGCTCGGCCAGACCCTCAGCCTGCTGGCCACCGGTGAGGACGGCGCCGATCCCACCGTCGCCTGGGCGGACGCCCTGGACGGGTTCGCCCGCGAGATCCGCGGCACCCGACTGCCCCCGGACGCGATCGGCGCCCCGGCCGCGGGCAGCGTCGCGGTGATCGGACCGCAGGAGGTCCGCGACCCCCAGCGCCTCGGCGACCGGGCGATCGATCGCCTGGTCTTGGAGAAGGTGGCCGCGCGCAGCACCTTCACCGCCCCTGGCGACGTGGTGTTCACCGCGGAGGGCGGCGTCGCCGCCTTCGTCGACACCGCGGGAGGCCATGTGCTCCAAGCCCCCGTCCGGGCCCTGCGCTGCCTCCCCGAGCCCCGCCGGGACCGGGTCCTGCATCCGCAGGCGCTCGCCGCGGACATCGCCGGCCAGGAAGGCCGCGACCGGCGCACCTGGCGGCTGCGCACCGTCCCCGCCGAGGCGGTCCCCGCCCTCGACGCCGCCGCGCTGCGGCTGCAGGAACGCCGTGCCGAGCTGCGCCGACAGCTGTCGACCCTCGACCACCTCGAGGACGAACTCATCCAGGCCGTGGCGGCCGGAACCCTCGCCGCCACGATCACCACCCCCACGAAGGAGAACTGATGGCCACCACGCAGGCCACCTTGGCGCCCTCGACGCCCAAGGAGCTCAAGGACACGCTGTGGAAGGCGGCGGACAAGCTCCGCGGCTCCATGGACGCCAGCCAGTACAAGGATGTGGTCCTCGGGCTCGTGTTCCTCAAGTACGTCTCCGACGCCTTCGAGGAGCGCCGCGAGGCGATCCGCGCCGAGCTCGCCGGCGAGGGCGAGGACTTCATCGCCGAGACCCTCGAGGAAGTCGACGAGTACACCGGCTCCGGCGTGTTCTGGGTGGCCCCCACCGCCCGCTGGGAGTACATCGCCACCCACGCCAAGGGCACCCAGGCTGATGCGACGACCGACCGCCAGACCGTCGGCGACCTCATCGACGCCGCGATGACCCACCTGGGCACCGACAACACCTCGCTCGAGGGCACCCTGCCGCGGATCTACGGCCGCGACAACGTGGACCAGCGCCGCCTGGGCGAGCTGGTGGACCTGCTGAACTCCGCCCGCTTCACCGGCCAGGGCGCCAGCAAGGCCCGCGACCTGCTGGGCGAGGTCTACGAGTACTTCCTGGACAAGTTCGCCAAGGCCGAGGGCAAGCGCGGCGGCGAGTTCTACACCCCGCCGGTGCTGGTGCGCACCCTGGTGGAGATCCTCGAGCCGCATAAGGGCCGGGTCTACGATCCGTGCTGCGGCAGCGGTGGCATGTTCGTGCAGGCCGAGAAGTTCCTCGCCGCGCACGACGAGGACCCGACGAACATCGCCGTCTACGGCCAGGAGCTCAACGAGCGCACCTGGCGGATGGCGAAGATGAACCTCGCCATCCACGGCATGGACTCCCAAGGTCTCGGCGCTCGCTGGGGCGACACCTTCGCCCGCGACATCCATCCGAACCTGGTCGCGGACTACGTGCTGGCGAACCCGCCGTTCAACATCAAGGACTGGTCCCGTAACGAGGACGATCCCCGCTGGACCTACGGCGTGCCTCCGGTGCGGAATGCGAACTACGCCTGGATGCAGCACATCCTCTCCAAGCTCTCCGCCCAGGGCGAGGCGGCCGTGGTGATGGCCAACGGCACCATGGCCTCGAACACCGGGGGAGAGGGCGAGATCCGCAAGCAGATGCTGCAGGCGGGCGTGGTCTCTGCCGTCATCGCGATGCCGCCGAACCTGTTCCGCTCGGTCGCGATCCCGGTGTGCGTGTGGTTCTTCGCGAACGACAAGACCGCCGGGTCGAAGGGTGTGAACGACCGCAGCCGCGAGGTGCTGTTCATCGACGCCCGCGAGAGCGGGCACATGATCGACCGCGTGGAGCGCACCTTCTCCGACGAGGACATCCACCAGATCGCCAACACCTTCCGCACCTGGCGCGGCCGCGACTCCGCCGAGGGCAAGTACGAGGACGTGCCCGGCTTCTGCAAGAGCGCCACGATCGAGGAGATCGAACAGGCGGGTTGGGCCGTGACGCCGGGACGCTTCGTCGGTGCTCCGGAAGCGGAGGAGGACGACGAGCCGATCGACGAGAAGATCGAGCGGCTGATGCAGGAGCTCACTGCATCGCTGGATGAGTCCGCACGGCTCGACGCGGTGGTGCGGGAACAGCTGGGGAGGTTGGCGTGAGCGTATTGCCTATCGGATCGTTTTTTGGGTATGTGATCGGTGGAGGTTGGGGAGCGGACACTCCTTCCGGCGAGACGGTTCAAACCGCAATTATTCGCGGTGCTGATTTTCCGTCGGTGGCACTCCAGGATGTCAGCGGCCTGCCAGTGAGATTTGAAAACTCAGCAGCGGTCGAAAAGCGAGCACTTCGGCCGGGAGACATTGTATTCGAGATCTCGGGAGGAACAAGGGATCGGCCGACGGGCCGAAGTGTATTCGTTTCACGTTCGATGATCGAATCTTCGCGAGCCCCAATCATTCCAGCGAGCTTCTGCCGCCTGGTCCGCCCAGACTCAACCATAGTTGAACCTCGTTGGCTTTATTATCGACTTCAGGCATGGTGGAATAATGGGGGTGCTTGGGGGTATCAGAATCAATCGACCGGCATTTCGAACTTCCGATTTAAAGAATTTGAACGAGAGTACGCGGTGAGTCTTCCAACTTTTCGTGCACAGGAAGGTGTTTCCGAGGTTCTTGCAGCCCTCGACGACAAGATTGCAGCGAACAAGCGCTTGTCGGCTGCAGCGTTTGCTCTGGGGGGGTCGTTGGTGAGAAAGAATGCATCGAAGACGCTAGCGCTCGTTGACGTTGCAGACGTGGTCATGGGGTCGTCTCCGAAAGGCGAACTCCTGAATGAAGAGGGCATTGGGATGCCCTTTTATCAGGGTGTTCGCGATTTTGGAGAAGTGTTTCCAGGCCCTCGAGTAAGTACCGAGAGCCCAGTGCGAACTTCGCCCACGCGCTCCACATTGTTCGCCGTGCGTGCGCCAGTGGGGGCCGTGAACTTTGCGATCGAAGAGGTTTGTATCGGTCGAGGTCTTGCTTCCATTTCGTCTAACGAGCGTCCGGCTACTCTCCACTTCTGTCTGCGAGAATTCAAGGAGATCTGGGATGAGCATCAAGGTGGTGGGACGGTGTTTGCCTCGGTTAATGGGAGCGACGTACGGAATGCACGCCTGCCGATTCCTGAGGACCACGGAGGTCAGTTGGAGAGTAGCTTGGCGGCCCTTCTCGACCGCGCGGTGCAAGCTGAGCAGGGAACTGTCCTCCTCGCCGCAACCCGCGACGAACTCCTCCCGCTACTGATGTCCGGCAAGATCACCGTCAAAGATGCCGAGAAAACCGTAGAAGGAGTCCTCTGACATGTCGTCCCATACCGGTGAAGACGCCTGGGAGCAGCTCGTCATCGATGCGTTGCAGGAGCTCGACTGGCAATTCACGCCCGGCGCGGAGGTCGCGCCGGGCTCGGGGGAGCGGGAGTCCTGGCAGGACATCGTGCTGCGCGGCACCCTCGATGCGGCGCTGAAGAACCTCAACCCCGAGGTGCCAGGGGAGTACCTGCAGCAGGCCGCAGCTGAGGTGCTCGCCCCGCAGTCGCGCGACGCGATCACCGAGAACTTCCGTCTCCACCAGATTCTTCGGGACGGCTACCGGGGCATCACCTATGTTGACCTTGACGGGCGCGAGCGCACCCCCGTGATTCGTTTCCTCTCCGGTGACCCGGCAGTGAACAGCTACCGGGTGGTGAACCAAGTGACCCTGCGGCGCGGTCAGGTGGAGCGACGCTTCGACGTGATCGCCTACGTGAACGGTCTGCCGCTGGCGATCATGGAGCTCAAGCAAGCCGGCAGCCGGGCCGCAACGGCCGAGGCCGCGTTCAATCAGCTGCAGACCTACATCACCGAGCTGCCGATGGCGTTCCGCTTCGCAGCCTTCGTTCTCGCCACCGACGGCATCAACGCGCGGTACGGCACGGCGTTCACGCCGTGGAACCACTTCGCGTCCTGGAACGTCGACGACGACGGGCGCCCGGTCCCGATCGGCGAGCCGGGCCCGGACGGGGAGATCCTCACCGAGATCGACTGGACACTCAACGGCCTGTTCAACCTCGAACGCTTCGGGCAGCTGGTCTGCGACTTCGTCGCCTTCGATGAGGATGCCGGCGGGCTCAGTAAGCGCATCGCCAAGCCCCACCAGTACTTCGCCGTCACCAAAGCGGTCGGCTCCACCATCGACGCCGTCCGCTCCGACGGCAAGATCGGCGTGGTCTGGCACACCCAGGGCTCCGGCAAGTCCATGGAGATGGAGCTGTACACCGCGAAGGTGATGGGCCATCCGCAGCTGGCGAACCCCACGATCGTGGTCCTCACCGACCGCACCGAGCTGGACACCCAGCTGTTCGACGGGTTCCAACGCTCCACGCTGCTGCCCGAGCAGCCCCGCCAGGTCGGCTCCCGCGAGGAGCTGCGCACCCAGCTCAGCCAGCGCCGCACCGGCGGGATCTACTTCTCGACCCTGCAGAAATTCGGTCTGTCCAAGGCGGAGAAGGAAGCGGGTGCCGCCCACCCCCTGCTCTCGGACCGTCGCAACATCATCGTCATCGCCGACGAGGCCCATCGCAGCCACTACGGCGACCTCGACGGCTACGCCCGCCACCTGCGCAGCGCCCTGCCCAACGCCGCGCTGATCGCTTTCACCGGCACCCCCATCCGGGAGGCGGACCGCGACACCCGCGAGGTGTTCGGCGCCGATATCGACGTGTACGACCTGCGCCGCGCCGTGGAGGACAACGCCACCGTCCCCGTCTACTTCGAGCCCCGCCTGATCCAGCTCGCCCGGCTCGCGGAGCTCGACGACGACGCGATCGACGACGCCGCCGAGGAAGCCACCACCGGGCTCGACGAGGTGGACAAACAGCGCCTGCAGCAGTCCGTCGCCGTGCTCGAGGCCCTCTACGGGGCGCCCGAGCGGCTCCACACCCTCGCGGAGGACTTCGTCGCCCACTGGGAGCAGCGCCGCGAGAACCTGCGCCCCATGGTCGAGGGCCCCGGCAAGGCCATGATCGTCACGGCCACCCGCTCCATCGCCGCCCGGCTGTACGAGGAGATCATCGCCCTGCGCCCGGACTGGCACGACGACTCCGATGCGAAGGGCAAGATCAAGGTCGTCTATACCGCGAATCCCTCGGACCCCGAGCAGATCAAGGCCCATATGCGCCGGCCGGGCGCGATCGCCGCCATCAAGCAGCGTGTCAAGGACCCCGGCGATGAACTCGAGATCGTGATCGTCAAGGACATGATGCTCACCGGCTTCGACGCCCCGGCCCTGCACACCCTGTACCTGGACCGCAGCATCAAGGGCGCCCTGCTCATGCAGACCCTCGCCCGCGTCAACCGCACCTTCAAGGGCAAGCAGGACGGGCTGCTGGTCGCCTACGCCCCGCTGCTGGAGAACCTCAACGCCGCACTGCGCGAATTCACCCACGAGGTCGACCCCACCGACCCCTCCGCGGGCCGGCGCGACGTGGACGAGGCCGCGCACCTGGTCCACTCCCTCGTCGGCCTGCTGCGAGAGATCGTCACCCTGGACTGGAAGGCGATCCAGAACGCGGATGTGCGCCGCGGCTTCATCAACGCCGTCACCGCCACCACGAACTTCCTGCGCTCGCCCCTGACCGATGGGAACACGGACCCCGAGAACCCGCAGGCACGGCCGCTGGCCGACGCCTTCCGCACCCACTCGGCGAAGCTCGACCGGGCCTGGGCCCTCGCCGCCGGGCACACCGACATCCAACCGCTGCTGCCCGAGGTGCAGTTCTACAAGGAGGTGCGCGTGTGGATGGCGAAGCTCGACGCGCGCGACCGCCTCTCCCGTGGGGAGCCGATCACCGACGAGGTGCGGCGTCTGCTCGGCGAGCTGCTGGTCGACTCCGCCGAGGCCGCCGGCGTGGTGGACATCTACCAGGAAGCCGGCCTCGAGCTCCAGCGGCTGGACGCGATCACTCCCGCCTGGGTCGAGGAGGCGAAGAAACCCTCCAAGTCACAGCTCGCGATCGAAGCGCTGAAGGCCAGCATCCTCGAGGAAGCCGCCCGGGTGACCCGCGGCAACCAGGTGCGCTCCACCCTGTTCTCCGAGCGGATCAACGAGCTGATGCTGAAGTACACCAACAAGCAGCTCACCGCCGCGGAGATCATCGCCCGGCTCATCGAACTGGCCGGTGAGGTCAGCGCCGAGGCCGACCGCGGTCAGCACTTCAACCCGCCGCTCGGCACCGATGAGCTCTCCGTCTACGACGTCATCGCCCAGAATCCCTCGGCTGTGGATGTGATGGGGGATGACACCCTCGCCCAGATCGCTCGGGAGCTGGTGGTGACCATGCAGCGGGACATCCGCACCGACTGGACCGTGCGCGACGACGTGAAGGCCAAGATGCGCTCCTCGATCAAGCGCCTGCTGCGCAAGTACAAGTACCCGCCGGATCAGCAGCCCGCGGCGATCGTGAGCGTCATGCACCAGATGGAGTCGCTCGCGCCGCGCTACGCCGAGCGCCTCCAGCCAGCGGCAGGAGGGACGCGATGAGCGGCAAGCAGGTAAGGCTCTTCCTCGTCGACGGGAAGCCCGGCGGACTGATGACCGCGGAGATCGGCAACTGGACTGGCCACGTGCTGCGGGGCAAGCGCCTCGAACTCGGTGAGATCCGCAAACGCACAGAGGCGAGCCGTACCGGCATCTATATCCTGTTCGGCAGCAACGCCGAGGGCGACAGCGTCGCCTACATCGGGGAGAGCGACAACGTCGGCAAGCGGCTTGTCGAGCACGACTCCAGGAAGGACTTCTGGGATGAGGTCGCCATCATCACCTCGAAGGATGCGAACCTCACCAGCGCCCACGTCCGATACCTCGAGTCCCGTCTGGTGCGGATCGCCAAGACCGTCGGCCGAGTCCCGCTCGAGAACGTCCAAGGACCGACAGGGGGCGCCGACCTCCCCGAGGCGGACGCCTCGGACATGGACTACTTCATCGACCAGGTCCGCATCCTGATGCCCGTCCTCGGATACGACATCTTCCGCGGCCGTGCGGCCTCCGTCCCGGAGCGACCGACGACGACGGCCGGGCAGGGGAGCCTCGGTCTCGAGGACATGACGGTGGACAGCCCCCTGTTCCACCTGCGGACCACCAAGGGTGTCGATGCGCACGCACAGGTCATCGACGGCGAGTTCACTGTGCTCGAGGGATCTATCGTCAGCGGCGCGATGCGCAGATCGGGAAAGCAGTCCGCCTCGACCGCCAGGCAGTTCGAGAACCGGTCGCTCCAGCATGCGGAGGTGGTGAAGAGTGCCGTGCCGTTCGACGGTGGCGACCTCGCCCGATTGACCAAAGACTTGGTCTTCTCCTCGCCGTCCGCAGCGGCCTCGGTCGTGCTGGGACGCGCCTCCGCGAACGGCAGGACCGAATGGGAGGCCGAGAGCGGCCAAAGATACGGCACCTGGGAGCTCTCGCAGGCCGAAGCCTGATCCGGGCAGGAGCCGCGATCGCTGGGGCTCGAGGCCGGCTCGGCCACGTCCCGGACCTTCGTCGACCCGGTCGGGTCCACCGGTGCGCTCGCCAGGGTGAGCGGGGTCGTGGTCGCCCTCTGACATCGACGCGACGCGCTGAAAACGGCCCGGTCACCGGCCCGGTGCGACGGCGACCCGAGGGTCTCGGGGAGCAAGGTCCTGGCGGAGACCGAGGCCCTGCCTCCAGACCGCGTCGAGGCCTCGGGCCGGCAGAAGCGACTTCATGGCGACGATCGACCGGGCGTCCGCCCCCACCAGCGAGCGCGGTCGCATCCGGCTCCGGGTCAGTTGTCGCTCGATCGCTAGGGCGACCTGCTCGGGCGGTTTCGCGTTCTTGCGGATGTTGCCGACGAGCCGGTGCTCGCCGGCGAAGTGCGGCGCATAGAGCGCCTTGAGCTCGGGAGCGAGGTCACCTTCGAGGTCGTCGAGAAGTTCGTCCATCTGGTGCCACGGGTCTGTGTCGATCACGCCCGGCTCGACGAGTGCGACCTGGATGCCGAAGGGGAACAGCTCGACCCGGAGGCAGTCGGCCACGGCTTCGATCGCGTACTTCGAGGCGTTGTACATGCCGGTGAACGGGAACGACACCCGGCCGTTGATCGAGGAGATGAATACGACTCGTCCTCGGGCACGGCGCAGCCGCGGCAGCACAGCCCGGGTGAGTGCGAGCGGCCCGACCACGTTCACGTCGAACTGGTGGTGCATCTCGCCTCTGGACAGCGTCTCGAGCGGACCCGGGACGGCGATACCGGCATTGTTGATCAGGGCGTCGAGCCGCTCGGGGAGAAGGCTCCCGAGCGTGTCCAGGTGCTCGTGCACGGTGACGTCGAGTTCGACCGGGGTGATCATTGCAGATTCCGCAGCCAGCTGCTGGGCTGCGATGTCGGTGCGGACACCCGCAAAGACCCGCCAGCCCGCGCGGGCCAGATGGACGGAGACGGCGCGGCCGATCCCGCGGCCGGCACCGGTGATGAGGACGGTTCGAGTGGTCATGCCCTGACTCTCTCGCCGTCCGGTCCCTGGCGTACGAGTAGAGCGATACTCGACTCGGGCGCGGTAGTCTACTCCCATGGAGGGGCTGTGGCCGCTCACCGGCCGGGACGAGGAGCTGCGCCGGGTCATCACGGCGATCCGGCCAGGTGCGCCAGGAGTCGTGGTGGGGGGCCCGCCCGGGGTCGGCAAGACCCGGCTCGTGCGGGAGGCGCTGTCGGAGTCGCGGGCCCGGGGTCAGAGGGTCGTGTGGGCGCACGGCAGCACGGCCGCCCACCCCTTGCCGCTCGGGGCCTTCGCGGGCCTTCTCGATGTCGCCTCCGGGGAGGCGCCCGACACCATCGCCCGAACGCTGGATGAGCTCTCCCGGCGGCGGCCGCTGGTGCTGGCCGTCGATGACGCGCACCGACTGGACGAGCACTCCGCGATCGTGCTGCATCGAGTGGTGGCACGGCAGCTTGCACCGGTCGTCGTGACGATGCGGACCGGGGAGCCCGCGCCCGATGTGGTGGTGTCCCTGTGGAAGGACGACCTCCTGCCATGCGTGGACCTGGACCCGCTGGGCTGCGCGGAGGTCTCCGTTCTGCTCGCCCGGGTGCTCGGCGGTCCGATCGAATCGGCCTCCGCTCGCAGGTTGTGGCATCTGACCGAGGGCAGCCCGCTGTTCCTGCGGCACCTGCTGCCGGGGGAGGTGGCCGCGGGCCGGTGCACGCCATCCTCCGGGATCTGGCGCTGGACCAGTGAGCCCGCGATCTCCCCGGAATTGGCCGACCTCGTCGAACGCCAGATCGGTGACCTCGCAGCCCGGTGCGGGACGTCGTGGATCTGGTGGCGCTCGCCGAACCGGTCCCGGTCCGCACCCTTTCCGCGTTGACCTCGCCGGGAGACGTCGAGCAGGCCGAGGATCGGGCACTCGTGAGCATCGAGGGACAGGTCGCACGACTGGCACACCCGCTGTACGGCGAGGTCCGCCGTGCAGCCATGGGCACGCTGCGGTCACGACGCCTCCGTGGGTTGGTCGCGCAGACCATGGACCCGGGACCGGACCCGATCCCGCGGGCGGTGCTCACCGTCGACTCCGACCTGGCGCCTGACCCCTCCCTGTTCCTGCAGGCTGCCGAGGCTGCGATCCGGATCTACGAACTGCCGCTGGCCGAGCGGCTGGCGCGCGCAGCCGCTGCGGACGGTGACCCCGTCGCCCGTCTGGTGCACGCCGCTTCCCTGTCCTGGCTCAGCCGTGGGGACGAGGCCGAGGCGATCCTCCTGTCCCTCGAGGCGGATCCGTCGGAGCCGCTGCTGCGGGCTCAGACGCGGCTGTACCGGGCCGGGAACCTGCTGTGGACCTTGGGCAGGCCGCAGGAGGCACGCCGAGCAGTGGACGCGGCCGAGGCCACCGGGGCGGCCCCGCTCCAGTCCGCCGCGATGTCCCTCGCGCTCTCGGCCGCGGTCGGAGATCTCGCCCCGGTCCTCGAGCGCGGTCCGGTGCTGCTTCACGGGGACCCGCCCGACGAACTGAGTCGCAACCTGATCGCGTCCGCGGTGTCCGCCGCGGCTGCTGTCACCGGGGAGCAGGGACTGCTCGAGGAGGCCGCGATCGTCGGTGGCCTCACCGCCGACCGAATACCCACCGTCATTCCCGGGTTCGAACTCGCTGACCTGCAAGTGCTCGGATACCGTCTCGCCGGGATGCTGGACAGGGCCGAGGAGCGTGCACGGGGGATGCACGCCGCCTCGGCCGATCTCCCGGGCCCGGCCCGGCTCATGGGACTGGTCGTCGCCGGGCATGCCGCGCTCGCCGGGGGCCGCGTCCGCGATGCGCTCCTTCTCCTGCGCGAGGCGTGGGCCGGGCTGGAGAACTCGGGGCACGAGTTCCGGTTCCGCTGCCGAACCCTGCTGGCGACCGCAACCGGACAGGCGGGTCAGACGGCATCGGTCGCTCCGCTCCTGGACGACATCGTCGCCCGACATCATCCTGCCTACAGCTTCTGTCTGCCCGATGATCTGCTGGCGCAGGCATGGGGAGCGGCTGCCGACGGGTCGACGACCGAGGCACATCGCCATGCTGTCGCCGCGGCCACTGTCGCCCGCGAGACGGGGGCCCCGGCCTACGAGGTGCTCGCCTGGCAGACCGCGCTGCAATTCGGCGATGCGACCACGGCGCCTCCCCGCCTCAGGGCTCTCGCCACGCTCAGTCCGCGGGCGGCAACGGCCGACGCCCACGCCCGTGCCTGGGCGGACCAGGACGGGGAGCGGTTGCTCGAGGCCTCGGCGGCGTGGACCCGGCTCGGTGATCTGGTCGCCGCCGGCGACGCGGCCGCCCAAGCGGCCGACGTACACCGACGGCACGGTCGGCACGGTTCGGCTCTGACCGCTGCGGCCGTCGCCGAGCAGCTGGCGCGCCGGTCGGGCGCCTGGACCCCGGCCCTGGCGCTCGCTGTCCGACCGCTGCCGCTGACCGCCCGTGAACGCGAGATCGCGGTGCTGGCCGCCCGGGGGCTGTCCAACCGGGCCATCGCCGGGCGATTGACCGTGTCGGTGCGGACGGTCGAAGGGCACCTCTACCGCGCCGGACACAAGCTGGGAGTCTCCGAGCGTACCGCCCTTGCGGACGTCCTCGGACTCGAGTAGAGCGGTACTCGCTGCGGGGCACGCTTCCGGCCGGACGATGGTGTCACCTAGTCACAGGAGGAATCATGGACACCATTCACGTGCCCCCCGGAGGTGGCCGCAGCTACTCGATGACCGACGGAGACCACGTCGCCAAGGTCGCCATCCATGACGAGGCCGGGGCGTTCGAGGTCTTCGAGGTGAGAGCGCCCCACGCCCCGATGACACCTCCGCACGTCTCGCCGTGGACCGGCGTGCTGTTCCTGCTCGAAGGCAGGGTCACAGCGCAGGTCGGTGGCGAAAGGCACGAGGTGGAACCGGGTGGGCTGGTCGTCTTGCCGGCCGGGGTGCCGAACACCTTCGCGGTGATCGGCGAAGTTGCCCGATTCGTGGCGATTACTTCTGGCGATGGCGCAGGCCGGTTCTTCGCCGACTACGCCGACTCCGTCCCCAGGGATCAGGGCGTCGGCGACTCGAGGGAGAAGATCCTCGCCGTGACCAGGCGACACGGCGTCGCACTCGTGGAACCGGATCCAGATCGCACTTCACTGTGACCAGACACCGTGGGAGCAGAGCTCAGCTGACTACCTGCACTGGGCGAGGCGGCGGGTTCGTCAGGCGAAGGCCGCGACAGTCCACGAGACTCATGTCGAGCCGCTGGTGGAGTCCACGTTCTTTCCCTGGGGAGGCCCGGACGACAGCCCGCTGGACAAATGAGACAGAGAAATGCCAGCTATCCGGAGTTCCGGAAGAGGATCCCTGACCCTCTTGTCGCTGGCACCTTCACAATATCAGCCCTGGTGGCCGAGGCTGGTCAGGGCTACGGCACCTGGGAGACCGCACAGGTCGAGGCCTGATCAGGGCCCGGGAACGTCGAGTCCGTCGTCCTGCTCATCGCGGGACTCCGGTCGTGCGAGAGCCTCTCGCACGATGTCGACGACCTCGTCCGGCGAGTCGACGTCATGCAGCGTCGGCACCGGCTGATCGGGGATGCCGACGATCCACCGCCCTGCGGCGTCATCGGCCGCCCTCGCGACGATCAGCGCGTCGCCGGCCGGGCGCCGGATCCGCAGGAGCGGGCGCCGCTCGTCGGGAGTGATGGCGTCGGCGAGCTCCGGCAGCGCAGCGATGAGCGCTCGCTGGATGCGCCCGCGCTCGAGCCAGTCACCGAAGGCGTCGGCGATATCGTGGGTGAAGAACATGGGGTCCCTTTCCAGCAGCCCGGATCCTGCAGCGAGGCCCGCCGGGGGCTGCCGCGAGAACGGTGATCGTGGATCGCATGCGGTGCATACGAGTCATGAGGAAAGGATGCGATCAGGCCCTGACAGGACGGGTGGGAGAGCCCGATAAACCGCCTTATCACCTCACGCGCGATGCAGTGACGCTGCACAGGACGCCGTCGGGAATTCACTGCGGCCCCGCCGCGTTGTCCCCGCCATGCGTGCAATGACCTACTCCGAATACGGCGACCCCTCCACCCTCGAGCTCACCGACGCCCCGCTGCCGAAGGTCGGCCCGGGTGCCGTGCTGATCCGGGTGGAGCGCGCCGCCGTCAACCCCGTCGACTGGAAGGTGATGAGCGGCGGCCTGGATGCCCTCATGGACGCGGTCTTCCCGATCATCCCGGGCTGGGACGTGGCCGGCGTGGTGGAGGCCGTCGGCCCCGATGCCCCCGAGTTCGCGCCCGGTGACCGGGTCGCCTCCTACGGCCGCAAGGATGTCCTGCACGGCGGCACCTTCGCCGAGTACGTCGCGCTGCCCGCCACCTCCGTCGCCGCGATCCCCGACGGTGTCGACGTCGACGCCGCCGCGGGCCTGCCCCTGGCCGGGCTGACCGCCCTGCGCAGTCTCGAGACCCTGGAGCTGACCGGGCAGGACACCCTGCTCATCCATGCCGCCTCCGGCGGGGTGGGTCACCTCGCCGCCCAGCTCGCGCGCGAACGGGGCGCGACCGTCATCGGCACCGCCTCCCCTCGCCACCACGAGAAGCTGGAGGCGATCGGCGTCACCCCGGTGGCCTACGGGGAGGGCCTGGTCGAGCGGGTGCGGCAGCTCGCTCCCGAGGGCGTGAGCGCGGTCGCGGACTTCGTCGGCGGCGCGCGGGAGGAGACCCTCGCGCTGCTTGCCGAAGGCGGGCGCCACGTCTCGATCGCCGACCCCTCCGTCGAGGAGGCCGGCGGGCGCTGGGTGTGGGTGCGACCGGACGGAGCCCGCCTGCGCAGCCTGCTCGAGAAGGTCGCCGCCGGTACCCTCCACGTCGACATCGACCGGACCTTCCCCCTCGCCGAGGTCGCCGACGCCTTCGAGGTCAGCATGGGCGGCACCGCGAGCGGTAAGCTCCTCATCGACGCCACGCGCTGAGCGCACGGCCGGGCCGCTGGGGCGCGGCCCGCGCCGGCGGCGGGGGAGGGGGACCGGGAGAGGCTACTTCTGCGGGAGGGGCTCGGACTCCGGCCGCTGCGGCCGTGACCCGCGCAGGAAGCAGGAGCCGATCAGCCCCACCACGGCGATCCCGCCGGCGACGATGAATGCCACGTTCACGCCGTGGATCGGGCCTGCCATGCCGTATTCCTCGGGGTCCCTCGCGGCGGCGGTCATCACCGTGACCAGCACGCCGGTGCCCACGGAGGCGGCGACCTGGCGCATCGTGTTGTTCACGGCGGCGCCGTGCGGGATCATCCGCTGGGGCAGCTGGTTCAGCGCCGCCGTGGTCACCGGCATCATCACCATCGCGGTGCCCAGCATGCGCACCGCATTGACGATCGCGATGTAGGCGAAGGTCGTATCCACGCTCAGCCGGGCCAGCAGGAAGCTGGTGACCGCCAGGAGCGCGAAACCGGTGATCGCGAGCACCGAGGCCCCGAAGCGGTCGAAGATACGCCCGGTCACGGGAGACATGATGCCCATGATCACCGCGCCCGGCAGTAGCACCAGCCCGGACTCCATCGCGGTGAAGTCGCTCATGTTCTGCATGTACAGCGGGATCATCAGCATCCCTCCGACCATCGCCATGAACACCAGCATGCCCAGCACCGTGCCGAGGGCGAACATGCGGTTGGCGAGCACCCGCAGCTCCAGCAGCGGCTCCTCCAGGTGCAGCTGGCGGTGCACGAACCAGATCAGGGTCAGCACGCCCACGATCAGCGGGACGATCACCTGCAGGCTGCCCCAGCCCACATTGCCCGCATTGCTGAAGCCGAACAGCAGCCCGCCGAAGGCGAAGGTGGACAGGATCAGCGAGAGCGTGTCCAGGCGCGGGTTCGTCTGCTCGGTGACGTTCTTCAGCGTGAGGTGGGCGAAGATCAGGGCGCCCACGGCGATCGGCAGCATCATCGCGAACAGCCAGCGCCAGGACCAGTTGTCCACGATGAACCCGGACAGGGTCGGCCCGATCGCGGGGGCGAAGGAGATCACCAGGCCGAAGGTGCCCATGGCGGTGCCGCGCTTGTGGATGGGGAAGATCGCGAACAGGATCGTCTGCATCAGCGGCATGATCATGCCGCCGGCGGCGGCCTGCACCACCCGGCCCAGCAGCAGTACGGCATAGACCGGTGCGATCGCGCAGATGATCGTCCCCAGCGTGAAGATGCCCATCGCGGCGAAGAACATGGTGCGCGTGGTGAACTTCTGGATCAGGAACGCCGTTGCCGGGATCATGATGCCGTTGACCAGCATGAACAGTGTGGTCACCCATTGGGCGGTGTTCGCGGAGATCCCGAAGTCCACCATGAACGCCGGCAGGGCCGTGTTCAGCAGGGTCTGGTTCAGGATGATGACGAACGCGCCCGCGAGCAGCACCGCCATCACCAGGAAGGGGTTCACCGCCGGTTGCGTGCGGCCGCTCGCCTCTGGGGCCTCGTCGTCGGTGTGGCCCATGGTGGGATCCTCCCCCGTCTCGATCCTCGCCGGGCCGTTCCCCGCTCATCGTGCGGCTGATGCCGCCGCGCATGAGATTAGGCGTAAAGTTGCACTCGGTGCAAGGTCTGGGTGCTGGGATGCATGTCTCGATGCCCTGGGTCACCGTATTCATCGCACGATTCATCGCACAATGGAGCCGTGCCCTCCTCGACAGTGACCTCTCCGACGCTCGCCGCGCGCGCCGACCAGGCGCTCGCCGGACTTGCTCCGGGCTATTTCGCTCTGGTGATGGCCACCGGGATCGTGTCGGTCGGGCTGCGCACCGCGGGAGCCGCCGGCGTGGCGCGGGCGCTGCTGGTGCTCGGGGTGCTCGCCGCCGCGGTGCTGGCCGTCCTCTACATCGCACGGTGGCTCCGTCACCGGGAGCGGATGCGCGCGGACGCGAGGAATCCCGAGAGCGCCTTCGGGTACTTCACGGTCGTCGCCGCCTGCAGCGTGCTGGCCGTCGGCCTGCAGGCGGAAGGTCTCGGCATGGCCTCCGTGGTGCTGCTCGGGATCGGCGCCTCGATCTGGATCGTGCTGGGCTATGTGCTGCCCTGGCAGGTGCTGATGACCCGCGACGGGGAGCCGATCCTGGCCCGCACCAACGGCAGCTGGTTCGTCTGGTCGGTCGCCTCGCAGTCCCTGGCCGTGGGCCTGTCCGGCCTGGAGCCGGCATCGCCCGTCTTCGCCGCCGTGCTGGGCCTGCTGACGGTGCTGTCCTGGTCCGTGGGGACGATCCTCTACGTGGGGATCGCGGTGCTGGTGATCCTGCGGATCGTGCACTTCGGTATCACGCCGCAGCAGTTCGAACCCACCTACTGGGTGGCGATGGGGGCGCTGGCGATCGCCGTCGTCGCCGGAGCGGGGATCTACGCCATGGAGCCGGTGCCGATGGTCGACGCCGCCCGCGGGCTGATCGGCGGGACCGTGGTGCTCTTCTGGTGCTTCGCCCTGTGGCAGTACCCCCTGCTGCTCGGTGCGGGGCTGTGGCGGCACGTGATCCACCGGGTGCCGCTGCGGTACGTCCCCACGCTGTGGTCGATGGTATTCCCGCTGGGCATGTTCGCCGTCGCCTCGCTGCGGCTGGGCCATGTGGAGCATCTGCCGCTGGTGGAGGGGATCGGGATCGTCGGGCTGGTGGTCGCCGTGTGCGCGTGGGTCGCGGTCTTCGCCGGGCTGCTGGTCACGCTGATGCGCGGGGTGCGCGGCACCTGAGGCCGGCGGGTGAGGGCTCCGCCCCGACCCGGGACGTGGATCGGTATCTCGTCATCACCGCACATCCCGGCTCTGGACGGGGGAGGGGCGGTGTGCTTGGGTGGCCGCACACGCCCCGGCGCCCGCCGCGGCGGCATCCTGAGGAGCGATCGCCGATGAGCGCTGCGCCGACGAACCCGACCGGATACCCGCCCGTGGTCGACATGGCATCCTGGCAGACCGCCCGCGACCAGCTGCTGGTGCGGGAGAAGGCGCACACCCGCGAGGGTGATGCGATCGCCGCCGCCCGGCGCCGACTGCCGATGGTGGAGATCGACGGGAACATCCTGGTGACCGGGCCCGTCGGCCCCGTGCCGTTCCTCTCCCTGTTCGAGCGACGCGACCGGCTCGTGGTCTACCAGCACATGTGGCACGACGGCGCCCCGCACCAGGGACAGTGCGAGGGCTGCACCACCACCGCCTGGCACCTGCATGATGCGACCTACCTGCACGCCCACGGGGTCTCGCTCGCGATCCTCACCACCGGTCCGTGGGAGGAGGTCCACCCGTTCACCGCGTTCATGGGCTACCGCCGCGTGCCCTGGTACTCGGTGCGGGAGGCCCCCGCCCCGATCGGCGGCGACATGGGGTCCCTCGTGAGCTTCCTGCGCGACGGTGACCGGGTCTTCCTCACCTACCGCACCACCGGGCGCGGCAATGAGCGGGTGAACTTCTCGATGGGCCTGCTGGACATGACGCCCTACGGCCGCAGCGAGGACTGGGAGGAGGTGCCCGAGGGCTGGCCCGCCGGGCACCACGCCTGCTGGAGCTGGCGCACCGACGCCGGGGGCACCCCCACCGGGGGAGGGACCAGCCGGCCCCTGCCCCAGTGGGCGCGACCGGGGGCGACCCCGGTCACGACGCTGGGCCGACCAGGGCAGCACTGAAACTGCGCGTCGGCCCCGCTCCTTCGGAGCCGAGCGGTCGCCCCGCGGCGCCGGTCCTGCTGTGCGCAGTGCTTAGGCGGCGCGACGGATCAGGATGCGCCAGCGCTCGGGGCCCTGGTCGAGGTACTCGGTCGCATAGGCGTCCCCGTGCTTGGCCTGCAGCTGCAGCAGCAGCGGCACCGGGTCGTGGGTCGCCGAGATGACCATGCCGCCGCCCGGCACCAGCGACTCGATCGCCCCGAAGATCGAGGCGTGCCGGATCGCGTGGGGGATCGTCTGTACGTCGAGCTCGGGCAGCGCCTCGTCATGCTCGCCGCAGGCGCATCCCTGCTGGGACGGCTTCTGCTCGACGGCGTCCTCGCGCGAGCTCTGGATCTGGATGTCAGCCATGTCGGCTCCTGTCTGTCGTCCCCTCGGGACGAACGTGGCGGATCGGGTCCGCTGAATATATTACCTTTGATCCCGTGGAAAACTTTCGCACAGGTCCCGACGCGCAGAACGGCCCTCCGCCGCGCCGCGGCGCCGCGGGGCGCCGCCACTCCAGGGCCCGCGAGCAGGTGCTGCGCACGGTCGAGGCGCAACGCTCCCCGGTCTCGGTCGCCGCGATCAGCCGCGCCACCGGGCTGCACGAGAACACCGTGCGCGGCCACCTGGACCAGCTGCTGGCCGACGGGCACGTCACCCGCTCCCGGGCGGCCGCCGAGGGACGCGGCCGCCCCGCCTGGCTCTGGCGTCCTACCCGGTACGGACCCGCCTCGCCCTATGCCGCGCTCGCCGGCGTGCTGGCCGGGACCATCGCCCGCACCAGCGCGGACCCTGCTGCCACCGCCCACGAGGCCGGCCGCGGCTGGGGCGGGCAGCTGGCCGCGGACCTCCCCGAGACCGCCCCGCCCGCCACGGCCCGCGCCGTGGTCACCGACGCCATGGCCGCGCAGGGCTTCGCTCCGGAGGACGACGGCGAGCGGATCGTGCTGCACCGCTGCCCGCTGCTGGAGGCCGCGAGCCGTCATACCGAGGTGGTCTGCTCCGTGCACCGCGGCCTGCTCGCCGGGCTCCTCGAGGGCGCCCCGGCCCTGGACGGCGCGCGGCCCGAGGTCGAGCTGCTCCCCTTCGCCGCCCCCGGGCAGTGCCATCTGCGCCTGCGGGATGCGGGATGACCAGTCCCGCCGTGCCGCGCCGCAGGCCTCCGTCCTGGCGGCTGGCCTGGATGCTCCCGGCCGGGTTCGCCCTGCTGGCCGGCCTCGATGCCGCGCTGCTGCTGATCGGACTGCCTGCCCCGGTGAGCACGGACCGGCTGCCGGTGGTGCACGGGATGCTGCTGGTGCTCGGCTTCGTCGCCACCCTGATCGCACTGGAGCGCGCGACCGCTCTGGCCCGCTGGTACGGCTTCTTGGCCCCGGCGCTGCTGGGCCTCGGCGCGGTCGCGCTGATCGCCGATCCGGTGCCGCTCGGCGTGGGCAAGCTGCTGCTGGTCGCCGGCACCGCCGCGTTCACCCTCCTCTACCTGCCGCTGTGGCGGCGCCAGTACGACGAGGCCGTGCTCACCGAGCTGCTCGCGGCGGGGCTGGCCTGCGGGGGCGCGATCCGCTGGGCCGGCGGAGCGGACTTCGCCGAGGTGCTGCCCTGGCTGATCGGTTTCGTGGTGCTCACCATCGCCGCCGAGCGCGTCGAGCTCGCCCGGATCACGCTCGGCGCCGGCGCCGGCGTCCGGGTGCTGGTGCATGCAGCCGGGGTGGTGGTCGCGCTGCTGGTCGGGGTGGTGTTCGCCGAGGCGGGCGCGATCCTGCTCGGTGCCGCGCTGGGCGCCCTGCTGCTCTGGCTGATCCCCCATGACATCGCGCGCCGCACCCTGCGCACCCGGGGCGCCACCCGGTTCATGGCCGCAGCGATCCTGTGCGGCTACGGATGGCTCAGCATCGCCGCCGCCGTGCTGCTGCTGGGCGGCACCCCGCAGGGCGGCGCCTACGACGCCGTCGCCCACGCCGTGTTCCTCGGCTTCACGATCTCGATGATCATGGCGCACGCGACCACGATCCTGCCCGCGGTGCTGCGGATCGACCTGCCTTACCGCAGCGCGTTCTGGGTGCCGCTGGGGCTGCTGCAGCTGAGCCTCGCGGTGCGGCTCGGGCTCGGGGATGCGCTCGGCTGGGGTCCGGCCTGGCAGCTCGGCGGCGTCCTCGGAGTGCTCGCGCTGCTGGTGTTCCTCGCCATCGCGCTGAGCAGTGCGCTGCTGGGTCCCACGCGCCCCACGACGCGCCCGGCACCGCGCCCGGCACCCGCAGAGCCTGTGGCAGGGACGGCCCCTGCCGCCGTCCCGCTCGTTCCGCCCGCGGCGGTGGGGGCCTCCCGCTTCGGTGGACGCCGCGCCGGGGCCGCCGTCGGCGCCCTGCTGCTGGCCACCCTCACGGTCCTCACGATCGCCACCCTCCACCCGCTCACCGGCGGCAGCGGCGCGTCCCCGGTGCCGGCGACCGCCACCGGAGACTCCGCGAGGAACGCCCCGGCACCGGTGCAGACGGTCGCGGTGACCGCTGCGGAGCTCCGCTTCACCCCCGACCGCATCGAGGTGCCGGCCGGCACGCACCTGCTCATCGAGCTGACGAACACCGACCCGGCGATGACCCACGATCTGGTCCTCGAGAACGGCGCCCGCACCGCGCGCCTCGCCCCCGGCCAGAGCGAGACCCTTGACCTCGGCGTGGTCACCGGCGCTCTCGACGCCTGGTGCGGGATCGCCGGGCACCGCCAGCAGGGGATGGTGCTGAGCATCGTCACCACCGGTGGCGATGCGGGCGAACCGCCGGCCGTCGCCGGCGCGGAGGGCGGTGCTGCCGAGCATGCCCATGGGGCGGGGGCGCAGGGTCCCGGCCAGAAGCCCGCGATCGACCTCGCCGCCGATCCCGGTACGGGCTTCTCGCCGTATGACGCGGAGCTGGCTCCGCTGCCGCCGAGCGACGGCCCCGTCACCCGGAAGGTCACGCTCGTGGTCACCGAGCAGGTCAGGGAGGTCGCCCCCGGCATCACCCAAGAGCTGTGGACCTTCGGCGGCACCGCCCCCGGACCGGTGCTGCACGGCCGCGTCGGGGACGTGTTCGAGGTGACCCTGGTCAACGACGGCACCATCGGGCACTCGATCGACTTCCATGCCGGTGAGCTCGCCCCCGACGGGCCCATGCGCACGATCGCGCCGGGGGAGTCGCTGACCTACACCTTCACCGCCGAACGGGCGGGGATCTGGATGTACCACTGCGGGACCGCACCGGTCTCCACCCACGTGGCCTCGGGAATGTACGGCGCGGTGATCATCGAACCGCAGGACCTCCCCGCCGTGGACCGCAGCTACCTGCTCATCCAGGGCGAGTACTACCTCGGGCCGCAGGGCCAGGAGCTCGACGGCGACGCGCTCGCGGCGGGCGAGCCGGAGCTGGTCGCCTTCAACGGCTACGCCTCTCAGTACGATCACGCGCCGCTGCAGGCCGACGCCGGGGAGCGGGTGCGGTTCTGGGTGCTGGATGCCGGTCCGGAACGGGCCCTCAGCTTCCACGTGATCGGCACCCAGTTCGACACCGTCTGGAGCGAGGGCCGCTATCTCGTGGAGACCGGCTCCGGCGAGGGCGCGCAGGCGCTCGGCCTGCTGCCGGCGCAGGGCGGGTTCGTCGAGCTGATCCCGCCGGAGCCGGGCCGCTACCCGTTCATGTCCCATGTGCTCCGCGACGCGGAGCGCGGTGCACACGGGTTCCTCGAGGTCAGCGCCCCCTGACCCGGTCGGCGGTGCCGCCCGTGCCGTCCAGGGCGCGGACGGCAGGGACAGGTCACTCGACGGTGATCTCCCCCATCGGGCCCCAGCCCTCGCTGTCGATCTGGTGGGAGATGATCTGCGGGGTCGCCTCGAGGTACTGCGGGAACTCCTGCTGCATCGTCTGGAAGTGCGGGGAGTTCACATGCGGGCCTGCGCCCTCGTCGGTGAAGGCCTCGATCAGCACGTAGGTGTTCGGCTCCTCCACGCTGCGCGACCACTCGAACCACAGGTTGCCGGGCTCGGCCAGGGTGGTCTCGGTGAACTCGCGCGAGAGCTCGGGCCACTGGTCCGCGAACTCGGGCTTCACGGGGAACTTCACGTTGATGAGGATCATCGGGATGTCCTTTCTGAGAGGGGGTGCACGGCCAGCCTGCCTGCTGCCCGGGCACTGCGGTAGCCCCATTCTCGCAAGGCAAGAAGCGCTCCCGCCTCGAGCACCTGCGGCACAATGACCGCAGGAGCTGAAAGGGGCGGGATGGGCATCATGCAGGAGCGGAGCGACGCGGCCCCGGTCGGGCAGATCCCGCGTGCGCTCGCCGTTCTCGAAGCCGTCGCCGAGCACGGCAGCAGCACCGCTCGCGGCATCGCGGACGCCACCGCGATCCCGCTGCCCACCGTCTACCGCATCGCCCAGGAGCTGCTGCGCGCGGAGTATCTGGTCCATCTGCGGGACGAGCAGCGCTTCGCGCTGGGATACAAGCTCCACCGCCTGGCCGTCGGCCTTCACGAGCACCTCGGAGTCCCGCGCGCCGTGCGCGAGGAGGTCCGCGCCCTCCACCGCGACCTGGGGATGGCTGCCTACCTGGCGATTCACCGGGGCGCTGATTTCGTGGTCGTGCACGTCTCCGACTCGCCGCAGGCTCCGCGACTCTCCCCGCTGAGCTTCGGATTCCACGAGAGCCCGCACGCGACCGCGTTCGGGAAGGTGGGGCTCGCCTCGCTGTCGGTCGCGGAGAGCGATGCCTATCTCACCGGCTCCCCACTGCAGGCCCACACCGCACGCACCCTCACCGACCCCGAGCAGCTGCGTACTCAGCTCGCGGAGATCGCGGCCCGAGGCATCGCCTGGGAGCACCAGGAGTTCGTGTCCGGCACCGACTGCGTCGCCGCGACCATCAAGGCCGACGACGGCATGCTCATCGGCACCGTCGCGCTCTCCGCCCCGGTGACTGCCTATGCGGGCCGGGTGCGTCATGTCGAGGACCGGCTGCGGGCCTGCGCCTCCCGGGCGGGCCGCATCTATCGGCTGGGGGCGGACCACCACTGAGCTCCGAGGCGTCCGCATCGCACCGTCGGTGACCTGTGCGGGTCCCGGAACGGGAGGACCTGTCGATGGGCGCTTCTCGCCCGGCGATAACGCCGATTGCCGCTGCAGCTCCGCCTGCCTAACCTGTGCTCCAGATCACTGACGACGACGCAGTGGAAGGAGATGCCATGAGTGCTCCGCAGACGGGGGACCCCGTCAACGACATCGAGGGCGGCGAGGACGCCGCACAGACGCTCCTCGCCCTCATCCGAGCCGCGTTCCCGCACCAGGGCGTGCCCGAGGCCGCCTATGAGCGGGTGGCGGCCACCGTGCAGGGAGCCGCGGAGGACAGCACCTGGATGCGGGTCAAGCTTGCGCAGGGTCTGGATTCGCTGCAGGCCCTGGCAGATGGACGCTTCACCGAGCTGACGACGCAGGAGGCGCTGCCGCTGCTGCTGCGCATCCAGCACACCTCGTTCTTCGGCTTCGTGCGACAGACGGTCGTGGTGAGCCTCTACGAGGACGAGCAGGTGTGGGAGGCGCTCGGTTACGAAGGGCCCTCCTTCGACAAGGGCGGCTACATCGACCGCGGCTTCGACGACCTCGACTGGCTGCCCGACCCGCGGATCGAGGAGTACGACGGAGAGCCGTTGACGGAGGTCGTCTCCGACCTCCCGCGAGCGGCGACCACCGCCAGCACCCGAGGTGCCGCGGTCCCGGCAGGACAGAGCAGGGCACGGGCCGGACGCACCGGCCGGGGGACGAGCGGCAAGGGAGCCACGGCATGAGCACCATCGACCATTCCACCGAGACCGTCGTCATCATCGGTTCGGGGGCCGGTGGCGGCACGCTCGCCTACGAGCTCACGAAGCAGGGCATCGAGTGCGTGGTCCTCGAGGCCGGTCCCTACCTGCGAGGTGAGGACTACATGAACCTCGAATGGGCGGCCTTCCACCAGATGGCCTGGAGCGACACCCGCACCACCTCCGGGAGCTGGAGGGTGGCCGAGGACTTCCCGAACCTGCCCGCCTGGATCGTGAAGGCCGTCGGCGGAACCACCACCCACTGGTCCGGGGCGACGCCGCGCATCAAGCCCCATGAGTTCCGGGCCCGCTCGACCTATGGGCGGGTCGACGGCGCGAGCCTGTTGGACTGGCCGCTGGCCTACGAGGACCTCGAGCCCTACTACACGCGTGCCGAGGACGCGATCGGCTCCACCCACCGCGGCGGCCGGCCGCCACTGCCGGCGAACAACAACTTCAAGGTGCTCGCCGCGGGAGCGGAGAAGCTCGGCTACCACTACTACGCCACCGGCCCCTACGGCACCAATGCTGAGCCCTATGACGGCCGCCCCGCCTCCGTCCAGGACGGCTTCAACTTCCAGGGGGACAAGAACGGGTCGAAGTGGTCGACCAGGGTGCGGGAGATCCCTCGCGCACTGAAGACCGGCAAACTGGATCTGCGACCGAACTCCCACGTCGCGCAGATCCTGCACGACCGCACCGGGCGGGTGGACGCGGTGCTCTACCTCGACCAGGACGGGACGCTGCACCGCCAGGCCGCACAGGTGGTGTGCGTGGCCGGGAACTCGATCGAGACCCCGCGCCTGCTGCACCTGAGCTCGTCCTCACTGTTCCCCGACGGGCTCGCGAACTCCTCCGGGCAGGTGGGCCGCAACTACATGCGCCATATGACCGGCAGCGTGTACGCCCAGTTCGACAAGCCGGTGCGCATGTACCGCGGCGAGACCATGGCCGGCAACATCGCCGACGAGTCGGTCCATGATCCCTCCCGCGGTTTCGTGGGCGGTTACAACATCCAGACCATCTCGCTGGGCCCGGCGTTCCTCGCCAGCTTCATCGAGCCCGGGGCCTGGGGGCCGCAGCTCACCGGACTGCTGGACGCCTACGAGAACACTGCCGGCTGCTGGTTGGTGGGTGAGGACATGCCGCAGGAGTCCAATGCCATCACGCTCGACTCCACCGTCACCGACCAGCACGGCCTGCCGGTCGCCCACGTCCACTTCGACGACCATGCCAACGACGCAGCGATGCGGGAGCACGCCTACACCCAGGCGCAGAAGCTCTACTCGGCTGTCGGCGCGGTCGGCTCCCATCGCACCCCGCCGTACCCGTCCACCCACAATCTGGGCACCTGCCGCATGAGCGAGAGGCCCGAGGACGGCGTGGTCGACAGGTGGGGCAGGGCGCATGACGTGCCGAACCTGTTCATCTCCGACGGCTCGCAGTTCACCACCGGCGCCGCCGCGAACCCGACACTGACCATCGTCGCGCTCGCGATCCGGCAGGCCGAGCACCTCGCCGAGTCGCTCAAGAAGGGGGAGGTCTGAGCGGCGTACCGCCACTGTGCTGAGTCCGCCGAGCAGGGCCGGCGGGTCCTTGAGACGAGAACTCGCCGGCCCGCCAGAGCCGCAGTCTCGGGGCTGCGGAGGTGGGGACTTCTCCCCATGTCGACTTCGGAGGGACCGCGCTGCCGTCATCTCCCATGACCGGATTCCAGGGCGCGGACACCGCACAGCTCCGCGAGACCGCGAGGCTCTTCACGCAGCGCAGCGACGTGCTGCGCGAGACCGGAGAGCATGCGCTGCGCCTGGTGCAGGCCGTCGCCCGGGTGGGCCCGGACGCCGACTCTGGAGAACCCGGATCCTCGGATGACGAAGAGCATCCGGGAGGGGGAGCAGTACGGCATGGATATCTCGGATCGCCTCGGGATCGAGAGCGAACACGCCCGCAACCTCGTCAAGACCCACGGAGGGTTCTCCTCCGCGATGGACGCCGCCTACCGCGATCCGAAGGACGACAGCCGGTGGTGCATCGGCAAGGACTTGCCGCCCTTCGGCTGACCGCAGCAGTGCCTGATGCTCAGACGTTCACGGTCACCTCGCCGGCCTCCCGCAGCTCGGCGGCGAGCGTGGTCGCCGCCTCGTTCTGCTGCTGGCTGACCGACTGCTGGGCCAGCTGCTCCTTGACCTCCTCGAAGGGAGGCACCTCGGTCTGCTGGCCGCCGGCCTGGGACTGCTGCTCGACCAGCTGCTCGTACTGGGCCTTCAGCTCCTGGTCGCTGGGCGGCTGGATATCGGCCTCCTGCTCGACGAAGGAGGTCAGCGTGAACTGCGAGGCGGCCTCCTGGCGGATGTCCTCCTCGCTCATGCCCTGCTCCTCGAGCGCCGAGACCACCTCGTCGGCGGAGCCCAGGCCGTTCTGCTGCGCGATCTCCTCGAGGGTCGCGTCGATGTCCTCCTCGCTCGGCTCGATCCCGGCATCCTGCGCTCCCTGGACCAACAGGCGGTTGTCCACCAGCTGGTTCGCGACCTGCTGCTTGAGCTCCGTCTGGTCCACCTCCTGGCCGGTGCTCTGCTGCTGCATCGCGGCCTGCTGGAACTGTCCCTCGTACACGGAGACGAACTCCTCCTTGGTGATCTTCTCGCCGTTGACCTCGGCGACCACGTCCGGGACGTCGGAGACATCCGCGTCGGGCAGCTGCGGCTGCCCGCCATCGCTGGCCGCGGGTGCCTGGCCGCCCTGGTCGCTGCCGCCGGTGGGGGCGGCCTGGTCACCGCTGCATCCCGTCAGAGCGACCGCCGTCGTGAGCGTGACAGCGGCGAGCATGCGCCGGAGCGCCCGGTGGCTCGGAATCTTCACAGTGCCTCCTGAGATCGGTGGAGCGGGCGACAGTACGCCCCGGGTCCGGGAGTGGGGTGCACGAGCGTTCACAGTCCGCTCAGGAATCCGCTTGCCGTGGGCAGTGTCACGGAACGGTAACGGCGGGGATGTTCTGCGGAGTCTCCTCCGACGCGTCCGAGGGGCGGTCCACGGAGGAGGTCACGTCGGCGCGGGCTCGAGCCGACGGCGCCGGGGCCGGGCACCTGCCGGGGAGCAGAGCTCCCGGGCCATGCGCCGAGCGAGCCGGGAATCGTAGCCCGTCAGTCCTGGACGGGCGACGTAGCCGAGGCACCGCAGGCCGGGCAGCAGCTCGTGGCCGCGGCCGTCGCGGGGGAGCCCTCGGATGTCGAGGACCCCGAGATGCCCGATCAGGGGTGCCAGCCCTGAGGAATAGCCGGTGGCCACCACGATCGAGTCCGCCTCGATGTCGGAGCCGTCGCTGAGCCGTGCCGAGTGCTCGCCGAGCTCCACCACGGCAGGCCGCACCCGGATCCGTTCCTCCCGGATCGCCTCGATCACCTCCGGATCGACCACAGCGATGCCCGCCCCGCGCCGCCTCAACGAGGTCATCGCGCCCTCCGTCGGAACGGGCAGCCCGTACGGGGCGAGGTCCCCGACCATCGCCGCGGACAGCGAACGCAGCGCGGCATCCGCGATGGCGGCGGGAAGGTGGAGCATCAGCGGGGCCCCGACGTCCCCGGCCATCCCCCGGAACTCGCGCAGGAGGAGCGTGGGCGGGGTGCGCACCGACAGGGTCACCTCGGCGGCGCCGGCGACGGCCGCCTCATGGGCGATCTCCATCCCCGTGCTGCCCGCCCCCACGACCAGCACGTGCCGGCCGACGAACGGGGCAGGGTCCTGATAGTGCGCGGCGTGCACGATCTGTCCGCGGAACGGTGACCCCACCGCCCACTCGGGCCATACGGGAGCGTTGAACGGACCGGTCGCGACGACGACGTGTTCAGAGAGCACGGGGCCGGCGCTGGTGGTCACGGACCAGCCCTCCTCAGCGGGGTCGATGCGGGTGGCGGTGCACCCGGTGCGCACCTCGATCTCCTGCTCCCGGCAGAAGTCGCGCAGATACCTCACGTACTGGTCGCGGGTGGGGAAACGGCCGAAAGACCGCGGAAACGGATGCCCGAGCAGGGCCGAGGTGGTCCGGCTGGTGTTGAAGCGCAGACCGCGGTAGCGGGATGCCCACGCCTGGGCCACCGCGCCGCCCTTCTCCAGCACCGTGACGCGGGCGCCGCGGTGCTGGAGGTGGGCGGCGCTGCTGAGGCCGGCCGGGCCGCTCCCCAGCACGGTGACGGTGGGTGGGGCGAGGGTGCGAACGGTATTCATGGTCGAGCCTCCAGAACGGTGTGGAACGGGGTGTCGGCGGCCCGGCGCACCCGGGAGAAACCAGCCTCCGCGAGCACGCGGCACACCGCGTCGGCGCCCGCCTGGCTGCCCAGGGAGGAGCCGCCGGGCTGCGACATCGCATTGGGCACGCACAGGCCGGTGGAGGCCGCGAAGCTGATCGCGGCCATCGGGATGGTCTCCACCGTGGTGTCCAGGTCATCGCCCGCGCGGGGCTCGACCACCATCACGGTGCCGTCGGGCGCGAGCGCGCGGCGGGCATGGGCCGCTGCCGCGGTGGGGTCACCGAGGTCGTGGAGCACGTCGAAGAAGGTGATGAGGCCGTACCCCGCAGCGGGGTAGTCCCCGGCCGAGGCGACCTCGGCGTTCACCCGATCGCTCAGCCCCGCCTCGGCGATCCGTCGACGGGCGACGTCGACGGAGCCGGCATGGAGGTCGAATCCGGTGTACTGCGAGGCCGGGAACGCCTCCGCCAGCATCAGCAGCGGCGCCGCGTGCCCGCACCCGACGTCGGCGACGCGGATGCCGCGGGCCAGCTGCTCCTCCACCCCGTCCAGGGCAGGCAGCCATTCGGGGACCAGGAATCCGCGGTAGGCGGAGCCGAAGAACCGCTCGATGGACTCCCGGATGGTGGGATCCT
The DNA here is from genome assembly GCF_043641765.1 of Brachybacterium vulturis. GTDB lineage: Bacteria > Actinomycetota > Actinomycetes > Actinomycetales > Dermabacteraceae > Brachybacterium > Brachybacterium vulturis_A. Next base: position 77,883 of record NZ_JBHZRO010000007.1, on the reverse strand, counting down.
GTTCGCCCCAGGGGACCCCGGCACCGGTGCGGAACATCTCCGTGAGCCGGTCGAGTCCCCGGTGCAGGCCGGTGATCAGCGGTGCCGCCCCGATCAGGCTGGCGGGCGAGTCGTCCGTGGCGAGCACGGCGGCGCGCTCCGGCGGCAGGGCGAAGGTGCCCGTCTCCGCGTCGTGGTCGATAATCCCGGCGGCGGTCTGCTGGGACAGCCATTCCCGCAGGGGGCGTTCGAGCGTCCCGGAGCGGGCGGCGAGCTGGGCGGGGGTCAGAGGCCCCGCCTCGCCGAGAGCGGCGTAGAGGCCGAGGCGGTCGCCGATCACCATCATCGCGGTGGTGGCGCCGCCGGTCAGGGAGGCCGCCACCTGCTGGGCGAAGGCTTCCACGGCAGTGGGGTCGAGGTCGGTGGTGGTCATGACTGCTCCTCCTGGTGGTGGTCGTGGAACACAGACTGTGGGATCCTCCTTTCATGGACCTTTCAGCCCGCTGGCCATGGCGGAAAGGCCGCCGTGAGTGAGCTCCGCTTCGGTGTGCTGGGCCCCGTGGAGGTGCTCCTCGGGGACGAGCCCCTGCGGCTGCCGTCGGGTCACCAGCAGGCGGTCCTGGCGTGCCTGCTGGTGCACCCCGGGCAGGCGGTGAGCGGGGACCTGCTCATCGAGGCGGCCTGGCCCGGGTCCCTGCCCGCTGACCCGCGCGGGGCGCTCCACACCGTCATCTCCCGCCTGCGCAGCACTCTCGGGGAGGGCGCGATCGACTCGGCGCCAGGTGGTTACCGGCTGTGCGTGGCCCCCGGGATGATCGATGCCCAGCGATTCGAGCAGCTGCGCCGGGAAGCGCACCAGGCGGGCCCGGCGCGGTCCCTCGAGCTCTACGAACAGGCCCGGGCGCTTTGGCGCGGCCCCGCCTACGGTGAGCACGCAGAGCTCGGCGTCATCGCCGCCGAGGCCGCACGCCTGGACCGGCTCGGCGGCGACACCCTCGAGGAGTACGCCGCCGCCCTGGGGGAGTGCGGGCGGCACCGCGAGGCCGCGACCGTGCTCGCCCCGCTGCTCGCCGAGGACCCCTTCCGAGAGCACGCCGTGGAGCTGCTGATGGGTGCCCTGCACGAGGCCGGTCGACCGGTCGAGGCCCTCGACCGCTTCCGCCGCTATCGGGATCAGCTGGCCGCGGAGCTCGGTCTCGATCCCGGACCGGCGCTGCTCGCGCTCCAGGGAAGGATCCTGGGCCGCGACCCGCCCCCGCAGCCCGAGCGCGGCAGCGGCCTGGGATGGTCCCGGGTCCCTCCGGTCTGGGTGGACACCTCCGGCGCGTTCCTCGGCCGGGCCCGGGAGCGGGAGGAGCTGGTGCACCTGGTCGGGAGGAACCGTCTGATCACCGTCACCGGGGTCGGCGGGGTGGGCAAGACCCGCTTGGTCGCCGAGACGCTGCCCGAGCTGATGCAGGACCGGGCGGCGGTCGTGGTCGAGCTGTCGGTCGCCGTCCCGGGGCAGGTGACCGCTCGTGTGGCGCGAGCGCTCGGCCTGCGCCGTTCCCGGGCCGAGGACATCGTGGAGCTGCTGAGCCTGTCGCGGCTGCTGCTCGTCCTGGACAACTGCGAGCACGTGCGAGAGGAGGTGGCGACGCTCGCCGAGGAGGTGGCGCGGCACTGCGCCGGGGTGCGGATCGTGGCCACCAGCCGGCACCGGCTGGAGGTCGCCGCCGAGCAGGTGCTGACTGTGGAGCCCTTCGCGGCACCGCGCACCCCGGAGGACGAGGACCCCGCCGCCCAGCTGTTCGCGGAACGGCTCGCCCGGGTCCGTCCTGCGGCCGATGTCGGGAGGGCGGTGCCCGTCCAGCGTCTCTGCCGGCGTCTGGACGGGCTCCCCCTGGCCATCGAGCTGGCGGCCTCCCGAGCGGCGACGATCGGGGTCGACGCGGTCGCGGAGCTGCTCGCGCGACAGCCCGGGGCCGCACTGCCCGAGCTCACCACCATCGTGGACTGGTCCGTCCGCCTCCTCACCGCGCGGCAGCGCGACCTGCTGTGCCGGCTCACGGTGTTCGCCGGGCCGTTCGACCAGGAGGCCGCCCGCGCGGTCGCGCCGCGCCCCGCTGCCCGCTCGGACCCTGCACGGACCGCGAGCGATCTCGCGGAGCTGGTCGCCGCGCACCTCGTGGTCCATCGCCCGGGGGAGGAGGGCGACGCAGAGTTCGGGATGCTGGCGATGGTGCGGGACCGCGCGATCGGTCTGCTGGAGGACTCCGGAGAGGCGGAGCGGACGAGACAGGCCCATGCGCGCTGGGTCGCCTCCGTGATGCGACGCGGGGCACGGGACTGGAACGGCGGCGCCACAGCGGCTGCCGCGGGGCGACTCACCGCCCGTGCCCCCGACGTCGCCGCCGCTCTGCGCTGGGCGCTGCACGCCGGGCATCTCGATCAGGCCGCCGAGATCGTGGTGCCGTTCAAACTCCACATGCACTGGCTCGGCGACGTGGGCCTCGGGGATCTCGTCGTCGAGACGGCCCGGAGGTGCGCGAGCGGGTCCCCCGGGGGCCGGGCGAGCGCCGTGGCCGCCGGCGCGCTGGCCTGTGCGGAGCGCGGCTCGACCGAGGCCGCCCAGCGCCTCGCGCGCCAAGCCCTCGCCCAGGATCTGCCCCCGCAGGGGCAGGCGCTGGCCGGCATCGCGCTGGCCGTCGCCACCCTGTACGAGGGGGACCTGAGCGGGGCCGCTGGCTGGGCCCGCACCGTCGTGGACCAGCCGCGCGCCGCGGTAGGACATCGCGCCGATGCCGGCGGCACCCTCACCCTCGCCCTGATCTATGCCGGGGAGATCGACGCAGCCCGCCGAGCGGTGCGTCTGGCCCTGCTGGGTGCGCAGGCGGCCGGGGCCGAGGCGGCCCACGCCTTCGCGCTGTATGCGGCAGGGGAGCTCGCCGTGGTGGAAGAGCCCGAGCGTGCCGCGTCGCTTCTTCGAGATGCCGCCGCACGAGCCGAGGAGATCGATGCCCGGCACATCTCGCAGGTGGCGAGGCTGGCTCTGCTCGCTGTGCTGGGGAGGACGGGTGGAGGGGACGAGGCGCTCGAGATCGCCGGACCGTTGCTGCGTGATATCCGGCTCGCCGGAGCCTGGCCCCAGGCCTGGACGACGGTGCGCCTGGTGGCCGAGCTGCTGCTGGCACGGCACCGCTTCCCGGAGGCGGCCCTGCTGCACAGCGCCGTCGACCTCGCCACCGGGGCGCCGCCCCTGATCGCAGCGGATGTGGAGCGAGGCGTCGGCGAACAGCTCCGGGACGCCCTCGGCGAGGACGTGCTGCACGGCATCATCCGGGTCTCCGCGGGGCTGTCCCGCACCCAGGTCCTCGATCGCGCGGCGGCCCTGGTGGCCGAGGAGCGTCGTGCCTGAGGAGACAGGCTGTGGCCTCTCGGCCGCCGGAGCGCCGCGACGGGGTCAGTACCCGATGGACCTCAGGTACTCGCGGGACTCGCGGATGCAGTCGATGGGGTCGCGGCCGTAGGTGTCGTCCTGCTCGATGAGGAAGTACTCGGCGCCGGCCTTCTCGGCAGCTGGGAGCAGCGCGGGCCAGTTCATGTTGCCCTGGCCCACCTCGGCGAACTGGGTGAGGGAGAGGAACTCGGCCTGGAACTCCGCCCACTCGATCTCCTTCGCCTCGGCCTTCCGGTAGGTCTCCAGGGACACCGGGGCGATGCGGAAGTCCTTGACGTGGATCAGCTTGCAGACTCCGGAGTAGGCCTCGAGCATGTCCAGCGGTGCCATCCCGCCACGCTGGACCCAGTGCAGATCCACCTCGAACAGCAGCGAGGGAGCGACCCGGCGCACGATGTCGAAGATGCGCTCACCATCGAACTGGATGAGGTCCACGTGGTGGTTGTGATAGCACAGCGTGATGCCCTGTACGGCGAGGCGAGCGGCGTAGGGCTCCACCGAGGCGGCCCACTCCTCGCAGGCCTCCTTCGAGGTCATCGCCAGATGCGGCATCATGCCGATCCGCAGGAAGCGCGAGCCGGTCTTCGCGCAGGCCTCGACGGCGCGGTCGAACTCGGTCTCCAGCGCGAAGCCGTTGCCTCCCGGGGCGGTCGAGACGCTCATCGCGGCGGTCTCGACACCGAAGTCGGCCTTGCCGCGCACCAGGTCGTCGATCAGCTCGTCGGTCATCTCCACCTGGGAGACCTCGACGGCGTCGAGGTCGAGCTCGCGCACCTGGCGCAGCACCTCGTACATCCCTTTCTCGTTGATCTGCTCCTTGAGCATCATGAGCTGGAGTCCGAGGACGGGCATGGCTCTCTCCTTCGAGACGTGGTGGGGGTCGACTGCGGGTGTGCGGGTGTGCGGGTGTGCGGAGGCCAGGACGGGCCCGGGCGGAGGGATCGTTCAGGAGCGGGTGGGGAACGTCCCCTCCTCCTCGATGCGACGGTTGAGCTCGGCGAGGTACTCCTCGGCCGGGTAGTCGACCAGGTCGATCTCGCGACCGGTCCAGGCCGACAGCTGCATGCCGGAGGCCAGGCGCACGCCGTTGATGCCCTCGGCGCCATCGGCGATCAGCGGGGTGTCGTCGTTGATGTTGGCCGCGAAGTTGGTCAGGACGTCGATGTGCTGCTGCCCCCACACCGACTCGTACTCCTTCTCCTCGACGGTGAAGACGGAGGAGGGGTCCATCTCGCCGCGGAACAGCTGGGCGACCTCCTGCATGGTCATCTTCTCGCTGAGGGTGCGCTCATCCTCCGCCAGGCGGTAGATGGTCACCTTCGCCGAGCCGTCCACGATGACCTTGCCCTTATCGAAGAGCATCTCCAAGCGGTCCGTGCCGAAGATGTCGTTCGTGCAGGTGATGAAGCTGCCGGTGACGCCGTCCCCGAAGTCGACGACCGCATTGACCTCGTCCTCGGTGGCGATGTCGCGCTGGAACCCGAAGGCCAGCTTCGCGAAGACCTTCTTCGGCGTGCCGCACAGCCACTGCCAGAGGTCCAGCTGGTGGGGGGCCTGGTTGACCAGGACACCACCGCCCTCGCCGCCCCAGGTCGCGCGCCAGGCGGACTGGTCGTAGTAGCCCTGCGGGCGCCACCACGTGGTGATGATCCACGAGGTGTGGCGCAGCGCGCCCAGCTCACCGGAATCGATGAGCTCCTTCAGGTCCGTGTACACCGGGTTGGTGCGCTGGTTGAACATGATCGCGAAGGTGGTCTCGGGGTGCGCCTGTGCGAAGGAGTTCATCTCCTCGACCTGCGTGGTGTAGACGCCCGCGGGCTTCTCGGTGAGGGTGTGGATGCCCTTGCCGAGCGCGGTGATCGTCATCTCCGGGTGCAGGAAGTGGGGCACGGTGGTGACCACGGCGTCGACGTCGCCGGAATCCAGCATCGCGACGTAGTCGTCGTAGAACGGGACGTCCTGGTACGTCTCCGCGGCGACCTGCCGCTTGGCGGGGTCGCTGTCGGCGATGGCGCCGAGGGTCATGCCCTCGATCCGGCCGTCGGTGACGACGCCGGCGTACATGCCTCCCTGGGCCCCGAGCCCGATGATCCCGAGGCGGACGTTCTTCGTCGACATGGTGTCTCCGTTCAGTGGTGGATGCCCGCGACCCGGAGGGAGGGCGCGGTCGATGAGAGGTGTGCGGGACTGCTGGAAAGCCGTTCTACCAGGGGTGGAGCCACTGTCGACGATACTGCTTCCGGTCCGGACCAGCCGGCGCGGCAGTGGTGCCCAACGGTGTGCTCCTCGGTACTCATCCTTGAGTGGGGTCGGCGCTGATCCGCCGTCAGCCTCTCAGCCCGGCCGCTCCTGCTTGCACGGGGCTGGGAAGGGGCGCGACCCGAGTCTGTCGAGCGGTGTCGCGAAGAGGTAGAGGTTGCCGGAGGTTGCAGCGCTGCTCCCGGGCCCTGCTCCGTCCCGGCCCCTGCCCCGTCCCCGGCGGGGCCGCCGACCGGACGACGGACGGCCGGGCCACCCGCGAGGGTGACCCGGCCGTCCGGGGGTTGCGGCGAGGCCGCGCGGCGCCGGCGGTCCGAGGAGAGCGGACCGTTGCTGCCGGAGTGGATCAGTAGAGGTTCAAGAAGGTCTGCAGGACCTCCGTGGTGTCCTCGTCGATCTCGTCGTCGCCGTCCTGGTTGGCACCGATCTCGTGCTGGAGCCCGGCGACGGTCTTGGGGCCGATCACGCCGTCCTGCTCGGTGTTGGCCCAGGCCTGGAGCGCGAGGGTGGTCTCCTCGTTCATCTCACCGGTCTGCTCCACGCCCAGCCAGTCCTGCAGGGCGGTGGTGGTCTTCGGCCCGATCTTCCCGTCCACCTCGAGGGTGCCGGCGACCTGGAGGTCAGCGGTCGCCTGCGAGCCGGCCGACTGCGCGGGCTGCTCGGCGGCGGGCTCCGCATCCGGCTTCGCAGCCGGCTCCGGGGCGGGCTGGGACTTCTGCTCGTCCTGGTCGGCCTGCTCGTTCTGTTCAGTCTTCTTGGTGAAGCCGTTCTCATCGCAGTTGTCGGCGATGCCATCGCCGTCGCAGCTCCAGTCCCCCTGGGGCTCGGTGCTCTCACGCTCGGTGGAGCGGTTCGCCCGCTGCTCCGAGCCACGGCTCGGGGTGGAGTCCTGCTGCTCCTGCTCCTGGCTCTGCGAGGGGGCGGGAGCGCTGGCGGTGTCGGCGCCGCCGCTCAGGGCGGAACCGCAGTTGGGCCAGGCACCGGCGCCCTGCATGCTCAGCAGGGTCTCGCCGGCGGCGATCTGCTGGCTCTTGGAGGCGAGATCAGCGCGCTCGGCGTACTGGAGACCGCCTGCGGCCTCCCAGGAGGACTGCGTGAACTGCAGACCGCCGTAGAAGCCGTTGCCGGTGTTGATCGACCAGTCGCCGCCGGACTCACAGGCGGCGACCTCGTCCCAGCCGGTCGCGGCGTTCGCGGCGCCGCCGGTGGCGAGCATGCCGGTGGCGACGACCGCGCCGCCGGCAAGGGCCACGGCCGTGCGGGTCAGGCCGCGGCGCAGGGTGGGGGTTCTGGTGGCGGCGTGCGTGCTGTGGTGGGACATGAACACGTCCTCTCGCATCTTTCGCTGGATTCGCGGCTTCGCAGGCTGCGGAGCGCGCCTCGAACGTCGGCCACCGTAGGGGCCGTGCACCCCCTGCCGGCAAGCACCTTGAGCGGGCGCTGACGGAGATTTGACCCGCCGCTGCGGCGACCGGGGAACGGTCATAGACCGTTATCTTTCTGTGACCGGCGAGGATGGGGTGGACGTGGTGGGTGCGGAGGCGTGATGTGAGCCGGCTCCCGTATGTGGGCCCGGTCACCGGGGTGGGCGCCGGGCGTGATCCAGCGCTCGGCGCGCCGCTCGGCATACGCTCGGCTCATGCGACGACGCATCGACCGGGCCGGCGGAGCCCGGAGCGTCCGCGCCGGAGCGGTGTCCGGGCCGGCGCTCTATGGGGTGATGCTGCTCGGAGCCGCGCTCGTGCACCTGGCGGCGCAGCTGGTCGGGAACATGCCCCTCGCGGGCCTCACGCAGGTGCTGCTGATGCCGCTGCTGGCCGCCGCGCTGTGGACGGGCACCACCGCACCGCGCCCCCTGATGGTGCGCCTGGCACTGGTGGCGCTGGGGTTCTCCTGGCTGGGGGACGTCATCCCGCGCTTCGTCGGCGGAGATCCCGGATTCCTCGGGATGCTGGGCAGCTTCCTGGTCGCACAGCTGCTGTTCGCGCTCGCCTTCTGGCCGCGACGGGGCCGTTCGGTGCTGCGCAGCCCGCTCAAGGTGCTGCCATACCTCGCCGCGGCGGCGAGCATCATCGTGCTGTGCGCGCCGGGGGCCGGCTCGCTGCTGCCCGCCGTCTCGGTGTACGCGGCCGCGATCTGCGCGATGGCGGTGCTGGCGACCGGACTGGGCCCGCGCGGCAGTCTCGGGGGAGCGCTGTTCGTGCTCTCCGATGCGCTGATCGCACTGAAGGCGTTCGGGGTGCTCACCCTCCCGGCCCACGAGATGTGGGTGATGGCCACCTACATCACCGCACAGGTGCTGCTGATCCTCGCCGTGCGCTCGGAGGCTCGCAGGGGGCCCCCGTGATGACGGCGGCTGCGCAGCGGATGCTCCCCCGTCGCGGTCGCCGAGGCTGCAGGCAGCTGCTGGACGGGCACCGGGGATGCCCGGCGGGGGAGCGTTCCCGGTTCACCGGTCCTCGACGGCCTCGCGCAGCTCCTCCTTGGTCATCGAGGAGCGTCCCTCGACGTCCTGCCGCTTCGCATCCTCGTAGAGCTGCTCCTTGGTGCGTCCCTGCGCCCCGGAGCGGGAGCGCCGGCCGCCGCGCTGCGCGGGGGACTGGTCGTCGAGCGAGGTGCGGCTCGCCTCCTCCGCCTCGCCCTCCTGTGCGCGGGTCTTGTTCACGGTGCGGGCGGCGATCTCCTCCGCCTCGTCCTCCGGGACGCCCTTGTCCACCTGGCCGTCTTTGACGTGCTGGTACTGGCGCTCTCGCTTCCGGCTCCATGCCTCGGGCATGATTCCTCCTGATCTCGACGGATCCGCGGTGCCGTCCGGTCCGCCACCTCATCCTCCTGCACGGCGACGGCGCGGTCGAGAACTCCCACCGAACGGTCGACGGGTCGGAGCCGTCCGCGGCACCGACCCGCCGATGACCCTCGGCGCTGCCCCGAGGGGCGTCATTCGCGGCGCGAGTCCCCGGACATCGAACCGATGCTGTTGGAGGGGGTGGATTCGTCACGCCAGCGCAGCAGCGCCCCGATGCCCTCGGGGATCCCGAGCGCGTCCTGCTCGAGCGCTGAGATGGAGGCATCCGTGGCCAGCGCCGAGCGCAGCAGCTCCTCGATCCCGGCCGGCTCGTGCCCGCTGACCAGGACCAGCTCCTCGACCTGCCCGCGGGCGAGAGCCTGGCCGACCTCGGCCGCCCCGCCGACGGAGGCGCCGTCACGAGCCTGGCTCTCACGGAACCGCTCGGCGAGCTCCCGCTGGCGGGCCGCGATGAAGGCATCGGTGGCGGCGTTCAGCTCCTCCCGGAACGGGCCCCGGTCCAGGGCGACGCCACGGCTGCCGCCCTGGACCTCGATCAGACGATCCCTGGTCTCCCGCCCCAGCGCCTCGCGCAGCAGACCGATCGCTCGCACATCGCCGCTGAGCATCACCATGTCGACCCGGCGCTCGCGCAGGATCCTCTCGACGGATCCGGCGACGGCGTCGGCGTTGCGCTCCCAGGAGTCCTCGACCCGGGCCTCGAAGTTGTCGGCGCGCCAACCATGCTGAGGCCCGCCGCCGACGCTCGCCTTGTGCAGGACATCGTGCCCGCCCTCGACCGTCGAGTCCTCTCCCAGCTCCCTCCCACCGTGGCTGATCGAGGGATTCTCCGCAGAGCGCAGGTGCAGATCCGCGCCCGCCCGATCGACCACGATCAGCAGCTGGCTGACGGCGAAGGGGATCAGCTGGAGAAGCGGCAGCAGCTGCGGGAACTCCCCGCGGTGCGCGGACTCCTGGAGCGGCGGGGCCGGCAGCACCCGGTCCACGAGGATCTCGGTGTCCGTGGCGAAGATCGACCGTCCCTGCCGGCCACCGAGGGAGGACGGGGTCAGCACGGACTCCTCGATCTGCGCGAGCAGCTCCTGCGGAGCACCGTCGGCCGCGAGTCGGGAGCGCATCTGCGCCCACCTCGCCTCGAGCTCGGCGGCGGCGGAGGGATCGGTCCGGGTGGTGTCGAGATGGACCGAGAGGAACGGGCCAGCCTGGTCGAGGACGGGGGTGAGCCAGGGCAGTTTCACAGGGGGACCTCCAGCATGTTCGTCGCGCGGGGACCGATGCCCAGTTCGGCGTCGTCGCCCCGCCTGGGTCCGCTCAACCTTTCCACGCGCGGTCGGCCGCCGCAAGCATCGGGTGCCCTTCTGCCCCGCCTCCGGAGCGGCCACCGGCTCCGCCTCCGGAGCGGCCACCGGCTCCGCCTCCGGTCCGGACACCGGGTCCGCAGAGGTGCCCGCGACCGCCCGTCGGCCTCAGTCCGCGTCCCGGTGGGCCACTCCTGCCGTGCGGGCGACGTCTCGCCAGGTGGCGGCGAGGGAGGCGATGTTGGCGTGCGCGTTCAGCCCGCTCGGCTGCGGCACCACCCACAGGGGCACGTCCACCGGCCAACCGGTCACCTCTGCCGGGTCCTGCAGGCCCAGGTGGGCCTTCGGCAGCGCATAGGCGGTGCGGAACGCTGTGATCCCGGCGATCGCGACCGTCCCCGGCCGCAGCTCGGACACCCGTGCCACCAGGTCCCGACCCGCGCGGCGCAGCTCCTCGCGGCTGAGCTCGTCGGCGCGCACGGTGGCGCGGCCGATCAGGTTCGTGATCCCGATGCCGCGGGCGAGGAGGTCCTGCTCGTCCTCGGGGTCCAGGCCGCGGGACGCGTCGACCGGTCGGGAGGTGAGCCCGGCGCGGTGCAGCGAGGGCCAGAAGCGGTTGCCCGGCCGGGCGAACGGGGCATTGACCGCCGCGGTCCAGAGCCCCGGATTGATGCCCACGATGAGCAGCCGCAGCGGTGCGGCGCCGTCGCGGCCGGCGGGATCCGGCAGCACGTCGTCGATCGCGTCCGGAGCAGGGGTCGCGAACGCGGTCAGATCATTCCTGGTGGGCTTGCGGCCGGCCAGCGGGGAGGGGCGCCGAGTGCTCATCCGTCCACGGTACCCATCGTGCCTCTCGGCCGCGGTGGAGCGGCGGGTAGCCTGGCCCCATGCGCCCCATGGAGGCCGGACGACTGCACGTGATCGCGGGTCCGATGTTCGCCGGCAAGACCGAGGAGCTGCTGCGCAGGGTCCACCGGGCCCGCCTGGCAGGTCTCGCGGTCGAGGTGATCGGACACCGTCTCGACTCGCGCCGGGGCGCGGATCGCCTGAGCACGCATACCGGGCGCACCACGCCCGCGAGGATGCTCGAGCGGGCCGAGCAGCTGCGGCTCCCGGCCGGGGCGGACCGCGCCGGCGCCCCCGGAGCTCCCGACATCGTCGCCCTCGACGAGGCGCAGTTCTTCGGCCCGTCCCTGGTCCCTGCGCTCGAGGCGCTGCTGGAGGCCGGCATCCAGGTGGAGGTCGCCGGACTGTGCGTCACCTACGACGGCGGCCCCTTCGAACCCCTGCCCACCCTGATGGCGATGGCCGAGGAGGTCGTGAAGCTCACCGCGGTCTGCACGGTCTGCGGGGCCGACGCCGCCTTCCATGTGCGTCTGGTCGCCGACGGTGCCGCGGCGCTGGAGGCGACCGCCGCCCAGGTCGGTGGTGCCGAGTCCTACCAGGCCCGATGCCGCAGCCATCGGCAGGACGCCCCGCCGCGGGATCGCTCCTGGGACAGCAGCCGTCCCGGCGGCACGGCGGCAGCGCTCAGGTGATCGGCTCCGGCGGCAGCGGACGCCCCTGCGGCGCCGGTGCGTGGACCGTGGAACTCTCCCGAGGGCGGTGCGCGGAGCACCTGGTGGTGCGAGGTGCGGCTGCAGTATTCCTCACGGGATCGCACGGCGCGATGGGGAGCGGCCCTGCTCGGGCCTGCCTCGCCGCTCGAGGCCCGGGCTGTCGATAGCCTGGTCCCCATGATCGCCACCGCAGACCCGGGCCCCGTCGGCTCACCGACCAGCAAGGACGCAGCGGGATTCCGCGCCCCGTCGGCCGTGCGCTATACCGGCGTCGCGGGGGAGCGGAGGGAGGTCGGGCTGCCGGCCCCTGCCGGCATCGAGGACCTGCGGGGACGGAGGATCGCCCCCGGCGACATGCTCCGCTGGTTCGTGCACCCGGTGCTGGATGCGGACCAGACCTGGGGCGCGACCTGGGTCGCGCTCGACCTCGTCCTGGACGACGGCAGCCGGCTGTCCGACCACGCACCCCGCGACCAGTACGGGACCCTCGCCACGGCGGAAGGCCTCGGCGAGGGCGCGATCCTCTACCCGGACCAATGGAACGACGTGCAGATCGACCTCGCAGCCCTCGTCGGCCGCACCGTCACCGAGGTGCTGCTGGTCCTGCAGGCACCGGCAGACCCGGAGGGGGACCTGCTCGAGGGGCTCGGCGACCCGCAGCGGGACGCCCCGGAGCTGACCGGGTGGATCGACGGCCCCTACCTCGCGCCGCGCCCGGCGGATCCGCCGCTGACGGACCCCGTGGCCTGGGTCGACACCCGTCGCGGGACCTATTCCTCCGGTGACTTCTCCCGCGGGAACACGCTGCCGCTGACCGCGATGCCCAACGGCTTCGCGCTCTTCACCCCCGCGACCGATGCCCGCACCCGCCGCTGGCTGTACGAGTACCACCGCGCGAACGGCGCCGACAATCGACCGCGCCTCCAGGGGATGGCGGTCTCCCACCAGCCCAGCCCCTGGATGGGGGACCGGAACCAGTTCCTGCTGATGCCGCTGCTGGGCGCCGCCCCGGACCCGGCACCGGCGGCCCGGGCACGAGGCTTCGACCACGACGGGGAGATCGCGCGGCCGGACCTGTACGAGGTCCACCTCGACGGCGGGACCACGCTGCGGCTGGCACCGACGGACCACGGGGCGATCTGCGAGATCGCTCTGCCGGCAGACGCCGACGCCGGCCACCTGCTGCTCGAAGGAGCCGATGAGCACTCCCGCCTCGACGCCTCCGGAGCGGTGTTCGACGGCTGGGTCCATGCCTGGGTGGACTCCGCGGCCGCGCCGGGACAGGCCCGCGCCGACGGGGCGCGGCGCATGTACGTGGTCGCCGAGGTGGAGCCGGCCCCGGTCTCCGTGGAGCAGGCCCGCAGCGGCAGCACCGGCAGCGTGCTCACCTTCGCCCCGGGCACCGAGAACGTGACCGTGCGCCTGGCCACCAGCTATCTCGGTCTCGCCCAGGGCCGCCGCACCCTCGCCCAGGAGCTCGCCGGCCGCTCCTTCGAGGAGATCCGCCTCGCCGCCCACGCCGCCTGGGCCGAGCGGCTGCAGGTGATCGACGCGCCCGAGGCCACCCCCGCCCAGCGTCGCACCCTGTACGGCAACCTCTACCGGCTGAACCTCTACCCCAGCTCCCACTGGGAGAACGCCGGCACCCCGGCCCGGCCCGAGCCGGTGCACGCGAGCCCGGTGCTGCCCGTCAAGGGCGAGGCCACCGACAGCCGCAGCGATGCGCAGGTGCTGCCCGGCAGGCTCTACGTCAACCACGGCTTCTGGGACACCTATCGCACGGCCTGGCCCGCGTACGCGCTGCTGTACCCGCAGCTCGCGGCGCAGCTCGCCGACGGGTTCGTCCAGCAGTACCGCGAGGGCGGCTGGATCGCCCGCTGGTCCTCGCCCGGCTATGCGGACTGCATGACGGGCACCAGCAGCGACATCGCCTTCGCCGACCTGCAGGTCAAGGGCGTGCCGCTGCCCGATGCGCGATCCGCCTACGACGCCGGGCTGCGCAACGCCACCGTCACCCCGCCTGCCGCGGAGGTGGGGCGCAGAGGCCACGAGCGGGCGGTGTTCACCGGCTACGTCGACACCGACACCGCGGAGTCCGTCTCCTGGACGCTGGAGGCCCACCTCAACGACGCCGGCCTCGCGGCCCAGGCCGAGCTGCTCGCCGCGAGCGCCGTCGAGGAAGGGCAGGAGCAGGCGGCGGCGCAGCTGCAGGAGGAGGCGAACTACCTGCGCGCCCGCAGTCTGAACTATCCCCTGCTGTTCGACCCCGCGATCGAGTTCTTCCAGGGGCGCCGGAAGGACGGCGGCTTCGCGCTGAGCCCGACGGAGTACGACCCGCGGGTGTGGGGAGGGGACTACACCGAGACCGACGGCTGGAACTTCGCCTTCCACGTCCCGCACGACGGGGAGGGGCTGGCCGCGCTGTACGGCGGCCGCGAGATGCTCCGCGGACGTCTCGAGCAGTTCTTCGCCACGCCCGAGCGGGCGGACCTCCCCGGCAGCTACGGGGAGGTGATCCACGAGATGGTCGAGGCGCGGGCGGTGCGGATGGGGCAGTTCGGCATGTCCAATCAGCCCTCGCACCACATCCCCTTCCTCTTCCATCACATCGGCGCCCCTGAGGAGGCCTCCCGGATCGTGCGCGAGGTGCAGCGGCGGCTGTTCGTCGGCGAGCAGATCGGCCAGGGCTACCCCGGGGACGAGGACAACGGGGAGATGAGCGCCTGGTGGCTGCTGACCGCGCTGGGCCTGTACCCGTTGCAGCTGGGCACCGGCCGCTACCACCTGGTGGCCCCACTGTTCCCGCGCGCGGCGGTGCGGCCCCTGGGCGGGGAGGCGTTCTCGGTGACGACCGAGGCGGAGGACCGCGGCGACGTCTGCATCACCGGGATGACCGTCGACGGCCGCGAGCACCGGGACTCCTGGATCGACCATGCCGACCTGCGCGGGGAGCTGCGCGTGCGCCTGGCGGCGGAGCCCACCGGCTGGGGCGGGATCCCGCCCTCGCTGAGCGCACCCGGGGAACGACCGCAGCCGCTGCGGGACCTGTTCGCCGCGGATCCCGGCGACCCCCTGCGCGATGACGACTCCCGCACCGAGCAGGAGTTCGACTCCGCCGGCGTCGTGATCGAGCTGCCGGTGCTGGGAGAGCCGCAGCAGGCCCGCTTCCTCACCCTCACCTCCTCCGCTCGCGCCGGCGCGGACCCGATCGCCTGGCGGCTCGAGGGCTCCGACGACGGCCGCCGCTGGACGACGCTCGATGAGCGCTCCGCACAGCGCTTCCGATGGCGGCGCCAGACCAGACCCTTCGAGATCTCCGCGCCGCGACCGTGCCTGCATCACCGCCTGGTGATCACGACCTCCGAGGGCCCGCTGCGGCTCGCCGAGGTGGAGCTGCTCGCCTGAGCGGTGCTCGGCCGGCGCACCAGAGCGGCCCGGCCGAGGGCCGGGATCCCGGTACGCCGCTCCGGCAGCGCCCCGCCGCGGCGGGGCGCTGCCCGCGGATCACCCGCCGCACGCGGCGGGAGCCGCGATCAGGCCACGGCGCCCTGGCGGCGCTGCCCGACCTCCTTCAGCACGGTCACCAGTGCGCCGGCCACCAGGCTGCCGACGAGGATCGCGAGCAGGAAGCCCCAGATCGGAGAGATCGCGAAGGCGACGAAGATGCCGCCGTGCGGAGCCTGCGAGCCGACCGAGAAGGCCATGATCAGCGCGCCGGTGACGGCACCGCCGGTCATCATCGAGGGGATCACGCGCAGCGGATCGGCCGCGGCGAAGGGGATCGCGCCCTCGGTGATGAACGCCGCGCCCAGCAGCCACGCGGTGGCGCCGTTCTCCCGCTCGACGGGAGAGTAGAGGCGACGGCGCACCACCGTGGACAGCGCCATCGCCAGCGGCGGGACCATGCCCGCGGCCATCACGGCCGCCATGATCTCGAAGGCCGCCTCGGTGCCCTGCGAGAGGCCCGCGGTGGCGAAGAGGTAGGCCGCCTTGTTCACCGGACCGCCGAGGTCGAAGCACATCATCAGCCCGATGATCACGCCCAGCAGGATCGCCGAGGAGCCGGACATGCCGGTCAGGGCGTCCTGGAGCGTGGTCATCAGCGCGGCCAGGGGCCGGCCGAGGAACAGCAGCATCAGCCCGCCCACGACGAGGGTGGTCACCAGCGGGATGATCACCACGGGCATCAGGCCCGCGAGCCACCGCGGCGGGGTCAGGGTCGTGAACCACAGTGCGACCAGGCCGGCGAGCAGTCCGGTGATCAGGCCGCCGAGGAAGCCCGCGCCGACGGCCAGGGAGACCGCACCGCCGATGAAGCCGGGAGCGATGCCGGGACGACCGGCCAGGCCGAAGGCGATGTAACCGGACAGCGCCGCGACCAGGAAGCCCATGCCGAGGGAGCCGAGGGTGAACAGCACTGCACCGAGGTAGAGGGCCAACCCCGCGCGCTCGGTCTGCAGCATCCCTGCCGCGCCCTCGTACTCCTGAGCGCCGGGCAGGGAGCTCAGGGAGTAGCCGGTCGCGACGTCCTGGGCGACGAAGGCGACATCGAAGCCGCCGATCAGGAAGCCCAGCGCCATCAGCAGACCGCCCGCGGCGACGAAGGGGATCATGTAGGACACGCCGGTCATCACGGCGCCCTGGATGCGGCGCGGCCAGGACTGCTTGCCCGCCGAGCCGGCGTCCTCACCCGCCGCGGCGCCGCCGCCGGAGGGGACCCGGGAGGCGGAGGGGTCGGAGGCCGCGGCCACCGCCTCGTCGATCAGCTGCGGGCCGTGCGAGATCGCCCGCTTGACCGGATGCTCCACCAGCGGCAGGCCCGCGAAGCGCTCCCGGCCGGAGATGTTCACGTCCGCGGCGACGATCAGCGCGCTCGCCGCGGCGATCTGCTCGGTCGTGAAGGGGGTGATGCCGCCGGATCCCTGGGTCTCCACGTGCAAAGCGATGCCCTTGTCCTTCGCGGCGTTCTCGAGGGACTCGGCCGCCATGTAGGTGTGGGCGATCCCGGTGGGGCAGGAGGTGATCGCCAGCAGCACGGGCGCCTCGCCCCTCGCGCCGACATCGGCCGACGCCGCCGTACCGGCCGCAGCGGTGCCGGTCGCAGCGGTGCCGGTCGTCGAGGCATCGTCGGCGGAGCTCTGGGCGGCCGGCGAGGCCGGGGCGGCAGCCGGCGCCTCGGCGGGCGCGAGCACGCCCATCACCAGCTCGGAGACCTGCTCGGGCGCCGTCGCCGCGCGCAGCTCGGCGAGGAACTCGGGGCGGATCAGGGCCCGGGAGAGCTGGGCCAGCAGCTGCAGGTGCTGATCATCGGTGCCGGCCGGCGCGGCGATCCCGATGATGAGATCGGCGGGACCGTCGGCCGAGCCGAAGTCCACGGGCTCGGACAGGCGCAGGACGCCGAGTGCCGCCTCCTGCACCGCGTCGGCGCGGCAGTGGGGGATCGCGAAGCCACCGGGCATGCCGGTGGCGAAGGACTCCTCGCGCTTCAGCAGGCCGGCTTCGAGACCGTCGCGGTCGGCGCGACCGGTGGCGGCGATGAGATCGGCCAGCAGGCCGATCACGGCGAGCTTGTCGCCGGGAGGATCGACCTCCAGGCGCACCAGCTCAGGGGTCAGCAGGGGACCGGACATGGGTTCTCCTTCGAACAGGCTCATCCTGCGCAGCGGGACGAGGGGTGGGGGATGGGGGTCAGAGTCGGATCACGCGCTCGGCGTCGAGCCGGACCTGGTCAGGGCGGGGGATGGTGGTTCCGGGAAGGCCGACGGCGGCGGTGCCGTAGGCCAGGGCCCGGGCGAGGCGCGCGCCGGGACCCTCGCCGCGCTCACGCGCTATGAGGTACCCCGCGGTCGCGGAATCCCCGGCGCCGACGGTGGAGACCACCGGACCGGCCGGGGACGGCGAGTACCAGGCGGCACCGTCGGTGGCGAGCAGGCCGCCGGCCGCGCCGAGCGTCACCAGCACGGCGCCCACGCCCTGCCGGTGCAGATCGAGCGCGGCGTTCCGCACCCCGGTGAGGTCCCCGGCCGCGGCCTGCTGCTCGAGCAGGGCCCCGTCGGTCCCCACGATCTGCCCGAGCTCCTCCGCATTGGGCTTGAGGAAGTCCGGGGCCGTGCCCGGCAGGGCTGCGGCCAGCGCGGTCAGCGGGGCGTCGGAGGTGTCGACCCCGACGCGGGCACCGACGCCGTGCAACGCCTGCACCAGGCGCACGTACTCGTCCACCGGCAGGCCCGGGGCGAGGGAGCCGGAGAGCATGACGCTGTCGCCGGCGGCCACGGCGCCCAGCAGCAGCTCCTCGAGCGCCGTGACCTCGGCGGGGGAGAGCGTCGCGCCGGGCTCGTTGAGCTTCGTGGTCGTCTCCGGGCTGGAGAGCACGGTGAGGTTCGTGCGCACCCGGCCTGCGACAGGGCAGCTGCGGTGCGGGAGCCCAGCGGCCTCCAGGAGCTCCAGCAGCGGATCGGAGGGTGCGGCGGGGAGCACGGCCAGGACGGGCAGGCCGGCACGGTGCACGCCGAGGGCGACATTGATGCCCTTGCCCCCGGGCTGGGTGCTCTCGGCCCCGATGCGGTGCACGCCGCCGGGGGTGAGCGGGCCATCCAGGTCCACCGTGCGGTCCAGGGAGGGGTTGGCGGTGAGGGTGATGATCATGCGAGGTGGACCTCGGTCCCGGAGTCGATGAGGTGCCGGCGGAGCTGGGCGGGGAGCTCGGCGTCGGTCACGAGCACGTCGACGTCGGTGAGGGCGGCGAAGGTGACCAGGTGACGGGCACCGATCTTGGTGGAGTCGGCGAGCACCACCCGCCGTCCCGCAGCGCGGACCATCGCGGTCTTCACCGCGGCCTCCTCGGGGTCGGGGGTCATGAAGCCCTCGGCACCCACTCCGTTGCAGCCCAGGAAGGCGACCTCCGGGTGCAGGGGGCGCAGCGCCTGGACGGTGGCGGAGCCGACGGCCGCCTCGGTGGTGGGACGCACCCGGCCGGGCAGCACGTGCACCGCGAGATCGGTGTGGACCAGGGCGCCCTGGGCGATGGCCGGGGCGTTGGTGATCACGGGGCCGTGCCGCCCGGACAGGTGGGGGAGCAGCTCGGCGGTGGTGCTGCCGGCATCGAGCAGCACGGCGGCCTGCGGGTCGTTCGGCAACAGGGCCGCGGCGGCGTGGGCGATGCGGCGCTTGGCCTCGACGTTCTTCACGCGGCGGGAGGTGAGGTCGGGTTCGACCTCGGCGGTGCGGCGGGGGACAGCGCCGCCGTGGACGCGCACCAGCAGGGTCCGCTCGGCGAGCTGGTCGAGGTCGCGGCGGATGGTCTCGGTGGTCACCTCGTACTGCGCGGCCAGCTCCGTGACGGTCACCCGGCCGCTGCGGGAGAGCTCGTCGAGGATCCGGCGCTGGCGTTCTCTGGCGTACATCGGTCCACCTGCTTCATCGGAGGGACGGAGGCGGCCGACGGAGATGCCGGGTACCGCGATGCCCCGAACACTACCGAGAGAAACCACAGAGAACAAGAGTTGGAATGTGTTGTTTTGTGGTTCGTCGGGTCCGGTGCTCGATGTGGCGTTCCCGGTGTCGTGGAACCGACGGGCGATTACAGTGAGCGTTGCGCCCACCGTGAACGCCGCGCCCACCGTGAACGCCGCGCCCACCGTGAACGCCGCGCCGACTCCAGGAGGAACGATGAACCGTCCCGACCCTGAGCACCCGCAGCACCCGGAGCGCCGCCCTCGGCAGCCCGCACCCGCCGAGACCTCACGCGGCACGGCCGTTGCGGCCGACGAATACGCGGCTCAGCGGCGGGTCCGCCACTTCATCACGCGCCAGCAGGCCCGTCGCTTCCTGTCCGAGGTGAACTACCCCCACCGCATCCACCCCGCTCTCGTGCCCGGCGTCTCCGTCGAGGACCAGAAGGTGCGCTACGGCGTGGACCGCGGGGTCGTCGTCGCGGTCGGAGCGCTGATCATCGGCTTCGTGGTCTGGGGTGCGCTCTCGCCGCAGCAGGTGTTCGACGTCTCCGGCGCGGCGCTGAGCTGGGTGATGGAGAACCTCGGCTGGATCTTCAACGTGATCGCCATCGGCATGGTGCTGGTGCTCCTGGTCCTCGCCTTCTCCCGCTACGGGAAGATCCCCCTGGGCCTGGACGGGGAGGAGCCCGAGTACGGGACGGCCTCCTGGGCGGCGATGCTCTTCGGTGCCGGCATCGGCATCGGCATCATCTTCTTCGGACCCTACGAGCCGCTGACCTACTACCTCTCGCCGCGTCCCGGAGCGCCGTACGACGCCGGATCGATCGCCGCGATGAAGGGCGCGATCGCCCAGTCCGCCCTGCACTGGGGGCTCAACGCCTGGGCGATCTACGCGATCGTGGGACTCGCGGTCGCCTACGTGTCCTTCCGTCGCGGGCGGGTGCCGCTGATGAGCGCGATCGTGTCCGGTCTGTGGGGCGGGGACTCGAGCTCGCTGCCCAGTCGCATCATCGACGGCCTGGCGATCATCGCGACCCTCTTCGGCACCGCCGCCTCCCTCGGCATCGGCGCGATGCAGATCGCCCGCGGCGTCGAGATCGTCACCGGACTGGGCACCGCCGGGAACGGGGCTGCGATGGGCATCATCATGGTGCTGACCATCGGCACGATCGCCTCCGCGGTCTCCGGGGTCAACCGCGGCATCCGCTGGCTCTCGAACATCAACATGACCCTCGCCCTCGCGCTCGCGGTGTTCATCTTCGTCGTCGGGCCGGCCATCTTCCTGCTGAACATCATCCCCGGGGCGATCACCGAATACTTCGGCACCCTGCCGGCGATGCTCGGGGCCAACATGTCCGAGGGCGAGGACATGCAGGCGTTCCTGTCCTCCTGGACCTCGTTCTACTGGGCGTGGTGGGTGAGCTGGGCCCCGTTCGTCGGGGTGTTCACCGCGAAGATCTCCCGCGGCCGCACCATCCGTCAGTTCGTGCTCGGGGTGCTGCTGATCCCCTCGTCGATCATCGTGCTCGCCTTCGCCGTGCTCGGCGGGACCGCGATCTGGCTGCAGCGCCGCGCGAGCGAGCTCGACGCCGCGGGCAACACCGTCGGGATCGCGGACCCGGACCTGGCCATCGCCCCCGACGGCACGATCGATTCGCTCCCGCTGCCCGCGGAGATCTTCTTCGCCGTCATCGACCAGCTGCCCGGCAGCGTGGTCATCTCCGCGATCGTGATCATCATGCTGGGGATCTTCTTCATCACCTCGGCGGACTCCGCCTCGCTCGTGAACTCCCAGCTCTCCCAGCAGGGCAACCCCTCGCCCCGGCGCCTGATCACGGCCTTCTGGGTGCTGTGCATGGCGGGGATCGCTGTGGTGATCCTGCAGTTCGGCGGGGAGAACGCCCTGAAGGGCCTGCAGAACCTCATCGTCGTCACCGCGCTCCCCTTCGCCGTGATCCTCATCCTGATGGTCGTGGCGCTGGTCAAGGAGCTGCGCAACGACCCGATGATCATCCGGGGCCACTACCAGGATGTGGCGATCGAGAACGCCGTCAAGGTCGGGGTCGCCGAGTACGGCGACCATTTCGCGCTCAGCGTCGAGCCCACGAGCACCGACAGCGAGTTCGCGACCGGAGCCGAGTTCGACTCCACCGCCGCGGAGGTCACCGACTGGTACGTGCGCACCGATGAGGAGGGCAATCCCGTCGAGTACGACTACGAGACCGGTCAGTACCTCTCGGAGGGCGGCGCGGAGCAGCCCGGCACCGGGCCGGAGCGGGAGAGCTCCGGGGACTCCCCGCAGGGGTGAGGCATCCGCCATCGCCACCGCGCCCGGGACGTCTCCGGCGCCCGCGAGCCATTAGCATCGGAGCACTCTGCGAGCACCGCACCCCCAGGAGAAGAGCACCGATGTCCCAGGCCTTTCACGCCGACTCGTCCGACCTCGCCGCCAAGGAGGTGCTGACGTGGGAGCTGTTCGGCACCGCCTCGCGGGAGCTCGCGCAGTCCATCGCCGATTCTGACTTCGACCCGGAGATCGTCATCGCGGTCGCCCGCGGCGGTCTGCTGCCGGCCGGCTCCCTCTCCTACGCACTGGGGCTGAAGCTCGCCGACGCGATCAACGTCGAGTTCTACACCGATGTCCACGAGACGCTGCCGGACCCGGTGCTGCTGGCCCCGATGCTCGACACCGAGTCGATCCAGGGCAAGCGACTGCTGGTGGTCGACGACGTCGCCGATTCGGGCCGCACCCTCGCCCTGGTGCTGGACCTGCTGCGCGAGATGGGGGCCGACGCCCGCAGCGCCGTGCTCTACGCGAAGTCCGCCTCGGTGGTCGATCCCGACTTCGTCTGGCGCCGCACCGACGAGTGGATCGTCTTCCCCTGGTCGGCCGAGCCGCCCGTCACCCCGTCGGCCGGCTGACCCGCGGGTTCAGCCGGCGTTGCCCGCTGGCCGGCCCGCTGGCCGAGCGAGTCACGCGCACCCGCGGTGAGGGGCGGCCGCCGCGCCGGCAGCTCCCCGACCGGGCCGCCGTCCCCGGGAGCCGTCCCCGGGATTGTCAGAGAACGTTCCAGATCTGCGGTGGAACTGGAACGTTCTCTGACGATCCCTGGAGATCCGTCGATGCGGGGCGATGCGGGGCGGCGCGCAGCGCTGCGGGGCGACAGTTCGTTGCGCGTGCTCAGCGAGCGCCCGTGGAGGTCGGGTCCGGAGGATCGTCGGGGTTACGGGTGGTGCTCCGCCCCGGGCCGGCCTCGCGCTCCGCGCTGCGCCCTGTGCGGCGCTCCGCGCTGTGCCCTGTGCGGCGCTCCGCGCTGTGCCCTGTGCGGCGCTCCGCGCTGTGCCCTGTGCGGCGCTCCGCGCCATGCTCCGCGCTGTGCTTCGGCGAGCCGGGCTCGCCCTCCTCGTCCCCGTGGTGCCCGAAGGGCAGGACGTGCATGATCACGACGACGACGGCACCGATGAGCAGCCCGAACACGAAGGAGCAGAAGGTGTTGATCAGCCAGGCGAGCACACCGCCGACCGCGGCGAGGCCGGCCACCATCCCCTCGAGATGGTGGACGACGCCGTAGGGCTGGGCGAGACCGAGCTCGTGGGTGCCTACCAGCAGGATGTGGCCGCCCACCCACAGCATCGCGACCATGCCCACGTAGCTGATCGCTGTCATCACCTTCGGCATCGCCCGGACCAGACCGTGGCCGAACTTGGCCTTGAGCTCGGAGTCCTCGTCGGCCGCCATCGCGAGGCCCACATCGTCCATCTTCACCAGGATCCCGACGGCGCCGTACACCAGCACGGTGATGCCGATCGCGACCACGACGAGCACGATCGCGCGCGCCCACAGCGACTCGGCGTCGATCGAGTTCATCGAGATCACCATGATCTCCGCGGAGAGGATCAGGTCGGTGCGCACCGCGCTGGAGACGATCTTGTCCTCGGCGCCGGGGCCCTTGGCGGCGGCGGGTGCCTGCTCGGGCTTGCCGCGGACCAGCTCCCAGATCTTCTCCGCGCCCTCGAAGCTCAGGTACAGGCCGCCGAGCATGAGGACGGGGGTCAGCGCCCAGGGCGCGAACACGCTCAGCAGCAGCAGGGCCGGCAGGATGAAGATCAGCTTGTTGCGGAAGGAGCCCTTGGTGATCCGCCAGATGATCGGCAGCTCGCGCTTGGGCTTGAGCCCCTTCACGTACTGCGGGGTCACCGCAGCGTCGTCGATCACCACGCCCATGGCCTTCGACCCGGCCCTCGCGGACGCGGCGGCCACGTCGTCGGCGCTGGCCGCGGCCAGGCGGGCGAGCACGGCGACGTCATCGAGCAGTGCGGCGAGTCCACCGGCCATGCTGAGGTCCCTTCCCTCGAGGAGCGGGCCGCCCGGCGGCGACCGGGGTCAGGATAACCGGGCGAGTCGGGCTCTCCTGCACGCGCGAGTCGGACCCCGCACCCGCCGACAGCGGCCATTGCCGCGCCGGAATCAACCCACAGCGAAATCGGCGGCCCGGGGGTCGACGGCGTCCGGCTGCGGTGACATGGTGAGGGCATGGACATCGCACTTATCGGAGGACATGGCAAGGTCGCGCTGCTCGCGGCACCGCTGCTGGTGAAGGCCGGGCACACGGTCCACTCAGTGATCCGCAACCCGGACCACGCGGCGGAGGTGGAGGCCACCGGAGCCCGGACGGTGCTCACCGACATCGAGACCCTCGACGGACCGGGCTGGGATGAGCTGCTGCGCGGCAAGGACGCGGTGGTGTGGACCGCCGGAGCCGGCGGCGGGAGTCCGCAGCGCACCCGCGCCGTCGATCAGGATGCGGCGATCGCCTCGATGGACGCCGCCCAGCGGGTCGGCGCGGAGCGCTACCTGATGGTCAGCTACTTCGGGGCGGGCCCGGACCACGGGGTCCCGGAGTCCGAGCCGTTCTTCGCCTACGCGGAGGCCAAGGCGCAGGCCGATGAGCACCTGCGCGGCACGCAGCTGGCATGGACGATCCTGCAGCCCTCCGGTCTCACCCTCGAGGAGCCGACGGGCCGCATCGCGCTCGATGCCGCCGAGGCCGGCACGGTCTCCCGCGGCAACGTGGCCCGCACCATCGCGGCCGCCCTCGAGCGGCCCGGCACGGCCGGGAAGACCCTGCGCTACAACGACGGCGAGCAGGAGATCGGCGAGGCCTTCGACGCCGTGAGCTGACGGCGCCCGCCACCGCTCGCGGACGTGCGACGTCCCCGGCCGCCAGGAGCGGCCGGGGACGTCCGCCGTCCGGGGCCCTGCGGTGCCCTATCGTGTGAGCGTTCGACCAGGCAGGAGACCGAAGGAGCACAGTGGACAGCGCACGCCGATGGGCAGGGGTGGTGGCGCTCGCCATCGGGATCTTCGTGCTCATCACCGTCGAGGAGCTGCCCATCGGAGTGCTCAGCGTGATGGCTCCGGACCTCGGCGTGAGCGAGGGCGTGGCCGGTCTCGCGGTCACGGTCCCGGGGATCCTCGCCGGCGCGGTCGCCCTGTGCACGCCCGTCCTGGTGCGGGGCATGGACCGACGGCTCGTGCTGGTGCTGGCGCTGGCCTCGGTGGCGCTGTCCTGCGCACTGAGCGTCGTCGCCCCGACCTTCGCGGTGCTGCTGCTGGCGCGGCTGTTCGCCGGGGTCGCGATCGGCCTGTACTGGGCGGTGATGGCGATCGTCGCCCTGGGCCAGGTCCCCGCGAAGCACGCCGCCCGGGCGCTGACCATCGCCTTCGCCGGCGCCGGGGGAGCGCTCGTGCTCGGGGTGCCGGTGGCCGCCTGGATCGGGACTCACGTGGGATGGCGCCTGGCCTTCGCGGCGGTCGGCATCGTCGCCGCCGTGGTCGCCCTGCTGATCCTTCTGCTGGTCGAGCCCGTCCGCTCCCCGGTGAAGGTGACGGGCTCGATGATGCTCGCCGCCGCCCGCACCCGCGGGGTGCGCTACGCGCTCGGCCTGATCGCGCTGGCGGTGGTGGGGCAGTTCCTCACCTACAGCTTCATCAGCCCGGTCCTGATCGAGCGCGCCGGTGTGGGGCTGGGGGACATCGGGCTGATGCTGCTGGTGTACGGCCTCGCCGGACTGGTGGGGAACTTCGCGGTGGGCCCGCTGGTGCGCCGCAGCCCACCGGCCGCAGTGCTGGTGGTGGTCACCGGGACCGGCCTGAGCCTGCTCGCCGTGCTGACCGTGATGGATGACCCACGACGAGCCATGGTGGTGATGGCGGGATGGGGGCTGTGCGTCGGCGCGATCTCGGTGGCGATGCAGGCCTTCATCGGCTCCGAGGCGAGCGAGGTCCTGGAGGAGGCCACGGCGCTGAACAGTGCCGGCTTCAACACCGCGATCGCGATCGGGGCCCTGATCGGCGGCCTGATCCTCGACGCCGCCGGACTGACCCCGATGATCCTCACCTCGGTGCTGATGGTGGGCGGCGGGGCGCTGCTGGTCGTCCACTATCTGCGCACCTCCCGGGTCCCGCAGCCGGCGGCGCCGCTCAGCCGGTGATCCGGAACGAGGTGACGCCGCGGGGGACCTCCCGGCGCACATCGATCCCGTCGACCCGGGCGCTGGAGGGCCCGCGGCGCAGCTGATCGATCATCGCCTCCACGGCCTCGGGGCTGCCCTCGAGCGCCGCCTCGACGCTGCCGTCCAGCAGGTTCCGCACGGTGCCGCCGACCCCCCACCGGGAGGCCTCGGCGGCGGCGGCCATCCGGAATCCGACCCCTTGCACCCGGCCCCGCACGCGCACGATCCGCCGGACCCGGTCGGCCCCGTCCTGGACGTCTTCGCTCACCCTCGCTCCCCTCTCTCCGCCACCCGATGCCGGCCCGCGCCCGGCTCGGCGGCCCTGGCTGATCATCGTGCCGCCGCGGTCCTCTCCCGTCGAGAGATCGTAGCCCTGCTCGCTCGCGTCCCTCCGCTGCGCGTCGGCGTGAGCACGGGCAGATGAAGCGAGGATGAGAGTCCTCTCAGGTTCTCCTCCGACCTCGGGCCCCACCCCTACCCTGGGCACATCAGCCGGTATCACGGCCATGACATCGGGACCGCGCCGCAGGCCGGCGGGAGTCCCTCCCCAGGAAGGTGGCCCGCCATGACCCGCACGATCCTCCGTCCCCGCAGCACCGCCCGCGCCGCCGCGCTCGGCGCACTCGTGATCGCCCTCGCCGCGGGCTGCGGCGGCACCGACCAGGGCGAGGACGGCGCCGCCCCGGCGGACGAGCCCGGCACCTCCCAGGACGGCGGTGACTCCGGCGGCGGCGATTCCGAGTCCGGCGGCCCGGCCGAGGACGACGCCATCGCCGACGACGGGGCCGCGAGCGATGGCGGCGCGGAGGCGCCCGAGGAGCAGGAGCCCGCGGCGGACGCTCTTCCCGCGGACGCGGATCTGGCCATCGCGGAGCTGCCGATCAGCGCCGAGCGCGCGGTCGAGATCGCCACCGAGACCACCGGCGGCGGCGATCTGGTCCAGGTCGAGATCGATCACGACGACCGCGCCGGTGCGTGGGAGTGGGAGCTCGAGCTCGTCGAGGACGGCACCCAGCACGAGCTCGACATCGACGCCACCACCGGCGAGGTCACCGAGCACGACACTGAGGAGGACGACGACCAGGACCCGGTGGTCGATGTGACCTCCCCGATGGCGTATGCCGAGGCGATCGAGATCGCTCTCGGTCAGGAGCCCGGGCGGGTCAGCGGCTGGGAGCTGGACTCCGAGGACGGCACCATCCGCTACCAGATCGACATCGACCGCGCTGAGGGCGGGGATGTCGAGGTGGAGGTCGATGTCGAGACCGGTGACGTCCGGATCGACGATTGATCCCGGCATCGCCCCGGAGGCTCACCGGCCCTGGGCGCGGCCCCATCCGCCGTCAGCGCGGGGCGATCACCGGCTCGCCGGTCGCGTCGCGATGCATCACTTCGCGGCCGCCCTGCCACACGCGCCGCGTCCGGTGCCGCACGTCCAGCGGATCCCCCTCCCACAGCACCAGATCCGCGTCCTTGCCCGGAGCCAGTGAGCCGAGCCGGTCCGCGACCCCCAGCACCTCGGCCGGATTGAGGGTGATCGCCCGCAGGGCGTCGGCCGGAGCCATCCCGTGCTTGACCGCGAGGGCGGCCTGGTCGACGAGGAACTCGATGGGTACCACCGGGTGGTCCGTGATGATCGAGACCTTCACTCCCGCGGCGGTGAGGAGGCCGGGCGCCTTCGGGGTGCGGTGCCGCACCTCCACCTTGGATCGCGAGACGATCAGCGGGCCGTAGAGCACCGGCACTCCGGCCTCCGCGATCCGGTCGGCGATCAGGTAGGACTCGGTGCCGTGGTCCAGCACCAGCTCGAAGCCGAACTCCTCGGCGATCCGCAGTGCGGTGGCGATGTCATCGGCCCGATGGGAATGCTGGCGCCAGGGGATCTCCCGCTCCAGCACCCGGCTGAGCGCCTCGGAGACCAGATCCGCGTCGCGGTCCTCCACCGGCTTGGCGGCCCAGGCCCGGGCCTTCGCGAAGGCCTGTCGGATGGTCAGGGCCACACCGAGCCGGGTCGAGGGGGTCTGCGAGCGCTCGCCGTAGACCCGTTTGGGGTTCTCCCCGAGCGCGGCCTTCAGCCCGGAGGGGCTGCGCAGCACCATCTCGTCCACCACCCGGCCGTGGGTCCGGATCGCGACGGCGAGGCCGCCGATCGGATTCCCGGAGCCGGGGTTGACGTTCACCGCAGTGATCCCGCCGATGATCGCGTCGTCGAAGCCGATCTCGACGGGATTGATCGCGTCGATCGCCCGGGCCGCGGCCATCACGGGAGCGGTCATCTCGTTGGTGTCCTCCCCGGCCCAGCCCTCGCCCTCCTCGGCGACCCCGAGGTGCACGTGGGCGTCGATGAAGCCCGGCAACAGCCAGCCGCCTGCCGCATCGAGGATCTCGGCCTCCGCCGGGACCTCCAGCTCGGGGCCGAGACCGGTGATGCGGCCGTCCTGGATCAGGACGGTGCCGTCGAAGGGCTCGCCCTCGATCGGGACGACGTGGGCGTGGGTGATGGCGGTGAGAGTCATGCCACGACGTTCCGCCGCCCGGCCGGTGGAGTCAAATCGGCCGAGGAAGCACGGCACGCACGGCGTGCCCGGGCTACTCTTCCCCCATGTCGAAGAAGACCCCGCTGGCAGACCAGACCCCCACCGGATTCCCGCTGCCCTCGGGCTGGAGAGGTGATGTCACCGACTTCGACCCGCGCGCCACCCCCGGCTTCCGGGGGAAGAAGGCCGAGGGGAAAGAGCTGCTGAGGCTGCGCGATCGCGCGCTCGATGACCTGCAGGAGCGACTGTACGCGGCGCATCACGGAGAGCGGGGCGGCCGCTCCGTGCTGCTGATCGTGCAGGGGATGGACACCGCCGGCAAGGGCGGGATCATGCGGCACGTGGTGGGCAGCGCGGACCCGCAGGGCGTGGACATCACCGCGTTCAAGGCGCCCACCCCGGCGGAGAAGCGCCATGACTTCCTGTGGCGGATCCGCAAGCACGCCCCCGCTCCCGGGATCATCGGGGTCTTCGACCGCTCGCAGTACGAGGACGTGCTGATCCACCGGGTGCACGGCTGGGCCGACGCCGCGGAGATCCGCGAGCGCTATACGGCGATCAACGCCTTCGAGCGGGAGCTCGCCGAGGCCGGCACCACGGTCGTGAAGGTCATGCTCCACATCTCGCGCCAGGAGCAGGGCGAGCGATTGATGGAACGACTGGAACGGCCGGACAAGCACTGGAAGTTCAGCCCGGCCGATGTGGACGAGCGCGCGCACTGGGACGACTACCTGGAGGCGTACACCCGGGCGCTGCGCGCCACCTCGACCGTCGGTGCCCCCTGGACCGTGGTCCCGGCCGACCGCAAATGGTACGCCCGCATCGCCGTGCAGCAGCTGCTGCTGGATGCACTGGAGGGCATCGACCCGCAGTGGCCCGCAGCGGATTTCGACGTCGAGGAGCAGGTCGGGCGGCTGCGCGCGACGATGGACTGATCGCGGCCCCGGTTCCCCGGGGCGTCACAGAGGTGATTTGTGCCGCTGGGCTCGAAGGATGATGATGGCGGCATGACTTCCGTGACTTTCCACAGCGATCCCGTCACGACCGTCGGTGAGCTGCCCTCGCAGGGCTCCGCGCTGCCGGCCTTCGAACTCGTCGGCCAGGACCTGTCCGCCGTCAGCAGCGCGGACCTCGCCGGCAAGCGCGTGGTGCTGAACATCTTCCCCTCGCTGGACACCGGCACCTGCGCGATGAGCGTGCGGAGGTTCAACGAGCTCGCCGCGGGCCTCGAGAACACCGTGGTCGTCTGCGTCTCCGGGGACCTGCCCTTCGCCCAGGCCCGCTTCTGCGGCGCCGAGGGCATCGAGAACGTCGTCACCGGCTCCGCCTTCCGCTCCACCTTCGGCGAGGACTTCGGGGTGAGGATGGATGACGGGCCGTTGGCGGGTCTGCTCTCCCGCGCGGTCGTGGTGACCGATGCGAGCGGCGCGGTCGTCCACACCGAGCACGTCGCCGAGGTCACCGCCGAGCCCGACTACGAGGCCGTGACGGCCGCCCTGGTCTGAGGCGCACCGCTCCGGGACCCGGTCCGCGCCGTCGCACGGGCCGGGTCCCTGCGTTTCCCCCGCCGCCGCATCGCCGTCGACTCACCGCTGGTGGTCGCCCATCGAAGGAGTTCTGATGACCGCATTGCACATCGACCTGGCCCGCGTCCACGACATGCTCGACGACGAGGGCTCCGACCCGACGGAGTTCCGGGTGCTGGTGGACCGGCTCTGGCCACGGGGCGTGAAGAAGGAGCGCCTGCACCACGACGACTGGGACCAGGACGCCGCCCCCAGCTCGGACCTCCGCACCGCCTTCCACAGCGGCGAGCTGGACTTCGAGGAGTTCGCCGGCCACTACCGCCGGGAGCTCGACGACTCCGGCGCCGCCCAGGCGCTGCGGCAGCGGGCACTCGACGCCGGGGCGACGCGTCTGGTGCTGCTGTTCGCGGCGAAGGACACGGAGCACACTCACGCCCAGGTGCTCCAGGACGCCGTGGCCGAGGCAGGGGACTGACAGCACTGCAGAGGGTGGGAGCCGGACCGGTCAGGACGAAGGTCGCGGGTCCGGGATGAGGCGGATCCCTACCGTGGGGGCGGCGCTCGTCGCGGCAGCGACGCAGATGCTCCACCTCTCCAGGAAGGAACCGACGTGACCGTCGATGTCGCTTATGCCCTCCACCCGCAGCTGGATCCGGACGCCCGGCTCGAACCCGCCCATGAGGAGGCCGTGAGGGCGACCCTCCCGCTGGTCGGTGCGCACATCGACGAGATCGCCCCGGTCTTCTACCAGCGCATGTTCAGCGCCCACCCGGAGCTGCTGGCGGATACCTTCAACCGGGGCAACCAGGCGCAGGGCGCGCAGCAGAAGGCGCTTGCGGCCTCGGTGGCGACCTACGCCACCCTGCTGGTGACCCCGGATGCCCCGAGCCCGCGCGAGATGCTGGGGCGCATCGGCCACAAGCATGCCTCCCTCGGCATCACCGAGGATCAGTACGGGATCGTCCATGAGCACCTGATGGCGGCGATCGTCGAGGTGCTCGGGGCGGAGACCGTCACCGCGGAGATCGCCGCTGCCTGGGATGCGGTCTACTGGCACATGGCGGCCACCCTCATCGACTTCGAGAAGGAGCTGTACGCCGCGGCCGAGGTCGCCCCCGGAGACGTGTTCCGGGAGGCGGTCGTGCTCCGCCGCACCCAGGAGAGCTCGAGCGTGGCCTCCTATGTGCTGAGCGCCGTGGAGGGCGAGGAGCCGCTGCGGGACTTCGTGCCCGGCCAGTACACCACCGTCGGGGTGCGACTGCCGGACGGCGCCCGACAGCTGCGCCAGTACTCGCTCTCGGACGCCCCGGGAGAGGGCCGCTGGCGGATCACCGTGCGTCGCGTCGATGCCGTGGACCCGGATCCCCGGGGCGAGGTCTCCTCCTGGCTCCACGGGAACCTCCGGGAAGGCGACCGGCTGCAGGTCACCCTGCCCTACGGCGACCTCGCCCTGGACACCCGCGGCGAGGACCCGGTGGTGCTGATCTCCCACGGCATCGGCCTCACCCCGATGCTCGGGATGCTGCGCCACCTCGCCGCCACGCAGCCCCACCGCCCGGTGCGGGTGCTGCACGCCGACCGGGATGCAGAGGACTCCGCTCACGTCCGCGAGCTGGTGGCGACGCTGTGCGCGCTGCCCGAGGGGGCGGATGCGCGCCTCGGGCTGTGGTTCACCGCGGCGCAGCCCGCCGAGGAGCTCCCCGGGACCGCCACGGGTAGGGTCCGCGTGCATGCGGGGCGGATGGGCCTGGAGGCCGAGCACCTCCCCGAGGAGGCCGAGATCTACGTGTGCGGCTCCCACGGCTTCCTGCAGAACGTGCGTGGGCAGCTGGAGGAGCTCGGGGCGGATCCCGAGCGTGTGCACATCGAGCTGTTCGCGCCGAACGACTGGCTGCTGCCTGCGGGCTGACCCGACGGGGCCGCGGCGGCTCGCGGCCGAGGGCAGGACGCGAGCCGCCGCACGGATGTTCCTGGGTAGAGTCGGCGCTCGTGGAACCCGTCTCGCTGATCGTCCTGCTCGTCATGGGCACCCTCGCCGGAGCCATCAACGCCGCGGTCGGCTCCGGGTCGCTGCTCACCCTCCCGGTGCTGCTGGCCCTCGGGATCCCGCCGGGAACCGCCGTCCGTACCAACACCATCGGGATCCTCTTCTCGACCTTCGGCTCGGTCTACGGCTATCGCCGCGAGATCGCTGTGGAGAAGGGGAATCTCGGCCCGCTCATGGCAGTCACCGCCGTGTGCGCCACCGGCGGTGCGCTGCTGCTGCTGATCTCGCCCCCGGGCGCGCTCGATGTGATCGTGCCGCTGCTGATCGTCTTCGCACTGGGAATGGTCGTCTTCCAGAAGCGCATCACCGCAGCGCTCCGCTCCCATCAGGAACGGCGCGCGGCACGCCGAGCGGCCGGGAGGGACGTGGTCGACGGGACCCCGGCGCAGAGCCCGTACCGCTCGCCGGGCCTGATCGGCACGATGGGTGCCGCCTCGGTCTACGGCGGCTACTTCACCGCCGCTCAGGGCATCCTCTACCTCGGCGTGCTCGGCACCTTCACCGGGCGCTCGATGCGTTCGGTCAACAGCATCAAGAACCTGCTCAGCCTGATCGTGAACCTCGCCGCCGCGACCGTGTACCTGATCGCGCACGTCGTGCTGGGGGTCGAGATCGTCTGGCTCGCGACCGCAGCGATCGCCGTCGGCGCCCTGCTCGGCGGATACTTCGGAGCCCACCTCGCCAAGCGGATGCCGGAGTGGCTGCTGCGCGGCATCATCGTCGCCGTCGCCCTGTTCGCCCTGGTGCGCCAGATCCTCTGACCGGCCGCGCCCAGCTGTGCCGAGTGCGACCGGCGGCACCTCTCCCGGCGTTCGAGAGGTGCCGTACGCAGCACTGAACTCTCCTCAGCGCAGGAACGGCAGCACGTGCGCGAGCACCTCGTCCGGCGGGAACAGGGTGGCGCCGTGGTCGCGGCCCGGCAGCGGCACGAACCTCGCCTCCGCCATCGTTGCGGCCGCCCGCCGCGACTGCTCGAAGCGGGGATGATCCTCGGTGCCCGCCATCCACAGGGCGGGCACGGCGGAGCCGGCGAGCACCTCGTCCGGGACCGCTGCAGTCCGGTCCGTGGCCTCCAGCAGGGCCGCGACCGCGCGGGGATCCGCCGCGAGGAATGCGGTGCGGGTGGCCCGGGCCTGGCGTGAGACGGCCTCGGGGCCCAGGCCCTGACCGGTGCAGAACGCCTCCATGCCGCCCTCGTGCACCGCCTCGATCACGCCGGGGAAGAACACCGAGTCCACGACGCCGTGCTGTGCGGAGGCGGAGCCGCCGAGACTGATCAGGTGCGTCACCCGGTCCGGGTGGGAGAGCGCGGTGCTCAGCGCCACCCGCGCCCCGAGCGAGTAGCCCAGCAGCGCGGCGCGTCCGATCCCCTCGGCGTCGAGGACGGCGAGCAGATCGGCGACGAAGGTCTGCTGGGCGTAGGCCGAGGCCTCATGGGGCGCTCCCGACATGCCGTGTCCGCGCAGATCGACCCGGACCACCGTGTGCTCGGCCGAGAGCGGCTCGAGGTAGCCCAGACCGCGCCAGATCGCCCGGGAGAGGACCGAGCCGTGCAGCAGCACCAGTGCGGGCCCCGAGCCCGAGACGTCGTAGCGGAGCTCGGTCGCATCGACGGGGGAGGGGATGACGGGCACGACGGGCCTTTCGCGAGCGGGGTGGGACAGGCACTGCTGCGCGCTGTCGAGTATGCAGGGACGTCGACGCCGACGCCGACCCGGCCCGCGCGGGGCGGTCCGGGTCGGCGTCGGCGCTGTGCGGCGAGGAGGGGACGGCTTTCGGCCGGTCTCCCCGGCTCAGGAGCGCGGCAGGCTCACAGCGCCGCCGAGATCTCCTGGAGGATTTGGTTGAAGGTGGCCGAGGGGCGCATCACCGCGGCGATCTTCTCCAGGTCCGGGCGGTAGTAGCCGCCGATGTCCGCGGGCTCGCCCTGGACCGCGAGCAGCTCCTCGGCGATGGTCTGCTCCCCGTCGGTGAGCTCCTTCGCGATCGGGCCGAAGGCGGTGGCGAGCTCGGGGTCCTCGCTCTGCGCGGCCAGCTCCTGCGCCCAGTACAGGGCCAGGTAGAAGTGGCTGCCGCGGTTGTCGATGGTGCCGAGCCTGCGCTGCGGGGACCTGCCCTCGTTCAGCAGGGTCTCGGTGGCGCGGTCCAGTGCATCGGCGAGCACGCGGGCGCGCTGGTTGTCCGCGGTGCGTGCCAGGTGGCGCAGCGACTCGGCCAGCGCCAGGAACTCGCCGAGGGAGTCCCAGCGCAGGTAGTCCTCCTCGATGAGCTGCTGGACGTGCTTGGGGGCGGAGCCGCCGGCGCCGGTCTCGAACAGGCCGCCGCCGTTCATCAGCGGCACCACCGAGAGCATCTTGGCGCTGGTGCCCAGCTCCAGGATCGGGAACAGGTCGGTGAGGTAGTCACGCAGCACGTTGCCGGTCACCGAGATGGTGTCCTCGCCGCGCCGCACCCGCTCGAGGGTGTGACGGGTGGCGTCCACCGGCGACATGATGCGGATGTCGAGGCCCTCGGTGTCCTCGACCGCCAGGTACTCCTGGACCTTGGCGATGAGGTTGCGGTCATGGGCGCGGGACTCGTCGAGCCAGAACACCGCGGGCATCCCGGACTCGCGCGAGCGACGCACCGCGAGCTGGACCCAGTCACGGATCGGGGCATCCTTGGCCTGGCAGACGCGGAAGACGTCGCCGGCGGCGACCTCGTGGCTCATCACCGCGGCACCGGCGGCGTCGCGCACCTCGACCCGGCCCTCGGCCCGGACCTCGAAGGTCTTGTCGTGGGAGCCGTACTCCTCGGCCTTCTGCGCCATCAGCCCCACGTTCGGGACGGTGCCCATGGTGGTGGGGTCGAAGGCGCCGTGGGCCTGGCAGTCCTCGACGGTCGCGGCGTAGACGCCGGCGTAGGAGGAGTCGGGGATGACCGCCAGGGTGTCCTGCTCGGCGTCGTCCTGGTTCCACATCTTGCCGCCGCCGCGGATCATCGCCGGCATCGAGGCGTCGATGATGACGTCGGAGGGGACATGGAGGTTGGTGATGCCCTTGTGGGAGTTGACCATCGCCAGGTCCGGTCCGGCCGCCAGGTCCTTCTCGATGGCGGCCGCGACCCCGTCGCGCACGGTGGCGTCGAGATCCTCGACCCCGGCCAGGATCCCGCCGAGGCCGTTGTCGGGGGACAGGCCCGCCGCGGCCAGCTGCTCGCCGAACTCGGAGAACAGGGTGGGGAAGAAGGCGCGCACGGCGTGACCGAACAGGATCGGGTCGGAGACCTTCATCATGGTCGCCTTCAGGTGCAGGGAGAACAGCACGCCCTGCTCCTTCGCGGCGGCGATCTGCTCGCGCAGGAAGGTCTCCAGCGCCGCGGCGCGCATCACGGTGGCATCGACCACCTCACCGGCGAGCACCGGGATCGACGGCTTGAGCACGGTCTCGGTGCCGTCGGCGGCGACGTGCACGATCGACAGGGTGTCCTCGGCCTCCAGGACCACCGACTGCTCGTTGTCGCGGAAGTCGTCGGCGGCCATGGTGGCGACCGTCGTCCGGGAGTCCGTGCTCCACTCGCCCATGCGGTGGGGGTGGGCCTTGGCGAAGTTCTTCACCGCCGCCGGCGCGCGGCGATCGGAGTTGCCCTCGCGCAGCACCGGGTTCACCGCGGAGCCCTTGATCGAGTCGTAGCGGGCGCGGATGTCCTTCTCCTGCTCGGTGGAGGGGGACTCGGGGTAGTCCGGCAGCGCGACCCCCTGGGCCTGCAGCTCGGCCACGGCGGCCTTCAGCTGGGGCACCGAGGCGGAGATGTTGGGCAGCTTGATGATGTTGGCCTCGGGGGACTTCGCCAGCTCGCCCAGCTCGGCCAGCGCATCGGATTCGCGCTGGTCCTCGGGCAGCAGGTCGGAGAACGCCGCGACGATGCGACCGGCCAGGGAGATGTCACGGGTGGTGACCTCGATCCCGGCGGTGTCCGAGAAGGCATCGAGGATCGGCAGGAACGATGCGGTCGCCAGCATCGGCGCCTCGTCGGTGTGGGTGTAGATGATGCGCGCCATGTGTCGCGTGCTCCCTCGGGTCGATGCGGATTTTGTCTTGACGTCAAGACTAATCGAGGAGCCGGTGCTGTCCCACCCCTCGATCCGAACGGCACCACGGTACGTGAGAAGCCCCTCGCACGTCCTGGGGCCCGGAGCCGGGGCTCAGCCGTCCGGCTGCTCGTCGACGATCTCGACGCTCCAGGGGTCCGAGAGCACCAGCCGGGTGGCGCCGTCCTCGTCCACGGTCACGGCGACAGCGTGCGCCCGGTACTCGCCGGGCCGCAGAGCACGGTGACCACAGGCCTCACGGGTGGTCCACGCGCGGCCGGTGCGGGTCACCCCGTCCTGGTCGATCCACTGCAGGGCGATCCGGGCAGTGTTGCGCGCCCCGGCCACGACGGTCCCGGTGCCCGGATGCGTGAGCACGACCCCTTGGAACAGCGCCCGGGTGCCGAGATCCGGCGAGGTGACCGTCACCTGGGCGCTCACCGAGACGCCGAGCTCGTCCTCCGGCACGGCGGTGGAGACCCGGGTGGTGGGATCGGCGACCTGCACGGCCAGCTCGTCCCCTGTGCCCAGCGGCGCCAGCCTCGCCCCGCACTGCAGCGGCGAGAGGTCCACGGGGACCTCTCCCGAGGGGGCGGTCACCACGCCGGGCACCACCTCGACCGCGCCGTCGACCACGTCCACCAGCACGTCCCCGTCCGCGCTCCAGCCGGCGTCGGCCTCGGCGTGGCCGGGACCGTCGATGCCGCCGCCGCTGAGTCGCAGCAGGAACTGCCCGTCCGGCAGCGGGGAGTCATCGCAGGTCCCCAGCGTCAGGTGGGCGGTGACGGTCGAGGGGGCCGGGCCGTCGCCGGAGACCTCGACCCGCTCGCGGACCACGATCGGCGGGATCGGCGCGCCGGCGACCCCGAGTTCTCCCTCGAAGCCCGGAGCCGGGAGGCCCCGGTTTCCCGGATCGGCGGGCACCAGCACGCCCACCGGGGCGAAGCCCCGATAGTGATGCTCCGCCTCCAGACGGAAGGGTCCGGAGACCTCCAGGACGTTGCCGTCGGCGCGCACCGACTGTGGCGTCATCGTCCCGCCCGCGGTCGACCCCACCGGCGGCGTGCCCTCGCCGGGCCGGCACAGCCAGGACGGATCCACCGGGGTGCTCTCGGCAGCGGCCACCGCGGCGGGCTCCATCGGCTCGCCGGCGGCGGGGGAGGAGGTCTCCGCCCCGTTGCCGGGCAGGCCGGGGATCGCGTCGCAGGCGCCGAGGGAGAGCGCCAGCACCACGGAGGCCAGGGCGGCACCCGTCCGGCGGGCCCGGCGGACAGGGCGCGAGGTCGCCATGCGCTCCCCGTCCTCGACGTCGATCATCCGTCCCCCTCGCCTGCTCGCAGCCCGTCACCCCGGGCCGACGGCGGTGGCGCCGTCCGCGACCCTCAGCAAGAACGTACCGGAGCCGTCGGTGCGTGGTCGTCGCCGCGCGGGGTCACACCACGATCAGCGTCAGCGCCATGACCGCCATCCCCGCGATCAGGGAGTAGATCACCGTGTGGTGCTCACCGGTCTCCTCGGCGGCCGGCAGCAGCTCATCGAGCGAGACGAACACCATCACCCCGGCGACCGCGGCCAGGATCGCTCCCATCGCCTCACCGGTCAGCAGCGGCGCGAGCAGCAGGTAGCCGATCACCGCACCCACCGGCTCGGCCATGCCCGTCATCGAGGCGAGCCAGAACGCCTTCGTCCGGGAGCCCGTGGCGCGGCGCACGGGGACCGCGACCGCGAGGCCCTCGGGGATGTTGTGGAGCGCGATCGCCGCCACCACCGGGATCGCCACCTCGGGCGCCTGCAGGGCGGCGACGAAGGTCGCGAACCCCTCGGGGACGTTGTGCAGGGCGAGGGCGATGGCGGTCACCGTGCCGGTGCGCAGCAGCCTCGCCCGCAGCGCCCGGTCCGCGGCCTGCTCGTCGGGAGCACGCAGCTCGGAGTGTCCATGGCTCCCGGACATCCGGCCCGAGAACTCGTGCGGGCTGACCGCTTCGGGCACCAGACGGTCCAGCACCGCGATGAGCGCGATGCCGACGAAGAAGGCGAGCGCCGCGTAGGCGCCCCCGCTCGCCGTGACCACGTCGCCGCCGGAGAGCACCCGAGCGCCTTGCGGCATCAGCTCCATGAAGGAGACGTAGAGCATCACCCCGGCGGACAGCCCGAGCCCGCCGGCCAGCAGCTTGGGGTTCGTGCCACGGCCCAGCACCCCGAGCGCGGCGCCGATGCTGGTGGCCCCGCCGGCGAGCAGGGTGAGGAGGAAGGCGACGAGCACGGGACGACTCTAGACGGTGTCCCCGCCGTGAGGACGCCCCGAGGTCCTTCCGCGACGTGGGCGCAATGCGTCTTGTGGACGAGGCGCTCCTAGACTGCCTCCATGCCTGCTTCCGCCCCGTTCCTCGCCGTGTCCGATCTGCGCACGCGGACCCTCACCCCCGCCGAGCTCACGGCTGCGCTGCCGCGCGCCGAGCTGGACGTCGAGGCCGCGGTCGCCGCCGTGCGGCCGGTGGTCGAGGACGTCGCCGCCCGCGGCGCGGAGGCCGTGCTCGAGGCCTCCGAGCGCTTCGACGGGATGCGGCCCGAGCAGCTGCGGGTCCCGCAGGCCGAGCTGCAGCGGGCGCTCGAGGAGCTCGATCCGGCGATCCGTGCCGCGCTCGAGGAATCGGCGGCGCGAGTGCGCCGGGTCGATGCCGCCCAGGCCCGTCCCGCCGAGAGCGTCGAGGTGGTGCCCGGCGGCACCGTCACCCAGCGCTGGGTGCCCGTGGCCCGGGTGGGGCTCTATGTCCCCGGCGGCCGTGCCGTGCTGCCCAGCTCGGTGGTGATGAACGTGGTCCCCGCCCAGGTCGCGGGTGTCGAGCAGATCGTGCTCGCCTCCCCGCCGCAGAAGGAGTACGGCGGGCTGCCGCACCCCACGATCATGGCGGCCTGCGCGCTGCTCGGGGTCACCGAGGTGCTCGCCGTCGGCGGTGCCCAGGCGATCGCGCTGCTGGCCCACGGCGCCGACGATCTCGGCGACGGCGCGGCGCTGGAGGGCGTGGACCTGGTCACCGGCCCGGGCAACGTCTATGTCGCCGCCGCCAAGCGCCTGGTGCGCGGCACGGTGGGGATCGACGCCGAGGCCGGCCCCACCGAGATCGCGATCCTGGCCGACGGCGCCGCTGACCCCGCCTACGTCGCCGCGGACCTGATCTCCCAGGCCGAGCACGATCCGCTGGCCGCCAGCGTGCTGGTCACCGACTCCCCGCAGCTCGCCGCGGCGGTCGAGGCCGAGCTCGCGGAGCAGGTCCCGCAGGCTCTGCACCGTGAGCGCATCGAGCAGGCGCTGCGGGGGCGGCAGAGCGGCGTCGTGCTGGTCGCGGATCTCGCGCAGGGGCTTGCGGTCGTCGATGCCTACGGCGCCGAGCACCTCGAGATCCAGACCGCCGACGCCGCAGAGGTCGCCGCCCGCGTCACCAATGCCGGTGCCGTCTTCGTGGGCCCCCACAGCCCGGTGAGCCTCGGCGACTACGCCGCGGGCTCCAACCACGTCCTGCCCACCGGCGGCACCTCGCGCTTCACCGGCGGCCTGGGCGTGCAGACCTTCCTGCGCGGCATCCATGTCGTGGACTACGACCGGGACGCGCTCGCCGGGGCCCGTGCGGCGGCGACCACGCTCGCTGTCGCGGAGGGGCTGCCCGCCCACGGCACCGCGATCGACGTCCGCTTCGCGGACTGACGCGCCAGGAGGAGTGGGTGCCCGCGTCGTGAGTTCCGGCGCGGGGGATCGTCCCGTTGCCGCCTCACCTGGCTGGGGCCTGCTCGTCGCCGGCTGATCCCCGCTCGCTCCGTGCGCGCAGTGCCGTGACCCTTGCCACTCTGCATGTAAGCGCATACAGTCACAGTCTCGCTGTAAGCGCTTCCATCACGGAGTGCCGGCGGACCGGCGCGGCACAGGCTGCGGAACCAGTACTCGATGACGAGGCGGAGGACACCATGATGGTGAATGGGGACGCCCTGCCCGTGCCCACGATCTACCAGGTCGCCGAGCGTGCCGGGGTCTCGATCGCGACGGTGAGCCGTGCCTTCGGGGACTCGTCCAAGGTCGCGCCCCGCACCCGCGACGCCGTCTTCGAGGCGGCTCGTGAGCTGCGGTACGTCCCCGCGGCGGCGGCCCGGGCTCTCGCCGTGCGGCGCAGCAAGGCGCTCGGCGTCGTGCTCCCGCACATCGCGGGCCCCTATTACGCGGAGCTCCTGGTCGGCTTCGAGATCGCCGCCTCCGAGCTCGGTCTCCCGGTGGTGCTCGTCCTCGCCAGGCCCCAGGAGCATCGCCCCGCTGCGGTGCTCGACCTGCTGGGCAGGGTCGACGGGATGGCGTTCATGGCCCGCAGCGGCGCGGACGACGAGATCGTGCGGCAGGTCTCGGAGGTGCGCCCCACGGTGAGCGTCGCGCGGGGGAGGGTGGACGGCGTCGACGCCTTCTATGCGGAGAACCGCCGCTCCGCCCAGCAGCTCACCGAGCACCTCATCGGTCACGGTCGCCGACGCCTCGGATTCGTGGGCCGCCCCGAGGAGGGCTCGGACATCGGTCGCCGCCACCGCGGCCATCTCGAGGCGCTCGCGGCCGCCGGGCTGTCCCCGGCACGGCACTTCGACGTCGACCCGGTCGAGTCCGCCGGTCTCGAGGTGGCCGAGCAGCTCCTCGCGGTCGCGGAGCAGGACCCGGATCGCGCCGACCCCGCCGTCTCCACCGCGGAGTCGTCCGGGGCGCCGCGGGGGATCGCCGGCCTCGATGCGCTGGTATGCGGCAACGACGAGCTGGCCCTCGCGATCATCGCCCGTCTCACCGCCGCGGGCGTCGACGTGCCCGGCCAGCTGGCCGTCACCGGATGGGACGACACCGTCACCGCCCGGTACCTGAGGCCGGGACTGACCACGGTGCGTCAGGAGGTGGCCCAGCTCGGTGCCCTCGCGGCCCGTCGGCTGGCCGCCCGGATCGACGGCGACGCAGTGCAGGAGCCGTGCATCGTGGATTCGACCCTGGTGCTGCGGGAATCCTGCGGCTGCTCCCCGGACGGCGTCTCCGGTACGCCTCCCCTCGACGCGCTCTCCGCAGGAGCCTAGGCCGCACCCGGGCCATGTCCCCGGCTGTGCCCGCTCCGCGAGCTCACCTTTGGTTCCATCACCCCCATCGCATCATCGACGAAGGAGTCCTCATGATCACCACCTCCCGCCTCTCCCGCCGCGCTTTCGCCGGCCTGGGCGCCGCCGGCACCCTCGCCGTCCTGGCCGCCTGCGGCCGCTCCGACGAGCAGGAGGGCGGCGCCGCCCCCGCGGAGCCGATCGCCGAGGGCCCGGCCACCGGTGCCCTCACCGTCTGGGCGATGGGCGCCGAGGGCGAGGCGCTGCCGACGCTGCTCAAGGGCTTCGAGGAGGAGAACCCCGACGTCACCGTCGAGGTGACCCCGCTGCCCTGGGACAGCGCCCATGACAAGTTCACCTCGGCGATCGCCGCCGGCACCGCGCCGGACGTCGCCCAGGTCGGCTCGACCTGGATGGCCGAGTTCGTGAGCCTGGACGCGCTCGAGCCCACCCCGGACTCCATCGCCACCGAGGACTACTTCCCCGGAGCGCTCGAATCCGTCACCGTGGGCGAGACCGTCCACGGGGTCCCGTGGTACGTCGAGACCCGCCTGGTGTTCTACCGCAAGGACATCGCCGAGTCCCTCGGCATCACCGAGCCGCCCACCGACTGGGAGGGCCTGGTCGAGATGGCACGCACCATGCAGGGCGGACCGGACGGGCAGTGGGGCATCGCCCTGCAGCCCGGCGGGAACGGATCCTGGCAGACCGTGCTCCCGTTCTGCTGGTCCAACGGCGGGGACGTCGTCTCCGAGGACGCCACGGAGTTCACCTTCGTCTCCCCTGAGAACGAGGAGGCGCTGGCCTACTACCAGTCCTATTTCACCGACGGGATCGCGAACCCCACCCCCGCCGAGGGCACCACCGAGCAGGACTTCGTCTCCGGAGAGGTCCCGATGTTCATCTCCGGGCCCTGGATGATGGCCGCGGTCGAGGGCGTCGGCGGCGAGGGCTTCGCCGAGAAGTACGGCGTGTTCGTCATGCCCGAGAAGCAGACCAGCGCGAGCTTCCTGGGCGGGGCGAACATCGGCGTCTTCCAGGGCAGCCAGAACCGCGACGGCGCCTGGAAGCTCGTGGAGTACCTCTCGCGCCCCGAGGTGCAGGTGGAATGGTTCTCGATCGTCTCCTCGATGCCCAGCCTGCAGACCGCCTGGGAGGATGATTCCGTCGCCTCGAACGAGAAGTTCGAGGCCTTCCACACCCAGCTGCTCTCCGCCTTCGCCCCGCCCACCATCGCCACCTGGGAGCAGGTCGCCGCGAAGTTCGATGCTCAGATCGAGCAGGTCTGCAAGCAGGATCTCGCCCCCGCCGACGCGCTGGAGACCGTCCAGTCCGAGGCGCAGGGCATCGGGACCGGTCTCTGAGATGAGCGCCGCACCGCTGACCGCCTCCGACACCGGGCCCTCCCCGGGCGACGGCACGGGATCCGCCCGCCGCCTGAGGGGCCGGCGCGCCGCGGCGGAGGCACGCGCCGGGATCCTGCTCTCGCTGCCCTTCGTCGTGCTGTTCACGGTGTTCATCGCCTGGCCCGTGCTGCAGTCGATGTTCATGTCCTTCACCGACATGCGCATCAGCGACATCCGCTCGCCGTTCGCGGTGGACTTCGTGGGCCTGGAGAACTACGTCACCGCCTTCGAGGACCCCGTCTTCCGCCGGGCCGCGCTGAACACCGGCGGGTTCGTGCTGATCGGGGTGCCGCTGACCATCATCGCCGGGCTCGCCGCCGCGCTCGCCCTGAACCAGGGCGTGAGCCGTCTGCGCGGCGTGTTCCGCATGGGCTTCTACACCCCCGTGGTCACCTCGATCGTGGCCGTCGCCGTGGTCTGGAGATTCCTGCTGCGCCCTGAGAACGGGCTGGTGAACACGGTGCTCGGCTGGGTCGGGATCGACGGGCCCCACTGGCTGGGCGATGAGCGCACCGCGCTGCTGTCGCTGATCGTGATGGCGGTCTGGCGGAACTTCGGCACCTCGATGGTCATCTTCCTGGCCGGGCTGCAGGCCGTGGACCGCGGACTGCACGAGGCCGCCGCGCTCGACGGCGCCTCCACCAGGCAGCGGTTCTGGCACGTCACCCTGCCCGCGATCCGGCCGACGATGCTGTTCGTCATGGTCACCACCTCGATCGGGTACCTGCAGTTCTTCGAGGAGCCCTTCGTGATGACCCAGGGCGGGCCGCTGAACGCCACGATCTCCGCCTCCATGTACACGTACAACCAGTTCGGCTTCGGCAACTACGGGGTCGCCGGCGCGATGGCCTATCTGACGTTCATCGTCATCGGCATCGTCACCCTCGCGCAGTTCCGCCTGATGAGGGAGAAGTGATGATCGACCGTCGCCGTCCCGTCCTGACCTACCTCGTCCTGACCGGCTTCCTGCTGCTGGTGATCACCCCCTTCGTGTGGATGCTCCTGGGCAGCGTGAAGACCCAGGGCGAACTGCTGCGGGTGCCCCCGACCTGGATTCCCGAGAACCCCACCTGGGACAACTTCCGCCGACTCTTCGAGCGCCCCTTCGGCCGCTACTTCCAGAACTCCGCCGTGGTGGCGATCGCGGTCACGGCCGGGAACCTGTTCTTCTCCTCGATGTTCGGCTACGCGCTCGCGCATCTGCGCTTCCCCTTCCAGCGCGTGCTGTTCCTGCTGGTGCTGGGCTGCCTGATGATCCCGGGCCTGGTCACGTTCATCCCGCAGTACGTCCTGATCGTGAACCTGGGCCTGGCCAACACCATCCCCGCACTGATCCTGCCGTTCCTGGTCCAGCCCTTCAGCGTCTTCCTCATGCGCCAGTTCTTCCTGGGCCTGCCCCGGGAGCTGCTGGAGGCCGGGCGGATCGACGGCGTCGGCGAGATCGCGATCTTCTTCCGCATCTACCTGCCGCTGGCGGGGCCCGCCTTCGCCACCCTCGGCATCCTCACCTTCCTCGGCTCCTGGAACAACTTCCTGTGGCCGCTGGTCGTCTCCTCCAGCGAGTCGACCTACACCCTGCCGGTCGCCCTCGCCCTGATCTCGACCGGACAGAACCAGACGGACTACGGGCTGCTCCTGGCCGGGGCCACGCTCGTGGTCCTGCCGATCCTCCTCGTCTTCTTGTTCTTCCAGCGCTACTTCATCCAGGGCATCGCCACCAGCGGCATCAAGTGAACCCCCACCGCCTCGAGGAGGCACCGTGAACACCTTCGACCGACGCACCCTGCTCACCGTCCCGCTGCTGGGCGCCGGCGCGCTCGCCGGCACGGCGGCCGCACCGGCGGGCACCGCCGCGCCGACGGGCCGCGCCTTTCCGTCGGCCGGTCGATCCGGCCCCATGGACCGGGGCGAGAAGGCGCTGCTGCGCCGCTGGGCCGCGGACACCTGGCACAGCCTGGACGCGATGACCGTCGAGGCGACGGGCCTGATCTCGGACAACATCGACGCGGACCTCACCGGGCACTCCCAGCACACCTCGCCGACGAACATCGGCGGCTCCCTGTGGTCGGTCCTGATCGCCCGAGAGCTGGGACTGCTCACGCCCGGCCATGCCCGCAATCGCATCTCCCGCACCCTGGGCTCCCTGGAATCGATGGAGCACCACGAGCCCTCGGGCATGTTCTTCAACTGGTACGACGAGAAAGACGGCTCGGTGCTGCGCACCTGGCCCGGCACCGGGGATCCCGTGACCCCGTTCGTCTCCAGCGTCGACATGGGCTGGCTCGGTGCCGCGCTGCACGTCGTCGCCCAGGCGGACCCCTCGAACCGGCGCCGCGCCTGCCGGCTCTTCGACGCCATGCGCTGGGACGTGTTCTTCGACCGGGAGGTCGACGCCCAGCCCGGCCGGACCATCGGCGGCTTCTGGGTCGAGGACCCGGGCCGCGACGGGGTCGAGCTGCGACCCCTGTTCAGCGACATCCCCGGGGCCGACGTCTGGTACCACTCCGCGCACCACTACGACACCGCCGTCTCCGAGGCGCGCATGGTCACCTATCTGGGGATCATGACCGGTCAGATCCCCGCGGGCGCCTACTTCACGACCTACCGCACCTTCCCGCCGGAATGGACCTGGCCCGAGATGGCACCGGTCGGGGACTGGACGGAGCACGAGGGCGTGGCCGTCTTCGAGGGCGCGCACACCTATCGCGGGATGGAGATCGTGCCCGGCTGGGGCGGCTCCATGTTCGAGGAGCTGATGCCCGATCTCTTCGTGCCCGAGGCGGCCTGGGGCCCGGAGAGCTGGGGGAGGAACCACCCCCTGCACGTGCGGGCCCAGCGCGAGCACGGGCTGGAAGAGCCCGGATACGGGTACTGGGGCTTCTCTCCCAGCTCCGACCCGTACGCCGAGTACCGCGAGTACGGGGTCGATGCCCTGGGCCTGAAT
The DNA here is from genome assembly GCF_043641765.1 of Brachybacterium vulturis. GTDB lineage: Bacteria > Actinomycetota > Actinomycetes > Actinomycetales > Dermabacteraceae > Brachybacterium > Brachybacterium vulturis_A. The sequence goes on along the minus strand of NZ_JBHZRO010000007.1, from coordinate 32,938 downwards.
CCCACCGGGTACTTCTCGGACGCGGCGGGCACCGACTGGCAGCAGGGGCAGCCCTACCCGCAGGGACTGGACGGAGTGGTCACCCCGCACGCCGGGGCGCTCGCGCTGCAGTACGAGCTCGACTCCTCGATCGAGAACCTCTCCCGGATCGAGACCGAGCTGGGCGCCTACGGCCCCGGCGGCTTCCACGACGCGGTGGCCGTGAGAACGGGGACCATCGCCCGGCGTCACCTGTCGCTGGACCAGTCGATGATCCTCGGCGCGCTCGGCAACGTGCTGCTGGACGAGCAGCTGCACGAATGGTTCGCGACCGACGACGCGGCCGCGAGCCTGCGCCCCGTGATCGCGCAGGAGGTCTTCCGTGCCCACGGCTGATCGCTCCCGCCCCCGGCTCGTCGAATCGGTCGACGGCACCCGCTACCGGGACCTGAACGGCAACGGTCGGATGGACCCCTTCGAGGATCCGCGCCGCAGCCCCGAAGAGCGCACCGAGGACCTGCTGGATAGGCTCTCCCTCGCCGAGCAGATCGGGCTCATGTTCCACACCGTGATCGAGACCGGGCCGGACGGCACGCTGCTGGACGGTCCCGGCGCGATCTCCAAATCCGGCACCGAGGAGGTGGTGCTCGCCAAGCACATGAACCACTTCAACGTGCACGGATTGGAGAGCGCCGGCGCCGCCGCCCGCTGGCACAACCGCCTCCAGGAGCGCGCCGAGCGGACCCCGCACGGCATCCCGGTCACGATCTCCACCGATCCCCGCCACGGCGGCGCGCAGAACGCCGGCACCTCCTGGGTGACCTCGTTCTTCTCCCTGTGGCCGGAGCCGCTGGGCCTGGGCGCCCTCGCCGATCCCGTGCTGGTGCGCGAGTGGGCGGAGACGGCGCGCCGCGAGTACACCGCGATCGGCATCCGGGCGGCGCTGCACCCGGTCGCGGACCTCGCCACCGAACCGCGCTGGGCGCGGCAGCGCGAATGCTTCGGCCAGGACCCGCAGCTGGTGGCCCGCCTGGTCGCTGCCGCCCTCGAGGGACTGCGCGGCGCCGACGGGGAGCCCTCGGTGCAGTCCACGGTCAAGCACTTCCCGGGCGCCGGCCCGCAGAAGGACGGCGAGGACGCCCACTTCCCGTACGGCCGGGACCAGATCTACCCGGGAGGGCGGTTCGAGGACCACCTCCTGCCCTTCCGGGTGGCCGTCGAACAGGGGGCCGAGGCGATCATGCCGTACTACGGCCGTCCCCTCGGGCTCGAGATCGACGGCGAGGCGATCGAGGAGGTCGGTTTCGGCTTCAACCACCAGGTGCTCACCGGCCTGCTCCGCGAGCAGCTCGGCTTCGACGGCGTGATCGTCAGCGACTGGGAGCTGGTCAATGACAACCACGTCGGCGACCAGGTGCTGCCGGCCCGCGCCTGGGGCGTCGAGGAGCTGACCCCCTCCCAGCGCATGCAGCGCATCCTCGAGGCCGGGGCGGATCAGTTCGGCGGCGAAGAGTGCACCGAGCTGCTGCTGGACCTGGTCCGCGAGGGCCTGGTGAGCGAGCAGCGGGTGACCGACTCCGCCCGGCGGCTCCTGCGGGTGAAGTTCCGCCTCGGCCTGTTCGACGACCCCTATGTCGACGAGTCCGCGGCCGACGCCCTGGTCGGCACCGAGGAGGCCCGCCGCCGGGGCCACGAGGCGCAGGCCAGCAGCGTCGTCGTCCTGCACGACGACGGCGCAGTGCTGCCGCTGCCCACCGACGGTGCCCGCCCGCGGATCTATGCCGAAGGGCTGTCCGAGGAGGTCATCGCGTCCCTGGGGGAGCGGGTCGCGACCCCGGCGGAGGCCGATGTGGCGCTGCTGCGGATCGGCGCGCCGTTCCAGCCGCGGGACGATCTCTTCCTCGAGGCCTGGTTCCATCAGGGGGATCTCGAGTTCCCGCCCGGGCTCGCCCACCGGCTGGACCGGATCCGGGCGGCCTGCCCGCTGATCGTCGATGTGGACCTGGACCGGGCCGCGGTGCTCACCGGGATCATCGCGCACTGCGACGCGCTCACCGGCAGCTTCGGCGTCTCCGGCGCGGCCTGGGCCGACGCGATCACGGGCGTGATCCCCGCCCGGGGCCGGCTGCCGATCGAGCTGCCGCGCTCGATGGCGGCGGTGCGGGTCGCCCCCGAGGACGTCCCCGGCGGCACAGATGATCCGCTGTACCCGGCCGGTCACGGGCTCGAGATCGATCGGGTGATCAGCAGCGGGCAGTGAGCGGGCCGGGTCCGCGCGCGCCGGTGCTCGGACCGCCGGACCACTAGGGCGCGCACCGAGTGCTGCCCACCGCATCGCTCCCGTCGGCCCAGAGGTGCCTGAGGTCGCAGTGGAGGCAGCAGGCGCGGCCGCGCCCCGGTCAGACGGAGGAGTCGCCCACCGACGTCGGTGCGGCGGCTGGTGTGCGCCGCTCGCCGCGGGTGGCGTACAGCGCCACCGCGCGCCAGCCCAGCATGCCCACCGCCGTCACCACGGCGGTGACGATGACGAAGGACACCTCGGTGCCGGCGGAGAACAGGGTGCGCAGCGCCATGGCGCTCGCCAGCGTGATCGCCCACACGAACACCCCGTGCGGCCAGATCCGGAACGGAGCCCGCCAGGCGCGTATCGCGAGGTGGCCCAGCAGCACGCCGAGCGCGAAGGGCCAGCCCACCAGGACAAGGTTCTGCGTGGTCAGCGGCGTGCCGTGCTGCACGAGCCCCACTGCGACGAAGAGCAGGGCGACCAGCAGGTCGCCGACCAGGGCACCCAGGGAACGGAACATCGCTCCAGGATACTGACGGACCGCGGCTCGGCCCGGGGTCGGTGCGCTGGTTGTGAAGGGCGCCACGCTCCGGGCCGGATCGTGCTCCTGCGGTGCCTCGACGTGCGGACGGGCAGGTCACCGGTGGCCGCCGCGAACTACCATGGAGACCATGCCGACCACGCCTGCTCCGACCCTCGACAGCTCCGCGCTGCCCGCCCCGCGCGACGGCATCGCGGGAGCCGCCCCCTACGGCGCTCCCCAGCTCGAGGTCGCGCATGCGCTGAACGTCAACGAGAACCCTTACGGCCCCTCGCCGGAGCTCGCCGCCGCCATCGGCGCAGCCGTGACCGAGGCCGCGGCGGGTCTGAACCGCTACCCGGATCGGGAGGCGCTCGGCCTGCGCGCCGAGCTCGGGGAGTTCCTCGCGGCCGAATCCGGGATCCCGGCGCCCGAGGCGCACGCCGTCTGGGCCGCCAACGGCTCCAACGAGGTCATGCACCAGCTGCTGCTGGCCTACGGCGGCCCCGGCCGCACCGCACTGGGCTTCACCCCGCACTACTCGATGTATCCCGAGTACGCCCGCGACACCTACACCCAGTGGGTCACCGCCGAGCGCGGCCCCGCCCCCGACTTCGCCCTCACCGCCGAGGCGGTCACTGCGGCGATCGCCGCGCACCGCCCCAGCATCGTGGTGCTGACCAGCCCGAACAATCCCACCGGCACCGCGCTGGAGCTCGAGGTCGTCGAGGCGGCAGCGAGCGCCCTCGCTCCGACCCGCGGTCTGCTGGTGGTGGACGAGGCCTACGGCGAGTTCCGCCGCGACGGCGTCCCCAGCGCGCTCACGCTCCTGCCGAGCCACCCGAACCTGGTGGTCACCCGGACCATGTCCAAGGCCTTCGCGCTCGCCGGCGCGCGCCTGGGCTACCTGGTCGCCGATCCCGCGATCGTGGACACCGTCCGCGTGGTGCGCCTGCCCTACCACCTCTCCGCGCTCACCCAGGCGGTCGCCCGCACCGCGCTCGCCCACCGCGAGGAGCTGCTGGGGAAGGTGGCGCAGCTGCGGACCGAGCGGGACGCGCTCGCCGAGCACCTGCGCTCGCGCGGTCACGAGGTCGCCCCGTCGGATGCGAACTTCATCCTGTTCCGCAGCTTCTCCGACCGTGACGCCGTGTTCGAGGCCCTCCTCGCCCGCAGCGTCCTCATCCGAGCCGTCGGCCCCGCCGGCTGGCTGCGCGTCTCCCTCGGCACCCCCGAGGACAACGCCGCATTCCGCACCGCCCTCGAGGAGGCCGACCCCCGATGACCGACACCCAGAGCACCCCCGGGCAGAGCCCCGTCATGCCGAGCCCTGCGCCGCGCGGCCCCCGCACCGCGAGCATCAGCCGCACCACCCGTGAGTCGTCGGTCGAGCTGACCCTCGACATCGACGGCACCGGCCAGGTCGACGTCTCCACCACGGTGCCGTTCTTCGACCACATGCTCACGGCCCTGGGCACCCACGCCCGCTTCGACCTCACGGTGACGGCGACCGGCGATACCCACATCGATGCCCACCACACCGTCGAGGACACCTCGATCGTGCTCGGCCAGGCGCTGCGCGAGGCCCTCGGGACCAAGCAGGGCATCGCCCGGTTCGGGGACGCGCTGGTGCCGCTGGACGAGACCCTCGCCCAGGCCGTCGTGGACCTCTCCGGCCGGCCCTACTGCGTGCACTCCGGGGAGAGCGAGGCCCAGGCGCTGCACCTGATCGGTGGTCACTTCACCGGCTCGCTGACCCGGCACGTCTTCGAGTCGATCGCCCACCACGCCGCGATCTGCCTGCACATCCGCCTGCTCGACGGGCGGGACCCCCACCATGTCGTGGAGGCCCAGTTCAAGGCCCTGGCCCGTGCACTGCGCGCCGCCTGTGCCTACGATGACCGCGTCCTCGACGTCCCCTCGACCAAGGGAGCACTGTGAGCACCGTCGACCCCGAGGATCCCCGCACCGGCGGGACCGGAGACCAGGGCGAGGACGGACGCCGTCCCGCCGACGACATCGACGCCGAATTCGCGCGCCTCATGGAAGGCATCTCCCTCGACGAGCCGCCGCTGACCGTCGAGGATGTGCTGACCGAGCCCGCGGAGGAGGACTCCGAGCCCACCGTCGCCGTGATCGCGACCTCCGTCGTCACCGCGAAGGCCCTGGCCGGTGTGATCCGGCTGGGCCGGGAGGCGCGCACCGACGGGATCGACATCCCCAGCGGCACGCGCACCCTCGACTCCAGCACCGGCGCCATCGCCGCGGGCCCGCTCGCCGAGACCGCCGCGCACGACCTCGCCGCGATCACCTCCGCGGCGCTGCAGCGCAACGGGATCGTGCTGTTCTGGCGCCGCGGCGACCGCATGACCGCGACCCGCTACAAGTACGGCGAGCGCGGCGAGGACATCTCGCCCGCCATCGTCCTCGGAGCGGTCGACGATATCGTCGAGGAGCTGCTGCTGGGCGTGACCGACCTCGCCGAGCTCGGTGACGGGCTGGACCCCTCCGCGCTCAGCCGCGCCCAGGCCCTGGAGTGGATCGCCTCCGGGAAGAAGCGCAAGTGACGACGGCACCCGGACCGGCGCAGAGCACCCGCGCAGAGCCGGCTGCGGCCGGGCAGGGACCCCCGCCCCGCGTGGTGGTGCTCGATCACGGCTCGGGCAACGTGCGCTCGGTGGTGCGTGCCCTCGAGGCCGCCGGCGCCGAGGTCGAGCTCACCGCCGAGCGGGAGCGGGCCCTCGCGGCCGACGGACTGGTCGTCCCCGGCGTCGGTGCCTTCGCCGCCACCATGGCCCAGATCAAGGCGGTCGGGGGAGACCGGCTCGTCGAACGTCGCCTGGCCGGAGGCCGGCCGGTCCTCGGGATCTGCGTGGGGCTCCAGATCATGTTCGATGCCGGGGACGAGCACGGCGAGCGCTCGACCGGACTCGGCCAATGGCCCGGTGAGGTCACCCGGCTGGAAGCGGAGGTCGTCCCGCACATGGGCTGGAACACGGTCGAGGCGCCGGAGGGGACCACCCTGTTCTCGGGCATCACCGCGGAGCGGTTCTACTTCGTGCACTCCTACGCCGCCCGGCGCTGGGAGATGGAGCAGATCGGCTCGCTCACGGCACCGCTGGTGACCTGGGCGGAGCACGACGGCGACCGCTTCGTCGCCGCCGTCGAGAACGGCGCGCTGTGCGCCACCCAGTTCCACCCCGAGAAGTCCGGGGACGCCGGCGCCGCCCTGCTGGCCAACTGGCTGCGCACCCTGCCCCGCTACGACCGGGAGGAGTGAGGGATGTTCTTCGCCTTCCTGACACTCTTCCTCGGCGGGATGCTGCTCGGCGGTGCCTGGTCGTTCTACCGTGCGAAGAAACCCTGGTGGGCGGCCGTCGGCATGCTGCTGCTCGGACTGCTCTGCCTCGGCACCTCGATCTGGCGCCTCCAGGCCGGCTGAGCCCGCCCGCCCGGTCGCCTCGCAGCCCGCAGCGACGACCTCTCCACAGACCCCACCCGTGCCGGGCTAGGGCCCGCACCATCGCTTCCAGGAGGCACCCCATGACTGCTCCCGTGCTCGAGCTGCTCCCCGCCGTCGACGTGCAGGACGGCCAGGCCGTCCGACTCGTCCAGGGCGAGGCGGGCTCCGAGACCGCCTACGGCGCCCCTCTGGACGCCGCGCTCACCTTCCAGACCGGCGGTGCGAGCTGGTTGCATCTGGTCGACCTCGATGCGGCCTTCGGCCGCGGCAGCAATGCCGCGATGCTGGCCGAGGTGGTCGCCGCCGTCGACATGAACGTCGAGCTCTCCGGCGGGATCCGTGATGACGAATCCCTCGCCACGGCCCTGGCCACCGGCTGCCGGCGCGTCAACCTCGGCACCGCCGCCCTGGAGAACCCGGAGTGGACCGCGGAGATCCTCGCCGAGCACGGGGACCGCATCGCCGTCGGCCTCGACGTGCGCGGCACCACGCTGGCCGCCCGCGGCTGGACCCGCGAGGGCGGCGACCTCTGGGAGACCCTCGAGCGGCTCGACGAGGCCGGCTGCCAGCGCTACGTCGTCACCGACGTCACCAAGGACGGCACCCTGCGCGGCCCGAACCTGGACCTGCTGCGCGATGTGTGCTCCCGCACCGACGCGAAGGTCGTCGCCTCCGGGGGGATCTCCTCCCTCGAGGACCTGCGCGCGCTGCGCGCGCTGGTCCCGGCCGGGGTCGAGGGCGCGATCGTCGGGAAGGCCCTGTACGCGCAGGCCTTCACGATGGGTGAGGCGCTCGAGGTCGCGGGCCGCCCATGACCCCGTGGTGGAGGAAGCGCGCCCACCGGGCCCCGGCCGAGGGCGCGGAGGCCGGGGACGGCGTCGAGGCGTCGCGCGACGCAGCGGGATCCGAGACCGGGACGCCCGGGCCCGAGGGCGAAGACCCGTCCATGACCCCCGGCGATCAGGCACGACGCACGCTGCCCGCCCACTTCCGGGAGAAATCACCGCTGGCCGACACCGCCGGGGTGAGCTGGCAGGGGCGCGACTACACCGTCAGCCCCTTCCCCGGGGACGACGGCCGGGCGCCCGAGCCCCTGGCGGAGGCGCTCGCCGCGCATCGCGCCGGGCAGGATCCGCACCGGCAGCACCTGGTGGCCGTGCTGAGCGGCGCGCGGGTGCTGGTGCCGATCATGGCGGTCGCCACCGAGACGGGCACCACCGCGCACGGCCTGACCGGGGACAACGGCGCCGACATGGCCATGGTCTCGATCACCGCGGCCGATGGCACCACCGTGCTGCCGCTGTTCACCTCGGTCGCCGCGCTCAGCGCCTGGCGCGGGGACGCCCGGCCGGTGCCGGTCGTCGCCCCGCAGGCCGCGCAGGCCGCGGTGCAGGAGGGATGCACCGCCCTGCTGCTGGACCCCGCCACCCCGAGCGAGGACGGGGGACCGGTCCTGCTGCCCCGCTCCGTGCTGTGGGCCCTGGCACAGGGCCGGGAATGGCTCCCGCCGCACCTGGATCCGGAGCTGGGCCGGGCGCTGGAACGCCTCGGGCACGAGGCCTCGGTCGAGGTGCGTGCGCTGACCGCCCGGGCCGGGGAGCGCGCCGAGGTGGATCTCCACCTCCAGCTGCGTCCCGGCCTCACCGCCGAGGAGGTCCGTTCCGTGGTCGATGCGGTCACCGCACGGCTCGGTGCCGAGGAGATCGTCGCGGAGCGGATCAGCTCGTTGCGGCTCGTGCTCGGCTCCTGACCTCCGCGGGCTGGAGCCGGGTCAGGAGACGCGACCGGTGTACTTCTCGCCCGGGGCCTCGCCGGGGTCGTCCGGGAAGGGCAGTGCCTCGGCGAAGGCCAGCTGCAGCGAGCGCAGCCCGTCGCGCAGCGAGCGGGCGTGCTCGTTGCCGATCTCCGGGGCCGCCGCGGTCACCAGGCCCGCCAGAGCATTGATCAGCTTCCGCGCCTCGGCGAGGTCCTGGTACTGCCCGGAGGCCTCGTCCTCCGCGAGTCCCACCTTCACCGCTGCGGCGCTCATCAGGTGCACGCAGGCGGAGGTGATGATCTCGACCGAGGAGACCTCGGCGATGTCCCGCAGCTCCTGGGGATCGGAGGCCTTCTCGGCGTGGTCGGGGTGGTCGGGGTGCTGATGATCGGTCACAGGGGATTCCTTCGGGGTCGGGTGCGGTGCGGGACGGCACCGCGCGGTGCGAGCGCCTCGAGGAGCGAGACGCCGGGTCGTCGGGGCGGGGTCAGCCGCCCAGCGGAAGGGTGCCGCTCTCGTCGATGTCGGCGAGGTCGACGTGCAGTCCGGTCGGCTCTGCGCCGATCGGGACGTCGAAGACGGCATGGAAGGTCTGGGAGCCAGCGGGCGGGATCACACCGAATGCCGTCGACCCGGCAGTGTGCTCGAGGGTGGCCTCGCGGTCCACCGGGTACGTGCCGTCGGCGGTCTCCAACGAGACGTTGTCCCCGATCCGAAGGGTACTCGAGCTCGGGTTCTCCACCTCGAAGGTGACGATGACGAACTCACCCTCGGGATCCTCCCAGGAGCTCGACCCGCCCACGGAGCGGACGCCGACCTCGGTGCTCACCTCGGTGAGCGCCACCTCACCGACCTCGGTGCTCCCGGGTCCGGACTGCTCCGCAGTGCTCGGCGATCCTGGCTCGCCCGCGGCCGAGGGGGCGGGGTCGGCGGGAGAGAACGAGCGCACGGCGAGCACACCGCCGCCCACCACGAGGATCAGCAGCAGGACGGCCGCGAGGGAGATCCCGGCGAGGAGCAGGCCGCGCGGGCGGCCCGAGGGCGCCGGCTGCTCGGGCGGGGGAGCCGGTCGCCGGTTGGGGCGCGCGGGGCGCGGCGGCGGGGTCGGGAACCCCTCCGGGATCGGGCGCAGCACGGCGCGGGGTGCGGTGGCGCCGCGAGGATCGGTGTCCGGGTGGGCCCCGGTCGAGGGATCGGCTCCGTCGGCGGCCTCGAGCGGGTCCCCGCCGTAGCTGTACCCGTGCTGGTCGTCCCCGTCGGATGGGTGACGGTCGGTCTCCACCAAAACTCCTCGTTGGTCGCAGCTGATGGCGCGACGCACATCACCTGGACGGTGGGCGCACTCCTGCTAGGATAGAAGACTGGAACAGGTCGAGACCCTCGCCATCCGTTCCTCAAGTGGAGTCCCTTCCCACCTCGTGGCGATCCGCCCGTGAGCTCTTCGGCTCGCGACCAACAGCCGCTGGGTCAGTATCGCAGCCGTGCCTGAACCGCGCGGCGAGCGGGCAGCAATGCCCGATCCGCGCCGCGGCGTGTGCACCTTGGGGCCTCCGCATGACATGCGGGGGCCTTCGTCGTCTTCCGACTCGAAACAAGGTGAGGAGCCAACATCAGCGAACAGCGCATCAACGGTCAGATCAGGGTCCCCAAGGTCCTCCTGGTCGGGCCCGCCGGCGAGCAGGTCGGCGAGGTCCGTGTCGAGGACGCCCTGCGTCTCGCCCAGGAAGCAGATCTCGACCTGGTCGAGGTCGCACCTGGTGCGAATCCGCCGGTCGCTCGTCTCATGGATTACGGCAAGTACAAGTACGAAGCCAACCTGAAGGCCCGTGAGTCGCGCAAGAACCAGGCGAACACGGTCCAGAAGGAAATCCGGATGGGCCTGAAGATCGACACCCACGACTACGACACCAAGCGTCGCAACGTCGAGAAGTTCCTCGACGGCGGCGACAAGGTCAAGGTCATCATCCGCTTCCGCGGGCGCGAGCAGGCTCGCCCCGAGCGTGGCGTGAAGCTGCTGCAGCGAATGGCCGAGGACGTCGCGGAGTTCGGTTTCGTCGAGTCGCATCCGCGACAGGACGGCCGCAACATGGTGATGGTCTTCGGCCCCCACAAGAAGAAGGCCCAGGCCATGGCCGAGGCCCGCAAGCGCAAGACCGATGCTGAGAAGGCTGCCGCCAGGGTCGAGAGCGCGAAGCCCTCCACCGAGACCGGAGCCGAGACCGGCTCCGAGTCCTGAGAAACGTCACAAGGAGAACAGGCAGATGCCGAAGAACAAGACCCACTCGGGCACCAAGAAGCGCATTCGCGTCACCGGCTCGGGCAAGCTCATGCGCGAGCAGGCGGGCGCCCGCCACCTGCTGGAGCACAAGTCCTCCACCCGCAAGCGCCGCCTGGGCAGCGACACCACTGTCGCCAAGGCCGACGTCAAGCGCATGAAGAAGCTGCTGGGCCGCTGACCGCCCACGCGGGAGCACGGCTCCCGCGCCCCTGAACTTACGATCGAAGGAGTATCACGTGGCACGCGTGAAGCGGGCGGTCAACGCCCATAAGAAGCGTCGGGAAATCCTCGAGCAGGCCAGCGGCTACCGCGGCCAGCGCTCGCGCCTGTACCGGAAGGCGAAGGAGCAGGTGCTGCACTCGCAGACCTACAACTTCCGCGACCGCAAGAAGCGCAAGGGCAACTTCCGCCAGCTCTGGATCCAGCGCATCAACGCTGCGGCCCGCGCCAACGGCATGACCTACAACCGTCTCATCCAGGGCCTCGGTCTCGCCGGTGTCGAGGTGGACCGTCGCATGCTCGCCGAGCTCGCCGTGAACGATGCTCCGGCATTCGCCGCCCTGGTCGAGGTCGCCAAGAACGCCCTCCCCGAGGACGTCAACGCCCCGGCAGCCTGACATCGCGGCTTCTCCTGCGATGAACGAGCGCCCGGATCAGTCTCCGCTCACCTCTCCCCGCTCCGAGCGGGTGCGGAAGGTGGCGGCGCTGGCCGGGCGCTCTGCGCGTCGCAAACAGGGCAGGTTCCGGATCGAGGGGCCGCAGTCCGTCCGCTCGCTGCTGGCGCATCGTCCCCAGCTGGCCCGCGAGGTCTTCCTCACCGCGCGCGCGGCCGATGACCATCCCGAGCTGGTCGACCTGGCCCGGACCGCCGGTGCGCCCGTCCGCACCGTCGAGGAGAAGATCCTGCGCGCCCTGGTCCGCGACATCGCGGCGAGCGGCGCGGCGGGGGAGGGGAACGGGGACGGCCAGGGCCCCGTCGACCCCTCCGGTGCCCTGGTGTCCCCGCAGGGGGTCGTCGCCGTCGGCGCCCTGCCCGCCGAGGACCCCGCGGCGGCCGGGACAGCCCTCGGCGAGCTGCCGTCGGGCGGGGCCGTCACCGTCGTGGTGCTGCACGAGGTCCGGGATCCCGGCAATGTCGGCACCCTGATCCGCACCGCGGACGCCGCCGGCGCCGACCTGGTGCTGCTGACGCGCACCAGTGCCGACCCGTATTCCCCGAAGGCCGTGCGCGCCGCCGCCGGCAGCCTGTTCCACCTGCCTGTGATCGCCGGTGCCGAGATCGAGGATCTGCTCGCACAGCTCGCCGCCACCTCCCTCACCGCGGCCGCGACCAGCGGGTACGCCACCTCCGAGCTCTTCACCGTCGAGCTGCCCGCGCGGATAGCCTGGATCCTCGGCAACGAGGCGCACGGACTGGACGCGGCCACCCTCGCCGCGGCCCCGCTGACCGTGCGGATCCCCCTGGCCGGGCTTGCCGAGTCGCTCAACGTCCACACCGCCGCGACCGTCTGCCTCTTCGAGACGCTCCGACGCCGACAGGCAGGGGCATGAACGCCGTCTCCCAGCGCGCCGGCGCCCTGACCCTTCCGCTCCTGCTGCTCCTCACCGTGGCCGCCGCCGTGGCCGGCATGGCGGCCACCGGAGCCCTCGTCCCCGCCGAGCTGGTCCCCGCCTCTCCGCTGGTCACCTGGGGAATGCCGGTGGTGCGCGCCCTTCACCACCTGGGCCTGCTGTGCGCTATCGGCGCCGGCGGCACCGCGGTGCTGCTGCTGCCGGGGCCCGGACGCCGCGAGGTGACCACCTTGGATCCGCTGCGCCGTCGGGCCGTGCGCCTCGGCGCCGCGGGTGCGCTGCTGTGGGCGGTCGCCTCCCTGGCCCTGGTGCCCCTGGGAGGGCTGGAAGCCACCGGCGCCGGCACCGACCTCGACGTCTGGGCCGTGGCGCTGGGCGGCGAGCTGGGTCGGATCCAGCTCGGCATCACCGTCCTCGCCGCGCTGTCCGCTCTCGCCTACACGCTCGCGCGCTCCACGGTGCTGGCCTGCTGGGGACTGGCCTTCGCCGGGCTCGGCGCCGCCTCGCTGGGACTCGCCGGTCATGCCGGCTCCAGCCTCGACCACATCAACGCCGTCAATGCCATGTCGGTGCACCTGGTGGCGGTCAGCGTCTGGGCCGGTGGGCTGCTGGTGCTCTTCCTGCTCAGCGCCCGGATGGACGAGACGCAGATGGCCACCGCGATCCGCCGGTTCTCCCCCTGGGCGCTGGCGGCCGTGACCGGCCTCGCGCTCAGCGGTGTGATCAGCGCGTGGATCCGGATGTCGCACTGGACGGAGCTGATCACCACCGGCTATGGCCGGGTGGTGCTGGTCAAGGCGCTGGGTCTGCTCATCCTCGCCGTGCTGGGCGCCCTGCAGCGGCACCGCCTGGGCGAGCGGGTCCGGTTCCGTCACCTCGCCATGAGCGAGGGCCTGATCATGGCCATGGTGATCGGGGCCTCGATCGCGCTGGGCCGCTCCGCCCCACCCGTCCCGCAGGAGATCCCCGCCGTGGGGGAGCTGCGGGTGCTGTCCCTGGTGGGCTACCTCCCGCCGGAGCAGGAGTTCTCGCCCGCTGCCCTGTTCACCGTGTTCCAGCCCGACTGGATCGCTCTGGTCCTGGCCGTGACCATGGCGGGCCTGTACCTCACCGGTGTGGTGCGGCTGACCCGTCGCGGAGACGTCTGGCCGTGGATCCGCACCGCCTGCTTCCTCGCCGGCTGCCTCGCCTTCGCGTGGGTGCTGAACGGCGGCGCCGCCGCCTGGGGCAAGTTCCGCTTCGACGCGCACATGATCCAGCACATGGCGATGATGATGATCGTGCCGCCGCTGTGGGTGCTGGGCGGCCCGGTCACGCTGCTGTCCCGTGCGGTCGCGCCCCGCACCGACGGTTCCCGCGGCGTCCGCGAATGGGTGCTGGCCGCCCTGCACTCCGGCTACTCCCGGCTGCTCTCCTCCCCGCCGGTGGCGGGGTTCCTCTTCGTTGGCTCGCTGATCCTGTTCTATTTCTCGCCCCTGTTCGAGATGGCGATGCGGCACCACCTCGGCCATGTCCTGATGACGGTGCACTTCCTCGCCTCCGGCTACCTGTTCGCCTGGGTGCTGATCGGCATCGACCCCTCCCAAAAGCCGATCAACCCGGTACTGAAGCTGATCACCCTGCTGGTCACGCTCGCCTTCCACGCCTTCTTCGGGGTGGCCATGGTCTCGGCGACCTGGCTGGTCGCGGAGGACTGGTATACCCAGCTGGGGATGTACTCGCTGGACCGGCTGGAGCTGATCCAGGTGCGCGGCGGCACCATCATGTGGGCGATCTCGGAGGTCCCGACCGTCGGCTACGCGATCATCGTCGCGGCGATGTGGATGCAGTCCGACGACCGCCGGGCGCGCCAGTACGACCGCAAGGCCGAACGGGACGGCGGCGCCGAGCTCGCGGCCTACAACGCCTACCTCGCGAGCCTGCGGGGCGACGGCGATCGGGGCGACAGCGGACGCGGCGACGGTGATCGGCCCGCGTCGACGACGTCGGACCCCTCCGCCTGATCAATAGGGCGGCGGATCCCCAGGTGGGTGGAGATCGCCGTCATGACCGACCCACCAGCCCTCCTCGCCGTCGGGGCCGGTGCACTCGTCGCCGGGCGAGAGGCCCTGCTCCGCCACCCGGTGCCGGCGGGATGCCGCCTCCGCGCGCATCAGCCGCCCACCCTCGTACTGCTCCCAGGCGGCGGTCATCTCCGCGACGACCTGATCGGTGGCGAGCTCCCTGCCGTCCTCCTGCATGCTCATGAGCAGTCCCGAGGCGTCCCACCAGGTGGTTCCTGCCTCGTCGTCGCGCACCGGGTCGAGGAGCCCGAGGGTCTTCAACCGGTGGTGCTCTCGGCACAGCTGATGCAGGTTCGACACCTCGGTCGACCCGCCCGCGGTGGGCCTCTCGTGGTCGAACTCCTCGATGTGGTCTGCCTCGGAGAGCAAGGAGGAGGGGCGTGCGCAGCCGGGCACCGCGCAGGTGGGGTGTCGCAGCAGCAGATGCGCGAGCTGCTCAGCGGTGGGTCGATAGCGGTCGGCGGGAACCGGGAGATAGCTCCCGGTCGTGGCGTCGGTGAGGATCCGGTACCAGGTGGCCTCGCCTCCGGCGAGCTCCCGCGCCATCTGGGCAGGGATCGGGGTCGTGCCGTCGAGCATCCCCGGGGCGTCGGATTCGCCCAGCAGCGTCAGCATCGGGACGGTGACGTTCATACGGAAGCGGGGCGCGGGCACCTCGATGCCCGCGGTCTCGAGCCGGGTGCTCATGAGGATGTCGTAGCAGGCCCGGGCCAGCGGTGGGATCGATCCGGTCGCCTCGACGAACCCTCCCGGATCGACCGGCAACGGTGTGCCCTGCAGGAAGGCCGAGCGCTGGGCGTCCTGGACGGCATGGGCGGAGCGGTCCAGCCGCCGGGCGAGATCGAGGATCTCGGGGAGCGGGCCGATGATGCGCAGGCACCCGGTGCCGTCCGGGCGGGGGGGGATCCATCACCACGCGCCGACGGTTCTCCGGCCGCGCGTCCTCGCGCACCCGACTGCGAGAGATCGCGGCGGTGAGCAGATGGCCGAGACGGCGGGAGAACGCCTCCGGCGGGACGGCGAGATCGATCCCGGACAGCTCGACGTCCAGCACCCGCAGCGCATCGTCCTCGAGCCCTCGAGTGCGCTCCAGGAGCTTCTCGAACCAGGCGACCGGAAACTCGCCGCGACCCAGACGGGTCAGGGAGAGGGGGAGCAGCGTGCCGATGCGGTGGGCCTCACGGATCATGCTCGCCGCCTGATTCCGAGTGCAACGCATCGCGAGGGAGAGGTGCAGCTGCTCCATCGCGACGGCATCGCGGGACAGCTCCCCGGGAGCCAGCGGATCATGCGTCGTCTCGAGGATCGCACGGTACCGCTCGGCGAGACGGCGGGAGTCCTGCGCGCCGGAGTCCCAGAGCTCGGTCAGCAGCTGGGCCGTGCGAGGGGAGCGCTCAGCGCTCACACGGCGCACGTTCTCACGGGTCGCCGCGCGGCGCCGCCGCCGCCGCGCCGCAGCGAGGGACAAGGCCGCCGCCGACTCGCGGCTCGGAGGCGCGAGCAGCAGCGGTGCCGGATCCTCGTCGAGCTCGCCCATCGCCTCTCACCCCCTCGTGGTCAGCGCTGCGTTCGTCGCGCTGGTGCGTCGAATATGCGTCCTATTCTACAAGGGGAGTCCGACGCGCGACCGGTCTGTGGATAACCTCGAATACGTGCTGAACTGCGGTTCCGTGAACCGTCGTGACGTTCGATTGTGTTCGTGCGGGTGCGGGCGCAGCATGGGACCGGCATGCGGGATGATCACGGCACGCCGAACGGCGGCAGCCATCGGAGATGACCGCCGCCGTCCATGGCGCGGAACGCGCCGGAGCCGCTCACGGGGCGAGGTGACCGGGACTCAGAGCCAGTCGCCCTGCGCGGCCCGCTTCTCGGCACCGATGGTGGTGTCCGGTCCGTGACCGGTGTGGACCACCGTGTCGTCCGGCAGCGCGAACAGTCGTTCGCGCACGGACTCCTCGATCGTCTCCCGGGACGAGAAGGAGCGCCCGGTCGCGCCCGGACCGCCCTGGAACAGGGTGTCGCCGGAGAACACCGCGCCCAGCTCCTCGGAGTAGTAGCAGGTGGAGCCGGGGGAGTGACCCGGGGTGTGCATCGCCTCGAGGTTCACCCCCGCGATCGTGAACATGTCCCCGTCGGCGACGTGATCATCCCAGGGCAGATCACCGTGGGTGAGCTGCCAGATCTCCCGGTCGGCGGGATTCAGCAGGATCGGTGCCTCGAGCGCCTCGGACAGCTCGGGCGCCATCCGCACATGGTCGTCGTGGGCGTGGGTGAGCAGGATCGCCACGCATTCCCGATCACCGACCAGGTCCTCGACGGTCTCCACGTCATGCGGGGCGTCGAAGACGACGCACTGCTCGTCGTCGCCGAGCACCCACACGTTGTTGTCGACCTGATGGGTCTCCCCGTCCAGGCTGAAGGTGCCGGAGGTGACGGCGTGTGCGAGTCGGGCGCTCCGCGGCCCGCTCACCTCGACCACGGTGCGCAGGGTGTCCCCGTCGTGCAGCGCGTCCAGCGCGGCGTCCGTACCGGCGAGGTCGGTGCGGCCGGTGACGAAGCGATCCAGCGGCAGCCGGCCCTGCAGGAACAGGTCGATCAGGTACGGGAAGTCCCGTTCGGGCAGGCAGTCGCCGTACCAGGAGGACTTCAGCGCCCCGCCGCGGCCGAACACGTCCAGCAGCGGCAGCGTCAGCTCCACGCCCGGGCGCGGCACGCCCACCAGCACCACCCGGCCGGCGAGGTCCCGGGCGTAGAACGCGGTCTCGTAGGTCTGGGGGATGCCCACGGCGTCGACGACCACGTCCGCGCCGAAGCCGCCGGTGAGCTCCTGCACCTGCTCGGCCACCTGCTGGGGGGAGAGGCCCTCGGTGTGCAGGGTGTGAGTGGCGCCCAGCTCGGTCGCGGCGGCGAGCTTCTTCTCGTCCACGTCCAGGCCGATGATGGTGGTGGCCCCGGCGAGCTTCGCGCCGGCGATCGCCGCGCAGCCCACGCCGCCCAGCCCGATCACCGCGAGGGACTCGCCGCGCTGGACCTGGCCGGTGTTGATCGCGGCGCCGATGCCCGCCATCACGCCGCAGCCCAGCAGGCCGGCGACCTCGGCGGGGGCGTCCTCGGAGACCTTCGTGCACTGGCCCTCATGGACCAGGGTCTTCTCCGCGAAGGAGCCGATGCCGAGCGCCGCGGTCAGCTCCGTGCCGTCGGCGAGGGTCATGGGCCTCGAGGCGTTGTGGGTGTTGAAGCAGTACTGCTGCACGCCCTTCTTGCAGGCCCGGCACTCGCCGCAGACGGCGCGCCAGTTCAGCACCACGTAGTCGCCGACCGCCACATGGGTGACGGACCCGCCGATCGTGGAGACGCGACCGGCGGACTCATGGCCCAGCAGGAAGGGGAACTCATCATTGATGCCGCCGTCGCGGTAGGCGAGGTCGGTGTGGCAGACGCCGGTCGCCTCGATGTCGACGACGACGTCATGCGGGCCGGGGTCGGGGATCACGATGTCGAGCAGCTCTGCGGGCTGCTTCTCAGCACGGGCGACGACGCCCTTCACGGTCCAGGTCACAGTGGCCTCCTTCGAGGTCGGGGGTTCCCTGCCAGCCTAGCCGTGAGCGGGGCATCGAGGGCTGTGGACGGTATCCGTCTCGCCGTGCGGACCGCCCGCGCACGCGAGCACCGTCGTGGCTCCTAGAATGGTCCGCGGTGCCCGCACCGCAGTTCCCGCACCGCGGCACTGCACCCTCCTGCCCCCTGGACGAAAGCGATACCCGTGTCCGAGTCATCCTCGACTCCCGCCGCCCCGGTCATCGACGAGGCGACCATCGGCGACGCCGTCGATGCCGCCCTCGCCGCGATCGCCGCGGCCGCCACCACCGCCGAGCTCAAGCAGGTCCGGATCGCGCACGTGGGCGATCACAGTGTGCTCTCGAGCGCGAACCGCGCCATCAAGGACCTGCCCAAGGACCAGAAGGCCGCCGCCGGCAAGCTCGTGGGCCAGGGCAAGGGCCGGGTGCAGAAGCAGCTCGCCGCTCGCCAGCAGGAGCTCGCCGCCGCCGAGGAGGAAGCCGCGCTCGCCGCCGAGACCGTCGACGTCACCCTCCCCACCGCTCTGCGCCCTCGCGGCGCCTCGCACCCGCTGACGGTGCTGCAGGACCGGATCAACGACTTCTTCGTCGGCATCGGCTGGGAGATCGAGGAGGGCCCGGAGATCGAATCCTCCTGGCTGAACTTCGACGCCCTGAACGCCGATCCCGAGCACCCCTCCCGCTCCCTGCAGGACACCCTGTACGTGGCGCCCGAGGGTTCCGGGATGCTGCTGCGCACCCAGACCTCCCCGGTGCAGATCCGCGCGATGCTCGAGCGCGGCGCCCCGCTGTACGTCGCCTGCCCGGGCACCGTCTACCGGGCCGACGAGATCGACGCGACCCACTCGCCGATGTTCCACCAGGTCGAGGGCCTCGCGATCGACAAGGATCTGACCATGGCGAACCTGGTGGGCACCCTCGACGCCTTCGCGGCGCACATCTTCGGCGGCACGCCGATCACGCGCCTGCGCCCCAACCACTTCCCCTTCACCGAGCCCAGCGCCGAGATGGACTTCCGCTGCTTCCGCTGCGAGGCGCGCCTCGGACTGGACCATGATGCGGACCCGAGCTGCCGGGTGTGCGGCGGCACCGGCTGGATCGAGATGGGCGGCTGCGGCATGGTCCACCCGAACGTGCTGCGCGCGGCCGGGGTCGACCCCGAGGAGTACCAGGGCTTCGCCTTCGGCCTCGGCATCGAGCGCATCCTCATGCTCCGCAACGCAGTGGCGGACATGCGCGACATCGTGGAGGGCGACGTCCGCTTCTCCCAGCACTACGGTACGGAGATCTGAGATGCCCCGCATTCCCCTGACCTGGCTCGCCGAGCACACCGGCCTGCCCGCTGACGTCTCCGCCCTGCAGGTCGCCACCGACCTCTCCCGCATCGGCCTCGAGGAAGAAGCGATCTTCGGCGCCCAGGTGACCGGACCGCTCGTCGTGGGCCGCGTGCTCGAGCTCGTCAAAGAGCCGCAGAAGAACGGCAAGACCATCAACTGGGTGCGCGTGGACGTCGGCCCCGAGCACAACGAGGACGCCGACGATCCGGAGGATCCCCGGCCCGGCACCGAGCGCCCCAGCCGCGGCATCGTCTGCGGCGCGCACAACTTCGTCGCCGGCGATCTCGTCGTGGTCTCCCTGCCCGGGACCGTGCTGCCCGGCGACTTCGCGATCGCGGCGAGGAAGACCTACGGCCACACCTCCGACGGCATGATCTGCTCCGGCGACGAATTGGGCCTCGGCCCCGATCCCGACGACGAGGACGGCATCATCGTGCTGGGCCGTGGCCACGCCGCGGGCCTGACCGGCGAGCCCGGCGACGATGCGATCGCACTGCTGGGCCTCGCCGACGAGGTCGTCGAGATCAACGTGACCCCGGACCGCGGATACTGCTTCTCGATGCGCGGCGTGGCCCGTGAGTACTCCCACGCCACCGGCGCCGCCTTTGCCGACCCGGCCACCTCCGTGCGGATCCCGCAGGTCCCGGCGGGCGGGACCGCTGTGCGGCTGCGCGATCAGGCCCCGCTCCAGGGCGCCGAGGGCTGCTCCCGCTTCGTGGCCCTCGAGGTCCACGGCGTGGACCCCGCGGCGCGGACCCCGCGCTGGATGGCCCGCCGTCTGACCCTGGCCGGCATGCGCCCGATCTCGCTGATCGTGGACGTCACCAACTACGTCATGCTCGACCTCGGTCAACCGCTGCACGCCTACGACGCGGACCAGGTGGTGGCCCCGATCGTGGTGCGCCGCGCCGAGCCCGGTGAGACGCTCACGACCCTCGATGACGTCACCCGCACGCTGGATCCCGAGGACCTGCTGATCACCGACAGCGAGGGCGGTGAGGGCGCCCGCATCCTCGGCATCGCGGGCGTGATGGGCGGGGAGTCCACCGAGGTCTCCGCGGGGACCGCGAACATCGTGCTCGAGGCGGCGACCTTCGACCCGATCTCGGTGGCGCGCTCCGCGCGTCGTCACCGCCTGCCCTCGGAGGCCTCCAAGCGCTTCGAGCGCGGCGTGGACCCGCAGCTGCCGCTGGTGGCCGCCCACCGTGCCGCCCAGCTGATCGTGGAGTTCGGCGGCGGTCGGATCGCCGCGTCGATCACCGACCAGGGCGGCGCGCCGGCCCCGGCCGCCCCGATCGAGCTCCCGCTCGGCGACGCCGAGCGCGTGGTCGGCATCGCCTACACGCCCCCGCAGGTGCGCGGCAGCCTCGAGATGATCGGCTGCCAGGTCGAGGACGAGGCCACAGGCATCCTCGCCGTCACCCCGCCGTCCTGGCGCCCGGACCTCACCATCCGCGAGGACCTGATCGAGGAGATCGCCCGGCTGGTCGGCTACGAGACGATCCCCTCCATCCTGCCCACGGCGCCCGGAGGCCGCGGCCTCACCCGGGCCCAGCGGGCGCGTCGCGACGCGAACCGGGCGCTGGCCGAGGCCGGCCTGGTCGAGGTCACCTCGTACCCCTTCGTGGGCGAGGGCACCTTCGACGCCCTGCGCTACGAGGCCACGGACGCCCGCCGCGACGCCGTGCGCCTGCTGAACCCGCTGTCCGACGACGAGCCGCTGATGCGCAGCTCCCTGCTGCAGACCCTCCTGCCCATCGCCCGGAGGAACCTCGGCCGCGGCGAGGAGTCGGTGGCGATCTTCCAGCTCGGCACCACCTCGCTCTCCCGCGGCGAGGGCTCCCGGGCCCCGGTGCCCGCCGCGGCGCACCGCCCCACGGACGCCGAGCTCGACGAGATCCTCGCCGCGCTGCCGCTCCAGACCCGCAGTCTCGCCGCCGTGATCGGCGGGGCCTCGGGCCCGGCCTCCTGGCAGGGCGAGGTCGCGCCCTGGGGCTGGGCCGATGCCTTCGACCTGGCCCGTCGTGCGGCCGCGGCCGTCGGCGCGCAGCTCGAGGTGCGCCAGTGCGAGCACGCGCCCTTCCACCCCGGACGTGCCGGTGAGCTGAGGGTGCTCGCGGACGATGGGACCAGCACCGTCATCGGGCACGCCGGTGAACTGCACCCCGCCGTGGTCGCGGAGTTCAGCGTGCCTGCGCGCACCAGCGCGCTCGAGCTCGACCTCGAGGCGCTGATCGCCGCGGCCCCGGCCGTGGTCGCTGCGAGCCCGGTCCCCACCTACCCGGTGGCCAAGGAGGACTTCGCCTTCGTGGTCGACCAGGGCGTCCCGGCCGCGGCCGTCGAGGCCGCGATCGTGGTGGGCATCGGCGACCTCGCCGAGAACGTCCACCTCTTCGACGTCTTCACCGGCGAGCAGATCGGCGCGGGGAAGAAGTCGCTCGCCTTCGCGGTGCGCCTGCGCTCGGTCGAGGGCACCCTCACCGCCGAGCAGATCGGGGCGGCGCGCCAGCGCTGCATCGCCGCGGTCGAGACGGCCGTCGGCGGAGTGCTGCGCGCCTGAGCACCCCGTCCGCGCCGGCGGTCTGCGTGATCATCGCCACGCCGTCCTCGGGTCGATCGGGGCTGCTGCCGTTCATCCAGCTGCTGGCCACTCCGGGCGGCTGGGGGCACGCCACCCCCAGGGTGGCTGATCATGCAGTTGAATGTATATACTTCCGGCATGGCTCTCAGTTCCGGCGAAACATCCCCCAGCCAGACCCCCGCGACCCCGGCGGGCGGTGCAGACCCGCGCCGCCCCCGCATCGCCGTGGTCGGCGCCTCCGGCTACGCCGGGGGAGAGACGCTGCGCCTGCTCGCCGGGCATCCGGGCGTCGAGGTCGCGACCGTCGCCGCGCATTCGAGCGCCGGCAAGCACCTCTCCGAGGTCGCCCCGCACATCGACCTCGGCCACGACCCGGTGCTGACCGAGACCAGCGCGGACACCCTGCGCGGTCACGACGTGGTCGTGCTCGCCCTGCCCCACGGCCAGTCCGGGCAGATCGCCGCCGCGCTGCGCGCCGAGGACCCGGAGGTGCTGGTGCTGGACCTCGGGGCCGACCACCGCCTGGAGAGCGCCCAGCAGTGGAGCGACTACTACGGCAGCGAGCACTCCGGCACCTGGACCTACGGCATGCCCGAGCTGCCACTGGCCGACGGCACCCGCCAGCGGGACCAGCTGGTCGGCGCCCGCGAGATCGCGGTGCCCGGCTGCAACGCCACCGCCGTCTCCCTGGCCCTCGCGCCCCTGCTGCGGGCCGGGCTCCTCGACGCCGAGCGGCTGAGCGCCGTGCTCCCCGTCGGCTACTCCGGCGCCGGTCGCGCCGCCAAGCAGCACCTGCTGTTCAGCGAGGCCTCCGGGTCCGCCTCCCCGTACGCCGTGGGCGGCAGCCACCGTCACGTCCCCGAGGTGCTGCAGAACCTGCGCCGCGCCACGGGGAGGGACGGTCAGCGGCTCGCCTTCACCCCCGTGCTGGTGCCGATGAGCCGTGGGATCCTCGCCGTGTGCACGGCGCCGGTCGCCGAGGGCACCACCACCGCCGACCTGCTTGCCGCGCTGCAGGCCGACTTTGCCGAGGAGCACTTCGTGACCGTGCTGCCCGAGGGCGTCTTCCCCTCCACCGGTGAGGTCGCCGGCGCCAACACGCTCCGCATCGGGGCCACCGTGGACCGCCGCAGCGGTCAGGCCACAGTGATCTCGGCCCTGGACAACCTGGTCAAGGGCACCGCCGGCGCGGCGATCCAGTCCCTGAACCTGGCGCTCGGCCTGCCCGAGGCCACGGGGCTCACCCGCACCGCCCTGGCCCCCTGAGACCCCCGGCAGAACCGCTCTGACAGGGTCTGCCGGGCCCTTCCGTCCGCATCCCGCGACCACACCTCTTCCAGGAGCATCCGTGTCGATCACCCGCCCCCGCGGCTTCCGCGCCGTCGGCCTGCCCGCCGGTATCAAGTCCGCCGGCACGGCGGACCTCGCCCTCATCGTCAACGACGGTCCCCGTGACACCGCCGCCGCGGTCTTCACCGCCAATCGCGTCCAGGCAGCGCCCGTGCTGTGGTCCCGCGAGGCGGTCGCCGACGGCCGTGCCCGCACAGTGGTGCTGAACTCCGGCGGCGCCAACGCCTGCACCGGCCCCGAGGGCTTCGCCGACACCCACCGCACCGCCGAGCACCTCGCCGCGCAGCTCGAGATCTCCGCCCAGGACGTGTTGGTCTGCTCGACCGGGCTGATCGGGGAGCGGCTGCCGATGGAGCCGCTGCTGGCCGGCATCACCGCCGCGACCGGGCAGCTGGGCGCGGGGGAGAAGGCCGACGAGTCCGCTGCACGGGCGATCATGACCACCGACACCGTCCCCAAGACCGCCGAGGCCACCACTGGATCCGGCGTCGTGGTGGGCGGGATCGCGAAGGGCGCGGGCATGCTCGCCCCCCAGCTCGCGACCATGCTGGTGGTGCTCACCACCGATGCGGACGTGGACGCCGCCACCGCCGACGCCGCGCTGCGGGCGGCCACCGCCACCACCTTCGACCGGGTCGACTCCGATGCCTGCATGTCCACCAACGACACCGTGATCCTGCTGGCCTCCGGGGCGAGCGGCATCACCGTCTCCCTCGAGGAGCTCACCGAGGCCGTGCGTGCCGTCAGCGCAGACCTGGCCCGGCAGCTGGTCGCCGACGCCGAGGGTGCCAGCCACGACGTCCACGTGATCGTGCGAGCAGCGAGCACCGAGCAGGCCGCGCTCGCCGTGGCCCGCGAGATCGCCCGCTCGAACCTGGTCAAGGCCGCGATCTTCGGCAACGACCCCAACTGGGGACGCATCGTCTCCGCCGCCGGCTGCGTGCCCGAGGCCGTCGCCCCCTTCGCGGTCCAGGACCTCTCCGTCACCGTCAACGGTGTCGAGGTGTGCCGCGGCGGGGGAGCCCACCGCGACCGCTCCGAGGTGGACATGACTCCGCGGGAGACCCTCATCGAGGTGGACCTCGGCGCGGGCACCGCCTCCGGGGACATCTGGACCAATGACCTCACCCATGACTACGTCGAAGAGAACAGCGCCTACTCCTCATGAGCACCGCCCCGACCCCTCCCGACCCCGCCGCCTCCGCAGGCGGTGCCGCGATCGGCGATCCGGCGACGGCAGACGCCCCGCTGGTGGGCAAGAACCCCCTCGCGCAGCTCGACGCCGCCCGCACCGAGGCGCGCGAGAAGTCCGAGGTGCTCATCGAGGCGATGCCCTGGATGCAGCGCTTCCGCGGCAGGATCGTGGTGGTCAAGTACGGCGGCAACGCCATGGTCGACGACGACCTGCGGCGCGGCTTCGCCGCCGACGTCGTCTTCATGCGCCTGGCCGGCATCCACGTGGTCGTCGTCCACGGCGGCGGGCCGCAGATCAACACCATGCTCGAGCGCGTCGGCAAGGAGTCGACGTTCCGGGGCGGTCTGCGCGTCACCGACGCCGAGACCATGGAGATCGCCCGCATGGTGCTGGTGGGGCAGGTGGGTCGCCGGCTCGTCGGGCTCATCAACCACCACGGACCCTTCGCGATCGGGATGTCCGGGGAGGACGGCCGACTGTTCACCGCCACCCGCCGCGGCACCGTGGTCGATGGCGAGGACGTCGACCTCGGCCACGTCGGCGCCGTCCAGGACGTCAACATCGCCGGCATCAGCGACCTGCTCGAGGCGGGCCGGATCCCGGTGATCTCCTCGATCGCGCCCGAGGTCGACGCCACCGGCCACCCCACCGGTGAGGTGCTGAACATCAACGCGGATCTCGCCGCCGCCGCGCTGGCCGAAGGGCTCGACGCGGAGAAGCTGGTGATGCTCACCGACGTCGAGGGCCTGTACCGCGAATGGCCCGACCGCGGCTCGCTGATCCCCGAGATCTCCGCGACCGAGCTGCGGGCGATGCTGCCCGCGCTGACCGCCGGGATGATCCCGAAGGCCGAGGCGCTGCTGGGCGCGGTCGACGCCGGAGTGCGCACCGCCGCGATGATCGACGGCCGCATCGAGCACGCCGTGCTGCTGGAGGTGTTCACGACCAAGGGCGTGGGCACCATGGTGAGGAGGGACGACTATGTCTGAGCAGACCATCCCGTCAGAGGGGACGAGCGGCGATTACGCCGGACGCTACGGCCGAGCGCTGCTGCCGGTCTTCGGCACCCCGCAGAAGGTCCTCGCCCGCGGCGAGGGCGTGCACGTGTGGGACACCGAGGGGACCCGGTACCTCGACCTGCTCGCCGGGATCGCGGTCAACGCCCTGGGCCACGCCCACCCGGCGCTGCTCTCGGCGGTCACCAAGCAGATGGGGACCCTCGGCCACGTCTCGAACTTCTTCGCCTCCGCCCCGCAGATCGAGCTCGCCGAGAAGCTGCTCGAGCTCGCCGAGGCCCCGGCCGGCTCCGGGGTGTTCTTCGCGAACTCGGGCTCCGAGGCCAACGAGGCCGCCTTCAAGATCGCCCGCCGCACCGGCCGGCCCCGCATCCTCGCGCTGACGAGCTCCTTCCACGGCCGCACCATGGGCGCCCTCGCGCTCACCGCGAAGGAGGCCTACCGCACCCCCTTCGAGCCGCTGCCCGGCGGGGTCGAGTTCCTCGAGCCCGGTGACGAGCAGGCGCTCGCCGACGCCCTCGCCCCGGGCGACGTCGCGGCCGTGTTCGCCGAGCCCATCCAGGGGGAGGCCGGGGTGCGCCCGCTGAGCGCCGAGTACCTCCGCGCCCTGCGCCGCCTCACCCGCGAGCACGGCACCCTGCTGATCCTCGACGAGGTGCAGACGGGCGTGGGCCGCACCGGCCGCTGGTTCGCCCACCAGGCGATCGAGGGCCTCCAACCGGATGTGATGACGCTGGCCAAGGGTCTCGGCGGCGGCTTCCCGATCGGAGCCGTGATCAGCTACGGCCCCCAGGTGCACGATCTGCTCCAGCCCGGCCAGCACGGCACCACCTTCGGGGGCAACCCGCTGGCCTCCGCCGCCGGACTGGCCGTGCTCGGCACGATCCTGGAGGACGAGCTGCTCGGTCACGTCCGCTCCGTCGGCGCGCAGCTGACCCGCGAGGTCCTCGCCCTGGAGCACCCGCTGATCGAGGGGGTGCGCGGAGCCGGCCTGCTGCTCGGCATCGCCCTGCGTGCGCCGATCGCGAAGCAGCTCGCCGCCGCCGCGCTCGCGGCGGGCTTCATCGTCAACGCCCCCGATGAGTCCACCCTGCGCCTGGCTCCGCCGCTGATCATCACCGACCAGCAGCTCGCGACATTCACCGCCGCCCTGCCCGGCCTGCTCGATGGCGTCAGCGAGTCGGGCGCCACCACCACCGCCTCGACCCCGAAGGGAGAGCGCTGAGATGCCCCGCCACTTCCTGCGCGACGACGACCTGAGCCCGGCCGAGCAGAAGGAGGTCCTCGCCCTCGCCCTCGAGCTCGCCGAGGACCGGTTCGCGAAGCGACCCCTCGAGGGGCCCCGCACCGTCGCGATCATCTTCGACAAGTCCTCCACCCGCACCCGGATCTCCTTCACGACCGGTGTCGCCGAGCTCGGCGGCAGCCCGCTGGTGGTGGAGGCCGGATCCAGCCAGCTGGGTCGTGGCGAGTCGATCACCGACACCACGCAGGTGCTCACCCGGATGGTCTCCGCGATCGTGTGGCGCACCTTCGGTCAGCAGCGCATCGAGGAGATGGCCGCGGTCGCCACCGTCCCGGTGATCAACGCCCTGACCGACGAGTTCCACCCCTGCCAGATCCTCGCGGACCTGCAGACCATCGCCCAGCACACCGGGGGACTGGCAGAGGGCGACGCCGCCCTGGCCGGACGCTCCCTGGCCTACCTCGGCGACGGCGCGAACAACATGGCCCACTCCTACCTCCTCGGCGGGGCGACCGCCGGTATGGACGTGCGGATCGCGGCCCCCGCCAGCCATCTGCCGGATCCCGAGGTCCGGGCGCGCGCAGAGGAGATCGCCGCCTTCACCGGCGGCTCGATCACCGTCACCACGGATCCCCGCGAGGCGGTCACCGGTGCCTCCGCCGTGCTCACCGACACCTGGGTGTCCATGGGGCAGGAGGGCGAGGACGGTCGCGGCGAGGCGACCTTCGCCCCGTTCCAGGTCACCGAGGAGCTGATGGAGCTCTCCGGCGGCCTGTTCCTGCACTGCCTGCCCGCCTACCGCGGCAAGGAGGTCACGGCCGCGGTGATCGATGGTCCCACCTCCGTGGTCTGGGACGAGGCGGAGAACCGACTGCACGCCCAGAAGGCCCTGCTGACCTGGCTGCTCGATCACCCCGACGAGCAGACGGCCGCGCACGCCCGGCCGACCCCGGAGCAGCGATGAGCGAATCCCGTCGCGGCGCCCTCGCCCAGACCAAGACCTCCCGCCAGCAGCGGATCGTGCAGCTGCTCACCCATCAGGAGGTGTCCTCGCAGTCCCAGCTCGCGCAGCTGCTGACCGCCGAGGGCATCGAGGTCACCCAGGCCACCCTCTCCCGGGACCTGGTCGAGCTGCAGGCGGAGAAGGTCCGCGGCTCGGCCGGGAGCCTGGTCTACCGGCTCCCGCCGGAGGGGGGCAGCCCGCGGCCCACCGGCCCGGCGCCCGAGAGCGAGCTGCTCGAGGCGCGGCTGCCGCGCCTGGCGGAAGGCCTCCTCGTCTCCGCGGAGGCCAGCGGCAACCTGGTGGTGGTGCGCACCCCACCCGGAGGCGCGCAGTATCTCGCCTCGGCGCTGGACCGGTCCGTCATGCCCGACGTCCTCGGTACGATCGCCGGGGACGACACCGTGCTGCTGGTCTCCCGGGATCCCGCCGGAGGCGACCGGCTCGCCGAGCGCCTGCTCGACCTCGCGGACGGTCGACGCGAGGCTTCCGAGCCGGACGCCTCACCCCTGTGAACCTCGGGCGCACTTAGCCCCTCGACACCCCCGACCGACCCCGCACCACCCACGACCTCACCCCGTACGACTGCCTCACCCACGACTAGGAGCAACTCCCGTGACTGAAAAGATCGTCCTCGCCTACTCCGGCGGCCTCGACACCTCCGTCGCCATCGGCTGGATCCACGACGCCACCGGGGCCGACGTCATCGCCTGCGCGGTGGACGTCGGCCAGGGCGGCGAGGACCTGGAGGTCATCCGCCAGCGGGCCCTGGACTGCGGCGCCGTCGAGGCCTACGTCGCCGACGCCCGCGACGAGTTCGCCGACGAGTACTGCATGCCCGCACTGCAGGCGAACTCGCTGTACATGGACGCCTACCCGAACGTCTCCGCGATCTCCCGCCCGGTGATCACCAAGCACCTGGTGAAGGCCGCCAAGAAGTTCGGCGCCACCACGGTCGCCCACGGCTGCACCGGCAAGGGCAACGACCAGGTCCGCTTCGAGGTCTCGATCACCTCGCTGGCCCCCGAGCTCAGGTGCATCGCCCCGGTGCGCGACCTGGCCCTGACCCGTGACAAGGCCATCGAGTACGCCGAGCGCAAGGGCCTGCCGATCGAGACCACCAAGCACAACCCCTTCTCGATCGACCAGAACGTCTGGGGCCGCGCCATCGAGACCGGCTTCCTCGAGGACATCTGGAACGAGCCCACCAAGGACGTCTTCAGCTACACCGACGACCCCGCCTTCCCCCCGGTCGCAGACGAGGTCGTCATCTCCTTCGAGCGCGGCATCCCGGTCGCCATCGACGGCCGCAGGGTCTCCGCCCTGGAGGCGATCCAGGAGCTCAACCGCCGCGCCGGCGCCCAGGGCATCGGCCGCATCGACATCGTCGAGGACCGGCTGGTGGGCATCAAGTCCCGCGAGGTCTACGAGGCCCCCGGCGCGATGACGCTGATCACCGCGCACCAGGAGCTCGAGCGCGTCACCCTCGAGCGCGAGCAGGCCCGCTTCAAGCGGACCGTCAGCGACCGCTGGACCGACCTGGTCTACGACGGCCAGTGGTTCTCCCCCTTGAAGAAGTCCCTGGACGCCTTCATTGCCGACACCCAGCGCTACGTCAGCGGCGACATCCGCATGACGCTGCACGGCGGCCGGGCCACCGTCACCGGTCGCCGCACCGAGACCGGCCTGTACGACTTCCACCTCGCCACCTACGACGAGGGCGACACCTTCGACCAGGGCAGCGCCCGCGGCTTCATCGACATCTACGGCCTGGCCGCCAAGCAGGCCGCAGCCCGCGATGTCGCCTTCGGCAACGGCGAGGACCTCGATGCCGATGAGGGGCAGGCATGAGCCAGGACGGTCCCGCGCCGACCGGATCGTCGGCCCCTGCGAACACTGCGGGGGCGGCGGCCGGCTCGGGCCCGGCAAACGACGCCGATCCGTCGGCCGCGCAGGAGAACGCCTCCCTGTGGGGCGGACGCTTCGGCTCCGGCCCGGCGGCGGCCCTGGCCGCACTGTCGGTGTCCACGCACTTCGACTGGCGCCTGGCGCAGTACGACCTGCGAGGCTCCAAGGCGCACGCGAACGTGCTGCACGCCGCCGGGCTGCTGAGCGATGACGAGCTCACCGGCATGCAGGACGCGCTGGACCGGCTCGCGGTCGACGTCGCCTCCGGCGAGTTCGCCGCCGCGCCCGAGGACGAGGACGTGCACACGGCCCTCGAGCGCGGCCTCATCGAACGGGCAGGCCCGGAGCTCGGCGGCAAGCTGCGCGCCGGCCGGTCGCGCAACGACCAGATCGCCACCCTGATCCGGCTGTTCCTCCGCGACCAGGCCCGCGCCATCGGCGACCAGGTGCTCGATCTGGTCGATGTGCTGGTGGGACGGGCCCGAGAGGTGCACGGCGCCCCGATGCCCGGCCGCACCCATCTCCAGCACGCCCAGCCGCTGCTGCTCAGCCACCATCTGCTGGCCCATGCCTGGCCGCTGCTGCGGGACGTGGAGCGGCTGCGGGACCTGGATGTGCGGGCGGACAGCTCCCCGTACGGCTCCGGCGCGCTGGCCGGCTCCAGCCTGGGCCTGGATCCCCAGGCGGTCGCGGCGGAGCTGGGCTTCTCGGACTCGGTGTGGAACTCGATCGACGGGACCGCCTCCCGCGACCTCACCGCCGAGTTCTCCTTCGTCCTGGCGATGATCGGGATCGATCTGTCGCGTCTGGCCGAGGAGGTCATCCTGTGGAACACCAAGGAGTTCTCGTTCATCACCCTGGATGACGCCTACTCCACCGGCTCCTCGATCATGCCGCAGAAGAAGAACCCGGACATCGCCGAGCTCGCCCGTGGCAAGGCCGGGCGGGTGGTCGGTGACCTGGTGGGCCTGCTGACCACGCTGAAGGCGCTGCCGCTGGCGTACAACCGCGATCTGCAGGAGGACAAGGAACCGGTCTTCGACCAGGTCGACTCGCTCGATCTGGTGCTGCCGGCCTTCACCGGGATGATGGCGACGCTGGTGTTCCACATCGAGCGCATGGCCGAGCTCGCCCCGCAGGGCTTCTCGCTCGCCACGGACATCGCGGATCACCTGGTGCGACGCGGGGTGCCCTTCCGCTCGGCGCACGAGATCTCCGGGGCCTGCGTCAAGGTCGCCGAGGAGCAGGGCAAGGAGCTCTGGGACCTCACCGACGAGGAGCTGACCTCGGTCTCCGAGCACCTCGACGGGTCCGTCCGCCCCGTGCTCTCGGTGGACGGCTCGATCGCCTCGCGGGATGCCAAGGGCGGCACCGCACCGGTGCGTGTCGCGGAGCAGGAGGACGCCGCGGACGCGGCGGCAGCTGCTCTGCGTCGCTTCACCCGCGACCGCTGACCCGCTCCCGGCCCTGCCCGCCGCAACCGGCCGGTGCCGTTCGGGACGCCTGGCGCCTGCCTCCGCGCCACCGGCAACCTGGCGCCTGCCTCCGCGCCACCGGCAACCTGGCGCCTGCCTCCGCGCCACCAGGAACCTGGCGCCTGCCTCCGCGCCACCAGGAATCTGCCTCCAGTGAGGGAGGAACGGCTATATGACGTTCGCACCTCACCGAGGTCAGGAATCTGGTGGCCGAGGCAGGGCAGGGCAGGAGCCTCGCCCCGCAGCCGGGAGATGGGATACTGACCGTCGGGTCCCGCACACGGGTGCCCGAGCCCCCACCGAGAGGAACCGAACGATGCATTCCGTCCTGGACGAGCTCGCCTGGCGAGGACTCGTCGTGCAGACCACCGGGCGCGAGGCGCTCGGCAGCGCACTGGCGGACGGCCCGGTCAGCCTGTATTGCGGTTTCGACCCGACGGCGGCCTCACTCCACGTCGGCCACCTGACACAGGTGCTCACCATGCGCCGCCTCCAGCTGGCCGGCCACCATCCCTTTGCTCTGGTGGGCGGGGCGACCGGTCTGATCGGCGATCCTCGGATGTCCGGCGAGCGGGTGCTCAACGACTCCGAGATCGTCGGGCAATGGGTGGACAGCCTGCGCGGCCAGATCTCGAGGTTCCTCGACCTCGAGGGCGAGTTCGCCGTGACGATGGTGAACAACCTCGACTGGATCGGGCAGATGAGTGCTCTGGACTTCCTGCGTGACATGGGCAAGCACTTCCGCATGGGCACCATGCTCGCCAAGGACACCGTGGCGCGGCGCCTGCAGAGCGATGAGGGGATCAGCTACACCGAGTTCAGCTACCAGGTGCTCCAGGGCATCGACTACCTCGAGCTGCACCGCCGGCACGGGGTCTCCCTCCAGTACGGCGGGAACGACCAATGGGGGAACCTCCTCGCAGGAGTCGACCTCATCCACAAGGTCGAGGGCCATGATGCCCATGCTCTGACCACGCCCCTGGTCACCAAGGCGGACGGTTCGAAGTTCGGCAAGAGCGAGGGCGGCGCAGTCTGGCTGGATGCCGAGCTCACCAGCCCGTACGCCTTCCACCAGTTCTGGCTCAATGCGGCTGATGCGGACGTGGTGAACTACCTGAAGTACTTCACGTTCCGCACTCGCGAAGAGATCGCGGAGCTGGAGCACGCCACCGCGGAGTCCTCGCAGCAGCGCGCGGCGCAGAAGCTGCTGGCCGACGACCTCACCACGATGGTCCACGGTGAGCAGGCGACGTCCCAGGCGAAGGCCGCGGCTGCGGTCCTCTTCGGCCGCGGAGACGTGCGCGAGCTCGACGGACCGACGCTGCAGGCCATCGCACGCGAGCTGCCCGGAGCCACGATCTCGCCCACTACCCCGCTGGTGGAGGCGTTCCTCGAAGCGGGGATCGCGGCCTCCAAGGGCGCGGCGCGTCGGGATGCCGACGGCGGGGGGCTCTCCGTCAATGGCGAGAAGATCAGTTCCGAGGATCTGCAGAACGAAGTCGGTGACCTGACAGCTCTGCCGGGCGGGCACCTGCTGCTGCGCCGCGGTCGCAAGAACGCGGCGATGATCCGCCTCGCCGGCTGAGCGGCAGTTCGCAGGCTGGCCGCCGCGCACACGAGCCCCGGAAGACGTCCATCTGACGTCCTCCGGGGCTCGGCCCGTTCTCGAGGAGCATTCCGTGTGGACCACGCACCGATGACGCGATCGGACCGGGGGATGCCGACCGAGCAGGGGGACCGACGGCGCTACGCGAGCGCCCCTGAAACTGTCAAGTCGACGATAAGGGTCGGTGACCCCCCTCTCAGACGCGGGTCACACCGTTGCCCAGGAGCGCCTTCCGTGAACCCCAAAAGCAGTTCTGACCTGCATGGATGGAGCAATGGAGCGGCGCGGAACAGGCGAATCGGCCGGTTTGACGGACCCCTGGGCGACCCGTAATGTTCTTTCTTGTCAGCAGCGAGAACGCAGACACGGCGGGCCGGAAGCCTCCTCACGGAGAGCGGATGGGACGCCGCGGAGCGGGACGGCTGCGGGCCGCTGGATCGGGAGACCGGGCCGGCGAGAGTGACCTGGTCACCGGGAGGATCGCACGCCGATCCGAACGAGATCGAGGACACACCCCGCGGAGTTGGACTGGGCCGCGAAACACTGCTAGAGTAGTGATTCGCGCCGGGTCGACGAAGCAGAATTCGTCGGAGGAATCCTTCCCCCGGCATCCCGAGCCTCTGACTCGAACCGCAGCAGCGGAACGAAGAGGATGTGCGCGTGTTGCTTGATATCTCAATAGCGTGTCTGTTTATTGATGCCATTTGTTTGAATGGCAAGTATACGGATGA
>NZ_JBHZRO010000006.1:113080-201714 GCF_043641765.1 Brachybacterium vulturis | reverse complement strand
CGGGGGGGGGCCCCCCCCCCCCTCCCCCCGCCCCGGGCCCGCCCCCCCCGCGGCCCCCCCCCCCCCCCCCCGGGGCGCGGGGGGGGGGGGGCCCCCCCCGGGGGCCCCCCCCCACGCCCGTCCGCCCTGCTCCCGCCCACCGCGCCGCCACGGAGGACCCCGTGAATCAACTCGTCCGACTGATCGGGCGGAGACTGCTCGCACTGCCGCTGATGATCCTCGGCGTCACGCTGCTGGTCTTCGTGATCATGTCCTTCTCTCCTGCCGACCCCGCTCGGCTCGCCCTCGGCGAGGCCGCCTCCCAGCAGGCGCTCGAGAACTACCGCGAGGCCAACGGGCTCAACGATCCGATCTGGGTGCGGTACTTCTCCTTCCTCGCCGGCATGGTCCGCGGGGACCTGGGCACCAGCAGCGGCAATGTCCCGGTGACCGAGCTCGTCGCGAGCGCCTTCCCGATCACCCTGCAGCTGACCTTCCTCGGCCTGGCGATCGCGATCGTCCTGGCCGCCATCCTCGGCGTGCTCGCCGCGCTGTTCCGGGACAAGTGGGTCGACCAGGGCATCCGCGTGCTCTCCATCGCCTCGCTGGCGACCCCGTCCTTCTGGCTCGCGATCCTCCTGATCCAATGGCTCGGCGATGTCCCCGGAGGATGGGGCGCCTTCCCGGCCCTGGTCACCCGGTGGGTGAGCGTCTTCGAGGATCCCGCGACGTACCTGCGCAACGTCGCCCTGCCGGCACTGGCCCTGGGAGTCCCGGTCGCCGGGTCGCTGACGCGCGTGGTGCGCACCGCGATGGTCGAGGAGCTCGACCGCGACTACGTGCGCACCGCCGTCGGCGCGGGGATCCCGTACCCCGTGGTCATCGCCCGCAACGTGTTCCGCAACGCCCTCATCACCCCGATCACCGTCCTCGGCCTCCGGGTCGGCTACCTCATGGGCGGCGCGGTGATCATCGAGATCATCTTCAACATCCAGGCCATGGGCCAGCTGATCCTCGACGGCGTGGTCCGCAATGACGTGTACCTCGTGCAGGGCGTGACCCTCGTGGTGGCCATCGCGTTCATCGTCGTGAACATCATCGTCGACATGCTGTACGTCATCGTCAATCCTCGGATCAGGAGCATCTGACATGCGACCCCACCTCGGATCCCGCCTCCGGTCGGTCAGCGGCTCCGCGCCGGCCCCCTTCCGCTCCCTCCCCGTGCCCAGCCGCATCGCGGTGATCTTCCTGGCCGTGCTCGCCCTCGTGGCGATCTTCGCGCCGCTGGTCAGCCAGTACGGACCGCTCGCCATCGGGCCGCCCGTGCAACCACCCGGCGCGGAGCACTGGATGGGCACCGATGCGATCGGTCGGGACATCTTCTCCCGGGTCACCCACGGCGCTCGCTCCTCCCTGCTGATCGGGCTGGCCGCCACCGGGGCCGCCCTCCTGGCAGCGGCGGTCATCGGCTCGATCGCCGCGACCGGCGCGAAGTGGCTCTCCGAGATCGTGATGCGAGTGATGGACGTGGTGATGTCCTTCCCCGGAATCGCCCTCGCCGCCGTCTTCGTCGCGGTGTTCGGCACCTCGTTGCCGGTGCTGATCTTCGCGATCGGCTTCCTCTACGTCCCCCAGCTGGCCCGCGTGGTGCGCGCCAACGTGCTCGCCCAGTTCGGCGAGGACTACGTCGCCGCCACGCAGGTGATGGGCGCCTCGACCCCGTGGATCCTGGTCAAGCACGTGGCCCGCAACTCCATCGCACCGATCATGGTGTTCGCGACGGTGCTGGTCGCCGACGCGATCGTGCTCGAGGCCTCGCTGTCCTTCATCAACGCCGGGGTCCAGCCCCCCAGTCCCTCGTGGGGGAACATCCTCGCCAACGGCAAGCAGCTGCTGCTGTCCGGCTACTGGTGGCCCACCTTCTTCCCCGGTCTGATGATCCTGCTGACCACCCTCGCGCTGAACATCCTCTCCGAGGGCCTGACCGACGCGATGGCGAGCCCCCGGGTGAAGGTCGACGTCGAGACCGAGGACGGCACCTCGGCCGGGGACGAGGCCGCGGAAGGACGCGAGACCGGTGACGGCGCACGGACGCCGCAGGAGCTCGCGGCGACCCCGGACGTGCTGGGGACGATCGACGAGGAGACCGCGCAGCGTCTGCTGCGACAGTCCCTGACCGCGCTGCGCACCGCCGAGCTCTCTCGCCCCGAGCGGCCTGCGGTCGATGACTCCTCGGAGCCCCTGCTCTCGGTCCAGGACCTGCGGGTCGCCTTCCCCGGATCCCATGAGGGCATCGACATCCTCGACGGGATCTCCTTCGAGGTCCGTCCCGGCGAGACGATGGGCCTGGTCGGCGAGTCCGGCTCCGGAAAGTCCGTGGCCAGCCTCGCGATCATGGGCCTGCTGCCCCGCACGGCACGGATCAGCGGTTCGATCATGCTCGGCAGCACCGATCTGCTCTCCCTCTCGCCGAAGCGGGTGAACGCCCTGCGCGGCCACGAGATCGCGATGATCTACCAGGACGCCCTCAGCTCGCTGAACCCCTCGATGCTGATCCGCTCGCAGATGGCCCAGCTGACCCGCCGCGGCGGCACCCGCAGTGCTGAGGAGCTGCTCGATCTCGTGGGCCTGGACCCCTCCCGCACTCTCTCCTCGTACCCGCACGAGCTCTCGGGCGGGCAGCGGCAGCGGGTGCTGATCGCGATGGCCCTGACCCGCGACCCGAAGCTGGTGATCGCCGATGAGCCCACCACCGCCCTGGACGTCACCGTGCAGAAGCAGGTCGTGGACCTGCTGAACCGGCTGCGGGAGGAGCTCGGCTTCGCGATGGTGTTCGTCAGCCACGATCTCGCGCTGGTCTCCCAGCTCGCCGACCGGATCACCGTGATGTACGCGGGCCAGGTCATGGAGCAGGCCACCACCCATGAGCTGCTCATCGATCCCCGCCACGAGTACACTCGCGGCCTGCTGGGCTCGGTGCTCTCGATCGAGGCCGGGGCCGAGCGCCTCCACCAGGTCTCCGGCACCGTCCCCTCCCCGAAGGACTTCGCCCGCGGCGACCGCTTCGCCCCGCGATCGCTGGACCCGGCGGCCGATCCGACCGCAAGCCCGCGACTGCTCGATGTCGGCGTCCCGGGCCACCGCGTCTCCTCCACCGGCACCGTCCCCGCCCCCCTCGAAGGAGGATCGCGATGACCACCTCGCCCGCACCACGGCCCTCGGACCCCCTCGGTGCCGACCGGCCGCCGACCCTCGAGCTGCAGGACGTGCACGTGGTCCACCGCCTGCGCAGCGGCAGCGTGCTGCACCCCGACACCATCCGCGCCGTCGACGGCGTGAGCGTCTCCGTCCGTCGCGGGGAGGTGCTGGGAGTGGTCGGGGAGTCCGGCTCCGGCAAGTCCACCCTCGCCCGGGTGATGACGGGTCTGCAGCCCGTCACCAGTGGGAGCGTGCTCTTCGACGGCACTCCCCTGCGCCGCGGCCAGGCCGCTCGCAAGGCGCTGGGACGGACCGTCTCGGTGGTCTTCCAGGATCCCTCCACCGCCCTGAACCCGCGCCTGTCGGTGCGGGAGACGCTGCTGGACCCGCTGCGCGTGCACGGCATCGGCAGCGAGCGGGAGCGCCTGGCCCGGGTGAAGGACCTGCTGCATCTGGTGGGTCTGCCGCAGTCGGTGATCGCCGTCCTGCCGCGGCAGCTCTCGGGCGGTCAGCGCCAGCGGGTCGCGATCGCCCGCGCCCTGGCCCTGGAGCCGCAGATCATCGTCGCGGACGAACCGACCAGCGCCCTCGATGTGTCGGTCCGCGCCCAGGTGCTGAACCTGCTCACAGACCTCAAGCGCGAGCTGGGGCTGGGACTGGTCTTCATCTCGCACGACATCAGCACGGTCCGCTTCATCTCGGATTCGATCATCGTCATGAACCACGGCCGCGTCGTGGAGCGCGGCACCGCCGCCGAGGTCTTCACCGAGACGCAGGACGAATACACCCGCACGCTGCTGGCCGCAGCGCCGGCGCTGCTGTGAGCGCGTCAGCCCGTCGGCCCGCAGATCCCACCCCCTCTTCAAGGAGCAACCCCGCCATGACTTCCCCTTCCGCCGCGCTGACCGGCGTCGTCCCCCCGCTGCTGACCCCCTTGACCGCGGACGGCGAGATCGACCTGCCCTCGCTCGAGCGTCTGGTCGGCCGCCTGCTCGAGAACGAGGTCGACGGGATCTTCGCGCTCGGCTCCAGCGGTGAGGTCGCCTTCTGGGACGACGCCCGCCGCGAGGCCGTGCTCGAGGCGGTCACCGGGACCGTCGCCGGGCAGGTGCCGGTGCTCGCCGGCGTGATCGACATGCAGACCGACCGGGTGCTCCAGCACATGCGCGCCGCCGAGCGCTTCGACCTGGCCGGCTACGTGGCCACCGCGCCGTTCTACGCGATCGCCGGCCCGGAGGAGATCGACACCCACTTCCGCACGCTCGCCGCTGCGACCGACCGCCCGCTGTGGGCCTACGACATCCCGGTCTGCGTGCATGTGAAGCTGTCCACCGCCCACATGCTCCGTCTCGGCACGGACGGAGTGATCACCGGGGTGAAGGACTCCAGCGGCGACGACGTCGGCTTCCGTCGGCTCGCGCTCGCCAACCGCACGGCGGGCTCCCCGCTCACGCTGCTGACCGGGCACGAGGTCGTCGTCGACGGTGCCTATCTCGCCGGGGCCGACGGTTCCGTGCCGGGGCTGGGCAACGTGGACCCGGCCGGCTACGTGCGCATGCACCGCGCCGCGCAGAGCGGCGATTGGGAGCAGCTGCGCGCCGAGCAGGACCGTCTCGCGCAGCTGTTCGAGATCGTATTCCAGCCCACGGACAAGGTCGGCCCGGCCGCCGGCGTCGGCGCGTTCAAGACCGCTCTGCGCGAGCTGGGGATCATCTCCACCAACACGATGGCCCGGCCGATGTCCCCGATCGAGGGAGAGACCGTGGACCGCATCCGCGCGATCCTCGGGCAGACCGGCCTGCTCGACGGGGGCACGGCGACGGGCGAGGTCGCGGGTGCCTGATCCGGTCCTCGCCCTCGATCTCGGGGGCACCAAGATCCGCGGCGCACTGGTGCACGGCGCGGAGCCGCTGCGCACCGACCACCGGGCCGAGCGCGCCGCGCCGCACCTCGAGCGGGTGGCCGAGACGCCCACTCCCGCGACCGCCGGCCCGTCGGCGATCCTCGACGCCGTGGCGGAGCTGGCCGAGCGGATCTGCTCCGGGTCCCGGGTGAGCGCGGTGGGGCTGGCCGCCGCCGGGGTCATCGACAGCGGTCGCGGGCATGTCACCCACGCCACTGCGTCCCTCGCCGGCTGGGCCGGCACCGATGTGCGCACACCGCTGGAGGGTCGCTTCGGCGTACCGGTCAGCGTGCTGGGCGACGTCCACGCCCACGGCATCGGCGAGGCCCGTTTCGGCACCGGTGGGGACCGCGCCTCGATGCTGCTGATCGCGGTCGGCACCGGTATCGGCGGCTGCCACGTGATCGGGGGCTCGGCCGTGCTCGGCTCCCATGGCGCCGCCGGCCACGTCGGCCACGTCCCGGTGCCGGAGGCCGCGGGCGTCCCCTGCCCCTGCGGACGGACCGGGCACCTGGAGGGGCTCGCCTCGGGTCCCGGGATCGTGCAGCTCGCTCGCCGGCTCGGGGCCGACGCCTCCGTGCACGACGGGCACTCCCTCGCCGCCGCGGCCGCGGCCGGGGCAGACCCGGCGCTGACCGCGTACCGGATCGCCGGGCTCGCCACGGGCCGGGTGATCGGTGGTCTGCTGAACGTGCTGGATCCCGAGGTCGTGGCCCTCACCGGCGGGGTCGCCGAGGTGGGAGGGGCCTGGCGCGAGGCCGTGAGCCGCGGCATCGCGCAGGAGGCGATGGACGTCGTCGCCGACACCCCCGTGCTCCCCGCGACCGCCGGCAGCCACGCCGCACTGCTGGGCGCCGCCGCCCGTGCCCTCGACGAGCTGCCCTCCTGAGCTCGACTCTCCCGCATCCCGCTCCTCCCCGACTGCTGAAGGACTGACTCACCATGCATCCTCTGGTCTCCGCCCTCGAGGGCTCCCTGATCGTCTCCTGCCAGGCCTATCCCGGTGAGCCGATGCAGGATCCGCGCACCATGGCGCAGGTCGCCGCTGCGGTGCAGGCCGGCGGGGCCTCCGCGGTGCGCGCCCAGGGGCTCGAGGAGATCGCCCAGGTGACCTCCGCCGTGGACGTCCCGGTGATCGGGATCTGGAAGGACGGCGAGGACGGGGTCTTCATCACCCCCACCCTCGAGCACTGCCTCGCGGTGGTCGAGGCAGGCGCCGGCATCCTCGCCCTGGACGGCACCGCCCGGCCCCGACCCGATGGCCGGACCCTCGCCGAGACGGTCTCCGCGGTGCGGGAGCGCTTCGACGGGCCGCTGATGGCGGACTGCGACAGCCTCGAGTCCGCCCTGGCCGCCGCGGAGCTCGGGATCGAGATCATCGGCACCACCCTGGCCGGCTACACCCCGGCCCGTCCGCGGACCGAGGGCCCCGACCTCGCACTGCTCGGCGAGCTCGCGGGACAGCTGCCCCCGACCTCGGTGCTGGTCGCCGAGGGCCGGGTGCACACCCCCCTGCAGGCGGCCGACGCCCGCGCCGCCGGAGCGTTCGCGGTCGTGGTCGGCACCGCGATCACTCACCCGACCAGCATCACCCGCTGGTTCCGCACCGCCGTCGCGGACGCCTGAGGCGCCCGGACCTACCCTGCCCTGCCCTCACCTGAACGGAACCCTCCCCCGATGATCTCCCTCGGCTCCTCCCCCGCCCCGGTGCCCGACGCCCCGGTGCCCCACACCGTGCTCGCCCGCGCCGGCCAGGGGCCCTGGCCCCGGTACCGCATCGTGGGCCTGGTCCACCTCGGCGACGGGCACCTGCTCGCGGGCTTCGACGGCCGGGAGACCGGCCAGGACGTCCCCGACCCGACGGGCCTGGTGCAGCGGCGGTCTCTGGACGGCGGCCGCACCTGGGGAGATCTCGAGGAGCTGCGGGCCGCGGATCGCACGAACCGGCACTGGTACTGCGACCCCAGCTATCTCCATGACCCCGCCTCGGGGCGGGTGCTGGTCTTCCACACCCATGCGAAGGATCGCGGGGTGTGGGACGCGGTCGCCGGCACCGATGACACGGACCGGGACGTGATGGGCTCCGCCGTCGGCATCTCCGAGGACGCGGGCCGCAGCTGGGAGTTCCGTTCGGTGACCGCGGTCGCCGCTCCCCCGGCGCTGATCCGCACCGCCTTCCCCACCTCCGGGGCGGGCATCGTGCTGCGGCGCGGCCCGTATGCGGGGCGGCTGCTGCAGCCGTACTGCGGGTGGTTCCGCGACGGCGGTCGGGCGGGTGAGGGCCCGACCGACGGCGAGGTGGTGCGCTCCTACGTGCTCTACTCCGACGACCACGGCGAGACCTGGCACCGCGGCGCCCCCGTGGGCGAGGACATGGACGAGACCACGATCGTGGAGCTCTCCGACGGCCGGGTGCTGCTGAACTCGCGCGACCACGCCCGCGGCGGGCAACGGCGGATCGCGGTCTCCGCCGACGGCGGGGCGAGCTGGGAGGACCGCGGGATCGATCCGCAGTTCGTCGACCCCGGCAACAACGCCCAGCTGGCCGGCCGCCACCCTGACGCGGAGGCGGAAGATCCGCGGGCGCGGGAGCTGCTGTTCACGGGCGCCCACGACCGCTTCGCCCGGATCCGCGGCACGCTCAGCTCCTCGCACGATGACGGGGAGACCTGGCAGGAGACGCTCGTGTTCGAGCCGGGGCCGCTGGACTACTCGGTGGTCCAGGCCCTGGACGGCGACGCGATCGGAGTCCTCTGGGAGGTCGAGTCCCGGGAGATCCGCTTCGCGCGGATCGAGGCGGAGGACCTGCCGGGGATCTGAGTCGACAGCGGACAGCGGGGGCGGCATCCGATGGATGCCGCCCCCGCCGTCGTGCGAGGTCCCGCTCCGGGGCCCGCCGGCTGCTCGTCAGCACAGCGGGCCCCGGGCCGCTGCTCAGCTCAGCGCGCCCCGGGCTTGCCCGGCTTCGGGTTGTCGATCGTGAACCGCGGGGAGGTGAAGGTCTCCCAGTGGTCCGGGTCCTCCGGGTCGCCGAGGGGCTTCAGCACCCGCATCTCGAGGAGGTAGTCCCCGTTCTTCACGGTCTTGGACTTCTGGTTCTTCAGCGCGTAGCTGCCGTCCCAGCCGTACACCTCGGGTGCCGCGGAGCGGCCCAGGTGGTCGGCGGCATCGATCAGACCGACGGAAGGGTTGACCGGCTTGGCCTTCCCTCCCCCGTTGATCCTGAAAGCCTGGATCTCCAGACGCTCGACGGGGTAGCCGAAGTAGTACGCGAGGTAGGGGATGTCCCCGTCCTGCATCGTGTAGGTGTGGCCGCCGTCGGGATCCAGCAGCACACTGCCGGTCCCGTCGCTCACCCCGAGGACGGGCAGGCCCATCCCCTGGTCGTCGAGCACCGGCAGCGCCTGGTAGTCACCGGAGAGCCCGGCGAAGGGGACGACGATGTCGTCCTCCGCACCGGTGAGGGTGATCCAGCCGCCGTAGATGATGCCGTCCTCGCCGAAGTCCTCACCGAAGGTGACGGTGAGCTCGGTGCTGCTGTGCGCCGCGACCGTGACCGTGCCCGAGCCGAGCTCGGCGAGGGCCGGGGCGTCGTAGAATCCCGGGTTGTAGGTCGGGTGGCTGGTGGCGATGCCGTGGCGGACGCCGACCGAGTAGGTCTGCTCCGTCTCGGAGTCGTTGCTGACGGTGAGCGTGACGGTCTGCGGACCGTCCTCGCCCTCGCCGAGGGAGACCGAGGGCTCCTCGACCCGGGTCGCGGTGTGCACCGCACCGACCATGTCGAGCAGGCCCGCGCCCTGGCGATGGACCGGCTCGAGGTAGCCGACGTCCGGCAGCAGCGACCAGGTCAGCGGGTCCGCGGTGTTCATCATCGTAGTCTTCACCCCGGCGGGCGCGAGGTCAGGCGCCGACTCCAGCAGCAGGGCCGCCGCGCCGGCGACGTGGGGCGCCGCCATCGAGGTGCCCGACATGGAGCCGTGCCCGCCCTGCTCGAGCGGGAGCGTGGACCAGATGGAACCGCCCGGGGCGGCGACGTCGGGCTTGAGCTGCAGCTCGGCGGTGAGGCCATAGGACGAGAAGTCCGAGACGAGGCCCCCGGTGGGGTTCTCGAAGACCGCCGCACCCTCCTGCCAGGCCCAGGTCACCTCTCCGGAGGTGAGCGCCTCCTGCAGGGCGAGTCCGTCGTCCTGGCCGATCATGACCACGGGGATCGTGATCGCCGGGTCGCCCTCGACGGTCGGGTTCACGACCCCGGGGGCGTTGTTGTAGAGGATCACGGCGTCGTAGCCGGCCTCCTGGCCCGCGAGCGCCTTGAGGTGGAAGGAGCAGGCACCGCGCTCGATGAGCAGGGCCTCGCCCGCACCGCTGGCCGGCGGGACCACGGAGACCTCGCAGGCCTGTGCGGCCTCGCTGCCCGGGGCGCCGGCCGAGACCAGCGCGAGCTCTCCGGCGGTCGGGACGGCGGCAGAGCTGCCGGTCGCCGGGCCGTAGGCGATCTCCCGGCCCGCTGCGACGGCGTAGGACGCGCGGCGGTCGGTATTGTTCACCGAGGCGACCGTGATCGCGCCGGCGGAGACGCCGGGGGCGCCACTCGAGAACGTGCCGACGGTGCCCTCGTTGCCCGCGGAGATCACCATCGTGATCCCGTTGTCGGTCATCACGTCGGACATCTGCGCGGTGGGGTAGTCCTGCCAGGTCACGAAGCTCGCGCCGAGGGACATGTTGACCACGTCGGCGCCGTCCTCCATCGCCCGCTCCATCGCCTCGAGGATCACCTCGGTGCTGCTGGAGCCTTCACAGCCGAACACCCGGTAGGAGAGCAGGTCGACCCCGGGTGCCACACCGAGCACGCCGCCGGAGGCGGGGTCGCCGCCGGCGCCGATGATGCCGGCGACGTGGGAGCCGTGACCACCGCAGTCATCGGGATACTGGTCCGGGGAGACCGGGATCCCCTCAGCGGCGTCGTAGGCGTCGCCCACGAAGTCGTAGCCGCCGACCACCCGATCACTCGGGAAGTCCTCCGTCTGGTCGTTGACCCCGGAGCCCCCCAGATCGGGGTGGTTGTAGTCGATGCCGGAGTCGATGACGGCGACCGTCACGCCCTCACCGCTCAGCCCGTCGACCTGCTGGACCTGGTCCACGCCGGTCATGGCGTTGCCGTAGACGTCCTCCGGGGCGGCGTCGACCGGCTCCGGCATCTCGACCTCGAGCACGGGATAGACCGCCGTCACACCGGGCACCGTGCGGAGCTCGGCGACGTCCGTGTCGTCCATCGCGACGGACATGCCGTTCCAGCCGGAGACGAACGTCTCCTCGACGTGCATCGGGATCTCGGCGGCCTTCGCCCGCTCGTGGACCTTCTCCTGTGCGCGCGAGTTCACCGTGGCATTGCCGCCGCGGAGCACGGGATCGCCCGCGACCTCGACGAGCCAGCGGCCCGGGATCGCGGTCTCGGCCGTATCCAGGACGTCATCGGGCGTGGGGACCTCGAC
Organism: Brachybacterium vulturis; assembly: GCF_043641765.1. Lineage (GTDB taxonomy): Bacteria > Actinomycetota > Actinomycetes > Actinomycetales > Dermabacteraceae > Brachybacterium > Brachybacterium vulturis_A. Next base: position 191,142 of record NZ_JBHZRO010000006.1, on the reverse strand, counting down.
GCCGAGGTCGGAGGCGGTGCCGAGGAGCTCGGGAGAGTCCCCCTCGGCCAGGGCGGGCGGGGCGACCAGCAGGCCGGCCACGAGGGCGGCGCCGGCGCCGGCCGCGAGCGCACCGCGGGGTCTGGGCAGATCTGGGCGGGTGAAGTGCATCGTCGCATTCCTCCGGGGATGGGATGGGAGTGAGTGGGTGTGCTGCGCGTCCTCGCGCCCGGAGATCCCGGTCGCCACCGCCCAGCATTCCATCATGGCGCACCCGATCCCGTGGGCGAACGGCGAAATCGATACCGAGAGTCACCTGCACCGGCACCGGATCCGCCCGTATACGCTCGCGGGGTGGACCGCCCGGACGACCCTTCAGCCCCGCCGGCCGCCGGGACCGTCGCGGCGCCCACCGCGGAGCGGCCCGCAGCGCCCGCCGCAGAGCGTGCCGTGCAGCGGACCCGTCGCCTCGCGCCCGTCGCGCTCGCGCTGGTGGCGACCCTCGCCTACGGCCTGCTGGGCTCCCTGCAGTACCGCCACCTGGTCGCCCGGTCCTGGGACCTGGGGATCTTCACCCAGCTCGCCCGGGCCTACGGCGAGCTGCGCGCCCCGATCGTGCCGATCAAGGGCGATGCGGTGAACCTGCTGGGCGATCATTTCCACCCGCTGCTGGTGCTGCTGGCGCCCGTGTGGTGGGTGTGGCCCTCGGGGGAAGCACTGCTGTGGACGCAGGCGCTGCTGTTCGGGCTCTCCGCGATCCCGCTGACGCGCCTGGCGATCGACCGGCTGGGGCCCGGTCTCGGAACGCTCGCCGGCGGTGCCTATGTGTTCTCCTTCGGGCTGCAGTCCGCGGTCTCGGTGCAGTTCCACGAGATCGCCTTCGCGGTCCCGCTGCTGGCGCTGTCGCTGACAGCGCTGCTGCGCGGGAAGGTCTTCGCAGCCGTGCTCTGGGCGGCGCCGCTGGTCCTCGTCAAGGAGGATCTGGGCCTGACGGTGGCATTGCTGGGGATCCTGATCGCGCTGCGTCATCGCCCGCACCGCGCGGAAGGCATCGCGCTGGCGTGCTGGGGTGCGGGCTGGTTCGTGCTGTCGACCTTCGTGATCCTGCCGTGGTTGAACACCGCCGGGCAGTACGACTACACGGACAACCTGGGCTCGGCGCTGGAGGTGTTCTGGCCGCCGGTGAAATGGTTGACCGTCGCGATGCTGCTGCTGATGGCAGGGGTGATCGGGGGGCGCTCCCCGCTGATCGCTCTGCTGCTCCCCACCCTCGCGTGGCGCTTCACCGGGACGGTCGAGTTCTACTGGGACTGGTACTGGCATTACAACGCCGTGCTGATGCCGATCGCGCTGGCCGCGCTGCTCGACGCGCTCGGGGACCGCAGGACGGGGCGCGCCGCGACCTGGCGGCACCGGGAGGCGCCGCGACCGGTGCGGTGGGTCCGCGTCACCGCGGTCACGGCCTCGGCGGCGGTGACCCTCGCGCTGGGTCCGGCGATGCCGGTGCTGGAGGTGCTGCGGCCCTCGACGTGGGAGCCGACCTGGCGGGCACCGAGCGCGGCCGAGGCGCTGGAGGCGGTGCCCGACGGCGCGGTGCTCGCCGTGGACATCACGCTGCTGGCCCATGCCGTCCCGGACCATGACGTGCAGTGGCTGCACGGCCCCAATCAGCGCGTTCCCGCATGCGTGCTCAGCGACGACTTCGCCTTCTCCTGGTCGGGCACCCCGCCGGCGGATCTCGCGATCTGGGCGGAGCAGGAGTGGGACGTCGCCTATCAGCAGGTGTATGCGGACGGCGGGTTCACGGTGGTGTGCCGGACGTAGCGGCGCGATCTGCCGCCCAGGCGACGAGCGGGCAACGGCTACGGGGTCGGCGGCGCGTCGGCGCTCGGCCCGGCGGCACCGTCACCGGTCTCACCGCTGCCCTCGCCGGGGCTCTCGCCCGTGCTCTCGTCCGGGCTCTCCGAGGGGCTCTCCGTGCCGGGATCCACGGGGTCATCCTGCTCGGTCGATCCCTCCGATCCGGTCTCGTCGGTCGGCTCCTCGGTCGGTGTCTCACTCTCCTCCGCGGTCGGCGCGTCGGTCGCCTCCGGCGTGCGCGACGGCTGCTCCACGGGTGTGGACTCCGGTGCCGCGGGAGTGGTCTGCCCACCGGACCCGTTCCCGGTGGGTGCGACTCCGCGGTCGTTGCCGTGCCCGGAGGTGCCGGAGCCGGAGCCTCCTGTGCGGTGTCCGCTGCCGGACGAGCCGCGGTCCCGGTCGCCTCGGCGCTCCGGGTCTGCCTCGGCGGGGGCCGGGTCGGTGATGGGCGCCGGCGGCTCCTCGGTCGCTGCGGCCTCGGTCTCCGACGGCGTCCCGGTCGGGAGGGACTCGTCCTCCGTCGGCTCCTCCTCGGGGGTGTGTGCGGGAGTCGGCGGTCCGGTCGTCGCCACGGTCCCGCCGCCGTCGGAGGGAGCGGGCGTCAGCGGGTCCGCCTCCGCCGGGCTCTCGGGGGCATCGCCGGCCAGGGCGGAGAGCGGTCCCAGCCCTGCCGCACCGAAGCCGGTGACCGAGCCGACCCCGACGATGCTGGCGACGGCCAGAGCCCGCAGCAGGCTCTGCTGCGAGGTCAGCGGCACCGCGGCGCGGATCCCGGTCGCCCGGCGTCGTTTCGTGCTTCCCCGCATCTGTGACCCCTCTGCACCGCTGCTTGTCGTCAGAGGTCAGCGTACTGTTCCCGCGCCCACTGCCCCATTGCGGGCATCGGGTCTCACACCGGGTCGGCGCGGTCGATGCCTCCTCGGCGTCCGCGGTGCGGGCGGGGATCGGCCTGGGCCTTCGCGCGCAGGCTCCACTCGCGCTCGGCGCGGGCCGAGGCCAGGCGCAGCCGCCAGGGCGAGAGCCGTTCCGCGGCCAGGGCGATCTGCAGACCCCGCGACAGCGCCAGATCCGTGGCCGAGACCGGCAGCGCGGCCAGCTCCGCGGCACGCTCGGGCAGCAGGTGCGCCGTCCCGCAGGCGCTCCAGCGCGCGGCCACCTGGAGGATCCGGCTGCGGTTGTCGAGGATCGAGTGGCGAGCACCGGGGACCTCGAGCAGTCGCGCCGAGGGGATCCGCTCGGCGAGGTCGCGGGCGATATGCGGCGGGGAGACCAGGTCCTGGGTGCCGGTGAGCACCAGGGTCGGGGCGGTGATGGCCGGGGCCAGCTCGTGCAGGTCCAGCTGCTCGCCCCGGAACGGCGGCACGGCCCGGGCCTGCTCGGCCTCGTGCAGCAGCGGATCCAGCGGGCCGCCGTCGGCGTGGTGCCCACCGCCCAGCTCGGTGTGCGCGATGCGTGCGGTGAGATCCTGCTCGACGACATAGGGCGTGGACTGCAGCCACGCCTGGTTCAGCACCTGGCGCACGCTGGTCCAGGTCAGACTCCCGCGGCCCACAGCGAGCAGATCGACCAGCTCCCGCACCGCCTGCGGCCCGCCGTGCTCGTGGACGGCCAGCACCACGGGACCGGCTCGCAGCGCGTCGATCGTGCCCTCCTGGTCCAGCCGCCGCAGGGTCCGCGCGGTGGTGGCGGTCGCCGGCTCGGTCCCGTCCCAGTACCGGTCCCGCAGCGCCTGCTGGGCGATGGCCTCGTCCCCGGCACTGGTCAGCGGGGAGTCGAGCACGAGGGAGTGCACCCGCTGCGGGTGCAGGATCGCGAGCATCTGGGCGAGGTAGGCGCCGTAGCCGCTGCCCACCACCGCGACCCTCTCGACCCGCGCATGGTCGAGCACGGCGAGCAGGTCCCCGATCACCTCGCGCAGGGTCATCACCTGCGCCGGCAGATCCGCGCCGGTCGCATCGAGCCGCGACAGACCCACCCCGCGGTGCTCCATCATCAGCACGTCCAGCCCGCGTCCGGCAAGGCTGCGGCGCAGCACGTCGTAGGGCAGCACCGAGGCGCGGGAGGGTCCGTCGGGGAGCAGCAGCACCGGCACCTGCGGCCGAGCGATGCCCGAGGGCGGCCGCACCCGCGCGGGCCTGCCCGCGCGCGGACGCGGTGACCCGGCGCGCGCACGACGCGGGACGGTGCGGGCATAGCGCAGCGGGAACAGCCGCGGATCCTGGGCCGAGAACTCCCGGTAGACGGTCATCAGGTCGTTGCGCAGCTGGAGCAGGTCGTCCTGCGCCGCCCGGTCGAAGAAATCGGGCGTCAGGGACAGCGCGGAGGCCGGTGACACGGGGGCGGCGCTCACTCCCCGGTCCGTCCGTCCCGCAGCGGCGGCTCCGGACACCCGCCGGACCCGGTCACGAGTCCGCCCCGATCGTGGCCCAGAGGAAGGTGTACAGCAGAGCGTTCATCCGGGCCGCCTGCTCATTGGTGGCCGCTCCCCCGTGGCCGCCCTCGATGTTCTCCCAGTAGCGCACGTCCGCCGAGAGGGACTCCAGGGCGGCGGTGAACTTCCGGGCGTGTCCGGGGTGGACGCGGTCATCGCGGGTGGAGGTCAGCACGAAGGTGGGCGGGTACTCCTCGGCGCGGTCCTCCGCGAGCAGGTGGTAGGGGCTGACGGTGCGCAGGTGCTCCCAGTCCTCGGTGTCCGGGTCCCCGTACTCGGCCATCCAGGACGCCCCGGCGAGCAGGTGGCTGTAGCGTTTCATATCCAGCAGCGGCACCTGGATGATCACTGCCCCGAACAGCTCCGGATACTGGGTGAGCATGTTGCCGGTGAGCAGGCCGCCGTTGGAGCCGCCGCGCACGGCGAGGTGATCGCGGTCGGTGACCCCGCGCTCGAGCAGGTCCTTCGCCACCGAGGAGAAGTCCTCGTAGGCGCGGTGGCGATGCTCCTTGAGCGCGGCCTGGTGCCAGCGCGGGCCGTACTCGCCGCCCCCGCGAATGTTGGCCAGCACGTAGGTGCCGCCCCGTTCGAGCCAGGCCTTGCCGATCCCGCCGAGGTACGACGGGGTCAGGGAGATCTCGAAGCCGCCGTAGCCGTACAGCAGCGTGGGCCGCGGGCCCTGCGAACCCGTCTCGTCCGCCGCCTCGAGCCGGGAGATCTCGAAGTAGGGGATGCGGGTGCCGTCGTCGCTGGTCGCGAAGTGCTGGCTGACATCGAGCCCCGCGGCGTCGAAGCGCGCCGGGGCGGACTTGATCAGTGCGGGCTCCCCGGCCGCCCCCTCGCCCGCGACCGCGGAGAGATCACCCAGCAGCAGCCGGGTGGGCTCGATGAAATCCGTGACGGTCACCCACACCTCGTCGCTCTCGTCGGCGTCGACCGCGGCGACCCCGAGCGCCCCCCGCAGCTCGGGGTACAGGTCCTGGCGCACCCAGGTGCCGTGCTCGTCGCGGGTATGGACCTCGAGGCGGTGCACCACGTCCTCGAGGATCGAGAGCACCACCGTGGTGCGGGTGATCGTCATATCCGCCAGCGAGGTGGTCGCGGTGGGCTCGAACAGCATGTGCAGCGCGGGCTCGCCGTCCTGGAAGCGGGCGAAGTCGCCGACCACCAGGGAGCCGGAGGGGTAGGTCGACTCCCCGATCGTCCAGTCGCTGCGCGGGGAGAAGATACCCAGGTCCCGGTGCGCGGTGGCCTCGAGGTCGGCGGGGACGTCGACCTGCTGCAGCACGGGCGGCTGCTGCGAACGGTCCACCACGTGCACCGTCATGTCGTAGAAGGCGTGCGCCTCGATCACCCAGTCCCGCTCCCAGCCGGGGGTCGAGTCGTGCGCGGCGAAGACGGCCATGTCCGACTCGGGCACCTCGTGGACCAGCTCCGCCTCCTCCAGCGGGGTGCCGCGATGCCAGATCCGGGCCTGCCGGGCGTAACCGGAGCTGGTCATGGTGCCCTCGCCGAAATCGGTCGCGACCCATACGGTGTCGGCGTCGATCCAGCTCAGAGAGCCCTTGGCCTCAGGGCGCTCGAAGCCGCCCTCGGCCTCCGGCACGAACCGGCGGGTCTCGAGGTCGAACTCGCGGGTGACGTCGGCGTCCGCCCCGCCGTGGGAGAGGTCGATCAGGGCGCGGCGATAGACCTCCACCGCCTCGCCCGCCTCGTCCTGCTCGGGGCGCAGCAGGCGGGCGCCGTGCCACACCCAGTCCTCGCCCTCGGCCTCGTTCAGCGCATCGACGTCCAGCAGCACATCCCACTCGGGATCGTCGGTGCGGTAGGAGTCCAGGGTGGTGCGTCGCCACAGCCCGCGCTCGTGCTCGGCGTCGGTCCAGAAGTTGTACAGGAAGTCGCCGCGCTTGGTGACGCCCGGGATGCGGTCCTTCGCGTCGAGGATCTCCAGGATCTGGTCCTGCAGCGTCGCGGCCAGCGGCGGCCCGGAGGGGTCCTGCGGATCCGCGACCGCGTCGAGCTCGGTCTCGGCGCCGGTATTGCGCTCCTTCACCCAGGCCAGTGCGTCCTCGCCGGTGACCTCCTCGAGCCACTGATGGGGATCGGTGCTGCCGTCGGCGGCGGGAAGCTGCGGGTGGGTGGGCGGGGCGGTGTCGGCGTGCGGAGCTGGCTGTGTCATCGGTTCTCCTGGTCGAAGGCGGTGAAGTCGGTCAGGACGCGCTTCCAGGCGGTCTTCCAGACCTCCCGGCCCTCGGCGGTCTCGATGCCCTTGTGCTCGAGACCCAGGGTGCAGCGTCCCTCGTCCTTGGCGGTGATGTTCACCGAGAGCCGCGTCCCGTCAGCCACCTCCGTGCGCCAGTAGCGCCACCTGGCGGTGTCGGTGAGGCGGGGCTCGGCCAGGCCCAGCTCCTCGCGGCGCTCCGGTGTCATGAACGCCTCCCAGCGGTCCCGCACGGAGCCCGGGTCACCGGCCACGGTGCGGGAGGCGGAGGCGGCGAAGTCCCCCTCGCAGCTCTGGCCCACCACACGGCGCCCGATGACCTGCTCGTAGGCCACGGTCACGCCCTGCGCCCACCATCCGCTGATCTCCCACTGCTGCGCCAGCAAGCGGGCGATCGAGGCGTGGTCGAGGTCGCGGCCACCGGCCGCGTCGAGCCGCTGGGTCCACTCGGCCAGCGGCACCCCGGTGGCGCCCTCGATCCGGGCGGCACGGCGGTGCTCCTGCGGAGGGATGCTCATGGGGCCACCCTACGGCGGCGCGGAGGGATCGGCCGCTCCGCGCTCAGGTGTCCAGCGTGATCAGGTGGTTCAGCGGGCCGTAGCCGCCGCCCCGGCGTGAGAGCGTCCAGTCCTGCGCGTTCTCGGTGGCACTGGCGACGAACTCGCGGGCGGAGGCGACGATGGTGACGAGGTCGTCGTCCGCCCCGGCCTGCCCGATCTCCCCCAGCTCACCGGCCCGGTCGAAGCCGGCGATGCGGGCGAGCTGCGCCGCGATCGCTGCCGACAGCGTCGAGCCGGCACCCCGGACCCGGCGGCGGGGATCCCGTCGGGCGCGCAGCAGGTCGGTGCCCCCGGCATGGACAAGCACGTCGACCACGTCCTCACCCTCCAGGCGCCCTCCGGTGATCAGCACGGCGCCCGGCCCCATCGCCTGCAGCGCGAGCGCCTGCTCCCGGATCTCTTCGATCGAGGCGGCCAGCGGCCGACCCAGCAGCTGCGCCGCCTCCGCCATGTTCGGGGTGAGCACGTCCACCAGCGGCAGCAGCTGCTGTCCCAGCGCGCCCGCCCCTTCGGCGGAGATCAGCGGTGTGCCGTGAGCGCTGATCATCACGGGATCCAGGACGATCCGCCCCAGTCGGGCCCGATGCTCCCGCACCGCTCCGGCGACGGCCTCCACCACCGCGGCACTGCCGAGCGCCCCGATCTTGGTCGCATCGAGCCGGAGATCCTCGGCCACCGCGTCGATCTGCCCGCGCACGACGTCCGCCGGCAGCGGGTGGGTGCCGTGGACCTGGTGAGCGGTCACCGTGGTGACCATGCTGACGGCGCTCGCCCCGTACGCACCGAGGGCGGTGAACGTCTTGAGGTCCGCCTGGAGGCCCGCGGCCCCGTCGGATTCCGAGGCGGCGATCGTCAGGACGAGGGGCGGGCGCATGCAGTCTCCATCTCTCGGGATCCCGAACTCCGACGGGGGTGCGGAGCCGGGCAGGGCACGGCGCAGGGCCTGCCCCGTGAGCGGAGAGTACCAACCGCGCCTGGCTCTTCCCTCCCGGCCGCGGCCGGTCCCGCTCCTCGCACTATCCTGAACCCTGCAGCAGGAGCCCGCATGCGAGAATCACTCGGGGCACAGGCGCGGGTGGTGTCAGCAGCGCCCTCGGGGTCGGGGAGGTGACGATGAGGCAGGAGCCAGGTGGCGAGCAGCGACCGACGGGATCCGGGCTGCCCGATTTCTCCGGGTCGTCCTCCGACGGCCTTCCCCGCGTCGACCCCGACCACGGCCCGACCACCCTCGGCGCGCCGAGCGAGCGCGCGCTGCGACGCTCCCGCACCACCGTGCTCGCCGTCATCAGCGGCTCCGTGGTGCTGCTCGCGGTGATCGCGCTGATCCTGTCCCAGACCGTCTTCCGCTCGGCCCTGGACGATCCCGATCCCACCGCATTCCCGACCGGCGAGCGCTCGGCCGGAGGCCGCTCCGAGTACGTGCCGGACCCGCAGGAGCCGGAGATCGCTCCTCCCCCGCCGATCTTCACTCAGGCGCCGACCACCGACTGCACCGTTCCGGAGCACCTGCCGGCCGCCCCGCCCTCCGCTCCCGGGAAGGTCCGCGGCGGGAATCTCGAGTACACCTCTCCACAGACCTGGGGCGCCGGATGGCCCACGGGAGCTCTGCCCTATCTCACGGAGATCGGCGCCGATGCCCGGAACGTCGAGGGCAACTGGTACAGCGTGGTCAACCTCGGTCGTGTCACCTTCGGCGAGGAGGAGGGCGGCTACCCGGGGCGTGAGAACGCCGCCGTCGCGATCTTCCAGTGCTACGCCACCACCTCGGGCGTCATCGAGTTCTTCGGTGAGACCCCGGAGGTGACCGACTACCGCTCCGAGGCCCTCACCGTGGACGGCGAGGACGCCTGGATCGTCCAGGCCACCTACCATTTCGAGGACCCCGAGAGGCTGCAGACCTCGAGCGCCTCGATCGTCACCTCGATCGTCGTCGAGACGCCGAACGGGCCCAGCGCACTGGCCGGCGATGTCGCCGCCGATCGGCCCGAGCACGTCCAGGACCTCGAGAGCATCATCGCGAGCCTCGACGTCATCGGATGACCGGCAGAGCAGACCCCCGCTGACGACCGAGACGCCCCGCCGAAGGAGCCCCCGTGCACACCGGATCGCAGTTCCCCCCGACCCCGCAGCAGGTGCCCGGTCCCGGCGACCGCGGCACCGCGCTGCTCGTCGGCGGGATCGCCTTCGCCGTCGTGTTCCTGCTGGTCGTGGGGGCCACCGTCAGCTATCTGGTGCTCCGTCCCGGCGGCGGCCAGGACGCAGGCAGCCCACCGGTCACGGGCTCCTCGACCGCGACCGAGGCGGCGACCACCGCAGCGGCGGAAACGGGCTCCCCCGCGCCGACCGACGTCGTGGCGGAGCGCTGCTGGACGCCGGAGGCCGAGCGGAGCTCCGAGAACCCCTCGGGCAAGCTGCGCGGCGGTGGCCTGCAGTTCATCCCGCCGGCCGTCTATGCGCAGCGCATCACCCCGCGCGGGATCGCCTACGCCAATGATCTCCAGGGAGCGCAGGCCCTGGTCGAGGGCTCCTGGTACTCGACCACCTTCGTGGGGGCGGTCCAGTGGCAGCCCGGCATCGAGTACCCCGGGGCGGAATCCGCCTCGCGGATCATCGTCGACTGCCTCTTCTCCGCGAACATCTGGGGCGAGACGCAGGGCCGCACGCTGGACGACGAGATCACGCAGCCGGTGACGATCGCCGGGATCCCCGGGTACCGGACCACCGCCACCGTGAACTTCGCCTCTGATCCGCTGGAGAGGACCGACGCGACCGCGCTGGACGTCGTGGTGCTGGAGACGGACCAGGGGCCCAGCGTCTTCGGGACCGAGACGTCGATCGGCGTCACCGAGCACGAAGCGGCTGCCGAGGCGGCCCACGCCTCGCTCACCGGAGTCTCCTGAGGGTTCCTCAGACCACCGCGGAGGCCAGGCGGCAGAGGTTGTCGAGCACCTGCATCGTCCGCGGCCGCTGCTGCCACTGCTCGAGGGTGAGCTCGCGGCTGCGGGAGCGGTAGGTCCCCTCCACCGCCCGTATCTTCTCCATCGCGTCGGTGCCGCCGATCATCAGCGAGCACTCCATCTGCAGCAGGAACGAGCGGATGTCCATGTTCGAGGAGCCGATCACCGCGACGGAGTCGTCGATGCTGACGTGCTTGGCGTGGAGGATCGTGGGGGCGCGGTACAGCCAGATCTTCACCCCGGCCTCCAGCAGCACCGAGTAGTACGAGCGCTGGGCGTGGAAGACCAGGAACTGGTCCCCGATCTCGGAGACGAACAGCTCGACCTCCACCCCGCGCCGCGCGGCGGTGACCAGGGCCGCGAGCATCGATTCATCGGGCACGAAATAGGGCGAGACGGCGACGATCCGCCGTGTGGCCGAGTAGAACAGCTGGTTGAACAGGGCCAGGTTGTTCTCCGAGACGAAGCCGGGTCCGCTGGGCACCAGCTGGCACTCGTAGGTGCCCGAGGTGTCCGGGGAGGGCCGCACCACCGTCTCCTCCGGGAGCATCTGCTCGGACTCGTAGAACCAGTCGGTGGCGAACAGAAGGTTCAGCTCGGAGACGATCGGACCGCGGAAGCGCGCCATCGTCTCCTGCCAGTGCAGGCCCCGGCGGATGTTCGCGGGCTTGTCGTAGTGGGAGGCGATGAGGTTCTGGCTGCCCATCCAGCCGATCTCGCCGTCCACGATCACCATCTTGCGGTGGTTGCGCAGATCCGGGCGCTGGAAGGCTCCGTCGCGGATGGGCTGGATCGGGTTCATCGGGAAGTGCTCGATGCGATGGGCGTCGAGCATGCGGCCCATCGCCCGGTACTGCGTGCCATGGCTGAGCGCACCCCAGTGGTCGTACAGGACCCGCACCGTGACCCCGGCGTCCGCCCGCTCCGCGAGCGCCGCGAAGAAGTCCTCGGTCGCCTCGTCGAGGCCCATGATGTAGAAGAGCACGTGCACGTGCTCGCGCGCGGAGCGCACGTCGGCCGTCATCGCGGCGATCGAGGCCTCGTAGTCGATCTCGAGATCCGCGGAGTTGTTGCCGGTCAGCGGGAAGGCGCCGAGTTCCCGGTTCAGCCGCACCGCGGACTGCATCCAGCTGGGCACGTCCTCGTCGAGCTCGCTGTCGGGGATGTTCTGCGCCCGCACCCGCATCAGGCGGTTGACGACCTGCTGCTTCTCGCGTCGCGCGCGCGGCAGCCGGGCCTTGCCCAGCAGCAGGTACAGCGGGAAGCCGAGCAGCGGCAGCACCATGATCGCGAGCAGCCAGGCGATCGCCGAGCCGGGGCGCCGGTTCCGCGGCACGATGATCAGGCTCACCAGGCGCAGCACGATGTCCACGGCGAAGTAGACGTACGGGAGCACGAGAGCCCCGTGGTCCATTGCCCACGTCCAGGCGTCGGTCATCGGGGTTCCTCTCGCGGGGAAGCAGAACGGCGGGTCCCGAGGGGACCCGCCGTTCAGCATACGGGCGCGGACCGCGCCCCGCCCGTGCCCTGCTCAGTCTCCGCGCAGGTCAGTCCCCGCGCAGGATCGCGAGGATCCGCAGGATCTCGATGTACATCCACACCATGGTGACCGCGAGCCCGAAGGCGACGCGCCAGGCGTACTTGCGCGGGACCCCGGCCTCGGTCGCGTGCTGGACGTCCTCGAAGTCCATCACCAGCGAGTAGGAGGCCATCACCACGGCGAGACCGCCGATGGCCAGGCCCAGCACCCCGTCGCGCAGGTTCGTGCCGGTCATCAGCATCATCCCGATGTTGACCAGTCCGAACAGCAGGTACGCGATCATCGCGACGAAGAAGATCTTGTTCAGGCGCGGCGAGGTGCGCAGCACCCCCATGCGGAACAGCACCAGCACGGTGCCGGCGACGGCGAGCGTGCCCACCACGGCCTGCAGTGCGATCCCCGGGAAGAAGTACTCCAGGCTGCCGCTGATGCCGCCGAGGAACAGGCCCTCGAAGCCGGCGTAGGCGATCACCGCGATCGGCGAGGGCTGCTTCTTGAAGATGTTGACCAGGGCGGCGACCAGGCCGCCGATCACACCGACCACGGTGGCGACACCGGTGATCGCCAGGCCTGCCTGGGCTCCGGCCTCGCCGGCCACGAGGGCCAGCGCGTAGGGGAGGATGGCGACCGCGAAGCCGACCACGACGATGATGCCGAGGGTCGCGGTGATCGCGTTCAGCGCGTCGCGCATCGTCATCCGGCCGGTGTCGTGACCGGTCGCGGAAGGGCGGGCGTAGAGCGCCTCGAGCGAGTCACCCTGCTGCACCCCCTGCGCGGCGAAGCCCGAGGACCACTGGGTGTCCCGGGCAGGGGCGGCCTGAGCGCTCTGGCCGAACTGGGGGGCGTGGTGGTTCGCGCCGCCCCGCACGGACTGATCGCGGCCGAACACGATGTTGTGGCGTGCCATGTGGCTCCTCACGTGGGATCGGGGGTCCGGGACGGACGCCGTGGGGCGACCGTGGACCGACCCCGGCATCCTACCGTCGGATCCCGAGACCCGGCTGGGTGCGCGCTCTGCTCTGGGCGAAGCGCGCGGCGCGGCCCCGGGACAGAGCGCAGGGGGCTCAGACCGAGCTGATGACCTCACGGAAGCGGCGCAGCCGCTCGTCCTGGCTCGAGAAGAACTCCGTGGGCGTGCCGTCCTGCAGGATCTTCCCGCCCTCGAGGAACAGCACCCGGTCCGCGACCTGCCGGGCGAAGGCCAGGGAATGGGTGACGACCACCAGGGTGCGGTGCTCGGCTGCGAGGTTCGAGAGCACCGCGACCACCTCGGCGGCGAGCTCCGGGTCCAGTGCGGAGGTCGGCTCATCGAAGAGCAGGAAGTCGGGGTCCATGGCCAGGGACCGGGCGATCGCGACCCGCTGCTGCTGACCACCGGAGAGACGGTCGGGATAGGCGTCGACCTTGTCCGCGAGCCCCACCTTCGAGAGCATCTCCCGGCCCCGCTGCTCCGCCTCCTGCCGGGACAGGCCGCGGTTCTCCCGCGGGGCGAGGGTGACGTTGCCGAGCGCGGTGAGGTGGGGGAAGAGATTGAACTGCTGGAACACCATGGTGGAGCGAGAACGGATCGCCCGCACCTGGGCGGTGCTCAGCTTCCCACCCACCCCGATCGGCCCCTCCCCCAGATCGATCGTGCCCGCGTCGGGCTTCTCGAGCAGGTTCAGGCAGCGCAGCAGCGTGGACTTGCCGGATCCGGAAGGGCCCAGGAGCACGGAGGTGGTGCCGCGCTCGACGTCCAGCGAGACGTCGTCGAGGGCGACCAGGTCGCCGAAGGTCTTGCGCAGCCCGCGCACTCGCAGCGGATCGTCAGCGGACATGGGCGGACACCTTCTTCTCCAGCTGGTTCTGTCCGAGGCTGAGCAGAGAGACCAGCGCCAGATAGATCAGCGCGACCTCGACGTACATGATGAGCGGCTCGTAGGTGGTCGCCGCGATCTGCCGGCCCACCTGGAAGACATCGATCAGCGTGATCGCGAACACCAGGCTGGTGCCCTTGACGAGGTCGATGAAGTCGTTGGCGAGCGGGGGCAGCACGATCCGCATGGCCTGCGGGGCGACCACCCTGCGGAAGGTGGCCGCTCGCGTGAGGTTCAGCGACTGGGCGGCCTCGAACTGTCCGCGCGGGATCGAGAGGATCGAGGCGCGGACCGCCTCGGAGGCGTAGGCCCCGGTGTTCAGCGCGAGCGTGACCACCGCCGCGGGGAACGCGGCCAGCTGGATGCCCACGCTGGGCAGGCCGAAGTAGACGATGAACAGCTGCACCACCAGCGGCGTGCCGCGGAACACCTGCACGTACCCCCATGCCAGCGCTTTCAGCGGCGCTGGGGAGTACAGCCGCCCCAGCGCCACCACCACCGCGATCACCAGCGCGATCGCGAAGGACAGCAGCGACAGCGGGACCGTCATCTGCACCAGGGCTGTCAGCAGCCGCGGGAGGGACTGGATCCAGAGGGTGAGGACGTCGGGCATCGAGGTCCTCAGCCCTCGGGGGTGATGTCCTGGCCCACCCACTCCTGGTAGATGGCGGTCAGGGAACCGTCGGACTTCATCTCGGCCAGGATCTCGTTGACCGCGGCCAGCAGGGACTCCTGGCCCTTCTGCAGGATCACGCCGACGGTGACGTCCGTGGGCAGCTCGGCATCCAGCAGGCGGAAGGCCGCGTCAGGATGCTCGTCCTGGTAGGTCCGGAAGGAGATGACATCGTTCGCGGTCGCATCGACCCGCCCCTGGAGCACCAGCTCGATCGCCTCGGCGAAGCCCTGCACGGGGACGATCTCGGCGCCGACCTCCTCCATCTGCGCGGCCCAGTTGCTGGTCGCTGACTGTGCGGCACGCACGCCCTCGAGGTCCTCCAGGGTCTGCAGCTCGGAGTCCTCCGGCACCGCGATGCGGCCGATCGAGCGGGCGTACGGCTCGGAGAAGGCGTACTTCTCCTGTCGTTCCGGGGTGATGCCCACATTGTTGATGACCAGGTCGTAACGGTCCACGTCGAGACCGGCGATGAGCGAGTCCCATTCGGTCTCGATGTACTCGGGCTCGACGCCGAGCCCCGCGGCGATCGCATCGGCGATCTCCTTCTCGAAGCCGACCAGTGCGCCGGTCTCGTCGTGGAAGGCGTAGGGGCGGTAGGTGCCCTCGAGGCCGATCCGGATCGTCCCGTCCTCCTGGATGCGGGTCAGGACGTCCTCGCCGCCCTCGCCATCGGAGCCGCAGGCGGCCAGGAAGCCGGCGATCGAGAGGCCGCCGAGAGCCAGGGCGAGGCGACGGCTGGGGCGTGGAGAGATGGCCATGGAATGCTCCTCATGCGTGGTCGGACGGGCGAAGAAAGCGTGCGACGGGCTCAGCGGGCGGCGGCCAGTGCCTGGTCGAGATCGTCGAGCAGGTCCTGGAGGTCCTCGATGCCGACGCTCAGACGCAGCATCTCGGGGGTGATCCCGGCCGCGACCCGCGCCCGGTCGGTCATGGCCTCATGCGTCATCGTGGCCGGGCGGCAGATCAGGGTCTCGACCCCGCCGAGGCTCACCGCGTAGGCGGGATAGCGCAGCGCCTGGAGGAAGGCGACGCGGTCCAGTCCCCCGGCCAGCTCGAAGGAGAGCACCGCGCCCATGCCGGCGGCCTGGGAGGCATGGATGCGCGCCTCCTCCTCGCTGTGGGAGCCGGGGTACCAGACCTGGGCGACGTCCGCCCGGTCGCGCAGGTGCGCGACGATCGCCTCGGCATTGGTCTGCTGCCGCTCGAGCCGCAGCGGCAGGGTCTTGATCGACTGGATCAGCCGGAAGGAGTCCTGCGGGGCCAGGACCCCGCCCTGCGCCTTCTGCGCCAGCGCGAACGCCTCGGCGAGCGCATCGTCGTTCGTGGTGATGGCACCGGCCAGCAGGTCCGAGTGCCCGGCGAGGTACTTGGTCGCGGACTGCACGACGACGTCGACCCCCAGCTCGAGGGGCCGCTGCAGCACCGGCGACATGAAGGTGTTGTCGACGATCACCAGCGCCCCGTGGCGGTGCGCGAGCTCGACGATGCGTCGCAGATCGGTGATCCGCAGCGTGGGGTTGGCGGGCGTCTCGACGAAGACCGCCCGGGTGCTGGGACCGAAGTCCTCATCGGTGAGCGTGCCGAGGTCGTCGACGAAGCGACCGGTGACACCGCGGCCGGGCAGCACCAGGTCCACCAAGCGGTAGGTCCCGCCGTAGACGCTCGCGGGCAGCAGCACCTCATCCCCGACGACCAGGGTCGACAGGGTCGCCGCGGTGGCCGCCATCCCCGAGGCGAAGGCGAAGCCGTGCTCCGCGCCGTCGAGGGCGGCCAGCACGGTCTCGAGCTGGGCGCGGGTGGGGTTCGCGCCGCGCTGGTAGGCGTAGCCGCCGCTGTCGGTGGCGGGATCCAGCTCGAAGGTGGAGGCGAGGTGCACCGGCGGGACCACGGCTCCATGCTCGAATCCCCTCAGGGTGTGCACGGCGGCGGTCTGGATGTGCACGGCGGCTCCTCGACTCCTCGGATCGGTGGTCGAGCGCCACCCTAGGTCACGGTCCGTCCCGCCCAGGCGTTTCGATGAACAGATGTGACACATAAGCCATAGGAGCAGGCATCAAAAGGCCACCTAATGCGTGAGGCCCGCGTCGACGAGCTCCGCCCGCTCGAGATCTGCGGCATCCTCGGACTGCCCCGACGCCACCACCGGGATCGAACCGGTGTAGGTGCCCTCATGCTCGCGCAGCACGGCCAGGGTGCGCCGGGACCGCAGCTGCAGCGCCACCAGGGTCGCACCGACCAGGACGAACCCGGTGCTCGCCAGCACGATCGCGACCACCATCGGAGCCCGGAAGCCGAGGCCTCCGGCGATCACCGCGCCGCCGAGGGCGGCACCGAGCGCATTGGCGACGTTGAAGGCGGCGTGGTTCAGGGAGGCGCCGAGCACCTCGGAGCGGTGCGCCACCCGGATCAGCCAGGTCTGCAGCGCCGGGCTCAGCGCCGAGCTGGCCGTGTTGACGGCGAAGAAGCCGATCAGCAGGCCGGCCAGCGAGCCAGGGGCCGCGAGGAACAGCCCGACCAGTGCGGCGATGTAGAGCGGGAAGCCCAGCAGCAGGGTGCCCCGCAGGGAGCGGTCGGTGGCGATCCCGCCGAGGATGTTGCCGAGCGTCATGCCCAGCCCGGCCGCGGCGAGCACCCACGGCACCACGCTCGCCGAGGCGCCGGAGACCTGCGTGGTGATGTCGGCGACGTAGCTGAACACGGCGAAGCCGCCGGCGAATCCCACCGCCGCGATGGCCATGACGATCCACAGCTGCACGCGGCGCAGGGCGAGCAGCTCGTCGACCGCGCGGCGCCCCGGGACGGCGAGCTGCGGCGGCAGGGCCCACCGCAGGGCCAGCACGGTGGCCAGGAAGATCCCGGCGATCACCAGGTACACGGCGCGCCACCCCGCGACCTGGCCGAGGGCGGTCATCAGCGGGACCCCGACGAGGTTCGCGACGGTCAGTCCGGACAGCGCCACGGCCACGCCCTTGCCCTGACTGCCGGGCCCCATCAGGGAGGCGGCCAGCAGCGAGGCGACCCCGAAGTAGGCGCCGTGCGGCACCCCGGCGAGGAAGCGGGCGGCCAGGGTGAGCTCGAAGGTGGGCATCAGCGCGGACAGCACGGTCCCGGCGGCGAGCGCGATGGCCAGCGCGGTGATCATCGAGGTCCGGCTCCAGCGCACCGACAGCAGCGCGAGCACCGGCGCGCCGACCACCACGCCGAGGGCGTACGCGGTGATCAGCCCGCCGGCCCGGGCGATGCCCGCCTCGGGGTCGGCGGCCATCTGCGGGCCCAGCAGCCCGTCCGCGATCCCGGGCAGCAGACCCATGGTGGCGAACTCGGAGGCCCCGATGCCCACCCCGCCGAGGGCGAGGGCGAGCAGGGCGAGGGTGCGGCGAGAAGCGGAGAGCTCGTGCGGGGCGGGCTCCGCGACCTGGGCGGAGGTCGGGGTCGACTCGGGCGGCGGGGCCGGGCGGGAAGCGGCGTGGAGCGTCATGGGAGGTCCTCGACGATCGGAGGTGCAGGGTCAGGAGGGCGTCGTCGACCGAGGAGCCACAATAAGCCAACGCTGTTGCGTTACGTCAAGGGAGTGCGGGAGCGGTTCCTCGTCACACGGGCTCCGGGACCCGCCGTCCCGAACCCGGAGCGCGGCCCTGCGATCCGGTGCCGTGCGAGGATGAGCGCCGTGAGACCGACCGGACCGCTGGACCGCGTGGCAGGCGCCCATGACGCCGCCGTGCTCGCCGTCGCCCGGCGCGGCGAACCCGTCGCCCGCACCGGCCTGGCCGACGCCCTGCAGGTCACGCCGCAGGCGATCTCGAAGATCCTCACCCGGCTGATGGACCGTGGACTGATGGCCGAGAGCGGCTCCTTCTCCTCCGGGCCGGGCAAGCCCACCACCCTGTACCGGATCGTTCCCGAGTCCCGGCGGGCGATCGGTCTGCACTTGACCCGGTCCCGGCTGCACGGAGTGGTGGCGGACCTCACGGGGCAGGTGCTGGACCGCCGCAGCATCGGGATCGACCGCGCCCGGCCGGTGCCCGCGCTGATCGCGGACCTCGCCGGGATGGCCCGGGAGCTCGCCCACCACGGCCGGGGGGAGCTGCTGGGCGTGGGCGTCGGGATGCCGGGGCCGGTCGATCCCGTCGAGGGCGTCTTCGGCGGCTCGGCCTCCTCGGCCGATGCCTGGCGGGGCGCGCCGATCCGCGCCCTGCTGCTCGCGGAGCTCGCGCTGCCGGTCCATCTCGACCACGACTCCCGGGCGGCGCTGGTCGGCGAGAGCTGGTCCCAGCCGGGCCTGCTGGACAACGCCGCCCTGGTGCTCGCCGAGGAGGGACTGGGTGCGAGCCTGCGCCTGGACGGCGCGATCGTGCGCGGTGCCCACGCGCAGGCCGGGGAGATCGGGCACACGGTGGTGCGGATGGACGGACTGCCCTGTCCCTGCGGGCGCCGCGGCTGCGCCCAGGCCGAGTACCTCGCCGCCCTCGAGGCCGACGATCTGGAGCGCGCCGCCCGGGTGCTCGCCACCGTGGTGCTGGATCTGGTGCGGCTGGTCGACGTGGACCGGGTGGTGCTCGGCGGCCGCGCCGTCTACGCGCACCACCGGGTGACGATGGAGGCGGTCCGTCGGGCGCTCGACGAGGGGCTGCGCGCCGAGGCCAGGCTCCACGTCGAGGTGCTGCTGTCCACCCGCGGCATCGACCTGATCGCGGCCGGCGCCGCCTGCCAGGTGCTCGAGCACGAGTACGGGCTGCCGACCGCGCTGGTGGGGCCCGAGACGGGCTGAGCGCCCGGCCGGTCCGGTGCGCCGCCGATCCGGCGCTCAGGCGGGGCGGGCGCCGAAGATCGCCGACCCGACCCGGACGATCGTCGCGCCCTCCTCGACCGCGATCTCGAGATCGCCGCTCATGCCCATCGACAGCTCGGTGAGCTCCTCGGCGCCGAGCTGCTCGCGCACGCCGTCCCGCAGCTCCCGCAGCAGGTGCAGCGACGCCCGGACGGCCACGGCGTCGTTGCTGTTGGCCCCGATGGTCATCAGACCGACGGGCCGCAGCGCGGTGCTGGCCCGCAACCGCTCCACGATCGGGGCGATCGCCTCCACGGTGGGGGCGAACCCGCCCTTGGACTGCTCCCCGGAGGTGTTGACCTGCACCAGCACGTCCCGCCGCAGTCCGGCCGTCTCGGCGCGGCGCTCGAGCGCATCGGCGATGCCCTCCCGGTCCACGCTGTGGATCGTCTCCGCGAAGGCCACCACGTCCCGGGCCTTGTTGGACTGCAGGCGGCCGATGAAGTGGCGGGGCACGCCGTTGTCCGCCAGCAGCGCCTCGGCGTGCTTGGCGATCTCCTGGGCACGGTTCTCCCCCACCGCGACCGGGCGCTCCCGCTCGCGCAGCAGCTCGACCGCCACGGCGATCTCCGCCGGGGAGCGGGTCTTGGTGGCCAGCAGCACGGTGATCCCGCGGCCGTCGCGGCCCACGCGGGCAGCGGCGGCGTCGATCCGCGCGAGCACCTCGTCGAGGCGGGCCGCGAGCTGCTGGCGGTGCTCGTTCGCCAGGGCAGTGTCGTCGGCAGAGACGGTGTCGTCGGCAGAGACGGAGTCGTCGGCAGGGGAGGTCATGCCCACCATTGTGGCCGATGTTGACCCCTCCCCGTGCGCCGCTCGCGCGCCCCGTGCCGAGGGTCGGGGACGGGCTGGTCGGGGACGGGCGCCCTGGCAAGGACTACGGCAGATATGGCATACAGGTCGCTCCCGCGCCGCTATCCGACGAGCCGCTGGCGCTGGTGCCCCAGTGGCGCCGCCAGCAGTGCCCCCAGTGCCCCCAGTGGGACTCGAACCCACACTGCGCCGATTTTAAGTCGGCCGCCTCTGCCGATTGGGCTATGGGGGCGTGGAGCGGCGCGGACGCACCGCAGCTTCTCACAGCGGGTCAGCCTATGCTGGAATACATCATGACCGCTGTGATCCGGTCCCTCGCGGACTCCCTGCGACGGTTCGGCGACGACCGGCTCGAGGCCCTGCTCGTCGCCCGACCGGATCTCGCCTCGCCCCTTCCCCGCGGGATCGGCCCGCTCGCCGCCCGTGCCGGGGGCGCCACCTCCGCCCGTCGCGCGCTGGAGGCGCTGACCCTGCCCGAGCTGCACCTGGTGGAGGCTCTCGCCGTCCTCGAGGACGGCAGCTCCCCCTCGCAGCTGGCCGCCGCCGTCTCCTCGGACGCGGCGACGATCGCCCCCGCCCTCGAACGGCTGATCACCCTCGCGGTGGTCTGGGGCGAGGACGAGCTGTCCCTGATCCGGCCGCTGCGCGACGGACTGCGCAGCCCCGCGGGACTCGCGCCGCCCTCGCCCGAGGATCCCTCGGCCGAGGAGGCGCGCCAGCGCGTGCAGCGGGCGAGGAGGGAGCATCCCGAGGCGCTCGAGGCACTCGCCTGGGGCCCCAGCATCGTCACCGGGCACGGCCGGCTCGCCCGGGATCTGCGGGCCGCCGGCATCGTGGTCGCCGACGGCGAGGAGCTGCACCTCCCCCGCCCGATCCACCTCGCCCTGCGCGACGGGCGGGTGCGCCGCACCCATGCCGCCCGGCGCCCCGCCCCGACCGGCCCCGAGCGCACGGAGCGGGTCCCCGGCTCCCGCACCGCCCAGGCCGTCGAGCACGCCTTCGAGGCGCTGCGCCTGCTGAGCACGGTGCGCGGCTTCGACGAGGACCCGCCCGGGGTGCTGCGCCGCGGCGGCCTGCCGCAGCGGGATCTACGACGCCTGGCCGAACGGGCCGGCACCGCCGTGCCGGTCCTGGCGACCGTGCTGCAGTCCGCCTGGCAGGCGGGGCTGATCGGGCACGACGGCCAGGAATGGCATCCCACCAAGGACTGGGACGCCCACCGGCAGCTGACCGCCGAGCAGCGCTGGGCCGAGCTGGTGCTGGCCTGGGCCCGCGGCCACCACGTGGCCGCGGTGGTCGGCACCCCGGACCCCTCCGGCACCGGGCGCTCCCTGCTCTCGGACCTCACCCGCCGCGACGGGGTGCGCACCCGGCGCGGCAGCCTGCTGCGCCTGCTGCGCACCTCCCCCACCGTCGACGCGACCGAGGACTCCCTCGCCGCCGCGCTCGCCTGGGCGTTCCCGCTGGTCCCCGCCGAGGTGATCCGCGAGGAGACCGCTGCCCTGCTGCTCGAGGGCGAGGCGCTCGGCGTGCTCGACGGCGGAGCCCTCACCGTGCTCGGTCAGGAACTGGTCCTCGCCCTGGACGAGGAGATCACCCGCGCCGATGACCGGCTCGCCGCCGCGCTCCGGGAGGCCGCTCCGCCGCCGGTGGCGGAGGTGCTGCTGGATGCCGATCTCACCGTCGTGGTCCCGGGGCGGCCCGCCGAGTCCCTGCTGTCACTGCTGGACTGGACGGAGATGGTCTCCCGCGGCGGGGCGCTCACCCTGCGCTTCACCACGGCCTCCGTGCGTCGTGCGCTCGCGGACGGCCGCGACGGCGAGGTGCTGCTGGCGCTGCTGGCGGAGGTCTCCCGCTCCCCCGTCCCGCAGTCGCTGACCTATCTGCTGCGCGATGAGCAGCGGCGCCACGGCCGCGTCCAGGTCTCCCGGGCCACCACCGTGCTCACTGCGGAGGCGGAGGTGCTCGATCTGCTGCAGGTCGCGCCCGAGGCGGCCGCCCTCGGACTGCACCGACTCGCCCCCACGGTCGCCGTCACCCTCTCGGATCCGGGTTTCGCGCTCCAGGTGTCCCGTCAGGCGGGCCTGTCCCCGCAGGCCGTGGGGCCCGACGGCCGTCCCGTGGCGGAGGAGCTGACCCATTCCCTCCGCGGTGGTCCGGTGGAACCTGATCTGGTGACCATCGAGGGACCCGAGCTCCGAGTGCCCGCGGCCGAGGCGGTCGCCCGGCTCCGGGCCGCGGAGGAGGGCGGCGCCGACCTCTCCGTCACCGATCGGCTGCTGGACGCGATCGCCCGCAGCGACCAGATCCCGCTCGGCATCGTCGACGGGCGCGGCGGCGTGGTGGTCACGCAGGCCCAGCCGCTCTCCCTCGAGGGAGGAAGGCTGCGGGCCCGCGAGGCCGGACGCGACGAGGAGTTCACGGTGCTGGTCCACCGGGTGACGCTCGGCTGATCCATCACCTCAGGTCACGGACACGCCATGGGGAGTCCTCCCCATGGCAGGGACCCCCTGGTCCACGTAGTATTTCGCTCGTCAGGTCGGGGAGCGCGCGGACCGCCGAACGCGCGACAGCACCCGACCTGGACAGGGGCCCACTCGCGGGCCCTGCGCTCAGACCATCAGGACGAAGGGGATTCCCATGACCTCACCCACCTCGGGCTACGACATCGAAGGCATCAAGAAGAAGGCGCTGATCTGGACGATCGTCGGCTTCATCTGCGGCGGCGTCATCGCCGGCGTCTTCGGACTGCTCGGCTACCTCAAGGCCGACACCGAGCCGGAGACGGCACAGAAGTTCACGAAGTGGGCGATGATCATCACGATCATCGTGCTGGCCCTCTATGTCCTGCTCTTCGTCGGCAGCATTCTGCTCGGCGTGATGGGTGCGGCCACCGGGATGTGAGCCGCTTTCCCGATGACTGAAGGCCCCGGACCGCGCTGGTCCGGGGCCTTCGGCGTATGCAGGGGCCGGTCAGTCCTGCTTGGTCTCGCGGCGGTCCTCGGTCCACTCCACGTGGAAAGTGCCCTCGGCGTCGACGCGCTGGTAGGTGTGCGCACCGAAGTAGTCGCGCTGGGCCTGCACCAGGGCGGCCGGGAGACGCTCGGCGCGCACCGAGTCGTAGTAGGACAGGGTCGCGGCGAACACCGGGACCGGGTAGCCGCTCGCGGCCGCGAAGGCCACGATGCGGCGCCAGGCCGGGATGCACTTGGCGATCTCGGTGGTGAAGTACTCGTCGCTCAGCAGCAGCGAGAGCTTCGGGTTGCGCGCGTAGGCCTCGGTGATCCGGTCGAGGAAACGGGCCCGGATGATGCAGCCCTCACGCCAGATCTTCGCCATGTCGCCGAGGTCGATGTCCCAGCCGAACTCGTCGGCACCGGCGGCGATCTCGTCGAAGCCCTGCGAGTAGGAGACCAGCTTCGCGGCGTAGAGCGCCTTCTGGAGGTCGTCGATGAACTGCGCGGGATCGGCGATCTCGAGCGTCTGCTCCGCGCCGGGCAGAACGCCGCGTGCGGCCTCGCGCTGCGGGGTGCCGCCGGAGATGGAGCGGGCGAAGGTGGCCTCGGCGATGCCGGTGACCGGGACGCCCAGGTCCAGCGCGGTCTTCACGGTCCAGGCGCCGGTGCCCTTCTGAGCGGCCTGGTCCAGGACGACGTCGACGAAGGGCTTGCCGGAGGTGGCGTCGGTGTGGTGGAGCACCGTAGCGGTGATCTCGATGAGGAAGGACTCCAGATCGCCCTTGTTCCACTCGTCGAAGACGTCACCGATGGCGGAGGCGTCCATGCTCAGGGCCTTGGACATCATGTCGTAGGCCTCGGAGATGACCTGCATGTCCGCGTACTCGATGCCGTTGTGGACCATCTTGACGAAATGCCCGGCCCCGTCCGCACCGACATGGGTGCAGCAGGGCTCGCCGTCCTCGGCCTTGGCGGAGATCGTCTCGAGCATGGGGCCGAGGCGGTCGTAGGAGGCCTTGGTGCCGCCGGGCATGATCGAGGGGCCGTTCAGCGCGCCCTCCTCGCCACCGGAGACGCCGACGCCCACGAAGTGCAGGCCCTTCTCCCGCAGCGCGGCCTCACGGCGGCGGGTATCGGTGAACAGGGCGTTGCCGGCGTCGACGATGATGTCGCCCTCGTCCATCAGGCCCGCGAGCTCGTCGATCACGGCGTCGGTGGGGCCACCGGCCTTGACCATGATGATCGCCGCGCGGGGCTTCTGCAGAGAGGCGACGAAGTCCTCCATCGATTCCGAGGGGAAGAACTCGCCGTCGGTGCCGTGCTCGGCGATGACGGCCTCGGTCTTGCCGACGCTGCGGTTGTGGATCGCGACCTTGAAGCCGTTGCGGGCGAGGTTGCGCGCCAGGTTGGAGCCCATCACCGCCATTCCGGTGACACCGATGTCCGCGGAATCGGCGGGGGACGGAGCGAAGCTGGCCATGGGTTCTCCTCAGGTCGGGTGACTGTCGAGCAGGGCCGCAGCACCGAGACGCTCGGCGGGCGGGGCCCGGCCCATCGTCGACCATCCTAATGAACACCGCGCGCTGACTGCTGCGCGTGCCAGTGCTTGCCGTGTCGGCGGGACCGCGAGGCCCCCGTCCGACGTCTCAGGGATCCTTCCCGTCGACGTACCGTGGGGCCGTCCCGTCCGCCTGCGACCTCCGGAGAGATGCAGCAGATGACCCTTCCCCCGCACGATCCCTCCTCACCGCCCTCGCCCGCAGCGCAGGTCGAGTGGGGCCGGCCCTCCTCCGCGCCGCAGGGCGGTGGGGACGACCTGGACCCCGCCGGGCCCGCGCGGACGCCCGGCTCCGGGCCCGTCCCCGGGAGCGACCTCGGCGCCGACCTCGGCGCAGCGCTCTCCTTCGCCGGCCGGGCCCTGCTGTGGAACCCGGTGACGTACCTGGTCAGCGGGCTCATCTACTGCGTGGTCTCGCTGCTGATCGTCGGCGGCGGCGTCGTCGGCGGCTTCTTCGCGATGTTCGCGTTCCTGGGTGGCCCGGACGTGTCGGACTCCGACGAGCTCGCCGGCATGCTGGCCTTCTACGGGGTCTTCCTCGTCGCGATGCTGCTGCTGATGCCGTTCGCCCTGCTCTGGCAGTCGGGCGCGGCCCGGGCCGCCGGGATCGTCCGCGAGGGCGGCCCGCCCTCGATCACTCAGGCGATGGTCGGCCCGATGCGGGTTGTGCTCACCGCGCTGCTCTACGGCGCGATCGTCCTGCTCGGCACGCTGCTCCTGTACCTCCCGGGCCTGATCGCCGCCGCGCTGTTCCTGTTCGCGATCCCCGCCGCGCTCCGCGGCGCCACCCCGGTCGCGGCCATGAAGGAGAGCCTCGCGCTGGTGAAGGAGAACCTGGGCACCGCGATCGTCTCCTACCTGGTGCTCATGGTCATCACCTCGATCGCCTCCACGATCGTGATCCCCCTCCTCGTGCTCACGCCGTTCCTCATGCTGTTCCAGCTCGGGCTGTACGAACGGCTGAACGGTCGCCGGCTGCCGGAGCCCGCGACGGTCTGAACCGCCCGCCCCAGGATCGCGGGGCCGACGGGGCGAGTCCCGGCTCACCCCGCCGGCCCCTCGTCCGTCCTGCGCCTGCGCGTAGCCTGGAAGGATGACCGACGGCCCCCTCATCGTCCAGAGCGACAAGTCCCTCCTGCTCGAGGTCGACCACCCCGCCGCGCAGACCGCCCGGATCGCGATCGCGGCCTTCGCGGAGCTCGAACGCGCCCCGGAGCACGTGCACACCTACCGCATCACCGATCTGGGGCTGTGGAACGCGCGCGCCGCCGGCTACGACGCGGAATCGGTGGTCGCGGCGCTGGTGGATCATTCCCGCTATCCGGTGCCCCACTCGCTGCTGATCGACGTCGCGGACACCATGGACCGCTACGGCCGCTTGCAGCTGCTCTCGGACCCCGTCCACGGCCTCGTGCTGCACGCCCTGGACCGGCCGGTGCTCGAGGAGGTGTCGCGGGCGAAGCGCATCCAGGGCATGCTCGGCGCCCGGATCGACGAGACCACAGTGGTGGTGCACCCCTCGGAGCGCGGCGCCCTGAAGCAGGCGCTGCTGAAGGTGGGCTGGCCCGCGGAGGACCATGCCGGCTACGTCGATGGCGAGGCCCATCCGATCTCCCTGCGCGAGGACGACTGGCAGCTGCGCCCCTACCAGGCCGACGCGGTGGACGGCTTCCGCCACGGAGGCAGCGGCGTGGTGGTGCTGCCCTGCGGCGCGGGCAAGACCCTCGTGGGCGCCGGCGCGATGGCCGCCATGCAGCGGACCACGCTGATCCTGGTGACCTCGACGGTCTCGGCCCGGCAGTGGAAGAGCGAGCTGCTGGCCCGCACCACCCTCACGGAGGAGGAGATCGGCGAGTACTCCGGGGCGTCCAAGGAGGTGCGGCCGGTGACGATCGCGACCTATCAGGTGCTCACCATGAAGCGAGGCGGCGTCCACCCGCACCTGGAGCTGATGAGCGCCCGCGACTGGGGCCTGATCATCTACGACGAGGTGCATCTGCTGCCGGCTCCCGTGTTCCGGATGACCGCGGATCTGCAGGCCCGACGCCGGCTGGGGCTGACCGCCACCCTGGTGCGGGAGGACGGCCGGGAGGGCGAGGTGTTCTCCCTGATCGGCCCCAAGCGCTACGACGCCCCGTGGAAGGACATCGAGTCCCAGGGCTACATCGCCCCCGCGATCTGCACCGAGGTGCGGGCCACCATGCCGGCCTCGGACCGGATGACCTATGCGATGGCGGAGGCCACGGACCGGCCCCGCCTGGGCGCCGCCCATCCGGCGAAGATCGACGTCGTGCAGACGATCGCACAGCGCCACCAGGGCGAGCCGATGCTCGTGATCGGGCAGTTCATCGACCAGCTGGAGGAGATCGCCGAGCGCCTGGGCGCGGACCTGATCACCGGGAAGACCCCGGTGCGCCGCCGCCAGGAGCTGTTCGACGCCTTCCGGGCCGGTCAGATCGACCGTCTGGTCGTCTCGAAGGTCGCGAACTTCTCGATCGACCTCCCCGAGGCCTCGGTCGCGGTACAGGTCAGCGGCGCGTTCGGGTCCCGGCAGGAGGAGGCGCAGCGGCTGGGACGGCTGCTGCGACCGAAGGCCGACGGCCGCTCCGCGCACTTCTACACCGTGGTCATGCGCGATACCCAGGACCAGGACTTCGCGGCCCACCGCCAGCGCTTCCTCGCCGAGCAGGGGTACGCCTACACGATCGTGGACGCGGAGGAGCTGGAACAGCTGGAGCGTCCTGCCGACGAGCGCTGAGCCCTCCCCCGTCGGCGGTGGGTCCACCCTTGTCGGCCCCTGTCGGCGCCGACGGACGGCCCGGGAGCGCCGGCTGACTAGAGTGGATCGCGTATCCCGTCCGTCGCCGCACCGTCGGCCGTTCCCCAGGAGATCGACATGACCGCATCCGACGATCCCACCCGCCCCGCCGCACCCACCGGCGGGAACGACGCGGCGCGCCCGGGCACTCCCGCGACGGGGCGGCGTGCCGCCGAGGAGCCCGGCGGCGTCCGCGACGGGAAGCCCGCCGCTCCCCCGGCCGACGACGCCCCTCCCGCCGGTCACCGCGGCGCGGACCGACCCGTGGACCAGCAGCGAACCGTGGACCAGCAGCGACCCGCCGAGGAGCAGCAGCTGGTCGAGGAGCCGGTTGGCGGCGGCGCGAAGACCGCCGGCATGTGGATCGGGCTGATCCTCGGCGCGATCATCCTGGTGCTGCTGCTCATCTTCGTGATCCAGAACAACGTCACCGCCGGCTTCCAGTACTTCGGTGCACAGTTCGACCTGCCGCTCGGGGTGGCGATGCTGCTGGCCGCGATCGCGGGCGCCCTGGTGATGGCACTGGTGGGCTCGGTGCGGATGATCCAGATGAGCTGGACGATCCGCAAGCTGCGCAAGCAGCTGGAGAAGATCCACCGCGCCACCCGCTGACCGCACCCAGCTGACGTCCAGCCGATTCCCAAGCTCGAGGAGGACGGTGGTCTCATGACAACGCATGAGGACCAGGACTACGAGGCACGACTCCTCGTCGTCGACGACGAACCCAACATCCGCGACCTGCTCGCGACCTCGCTCCGCTTCGCCGGCTTCGAGGTGTTCACCGCCTCGACCGGCAACGAGGCGATCCGGGAGGCCACGGAGAACCAGCCCGATCTGGTGGTGCTCGACGTGATGCTTCCGGACATGGACGGCTTCACCGTGACCCGCCGCCTGCGCGACCGGGGCGAGAAGTACCCGATCCTCTTCCTCACCGCCAAGGACGAGACGCAGGACAAGGTCGCCGGCCTCACCGTCGGCGGCGACGACTACGTCACCAAGCCCTTCAGCCTCGAGGAGGTCGTGGCCCGCATCCGCGCGGTGCTGCGCCGCACCCACGGCGGCACCGAGGCCACGATCGACAGCTCCCTGGTGGTCGGTGATCTGCGCCTGGACGAGGACTCCCACGAGGTCCACCGCGCCGAGGTGAACATCGAGCTGTCCCCCACCGAGTTCAAGCTGCTGCGCTACCTGATGCTCAATGCCGGCCGAGTGGTCTCCAAGACGCAGATCCTCGATCATGTCTGGGACTACGACTGGTCCGGCGAGGTGGGGATCGTCGAGTCCTACATCTCCTACCTGCGCCGCAAGATCGATGTGATCGGTGATCCGATGATCCACACCAAGCGCGGCATCGGCTACGTGCTGCGCGCCCCCGAAGGTTCCTGAGGGTTGGCCCTGCCGAGCCTGCGCGCAGAGCGGCCCGTGTCCCTGTGGACACGGATCGTCGCTCTGATCTCGCTGCTGCTGGTGCTCGGCACCGTCGTCACCGGGAGCCTGTCGCTGTTCCTGCTGAACCGCACCCTGATCCAGTCGGTCGACAACAACCTGCAGGCCGGGATGGGCGAGATGCTGACCATGGCCCGGCACGAGCTGGCCGGGGATGACGACGCGATCCAGAAGAGCACCTACACCCCGGTCGAGTACGCGGTGGAGATCCGGGACCGGCACGGGCGGCCGATCGAGCAGGCCGTGGTCCACTACGGGCCGGGCAGCGTCACCCTCCGCTTCCCGGACCTGAGCAAGGAGCAGATCCTCCAGCGAGGGGGCCGGCCCTTCACGGTGCTGGACTCCTCGGAGAGCCGCTGGCGCGTGGTCGCCATGCTGAACTCGGCACCCCAGGGGGGCAGCGTCTACGTGGCCCTCCCGCTGACCGGGGTGGACCGCACGATGCACGAGATGGCGCTGATCATCGTGCTGGTGGGCACGCTGGTGGTGCTGGTGGGGATGGGACTGGGCGGCTACGTGACCCATCGCGCGCTGGAGCCGCTGCGCGACGTCGAGGCGACTGCCTCCCAGATCGCCGGCGGCGATCTCTCGCGCCGCGTCCCCGTCACCGACACCAGCCTCGAGGTGCACGCCCTGGCGCTGTCGCTGAACGAGATGCTGGTGCGCATCGAGCAGTCCTTCGCGGCACAGTCCGCCTCGGAGGAGAAGGCCACGATCTCCGAGGCGAGGATGCGCCGCTTCGTGGGCGACGCCTCCCATGAGCTGCGCACCCCGCTCGCGGCGATCCGCGGCTTCGGCGAGCTGTACCGGATGGGCGCCCTGCCGGCGGACGAGGACGTCGCCTCGGCGATGCGGCGCATCGAGGACGAGGCCCGACGGATGGGCTCGCTGGTGGAGAACCTGCTGCGTCTGGCCCGGCTGGACGAGAAGCCGGCGCTCGACCTCGAGCCGGTGGACTTCACCGATGCCCTCTTCGATGCGGCCCAGGACCTGCGCGCCCTGGATCCGGGCCGGCAGGTGATGGTGACCTCGCTGTCGGGGACGCCGCTGTCGGTGCAGCCGCATCTGCCGATCGGGGTGCTCGGCGACGAGGCGTCGCTGCGGCAGGTGATCCTGAACCTGGTGGGCAACGCGAACCGTCACACCCCCAAGGGCTCCCCGGTGGAGATCGCGGTGGGCTTCACCTCACCGGAGAGGGTGCGCATCGAGATCCGCGACCACGGCGAGGGCATCGACGACGACCAGCGCGAGAAGGTGTTCGAACGCTTCTACCGCACCGACTCCTCCCGGGTGCGGGCCGCCTCCCAGGGCGGCGGCGCCGGGCTCGGCCTCTCGATCGCGGCCTCGATCGTGCAGCAGCACCGCGGCGACATCGGGGTCACCGGGACCCAGGGCGGCGGCGCCACCTTCTGGGTCGAGCTGCAGGGCACCGAGATCGCCCCTGAGGAGCAGATCGAGCCCGACCAGCGCCGGGCGCTCGACCACCGCCCCGACGGGGAGGGTTCCCCGCCGTCCGAGGATCCCGAGCCGGGCCCGACCACCTGATCCCCGGCGGACCGGGCGACTCACGGGGTCTGCGCCGGCACGTCCATCACCTGGCCCACGAACCCGTTCCCGGTCCTGGCGCGGGAGAGGTCCTCCAGCCGCGCCAGCATCTCCTCGGCGCTGCGGCGGCCGAGGGCATCACGCGCCTCGATCCGGGCCGCCCCCTGCGGGGCGTCACGGGTGAGGCGGAAGGCACCGGGACGGTCGGGCAGCGGATCCACGTGGCCGAGCATCCCGACGATGAGGTCCTGCGGCACCGGATCCACGCCGAGCTCGGCGGCGTGCTCCGCGCTGCGCCGGGCTCGCGCGGCCGGGCGGTCCCGGAGCGTGATCCGCAGCCCGGAGCCGAGGAGGATCCGCGTGAGCTCGCGGTCGCCCACGAAGACCGCCCCCGCCTCCGCCAGCGCGTCCCGGGCCGCGGTGGGCCAGTCGTAATGGTCGAGGTCGAAGGAGCGCGGCGGCAGACCGGCGCGAGCGGCGGTCTCGTGCAGCTCCGCGAGCGAGGTGTCGGAGATCAGATGCCCCCACAGCATTCCGTGGCGGGGCCAGCGCGGGGTATCGGCGAAGACGGTCATGAGCCGGCTCCCTCGGCGGGGGACGCCTCCGGACGCACACGCTGCGACGCCACAGTGCGGGAGCGGCCGGTGCTGGAGCCGGCCAGGCGCCGCAGCACCACTTCGAGCGGTCCGCGGCGTCCGTGGCGGTGCAGCATGACGGCGAGCGGGATCATCACCAGCCATCCCAGCACTGCGATCCCGGCGGCCCCGGCGCTGCCGACCCTCGCCCCGAGGTCGAGCGTGTACGGCGGGAACAGCGCGAGATACAGCGCCGACTGGGCGATGTAGGCGCTGAGCGAGACGGTGCCGAGCGCCTCGATGCCCCGCACCGCAGCCCCGGTCAGCGAGGTGCTGCTCCCCCGCGGCGAGGCGCTGTCCTGCTGCGGGCCGCGGCGGCGCACCCGTTCGGCCAGCAGGGCCGCGGCGGCGGCGAGGCCGAGCGCCCCGGCCAGACCGGAGAACTGGTGCACCACTCCCAGCACCCCCAGCACCGCGGCGCTGTCGAGCCGGGCGTGAGCGGGGTCCAGCACCAGCACCGCGGTCAGCGGGATCGCGCCGAGCAGACCGCTCAGCAGCCCCCAGCGCATCATCGGGGTGAGCAGGTCGCGGTTGGCCTCGACCTGCTCGAGCAGGTGGATGCGGGCGGCGATCGCGCCCAGCGCCATCGGGGCGAGCAGGGCCACGTCGGAGACCGCTGCGAGGGCGACCTCACGCAGGGCGCCGCCCGCGCGGATCTCCAGCGAGGCGAGGTAGCTGGGGGCCGACGCCGCGGCGTATCCGCTCTGACCGGTCAGGCCGATCGTGCCGTCGATCCAACCCCACACCCCGAGGGCCGGCAGCGTGAGCACCCCGGCCAGCGGCAGTGCGAACCGGTGCCGGGAGATCAGCAGCACCACGAACATGCCGACGATCGCGTAGCCGATGAGGATGTCCCCGGAGAACAGCAGGATCGCGTGGGCCAGGCCGATGCCCAGCAGCACCAGGTGGCGCCTGCCCATCCGCAGGATGAATCCTCGTACGCTCTGCCCGCGGTCCCGTGACCGGCGGTACAGCATCCCGATGCCGTAGCCGAACAGCATCGCGAACAGCGGGAAGCCGCGGTTGTCGGCCAGCAGGGCGATCAGCACGTCGACGAAGCGGTCCAGGCCGGTGCCCTCGCGCTGCTTCAGCAGCACCGTCCACTCCTGGCCGTGCAGCCAGCCCACCATGTTGGCCAGCGCGATGCCCAGCAGCGAGACCCCGCGGGCGAGGTCGGGCCCGCCGGCGCGGCGGACGAGCGGGACGGAGGTCGTCACCGGATCCGACGCCCCGGGGCGGGATGCGCACCGGGGGTGACGGGAGTGGTCCTCATGCGTTCATGGTCCCACAGGGCGGGGTCACGCGCGGTGCGTCAGGCATCGGCGCGTGTGGTCGAGAACGTGGACGAGGTCGAGTGCTCCGGAGAGGTTCGCGGCCGCCGGGCCTGCATGGATCGGCCCGCAGATCGGACCACCCGCCTCCGTCCACATTTTTGTCGCACTCTTGACATTCTTTGTGCCTTCAGAACGACGCCATACACACATTTCGTGGGATTCTCCGACGTGATCTTCCGACCCCATTCGCCACCGACGACCCCCCTTGTGGCCAGCATGACCCGCAATCCCACTCAAGCTCGCCATCCGACAGCTTCAGATGTCTTTGAACTGTGCATTCAAGGAGAAGGTATCGCTCTGGCGCCGCGTTCTCAGGTCTCGGCAATCATCACGAAGCCCCCGCAGCCCCGACCATTCCCCCACAGTGACCGCTTATCCACATACCTGTCCACACTTCATCGAGTTATCCACCAATTTCATCCCAGGGGTGGAGATGTGTTTCGAACCTGCATACGATGAGGGCATGGATTCGACACCGATGCGCAGCGGGGACCACCCTGGCGAGGGCACTCCTCGCCAGGGCGTGGCCGCGCCGTCGGGAGATGTCCTCGAGGACGTGCTGGGGCGCTTCGGCGAGATCGAGGCCGGCCCTACGGCCCGCGCCCTGGTCGCCCAGATCCTCGCCGCGACCCTGATGTCGTTCACCCGGACCCGCTCGGTGCGGGATCCGCTGCCGGACACCGCTCCCGGGAGCGCGGAGGAGGCGCTCGCCGTCCTCGCCGGGCTCGATCATCTGCGCGCTTCCCTCGCCGCGGTCGATGCGACGTGGCAGGTCGCCGCCGAGGAGCGGATCCGGCGCGATGATGCCGCGCGCGGCGTGCCCGCCTCTCAGCAGGGCCGCGGGGCCGGGCAGGAGATCGCGCTCGCACGCCGGATCTCCCCGGCTGCCTCCTCGTTCTCCCAGGCCAAGGCGCGCCGGTTGGTGCAGAACATGCCCGTCGCCGTCGATCGCCTCTGGTCAGGCGCCATGACGGATCAGCAGGCCTCTGCGATCTCCGGTGCCCTCGACGGTGCCGGCGCGGACACCTGTCGCAGGATCGACGACCATCTCCGTGAGCATCCCGAGTTCCTGCAGGGCAAGGGCTTCAAGCGCCTGCAGTCCGACATCCGGGATCTGGTCCAGGCGCTGGAGCCCGAGACGTCCCGCGCACGTGCGGAGCGCGCCGCCCGGTCCCGGCACGTGAGGATGGAACCTCTGGACGACGGGATGGCTCGGGTGACCGCCGTACTGCGCGGGATCGATGCGGTCGGGCTGATGCACTCCCTGCGCACGCGCGCCGAGTCGCTCCGCGCCTCGGGAGCGAGGGACTCCGTCTCGGCCTTGGAGGCGGACCTGCTGGTCGACGACGCCCTCCGGACCGCCCGGCACGACGGGCACAGCACGGGCCGTGACCAGATCGCGGACGACGCCGAGACGTCGTGGCCAGAACGGCCCCGCCTCCGCCCCGGCCTGGACGTCGGCATCGTCATCACCGACACCGCATTGCTGGGGCGGGACGACGCTGCCGAGACCGCCGAACTCGAGGGCTACGGCACCATTCCTGCCCATATCGTGCGGGACAGCCTGCTCGGCCAGCCGCCAGGGCATCTGCGATCCTGCGAGGACGAGCACCCTGACCAGGTGGTCTCGGCCTTCTTTCGTCGGCTGTACCGCAGCCCTCGCACCCACGAACTGGTCGCGATGGAGTCCCGGGCCCGCGCGTTCCCCGCCGGGCTCGCCCGGATGATCCGCTGGCGCGACACCACCTGTCGCACCCCCTGGTGCAATGCGACGATCCGCCATAGCGACCACGTGGTCCCCCACCACCGGGGAGGATCCACCAGCTTCGCGAACGGTCAGGGGCTGTGCGCGCGCTGCAACCTGCTGAAGGAGCACGGTCTGTGGGTCCTGAGCCCGTTGAGCCGCTCACGAACCGGCGATGACGCCTCCGAGTCGCACACGGGCACGGGCACCGACCACTCCGGACCGGCGCTCTCCGACCCGTCGATGCCACCGGGCGCCTGGATCTGGAGCAGCCCGCACGGGGCCGTGGGCACCTCGCCCACTCCGCCCCTGATCACCCCGCGGCCTGCTCCTCCGTCCGAGGGGGACGACCACGAAGGTCCTGCACCCCCCGGGACGCCACCGGCTCGCTAGGCACCCCGAGATCTCACCGTCGCTGCGGCCGAGGGCCTCGCATCAGCTGCCGAGCGGCGTCCCCTGGTGGTGGCGCAGCAGCCATCGACCGTTCTCCCGCACCCACACGGAGGTGCGATCGGCGGTGCCGTCGGGCCCGGTGGTGAGGTAGCGCAGCAGCACCACGCCGGGGGCGATCTCGTCGGCGACGAACTCCTCGGCGTCGACATCCTGGAGCGGGGCGAGGTGAGCGAGGATCTCATCGCGGTCGAAGCGGCGTCCGCTCGCGCCGACCTCGCTGAACGCGGGATGCAGCAGCTCGGCGGCGCTCGGCGGATCGGCGCGCAGCCGGTCACCGAGCAGCGCCAGCTCCCGCGCGGTGATCTGTTCGACGTCGGTCGCGCCCGGGGCGTCGGCCACCAGCGCGGTCTCCTCGACAGCGGTGGAGCAGCCCGCCGCGGGCACCGTGGATGGCTGGTCGAAGAGGCTGAAGAGGTCGTCGCCCGGCTCATCGGCAGAGCCGGCGGCACCCGACGGCGCGACGGGCGCTGCTCCCGCTCCCCCACCGCCGCGGTAGCCGGGCCCCACCTGCGGGTCCTGCTGCTTGGAGAAGGCGGTGGCGGCGGCGTTGGCGCGCACGTCGGCCGCCTCGTTCATCGCATGTCCGGAGTGGCCCTTGACCCATTCGAACTCGACGCTGCGCCCGGCGAGAGCGCGGTCGATGTCCTTGAGCAGCTCGACGTTCATCACCGGCTTGCCGTCCTTCTTGCGCCAGCCCTTGCGCTTCCAGCCCGGCATCCACTTCGTGACCGAGTTGATGACGTACTGGCTGTCGCACAGGATGTGCAGGTGCTGGTCGGCGTCGACGGCGGTGGCCTCCAGCAGGTCGAGCACGGCCTTGAGCTCGCCCATGTTGTTGGTGCCGTGGGGCCAGCCGCCCGCGCGCCAGGTGTTCTCGTCGATGTACCAGGCCCAGCCGGCCGGGCCGGGGTTGCCGAGGGCGGAGCCGTCGGCGGCTGCAGTGATGCTCATGGGCTCAATGCTTCCACAGCGGGCGGAGCCGGCGGACCATGCCGGGCCTCACACCCAGCGGGCCACGGTCATCCCGGCGGTGGTGGGCGGCCGGTCCATCGCGGCCATCGCGGCAGGCAGCTCGGCGGCGTCGATGACGCGGCCGACGGTCCGGGACAGGTCCAGGCGGCCCTGGGCGATATCGGCCAGGAGCTCGCCGTACTCCTCGACGGCGAGTCCGTGGCTGCCGAGGATCTGCAGCTCCTGGGCGATCACGCGTCCCATGGGCAGGGACGGGTCGGCGTCCTCCCCCAGCAGCAGCCCCACCTGCACGTGACGGCCGCGGGGCCGCAGCGACGCGATCGCGGCGCGCGCGGTCGCGGCGGAGCCGAGCGCATCGAGGCTGACGTGGGCCCCGCCGGCGGTCCTCTCACGCACGCGCTCGGAGACATCCGGCGAGGTGGCCAGGGCGGTCGCCCCGAGCGCCTCGGCGGCGGCCAGCGCGGCCCGGGAGACGTCGACCGCGATCACCTCGGCGCCGGCGGCGAGCGCGATCATCACGCAGGCCAGGCCGAGCCCGCCGCAGCCGAGCACCACGACCTGTTCGCCCGGCCGGACGGCCGCCTGGGCGCGCACGGCGTGATGGGCCGTCCCCACCCGGCAGCCGAGCCCGGCCGCGAGGGTCATGTCGATCCCCTCCGGGAGGGCGACGAGGTTGTGGTCCGCCTCGACCACCACCACCTGCTCCGCCCAGGCGCCGGGCAGGTCGAAGCCGGGCTGGCGCTGCTGCGGGCACACCTGCGGGGCGCCGGCGAGGCACTGCTCGCAGTCGCCGCAG
Source organism: Brachybacterium vulturis (assembly GCF_043641765.1). Classification (GTDB taxonomy): domain Bacteria; phylum Actinomycetota; class Actinomycetes; order Actinomycetales; family Dermabacteraceae; genus Brachybacterium; species Brachybacterium vulturis_A. The sequence continues at coordinate 155,166 of NZ_JBHZRO010000006.1, read as the reverse complement.
GCGAGGATGAAGGGGGCGGTGACCCGGTCGCCCACGGCGAAGCCCCGGACCTCCTCGCCGACCTCGGCGACCACGCCCGCGAACTCGTGGCCGGGGATGTGCGGCAGCTGCACCGAGTCGTCGTGCCCCTGCCAGGCGTGCCAGTCACTGCGGCACACGCCGGCAGCATGCACCGAGATCACCGCCCCGCGGGGCGGGCAGACCGGGGCCGGCACCTCCACCAGGGCCGGCACGGCCCGGAAGGCGTCGAAGCGCACTGCTCTCATCGACCGCTCCTCAGACCAGCTGGCCGACGGGCTTCTCAAAGGTGGCGTACACGGCGTCCCGGGCGAAGCCGAGGGCGTCGTACAGCCGCGTCGCGCCGGTGAGGGACTCGGCGTCGACCTCGAGCTCGGCGCTCGCGTATCCCTTCTCCGCCGCGGCGGAGAGGGTGCGGGCGAGGACCGCGCGCGCGAGCCCGCGACCTCGGGCCTGGGGGCGGGTGCCCACCAGGGCGATGTGCAGCACGCCCGGCTTGTCCTCCGAGGCGATGACGTAGGCGAGCACGGTGCCGTCGGCGTCGAGCGCGATGCTGGAGAGCTCGCGCCGTGCGGTGTGCGAGAACCACCAGCGGTTCCAGCGCTCCGCGGTGACGGGGGCGGAGCCCCAGTGGTCGGCGAAGGCGGCGAGATGGGCGAGGCGGGTGACCTCGGAGGCATCGTCCGCGGGGGCGATCACCCGCACCTGCTCGCACTCGATCTCCGGCAGGGCGGCGCCCGGCAGCTCACGGCGCATGACCAACCAGCTGCGGGCGCGCTGGTAGCCGCGGCTCTCCAGCAGCGGGCGCACGTCCGCGCCCCCGGTGAGCGGGGCGCCCTCCCCCGCGTCCAGATCGGGGTCCCGGCCGCCGGCGGCGCGGAAGACGGCCTCGGCCCCTGCGGAGTGGCGCTCGGCGGCGAGCTGCGCGGCACGCTGCTCAGCCCAGACGAAGAGCTCGGCGCCCAGTCCCTGGCGGCGACGAGCGGGATCGACGCCGCCCATCAGCTGGCAGCGCACCCGGTCGTCGCGGTCCAGTGAGGTGTGGACATCGACGACGGTGAAGGCGATCAGCACGCCCTCGTCGCGGACGGCGAGGGTGTCGCTCTCCAGGTCCAGTCCCGGCATGGTGAGCAGCTCACGGATGCTGATCTCCTCGGCGGGCTCGCCGAGATCGTCGGCCGCATCGATGCGGTTCAGCAGCGCGGTGAGCGCGGGCGCGTCCTCGAGGGTCAGCGGGGTGCGGGTCAGCGGGCGGTCGGCGAGGGAGGTGTCGGTGGAGGTCACCGGACAAGTGTAGGGAAGCGACGCGTCAGGCCTCGCGCTCGTACGCGGCGACCTGCTCCTGCACCGCACGCAGCCGCGCCAGGTCCAGCTTGCGACCCCGCGCGAAGTCCACGATGCCGTTCTTCTCCTGGAACACGTCGGTCAGCTGCGTATAGCAGTAGCCGAACATCAGCGGGTCCTCGAGCAGCACCCGGGTGAGCCCCTCGAAGCGCTCGTAGAGCTCCTCCTCGCTGCGCACCCGCGCGCCGTAGCCCCAGGACGCTGCGGCATTGCTGCCGGCCCGCTCGGCCGCCTCGGCCTCGCGGGCCTCCTCTTCGTTCCACCAGATCCCGCCGTACTCGGAGACGAAGTAGGGCTGGCCGGTGAAGGGCAGGGAGAAGGTGCCGTCGGCGAAGGGCATCTCGGCGGGGGCGAGCTCGCGGCGGTTCGCGAACGGGGCTCCGTGGGCGAGCCCGGACTGCTCGTCGCGGAAGCGCCGGGGGTCCTGCTCGTAGGAGTGGGAGTCGTAGATGTCCGCGCCGCGCACCCGGTGGGAGTAGCCGGAGGCGTCGAGCACGGGGCGGGAGGGGTCGGCGAGCTTGGTCGCGTCGTACATCGCCTGGGTGACGTCGTCGAGCTGGGTGAGGCGGTCGTGGCGCACCTGGTGGGTCTCGTTCAGCGGGCACCAGCCGATGATGCTGGGGTGGCTGAGGTCCCGCTGGACGGCCTCGACCCACTGGCCGATGAAGGAGGCCGTCGGCTGCTGGTTCTCCCCCATCGGCCCGAAGCCGGAGCTGCCCCAGTCCCCGAACTCGCCCCAGACCAGGTAGCCGTGCAGGTCCGCCCAGAACAGCATCCGCTGCTCGAAGACCTTCTGATGCAGTCGCGCGCCGTTGAACCCGGCCTCCAGCGCAAGGCGGATGTCGGTGGTCATCGCCTCGTCCGAGGGGGCGGTCATGAACGTCTCCTCCCAGTACCCCTGGTCGAGCACCAGGCGCTGGAAGACCTTCTCGCCGTTGAGGCGGAACTCGTGATCGCGCAGGGTGGTGGCGCGCAGGCCCGCGTAGGAGCGGACCTCGTCCAGCACGGCGCCGTCGGCACCCAGCAGACGGGCGGTGAGGGTGTACAGCTCGGGCGCGCCGGGCCCCCAGAGGCGCACCTCGTCCACGGGGATCACCAGCTGGAGCTGCGGGGCGAGGTCGAGGTCGGCGGCCACCTCGGCGCGGCAGACCTCCTCCCCGCCGGGGACGGCGGCGATCACCTCGAGGCGGGCGCCGCGGGGGGAGCGGGCCAACGGCGCGGTGATCGCGAAGGCGTGCCCGGCCAGCGACGGGATGATCCGCAGGCAGCGGATCTCGTCGACAGGGACGCCCTCGAGCCAGACGCTCTGCCAGATCCCGGTGGTGCGGTGGTAACTGGCATGGGTGGCGTGGAACCAGGTGGACTGCTTACCGCGGGCCTGAGGGACGTCATGCCGGTCCCGGGCACGGACCACGATCTCCACCTCGCTGCCGGGGCCCACACCCGGCACGGCGGAGAGATCCGCGGCGACGGGGGTGAAACCTCCGCGATGGCGGGCCACCTCCACCCCGTCCGCCCACACCGTCGTGTCGTGGTCGACCGCTTCGAACCGCAGTATCGGGCGCAGGCTCTCCCAGTCGGCAGGGATCACCACCGTGCGCCGGTACCAGACGGCATGGAGGAAATCGCGGTTCCCGATCCCGGAGGCCTCGGTCTCCGGGGCGAAGGGGACGGTGATCGTCTGCGCGAGCTCGCGCTCGAGCAGGCCGCGCTCCCTCCCGGAGTCCCCCTGGTCGATCTCGAACTGCCAGCTGCCGTTCAGGCTCAGCCAGGCGGGGCGCTGCAGCTGGGGGCGGGGGTGCTCCGGTCGGGGGACGTCGACGGCGGCCGACGGCGGGGCATCCAGGAGGGCGGCGAGCTCCTCGGCCCGGGCGACCAGGGCGGAGAGCGCAGCGGGCAGAGTGGGCGGCACAGGGCTCTGCGCAGGGGTCTGAGCGGACACGGGCTGCTCCTCGGCTCGGGATCGACGTCGATCGGATGCCCTCATTCCATCGCATGCGCGCGGTTCCTGCCACGCGGTGGTATCTCACACCCGCACGGCGAAGCGTCGCGCGCCGGGGCGCCTGCGGCTACTGTGAGCAGCAGTGCCGTCATCCCGCCGCGGCACAGGTCCCGAGCGGACAGCCCCGATCCGGCCCGACGCCCCGCGTCGCGCTCGCAGGTCGGCAGGCTCCGCTGCGGTGACAGCGCCGGCCGAGGATCACTGCCCAGTGCAGTGCTGCCCGACGGCGCCCCGGGTGGGATTGCACCACAGAGAACGGATCACCCTTCGTGACCACCCCTGATTTCGCGCGCCTCGGCGTGCCGCCCGTCCTGATCAGCGCCCTGGCGCCTCGGGGCATCGTCGAGCCCACCCCGATCCAGGCCGCGACCCTGCCGGACTCCCTGTCCGGTCGCGACGTGCTGGGCCGCGGCCGCACCGGCTCGGGCAAGACCTACGCCTTCCTGCTGCCGCTGGTGGCCCGCCTGATCGCGCAGCCCCGCCGTCGCGTCGCGCGCCGTCCCCGCTCCCTGATCCTCGCGCCCACCCGCGAGCTCGCCTCGCAGCTCGCCGACTCGCTGCAGCCGCTCGAGGCGGCCACCGATCTGCGCAGCACAGTCGTCTTCGGCGGTGTGGGCCAGAACCCGCAGGTGAAGGCGCTCGCCGGCGGCATCGACGTGCTCGTGGCCTGCCCCGGGCGCCTGCTGGACCTCATGAACCAGGGCCACGTGGACCTCGGCGCGGTCGAGATCACCGTGATCGACGAGGCCGACCACATGGCCGACATGGGCTTCCTGCCGATGGTGCGCAAGATCCTCGCGAAGACCCCGCCGAAGGGCCAGCGGATGCTGTTCTCCGCGACCCTCGATTCCGGGGTGAACAAGCTCGTCAAGGAGTTCCTCCACGAGCCGGTCACCCATTCCGCGGATCCGGCCACGAGCTCGGTCGGCACCATGGAGCACCACGTGCTCGAGGTCTCCCCCGCCACCCGCTTCGACGTGCTGCAGGACCTGGCCGCCGCGCCGGGCCGCACCATCATGTTCACCCGCACCAAGTACGGCGCGAAGAACCTGGCCCGGAAGCTCGCCGCTCGCGGCGTGGACGCGGTGGACCTGCACGGCAACCTCTCCCAGAACGCCCGCACCCGGAACCTCGAGGCCTTCGGCTCCGGCACCGCGACGACGATGGTCTGCACCGACATCGCCGCCCGCGGCATCCATGTGGACGAGGTGGCCCTGGTGGTCCACGCCGATCCGCCCGTCGAGCACAAGGCGTACCTGCACCGCTCGGGCCGCACCGCCCGCGCCGGTGAGTCCGGCACCGTGATCACCGTGCAGGTCCCGGAGCAGAAGCGCGACGTCAGCGATCTGATGCGCAAGGCGGGGATCCGACCCACCCACCACGCCGCGGTGACGGCCGCGAGCCCCGTGCTCGTCGACCTCGCCCCCGGCGAGCGGGTCGAGACCCATGAGCCGCGCCAGCCCGAGCCGCCCGTGGACCAGGCGCGCCTGAACGGCGAGCGCGGCGGCGGCCGCGGTCGTGGTGGCCGTGGCGGTCGCCCGGCCGGTCAGGGCCGTGGTGAGGGCCAGACCTCCCGCGGCGGCCGCCGCGGCGGCGCCCAGTCGGGTCAGCGCGAGCAGGTCGGTGCCGGCAGCGGCTCCCGCTCCGGTGGTCGCGGACGCTCCGGCCAGGGTCGCTCCGGCGGCCGTCAGGGCGGGTCCTCCACCACCTACTCCACCTCGAGCGGGGAGCGCGGCTCCGGCGGACTCGCCGCCCACTCCTCCGGGCGCGGCCGCTGAGCAGGCCCCTCCGGTCTCGACGGGACCCCGGCAGACCTCCCTCGCGGGACGGTCCGCCGGGGTCCCCTCGTCAGCGCAGCTCGCGCTTGAGGATCTTGCCGGTGGAGGTCATCGGCAGCTCCTCGTCGATGACGATCTCCCGCGGGTACTTGAAGTCCGCCATCTGCTCCTGGGCCCAGTCCCGCAGCTGCTCGGAGGTGATCGTGGCGCCCTGCTCGAGGATCACGTGGGCTTTGATCTCCTCACCCAGGCGCTCGTGCGGCACTCCGATGACGGCGACGAGGGAGACCTGCTCATGGGTGAGCAGCACCTCCTCCACCTCCCGCGGATACACGTTGTACCCACCGCGAACGATCATGTCCTTGGCCCGGTCCACGATGAAGTAGAAGCCCTCCTCGTCCCGTCGCCCCAGGTCCCCGGTGCGGAACCAGCCGTCCCGGATCGCGGCGGCGGTCTCCTCGGGGCGGTGCAGGTAGCCCGTCATGATGTTGTGCCCGCGCACCACGATCTCGCCGATCGCGTCGGGCTCGCTGATGCGGGCCCAGTCCGGGTCGGCGGGATCGATGAGGTCCATCTCCACTCCCCAGATGGGCAGCCCGATGGACCCCGGGCGCGGGCGTTCAGCGAGGGAGAAGCTGGCCACCGGCGAGGTCTCGGAGAGGCCGTAGCCCTCCATGATCGAGACGCCGAGCTTGTCCTGGACGCCGCGCAGGATCTCCACCGGCAGCGAGGAGCCGCCGGAGACGCCGAGGCGCAGGTGCTCGGCGAGGTCCCCGACCTCGGCCTCGCCGTCGGTCAGCAGGCGCAGCAGGGCCCACCACATGGTGGGGACGCCGGCGAAGACCGTCACCCGATGGGCCAGCAGCAGATCCAGCGCCTGGCGGGGTTCGAAACGGGGCAGCAGCACCAGCGTGGCACCCGTGGAGAAGCCGGCGTTGAGGTTCACCGTGGCCCCGAAGGTGTGGAACAGCGGCAGGGCGACCAGGTGCACGTCCTCGCCCGGCACGGTGCCGAACAGGCGGTTACAGGTCAGGGCGTTCATCAGCTGGTTGGAGTGGCTGAGCTCGGCACCCTTGGGATGCCCGGTGGTGCCGGAGGTATAGAGCACCACGGCGGTGTCGGTCTCCCGGCGCTGGACCGTCTCGAAGCGGTCGGGGAGCTCCGCGACCGCGCCGGCGAGGGTGGGCACTCCCTCAAAGGGGCTCTCGGCCTGCGGGTCGGCGGTCATGAGCACCACCTGCGGGGGTCGGGCAGCAGCCTTCGCGCCCTCGACGACGAAGCGGCCGATGGGCAGCTCCTCGCTGCCCTCGAACGCGAAGACGACCGCGGCCTCGGCGTCGTCGAGGTAATAGGTCACCTCGCGGGACTTGTTCAGCACGTTCAGCGGCACCACCACCGCCCCGGCCTTGAGGATCCCGAAGTAGACGATCGGGAACTGCGGCAGGTTCGGGCAGCTCAGCGCGACCCGGTCCCCGGGCTCCACCCCGAAGGAGACGAGCAGGTGCGCGACGCGATTGGCGGCGGCGTCCACCTGGGCGTAGGTCAGCGAGGTCTCGCCCAGCACGAGGGCGGGCCGATCGGGGACGGTGCGGGCGCTGTCCTCCAGCACCACGGCGAGGTTGTACATACCAGTCCTTTCCGGACGACGGTGTCACGGAGCCACAGCATAGAGCCGCCCGATCCCGAGGCACTCGGCACTCCGCAGCGGTGACGCCACATCGACACTTCGTTGATTGCGTGAATGACGAAAAATGGGAGAGGATGGCCCCATGACCGCTCCGTCCGCTCCGCCGCCCACCGAACCGCAGCTCGCCGCCGCGGCGGACACCTTCGCGATGCTCGCCAGCCCCGCCCGGCTGCAGCTGGTGTGGCTGCTGAGCTCGGGGCGCTTCGATGTGGGAGAGCTGGCCGCACGGGTGGGGCTCAGCCTGCCCACCACCAGCCAGCATCTGCGCAAGCTCCGGCTGGCGGGCATCGTCTCCGCGACCCGCGAGGGGAGACACAGCTACTACACCGTCGAGGACCCGCACGTGGTCGAGCTGGTCGAGCAGATCTTCGAGCACATCGCCCCCGACGGCTCCCTCGCCCCCGATCCGCCCGCCCCCTCTGCCACCAAGGACTCCCGCGCATGACCTCTCCGGCCCCGACCCTCCCCGACGCCGGTGCGCGCGTCGATCTGCGCAGGTACGCGTGGCTGTCGATCGTGGTCGCGATCCTCACCATCGTCCTGAAGACGAGCGCCTGGGCGATGACGGACTCCGTCGGACTGCTCGCCGACGCCGCGGAGTCGACCGTGAACCTGGTCGCCGCCGTGGTGGCGCTGATCGCCCTGACCGTCGCCGCGCGGCCCGCGACCGAGCGCTTCCTCTACGGGCGTGCGAAGGCCGAGTACTTCTCCGCCGCTATCGAGGGGCTGATGATCTTCGTGGCCGCCGCGGTCATCATGGTCACCGCCGTCGAACGCTTCATCAACCCGCGACCGCTCGAGAACCTCGGCGTGGGACTGCTCATCGTCGTGATCGCCTCGCTGCTCAACGGCGGCGTGGCGCTGGTGCTGCTGCGCGTGGGGAGGACCCACAACTCGATCACCCTGCGGGCCGACGGCACGCACCTGATGACCGACGTCGTCACCAGCGCCGGGATCCTCCTCGGGGTGGGGCTGGTGGCGCTGACCGGCTGGGAGCGGCTCGATGCCGTCGTCGCCTTCGCCGTCGGCGTGAACATCATCGTCACCGGCATCGGACTGCTGCGGGAGTCGCTTTCCGGCCTGCTGGACAAGGCGCTGCCGGACGCGGACCACGAGATCATCACCGAGGTGCTGCGCCGCCGCACCGACGGCACCATCACCTTCCACGGCCTGCAGACCCGCGAGGCCGGACCGCAGAAGTTCATGAACGTGCACGTCCTGGTGCCGGACGAGTGGACGGTCAAGCAGGGCCATGACTACATCGACGGTCTCGAGGACGAGCTGCGCGACTGCCTGCCGGACCTCACCGTGCTCACCCACCTCGAACCGATCTCCGACCCGGCCTCCTATGCGGACATCCCCGAGCAGCACGTGCCGATCCACGGCGACGACCATGACCCGACCCGGCCACCCGAGGAGGCCCCATGACCCGCACCGATCCGACCTCCCCCGAGACCCTCGCCGCCCGGCTGCGCGAGGCACTCGGCGAGGACGCCGTCGTCGCCGCGCCCGAGGCTCGCTACCGCGGGGATCGGGCGGAGCCCGGTGCCCCGGACACCCGGTTCCTGCTGGTGCTCCCCCACGACGTCGAGGGCGTCCGCGCCACCCTCCGCCTCGCCCACGAGACGGGCACCCCGGTGGTGCCGCGCGGTGCCGGCTCCGGCCTCTCCGGGGGCGCGGTCGCGATCGACGGCGGGATCGTGCTGGGACTGGAGCGGCTGACCACGATCCGCGAGATCGACCCCCTGGACGAGATCGCGGTGGTCGAGGCCGGGGTGATCACCGCCGATCTCTCCGCCGCGCTGGCGCCGCTGGGCTTCTTCTACGCCCCGGATCCCGCGAGCGTCGCGATCTCGACCATCGGCGGCACCATCGCCACCAACGCCGGCGGCCTGCACTGCGCGAAGTACGGCGTGACCCGTGAGTCCGTGCTGGCGCTCGAGGTCGTGCTGGCCGACGGCACTCTGCTGCGCACCGGGCACCGCTCGCTCAACGGCGTCACCGGGCTGGACCTCACCCAGCTCCTGGTCGGCTCCGAGGGCACCCTGGCCGTGGTGGTCGCGGCGACCGTGCGGATCCGGCCCGTCCCGGTGGCGCGGTGCACCGTGCTGGCCCGCTTCTCGAGCACCGCGCACGCCGCCGAGGGGGTGAACGCGATCTCCCGCTCCCCGGTGCGTCCGGCCGCGACCGAGCTGCTGGACTCCGGTGCGGTGGCGGACATCGACGCGCACAACGGCTCCTCCCTCGGCAGCGATCCGGACACCTCCGTCGGCACGAGCCACCATCAGCGCCCGCGGAGCTCCGGCGGGGCGGTGCTGCTGCTCGAGCTCGATGGCTACGGCATCCAGGAGCAGGCCGCGGATCTCGTCGACGTCCTCACCGGGGCGGGCGGGAGCGTACAGGTCATCGAGGACGAGGCGGAGGCCGAGCACCTGTGGGAGCTGCGCCGGACCAGCCATGCCGCCGGCGGTGGTCGCAGGCGGCTGAACGAGGATGTGGCGGTGCCGAAGTCCCGCCTGGTCCGGATGCTGACCGCGCTGGAGGAGATCGGCCACCGCCACGGAGTGGCCACCTCGGCCATCGCCCATGCCGGCGACGGCAACCTCCACCCCTCGCTCTCCCTGCCCGGCGTCCCCGAGGATCCCGCCGCCGCGCTGCCGGCTCCGATCCTCGCGGCGGCCGATGAGGTGGTGCGGACAGCCCTGGACCTGGGCGGCACCATCAGCGGGGAGCACGGGATCGGGACCGCCAAGCAGCACTGGCTGGACCTCGAGCTGTCCCCCACCTCACGGAGCCTCCAGCGCCGCCTGAAGCAGGCCTTCGATCCGCGCGGCCTGCTCAACCCCGGCAAGGCCCTCTGAGGGCGGTCCCCGTCGGCGGACCGGTGGCCCTGGCCCTGCTGGTGCTCGGGAACATCCTGCTCAGCCTCGGGGTCCAGGTCGGCTGAGCGCCCGCCGAACGCCGCCGGGCACAGGGATCTTCCCGGGATCGAGGTCGACAAGCTCTCACTCCGCTCGGGACCACGCAGCGGGGTCCCTGGATAGCCTGAACTGTATGAACGCTCCCCATGTGCCGCTGTCGATCCTCGATCTCGTCCCCATCTCCGAAGGCATGACCACCCGGGAGGCGATCAACGCCTCGATGGAGGGGGCGAAGGTCGCCGATCGCCTCGGATACGAGCGGCTCTGGTACGCCGAGCATCACAACACGAACGCCCTCGCGTCGAGCGCGACCTCGCTGCTGATCGACCGGGCGGCCTCGCTGACCGAGCGGATCCGGGTCGGCTCCGGCGGGATCATGCTCCCCAACCATTCCCCGCTCGCGGTCATCGAGCAGTTCGGCTCCCTGGTCCAGTTCCATGGGGACCGCATCGACCTGGGCCTGGGTCGGGCCCCGGGCACCGATCAGCTCACCGCTCAGCTGCTGGCCCGCACCTCCGCGGAGCCGGCCGCCTTCATCGCCGCCGTCGAGCAGATGCGGGACTGGTCCCGCCAGGAGTCCAGCGGCTCCTCACCCATCACGGCGGAGGTCGCCCGCGGCACCGAGGTGCCGATGTGGATCCTGGGCTCGACCGCCAATGGTGCCCGTCTCGCCGCCCAGCTGGGCATGCCGTTCTCCGTCGCCTCCCACTTCGCCCCCTTCCAGTACCTGCACGCGCTGGACGTCTACCGCGAGAACTTCAACCCCGACGCCGACTCCGCACAGATCGCGGCACCCCGCACCATGGTCGGGGTGAACCTGGTGGTCTCCGAGACCGACGAGGAGGCGCAGCGGCAGTTCACGACCCTCCAGCAGATGTTCCTGGGGATCGTGACCGGGCAGCGGCAGAAGATCCAGCCGCCGCGCCCGATCGAGGAGGTCGCCCCGGGCCATCTCCTCTCCCAGATCGATCAGACCCTGTCGATCAGGGCGGTCGGCTCCCCCGCCACCGTGGTGCGCCAGCTGGAGGAGATCGTGGCCGCCACCGGCGCCGACGAGCTTATCCTCACCGGCTACTACTTCGATCCGGCCGATCGCCTGCGCGGCCTCGAGCTGCTGGCCGAGGCCTGGGGTCTCGACCGCGCCGCAGCGGACCCCGCCCCCTGATCTCGGCGCGGCGACCGCCCGGCCCTGGCATGCTGGGGCCATGGCGACGCCGCCTCCTGCCCCGGAACCTGCTCCCCTGCCGGCCACCCCGCGGATCGGTCTGCTGCCGGCCGCGGGGGTCTCGGCTTCCGCCTTCGCGCTGTTCGGGCTGCAGCTGGCGGGCTGGGGCCATGGGCTCCTCGCCCTCAGCCTGCTCGGCGCGCTGCTCATCTCCCGCGAGCTCGCCAAGGACCTGCTGCTCATCGGGCTCGGGATCGCGATCGTCTCCACCACCTCGGTGAAGGCGGATGTGCACTGGGATCGGTTCTTCACGATCGGCACCGTGCTGCTGCTCGCCGTCGCCGTGCCGCTGCTGGTGGACCGGCTGGTCCTGCGACGGCGCGCGATCCGTTTCCCCTGGCTCTCCGGACGGAGATGGAACCGCTGGCAGTGGGGGTACATCATCGCCGTCCCGCTGCTGGGCTGGCTGCTGCTGCCGTTCTACTTCATCACCTCGGGCGCGTACCAGAACTGGCCCCACATCACCGACGCCGGAGAGCTGGGGCGCTTCCTGGTGGGCGTGAACTTCGTGGGCACCTGGGACGAGCTGTTCTTCATCTGCACCTGCTTCGCGCTCCTGCGGCGCCACCTCGGGCTCTGGCCGGCGAACATCCTGCAGGCGATCACCTTCGTGTCGTTCCTGTGGGAGCTCGGCTACCAGGAGTGGGGGCCGCTGCTCACCGTCCCGTTCGCGCTGCTGCAGGGCTGGCTGTTCACGCGGACCGGCTCCCTGCTGTACGTCCTGGTCGTGCATCTGCTCTTCGACGTGGTCGTCTTCCTCGCCATCGTCCATGCGCACAATCCCGGGATGATCCCGATCTTCCTGGTCTGAACCGTCGTCCCGGACGATGCATGGTCGGTGCACCCCTCGACCCCTGTGTGAGCACCCGTTCGGCTCGCCCTCAGCGATCGGCGAGCACGGCTCGGATCGCCTCGAGCGTGGCCGGGACCCCGGTGCGTGCGGCGTCCCGGCGTCGGGCGATCTCGGCCCCGGCCCGGTCCCCGAAGCGTTCGGCGAAGTACTCCTCGAGGGCCGGCAGGGTGCGGGAGTACTGCGTGAGCTCGGTCCCGCCCCCCGCGGCCGGTCGCATCCGGTACCCCCATTCGACACGGCCGGGGCCCACGGACCAGGCGAAGTGCTCGCCCGGGATATCGGCGATGACCTCGGAGGTGGTCTGCCACTCCCGTTCCGTGGTCCGGTTGTAGCCCGTGAAGCGCGCCCCCACGCCTCGCTGCGCACCCTCCCATTCGCAGCGTTCACACTGCTGGCTCCATTCGCCCGTGCGGGTGACGTCGCTGAGCAGCGCGTGCACCTGCTGCGGGGCGGCCGGGACGCTGATCGTCTCCTGGATCTCATAGGTCATGTCCCCATGGTGCCCTGCCCGGCCGGGGCATCCGGGCCCGGCACAGCGACGGGCCCCGACCCTCGGGAGGAGGATCGGGGCCCGTCGAGCGCTCGGGTGCGAGCGGCAGGAGTCAGCCGTGGGGCTGGATCACATCATGCCGCCCATGCCACCCATTCCGCCCATGCCGCCCATGTCGTCGCCACCGCCGGCCGGAGCGGGCTCCGGCTTGTCGGCCACGACGGCCTCGGTGGTGAGGAACAGGCCCGCGATGGACGCCGCGTTCTGCAGCGCGGAGCGGGTGACCTTGACCGGGTCGATGATGCCGGCGGCGACCAGGTCCTCGTACCCGCCGGTGGCGGCGTTCAGGCCCTGACCCACGGGCAGGCCCTTGACCTTCTCCGCCACGACGCCGCCCTCGAGACCGGCGTTGACCGCGATCTGCTTGAGCGGGGCCTCGACGGCGACCTTGACGATGTTCACACCGGTGGCCTCGTCACCCTCGAGGACGAGCTTGCCGAAGGTGTCGGCACCGGCCTGCAGCAGCGCGACGCCGCCACCGGCGACGACGCCCTCGTCCACGGCGGCCTTGGCGTTGCGCACGGCATCCTCGATGCGGTGCTTGCGCTCCTTGAGCTCCACCTCGGTGGCGGCGCCGGCCTTGATGACGGCCACGCCGCCGGCCAGCTTCGCGAGGCGCTCCTGGAGCTTCTCGCGATCGTAGTCCGAGTCGGAGTTCTCGATCTCAGTGCGGATCTGGGACACGCGAGCGGCGATGCGCTCGGCGTCGCCGGAGCCCTCGACCAGGGTGGTCTCGTCCTTGGTGACGACGATCTTGCGCGCCTGGCCCAGCAGCTCGAGACCGGCGGTCTCCAGCTTGAGGCCGACCTCCTCGGAGATGACCTGGCCGCCGGTGAGGATCGCCATGTCCTCGAGCATCGCCTTGCGGCGGTCGCCGAAGCCGGGGGCCTTGACGGCCACGGACTTGAAGGAGCCCTTGAGCTTGTTGACGACGAGGACCGCGAGGGCCTCGCCCTCGACGTCCTCGGCGATGATCGCCAGCGGCTTGCCGGCCTGGATGACCTTCTCCAGCAGCGGCAGCAGGTCCTTGACGGAGGAGACCTTGGAGGACAGCAGGAGGATGTAGGGATCCTCGAGCACGGTCTCCTGGCGGTCGGCGTCGGTGACGAAGTAGGGCGAGATGTACCCCTTGTCGAACCGCATGCCCTCGGTGAGCTCCAGCTCGAGGCCCATGGTGTTGGACTCCTCGACCGTGATCACGCCCTCCTTGCCGACCTTGTCCAGGGCCTCGGCGATGAGCTCGCCGATGGCCGGGTCGGCCGCGGAGATGGCGGCGGTGGCAGCGATCTGCTCCTTGGTCTCGATCGGGTGCGCCTGCGCGAGCAGGGTCTCCGAGACCGCGGCCACGGCCTGGTCGATGCCGCGCTTGAGCGCGATCGGGTTGGCGCCGGCGGCGACGTTGCGCAGGCCCTCCTTGACCAGTGCCTGGGCGAGGACGGTGGCGGTGGTGGTGCCGTCGCCCGCGATGTCGTCGGTCTTCTTGGCGACCTCCTTCACCAGCTCGGCGCCGATCTTCTCGTAGGGATCGTCGAGTTCGATCTCCTTGGCGATCGACACGCCGTCGTTGGTGATGGTGGGGGCGCCCCAGGACTTCTCGAGCACGACGTTGCGGCCCTTGGGGCCGAGGGTGACCTTGACGGCGTCGGCGAGCTGGTTCATTCCCCGCTCGAGGCCGCGCCGGGCCTCCTCGTCGTAAGAGATGAGCTTGGCCATGATGGAATCTCTCCCGTGTGGTGTGGTGTCCACCCGACCCTGTGCCCGCGACGGACGAGCGCCACCACCGTGTTCATGTCCCACGGTGACGACACCCTCACGGGGCCGGAATGTTCGTGGTCGGCGCGGCGGCGGACCGCCGGCCGATCATGCCATCGGGAGCGTGAGCTCGGCGCGCAGGGCGCTGTCACTCTCGTTGCCCGAGTGCCAGATCATCATAAGCACTCGAAGGCCGAGAGTGCTAACTCTGCGCTCCGGGCGGACAGCCGCGAGGCGCTCAGCCCTCGTCGCCGCCCTCGTCGCCCTCACCGGGCAGCTCGACCGCCAGGTACGTCACCGGCGCGCTGTACTCGTCGCTCTGGCGGGCCTCACCGGCGCCGACCTCCGCGGCGAGGGCCTGCGCGGTCTCCGCATCCTCCTCGTCGCGGTAGAAGACCACCGGCTCCTCCTGGAAGTTGTCCGCCGTGGCGACGCTCACATCGTCCCAGCCGTCCTCCTCGAGGGTGTCCCGCCAGGTGCCGGCCAGACCGCCCTGCCCGCCGGCGTTGACCACGAGCAGCGGGGTGGACTTGTCGGCCTCCGGGGCCGGCTCTTCCGTGGGCTCGCCCTCGGCCTCCTCGGCGGAGGTCTCGGCCGCCTCGCTCTCGGAGGCGGCAGCGGTGGTGGGGTCATCGGCGCGATCGTCGCCGGTGCCCCCCATGCTCCCGATGAAGAAGAGGAGCACCACCAGCAGCACCACCGCGGCGCCGATGATGATGATGTACAGCAGGTTCTCCCGCCAGAAGGGCAGCTCGGCGCGGTGGGCGCCGTGGAAGGACACGGCGTCCGCCTCATCGTCGAATCGGTCCGGGGGGTACGGATACTGGGAATCAGCCACGGGCCCATTAAACCTGCTCGGCAGGATCTGGGTGGAGAGCACACGCCCAGGAACCGGGTGCTCAGGCCACGCGGTGGTCCCCGCCGGCCGTCGCCCCGCCCGATTCGGAGGTGCGGCGACCGCGCAGCCGGTGCACGAGGGACGGGGCGGCGCGCAGTGCGGCCGGCTCGTCGAGCAGGGCGTTCAGCCGCACGAAGTAGGCGACCTTGGAGATGCCGAGCTCTTCGCGGATGGCCCGCTCCTTGGCCCCGACATAGCGGAAGGTGCGGCCCTCCAGGGCGAGGATCAGGCGGTCACGCTCGCTGAGGTCGTCCGGCGCGGCGACGCCCGGGCCCTCGGCCGCTCCCGCCGGCGCCTGCTCGCGCGGGGCGCGGGCAGCGGAGGAGTCAGGACCGGGGGGCATGTGTCCAGGGTACGGGGCCCGGAGCCGCTCCGTCCGCGGCGCGCCGCCCTTCGGCGCGGATGGGAGACTGGCGGCATGCCGCACCTGCCGACCGAGACGCTCGCCGCCGACTGGGCCCGGGCCCTGGCCCCCGTCGAGGACCGCCTGGCCGGGATCGAGGAGTTCCTCCGCGCGGAGGCTGCGGCCGGGCGGGGCTGCCTGCCCGCTCGTGAGCAGGTGCTGCGGGCCTTCTCCCGCCCGCTCTCCGAGGTGCGGGTGCTGATCGTCGGCCAGGACCCGTATCCCACCCCCGGCCATCCGATCGGGCTCTCCTTCGCGGTGGAGCGCGACGTGCGCCCGCTCCCCCGCTCGCTCGGCAACATCTTCACCGAGCTCGAGAGCGACCTCGGTCTCCCTCGCCCCCCGCACGGGGACCTCAGCGCGTGGCAGGACCAGGGCGTGCTGCTGCTGAACCGGGTGCTCACGGTCGCCCCCGGGGCGCCGGCCTCGCACCGCCGGCGCGGCTGGGAGGAGTTCACCGAGCACGCCCTGCGGGCGCTGGTCTCGCGGGGCGGCCCTCTGGTGGCGATCCTGTGGGGCCGCGACGCGCAATCGCTGATCCCGCTGCTGGGCGAGGTCCCGCACCTCGCGAGCCCCCATCCCAGTCCGCTGTCCGCCTCCCGCGGGTTCTTCGGCTCCCGGCCGTTCTCCGGCGCGAACGCGCTGCTCGAGCAGCAGGGCGGGGCCCCGATCGACTGGCGGCTGCCCGCCTGATCCCGGGCGGCCGCGACGGAGGAGCCTGCTCCCGGCTGCGCGCTCCGGGGCGGACCCTGCGGTGCGACCGCAGCACGGGCTCCGTGAGATGCCTCCGCCGCCACCGCACCGCTCGGGGACCCGATGTGTCATTCTCGGGGGTCTGCAGTCGCCCCGGGCCCGAGGCCCCGGTTCGACGCGCCGACGGGGTGCAACCCCGCCGGCGGCACTTGACGAAGGGAGACCCCGGTGGCAGAGCCCCGCTCAGCAGCCCAGGAGGCCGGTGATCCGAGCACCAGCCCCGAACGCCTCCTCGCGCTCACCGAGAAGCATCCTCAGCTCCATCGGCTGATCGTGCTGAACCCGTCATGCCCCGAGGTGGCGCGGCAATGGATCCTGGCGACGAACCCGTGGGCCAGGCGCGCCCATGACGAGGCCCACGGGGAGCACTCCGCCGCCGAAGCGGACGAGGAGCTGGGCACCGAGGCGCCCGAGGCCGGGGATCCCGGCGCCGAGGAGCACGACGAGGGCTCCGTCTGGGGCGATCTCGGGACCGGTTCCGCCGCCTCCGTGGCCGACACCGCCCCGCAGGAGATCCCGGAGCCGGCCCCGACCTCCACGGTGCGGATCGCCGAGGACTCCGCCGTGGTCCCGCTCGGCTCGCCGTCCGGGGCGCCCGCCGCCGCCTGGACCTATGACGCCCCACCCGCCCCGGGAGCGCATCCCCCCGCCGCCACTCCCGGCGTCGGCATCCCGCCCACGGAGAGCGTCCCGCCCACGGAGGGCACCCCGGACCAGGACGACGGCTCCCGCAGCGGGCGCCGCGCCTGGTACGCCTGCGGCGGCTGCCTGCTGCTCGCGCTGGTGCTGGTGGTCGTCATGGCGCTGGTGGGCCGTGCCTGGCTCACCGGCGACGACGAGGAGTACCAGCGGGACAGCTCCACCACTGCGGAGGAGGAGTCCCCCTCCGCACAGCCGACGGAGGAGCCCACGGAGCAGGAGACCACCCCGGACCCCGTCTCCCCCGCCCCCGAGGACGCGCGCGAGATGACCGAGCTGCGCTCCCCCACCGGGAACATCTCCTGCCTGCTGGAGGAGGACTCGGTGTCCTGCTCCGTCCTGGAGCACGACTACAGCGGCAGCGGTGTCGAGGGCTGCGAGGCCGGACCGTTCTCGATCACGGTCGCCGAGGGGGATCCCGCGCGCGCCTGCGGCTCGTCCTTCCTCAGCGAGGAAGGCACGACCCTCGAGTACGGCGACAGCGCGAGCTTTGGGAACATGGCCTGCACCAGCCGCTTCGACGGCATGACCTGCTGGAACACCCTCACCGGCAAGGGCTTCATGGTGAATCGGGCGACGTACGAGACGTTCTGACCCCGGCTGACGTCGCCATCGTCGTCAATTCCCGCTGCGCCGCGGAACAGCCTCTCCCCGGACCTCATCAGAAGTGATGTTCTCCCAGGTGAGGGGCTGTTTCTTCGAGCTGGAGACGGGAATCGAACCCGCAACCACCTGTTTACAAGACAGGTGCGCTACCGTTGCGCCACTCCAGCGAGCGGGACCGGCCGACGGATCGGCCGGCCCCGGCAAGTGTAGGTCAGCCTTCGCCGCCGTCGGACGGTGCCGCACCGCCGGCGGCCAGCACGGCCTCCCGCAGCGCACCGGGCTGGCTCCAGGTCTCGGCCTCGAGGGGCGTGCCGTCGATCTCGATGTACGGGGTGCCGCCGCCGTTCTCGGCGCCGTAGGGGTCTGCCACCCGCTGCACCCACGGCGCGTACGTGCCCGCGCTCATGCACGACTGGACCGCCTCGGAGGCGCCGGCCTCCTGCGCGTATCCCCAGATCTCCTCGTCCGTGAGCCCGGCAGAGCCCTCGGCGGGCTGGTTGGCGAACATCAGCTCCTGGAAGGCCATGACGTTGTCGGGGTCGTCCTCGTAGACGCACACCATGGCGGCGGCCGCACGGGTGGAGTAGTCGCCCGTGGTGGACTGGGGATCCAGGAAGTTGCGCGGCACCAGGTGCAGCGTCATCTCCTCCTCCGCGACCATCGTCGCGAGATCCTCCCCGTTGATCTCCTCGAACTGCCCGCAGAAGGGGCACATGAAGTCCAGGTGGAGCTCCACCACGGGCTTCCCGGAGTCCGCGGGAGCCCCGAGCACGAGATACGGCTGGTCCGCGCTCATGCCCTCTGGCACCGCGACCGGGCCCGCGGGTCTCGTCGCCTGGTACACGAAGTACCCGGCGGTGGCGACGATCGCCACCGCGACCACGGTGATGACGGCGATCACGACGGTGCGCACGGTGCGCTGGCGAGAGAGCTCGGCCTGGCGCTGCTTGCGCAGCGCCTCCCGCTGCGCTTCGCGACGCTCCTGTGCTGACTTGGACGGACCGGACGCGGCCATGGGATCTCCTCGCCCCGGAAGGGCTGCGGTGGGTGACGGGTCGGGGACGAGTTTAACGGCCCTCACCTGAACGGCAGAGCGTGTGATCGAGCACTCCGAGAGTCCGGGCGCTCGAGCGCTCACCCTCTCCAGATCGCGATGTCGTCGAGCCGCGGACCGCGGGGGAAGGGGAAGTAGTCGACCATCCCCTCGCGGGCCAGCACCGTGGTGAGCACGGCGCCCAGCAGCAGGAGCAGGAGCCCCAGCACCACGGCGCTCCAGAGCCGGTCCGGTGCGGCGGCGTCCAGCATCCGGTGCGCTCCGTTGCGGGTGGTGGGGCTGCCCAGACCCACCCACGTGATCAGCAGCGTGATCGCCATCGCGAGGGCGAAGGCGGCCCCGTCCGGCGGGGCGATCCCGCGCAGCAGGGTCCAGCCCGCATCGAAGGCGATGCCCACCAGCACCCCGAGGATCAGCGGGAGCAGCGCCTGCAGCGCGATCTCCCCCAGCCCGAACACGGCCCGGAAGGGACTGGCCAGACCAGCCCGCCAGCGCGGACCGGTCCCGGCGGCACCCCGTATCCGCTGCCTGCTCACGCTTCGGTGCGAGCGCTCCCACGTCCGCGCCATCGCGCCCAGCACCAGCAGCACGGCGAGGGACATGTAGGGGGCGACCGCGGCGAGGGACACGATGAGCAGGTGCCCGAGCCATACCAGCAGAGGCCGGCGCGGGGGCGGCTCCGGCCAGGCCCCGGGAAGCATCGGCTGACCGCCGAGGGGACCGGGGGGTCCGGGGGCCGGCTGCGGGGGCGCGACCATCGACTGCTGGCCCGGGAGCACCGATCCCGCGCCGGCGGACGGTGGGACGACGGGCAGCGCTCTGGTGGGAGCTCCCCTGACCGGAAGCGCCTCGGTGACCGGCTCCGCGGGCGTGGTGACGCGCGGCAGCGTCTCGGTGTGCTGTTCAGCGGGCTGCTCAGCGTCCGCGACCGGCAGCGCGACGGTCCCCGGCTCCTCGCCCTCCGCGGGCTGCGCGTCGCTCTCCTGCGCATCGTCGCCGGCGCCGGCTGCGCCCGCCGCACCGGCCCGGAGGAGTTCCGTGCCCCCAGGGTCGTCGTACCGGGTCAGATCGAGCGCGGCCAGCCGCTCCAGCAGCTGCGCGGGCTCGGGTCGCTGCGCGGGATCGGGCTGCAGCGCCGAGCGCAGCCACTGGGCGAGCTCGGTGGGGACGCCGTCGATGTCGATCTCTCCGCGATCGGCCCGCAGGAACACCAGGTCGGCGCGGCCGCTCCCATAGGGCTCCCGGCCGGTGGCCGCGAAGGCCAGCAGCGCTGCCCAGGCCCACCAGTCCCCCGCCTCGCCGGAATGGTCCGTGCGGATCACCTCGGGGTCGAGGTAGGCGGCCGTGCCCATCACCAGCCCGGTCGAGGTCAGTCGCGACTCCTCGGCGGCGATCGCGATCCCGAAATCGATGATCACCGGATCCAGCCGGTCGCCCTCGGGGTCGAAGCCGGCGAGGTCGGCCTCGGTGGCGCCGCGCAGCATGACGTTGCCGGGCTTGAGGTCGCGGTGGATCACGCCGGCGCTGTGGATGGCCCGCAGGGTCTCCCCCAGCACCAGTGCGATCTCACGCACCGCCTCGGGGTGCAGACCGCCGTGGGTGCGCACCGCGTCCTCGAGGGTGGGCCCCGGGATGAACTCGGTGACCACGAAGGCCTCCGGGGAGTCGAGCTCGGCGTCGAGGATCCGCACGATGTTGTCGCTGCGCACCAGCTTCTGCGCCCTCACCTCATGGGCCAGCCGTTCGCGGGCGCGCACGTCCTCGGAGATCTCGTGGCGCAGCAGCTTCAGCGCCACGTCGTTGCCGTCGGCGTCGTGCGCCCGGTAGACGATCCCCATGCCGCCCGTGCCGATCTGCCCGAGGATCTCGTAGCCCGACTCCTGGGCGAGCGCGGTCAGCCGGGGGTCATGGGCTGCGCGGCGGGGCGTGCGGGACGGAGGCATGCCCGCCATGCTACGAGGCGCAGGGGCCCGATCGCTGCTGCTTCACCGCACCCCCACAGGGCCCGCACGTGGAGGACCCTCTCGGGGGGCTCGCCCGGCCACCACCTGCCGTGAGACGATCAGCGCGCGGCGCGGTGGGCGCCGTGATGCCGCCGGCCCGCAGCGCGGCATCGACGAGCGACGGAAGGCACAGCCGCCATGCGATCGAACCTCTTCGATGCGTCCAACCAGGAGCGCCAGACCACCGAACGGTGGGCCCTGCAGTCCAGCAAACTGCTGCGCTGCTCCTTGGACCCGCAGGCACCCGAGATCGTCTCCGCCTCCGGTGCGATGGTCGCCTACCAGGGGCAGATGGACTTCTCGTACCAGGGCTCCGGCGGCGGCATGAAGCTGCTGAAGAAGATGGCCACCGGCGAGGGCGGCGACATGATGCGCACCCGCGGCCAGGGCGAGATCTTCTACGCCCGCCAGTCGAACGAGATCTTCCTGATCCAGCTCGAGGGCGAGGCGCTCACCTTGAACACCAGGAACATGCTCGCCTTCGACAGCACCATCCAGTGGGACATCAAGTCCCTCGGCGGGGCCGGATTCATGGCCGGCGGCCTGTTCAACCTGGTCCTGCAGGGCCAGGGCATGGTCGCGGTGACCTCCGACGGCCCGCCGATGCTGCTGGACTGCTCCCAGCAGCCCACCTACGTGGACCCGCAGGCGGCGGTGTGCTGGTCGGCGAACCTCCAGCCGCAGATCAAGAACGACTTCAAGATGAGCTCGCTGATCGGGCGCGGCTCCGGCGAATCCTTCCAGCTCGGCTTCCACGGTCCGGGCTTCGTGGTGGTGCAGCCCTCCGAGGGAATCCCGGTCACCGCCGCTTCCTGAGCCCCCGTCCGCTGCGGCGTGTCTACCATGATCCAGTGACCTCCACACCTCCGCAGGCCCTGGTCGACGAGCTCGCCGCTCTCGGCCCCCGGGGTCGACACCGGGCGGCGGCCTCAGCGGCGAGCATGTTCGCCGCCGACGTCCCCACCTCCGCACCCGTCGTCGATCCCGTCCCGGCGATCCTGGACGCCGAGGACTGGTCGCAGCTCTCGGCCGGCCTCGTCCAGCGCATGCGTCTGCTCGACACGCTCCACGCGGACCTCTACGGTCCGCGCACGGTGCTCGGCGCGGACATCGCCCCGGTCGCGCAGCTGCTGCAGGACCCCGCCTATCTCCGCACCGCGACCGGGATCCCGTCCCGCGGCAGCCACTCCCTGTTCGCGCTGACCACCACGGTGGCCCGCACGGCCGACGGGTCCTGGGTGGTGCTCGAGGACGCGGTGGACGTGCCCGACGGCGCCGGCACCACCCTCGAGCTGCGTCGGGTGCTCTCCCGCTGTGCGCCTTCGCTGTACCGCTCCACGCCGCTGCGCCGGCTGCATCCCTTCTTCGACACCATCCGCACCTCGCTGCACCAGCGGACTCGCTCCGAGGGACGGGCCGGCCGCACCGTGGTCCTCACCGAGGACTCCGAGGATCCGATGCGCGGCTTCGACCACAGTTGGCTGGCGAACCTGCTGGGGGCACCGCTGGTCTCCGTCGGCGACCTCCGCACCGGCTCGGGCACCCTGACGCTGCGGCTGCCCGGACTGGACTCGGACCCCGGGGACGCGGTCGACGCGCTGCTGCGACTGGTGCCCTCCCGCCTGCTGGATCCCCTCGACCTGGGGCCGACCCCGCTGGGCGGCGTGACCGGCCTGGTCGAGGCCGCCCGCTGCGGGGACGTGGAGATCTTCAACCCGCTCGGCGCGGGGCTGCTGGAGAACCCGGATCTGCGGGCCGCCCTGCCCGACCTGTGCCGGCAGCTGTTCCACGAGGACCTGCTGCTGCGACCGGCCGAGCCGGGCCTCGAGCAGGCCGGCTGGCTCAGCATGGATCCCGCCGGCGGGGACGAGCTCATCGAGCGCCCGCTGGTGCTCCGTCTGCTGGTGATGGGCACCGAGGACGGCTACGAGGTGCTGCCCGGCGGGGTCGGCATCACCGCCGATGACGGGCCCGAGACGCTCAAGGACGTGTGGGTGACCGTGCCCGAGACCTCGGCCGTCCCCGCCGAGGGCGAGCCGGAGCCGGGAGCCGCGGACCCGGCACCGACCACTGCTCGCGGCGTGCTGACCGCCTACCCGGCGATGACCCGTTCGATCGGCTCGGACCTGTTCTGGTTCGGCCGCTATCTCGAGCGGGTGGACTCCACCGCCCGGCTGCTGCGCGCGGTGCTGGACACCGTCAACGATCTCGACACGGAGCGCGGCCCCGGGGCCCGGACCGCCCAGACCGTCCTGCTGGGCGCGGTCACCGACGTGACCACCACCTATCCGGGTTTCCGCGGGCTGGACCTGGACTCCCACGAGGCGGTGAGCGGGGAGATCGAGTCCCTGCTGACCAGCCGCGGCAGGCCCGGCACGCTCGCGCAGTCCTATGCCGCGCTCACCCACACCACCCGCACCCTGCGAGATCTGATCTCGGACGACATCTGGCCGGTGATCGCCCGGATGAACCAGCGCCTGCGGGCCCTCGGCGGCCAGGACACCCAGCCCGTCGAGCAGCGGCTGACGGACATCGTCGACGGCTGCCTGACCCTCTCCGGCGCCGTCGCCGACTCGATGCCCCGCAACCTGGGCTGGGACCTCACCGAGGCCGGTCGCAAGATCGAACGCACCATGGGTCTGCTGGCCCTGCTCCGCGCCGTCCTCGGCCACCGGCGCACCCGCGCCGCCGAGGCCCGGATCGCCGGTGCGGTCGCGCTGGTCACGGAGAGCGGCGCCTCGTACCGGCGCGCCTATCACGCCGCGATCCAGCCGGAGCTGCTGCTGGAGCTGCTGCTGACCGACACCACCCTGCCGCGCTCGATCGCCTTCCAGCTGGAGCGGCTGGGCCTCGCCCTGGACCGGCTGCCGGACGTGGCCCCCTCCCCGGAACTGCGTGCCCCGCTGATCGCGCTGCGCTCGCGCCTGGGCGGCTGGGAGGCGCGGGAGCTGCTCCGCCCGCTGGGCGGAGAGGCGGCCGACGGCGCACCGACCGCGCTCCTGGAAGAGGTCGACGCCGCGATGGACACCCTGCGGGAGCTGGCCACCGCGCTCGAGAACCGCTTCTTCCATCCCTCGGAGTCCACCTCGAGATGGGGGATCGACGATGTCTGAGCACACTGACCACGCACCTGCCGCGGGGGCGGTCCCCTCGCGCAGGTCGCGCCGGCGCCCGCTGCTGCCGCTGCGGGACGAGGAGGGGGCCGCGGGCGAGCCGATGCTCTACCGCGTCCACCACCTCACCTCCTACCACTACGCGAAACCGGTCTCGCGCAACTACGGACGCGCGCACATCGAACCGCGGGCCACGCCGCACCAGCGGGTGCTCTCGCACGAAGTGGTGGTCGACCCCGCGCCGGCCCGGCTCACGGCGCACACCGACTTCTACGGGAACTCCTCGACCTATCTGCTGGTCGACTCCCCCCACACGCAGCTCGACGTCCACTCCCATGCCCGGGTCACGGTCGCCGAGCGCCGCTACCCGCTCGAGCCCATTTCCCGCCCCTGGGAGCAGTGCCTGCCGGAGCACTGGGGCTCGCTGCTGCCCGAGGCGAGCCTGGACTTCGTCCACCCCTCGCCGCGGATCCCGTCCGGCACGGCGGCCCGTGAGATCTCCGCGGAGGTCTTCACCCCGGGCCGTGCGATCGGCGAATGCCTCGCCGACCTCACCGCCCTGATCCACACCGACTTCACCTACGACTCCGCCGCGACCACCGTCTCCTCGACCCTCGAGGAGGTGCTCGCCGCCCGGCACGGGGTCTGCCAGGACTTCTCGCACGTGGGCGTCGCCGCGGTGCGTGCCGCCGGGCTCGCGGCCCGGTACGTCTCCGGCTACCTGCGCACCGCCCCGTCGGCCGAGGGCGCGCTGGGCACCGCCCCGGTCGGGGAGATGATCGGCTCGGCCGCCTCCCACGCCTGGCTGAGCGTGCTGGTCCCGGGCACCGGCTGGGTGGACATCGACCCCACCAACCGCACCTTCGTGGACCAGCGCTTCGTGACCACCGCCTGGGGGCGGGACTATGCGGATGTGCCCCCGCTGAAGGGCATCGTCGTCGGCCCGCCGGGAGCGACCAGCACCCTGGACGTCTCCGTCGGGGTGGTGCCCGAGCCGCCCGCCGGCAGCAGCCCGGGATGAGCGAGGCGCGGATCCCGTCCGCCGGGATCGCTCTGCCCGCACTCACCGCCCCGGCGGTTCGCCGCTCGCGCCCACGTCGGCCAGCTCACAGTGGCCGGGGCCATGCCGAATTTCGCATATAGAGTGGTGCGGAAATCCGTGCAGAGCGGAGCGCGGCGCGTGGACCGCAGCCGCCCCGACCCGCATCCGACCCGGCGCGACGCGCCACGAGACCGAGGTGAGATGTCCTCCTCCCAGCAGCCCTTCCGCCTGGCCGTGATCGGCTCCGGCCCCGCCGGCGTGTACGCCGCCGATACCCTGCTGCGCAACAAGCAGGTGAAGAACGGGGAGCTCGAGGTCTCCATCGATCTGTTCGACCGCCTGCCGGCCCCCTTCGGCCTGATCCGCTACGGCGTCGCCCCCGACCACCCGCGCATCAAGGGGATCATCACCGCGCTGCACCGCATCCTGGGTCGCGGGGACATCCGCTTCCTCGGTGACGTCGAGTTCGGCACCGACCTCACCCTCGAGGACCTGCGCCGCCACTACGACGCGGTCATCTTCGCCACCGGCGCGCTGAAGGATGCGGAGCTGACGATCCCCGGCATCGAGCTCGCCGGCTCCCACGGCGCCGCCGACTTCGTGGCCTGGTACGACGGCAACCCGGACTACCCCCGCAGCTGGGAGCTGGACGCCGAGCAGGTCGGCGTGATCGGCAACGGCAACGTCGCGCTCGACGTGGCACGGGTGCTGTCCAAGGGCGCCGACGAGCTGCTGCGCACCGAGATCCCCGCCAATGTGTACGCGGGCCTGCAGGCCGCCGCGACCACCGATGTGCACGTCTTCGGCCGCCGCGGCCCCGCCCAGACCAAGTTCTCGCCGCTCGAGGCCCGCGAGCTCGCCCACCCCCAGGGCCTGCAGGTCGTGATGGACCCGCGCGACCTGGAGCAGATCACCGAGGCCGAGTGGGAGGCCATCCGGGCCGACAAGCGCACCGACCAGGTGGTGCAGATCTTCACGGGCTGGCTCGAGGAGCAGCAGCGTCGCGAGGCCGCCGGCGAGGAGCCGACGGACCGTGCGGGCGGCCCGGTGCGCCGCCGCCTCCACATGCACTTCTGGCATCGTCCCGTCGAGGTCCTCGGCGAGGACGGGCAGGTCACCGGCATGCGCTTCGAGCGCACCCGGCTGGATGCCGAGGGCAACGTCGAGGGCACCGGCGAGATGGTCGACTACGCCCTCGGCGCCGTCTACCGCGCCGTCGGGTACCACGGCTCCGAGCTGCCGGACGTCCCCTACGACGCCCGCCGCGGCGTGATCACCAACGCGGCCGGCCGCGTCACCGGGCCCGACGGCGCCGTGCTCCCCGGCCTGTACGCCAACGGCTGGATCAAGCGCGGTCCGGTGGGCCTGATCGGCGCGACCAAGTCCGACGCCCTCGAGACCATCGCCAGCCTGGTCGAGGACATCGAGTCCGGCGCCCTGGCCTCCGCACTCGAGCGTGACGGCGATGCGATCCTGCGCCTGCTGGAGGACCGCGAGGTGCCGTACACGACCTGGGACGGCTGGATGGCGCTGGACGAGCACGAGAAGGCCCTCGGCGCCGCCGCGCTCGACGCCGACGGCGAGCCCCGCACCCGCATCAAGGTCGTCGAGCGCGAGGAGATGGTCCGCGTCTCCCGGGACGCGGTGCACCAGCCCTCCCCCGCCTGAGGCCCCGCCTCCCGCACCTCGGCCGGCGCGCGCCGGCTCAGCGGCGGATGGTGGCGAGGAAGTCGCCGATCCGGTCGATCGCGTCGGTCAGCACCTCGACCGACGGCAGGGTGACCAGCCGGAAGTGGTCGTGGGTGGCGAGGTTGAAGCCGGTGCCCTGGGTGATCAGCAGCTTGTGGGCCCGCAGCAGGTCGTAGGCGAACTGCTCGTCGGTGTCGATGCGGTACATCTCCCGATCGATCCTCGGGAACATGTACAGCGCGCCCTGCGCCTTCTGGACGCTGATCCCCGGGATCGAGGTCAGCCCCTCGAAGGCCACGTCCCGCTGTTCCCGCAGCCGGCCGCCGGGCAGGATGAGCTGGTCGATCGACTGCTTCCCGCCCAGGGCGGTGGCCACGATGTGCTGAGCGGGCACGTTGGGGCACAGCCGCATGTTGGAGAGCACGTCCAGACCCTCGATGAAGCTCTCGGCGTCGTCCTTCGGTCCGTACAGCGCCATCCACCCGGCCCGGAACCCGGCCACCCGGTAGGCCTTCGACAAGCCGTTGAAGGTGATGGTCAGCAGATCCGGCGCGAGCTTGGCGATGTGGGTGTGGACCGCGTCGTCGTAGAGGATCTTGTCGTAGATCTCGTCGGCCAGGATCATCAGCCCGTGCTTCCGGGCCACCTCGACGATCTCGCGCAGCACATGCTCGGGGTACACCGCCCCGGTGGGGTTGTTGGGGTTGATCACCACGATCGCCTTGGTCCGCTCGGTGACCTGGTCCGCGATGTCGGAGACGTCGGGCCACCACTGCTGCTCCTCAACGCAGCGGTAGTGCACCGCGCGTCCGCCGGCGAGCGCGACCGAGGCGGTCCACAGGGGGTAGTCGGGCGCGGGCACGAGCACCTCGTCCCCGTCATCCACGAGCGTCTGACAGGTCATCTGGATCAGCTCCGAGACGCCATTGCCGAGGTAGATGTCGTCGAGCTCCATCCCCGGCATGCCCTTGGTCTGGTAGTACTGCGCGACCGCCCGGCGCGCCGAGACGATGCCCTTGGAGTCCGAGTAGCCCTGCGCCGTGGGCAGGGTGCGGATCATGTCGACCAGGAGCTCGTCGGGCGCCTCGAAGCCGAAGGGCGCGGGGTTGCCGATGTTGAGCTTGATGATCGTGTGCCCCTCGGCCTCCATCCGGGCGGCCTCCGCGGGCACCGGTCCTCGGATCTCATAGCACACGTCGCGCAGCTTCGAGGACTGGGTGAAGATCATTCTGGGGCTCCTGGCCTGGTCGGGGTTCAGCGACAGGGTACTGGGGACGGATTCGGACCCGCAGCCGAGCGCGCCACGGCGAGATGGCACTTGACAGGGACGCACTTACTTTCATACTTTTAGTAATGCGAGGGTGCCGCCGCCCTCCCCTGAACGTCAACGCGCAGCAGCCCTGGAGGCCCTCGATGTCCATGCGTCGGATCCCCGTCGACACCACCGTCACCGCCCCGCGCCCCGGCAGGACCCAGCGCCTGCACCTCCGCGCCGCGGGGGTCTCCGTGGTCCTGGACGTCACCGACGGGCGGATCCCGGCGGTCGCCCACTGGGGCGCGGAGCTCGGTGAGCTCGGCGCCGCCGGCCTGGATGCCGTGTGCGAGGCCACCGTCGATCCCGTCCCGCAGAACGCGGTCGACGTGCCGGTGCGGATCGGGCTCCTCCCCCAGCAGTCCGACGGCTGGATCGGCCGTCCCGGCCTCAGCGGCTCACGACCCGATGGCTCCGGCTGGGTGCCGCGCCTGGTGACCGACGGCATCGAGCTCGACGGACACCCGCTGACCACGGCGCACGCGGAGACCGGCGCCGCGACGGTGCGCTTCGCACTGGCCGACGAGGAGCAGGGCCTGGACGTCGGCCTCGAGGTCCAGCTGCTGCCCACCGGACTGCTGCGCCTGCGCGCCACCCTCACCAACACCGGTGCCTCCGCCTACTCGCTCGATGAGCTGACCCTGGCCCTGCCGGTCCCGGCGGACGCCGACGAGCTGCTGGACTTCGCCGGACGCTGGACGAAGGAGCGCACCCCGCAGCGCCGCGCCTTCACCGTCGGCACCCACCTGCGCGAGAACCGCCGCGGCCGCACCGGTGCGGACGCCGCGCACGTGCTCCACGCCGGGCGGGCCGGCTTCGGCTTCCGGGGCGGCGAGGTGTGGGGGGTGCACACCGCCTTCTCCGGCAACCACCGCCACCTCGCCGAGCAGATCAACACCGGGCGCAGGGTGCTGGGCGGGGGCGAGCTGCTGCTGCCCGGCGAGGTGCGCCTGGAATCCGCGGAGCAGTACGAGGGGCCGTGGCTGTACGCCTCCTACGGGGAGGGACTGGATGCCGTGGCCTCCCGCTTCCACCGTCACCTGCGCTCCCGTGAGCACCATGTGGACCGTCAGCGGCCGGTCACCCTGAACGTGTGGGAGGCGGTCTACTTCGACCACGACCTCGCCCGCCTCACCGCCCTCGCCGACCGGGCCGCCGATCTCGGGGTGGAGCGGTACGTGCTGGACGACGGCTGGTTCGGCTCCCGCCGCGACGACTTCTCCGGGCTCGGGGACTGGGTGGTCTCGGACGAGGTCTGGCCGGACGGCCTGGACCCGCTGATCGCTCACGTCACCGGGCGCGGCATGGAGTTCGGGCTGTGGTTCGAGCCGGAGATGGTCAATGAGGACTCCGAGGTCGCCAGGGCGCATCCCGAGTGGGTCCTGGGCCCGTCTCCCGCGACGCTGCCGCTCGAGTCCCGCCATCAGCAGGTGCTGAACCTGGCGCTCCCGGAGGCCTACGCCCACGTGCGCGACCAGATGATGGCCCTGCTGGACGAGTACGACATCGCGTACCTGAAGTGGGACCACAACCGCGACCTGCTGGAGGCCGCGACCCGCGACACCGGCCGCGCGGCGGTGCATGAGCAGACCCTGGCCGCCTACCGGTTGATGGACGAGCTGAAGACCGCCCACCCGGGCCTGGAGATCGAATCCTGCTCGTCGGGAGGGGCGCGGGTGGACCTCGCCGTCCTCGAGCACACCGACCGGGTGTGGGTCTCGGACTGCATCGATCCGCTGGAGCGAGCGCAGATGAACCGCTGGACCTCGCAGCTGATCCCGCTGGAGCTGATGGGCAGCCATATCGCCTCCGGCCGCTCCCACACCACCGGTCGCCTGCACACCCTCTCCTTCCGGGCGCACTCGGCACTGTTCGGGCACCTGGGCATCGAATGGGACCTCGCCGAGGCGAGCAGGGAGGAGCTCGCCGAGCTGCGGGCCTGGATCGCGCTCTACCGGGAGCGCCGTGAGCTGCTCTTCCGCGGGGACCTGGTGCGGGCCGACCGGGGCGAGAGCCCGCTGTGGATCCAGGGCGTGGTCTCCCCGGAGCGGGACGAGGCCCTGTTCTCGCTGACCGCCGTGGGCCGCTCCGCGACCTCGCTGGACGCGCGCCTGCGCCTGCCCGGGCTCGACCCTGCCGCGACCTACCGTCTGCGTCCGCTGCTGATCGGCGAGCGCCCCTCGAACCTGTTCCCGCCGCCGTGGATGCAGCGTGCCCTCGACGAGGACGGCCTGGTCCTGCCCGGTGCCGTGCTGGTCCGCTCCGGGCTCGCCGCCCCGCTGTTCGATCCCGAGCAGGGAATGCTCCTCTCCCTCGTCCGCGAGCCCGCGCCCGCGCGCTGATCCGTACTGACCCGACCCATCCCCCACAGAAAGAAGGAAGCCATGTCCACCGCGACGACGTCGACGCGGTCGGCTCCCACCAGGCGCCGCCGGAAGGACGACACGAAGCTCGCGCTGATGTTCATCGCGCCCGCGACCGTCGGCCTGCTGGTGTTCCTCGTGTGGCCGCTGCTGACCGGCATCTACTACTCGTTCACCGAGTACACGACCCTCACCCCGCCGCAGTGGGTGGGGCTGGCCAACTACCAGGAGCTGCTGGCCGATCCGACCTTCTGGACCGCGCTGCGGGTGACCTTGGTATACGTCGCCATCAATATCGCGGTGCAGACCGCCGTGGCGCTGGTGATCGCGGTGCTCATGCAGCGCCTGACCCAGTCCACGATCCTGCGCTCGCTGGTGCTCGCGCCGTATCTGGTCTCCAACGTGGTCGCCGCGATCGTGTTCCTGTGGATCCTGGACACCCAGCTCGGCATCTTCAACATCTTCCTGCAGTGGATCGGCTTCGACCCGGTCGCGTTCTGGGCCAGCGAGACCTGGGTGATCCCCACGATCGCACTGGTCAACGTCTGGCGTCACATGGGCTACACGGCGCTGCTGCTGTTCGCGGGCCTGCAGTCCATCCCTTCGAACCTCTACGAGGCCGCCCGCACCGACGGCGCCGGAGAGATCACCATGTTCCGGCGGATCACCATCCCGCTGCTGCGGCCCATCCTCGCGCTCGTGCTGATCATGACGATCATCGGCTCGTTCCAGGTCTTCGACACCGTCTCGGTGACGACCCAGGGTGGTCCGGCTGACGCCTCCCGCGTGCTGCAGATGTACATCTACCAGAACGCCTTCGCCGAGTACGAGTTCGGCTACGCCTCGGCACTGTCCGTTGCGCTGCTGGTGATCCTCATGATCGTCACCTTCACCCAGTACTGGATGAGCAATGCCGGCAAGTCGGACCTGGACTGAACGGAGTACTACGATGACCACGACATCACGCACCGTCGCCGACCTCGCCCCGCGCCCGCCCGGCACCTCGGATCAGCCCACGCCCCGGCGCTCTCGGAAACAGATCCCCTGGGGGAAGATCGCGGCCTGGGCCGCGATGGTGATCTTCCTGCTGATCACTCTGTTCCCCTTCTACTGGATGCTGCGCACCGCGCTGTCCAGCAACAACGCTCTGGCCACCGATCCCTCCAGTCTGCTGCCCGTGGGTCTGAACTTCGGCGGCTTCGAGCGCGTCTTCGGGCTGCAGGACGTGGAGACGGCGATCTCCCAGGGTGGCAGCGGCGCTTCGATCAACTTCTGGCGCTACCTGCTGAACACGGTGATCGTCGCGACCGCGGTCACCATCGTGCAGACCTTCTCCTGCGCGATGGCCGCCTACGCCTTCTCCCGGCTGCGGTGGCGTGGCCGGGAGCTGGTGTTCCTGATCTTCCTGGGCTCGCTGATGATCCCGCAGATCTTCACCCTGCTGCCGAACTTCATCCTGATCAAGAACCTGGGCCTGGTGGACACCCTGCTCGGGATCATGCTGCCCACGCTGTTCATCTCCAGCTTCGCGATCTTCTTCCTGCGACAGTTCTTCAACAACGTCCCCCGCGAGATCGAGGAGGCCGCTCTGATCGACGGCGCGAGCAAGGTGCGGGTGTTCTTCACCCTCATCCTGCCGATGTCCAGCGCGCCGTTGGCCACCCTCGCTCTGCTGACCTACATGACCGCGTGGAACGAGTACTTCTGGTCGCTGATGGTCTCCTACACCGACCAATCCCGAGTGCTCACGGTGGCGCTGGGCGTCTTCCGCGCCCAGTCACCCGGCACCGGCCCGGACTGGTCGGGGCTGATGGCCGCGACCCTGGTCGCAGCCGCCCCCATGCTGATCCTCTTCGCCCTGTTCGCGAAGAAGATCGTCAACTCCATCGGTTTCACCGGGATCAAGTGAGGTGCCCCAGATGAACTCCCGAAATCACCATGCCCGCACCGGTTCGCCCACGGGGATCGGCAGCGCCCTGACCCGTCGTCGTCTGCTGCAGGGTTCGGCAGCTCTCGCCGCCGGCACGATCGGCGCCGGCGCCGTGAGCTCATGCGGCGGGGTGGCAGCCCCGCCTGGCGCCACCGAACTCGACTACTGGCTCTGGGATGCGAATCAGCTGCCCGCCTACTCCGCGGCGATCGATCTGTTCATGGAGCAGAACCCCGATGTCTTCGTGCGGGTCACCCAGCTGGGCTGGGGCGACTACTGGACGAAGCTGACGGCGAGCTTCGTGGCCGAGGCCGGGCCCGATGCGTTCGCGAACCATCTCGCCCGTTACCCGGAGTTCGTGACGCTCGGGGTGATCGCACCGCTGGACGGCCTGGCCCCGCTCGACGCGATCCCGGCCGATCACTTCCAGGAGGGCCTGCAGACGCTGTGGACCGGTCAGGACGGCACCCGCTACGGGATCCCCAAGGACTACGACACCATCGCGGTGCTGTACGACAAGGCGATGCTCGCCGAGGAGGGCCTGACCCCCGAGGACCTCGGGGACCTGGACTGGAATCCCGAGGACGGCGGCAGCTTCGAGAAGATGCTCGCGCGCCTCAGCGTCGACGCGAACGGTGTCCACGGCGACGAGGAGGGTTTCGATCCCACGAACGTGGCGCGCTACGGCATGGCCGCTGATGCCGGGATCGACTACACGGGACAGACCGCCTGGTCGCCGTTCGCGCTCTCGACCGGGTGGTACTTCACCGATGCGGAGACCTGGGGCACGCAGTTCAACTATGACGACGAGCGCTTCGCCGCCACCATGGACTGGTACTTCGGATTGGTGGACAAGGGCTTCTTCCCGCCGTTCGGCACGTTCGGGGACTCCTCTCCCCCCCAGACCCAGGTGCAGTCCGGCAAGGCGGCCCTCGCGCTGGCGGGGTCGTGGATGATCACGACCTACAACAACCTGGAGGGAGTGGAGCTGGGCATCGCTCCGCTGCCGGCCGGACCGGTGGGAACCCCGATCTCGATGTTCAACGGTCTCGGGGACTCGATCTCCGCGCAGTCGCGGCACAAGGAGGAGGCGGCCCGTCTGATCGCCTTCCTCGTCTCCGACGAGGCGCAGCAGATCATCGGCGAGCGCGCCCCGTTCTTCCCGTCCACCGACGTGGGCACCGAGGCGGCCATCGCCGCATACGCGGACGACGGGCTGGATGTCACCCCGTTCACCAACCGGGTCGAGCGCGGGGAGACAGGACTGTACCCGCTGGTGGAGAACTCCGCCTCGATCACGACGATCATGCAGACCGCCTTCGACCGGTGCTGGTTGCGGCAGATCGACGGGGCGGACTTCGCCTCGTACAACGAACGGGTCAACGCTCTGTTCGACTGACCATGGTCGACTGACCATCGCCACAGGCGTCGCCACAGGCGTCGTCTCCTGAGCAGTCGTCGGCCCCGCCCTAGAGGACGGGGCCGACGAACTCCTGGATCGCGATGACGGCGGATCCTCGCGCCCATTCCTCGAAGTCCCCGCTCAGCACCCGCACGACCAGGCCCTGCTGAGACGTGGCGATCGCGGCCCGCAGAGCGTCCTCGAACGCGGACCCCGCGGCGCGCACCAGGTCGACGTTCTCACCACCGAGCACGATCACCTCGGGATCCACAACAGCCGCCAGTCCGGCCGCCGCGGCGGCGAGGGCGTGGGCCAGCTCTCGGGCGATCACGAGCACCTCGGGATCCTCGGCCGCGAGCTTCCGTCTCAGTTCCTCCATGCCCTGCTCCGCGGTGATCACCTCGGCGGCGCGGGCCCTGCGCAGGATCGAGCTGGTGCTCGCCACCTCCCGGATCGGCAGCGGGGTGCCATCTCCTCGGCGACCGATCGGGAGGAGCCCGGTGAGCCCCGCCACGTGGCTCTGCCCGGTCACCAGGCCGTCATCGATCACGGTGGCGATGCCGACGCCGGCTCCGACGGTGAGCACGGCGAAAGAGCTGTAGGACCGGCCCATGCCGAACCAGTGCAGACCGTTCACCATCGCGACCAGGTCGTTCTCCACCACGACCGGCAGCTGGAGGCGGGCTTCGAGCGCGGTGGCGAGATCATGCTCCCGCTCCCAGCCCAGCAGGTAGGAGGAGATCACCACGCGCCGGTGCGCCACGGGGCCGCCGAGGCTCACCCCGATGCGCGCCACGCGCGGATGTGCCTCGAGCAGTGCCTGCACCAGCTCGACGATGACCTCCTCGACAATCCCCGGTGACGTCTCCGTCAGCGGCAGCGCCAGCTCCTCGAGGACATTGCCCCGCACGGTGGTGGCCACGGCGTGAACGCCGTCGGCGGTGACCTTGACCCCGATGAAGCGCGGGCCACGATTCTCCTCGATGTCGAGCGGCTCCTGCGGGCGGCCCTTGGGCCGGGCGACCGTCTCCAAGGTGCGGAGCTGACCGGCCTCGAGCAGGTCCCGGGTGACGCGGGTGACGGTGGGGGCGGAGAGGCTCAGCCGCACGGTGAGATCGCGGCGGGAACGCGGGCCGAAGCGCAGCAGGTCGCGGTAGACCGCACGCGCGCTGCCACCACCGAGCTCCCACGTCCTGCTCTCCTGGTCCGCGTCGAGTTCCCGACCTGCGTTGACATCCTGGTCCCGTTGCATCCCGCGAGCTTATCGACGGGCGACGTCCGGCGGTCACAGCGGGGCCGGTGAGCCGGTGCTCAGGCGCATCGACGATCGGCTCTCCAGCCCACAGGTGGAGCGGCCGGCCGGTTTCTGACATGCTTCCGGTGACGCATCCTCCGGTCGGCGTGCCCGCCGGCCGGACCACGCCTCCAGGGGGACACATGAGCGAATCCAGCGCCGCTGCGGACGATGAGCAGGTCACGATCTACACCGCGTACGAGATCGACTTCATGCTCGGCCTGCGCGACACGGAGAACGGACGGATCACCCGCGAGCAGATCGGGCTGCGCAGCGCCCCCGAGGAGGCGCACGAGTTCGTCACCGCGGCCGTCACCTCCGGGCTCCGCGCCCGCGGGAAGGTGGAGCGCTCAGGGGACGGACAGTGGCTGCTCGGCGAGGAAGGCCAGGTCATCGCGACCACGCTGACCGCCGCTGACCGCTGGCTGGGCATCGCCCTGGCCGAGGGTGAGGCGATGCGCATGGCCTTCATCATCAAGGCCCACGAGGCCATCATCATGCTCACGCAGGACGAGCTGGACTCCTTCGTGGTCACCGCGCTGCCCGGTCCGGAGCAGGTGCCCGCCTCGGTCGCCGACATCGTCCTGGCCTTCCTCGAGGGCGGCAACGAGCGCACCGTCTCGCTGCGCCGCACGGACGTCGCCGTCCCGCAGGACGCGGTCCCGCTGATGTTCCATGTGGAGGCGGACGGCAGCTGGAAGTCCGGCCACCTCCCGCTCGACGAGGACGGGGTGCTGAGCGTCACCGACGTGGACGCCGAGTCCGTGACCGAGGCGGCCCGCGTGCTGTGGGAGGACGGAGCCAGCCACGCTCCGGGCGGTGCCACCGCCTGACGCTCAGAGGCGGCGACCCGCAGCCTGCTCCCGTCGGCGCAGCTCGCTGCGCAGGGCCCTGATGTCCTGGCCGGAGGGCTGGGAGTAGGTCCAGACGTGCCGGTCGAAGGCGGGCATCACCACCCGGGAGCCGTCGCGCAGCCGCAGCGCCGCGGTGAGCCAGTGCACCAGATGCACCGCACGGGACTCGACCGCGACGATGTCCCGCCACTCGACCCGCCGGGAGCCGAGGGCCCCGACCACCTGCAGCCCGTCCTCCGAGATCTCGACCCGGGAGCGGACGGTGCCCAGTGCGACGACGCCGAAGCGGAGGCCGAGCAGCAGCAGGATCACCGCGAGCGCGCCCAGGGCGAGCAGCAGCATCAGCAGCCCGACCCCCGGCGAGCGCCCTTCCTCGAGCGCGGCCGGCAGCAGCACCATCACGATGCCGGCGATCACGGCACCGCCGAGCAGCACCGCGGAGACCGCCGCGCGCAGCGCCGTGTCCCGGGTGGGGGCAGCGGGGAACAGGGCCCGCACCGTGCCGGTCGATCCGCCCTTCGGTCCAGGGACGCCCCGCAGCTCGGAGACCATGCGCTCGACCGTGGCACTGCTGCGGCGGTAGTCGGGCAGGGCCGTGCGGGGCCCGGTCTCGGGGCCGATCTGCCGGGGGATCGTCATGAGCCCAGCGTAGTGCGGCGGTCCAGGGACGGCGCGTAGTGTGCGGAGCATGTCCTCGCACGACTCGTCCGCTCCCCGCTTCCGCCGTCCCGCCCCGCTGTACGCCTCGGTCGCCGAGGCCATCCCGGGCGAGCCGGATCCCGCCACCTCGTCCGACCTCGCGCACGATTCCGCCCGCGCCCTGCTCGACGGGGTCTTCCACAGCTCGGATGCCGAGGTGGTCGAGCGGGTCGTCGCCCTCGCCGCCGAGGACGGGCTGACGGACCTCGCGGCCCTGTGGTCCGGAGCCCCCGCCACCTCCCTGCCGGGTGCGCTGTGGCGGTTGTACGTGCTGCACACCTGGTCGCAGACCAGCGGCGATGACATGGCGCGCCGCTATCGGGCGGGGTCGCGCACCGTGCCCGGGCTGCGCTACCTCTCCGGCTTCGCGGAGCCGCCGGACGTCGACCAGGTCCACCGCTCCATGGACGAGATCCTGCGCGGGGCGTTCACCGGGGATCTCGGCCTGGCGCTGCGGCGCGCCGGTGCGGTGGCCATGATCGTGGCGCACGGCACCGCGCACCTGGCCGACGAGGACGCCGACGACGACCGCACCCTGCAGGCCGAGCGTCTGCTCAGCACCGGTGAGGACCTGACCGCTGCCGGACGCCAGGCGGAGGCGGGGCAGCTGGACTGAGGCCCGCAGCGGCCGCGGTGAGGTCCGTGCCATGACGTCGCGGTCCCGGCTTGCGTCCACCGCCCCGTCGTACCCTACGATGGGAGCGCGTCGGGCCGCGGTTGCCCCGGGCTCCAACATTTGCCGCTTCGAGCGGCCTTCGCGCCGACAGGCGCATCCCGGTCCGGCGCCCCAGCATCCAGTCCGCCCTCGCCGCACCGGCACCAGCGGCGTGAGGCGCCCGGCGGCGCGGGGAGGGGGCCCGTGATGGCGCAGTTCCTCGACCGACTCTTCCCCCAGCGCAGCGAGCGTCCCCTGTACGACCTCTTCGCGGAGCTCGCCGAGCTGCTGGTCCAGTCGGCCGGCACCCACTCGAAGCTGCTCGGCCACGGCATGCGCGAGCGCACCCGCCTCGCGCCCCGGCTGCACGAGCAGTCGACCGTCGCCGAGGAGCTGTGCCGTCGCATCGCCCAGCGGCTCGCCCACTCCCTGATCACGCCCTACGAGGCGGAGCTGCTCTACGACTTCGCCCTGACCCTCTCCGACACCCTGGACTCCATGGAGCACACGGCCGAGCTGCTGGTCATCTCCCAGATCGGCGCCCTGCCCACTGCGCTGCTGGAGGCCGCCGAGGGCGTCGAGCGGGCGGCGGAGCTCACCGTCGCGGTCACCTGGCAGCTCTCACGGGTGCGGGACCTGGGCGACCACTACGAGCAGGTCCGCAAGCTCAAGCGGCAGGGCGACCGGCTGGTGCGCCGCGCCCTCGGCGAGCTCTACACGCGCGGCGGCTCGGCACAGGAGCTGCTGCCCCAGCACGATGTCGCCGAATCGATCCGCCAGACCATCACCCTGCAGGAGCGCAGCGCGCGGATCGCCGATCTGCTGCGGGTCAAGGACTCCTGAGTGGCCCCGACCCTGCTGACGCTGGTCGTCCTCACGGCACTGGCGATGGCCTACATGAACGGCTTCCACGACGCCTCCAACGCCGTCTCCACCACGATCGCCACCCGGACCCTGCGGGAGTCGACGGCGCTGGTCATGGCCGCGCTGCTGAATCTGCTCGGGGCGCTGCTGGGGATGGCCCTGCTCGTGGTCACGGCGGAGTGGGCGGTGCGCCTGCTGGGGATGATCCCCCTCACCGAGGCGACCGCCGGCAGTCCCGACCGGCTCGGTCTGGCGCTGCTCGCGATCATGCTCGCGACCATCGTCTGGGACCTGCTGACCTGGCGGCTGGGGATGCCGGCCTCCACCTGGCACGCCTTCTTCGGGGCCACCCTCGGCGTCACCCTCGTGATCGGCGCGACCGCGGCCTGGGGGCAGCTCGGGGCCGTCCTCATCGTCTCCCTGGTGGGTCCGGTGCTGTCGGCGGGGCTCGCCTTCGCCCTGATGCACGGTCTGCTCCGCCTGGGGCGGCACGAGCGGCTGCAGCGCGGTCATCTCCGCTTCGCCCAGACCCTCTCCGCCGGGGCGGTCGCCACCGGGCACGGGATCAACGACTCCCGGCTGCCGTTGGCGGTGGTCGTGGTCGCGGCCACGGCGACCGGCTCCACGCCGATGGGGATGGTGGGGATCATGGTCGCGATCGCGGTCGCGGTGGGTGCCGGCACGCTGGGGGGAGGCCATCGGATCATCCGCACCCTGGGGCGTCGTCTCACCGATCTGACGGTCGCCCCGGGGCTCGCGGCGGAGATCTCCGCAGCGACGACCATGTCGCTGAGCCTGTTCGGGGTCAGCTCGCCCATCTCCACCTCCCATGCCCTCGCCTCCAGCGTGGTCGGGGCGGGCGCCGCCGAGGGCCTGCGCAACGTGCGCTGGCGGGTGGCGCGGAACATCGTGCTGACCTGGCTGGCCACGCCGCTGGCGTCGGCCCTCGTCGGCGCCGCCCTGATCGGGATCGCGCTGGAGTTCACCACGTCCTGAGCGCGGCGGCGCGCGAGGACCCGACGCTGCTGCCCGGGATCCTCGGAGGAACGGCCACTACGCTGAGGGGATCCGAATCGCGAAGGAGTCCTGATGTCCGACGGTGAGTCCCCGACGCCCGCCCCGCGCCGGCGTCCCAGCTACGGACTGCCGGGGCCGACCTCCCCCGCTCCCGACGCCGCACCGTCCTTCGGGGACTCGTCCTACGGGGACTCGTCCTATGGGGCCTCGTCGTACGGCGGCCCGCCCTACGGCGCTCCGTCGGACCCCGTCCCCGGTGCACATCACGGATATGACGCACCCGCCGGCGGCGGTGCGACGTCGTACGGGCCGCAGACGGGACCGCTGCCCGCCTCCGGTGCCCCCGGCCCCGCCCCTCACCGCCGGCGCGGACTGCTGCCGCTGATCATCGGTCTGGTGCTGCTGCTCGTGATCGGTCCCACCGCGACCATCGGCGGCATCGTGTGGTCCGTGGGCTCCCTCACCGGGGACGCCGCGTCCGGGCCGACGGTGATCGACGGGGCGAGCGGCGAGGTCGACGTCTCTGCGAACGAGATGCTCATCGTGTACGTGCCCCAGGAGGATGCCGCCGGCGCCGAGTGCAGCGCCGAGGGGTCCGAACCCGGCGTGGTGAGCGTGGTGCCCAGCACCTCCTCGGTCACCTTCGGGGACGGTTCC
The DNA here is from genome assembly GCF_043641765.1 of Brachybacterium vulturis. GTDB lineage: Bacteria > Actinomycetota > Actinomycetes > Actinomycetales > Dermabacteraceae > Brachybacterium > Brachybacterium vulturis_A. Next base: position 115,729 of record NZ_JBHZRO010000006.1, on the reverse strand, counting down.
CGGTACGAGCAGAAGATCGGGGTCGCCGTCCTCGAGGACACCACGGTGACGATCTCCTGCACCGGCACCGACGCTCCCGCCTATCTCGGCCCGTACAGCCTGCTGGGGATGGCGGCGCCACTGCTGATCGGCCCGATCATCGGCCTCGTCGCCGGTCTGATCGGACTGGTCCTCACGATCGTCGGGATCGTGCTGCTGGTGCGCTCGCGCCGGCCCTGAGGCGCGCCTGCGCCCGTCGTCTCAGCAGGCAGGCGCAGCCCCGCCTCGAGGTCCGACCCTGACCTAGAGTGTGGGGCAGGACCCCGACCCTCGAGGATGGAGTGGTGATGATGCACCCCCGTGCAGGCCAGAAAGCGCTGGAGGAGGACCTCGTCGACGTCGACGCGCTCCTCGACGCGTACCACGACAACCATCCGGACCCCGCGGACCCCGACCAGGCCGTCGCCTTCGGCACCTCGGGGCATCGCGGCTCCTCCCTCGATGTGGCCTTCAACGAGGATCACATCGCCGCGACCACGCAGGCGATCGTCGAGTACCGCGCGGCGCAGGGGATCAGAGGGCCGCTGTTCATCGGCCGCGACACCCACGCCCTCTCCCGTCCCGCCTTCGACACGGCGCTCGAGGTGCTGGCCGCCAACGATGTCGCCGCCCAGGTGGATTCCCGGGACGGCTTCACCCCCACCCCGGCGATCTCCCACGCGATCCTGACCCACAACCGGGGCCGGTCGGCGACCAGCCCCGGGCGGGCCGACGGCATCGTGGTCACCCCGAGCCACAACCCTCCCCGTGACGGCGGCTTCAAGTACAACCCGCCCCACGGCGGCCCGGCGGACACGGACGCGACCTCCTGGATCGCCGACCGCGCGAACGAGCTGCTCGCCGCTGGCCTGCGCGGCGTGCGCCGCCACGGCCGGCAGAAGGCGCTGCAGGACGCCGAGCGCTACGACTACCTCCACACCTATGTGCAGGACCTCCCCAGCGTCATCGACGTCGAGGCGATCCGCCGGGCCGGGGTGCGCATCGGCGCGGATCCGCTGGGCGGCGCGGCGGTCGACTACTGGGCGGAGATCGGGGAGATGCACGACCTCGACCTCACCGTGGTCAACCCCGAGGTGGACCCCCGATGGTCCTTCATGACCCTGGATCGCGACGGCAAGATCCGCATGGACTGCTCGAGCCCGTGGGCGATGGCCTCGCTGCTCGAGAAGCGCGACGAGTACGACATCGCCACCGGCAACGACGCGGACGCGGACCGCCACGGGATCGTCACCCCCGACGCCGGGCTGATGAATCCCAACCATTACCTCGCCACCGCGATCCGCTACCTGTTCGCCCACCGGCCCCACTGGCCCGCGACGGCCAAGGTGGGCAAGACGCTCGTCTCCTCCAGCCTGATCGACCGGGTCGTCAGCTCGCTCGGCCGGGAGCTGTACGAGGTGCCGGTGGGCTTCAAGTGGTTCGTGCCCGGACTGATCGACTCCTCCGTCGGCTTCGGCGGCGAGGAGAGCGCCGGCGCCTCCTTCCTGCGCCGCGACGGCTCGGTGTGGACCACGGACAAGGACGGCATCATCCTCGCGCTGCTGGCCTCGGAGATTCTCGCAGTCACCGGCCGCTCCCCCAGCACGCTGCATGCCGAGCTGGTCGAGGAGTTCGGCACCAGCGCCTATGCCCGCATGGATGCCCCCGCCAACCGTGAGCAGAAGGCGAAGCTGAAGGCGCTCAGCGCCGAGCAGGTCAGCGCGACGCAGCTGGCCGGGGAACCGATCACCTCGGCGATCACCGAGGCGCCTGCCGGGGGCGCCATCGGCGGCCTGAAGGTGTCCACGGAGTCGGCCTGGTTCGCCGCCCGGCCCTCCGGCACCGAGGACATCTTTAAGATCTACGCCGAGTCCTTCCAGGGCGAGGAGCACCTGGGACAGGTGCAGGACGCCGCGAAAGCCCTCGTGGACGAGGTCCTCGCCGACTGACCCCGCGGCCACCCGGACGCCGGATCCTGCGAACCGGGATCCGGCGTCCGCATACCCGGCGACGGGACGCGAAGATCACCATGTGCACGGGTCGCTGGTAAAGCTTCGGTCAAATCGGGGTCACCATAACGTCTGTCACGTCCGCGTGGCGCCATGCACAGCGCCCTTGCGCGGTCGGATCCCCCGGGGGAAGCATGGGGTCGAAAGTAAAGTTTCCGTAGGGTATTGTGCTTCGTCGGGCCCACCGGAGACACCACCGACCGCAGCCGTCGAGCTCGCGAGAAGGAGAGGGGGGACCACGCCTATGCGCCTGCGCGCGCGCCTGTGCACATACTCAGCAGCCATCGTCGTCGCGGCCCCCTTCCTGGCCGCGCCCGCCCTTGCCGAGGTCCCCGACAGCGATGCCGTGTCGTCCTCGCAGTCCACCCCGGACGATGCCCACCGCGGCGACGGGGCGGCGAGCGGGACCTCGTCCACCGACTTCGAGAACGCTGAATCCGCCGATGACGGCGACGAGGCTCCGCCACAGGACGCCTGCGATACCGACCCCGTGCCCCGCTTGCTGCAGACGGACCCCGCCCAGAACTGCGACGACGGGGGCGAGGACGAGGACGACGGCGACGACGAGAGCAGCTCGCCCACGGAGAACCCGGAGCAGCCCACCGACGACCCCGCGACCGAG
>NZ_JBHZRO010000006.1:0-112980 GCF_043641765.1 Brachybacterium vulturis | reverse complement strand
CCGACCGAGCCGACCGAGCCGACCGAGCCGACCGAGCCGACCGAGCCGACCGAGCCGACCGAGCCGACCGAGCCGACCGAGCCGACGGTACCGTCCAGTGCCGAGCCCACGGCAGAGCCGACCGAGCCGACACAGCCTCCTCTCACGCCAGAAGTCAACGTCTCCCCTGAGACCGACGCCGAGGAAGGTCCGGCGCCGCCGGCGCCGCCGGTTCCCCCTGAGGGGACGGAAGAGGATCCCCCGCTCGACGAGGACCAGCCAGGGGAGGCCGATCCCGCGGAGACTCCGGACGCGACCGAGACCTCGGACCCCGCCCCGCCGCCCCCGAGCCCGGAGACTCCCACCACCGAGGACCCCGAACCCACCACTGAGCCGGAGCCCACGACCGCAGCGCCCGAGGCGACCGAGCCCGAGGCAGAGGCCGAGGCCACAGTGCCCGAGCCGACCGCCCCTCAGCCGGCGGAGACCGAGCAGGCGGAGCCGGTGGTGCCGCCGGAGACGACTCCCCCGACCCCGGAGGACGTCCCTGCGGATCCCACGTCCGCTCCGGAGGAGACCGTCGCAGTCACCTCCACCGACGCTGACGAGACCAGCGAGCCGGCGGCCGCCGCGGAGGAGCAGAGTCCGCCCACGAGCCCCCCTCAGGCCACGGCGACGCGAGCGGACAGCGGTCCGGTGGTGCGCCTGTTCGACGCGATCTCCGAGAACGCCGACTCGACCGCCGGCCAGATGCGGCAGGTCATCCTGATCGTGCTGGGGATCGGCTTCCTCACCACGGCCGGATTCGTCGGCGCCACCCTGCTCAGCCGCCGCGGCCCCCGCTGAGCGGACCGGCGCGGGGCGCTCGGCGCCGCAGATCAGCGTTCGGCGAGCATCTCCTGCGCCCGGGCGATGATGCCGGGAACGCTCCGCCGCATCTGGAGGATCGTCCTGTCGAACGCACCCTGGCCCTCGTACCAGGGGTCCTCGACCGGGATCTCCGTCGGCAGCGCCGCGAGCGAGATGCCGGGCTCGAAACGCCGCCACATCCGGATCTCCGGGACGGAGGCCCCCGGCGGTGCCTGCTCCGCCGTCCGGCGCATCCGCTGGGCATGATCGGCGGTCATCGGCAGCACCAGGTCCCACGCCAGCAGCTCGGTGAGGTGGATGGTGCGCGCCACGTGCTCGAAGGGCCGGGTATAGCCGGCACGCTCGAGGGCGAGCTGGGTGCGGTCGTCCATCGGCATCCCCTCCGCCTCCCAGCTGGTGCCGGCGGATCCCACCTCGATGCTGCCCGTCAGGCCCGCTTCCTCGACGGCGACGCGCAGCATCACGGCCGCGGCCGGGGAACGGCACACGTTGCCGGTGCAGACGGTCAGCAGACGAAGGGGCTCCATGGCCCTATTGTGCCAAGGTCCGCAGGAGGGGAGCGCCGAACTGCTCGGGAACGTACACTGGGGGCTGACTGCATGCGGTGCCTGCGGCAACGCGGAAGCAAGACCGCCCGGGCTTGATCGCCCGCGACCACGCAACGACGGCTCAGGAGGACACCCATGGCCGAAATCATCCGCGCCCACGACGACGACTGGTCGCTCGTGCGCGAGATCCGTCTCCGGTCCCTCAGCACGGACCCTGCCGCCTTCGGGCAGAGCTGGGACACGGAATCCACCTACGAGGACTCCGTCTGGCAGGAGCGGGTGCGGGATGCGGCCTGGTTCCTGGCGATCGAGGACGGGCAGCCGGTGGCTGTCGTCGCCGCACGCCACGAGCAGGACTCGCCCGCGAACGAGCGCGAGCTCCAGGCCATGTGGGTCACGCCGAGCTCCCGCCACTCCGGCATCGCCGGCGATCTCGCCGAAGCGGTCTTCACCTGGGCCGGCGCGGACGGCGCCGACACCGTCACGCTGTACGTCGGCCCGGAGAACGAGGGCGCCCGCGCGCTCTACGAGGCGCTGGGCTTCTCCGACACGGGCGAACGCTGGGAGATCGTCGAGGACGATCCGGACAGCGCCTGGCTGAAGATGGCCCGCGGCATCTGAGACCGGTGGGGATCTCCTCCGGCGTCGCCTCCGCCCGCAGTGCGCTGCGCGTCGTCGCCTCGCGCTCCCAGACCGACCGTCCGCACTGGGCGGCGCGGATCGAGGACATCAAGAATGCGGTGATGGGTCGAGCTCTGCGCGGACTGCACTGGGAACTGCGTCTGCAGCCGTTCCACGGCTTCGGCTCCGGTGCTCGGGTCCGGGTGCTGGCGAAGGTGCTCTACGCCTCCCCCGGCACCCCGGCGGACTTCCACGACCAGCCGGTCCATGACATGCGCACGATGGCGGTGCGCGGATGGCGGAACTTCGCCGGCCAGGTCGCACCGCACCGCACCGTCCATGTCCTGCTCGGCGATGAGCAGTTCACCGTCCGCGCCGACCGGTCCGGCATCGTCGACGCGGATCTCGAGATCGCCCTCCCCCCGGGACGCCATGAAGCGGTGCTGTGGACGGCCCCCGGCAACGAGGTGACCGCAGCCATCACCGTGGTCCCGGACCAGGCCGAGGTGGGCCTGGTCAGCGACATCGATGACACCGTGATGGTGACCTGGCTGCCGCGCCCCCTGCTCGCCTTCTGGAACGCCTTCGTGGTCCATCAGTCCTCGCGCCAGGTGGTGCCCGGGATGCCGATGCTCTACCAGCGTCTGGCGCGCGAACATCCCACGATGCCCGTCTTCTACCTCTCCACCGGGGCCTGGAACGTCTTCCCCGTGCTCGAGCGCTTCCTCTACCGCAACGGGTATCCCGACGGTCCGCTGCTGCTCACCGACTGGGGGCCCACCAACACCGGGTTCTTCCGCTCCGGTCCCGACCACAAGCACCGGGCCCTCACCCGGCTCGCGGCGGAGTTCCCGACGATGCGCTGGATCCTGATCGGCGACGACGGCCAGCACGACCCCTCGATCTATGCGGAGTTCTCCCGGCGCCACCCGGACCAGGTCGACTCCGTGCTCATCCGCCAGCTCACCGAGCCCGAGCAGCTGCTCGCCCACGGCTCCCGGCGACCGCGCGAGCACACCGCCCCCCTCCCCGCGACCCCGCTCACCCTGGAGGCGCCCGACGGCCACGGCCTGCTCGCCGAGCTGCAGCGCACCGGGAAGATCCCCTCATGACCGCTCCGCGGACCCGCGGGACCCGGCACAGCACCGAGGTCACGCTGCGCCCGGCGAACGGCGGGGATGTGCCCGAGCTCGTGGACCTGGTGCAGGCGGCCTATCGGGGCGAGGGCGGCTGGACCACCGAGGCACATCTCGTGGACGGGCACCGCACCGATGCCGACGAGGTCCACGCCATGCTCGCCGACCCCCGGGTCACGCTGCTGGTGGCGGAGCTCGGCGGTGAGCTGGCCGGCTGCTGCTACACGCGCCGCGAGCCCGCGGATCCGCACGGGAGCGACCGGGCGGAGCTCGGCCTGTTCGCGGTGCGCCCCGCGGTCCAGTCCCGCGGGCTCGGCGGGCGCCTGCTCGAGGCCCAGGCCGAGCTGCTGCGGAGCGCCGGCGTGGGCGTGCTGAGGATCCAGGTGCTGCAGGGCCGGCCGGAGCTGCAGGACTGGTACCGGCGGCACGGCTTCGCCTCCGTCGGCACGGCGGTGCCCTTCGCGGGCAACCCGGACTGGCTCAAGGTCGCCGGCCTCGGCATGGACGTCATGGAGCGCCCCTTGCGCTGACCGCTGCGCGCCCCCGCCGGGCGGACGCCGAGTCGCTGCCAGGTCGCTGACGAGCCACGCGCCAGAAAATGTCCCGGGACGACCGATGAGCGCGAGCACATGGGTCTTCCCGGGACATTACTGTCTCTGCACGGCGCGACGGGGTGGCGCGGGACGGCCGGGCGCAGCGCCGCCGCTCCCCCTCGGCGCGAACGCTCAGCCGGTGTTCTTCAGCCCCGCGGCGACACCGTTGATGGTGGTCAGCAGTGCACGCTGCAGCTCGGGCGAGAGCTCCTCGCCCCGCTCCGTGGCGGCCCGGGCCCGCTGCAGCATCGCGACCTGCATGTAGGAGATCGGATCCAGGTAGCGGTCGCGCACGGCCAGGGTGCGCTTGAGGATCGGCTGGTTGTCCAGCAGGCCCAGCACGCCGGTGAGCCGCTCGATCTCCGCGACCGAGAGCTCGTACTCCTCCCGGATCCGGTCGAAGAGGTACCACAGCCGCTCCGGCACCAGCGAGTGCACGTAGTGGGCGGCGATCTGCATGTCCGTCTTCGCCAGCGTCATCTCGACGTTGCTGATCACCGTGCGGAAGAAGTGCCAGTTGCGGTACATCTCGTGCAGGTCGGGCTCGAGCCCGGCCTCCCGCGCGGCCTTCAGCCCGGAGCCGGCGCCGAACCAGCCGGGCACGATCTGCCGCGACTGGGTCCAGCCGAACACCCACGGGATCGCCCGCAGGCCGTCCAGGCCCTTCTCCGAGGTGGCACGCTTCGAGGGCCGCGAGCCGATGTTCAGATCGCCGAGCTGCTCCACCGGGGTGGCGGAGACGAAGTACTCCGGCAGGTTCTCGTCGTCGACCAGCGTGCGGTAGCGGGCGAAGGACGCATCGGAGACCGACTGCATGACCTCCCCGAAGCGGTCGAGGGTCTGCGCCGGGGTGCGGGGCGCGGTGTGCAGCGCCGAGCCCTCGAGCACCGCGGCCAGCGACAGGTCCAGGTTCTCCCGGGCCAGCGAGGGCAGCATGTACTTGTCGGAGATGACCTCGCCCTGCTCGGTGAACTTGATCTCGCCCTCGAGCACGCCGTACGGCTGGGCCAGGATCGCGTCATAGGTGGGACCGCCGCCGCGGCCGACGGAACCGCCGCGACCGTGGAACAGCCGCAGGGTCACCCCGTGGCGGGCCGCCGCATCGCGCAGCGAGCGCTGCGCCTGGTGGATCTCCCACTGGCTGGTGATCACGCCGGCGTCCTTGTTGCCGTCGGAGTAGCCGAGCATGACCTCCTGGCGGTCGCCGCGCAGGCGCACGATCTTCCGGTAGGAGGGATCGCTGAGCAGCTCGTCGAGGATCTCCCCGGCGTGGCGCAGCTCCGAGACCTCCTCGAGCAGCGGCACGAAGCCGATATCGGCCCGGTGGTCCTCGCTGCCGGCGATGCTGATCAGCCCGGCCTCGCGGGCCAGCAGCGCGGCCGCGAGGACGTCGTCGGCGCCGTGGGTCATCGAGATGATGTAGGTCTCGATGGCGGAGGTGCCGTAGAGGCGGTGCGCGTCACGGATCTCCCGGAACACGTTGAAGGTGATGCGAGTGGCGTCATCGAGGATCGACTCGTCCTCGGTGATCGCGGACCCCACCAGCGGCCGACGGCTGCCGAGCTCGCGGCCCAGCACCACGGTCCGCTCGGACCGGCTGAGCTCGGTGTAGTGACGATCCAGCTCCCCCACCCGGTCGAACAGGCGGGCCAGCACCTCGTGATGCTTCTCGGAGTGCTCGCGCACGTCGAGGGTGGCGAGGTTGAGACCGGAGGCGGCGAGCACCTGCTGGGCGACGGCGAGGGCGCCGTCGGCGACGCGCTCTCCGCCGTGCCGGCGCAGCGCCCCGCGCAGCACCCGGAAATCGTCCTGGAGCTCGGCGCTGTCGCGGTAGTCACGACCGTGGACATGGCCGTCGCCGGAACGGATGCGCTCCTGGGTGGCGCGGAGCTTGGAGCGCATCGCTCCGAGCTTGAGACGGTAGGGCTCCTGGCGGTACAGCTCCTGCTGGACCGGGTCGACCTCGGTCCCGTGGGAGAGGTCCTCGCGCAGGCTCTCCAGCAGCTGCTCGTCCTCGCCGGTCAGCTCGCTGGAGACCGAGAGCTCGAGGATCAGGTCGGAGATCACCTCGACGGCGAAGTCGATCGCCGTCTCGGCCTGCAGCTCCAGCACCTCGCGGGTGACCTGGGCGGTGACGAAGGGATTCCCGTCACGGTCGCCGCCGATCCACGAGCCGAAGCGCAGCGGCACCTGGTCGTCGCGCATGTCCGCTCCGTGCTCTTTCAGCTCCTCGCGCAGGTCGTCGAGCATCTCCGGCATGGTCTGGCGGAAGATCTCCCGCAGGTAGTAGAGGGCGTTGCGCGCCTCGTCCTGCGGGGTGGGACGGTGGCGGCGCAGCTCATCGGTCTGCCACAGCGTCTCGATGAGCTCGGCGAGGTCGCGGTCCTGGCGCCGCCGCTCGACGGAGTCCTCCGCGGTCTCGTCGCCGAGGATGTCCGAGATGCGGCGCAGCTTGGTCAGCACGGCCCGGCGGGAGGCCTCGGTGGGATGCGCGGTGAAGACCAGGCGCACATCGAGCGAGTCCACCGCCTGCTGCAGGCCGTCGGCGCCGAGCTCCTCATGGATGGCGCGCACGGTGCGCGGCATCCAGGAGTCGGCGGCAGGGCGCTCGTCCAGCGCCCGCACCCGGTAGACCTGCTCCGCGGCGTTGGCCAGCAGGAAGTACTGCGAGAACGCGCGGGTCAAAGTGGTGGCCTGCTCGATGGGCAGGGCGGCGAGGCGGTTCTGGACGTCGAGGGCACTGGCCTCGGACTCGGAGGACTTCGCCTCCTTGGTGAGTTTGCGGACCTGCTCGACGAGGTCGAGCATCTCCTGACCGTGCTGGTCGGCGAGGGCGCCGCCCAACAGGGTCGACAGACGGCGAACGGTGGCTCGCAGCGGGGCGTCGATATGGGGGTCGTCGCCGACGACGGGGAACTCGCTCGTCAACGTGGGGACGGCGATGGCGTCGGGATCTGGCACAGGGCCTCCTGGGGTCGGCACACCGGGAAGCGGCCGCCGACAGCACTCAGGGCGACCGCAGCGGCGCGGAACGAACGGGGACAGACTACAGCGGGGGCCGCCGCCGCATCCGTCGGGGACACTCGGCGGACAGCCTCACGCCGTCACAGCACAGCGCGCAGGAAGTCCTGGGTGCGCTGGTTCTCCGGATCGCTGAAGATCTTGTCCGGCAGGCCCTCCTCGATGACGGAGCCCTGGTCGAACATCATCACGCGGTCGGAGACGTCCCTCGCGAACTGCATCTCGTGGGTCACGATCAGCATGGAGATGTCGGTCTCGGCGGCGATGTCCTTGAGCACCGCGAGCACCTCGCCCACCAGCTCGGGGTCCAGCGCCGAGGTGACCTCGTCCAGCAGCAGGATCTCCGGGTCCATGGCCAGGGCCCGGGCGATCGCGATGCGCTGCTGCTGACCGCCGGAGAGCTCGTTGGGACGGGCGTCCTTCTTCCACGCCATGCCCACCTTGTCGAGCAGGGCCTCGGCCTTGGCCTCCGCCTCGGCCTTCTTCAGCCCCATCACGTTGACCGGGGCCTCGATGATGTTTTCCATCACGGTCATGTTGGGGAACAGGTTGAAGTGCTGGAAGACCATCCCGATGTCGGTGGTGGTGCGGCGGCGGCGCTTGTCCGGGATCCGCACGCGCTTGCCGCCCTGCTCCTGGTACTGCAGCGGGGTCCCCCCGATGTGGATGTATCCGCCGGTGAGCTCCTCAAGGGTCATCACCAGGCGCAGGATGGTCGTCTTGCCCGAGCCGGAGGGCCCGATCAGGGTGACGCGCTCACCCTTGGTGACCGTGAAGTTCAGGTCGTCCAGCACCGTGTTGTCGCCGAACTTCTTGACCACGTCGCGGAACTCGATGTGGGGCACGTCGGCCGTGCCGGGAGGGGCTGTGTTCTCAGGCAAGTTTCTTCTCCAGTCGTCGGATCAGGAGCGAGGTGGGGTAGCTGGCGGCCAGGAAGATCAGTCCCGCCAGGGTGATCGCCTCGGTGTAGCGGAAATTGTGCGAGCCGTAGTTCTGTGCGACCCGCACGAGCTCCGGGATGTAGATCACGACGAAGAACGGGGTCTCCTTGAACATGGAGATCGCGTAGTTGCCCAGCGCCGGCAGGGTGTTGCGGATCGCCTGCGGGACGACCACCGCCCGCCAGGTCCGCACCCGCGGCAGGGAGAGGGCCGTGGCCGCCTCCCACTGCCCGGTGGGCACCGAGTCGATGCCGGCGCGGTACACCTCGGCCATGTAGGTCGTGTAATGGATGCCCAGCACCCAGATGCCGATCGCGAGCGTCGAGTCGAAGTACGGCGACAGCACGAGGTTCGCGAACACCAGCTGGACCACCAGCGGGGTCATCCGGATGAACTCGACCACCCAGGTGACCGGGGCGTTGATGATCGTCGGCGCGCTGCGCCGGACGATCGCGACGACCAGGCCCAGCACCAGGGCGATGAGGGTGCCCAGGACGGTGGCCAGGACGGTGATCTTGAAGCCGTCGAGCAACAGTGAGGGCAGGACCGCCGCAGCGTGGTCCCAATCCCACCAGGACGAGTTCGGGTTCATGCCAGACCACCTTCTCCCGCGGTGCCCGCCTTGGCGGTGGCCCGGTCACGGACGACGCGCGCCGAGCGGCCGCCTCCGGGGGTGCTGCCGGGGGCTCGGAAGAGCGAGCGCCACGTATCTTTCAGGGCCGGGCCGCGCCCGATCTGGTGCTTGGCCCGGATCTCCAGACCGTTCATGAGGATCACGATCAGCCAGGCGATCAGGTAGTAGGCCAGCAGTGCGAAGGAGTAGGCGAACCAGGTACCGGTCCGGTCACGCAGCTGCTCGACCTGGAAGAAGAGGTCGTACAGGGTCACCGTGCCGACGATGGCGCTGCCCTTGAGCAGCTGGATCCAGAGGTTCGACAGCGAGGGGAGCATCAGGGCCCAGGCCTGGGGGATCACGATGCGGAACATGCCGCGGGCCGGGCTCAGGCTGAGCGCGCTGATCGCCTCGTACTGCCCCGTGGGCACCGAGCCGATCGAGCCGCGCACGACCTCCGCCGCGTAGGCCCCGTAGTTCAGACCCAGGGCGAGCACGCCGACCAGCAGCGGATCGAGCTGGAAGCCGAAGGGGTACGGCAGCTGTGGGAGCACGAAGGCGAGCCAGAAGAGCTGGACCACGAGCGAGGTGCCGCGGAAGAACTCCACGAACACCCTCGCCACGCCGCGCACGATCAGGTTCTTCGCGAGCAGCGCGAGGCCGAAGGCGAACGCGATGAACAGTGCGAGCGCGGCACCCAGCACGCTGGCCAGCAGCGTGATCATGACGCCGTCGAGGATCATCGGCATCCGCTCCAGCACCAGCTGGAGGTTCGGGCCGAGATCCTGAATGAAGCCGATCACTCCATCCATCGGGGTATCACCTCTCGGGCGACGAACGACCCGGCACGGCCCGCGAGGGCTCGTGCCGGGACGACGTCATCGATGGAGCAGGGGATCACTGCAGGGAGGAGAGGTCACCGGAGCAGAGGATCTCGGTGGTCATCTCCTCGGGCGGCAGCTCCTCCTGGGTGAAGCCGAAGTCGCCGACGATCGAGAGGTAGCGCTCGGGATCGGCGATGATCTCGGCGAGCTTCTCGTTGTAGGCATCCAGCAGGGAGGTGTCCTCCTTGCGGAACACGGTGCCGCCGGCGCCGACCTGCTTGACCCCGTCGATCTCGGCGACGAAGCTGTCGGTCACCTCGACGTCGTCGACGGTGTTGTCGGCCAGCCAGTTCAGCGAGATGGCGGTCAGCGCGAAGGCTGCGGCGTTGCCGGCCTTGAGCGCGTCCACGCCGTCCTGCGGGCCGCCGACCTCGATGCTGTCCAGCCCGAGGTCCGCCGCGTAGCTGGACTCGATCGCACCGGACATGGTGGCCACGGTCAGACCGGAGTCCACGAAGGACTGCATGTCCACCAGTCCCTCCGGGTTGCCCGTGGGGACCATCAGTGCGGTGGTGTACTGGAACTCGGGCTCGCTGAAGGCGGCCTGGGCACAGCGGTCCGGGAGGATCGACATGCCGGCGCTGACCGCGTCGAACTGGCCCGCGTTCAGGCCCGGGATGAGCGAGCCCCAGTCGGTGAGCTTGCCCTCGACGGTGTCGATGCCGAGCTCGCCGAAGATCTCGCGGTGCATGGCGACGGTCGCGCCCTGGAGCTCGCCGCCGTCCTCGAAGCTGTAGGGGGCCTCACCGGCGAAGCCGACGGTGATCGTCCCGGCATCCTGCAGCCGGCTCAGCAGGTCGCCCCCGCCGCCACCGCCATCGCTGCCTCCGTTGCCACCGGCGTCTCCGCCTCCGGTGCTGGTGCGGCTGCAGGCGGCGAGGCCGCCCAGTGCGGCGGCCGACAGGACGAGACCGCTCCCTCGGATGAAGCTGCGGCGGTTCTGCATGTCAATGCTCCTTGGCGTGTGTCTCGTGGTCTGCAGTATCGACGATGTCCTGAGACCCTACAGGTGTCGGACAATCCGGCGATCTGCGGATCGAATCGATGCCCACGCTAATCCCACTGCCGGACCGACGCCGGGAACCGGCTGTTTTCGTCATGGGATCGTGATCCAGTGGAATCTGCATGCGCCGCCTGCGAACACGTGGTCCGGATCGGCGGGATGTGACGGCGATGACTCCCCCGGCGGCTGTCACGGACACGCCGGGGACGGATGATTAGATGACGCCCCGCGCGCCCTTCGCGCACGAGCCCAGGAGGAATCCATGCGCCCCCGCCCCGAGACGGTCCAGCTGCCGATGATGCAGCCGATCCGTCGACCCTCGATCATCGATCAGGCCGAGCTCGAACTGCGCAATGCGATCTATTTCGGTGATCTCCGCCCCGGCGACACGATCCCCGAGGTCCAGGTCTCCAAGCAGATGGGGATCTCGCGCTCGTCCCTGCGCGAGGCCTGCCAGCGTCTGGTCCGCGACGGTCTGCTCACGCAGATCCCCGGCCGCGGCCTGTTCGTGACCAGGATGGATGCCGGGACGATGTCGGACTTCATCGACTACCGGCTGGGCATCGAGATGCAGGCCGCCTCGATCGTGGCCGATCGGATCTCCGCGCTCCGCACCGCCGGCGACGACGCGGCCGCCGAGGAGCTGCTGGCACCGCTGCGGGACACCCTGGAGCGGACCCGTCGGGCGCTCGCGGCCGAGGAGGTGATCGAGGCCGGCAACGCGGATCTGGACCTGCATCAGCAGCTCGCCGAGATCGCCCGGAACCGCTTCCTGATCTCCGCCATGAGCACGATCGTGATCCTCACCCGGATGGGGAGCTTCTCGGATCCGCTCGGATTCGGCGTCCGCGCGGACATCACCGCCGCGCACCAGCGGCTGCTGGATGCCCTGTCCGCGGGCGACGCCTCGCGGGCTCGCGCGGTGCTGCGCGAGACGCTGCAGGAGCTCGCCGCCCGGCTGCGCAGCGGGGTGCACACGCAGCAGGTGGTGCGGGATCCCGATCTGCTGGAGTCGGACGGGCCGGAGTGGACGGCGCTGAACGAGCAGTGACCCCCCGCCGCCGCCGGTCACGGCGAAAGGCCCCTCTCCCGCGATATCATCGCAGGTGAGGGGCCTTCTCATGGGCGGAGACGAGAGGATTTGAACCTCCGAGGCGATTTTGGTCGCCTACTCCCTTAGCAGGGGAGCGCATTCGGCCGCTCTGCCACGTCTCCTGGCGCCGCACCGGTGCGCGGCACGCCGAGCCAGCATACGGGAGCGGGCGGAGTGCTCCAAAGCGGGAGCACGCAGATCACGTCACACTTGCGCCGAGGTCCTCCGTCGCCGGCCTCACAGGCCGAGCTTCTCCTGCAGCAGCGCGATGTGCGTCGGGGTGCCCACGCGGTACTTCACGAACGTCAGCACACCCTCGGCATCGATCGCGAAGGTCGAGCGGATCGTGCCCTGGACCAGCTTCCCGTACATGTTCTTCTCGCCCCAGGCCCCGTAGGCCTCCATCACCTGGCGCGACTCGTCGGAGGCGAGGGTGTACGGCAGGTCCTGCTCGGCGATGAAGCGATCCAGCTCCTCCACGGGATCCGGGGACACCCCGATCACGCGGTAGCCGGCGTCCAGGAAGAGCTGGTGATTGTCGCGCAGGTCACAGGCCTGCGTGGTGCACAGCGCGGTGTTCGCCGCCGGGTAGAACCACAGCAGGGCCGGGGCGCCGGCCAGCGCGGCGAGGTCCACCCTGCCGCCTCCGGCGGTGGGCAGGTCGAGGGCGGGGGCGGCCTCCCCGACGCTGAGCTTCACGGGTGCGGGCGACATGGATCTCCTGAGGACGAGAGGGGGGCCGCCAGCCTATCGTCGGCCCTGTCGCCGGCCCAGCCGGCGCCGACCGAGGTAGGTCTCGCGGAAGCGGCGCTCGGCGTGCCGGTCACCGAGCAGCAGCAGCTGTCCCGGGGCCGAGGGGATGGACTCGGTGTCATAGCCGAGGGTGCCGTCCTCGTCGAGCACGGCGACGATGTGACAGCCGGTGCGCCGGCGCACCTCGTCGTCGCGCACCGAGCGACGCGCCAGCGCGGCGGGCCGCGGCACCAGGAACAGCTCATTGCCCTCGGCGACCAGCACCCGGTGGCTGAGCCCGGCGCGGTTCCACAGGTCGGTCGCGCCGATGGTGGCGTAGGAGAGCACGCTGTCCGCCCCGGCGCGATAGAGCGTGGCGACGTTGCGCTCATAGGTGGCGCGCGAGACCATCTGCAGCTCGGGACGCAGCCGACGGCAGAACAGGGTGAGGTAGACGTTCAGGTCGTCGTCGCGCGGCGTGACCAGCACGGCCGAGGCGCTGTCGAGACCCGCCCGGCGCAGGATCCGCTGATCAGCGGCATCCCCCGTGACCACCGCGTAGCTCGCGGTCCCCTCGAGCACCGAGTAGGAGTTCTCGACCCGCCCGGGCTCCAGCTCGACGATCGTGTTGGGCACCCCCTCGTCGCTCAGCGCACGGGATGCGGCCCGCCCCACCCGGCCGCCGCCGAGGATCACCACCGGGTCCTCGGAGACCGCACGGCTCTGGAACTGCGCGTCGTAGCGGGCGAGGTCCTCCTCCTGGCCGGCGAGCACCAGCACGGTCGCGTCCGTGATCCGCAGATCGGGGGTCATCGCTCGCAGCCGCCCCTTGCGCATGATCGCCAGGATCCGCACCCGGGAGCGCAGCAGGGGCAGCGCCTCCCCCAGGGTCAGGCCCACCAGGCCGGTGCCGCGGGCCGCCGCCTCGGCGATGATCGTGGAGCCGAAGCTGCCGATGGCGTGGAAGCGTCCCGTCGAGCCCAGCACCCGGGAGGCCATCTCGCGTCCCAGCACCTGGCCGAGCTCGAGCACGTGGTCGGCGCCCGCGAGATCGAGCACGTCCACGGAGACCGGCTTCGAGGCGGTCACGGCGACGGGCACCTTGGCGGCGGCCTGCCGCACGGTGAAGGCGACGTTCGTGTTCGCGGTGTCGGAGAGGGTGGAGACCACCAGGCGCGCCCGAGCGGCCCCGGCGCTGCGGTACGTCATCGCGGAGTCCAGAGGGCCGACGACCACCTGCCGCCCCTGGTCGTGCAGCTCCCCGGCGAGGGCGATGTCCTCGAGGATCAGGACGGCCGGGACCTGGGAGCGCTCGGCCCGGGCGGCGAAGGCCTGGGTGACGGCATCGGAGCCCACCAGCAGCACGTGGTCCCGCAGCGTCGGCGCGACCCGCCGCGGCGTCCGGGCGGCACGCCGCCGGTCCAGCCACGGGGTGACGACGTACTGGATCACGTAGAAGGGCAGCAGCACCAGGATGTAGACGATCCCGCTGAGCAGCACGCACATCGAGAACAGTCGGCCCAGATCCGTGGTGAAGGTGATGTCGCCGTAGCCCAGGGTGGACATCGTGGTGACGGTCCAGTACACGGCGGTGGCCCAGGAGTGGTCCGCGACCTCCTGCGCCATCAGGAGCTTGAACACCACGGAGTACACGACCACCATCAGTGCGCCGACCCCGAGGATCACCACGCCCGACTTCGAGCGGCGGCGGACGAACAGCAGACGTTCGGCGCGCGGGCGCTCAGCTGTCGACAGGCCCATCGCTGTCCTCTCCACGACCTTCTGGGATCCGCTGACCGTTCGCGGGTGCGGACCGGCTTCCGTGATCTCCCGGAGCACAGTAGGCCGCGACCGGGCGTCGACGCATCCGGCCCGGGCCGGGTGAGCGGAGGGTCACGGCGCGGTGCTGTCGGGGCCCTGCGCCCACGCATGCTCGACCAGCTCGCGCAGCGTGGCGGGGTCGATCGTCTCGAGCGAGCGCACCCACACGCAGCCGGCGCCGCGGCGGTGCTTCCCGAGACTCGTCAGCAGCTCCTCGGAGCGGGGGAAGCCCTGGAGGCCGTAGAGCGCGAGCTCCGCCCTGCGCGGGCTGAAACCGAGCTGGAAGGTGTCCCCCTCCCGCCCGGAGGCGTACCGATAGTGCACCTCGCCGTAGCCGATCATGCTGGGCCCCCACATGGTCGCGCGTGCTCCGGTGGCCGCGCCGAAGATCTCCAGCAGCGCCTCCCCGACGCGCCGGCGACGGGGCTCGAGTCCGGCCACGTACTCGGCCGGATCGGCGGTGGTGGCATGGGTCTTCAGGTCGCTCGCGCCGGTCCCTGTCGCTCCCCGGGTGACCACGGCCCGGCCCGTCTGCGGGGCGGGCGGGTCCTGCATCGTGGCGCCGTGCTCGGCGAGCGCCGCCTGCAGCCTGCGCCCGGCCGCGGGGCCGACGCCGTGCAGCTGCGCCAGCTCCGGCCAGTCGCGCCCCGCGAGATCGCCGACGGCGTGCACCCCCTGGGCGGCCAGGGCACGGGCGGCCGGGCGGCCGACGCCGGGGACGAGACCGACAGGGGTGGTCAGAGCGCTCATGGGAGGAGCGTAGGCGAGGGCACCCCCACGTGTCCTCCCCGCACCGCGCTGCGGTCGTACCCGTCGGCGCACAGGGACCCGCGGGAGAGATCCCGTGCCGCGAGCGCCGCCGCCCCCCGTGACAGGATGGGACGTCGCCCGGGAGAGGAGCTGTGCATGGTGGGGGTGGGGAGTGCGGCCGCCCTGTCGTGGACGGCGTATCTGCTGCTGTTCCGTCAGGATGCCCGCAGGCTGCGGACCGGGGTCGTCCTGCTGCTGGCGACCTTCTCGAGCATCTCGCTCATGGTCCAGCTGTTCGCGGGGCACCTCCCGACGGGAGCGGCACTCCTCCTCGTCGCCGGTGCCCTCGGGCTGATCGGGACGCTGTTCCTGGGCCTGACCGTGGTCACCGGTTCCCTCGCGGTCTCCCCGCGGGAGGGCAGCCTGCGCGGCCGGCTGCTGTCGGGGCTGGGAGGGATCGCGCTGCTCCTCACCCCGTGGGTGGTGGGGGAGGCGGCCGCGAGCGCGGGCCCCGCCGGGATCGGGGCCGCCGCGACCGCCGGGGTGATCGCGATGCACCTGGGGCTCGCATATCTGGTGTTCCTGGGCACCACGGTGCCCTACCAGTGGTTCCCGCCGCGCTGCGAAGGCACCGGGATCATCATCCTGGGCTCCACGCTGCGCGACGGGGAGGTCCCTCCGCTGCTGCGCCGCCGCCTGGACCGCGCCGTCGCCGAGCGCGACCGCCTGCTCGGCCTCGGGATCGATCCGCTGCTGGTGCCCTCGGGGGGCAAGGGCGACGGGGAGACCCCGGCGGAGGGTGCGGCGATGGCGGCCTACCTGACCTCCGTGGCCGGCGTGCCGCCGGACCGGGTGCGGGCCGAGACCGCAGCACGGACCACCCGGGAGAACCTGCTCCTGTCCCACCGGATCCTCGACGAGGCCGGCCACCGGGGGTCGTACATCATCTCCACCAGCGGCTACCACGCCTTCCGTGCCGCGCTGCTGGCGCGCGGGCTGGGGTACGGCGACACCGCGGTCGGCGAACCGACCGCGGTGTCCTACCTCCCCACCGCGACGCTGCGCGAGTACGTCCTCACCATGTCGTACCGCAAGCGCTGGATCGCTGCCTCGCTCCCCGTGACCGCAGGGCTCGTGATCCTGCTGCTGCGCGCCGCCTGAACGACCGCAGGGCGCCCTCCGGGCAGGGGCTCAGCACCCCCGTCCCCACGGCAGGTCCCGGGCGCCGCCGGGATCACCGCCGCGCCAGCTCCCCCAGCGCGGTGCGCGTCCACCACGCGCCGGTCTGCCGCCGTTCCTGCCGGGTCGCGTACCGGTACTCGAACAGGCGCACCCGGATCCCCGTCGGCGCCTCGCCCGCGAAGGGGTCGATGCGCAGCAGCCGCCGCACCCCGGGGTCGCCGTCCCGCAGCCTCTCCAGCAGTGCCACGAACCACCGCTCGGGCCCCGGGCGCAGGGCGAGGAACCACATCTGCCAGTCGAGCCGCAGGTGGTACGGGGCGAACTGCCGCGAGCGCCGCCGCACGTCACCGGGCTTGCCGCGGAACTCGAAGGGCAGCCACTCCAGCTCCGCGGCGGTGTCGGGGTCGGCGGCGCGGGTTGCTTCGATGACCACCTCGTACCGCCGCTGGGTCATCGAGCCGAAGGCGCCGTAGGCGTTGACCAGGTGGAAGCGGTTGAAGCTCGCGTTCATCAGCTGGCGGGCGGAGAACAGGTTCCGCAACGGCGCCCAGGAGAGGACCGCGAGCAGGACGAACACGGCCAGGATCAGCAGCTGCCACCACAGCGGCGACGCCTCCCCCGCCACCGGTTGGCCGACCAGCGGCCACCGCCGCCATCCCCAGCCGGGCCACGGCCCGCCCCCGACCCAGCGCAGGAACGGATCGCTGACCGCGGAGAACGCCACCAGGATGGTGAGCCAGTTCAGCCAGGCGTAGTTGCCGGTGAGCACCAGGAACAGCTGGCTGAGGATCACCGCGGCCGCGGCGATCGACGCGATCGGCTGCGGCAGCAGGACCAGCCAGATCACCCCCAGCTGCACGGCGTGGCTGCCCAGCACCTCGAGCCGGTGCCACCAGCGCGGCATGAGGTGCGCGAGGCGGCTGAGCGGACCGGGCATCGGCTGGGTCTGATGGTGATGGTCCATCGCGGTGAGGTCGCGCCAGGCGGGATCCCCCCGCATCTTGATCATCCCCGCACCGAACTCGAGGCGCAGCAGCATCCAGCGCAGGAAGAGCAGGATCAGCAGCGGCGGCGCGACCTCATGGGAGCCGAGGAAGCCGACGAGGAACCCGCACTCCAGCAGCATCGACTCCCAGCCGAAGCCGTAGAACACCTGACCCACGGAGTGGATCGAGAGGTACAGGGCCCACATCGCCCCGAACACCGCGATCGTGGTCCAGGCCGGTCCCTGCTGGGGCAGGCCCAGCACGGTCAGCGCGCCGAGCAGCATCCCTGCCAGGCACATCACCCGCAGCAGGCGGTCGCTGTAGGGGGTGCGTCGCCAGCGGAAGAGGGTGGGTCCCGCACGGTCGCCGGCGCGCTCGAGGAAGTCCGTCACCGGCAGCAGTCCGCGCTCCCCCAGCAGCACCGGGAACTGGTGGAAGGTGGAGCCGAAGGCGAGGACGAACACGGCGGCGACCCCGCGCTGGATCACCTCCCGGGCGATCGTGTACTCGTGCCCGTCCAGCAGCCCCAGCCAGCTGCTCCAGTCCACGGCGCTCACCTCCGGCGGCTCGGTCCCTGCCCCCGATCATCCGCCGGGATCGGCGCCGTGTCACGCGTGCGGGGCCAGGGCCGACCCGGCCCACCAGGTGCAGGCCGCGAGCGCCACGGCGAAGCTCAGCGTCCACACCCATCCCGGCAGCGGTGACAGGGCGGCCAGCTGGGCGGGGTCGTCGGCGCGACCGCCACCGCGGATCACGGCACCGAGGTGGCGCCAGGCGCCCAGCAGCAGGAACCCACCGCCGGCGAGCGTGAGCACGGCAGTGAGCACCGGGCTCCCCCACCACCACAGCGCCCCCGCCCCTGCGGCGGTGCCGAGCACGGCCCCCAGGGTGTGCAGGGAACGGGTGAAGACGAGCGAGAGCACGAGCACCACCAGCGCCGCGAACAGGGCGGCGGGCGCCCAGCCGTGCAGGGCGATCTGCACCAGCACCGCGCCCACCAGCGCGGGCGCGGGGTATCCGGCCCAGGTGGAGGCCACGCGGCCGAACCCGCGACGGGGGCCGACGGTGACCGCGTGCCCGGACATGTTCGCGCTGACCACGAATCCGGTGAAACGGCGACCCAGCAGGATCCCGACGATCGCATGGCCGAGCTCGTGGACGATCGTCACCGCGAGCCGGGCGAGGCGCCACGCGGGCGGCAGCACCACCACCGCGAGCGCCAGGAGCAGCGCGGCCGGCACCCACCAGGCGCCGGCGGGGACGGCGTCGGGCAGCAGCCGTTCCACGATCTGGTGGCCGAGGGTGCGCAGGTCCATCCGTTCATGGTGACAGCACCGGCCCGGAGCGTGCTGGGAACGCCGTCCCGGGCCTCGTCCCCGGACGCGACGACGCCCGCCTCCTCCGGCTGATGCCGGAGGCGACGGGCGTCTGGTTCAAGCAGCCGCTCCTGGGAGCGACCGGAATGCTCAGATTCCGCGGATGTTCACTGCCTGCATGCCCTTGGGGCCCTGCTCGGTCTCGAACTCCACGCGCTGGTTCTCCTCGAGGTCGCGACGGCCGGTGCCGGCGATGGCGCTGAAGTGCGCGAACACATCGGCGGAGCCGTCCTCGGGGGCGATGAAGCCGTAGCCCTTGTCGGAGTTGAACCAGGTGACGATGCCAGTAGCCATGGCGATATTCCTTCGTAGTCGTGAACCACTCTCGTGGCCCGGGTATCCGTGACGACGGCGCCGCCGCGGATGGGGTGCGGCCGCAGGGGCCGCCTGAACCGCGGTCGACGACAGGACGTCGCCGATGCGGCAGCTGTGGGGCCCGCAGGCCGTGGGGGACCCTCCGGCGAGCGCGGCGACGGGTGCGTCGGCGACGGCTCGGGGCCGGGAGGGGAGGGAGCGCTCAGCGGTGACCGCGAGCGGGTGTCGAACATTGGCAGTGCGGAGGAGGTGATGTATTCCCAGTTTCTTCGGAGTGCTGCGCGACCGTCGTCGGTCGCCCCCGAGGGAGGCATCCTGCGCCGTGCACCGAAAGACTACGCCATGATGGAGGGTGCGCCCACCACGATGTGACCCACCGGACGATTCGGGCCGGAGGCGGGGATCCCGGCGCAGGGCGGCAGGCTCGTCCCTCAGCTCTCCGGATCACCCTCGCCATGCTCGTCGCCCTCCCAGCGCAGCAGATCCCCCACCTGGCAGTCGAGCACCTCGCACAGTGCGGCGAGGGTCGAGAAGCGCACCGCCTCGGCGCGGCCGTTCTTGAGCACCGCGAGGTTCGCCGGGGTGATGCCCACCTTCGCGGCGAGCACTCCGACGGGCATCTTGCGACGGGCGAGCATGACGTCGATGTCCACCACGATCGGCATTCAGCTCACCTCGTCGAGCTGGACGCGCAGGGAGCCGGCCGGGGAGTCCCCGCTGATGGCGCGCAGGATCTGGACGGGTACGGCACCCATGGCGACCTCCGGTGTCGACGACCAGGCTGGATCTGTCGCTCCTCGATAGGTCGGAGCAGGTCCGTGCGGCATCTCCCCGCACAGCCGTTCCTGGTCGGTGCGCACCGCCCCGTGATGTCATGGGGCATGGTGAAGAATCCGAGAAGTCCGCATGGCGGGGAGCGAGAGCCCGTGACACCCAGGACCATCATCCTCACCGGAGCTTCCGACGGGATCGGTGCGGCCGCTGCGCGACTGCTCTCCCCGCAGGGCCACCGTCTCCTCCTCGTCGGCCGCTCCCCCCAGAAGATCGCCGCCGTCGCGGGCGAGACCGGCGCCGAGCCCTTCGTCGCCGACTTCGCCTCGCTGGCGGAGGTGCGGAAGCTCGCGGAACGGCTGACGGACGCCGCCGGCGGTGACGGCATCGATGTGCTCGCGAACAACGCGGGCGGGATCTTCGGCGACCCGCGACCGACCGTCGACGGCTTCGAGAAGACCTTCCAGGTCAATCATCTCGCCCCGTTCCTGCTCACGAACCTGCTGCTGCCCGGGCTCCGGCGAGCCGACGGCAGCGTCGTGAACACCTCGAGCGCGGCCCATCGCGTCTTCGGGCATCTCGAGCTGGAGCGGCTCGGCGAGGTGCGGCAGGTGAGCGCCCGGCGCGACTACGGCGACGCCAAGCTCGCGACCGTGCTCTTCACCCGCAGCCTGCACCGGCGCTTCCATGACGACGGGCTCTCGGCGGTCGCCTTCCACCCCGGCGTCGTGCGCACCGGCTTCGCCGCCGGCTCCCGCGGCGGCATGCGGATGATCTACCACTCCGCCCTGGGCCGGATGCTCCCGATGATCAGTGCCGCGCAGGGCGGAGCGAACCTCGCCTGGCTGCTCGAGGGCACCCCCGGAGTCACCTGGAGCTCCGGGCGCTACTACCACCGCTATCGGCCCACCTCCCGGGTGCACCCTCAGGCCGAGGACCTCGACCTCGCCGACGCCCTCTGGCGTCGCAGCGCCGAGATGGTGGGCCTGGCCTGAGGGCCGGTGCGGGCCGACCCGTCGAAGCCGGTGACGGCACCCGCACGATGATCGAGAAGCGGTCCTGCGCCCGTAGGATCGCGGGATGTCCGAGTCCGCTGAGCCCGTTGAGATCACCGCCGAGCGCCCCTCCTCCGACCGCGGGGGCGTGCCCTGGGCGTCGATCCTGCGCAATGCGGTGTTCGTGCTCGTGGTGCTCGCGATGATCTGGCTCGCCCTGAACGTGCGCCTGCCCTCCCTGGACCAGCTGCAGGCCGGGATCGCAGATCTGGGGCTGTGGGGGCCGTTCTTCTTCATCGGTCTGTACGCGGTCGTCGCCGTGACGCCGATCCCGGTGACGATCATGGCGGTGGCCGCCGGGATGATCTTCGGACTGCCGCTGGGGACCCTGCTGTCGATGGTCGGCGTCGTGATCGGCTGCTGCGGCGGCTACGGGATCGCGCGGCTGCTGGGCCGGGACACCGTGATGAGACTGCTCGGCTCGCATGCCGGGGTGGTCGAGGAGCGGCTCGAGGACGGCGGGTTCTATGCGGTGTGCACCCTGCGCCTGATGCCCGGGATCCCGTACTGGCCGGTGAACTACGGCAGCGGTGTCCTGGGCATCAGCGGCCGCGAGTTCCTCATCGCGACCGCTCTCTCCGCGCTGCCGGGTCAGGTCTCGCTGATCGCCGTCGGAGCCTTCATCGCGGACGCCACGCTGATCAACGGCATCGCCGTGCTGATCTCCTGGATCGTCGTGATCGCCCTGACGGTGCTGGCCTACCGGCGCTGGCGGGCCGCCCTCACCCAGGTGGATGCTCCGTCGAAGTGACCGGATACCTCGGGCGCCGCAGGTAGACTCTCCCGTACGCCGACGGAGTCGCTCCACCTTCGAAGTCCGGGGCAGCCCCGCCAGGTGGCATCGCGTCACCCGACGCATGCCGTCCCCGCCGCGGCTCGCAGCGCCCCGGCCATCCCCGAGGATGTGGCATGAGCACGACGACCGAGGCTCCCAGCGGGTTCAGCCCGCGCATGGCCCTGCAGAAGGTCGGCACCTCCCTGTCGAACATGGTGATGCCGAACATCCCCGCGCTGATCGCGTGGGGTCTGCTGACCGCCTTCTTCATCCCTGACGGCTGGACCCCGAACGCACCGCTGGCGAGCGTCGTGGGCCCGATGATCCACTACCTGCTGCCGCTGCTGATCGCGAACACCGGCGGCCGCATGATCTACGAGGCGCGCGGCGCCGTGGTCGGCGTGATCGCCACCATGGGCGTCATCGGCGGCTCCGACTGGCTGATCGCCCAGGAGAACGCGCAGCTGCTCGAGACGTGGCTGGCCGAGGGCAATGCGGAGGCGGACTTCGCCGCGCTGGGCGAGGTCCACATGTTCATCGGCGCGATGATCATGGCGCCGCTGGCGGCCTGGGTGATGAAAAGGCTCGACCGGCTCTGGCAGGACCACATCCCGGCCGGCTTCGAGATGCTCGTGAACATGTTCTCGGCCGGCATCTTCGGCCTCGTCGCCCTGGCGGCCGGGTTCTTCGGCCTCGCGCCGCTGGTGAACGGGCTGATGACCCTGCTGTCCAACGGCGTCGCCGCCCTGGTGAACGCCGGGCTGCTGCCGCTGGTGTCCCTGCTCATCGAACCGGCGAAGGTCTTCTTCCTCAACAACGCGATCAACCACGGCGTGCTCACCCCGCTGGGCATCTCCGAGGCCGCCGTGGACGGCAAATCCGTGCTGTTCCTGCTCGAGGCCAACCCCGGCCCCGGTGTCGGCATCCTGCTCGCCTTCACCGTCTTCGGCCGCGGCGCGGCACGCGCCTCCGCCCCCGGCGCCGCGATCATCCAGTTCTTCGGCGGCATCCACGAGATCTACTTCCCCTACGTGCTGATGCGGCCGATCCTCATCCTCGCCGCGATCGGCGGCGGCATGACGGGCGTCGCGGTCAACGCCGCCTTCGGCACCGGTCTCATCGCCCCCGCCTCCCCCGGCTCGATCTTCGCGATCTTCGGCGTGGCCGCCCGCGATTCCTACCTGGGCATCGGGCTCTCGGTCCTCGCCGCGGCCGCGGTGAGCTTCACGCTCTCGGCCCTGTTCCTGAAGCTCGGCACGCGAGACGACGGCGACATCGCCGCCGCCACCGCCAAGATGGAGCAGATGAAGGGCAAGAAGTCCTCGGTCGCCGGCGCCCTGACCGGTGCAGGGGCCGGTGCCGCCGCGGCGGCCGACGGGTCCGGCCACACCGGCCCGATCCAGAAGATCGTCTTCGCCTGCGACGCCGGCATGGGCTCCTCCGCCATGGGCGCGACCGTGCTGCGCAAGAAGGTCCGCACCGCCGGTTTCGACGACGTCGAGGTCACCAACAAGGCGATCTCGAGCCTGAGCGACGAATGGGACGTGGTGGTGACCCAGAAGGAGCTCACCGACCGGGCCCGCCAGCGCACCGGCTCCGCCGTGCACGTCAGCGTGGACCAGTTCATGAACTCCCCCCGCTACGACGAGGTCGTTCAGCTGGTGGAGCAGCGGAATGCGGAGCACTCGGAGCCCGCGCCGGCCGCCGAACGCCCGCAGGAGGAGGCAGCGCCCGGCGCGACGATCCTCGCCCCCGAGTCCATCATCCTCTCCGGCACCGCGAGCGACTCCGCCTCCGGCATCGACGAGGCCGGCGCGCTGCTGGTCGCCGCCGGGGCCGTGGACGAGGGCTACGTCACCGCCATGCACGACCGCGAGGCGACGGTCTCGACGTTCATGGGCAACGGCCTGGCGATCCCCCACGGCACGGGCGAGGCCAAGTCCGGCATCCAGCGCTCGGCGATGTCCTTCGTGCGCTACCCCGGCGGGATCGACTGGAACGGCAACCCGACCACCTTCGTGATCGGGATCGCGGGCGTGGGCAACGAGCACCTCGAGCTGCTGCAGAAGGTCGCCATGACCTTCTCCGACCCCGCGCAGGTCCAGCGGCTCGAGAACGCGACCACCACCGAGGAGATCCTCGAGATCCTCGGCGAGACGAAGGAGTGAGCCGGCGATGAAGGCAGTGCATTTCGGGGCCGGGAACATCGGCCGCGGGTTCGTGGGCCTGCTGCTGCACGAGGCGGGCTGCGAGGTGGTGTTCTCCGACGTCGCCGAGAGCCTCGTCCAGCAGCTCCAGCAGGTGGACTCCTATACGGTCACCACCGTCGGCCAGCACCCCACCAGGACGAGGGTGGACGGGTTCCGGGCACTGAACTCCGCGACGGACCCGGAGACCCTCACCGAGGAGATCGCCACGGCGGAGATCGCCACCACGGCCGTCGGCGCGCGCATCCTGCGCTTCGTCGCACCGCACATCGCCGCCGGGATCGCCGCCCGCCCCGCCGGGGCGCCCCCGTTGGCCGTGATGGCCTGCGAGAACGCGATCAACGCGACGGACCTGCTGGAGCAGGAGATCCGGGCGAACTATCAGGGCGAGGACCTCGAGGAGAGGGCGCTGTTCGCCAACACCGCGGTGGACCGGATCGTGCCGGTCCAGGCCGAGGGCGCGGGCCTGGACGTCACCGTGGAGGACTTCTACGAGTGGGCGGTCGAGCGCGGCCCCTTCGCCGGGAACGAGCCCGACATCCCGGGCATCACCTGGGTCGACGACCTCGGCCCGTACCTCGAGCGGAAGCTGTTCACGGTCAACACCGGCCATGCCACGACCGCCTGGCACGGCTGGGCCGCGGGTCACGCCACCATCGCCGAGGCGATCCGCGACCCGGCGGTCACGACCCGGGTGGAGACCGTGCTCGCGGAGACCTCCGCGCTGCTGTGCGCCCAGCACGGCTTCTCCGAGGACGACATGGCCTCCTACCGCACGAAGGTGCTGGGCCGTTTCGCGAACACCGCCCTGCCCGATCCGGTGGAGCGGGTGGGCCGCGGACCGCTGCGCAAGCTCTCGCGCGAGGACCGCATCATCGGCCCCGCCGCCGCACTCGCCGAACGGGACATGGCGCACGAGGGGCTGCTGTCCGCCTTCGCCGCGGCGCTCGCCTTCACCCCGGAAGGGGACGAGGAGGTGGATCGCCTGCAGGAGCTGCTGCGCACCACGAGCGCCGACGCCGCGACGCTCGAGATCACGTCCCTCGCACCGGACCATCCGCTGCACCCCGAGGTGCGGGCGCTCATCGCCGCACGCCTCGCGGGACCCTGAACCCACCGCCCACCACCCGAGACGATATATTCCCCTCACAGCACGTGAGCCCACGAAAGGTACTTACCATGGCAGAGCGCACCGTCACGATCGCCAGCTCCTCCGGGCTCCACGCCCGCCCCGCCGGCATCTTCGCCCAGGCCGCGGCGCAGCAGCCCGCGACCGTCACCATCGAGAAGGCCGGCGGCAACGCCGTGCAGGCCTCGAGCATGCTGATGCTGATGACCCTCGGCGCCGGCAAGGGCGACGAGGTCACCCTGCGCGCCGAGGGCGAGGGCGCCGAGGAGTCGGTCGACGCGCTGGCCACGCTCCTGGAGAAAGATCTCGACGCCGAGGAGTGAGCGGGACCACGCCCGAAGGAACCCCCGGAACCTCCCCTCAGCGGGAGTGTCCGGGGGTTCCTCGCATCACAGCCCGAGCTCGCCCAGGATCGGCAGCCCGGCGCGGACCGCGCTGATCGCGTCGTCCGCGGTGCGGGCGGCGAGGGCCTGCGCCGCGAGCTCCCTGGCCTGCTCGAGGGTCACGCTGGAGAGCACCGTCGCCACCGCCGGCAGGGACCGCGGGGTCATCGACAGGCTGTTCACGCCCAGGCCCACCAGCACCACCGCGAGGCCCGGCTCCCCGGCGGCCTCACCGCACACGCCCACGGGCTTGTTCGCGCTCTCCCCGAAGGCTTCTGGGTCCCCGCCCGCGGCACGGGCCCCGTCGCAGGTGGCTCTCACCAGTGCGAGCACGGAGGGCTGCCAGGGCGTGTTCAGGTGGGCGAGGGAGCCGAGCTGGCGGTCCGCGGCCATCGTGTACTGGGTGAGGTCGTTGGTGCCGATGGAGGCGAAGTCGCAGGCCGCGAGGTGACGGTCCGCGGTGAGCGCGGCCGCAGGGGTCTCGACCATGATCCCGGCCGGGGCGAGGTCGCGCTCGCGGCACAGGGCGATGAAGTCCTCGGTCTCCTCGACGGTCGCGATCATCGGCGCCATCACCCAGGCCGTCGCCTCGGACCGCTCCGCGGCCGCGGCGATCGCGTCGAGCTGGTTGGTCAGCACCGAGCGCTTCTCCCAGGAGGTGCGGTAGGCGCGCACGCCGAGGGCCGGATTCGGTTCCTCGGCGTCGGTGAGGAACGGCAGCGGCTTGTCGGCGCCGGCGTCGATCGTGCGCACCACGATCTTCTTCCCGGGCAGGTGCGCGAAGGCTTCGGCGTAGGCGGCGCTCTGCTCCTCGACGCTCGGCTCGTCCTCGCGGTCCAGGAACAGGAACTCGGTGCGGAACAGGCCCACCCCGTCGGCGTTCGCGGCCGCCGCCGTCGCGGCGTCCTTGGCGCCGCCGATGTTGGCCAGCAGCTGCACCCGGGTGCCGTCGGCGAGAACCCCGCCCCCGCCCTCGTAGCGCAGCGGGTTCTTCTGCAGCTCGGCCCAGGCGGCGGAGAGGCGCTGGTGCTCCTCGGTGACCTCATCGGTGACGGTGCCGAAGCCGGCGTCGACGAACACCTCGGTGCCGTCGGCGAACTCGTGGATGTCCTTCGCGGCGACGATCGCGGGCAGGCCCAGCTGCCGGGCGAGGATCGCGGTGTGCGACTGGGGGCCGCCGTCGGAGGTGACCAGGGCCAGCACCCGGCTCGGGTCGAGGGTCGCGGTGTCGGCGGGGGCGAGGTCGATCGCGGTGAGCACGAAGGGCTCCTCGACCTCGGGGATCCCGGGCGCCTGCTCGCCGCGCAGCTCGGCGACGATGCGGGCGCGCACGTCGCGCACGTCGGTGGCGCGCTCGGCCATGTATCCGCCGAGGCCCTCGAGCATGGCGGCGACCTGGTCACCGGCCTCCCAGACGGCGCGCGCCGGGGACTTGCCGCCGGAGGTGACGAAGCCCTGCGCGGTCTGGGTGAGGGACGGGTCCGCGGCCATCTGCGCGGTGGCCTCGAGGATCGCCTTCCCGTCGCCGCTGGCCCGCTCGGCCAGCCGGGTCAGCGACGCCTGCACGGCGGTGGCCGCGGCGGGGATCCGCTCGGCCTCGGCGGCGGCGTCGGCGCCCGCCGGCAGCTTCTCCCCCGCAGGAGGTTCGGCGACCGGCGGGGCCATCGACCGGATGGTGCCGATCACTCGGCCGGGACTCACTGCCACACCTGTGTACTGGGCCATCGCTGCCATCTCCTCCGGTGGGCCGATCGGTCGGGTCGTGCCCGCCATGCTACGCGGCCGAGCGTGGGCGCTCTTCCGCGTCCGCACCTCTACGATGGCGCGATGAGTGCCATGGGCTGGGAGCATCTGCACGCGCCGGATCTGCGGGGGCGCACCGTCGTGATGACGGGGGCCAGTGACGGTCTGGGGCGCGAGGCGGCGCTCCAGCTCGCCCGCTGGGGCGCGGAGCTGGTCCTGGCGGTGCGCAATCGCGCCAAGGCAGAGGTGGTCCGCTCCCGGATCGTGCGCGAGACCGGCCGGCCGGAGGCGGTCCGCCTGGTCCACCTCGATCTGGCAGAGCTCGCCTCGGTCCGGTCCGCGGCGCGCGACATCGCGGAGCTCACCGGCGAGCGCGGGATCGACCTGCTGATCCACGTCGCGGGCCTGGTGACCCGGCGCCGTGCGGTCTCGGCCGACGGCTTCGAGCTGATGACCGGGGTGAACGCCCTGGCGCCCCTGCTGCTGACGGATCTGCTGCTGCCGCTGGTGCGGGAGCGGGTGGTGGTGACCGCCTCGGATGCCCACACCGTCGGGGCGATCGACCTGGCCGATCCGCACTTCTCCCGCGGCGGCTGGTCGCTGCCCGCCGCCTACGGACGGTCCAAGCTCGTGACCATGCTGTGGGGGCTCGAGCTGGCGGAGCGACTGCGGGAGCAAGCGGGGCCGGTGGATCTGCAGCTGGTCCACCCCGGCTGGGTGCTGACGAACCTGCAGAACGCCACCGGCTCCGCGCGAGTGGACCGGATGATCACCGAGATGACCCGTCCGCTGGCCATGCCGGCGATCCGAGGGGCCGCCACGGTGCTGTTCGCCGCCACCCAGCCGCTGCCGCCCGGTTCCTACATCGGTCCCGACGGTTTCCGCGCCCTGCGGGGGCGGCCCACGTTCCTGCGCCGCTCGCCGGCGGCGCTGGACCGCGACCTGGCCCGTGAGGTCACGTCCTGGGCGCGGGCCGAAGGCGGAGGGTGCGGGATTCGAACCCGCGGTACAGGGTCACTGCACAATGGTTTTCAAGACCATCTCATTCGGCCGCTCTGACAACCCTCCCGATGCCCGGAGGCACCCCCGGTACTGTACCGGGCTCAGCTCACCTGGGTGCGCCGCACCAGCCAGGCAGCGGCCGAGAGCAGCCCGAGCACGGCGATCACGGCCATCCACGAACCCCACCCCATCGTGAGCACGTCCAGCAGCGCGCGGCCGAAGCCGTCCAGGAGGATCGCTCCGGCGATGATGCCCAGGGCGATCAGCGCGAGGACCGCGCCGGCGCCCCAGAGGAAGACCTGGCCGAAGCGCAGGAAGGCCGCGGTGATCGCCGCCCCGAGGTACAGCACCGTCAGGATCAGCAGGAAGGTCTGCACCAGGGTCTGCCAGGAGGCGCCGGTGCCGGTGTAGAACACGTCGAAGAACCGCACGTGCAGACCGAATCCGTCGGTGGCCTTCTCGATGGTCTTGCCTATCGTGATCAGCACCGAGTAGGCGACGGCGTTGCCCAGGAACACTGCGCTCAGGCCTGCGGCGAACTCACGACGGGTCAGGCCCAGCCCGAGGGCCAGCGGGAAGTACTGGCCCATCGAGGTGAAGCCGTAGCCGATCAGCGGTCCCAGCAGGGCGAAGATCGCCCCGTTCCACTGCATTCCCTCGTTCATCCCGACCTGCGCCGCGGGGCCCAGGGAGCCGACGATCAGACCCACCGAGAGGATGATCGCGAAGGCGAAGACGACGGCGAACAGGGGCCACCCGAAGGCCTGCATCCGATTGACCAGGTGCATGTCGATGACATTGCGTGCGCGCATGGTGGCTCTCCTCTCACGCCACCGGCGCGGTGGCCGTGGCGCTGGTGCGGTGGACGATGTAGTTCTGCAGGGACACGGGGGCGACCTGGAGTCCGGCCGCACGGGCCCGGTCCGCGCTGCCGGGTTCGGCATGGACGACCGCGCTGGCCAGCGAGCCGATCTCCTGGACGTGGAGCACGTCGGCGCCGGCGAGGAAGGCCGTGACCTCGTCGAGCCGGCCGGAGACCTCGATCGCCGCGTTCTGCAGCTTCTCGCTCTCGGCGGAGATCGCGACCCGGCCCTCGTCCAGCAGCACCACGTGCTCGAGCAGGTCGGAGACCTCGTCGATGTGGTGGGTGGAGAGGATCACGGTGCGGGGGTGGGTGGAGAAGTCGACCAGCAGGTGGTCGAAGAACTGGCGCCGTGCCACGGCATCCAGTCCCAGGTAGGGCTCGTCGAAGAACGTCAGCGGGGCCCGGGAGGCGAGGCCGACGATGATGCCGACGGCCGAGAGCTGGCCGCGCGAGAGCTTCTTGATGGCCCGCTTCTCCGGCAGCCGGAACTCGGCGATCAGCTCCCGGGCGAGCTCATGGTCCCAGGCGGGGTAGAGCCGCCCGGCGATGCGCAGCACGTCCCGCGGCCGGAAGCCGTCGGGGTACTTCTGGCTCTACTGGATGAAGCAGGTCTGCGAGAGCACCTGCGCGTTCTCGACCGGATCCTCTCCCAGCATCCGCATCCTCCCGGAGGAGGCGAAGATCTGCCCGGTGAGCAGCTTCATCAGGGTGGTCTTGCCGGCGCCGTTGCGTCCCAGCAGACCGTGCACGCGCCCTGCCTCGAGGTCGAGGGAGACGTCCTCGAGGGCGGCGACGTCGCGGAAGTGCTTGGTGAGGTTGCGGGTCTCGATGGCCTTCATCGCAGCCTTCATTGCAGGGCCTCCATCATCTCGGTGAGTTCTCGGGGCTCGATGCCCAGGTGAGCGGCTTCGCGCAGCAGCGGGACGAGGTAGGCGCGGGCGAAGTCGTCGCGTCGGCGCTGTCGCAGCCGGCCGATGGCGCCGGGGGCCACGAACATGCCCACCCCGCGTCGCTTGACCAGCACGCCGGCGTCGGCGAGGAGGTTCAATCCCTTGCCGGCGGTGGCGGGATTGATCCGCAGGAAGGCGGCCAGCTCATTGGTGGAGGGCACCGGGGCGTCCTCCGGATGGGTGCCGTCGAGGATCCCGTCCTCGATCTGCTCCGCGACCGCGATGTAGAGCGGCTTCGTCTCGTCCAGCACGCGAGCCTCCCCGGTCGTCGGGACCGTCATCACGGTCCATCGGTTCGTTACTCTACTAATGAACCATGGAACCGGAGCGGCGTCAAGGGCATCCCTCCGCCCGAGGGGTCGGCGGTCGCCCGGGGCGGCGCATAGGCTGGAGGCATCCGCCCCGAGCGAGAGGAGCGCCCCATGCGCGCCGTACTGATCGAGTCCGAGGGCGCGGCCCCGCGCCTGCTGGAGGATGCCGACGAGTCCCTGCTCAGCGGGGACGTCGAACTGGACGTGCTGGCCTCCAGCGTTAATTACAAGGACGGCATGGCCCTGGCCGGCACGGGCATCGCCCGCAGCCATCCCCTGATCCCCGGCATCGACCTGGTGGGCCGGGTGACCGACGTCGCCGGTGCCGCCGAGGGGCGCTTCTCCGCCGGGGACCTGGTGGTCCTCAACGGCGACGGGATCGGCGAGTCGGTCCACGGCGGCTTCGCGACCCGTGCCCGGGTGCGCCCCGACGCCCTGGTGCGCCTGCCCCCGACCCTCTCCCCGGACCGCGCCGCTGCGATCGGCACCGCGGGGTTCACCGCGATGCTCGCGGTGCTGGCCCTGGAGGATGCGGGCGTCACGCCGGAGTCCGGGGATGTCCTGGTCACCGGCGCCTCCGGCGGTGCCGGCTCGATCGCCGTCGCCCTGCTGGCCGGCCGCGGCTTCCGGGTCCTCGCCTCCACCGGGCGGCCCGAGGAGAACGGTGAGTACCTGCGGGAGCTCGGCGCCGCCGAGGTGCTGGACCGGCGGGAGCTGTCCGAGCAGCCGGGCCGTCCCCTGCAGTCCCAGCGCTTCGCCGCCGCGGTCGACGGGGTGGGCAGCACCACTCTGGCCAACGTCCTCGCCCAGACCACCTGGGGAGGCACCGTCGCGGCCTACGGGATGGCGCAGGGCCCGGACCTGCCCGCGACCGTGCTGCCCTTCATCCTGCGCGGGGTGACGCTGGCCGGGATCAATTCGGTCCAGTGCCCGCTGCCGCTGCGCGAGCGCGCCTGGGACGCCCTGGCCCGCGAGCTCGATCCGGAGCTGCTGGACGGCATGACCACCGCCATCGGGCTCTCCGAGGTGATCGACCACGCCCCGCGGATCCTCGCCGGGCAGGTCCGCGGCCGCACCGTCGTGGCGGTGGACCAGTGACGATGCGTGCGATGACCATCACCGAGGACCATCGCCTCGAGCTCGCCGAGCTGCCCGAACCCGTCCCCGCCCCCGGCGAGGTGCTGATCGACGTGGTCGCCGCGGGCGTCAACCGTGCCGATCTCGCCCAGGTCGCCGGGACGTACCCGCCGCCGCCCGGGGCTTCCGAGCTGCCGGGGCTGGAGGTCTCGGGCCACCGCCGAGACACCGGCGAGCCGGTCGTGGCGCTGTTGGCCGGCGGCGGCTACGCGGAGGTGGTCGCCGTCCCCGAGCCGCAGCTGCTCCCGGCACCCGCGGGGAGGGACCTGGTCGAGGCCGCGGGAGTGATCGAGGCCTGCGCGACCGTGATCTCGAACCTCGTGCTCGAGGCCGGGCTCGCCGCGGGCGAGACGGTGCTGATCCACGGCGGCACCGGCGGCATCGGCACGGTCGCGATCCAGCTGGCCCGGCACCTGGGAGCCCGGGTGCTCACCACCGTCGGCTCCGACGAGGCGGTCCCGACGGTGCGCGCCCTGGGCGCGGACATGGCCTGGAACCGGCGCTCCGCCGATCTGCTGGCGGCGGTCCGGGAGACCGGCGGGGCGGACGTGATCCTCGACGTGGTGGGCGGGTCGCTGCTCGCGGGCAACGTGGGGATGCTGCGCGAGCACGGGCGCCTGGTCATCATCGGCACCCTCGGCGGGGCGAGCGGGGAGCTGCCGATCGGGATGCTGATGGGCAAGCGCGGCCGGGTCATCGGCACCACCCTGCGCTCCCGCCGCACCGAGGCCAAGCAGCAGATCCTCGAGGCCACCGAGGCGCTGGCATGGCCCCTGCTGGCCTCGGGCGAGCTGCGGGTCCCGCTCCAGGCCCGGCTCCCGCTCGAGCGCGCCGCGGAGGCGCACGACATCCTGCGCGAGGGCGGCCACGTGGGCAAGGTGATCCTGGAGATCACCGCACCCGATCGCTCGCGCTGATCAGCCCCGCAGCTGCTCGAGCACCAGCACGGTGCCGTCCTCGTAGATCGAGTCGGTGACGACGTCGGCGACGTCCTTCACGCCCTGCGGGGCCTGGCCCATCGCCACCCCCACGCCGGCCCAGGTGAGCATCTCGACGTCGTTGAAGCCGTCGCCGACGGCGATCGTGCGGCCGCTGTCGATCTCGAGCCGCCCGCGCAGCACCTCGAGGGCGCTGGCCTTGGAGATGCCGGGGGCGGCCATGTCGAGCCAGGCGGTCCAGCCGATCGAGTACTCGACGCCGTGGACGCCGGATTCGGCGATGACCTTCGAGAACTCCTGCGGGGAGAGGTCCGGCACGTGCACCACCACGCGGACCGCCTCGAGGTCCATCAGCTCGTCCAGATCGCTCTCGATCGCCTGGACCCCGAAGCTCGCGTCCTGGAATCCGGGGGTCGAGCGGAACCTGCCGTCGGGCATCTCCACCGCGTAGTGCGCATCCGGCGCCACCTCCCGCAGGGTGCGCAGCGCGTGCCCGGGCCGGAAGGCGCGGGTGTCGATGATGCGGTGCCCGCCGGGGGCCTCCGGATCCAGTTCGACGGTGACCGCACCGTTGGAGCAGACCGCGTAGCCGCGGGTGATCCCGGCGGTCTCGACGATCGGCAGCGTGGCCCCGAGGGAGCGGCCGGTCGCGATCACGACGGTGTGCTCCGTCGCGGCCCGCTGCAGGACCCGGTGCATCTCGGGGGTCATCGCACCGTCGTGGTCGACGAGGGTCCCGTCGACATCGAGCCCGATCAGCAGCCGCTGCCCGGCGAGCCCGGCCAGGTGCGGCCGGAGGCGGGCCCGGGTGGCCGCACGATCGGTGGTCGAGGTGCGGGCGGAGGTGGTCATGCCAGTCATGTCCTGCAGTGTGCCATCGGCGTGCGACGGACGGGTGAACCGCCGATGACGAAGAGCCTCCCACAGGCGGCGGACGGGGGACGACGACGCCATCTCAGGCTGCGCCCCCCACGACCTCGAAGACCTCGCGCCCACCGAGGTAGGGACGCAGCCCCTCGGGGACCAGGACCGAGCCGTCGGGGAGCTGATGGTTCTCGAGGATCGCGGCGAGGAAGCGCGTGGTGCCGAGGGTGCCGTTGAGCGTGGCGACCGGGCGCAGGCCGTCCTCGGTGCGCTCGCGGATGTTCAGCCGCCGCGCCTGGAACTGGGTGGTGTTCGAGGTGGAGGTCAGCTCGCGATACGTCTCCTGGCTGGGCATCCACGCCTCGCAGTCGTACTTGCGGGCGGCGGAGGTGCCGAGGTCACCGGCGGCGGTGTCGATGATGCGGTAGGGCACATCGATGCGCGCCATCATCTCCCGCTCCCAGTCCAGCAGCCGCTCGTGCTCCTGGTAGGAGTCCTCGATCCGGCAGTAGGAGAACATCTCCACCTTGTGGAACTGGTGGACGCGGATGATGCCGCGGGTGTCCTTGCCGTAGCTGCCGGCCTCGCGGCGGTAGCAGGCGCTCCAGCCGGCGTAGCGGATCGGACCGTCCGAGAGGTCGATGATCTCGTCCTTGTGGTAACCGGCGAGCGCCACCTCGCTGGTGCCGACGAGGTAGAGGTCGTCGCCCTTGTCCAGGTGGTAGACCTCATCGGCGTGCTCGCCGAGGAAGCCGGTGCCCTCCATCGCGTCGGGCAGCACCAGGGTGGGGGTGATCATCGGCGTGAAGCCGGCCGCCGTGGCCTGGTCGATGGCGGAGTTCAGGATCGCCAGCTCCAGCTGGGCGCCGATGCCGCGCAGGAAGTAGAAGCGGGCGCCGGAGACCTTCGCGCCGCGGGCCATGTCGATCGCCCTGAGCCCCTCGGCGATCTCGAGGTGGTCCTTGATCGGGTGCTCGAAGCGCGGGACCTCACCGACGTGCTCACGCACGGTGAAGTCGTCCTCGAGACCCTCGGGGGCACCCTCGGCGAGGTTCGGGATCTCCCGCAGCGCCGCGTCACGACGGCCCAGGGCCTCGCCGGCCTCGGCCTCGAGCCGCTTCACGTCGGCCGCGAGCTGCTTGACCTCGGCCAGCAGCGCCTGCTTCTGCTCGCCCTGCGCCTGCGCGACCTGCTTGCCGAAGGCCTTCTGCTCGGCGCGCGCGGACTCGAAGGCCGCGGTCATCTCGCGCCAGCGGACGTCGGCCTCCAGCACCGCGTCCACGGCGGCGGGGTCGCGTCGGCGCGCCCGCTGGGCGTCACGGACAGCTTCAGGGTTCTCGCGCAGGTGCCGCAGATCGATCATCCCTCCAGAGTACCCGCGGACGCCGGTGCCGATACCCTGACGCCATGGACCTCACTCTGCTGCTGCTGAGCATCACCACGGTGGTCATCGCCGTGATCACCATCGTGCTGCTCGTCCTGGTGCTGTGCCATCTGGGCCGCCACCGTCGCGAGCTCGCCGCCCTGAAGGCGGCCACCGCCGGGCTCGAGGTCGATGCCCGCGCCTCCGAGACATCCGGGGACACCACGGAGGAATCGACGGCCGCCGACGACTCCCTGCGCAGGGTCGCCGTGGTGCTGAACCCCTCGAAGTTCGAGGAGACCGACACCTTCCGCCGGAAGATCACCGATGCGGTCGCGCAGATCGAGGGGGCCGAGGTCGTCTTCTACGAGACCACGATCGATGATCCCGGCACGGGGCAGACGCAGCAGGCCGTCGCCGACGGCGCCGATCTGGTGATGGCCGCCGGTGGCGACGGGACCGTGCGCCTGGTCGCCTCGGTGCTGGCCGGCACCGACACCCGCATGGGCATCATCCCCGCCGGTACCGGGAACCTGCTGGCCCGCAACGTCGAGGTCCCGCTGGAGGACCCGACCGCAGCGATGGTCGCCGCGCTGACCGGCACGGACCGCCAGGTGGATGTGGGCTGGCTGCGCGTCGGCGACTCGATCGCCGCCGCCCGCTCCGCGGAGCGGCAGATCTTCCTGGTGATCGCCGGATTCGGGGCCGATGCGGAGATGATCGGGTACACCGATCCCGAGATGAAGAAGCGGATCGGCTGGATCGCCTACATCTTCGGCGGGATCCGCACCGTGCTGGGCCGCTCGGTGGACGTCGTCGTGCAGCTGCCCGACGAGAGCCGCCATGCGCACAAGGCGCGCACCGTGCTGCTGGGCAATGTCGGCAAGCTGCCCGGCGGCTTCGTGCTGATGCCGGATGCGACGATCGACAACGGGAAGCTCGAGGTGGTGGTGGCCGGCTGGCGCGGCGCCGCCGGGTTCAGCCAGGTCGCCGCGCAGGTCGTGAACCCGAAGCTCACCCCGAGGTTCGGTCCGAAGCTCGCGAGCATGGACCGCTACCTGACCACCGGGATCCAGGTCACCACCATGAAGCCGCAGCCGGTGCAGCTGGACGGGGACAGCGATGTCGAGGCCACCCACCTGATCGCCACCGTCGATCCCGGCGTGCTGCGCCTGCGGGTCCCCGAGGCCAAGGGGACCAAGCAGGCCTGATCACGCCACCCGCTCATCGCGCAGCGGCGGGACCACCATGATCGGTCGCCGAGCCCGGTGCAGAGTCGCCCGGGAGACCGAACCGAGCAGGGCGCTGGCGACGGCGCCGCGGCCGTGGGAACCGACCACGACCAGCTGCGCCTCGGGCACCGCGGCGTGGAGGACCTCGCCGGGCGCACCGATCCGGACCTCCCCCGTGATCTCGATGCCGGGCACGTGCTCGGCGATCCGCGCGGCCTCCTCCTGCAGCTCCTCCTCGAGGTCGGCCCGCCGCCCTTCGACGAGATCGGAGAGGTTGCGCGGCTGGAGCCGGAACCAGTATTCGCCGGTGTCGGGCGTCTGCATGGCGGTCACCAGCACCAGGGAGGTGCCGCGGTCGGCCGCTTCCTGCGCCGCGTGCAGAGCGCCACGGCGTCCATGGGCCGACCCGTCGACACCGGCGACCACCGGACCGTCGCTGAGCTCGGCCTCGACCGGGACCATCACCGTGGGGCACCGCGCATGCGCCGGCAGTGCCATCGACACGGACCCCAGCACCCGGCCGAGGAAGCCGCCCCGTCCGCGGGCACCGACGACCATCAGGTGCGCCTTCGCGGAGGCGTCGACGAGGGCTCCGACGGAGTCCCCCTCCATCGCCAGGTACGTGATCTCGCCGTCGTGGTCGGCAAGGCGCGTCGCCGCGTCCTCCAGCACGGCGGCGGCCGCCCGCTTGCCGGCCTCCTCCTCGTTCGAGGGCGGGAGCGAGGCGTAGTTGACGTAGAGCGGCAAGGGGACCTTGTACGCGGTGATGACGGTGAGCGGCGCGCCGCGGCGGGCGGCGACGGCGGCGCCGTAGTCCAGCGCCAGCTCGGAGTTCGGCGAGCCGTCGAACCCGACCACGATGCCGAGATCGCGTGCGGAGACGTCGAAGGGGATCTCGCGCAGCTCAGAAGTACCTTCGGTGTTCATGGCAGTTCCTCTGCGGGGCTCCCGGTGAGGACGACGATGACGCCCCGCCCTCGAGTTCATCCCCGTCGCCTCCCAGCCTACGTCGAACGGGAGGTCAGACCCAGGACAGAGGTCCTCGGGAGATCAGTCCGCGCGGTCGTCCGCCCGCAGCGGCACCACCATGACCGGTCGCCGGGCTCCGTGCAGCATCGCCCGGGAGACCGAGCCGAGCAGGGCGCTGGCCACGCGGCCACGACCGTGGGAGCCGACGACGACCAGCTGCGCCCCGCGCTCCGCATCGTGGAGCACGGCAGCGGCCGCCCCTCTGTGGACCTCACCGGTGACCTCGATGCCGGGTACGCGCTCCAGGATCCACGCGATCTCCTCCTGCAGGCGGTCCTGGAGCACGGCCCGGTGCTCCTCGACGAGCTCCGCGGCATCGCCGGGGGGCAGCGGGAACCAGTACTCGCCGCTGCCCGGCGTCTGCATGGCGGTCACCAGCACCAGGGAGGTGCCGCGCTCGCGGGCCTCCTGCGCCGCGTGCAGCGCGGCACGACGACCGTGCTGCGAGCCATCGGCACCGACCACCACCGGACCATCGCCGGGTTCCGACTCGGCGGGGACCACCACCACGGGGCACTGCGCATACGCGGGCAGCGCCATCGACACCGACCCCAGCACCCGGCCGAGGAAGCCGCCCCGCCCGCGGGCGCCGACGACCATCAGCTGTGCCGACGCGGAGACGTCGGCGAGGGCTCCGACGGAATCCCCCTCGATGGCCTGGTAGGAGACCGTTCCGGGGTGCTCCGTCAGCCGTGCCGCTGCCCCCTCCAGCACCGCCTCGGCCTGCTCTTTCCGTGCCACGTCCTCGGGGTCCGGCGGCAGCTCGTCGTTGGTGGGGTATCCCGGGATCGTGGGCCGGTAGGTGATCACGACGGTGAGCGGGCTGCCCCGGCGCGCGGCGACGGCGGCACCGTGGTCCAGCGCCAGCTCGGAGTTCGGTGAGCCGTCGAAGCCGACCACGATGCCGAGATCGCGCGCGGCGGGGTCGTCAGGGGTCGGGTGGTGCTCCGGTCGAGCAGCGGTGTGCATGACTGATCCTCCGCGGGGCTGCCGGCACGGACGACGGTGGCGCCCCGCTGTCGAGGCCACCTCGTCACCTCGTACTCTAGATCGACCTCTGCCGCCGTGTCCGGCACAGGTCCCGTCGATCAGTCCTTCAGCCTCCCGCTGCGGGCCAGCTCCGGATCGGTGCAGGAGGCGAGGTCGAAGCAGCAGGGGCGTCGCTTCCCGCTGCGCATCTTGTCGATCGTCACCTCGACGCGGCGGGCGCGGGTGTCGGGGTTCCGGGTCGCGCCGACCCAGCGCACCCATTCCCAGCGGGCCATGGGGGTGATCGACGCCCAGGTCGAGGCCAGGTCGTCGGCGTCCTCGAGGGCGGCGCCCAGATCGCTCGGGATCTCGGGCTCGGGCCAGGCCCTGGTCGGCGTGAGCGTGAACTCGATGGCGGTGCCCTCCTCGAGGCCGAGCTCGTCCCGCAGCGCGTCGTCGACGCGCAGCCAGTGACCCTTGCGCCCGTCGGGCTCGACGACGGTGGTGCGCTCGTGGTCGTTCAGCACGGCCTCGACGGCGACCTGGCCGCGGGAGGGCAGCGCGGCACTGGCCTCCTCCGGCAGCGGGATGATGAGCCGCTCGTCGATCGCCCGGACAGCGGTGCTGCCGTGGACGGGGGTGGTGGTCTTCGCTGTCATCGGTGCTCTCCCTCAGATCTCGGTGCTCGGGTCGGACGGGGTGATCATCTCCGTCAGTCGCTGCATCCATGCGTGGGCGTCGTCATAGGCGTGGTCGGCGAAGTCCTCGCGGACCTCGGCGCGCCGACCGTCGACCCGGGGGTAGGAGCCGAGGTAGTGCACCACCGGGCAGAGCCGATGCAGCGCCCGCAGCGCGGCGGCGACACGGCGATCCTCGATGTGGCCCTCGATGTCGAGGGAGAAGGAGTATCGGCCCAGGAAGTCGCCGATGGGGCGGGACTCGATCCGGGACATGTTCACGCCGTTGGACGTGAGGATCTCGAGCGCCTCGAGCAGCGCACCGGAGCGGTCGTGCGGCAGCTGCAGGACGAGGGTGGACTTGTCCGCGCCGGTGCGGGCCGGGATCCGTCCCTCGCGGGTGACCAGCACGAAGCGGGTGGTCGCGCCCTCGTAGTCCTCGATGCCCTCGGCGAGGACCGCGAGGCCGAAGTGCTCGGCGGCGAGCGGGGAGCAGACCGCTGCCCGGCCTCGTGCTGCGCCCGCCTCGGCGGCGGCGAGGTCCCGGGCGGCGGCCGCGGTCGAGGAGGCGGCGGCGATGTGCGCGCCGGGCACCTGCTCCCGCAGCCAGCCCTGGACCTGCGCCTGGGCGTGCGGGTGGGAGGAGACGCTGGTCAGCTGGTCCAGCGCGGTGTCCTCCCGGGCTGCGAGCACGAAGGTGATCTGCACGGTCTGCTCGGCGACGATGGTGATGGAGTCCGTCGCGGCGAGGACGTCGAGCGTGCCGGAGACCCCACCCTCGACGGAGTTCTCGATCGGGGCCATGAGGGCGTCGATGTCGCCGGCCCGCAGATCGGCGGCAGCGGTGGCGACGGAGGAGAAGGGCACCAGCTCCGCGGCGGCGGCGAACTCCTCGGGCATGACCGCGAGCGCCTGCAGGAGTGCCTGGTGGGTGAAGGTGGTCTCGGGACCGAGGAATCCGTACCGCATGCGGAAAGGGTAGCGCTCAGGCGCGGGGGCGAGGTCCTGCGCCGATCCGGTAGCGGCGCTTGCCCGCACGGATGTCCTCGAGCTCGAGGGCGGCGGAGGCGATCCCCTGGCGCCTGGCCGGGACCGCACCGAATAACCGATGTGGCCGCCCTGCGCGAGCAGGAAGGCGCTCAGCCGGTGCCGGATCGCGATGAATGCGCGCATCTCCCCGGCGCGGCGGATGCCGCGCGACATCAGCACGTGGTGGCATGGCAGGTCGTCTCAGAACGGCGGGTCGATGTCCCAGGACGCGCGCCGGAGGTCGTCCTCATCGAGGCAAGCCTCCTCGACGGCGGTCTCGACCGGTCCCCATTCCCGGTAGATCCGATCCACCTCCCCGCGGCGTTCCATCTCCTCCATCATGCAGAGCCACTGGTAGTGCTCCCAGGATTCCCACATGGCGGTGGCGAGACGGGGCGTGGCGAGGTCAGGGCGTGGTGACACCCTCGTGGTGACCAGGGGTGGGGAGCCGATGGTCCAGGTGGTGGAACTGTCGGGTTCTCGGACGGGGTCCACGCGCCCGGCGGTCTTGAGGTCGTGATGCCCCCAGTGCAATCGGTGGAGGTTGTCGAGACTGGTGGGGCCCCCACGTTCCGGGTGAGCGTGGTCGAACTCCTCGATGTGGTCGTTCTCCGCGTCATCGGTGGTGCCCTTCGTGCAGCCGGGGACGGCGCAGCGAGGGGTGGTCAGCCGCAGGTGCTCGACCATCTCGGGAGTGGGACGGTAGCGCTGGGCCGGGAGCGGGAGGAAGGCGCCGGTGGCCGGATCGGTGAAGACCCGGTGCCAGACGGGCTCGGTCTCGGCGAGCTGGCGGGCCATCGCGGCGGGCAACGGGGTCACACCGTCATAGGTGGCGGGGGTGTCGTCCAGCCCCATCATCGTCAGGACGGGGACGACCACGTTGATGCGGTGGCGGGGGGCGGGCACCTCGACCCCGGCGGTGTCCAGCAGGGTGCGGTGGATGATCGCGTAGCGCAGGGCGGCCAGGGTCATGGCGCGGCCGTCCCGGGCGACGTCCCCGTCGAGGTCGAAGGGGATCGGCGCCCCGTCCGCGAGGGCATGGCGCTGCTCGGCCCGGACCGCTTTCGCCGCGGCGTCGATGCGACGGGTGAGGGCGAGGATCTCGGGGATGGGGCCGGTGATGCAGAGGCGGGCCACGCCGTCGTCGCGTCCGCTGGACTCGACGGTGACGTCACGGGAGTGCTCCGGGCAGTGGCGCGGCGCCTCCCTCTCGAACCAGGAGACCAGCTGCCGCAGCTCGTCCTGGAATCGATCGGCGGGAATGGAGGCGAGATCCCAGGCGGCGATGAATTCATCCGCCTGCGAGCGCTGGAACAACGTGAGGTCGCGGACGGACCGCAGCATCTTCTGATGCCATTGTGCGGGCATGTCACCGGCGGCGAGGCGCTCGAAGGTCCGCGGCATCTCGACGACAGCGATATGCGCGTCACGGATCCGGCAGGAGGCCCGGGCCGTGGTGGTGCGCAGGGCGATCGCGATCGCGAGGCTCCGCTCTTCGCGGTCCTCCGAGAGGTCCGGGTCCTCGTGGTCGATCCAGAACGGGGCGAGGTCCAGCAGGTGCCGGGCATGGCGCCGGGACTCCTCGCGCTCGGTCTCCATCATCCGGGTGATCGCGGCGGCGTCGGCGCCGCCGGCCTCGAGCCTCCCCCGTGCGATCAGCGACTCCGGCGACAGCGGTGAGCGCGCCCGGACCCGGGAGGAGGGAGCCGCGGCGCCGGAGCGGCCGGCAGGATGCGGCTGGGTCACGGTCATCGTCTCCACCTCCTCGTCGGGCGCTCCATCACGTCCGGTGCTCCATCGTGAAATGCGCGACCCGGAGATACTCCGCCCCTGAGAGATCGAATCGCAATTCTTTTCGATGCTCCCATTTTATCCCGCGCCCACCATCGAGAACAAGACATGACAGCAGATGGGGATGAATCTGTGGATAACTCGACGTGGGGAGGAATGGTCACATCCATCCACCACGTCGTACACCATCAATTCACATTTTGCGCAGGCCCTTGACGACGCAGATCGATCCTGATTCAGCGCTCGCGCAGCTCGAGGATCCAGCGCTCCACGCGTCGTGCCGCATCCGCCGGATGTCGTTCCGTCTCGTGCGTCGCCCGTGCGCCGATGCTCCGGGCGAGGGCGTGCGAGGCAT
The DNA here is from genome assembly GCF_043641765.1 of Brachybacterium vulturis. GTDB lineage: Bacteria > Actinomycetota > Actinomycetes > Actinomycetales > Dermabacteraceae > Brachybacterium > Brachybacterium vulturis_A. The sequence continues at coordinate 71,941 of NZ_JBHZRO010000006.1, read as the reverse complement.
CGTTCGTCGGCGCGATGCGCAGCACGAGCCGAGAGATCCGCGCATCCTCCCGCGCACGGGCGACCAGGGCCGCCACCAGCTCGCGGCCATGCCCCCTGCCCCGGTGCGCGGCCAGGATCCAGTAGGTCAGCGCCGCCTCGCCGCGCTGGAGACCCGGGTCCAGGAGATTCAGGCCGCCACCGCCGAGGAGGATGCCCGCGCCGCGGTCCGCAGTGTCACCGTCACCCGTCGTGCCGCCCGCAGCGTCAGCCTCCCTCTCCCACGTCGCCGCGAACTCCTGGATCGGCCCGTCGGCCCGCCAGCGCGCCGCGCGCGCGAGGAAGGCGTCGAGGCTCGCGCGGCTCCACCGCTCCCCCGCGATCTCGTCGGCGAGCTCGGCGTCCTGCCCCGCGAGGATGCCCGAGGCATGCTGCGGGCCCAGACGCTCGAGGCAGATCATGCGGGCAGGCGCGTCCCCATGACGACCTTCTCCGGTGAGTGCCCGCCCACCCGGTCCCCGGTGTCGGTTCCGAGGGCCTCGTGCACCATGTCCGCCCGCCATTGGCCACTCACCCCTACGTATCCCCAGGCGAAGCCGAGCAGCTCATCGTCCTGCTCCGCCGCGATCAGGCGGAAGTCCGCACGCCCGCGGTGCTGCTCGCAGAACCGGGTGCGCCCGCCCTCCTCGTCCGCGACGGGCTCGACGACGCTCGGCCACGGGGCGAGGATCCGGTCGCGGTACGGCGGCGCGGAGGCGGCGTCGTGCTGCGACGGTCGCACCCTCACGCCGCTCCCCCGCCGTTCTCCCCCGCGAGGGCCGCGCGCACCGAGGCGAGAATCTCCACGTCGCGGGCACCGCGGGCACGGGCGGCGACGATCGGGGCCGCGAACAGCGCCACCAATCCCGCGTCCGTCGGGCCGCCGCCCTCGCGCTCGGCGGTCGCCGCGAGCTTGCGCGCCTCCATCACCGCTCCCTGGGCGATGGTCGTGCCGGCGCCGCGACGGGTGACGATGATCTGCGACTCCTCGAGGAGCTTGTAGGCACGGGCCACGGTGTTGGCGGCGAGGCCGAGGTCGGAGGCGCGGGTGCGGATCGGGGGAAGCCGGTCCCCCGGCTTCAGCTCGCCGGTGCGGACCTGCTCGAGGATCTCGCGGCGCACCTGCTCGTAGGGAGGCTGTGGAGAGGACATGGCGACCACGATAGAGCGTGTGGGAGGGGTGGAGGATCTGCGCAGGCCGCAGACCGCGTCCGCCCTTCCCCGTAGCATCGGGGCGTGCCTCAGGATCTCCTCGTCTCCGCGCCCCGCCGGTTGCTGCTCGGGCTGCTGCTGGGAGTGCTGCTGCTGGGGCTCTCGGTCGCCGCTCCCAGTCCGTCGGCCTCCGCCGACGGTCCCGAAGGAACCGCCGGCGCCGACGCCCCCGTGCGTCTGGTGATCGCGACCGCCGGGCTCACCTGGGAGGACCTCGACCCCGCGACCACCCCGCACCTGCAGTGCCTGGCGGACCGCTCCGGGGCCGGCGCCATGAACACCACCTCCACGTCCGTGGTCTCCACGAAGCGGCAGGGCCTGGAGACCCTGCACACCGGGTATCGGGGCCTGGCGGAGGAGGCGCCGCGCACCAGCGGCATCCCCGTCCCGGCGACGGACCAGTGGGAGCAGCTCGATGTGCCGGTGAGCACGGTCGGGCTGGACGGGCGTGGCGCACCCTCCGGGACCGCCTCCGCCGACATCGCCGCCGCCCTCGGTGCCGGGGACCTCGTCGAGGTCATCGCCCCGTCCCTCCCCCGGGCTGGCGATCCCGCCCGCGAGCAGTCATTGACCGCCCTGGACGCGACCGTCGGCGCGATCCTCGACGAGCTCGGCGGCTGCGAGGCCGCGGAGCTTCCGCGCACCCTGCTGGTCTCCGTCGCGGCCACCGATCCCGAGCATCCGGAGTCCGTCGAGAATCCGGGCGCGGTCGCCTCGCGCACGGCCGGGCTGCAGGTCGCCCTCGACACGGGCTTCCCCGGACAGGCGCTCACCAGCGGCTCCACCAAGCAGACCGGGGTGGTGGTGCTCACCGATGTGCTGCCCACGATCCTCGCCTCCCACGGCGCGAGCCCCGAGGGGCTGGTCCCCGGCCAGCCGTTCCGCGGCACCGAGCACGCCGATCCGCTGCAGCTGGCGCTGGACCGCTCGCAGGCCGCGGAGCAGGTCGATGCCGCCACCGTCCCCGCGCTCGGGTCCTGGTTCGTGCTCGGCGTGATCGGGATCGTGATCGTGCTGGTCCCGCCGCTGGCGCGGCGGCCACGGCTCGCCGTCCTCGGCCGTGCTCTCGCGGCGATCGCGCCGCTGCCGCTGGCCGTGGGGCTGTTCGCCTCCCTGGTGCCCTGGTGGCGGGCGGAGCACCCGACCCTCGCGCTGACCGGCGTGATCTGGACGGGCGGTGCGCTGCTGTCGGTGCTGGTGCTGGCCGGTCCCTGGCGGCACCATCGGCTGGGTCCGGTGGGTGTCTCGGCGGCGCTGGTCGCGCTGCTGATCCTCGGGGAGGCCGCGACCGGCTCCCGGTTCCAGCTGTCCTCGCCGCTGGGGGCGCAGCCGATCTCCGGCGGGCGCTTCTACGGACTCTCGAACCACCTGTTCGGGATGGTGCTGGCGGCATCGCTGATGGCGCTGCTGTGTCTGTTCACGGTGGTGCGCACCGCGCGCGCGAGGACGGTGTGGACGGTGGTCGTCGGCGGTCTGGTCGCGATCGTGTGCGTCGCCCCGTCGATGGGCGCGGACTTCGGCTCGATGCTGGCCACGGTCCCCACCTTCGGGCTGCTGGCACTGCTGGTCTCCGGGATCCGACCGCGGCTGTGGCACCTGCTGGCCCTCGGGGTGGGCGGCGCGGCCGCGGTGCTCGGGGTGTCGTTCCTGGACTGGCTGCGACCGGCGGAGGAGCGCACGCATCTGGGGCGCTTCATCGATGAGCTGCTCAGCGGTGAGCTGCTCGACGTGGTCATCCGCAAGCTCGCTCAGAACGTGGCGATGACCACCGGCTATCCCGCGCTCGCGGTGGTCATGCTGTGCGCGGTGGTCGCCTCGGTCGCGATCCTGATCCCGGGCCGGCTCCGCTGGCGGCGCCTGGCGGCGCTGGATGCCGCGCACCCCGCCTCCTACCCGGTGCGGGTGGCGCTGGTGGCCGGGGCGTGGATCGGCTACGCGGTCAACGACACCGGACCGGTGCTGATCGCGGCGATGCTCGGGATCTGGCTGTGCCACCTGCCCGCCGTGCTGCCCGACCCCGCCGCACCTGCCCCGGGTCCCGCGTCCCGGGCACCGACGACCTGAGCGTTCCCCCGGACCTACCGCGGCATCCGGCCCAGGAACCGGTGCGGATCCAGGGCGGGGCGGCGCGACGTCTGCAGCCGACGGCGGAAGGACTCGTCGATGCTGCCGACGTACAACCAGCCCAGCAGCTGCTCCGTCTCGGCGAGCCCGTGCGCGGCGCGGACCTCGTCGCTGTCCGCCAGCACGCCGGTGCGCCACATGACGCCCCATCCCGCCTGCCACAGCGCCAGCTCGAGCAGATGGCCCGCGCCCGCGGCCACCGCGAGCTGCTCCCAGCGCGGCACCTTCGGGTGCTCCGTCGGGCTCGCGACGATCGCGATCAGGAGTTCGGCGCGGAAGGGCTTGCGGTTGTGGTCCCCGTGCTCGCGCACCACGCCCCCGGCCGCATCCAGTGCCTCGCCCAGGGTCGTGCGGTCCTCGCCGCGCAGCAGGAGGAGCCTCCAGGGACGCAGCGCCTTGTGATCGGCCACGGGGGTGACCGCCGCGAGGAGCTCGGCCAGCTCCGCATCGCTCGGCGTCTCGGGCCCCACCTTGGAGACCGAGCGCCGGGTCGCCATCGCCTCGAGGACCGGGTCGGAGAAGAACCTCACTGCTCGGTGCTCCCGGCCTCGTTCTCCGCCTCCACGGCGGCGTGCACGACCAGGGAGGTGTACTCGTCGGGGCTGAGGGGCGTGGGCAGGGAGTCCGGGATCGTGGGCTCGTCCATCTCGAGGTGGGAGGCGATGATCACCGCATGCTCCGGGGCGAAGCGGGACGCGACCGGGGCGTCATGGAGCCGGACGGCGAGCATCTCGAGGTCGATGCCGGCGAGGAAGACGATGTCGTCGGGGGCGAAGTCGTCCTCGACCGGCAGATCGCGCAGCAGCGCGTCGAACGCGGCCACGTCCACATCGCCCAGCGCCCGGGCCTCGTCATCGGAGAACTCGCCCGAGACGGGGAGGTCGGCGAGCGTGGCCCGGCGTCCCTCGGCGCGAGCGGCGGCGGCCTCGACATCCTGCTCGGGGACGACGGTCCAGGTCTTCTCCTGGTCGTGATCGGTGGGCCCGGCGGGCAGCGGGGTCTCCTCCGGCTCCTCGAGGGAGGAGCGCCGAGCCTCGCCGAGAGCGGCGTCCTCGAGCTCCGTGTCCTCGAGGTCCGCGGACAGGTGGCGCTTGCGGGCCAGGGCCCGCACCACGTCGCGCAGCTGGGCGGCGCGGTGCAGCTGACCGCGCAGATCCCTGCCGGTGGCGCGGTGGTGGAGCTCGGCCGGGATCTCCTTGACCCAGAACCCGGCGGTGAGCGCGTCGATCGTCAGCGAGGTCTCCACGCCCCAGCCCGGGGCGAGCGGGAGGCAGGCCTCCCAGGTCTCGCGGGTGATGCAGCGCGTGCCGGACAGCGGCTGGGTCGGCTCCCAGCCGGTGGTGCGCAGGATGCCGCGACGGGCGGTGCGCACCACGATGCCCATCCCGCTCGCACCGTCCTGCGGGGGCAGCAGGGCGATCGCCATGTCCACGCCCTCGTCGAGCACCGCGTCCACCAGCGGCTGCGCGGCCTCGGCGGTGTCGGTCATGTCGGCATCGAGGAACAGCAGGGCACGGGGCATGGTGTCGCTCGGATCGATCACCGGCAGCGGGCCGATATGGCCGGGCTCCCGCGGCTCGGCATGCAGCTCCTCGGAGAAGCCGTTCCCGCCGTCGGCACGTTCGGCGCCCTCGCGGATCGCGACCAGCTGGGCACCGGTGGCCATCGCCGCCGCCTTGCCGCGGTTCGTCTTGTGCCGCACCACCAGAGCACCGGCCCCCATGGCGACGGCGGAGGTCGCGTCGGTGGAGCCGTCGTCGACGACGACCGCCAGGTCCACCCCGGTGATCCGGCGGGCGGACGCGATGGTCGCCTCGATCCGCTCCGCCTCGTTCTTGGCGGGGATCACGACGGCCACGCGCTCGGGACGGTGCGCGGTCAGCGGCCCCGCGGCGCTCATCGCAGCGTCACCTGTCGTGCCACGATGCCGCCGCGCGCCCGTCGCTCCAGCGCGGTCAGCGGCTCGGTCACGGCCAGCGCCTCCTGGAAACGGGACCGGAAGGCCGCCGCCTCGGCCTCGACGCCACCTGCGCCGTACCCCTTGGGGAGGTCCCACACCGGGATGGTGAGGCCCTCGGCGCGGAAGGAGCCGACGTACTTGGTGCCCTCGCCGATGGCGGACTCACGGCGGGCGTGGAGGCGGGTGACCGCATCGATCACCTTCTCCTCGTCGGCGTCCAGCACCCAACGCAGGTGCTCCTTGGCGCCGGCGTCGACCCAGTAGGCGTGGGGCAGGCCCTGCACCGCACGGGTGGGCATGATCGAGTCGTTGGCCTGCGAGATCGCGGCCTCGATCTCGCCGGTGCGCTCGGCGCTGGGGTCGAGCCAGAACTCGAAGGTGTCCTGGACCTGGATCTCGAAGGAGCCCTCGAGGTCGAGGATGTCCTGCAGGCGCGGGGCGTCCTCGTCGAGGGTCACCGTGGTGATCGGGTTGCCGGGCTCGAGAGCGGCGGCGAGCCTGATCGCCTGGCCGATCCCGCGGGAGAGGTCGCCTCCGGGGTAGCCGGCCTGGATGCCGACGGTAACGGACCCGTCGGTGCGGCGCACGGCCGGCCAGGCCATCGGCAGGATGGTCGCGATCTGGACGTCGAGGGAGCCGTACTCGGCGGTGGTCTTCGCGGCCATGGTCGCCGCCGGGATCAGCTGGCGCATCGCCACCAGGTCCTGCTCGTGGGGCAGTCCCTGGAAGGGGCGGCGGACCAGGTCGTTGCTCGAGGTGGAACTCATGGTGGCAAGTCTACCGACCCGGAGGCACGCTCCGCCGGACCCGCGCCGCCGGCGCCATTGACCTTCCCCTGACCCGGGCCCATGATGAGGAGCCCGGACCGAGGAGCTCGTCATGGTCGCTCTGACCAACGTCATCACCCTTGCCATCGACCGTGCCCGAGAGGCCGCGGACGGCCATTTCACGCACCACCTGGTGCGCACCGGACCGTTGCAGCAGACGGTGATCGCACTGCGCGAGGGGGTGCGCTTCAAGGAGCATGAGTCGGAGGTGCCGGGAACGCTCTACATCCTGCGCGGGGCGATCCGCGTCGATGCCGCCGAACCGTTCGTGCTCCAGAGCGGCACGCTCCATGAGATGCCGCCCCATCGCCGGTCCTTCGAGGCGATCCAGGACACCGTCATGCTCCTGACCGCGGTGCCCGGGCCGACCTCTGTCGAGGGCGAGGACATCGTCTACGTGCTGCCGCCGGCCTGATCGGTGCGCCGCGGCGCCTCACGGGTGCGTCCCGACCTCCATCAGCTCCTGCGCGCACTCCTCGAGATCCCGGGGTTCGACCCCGTCGAGCATGTGGAGGGCGAAGTCGGTGCTGAGGCGTTCGAAGAAGAGGGTGCCGCGCACCGAGTTGCCGTGCAGGTCCAGCTGCGGGGCGTAGCTGGCCACGCCGAAGCGGGAGGGCAGGGCCGCGATGATCCCGCCGCCCACGCCGGACTTCGCGGGCAGGCCCACGTCGCTGACCCAGTCGCCGGCGTTGTCGTACATCCCGCAGGTGAGCATCACCGAGAGCACCTGGCGGGCGGCGACCCGGGAGAAGACCACCTCGCCGGTGAGCGGGTTGGTGCCGCCCGAGGCCAGGGTCGCGGCCATCACGGCGAGATCGGTGACGGAGGTGAGCACCGCACAGCCCTCGATGTAGCCGCCCACCACCTCGGTGGCGTCCTCCGTCATGGAGCCGGCGGCGCGGAGCATGTAGGCCAGCGCCAGGTTGCGGTCCGCGCTCTTGAGCTCCTCCTGCCAGGTCTCGCGATGCGGCTCCAGCGGTCTGCCGGCGGCGGCGTCGAGCACCGCGCGCAGGCGCTGCGTGCGCTCGGCCTTGGTGGTGCCGAGCATCGCGTGGGTGCGGATCGCACCGATGTTGACCAGCGGGTTCTTCGGCTTCTTGGTGACCGGGTCGAGGCTGAGGGCGTTGAACTCCTCCCCCGAGGGCTCCTCGTCCACGATGGTGTCGACGTAGTCCATGCCGTGCAGGTCGATCGCGGCCCCGTAGGCGAAGGCCTTCGAGATCGACTGCATCGGGAACTCGTGGGCGCTGCCGGCCCCGGTGATCTCCCCGTCGATGTCGCAGATCGCGACCCCGAGATGGTCCTCCTGCGCACCGGAGAGGAAGGAGAGGTCGGGGATGTCGCCCTGGGTGTCCACATCCCCGGTGATCCCGCGATCGGGGAGCACTGCGTCGGGGTCGGGCGGCTCGGCGGCCGTCGCGGTGGACAGGGCGGTGGTGAGTCGGTCGAGGTACGTGGTCAGTGCGCTGGTCACGTCCCGACGGTACAGGCCGCAGACCCCTCTCCCTGCCGGGATACCGTGGGGCATGACCGTTCCGCCGCTGCTGGACACCGATGTCGTCGCCCGGCACACCCTCGCCCACGACGCCTCCCACTACTTGCTGCTGCCCGAGGCGGTGACCGCCCCGGCCGACGAGGCCGAGGTGGTGGCGCTGCTGCGGCAGGCGACGCTGGACCGTCGGCCGCTGACCTTCCGCTCCGGCGGAACGAGCCTGTCCGGGCAGGCGCAGTCGGACTCGGTGCTGGCCGATGTGCGCCGCCACTTCCGCCGGATCGAGGTGCTCGACGCGGGCGAGCGCGTACGGGTGGGTCCCGGGGCGACGCTGCGGCAGGTCAATGCGCACCTGCTGCGGCACAGGCGGCGCCTCGGCCCGGATCCGGCCTCCGAGATCGCGTGCACGATCGGCGGGGTGATCGCGAACAACTCCTCCGGCATGGCGGCGGGGGTCGCCGAGAACTCGTATCGCACGCTCGAGTCGCTGCGGTTCGTGCTGCCCTCCGGGACCGTCGTGGACACCTCTGCACCGGATGCGGATGCCCGCCTGCGCGAGGCCGAGCCCACGCTCCACGAGGGGCTGCTGCGACTGGTCCGGCGGGTGCGGGACGATGCGGCGGCGACCCGCATCATCCGGGAGCGCTTCGCGCTGAAGAACACCATGGGCTACGGCATCAACGCGCTGCTGGACTTCGAGACCCCGGCCGAGGTGCTCGCCCACCTGGTGGTCGGCTCCGAGGGCACGCTCGCTTTCGTCTCCTCCGCCGTCTTCCGCACCGTCCCGATCCAGAAGCACATCGCCACCGGCCTGCTGGTGCTGTCCTCCCTCACCGCTGCGACCGCCGCCCTGCCCGAGGTGGTGGGGGCAGGGTTCGCGACCGCGGAGCTGATGGACGCCCGCTCGCTGATCGTCGCGCAGTCCCTCACCGGCGCCCCGCAGGAGATCCTCGGGCTCGCGGTCCAGGGCCACGCGGCGCTGCTGGTCGAGCATCGGGCCGACGAGGGCGAGGTGCTCGCCCAGAAGTCGGCCGACGCCTCCTCCCTCGCCGCCTCGCTCGACCTCGCCGCCCCCTTCGACATGACCACCGAGGCGTCCCGTCGCACCGCGATGTGGACCACCCGCAAGGGGCTGTACGCGGCGATCGCCGGGGCGCGACCGGCAGGATCCACCGCGCTGCTCGAGGACGTCGCGGTGCCGGTGCCGGAGCTCGAGGCGACCTGCCAGGGGCTGCAGGGCCTGTTCGACCGGCACGGCTACGACGAGTCGGTGATCTTCGGGCACGCGAAGGACGGCAACATCCACTTCCTGCTGAACGAGCATCTCGGGGGCGGCGGGGACCGGCTCGAGGCCTTCACCGAGGACATGGTCTCCCTGGTGCTGGGCCACGGCGGGAACCTCAAGGCCGAGCACGGCACGGGGCGGATGATGGCACCGTTCGTCCAGCGGCAGTACGGGTCGGAGCTGTACGGCGTGATGCGGGAGATCAAGGCGCTGGTGGATCCGGCCGGGATCCTGAATCCGGGGGTGGTGCTCACCGATGATCCCTCCGCGCATATGCGCGATCTGAAGCCGGTGATCGCCATCGAGGAGGAGGCGGATCGCTGCGTGGAGTGCGGCTACTGCGAACCGGTATGCCCCTCGAAGGATCTCACCCTGACCCCGCGCCAGCGGATCGTGCTGCGCCGCGATGCGAACCTCGCCGAGCAGCGCGGCGACCTCGCCACGGCGCGCGCCATCCGGGAGGCGTACGAGTACGAGGGGCTGCAGACCTGCGCGGTCGACGGGATGTGCGTGACCGCCTGCCCCGTCGACATCGACACCGGTGACCTGGTGCGACGACTGCGGGCCGAGGAGGCGACCGCCGCCCCGAATGCGGCGTGGTCGGCGGCGGCCGGGAGCTGGGATCTGCTGACCCGGGGGGCATCGGCCGCGATGGGTGCGGCGGGGGCGGTGCCGGCGGTGCTGCCACGCGCCGCGACCGACGTGGGCCGGGCCCTGCTGGGCGCAGAAGCGGTGCCGCAGTACCGGCCCGAGCTGCCGCGCCGGGGAGGAGCGGTGCGGCTCGCCGGCGGGCGGGGGCGAGCCTCGGCCGACGTCACCGCCGTGTACCTGCCGGCCTGCGTGCACACCATGTTCGGGGCCGCCGAGGAGCCGCGCCGGACGGGCAGTGGCGGGTGCGGGGAGAGCTGCGGGTGCGGGTCCTCGGCGGACTCCGCTGCCACGACCTCCGCCGGCGCGCCCGCCGCGCTGAACCTGCTGGCCCAGCGCGCCGGGATGCGGCTCGCGGTGCCCGACGACGCCGCCTCGCTGTGCTGCGGGACCCCGTTCTCCTCCAAGGGCATGACCGCGGCGAAGGAGCGGATGCGCGAGAAGGTGCGCACCGCGCTCCTGGCGGCGAGCGATGGTGGGCGGCTGCCCGTGGTCATCGATGCCGCCAGCTGCACCGAGGGGATCCTCGAGACGATGGCGGGCACCGGGGTCGAGGTGGTCGATGCGATCAGCTTCGTGCGCCGGCATGTGCTGGACCGGCTCGAGATCCGCGAGCGCGCCGGATCCGTCACCGTGCATCCCACCTGTTCGACCACGCACCTCGGGGCGACGGGCGACCTGGTGGCGATCGCCGAGGCCTGCGCCGCGGAGGTCGTGGTGCCGGTGGACTGGGGATGCTGCGGCTATGCGGGCGACCGCGGGATGCTGCATCCCGAGCTGACCGCCTCGGCCACCGCCGCCGAGGCCGCCGAGGTGGCCCAGCGGGAGACGGACTGGTACGTCAGCGCCAACCGCACCTGCGAGCTGGGGATGCAGGCCGCGACCGGGAAGACGTATCGCCACGTGCTCGAGCTGCTGGCGGCGGTGGCCGGGTGAGCCGTGCGGAACCAGTCATGACCCGCCGGTAGTCTTCTCCGCGGCCCGCGCCGGATGACTGCCGAGGAGGCGATGCCCATGCTGGGCGGACACCACGCGATCAGCGGCACCGCCGCCTGGATGGCCCTGGCCGGCTCGACCACCGTCCTGGGCCATTCGGCAGGGTTGGACCTGTGGGACCTGAGCTCGGCGCAGGTGATCGCCGGGGCCGTGGTCGCCACGGGCGGCGCCCTGCTGCCGGACGTCGACCATCCGAGCGCCACGATCTCCCGCTCCGGAGGTCTGCTCACGAAGGGCCTCACCCGGGCGGTCTCGCGCGCCGCGGGGCATCGCGGAGCGACCCACACGCTGCTGGCCGTGGTGGTCTTCACCGGGCTCGCGGCGTTCGTGAACGGGCTCGACTGGCAGGTCGAGGTGCCCGTGCTCGGCGAGATCGAAGCGGGTGCCGCACTGCTGGTCACCGTGATGTGCGCCCTCGGGGCCCGGGCGCTGAAGGTGGTCGAAGGTCTGCTGCTGCCGTGGACGGTGGGGCTCGGGGCGGGACTGCTGGTCGCCGTCGTCGCCCCGGACACCTCCTTCTGGCTGCCGGCCGCGGTGGCAGTGGGGGCGCTGGCCCATCTCATCGGCGACCTCCTCACGACCGACGGGATCCCCTTCCCCACCTGGCCTCTCGTCGCGAAGCCCGCGAAGCGGCTGGCCTCGCCGCTGTGGCAACGCAGCGGGGACATCGCCCTGCCGCTGCTGGGCGATGCCGGCAGCGCCCGCGAGTGGCTGCTGTGCACGGTGCTCGCCGGCTTCGCCGCCACGACCGTCGGCGCGACGGTCGCCGGCGCCCCCGGGATGCTGGCGGTCTGAGGCTCTCAGGTCGGCGAGCACCGAGCTCTCCGCCTGACCCGGGCGCTCGTCCGCAGCGCTCCCCGAGTCGAGGCATCCCGTCGACTGAAAGTTCTTGCAGGTTTCTCCCTCCCGCTTGAGCATGCACGCTGCGCCGCCTACGGTGGAGGTGGCGGAGGTCGCAGAGACGCGGTCAACGTCACGCAAGAAGTTGCAGGATGGTCGACCCTCGTCGCCCCCTGCGCGCCCTCCCCCGTCGGCCGCCGCCGATGCCTGTGCTCGGACAGAGGAGTCCCCGCATGCCGGTCGTCCCGCTCGCCCGCCCCGCCCGATCCCGTACCGCCTCGTGCGCCATCGCGCTGTTCAGCTCGCTGCTGGTGGCGTCGGCGACGATCCTGAGCAGCGCACCGCTGGTGCATGCCCTGGCTCCCGATCAGCCGGTGCTCACCGGTTCGCTCCAGGACGAGCTGGGCTGCGCGGCGGACTGGGACCCGGCGTGCGAGGCCACCGCGCTCGCGCTCACCGACACGGCAGGCATCTGGGAGTCGACCTTCGAGGTCCCCGCCGGGCAGTTCGAGGTCAAGGCCGCGGTCGGCGGCAGCTGGGATACGGCCTACGGCCTGGACGGCGGCGCGGACAACATCCCGCTGGCCGTCGCCGCTCCCACCGACGTGACCTTCCGCTTCGACGAGTCGACCTCGCGGCTGTCCGTCGCGCTCGCGGACCAGGGCGGGGAGTACACCGAGGCGGACGCCGAGCTGGCGGACGCCCCCTACCGCCACCCTGGCGGCGGCGAGATCTTCTACTTCGTGCTCACCGACCGGTTCGCCAACGGCGACCCCGGCAACGACACCGGCGGCATCGAGGGCGACCGGCTCGACCACGGCTTCGACCCCACCGGCAAGGGCTTCTACCAAGGCGGGGACATCGCGGGCCTGCACTCGAAGCTGGACTACATCGAGGGCCTGGGGATGACCTCGATCTGGTTGACCCCCTCCTTCACGAACAACCCCGTGCAGGGGGAGGGCGAGGGCGCGAGCGCCGGCTACCACGGCTACTGGGTCACCGACTTCACCACCATCGACCCGCACCTGGGCACCAACGCGGAGCTCAAGGCCCTCATCGACGACGCCCACTCGCGCGGCATCAAGGTCTACTTCGACATCATCACCAACCACACCGCGGATCTCATCGACTACGAGGAGGGCCAGTACGGCTACGTGGATCAGGCCGCTTCCCCATACCTGGACGCGGACGGCGACCCCGTGGACATCACCGCGCTGGCGCAGTCCCCCGACTTCCCGGCGATGGATCCGGCCACCTCGTTCCCGTACAGCCCGGTGCGCCCCGCGGAGCAGCCGCGGATGGTCCCCGAGGCGCTGAACGACGTGACGATGTACCACAACCGCGGCAACTCGACCTGGCAGGGCGAGTCGGTGACCTTCGGCGACTTCGACGGCCTGGACGACCTCATGACCGAGGACCCGCGGGTGCTGGCGACGATGGAGGACATCTACACCACCTGGATGGACTTCGGCATCGACGGGTTCCGCATCGACACCGCCAAGCACGTCGACTTCGCGTTCTGGCAGTCCTTCACCGACACCCTGGTCCAGCACCAGGGCGCGACCCCGGCGGGCGAGCAGTTCTTCACCTTCGGCGAGGTCTACGACGCCGACGCCACGAAGCTCTCCCCCTACGTGCGCGAGACCGAGATGGACTCGGTGCTCGACTTCGCCTACCAGTCCTCCGCGACGAACTGGGCCAAGGGCTTCACCGCCGCCGGGATGTCCGGCCTGTTCGCGGCCGACGACTACTACACGACCGCGGACTCCTCCGCCGCGGACCTGCCCACCTTCGTGGGCAACCACGACATGGGCCGGGTGGCGAACCTGCTCTCGGGCTCCGATCGTCTCGCCGAGCGCACCGCCTTCGCGCACGAGACCATGCTGCTCACCCGCGGCCAGCCGGTGATCTACTACGGCGACGAGCAGGGCTTCGTGGGCGACGGCAACGACAAGGACGCCCGCCAGTCGATGTTCCCCAGCCAGGTGCCGTCCTACCTCGACGACCCCCTCATCGACGGCACCCCCTACGGCGACGGCGCGCACTTCGCCACCGACGCCCAGCTGTACCCGATGATCAGCGAGCTCGCCCAGCTCCGCTCCGGTACGCCAGCGCTCTCCACTGGGGCGCAGATCGAGCTGCACGCCGCGGACGGCGCCGGCGTCTACGCCTTCTCCCGCGTGGACCGCACCGAGAAGATCGAGCACCTGGTGGCGCTGAACAATGCCCCCGAGGCCCGCACGGTCACCCTGACCGCCCTCACCCCCGGTGCCACGTTCACCACGCTGTACGGCGATCACGCCGCGGTGACCGCTGGGGCGGACGGCTCGCTCGAGCTCACCGTGCCCTCCCTCGGCGCCGTGGTGCTGGTGGCCGACGCCCCCGTCGCCGCCGCCGGGGACGCGCAGAGCATCAGCCTGGACCTGGCCGATGGGGGGAAGGTCGAGGGCCTCGCCCCGATCAGCGCACAGGTCGCCGCGGACCGCTGGGCGGAGACCTCCTTCAGCTACCGCCTCGCGGGTGAGGTCGCCTGGAGGGAGCTCGGCACTGCGGAGGACGACACCCCGCGCGTCTTCCACGACGTCGCCGCCCTGCCGGCCGGCACCCTGATCGAGTACCGCGCCGTCTCCACCGACGCGACCGGGAACCGGGTCGCCGACTCCACCACCGCCGTCGTCGGCGCTGATCTCTCCGCCGCCGGCTCGGGCGGCGAGGACTCCGGCGCGATCGGCGCCGAGTCCGTGACCGTGCCCGGTTCGCACAACGCCGCGATGGGCTGCGCGGGCGACTGGATGCCCGACTGCGAGGCCGCTCAGCTCACCCTCGATACGGTCTCCGGGACGTACACCGGCAGCTTCGACCTGCCCGCCGGCGACTATGAGTACAAGGTCGCCATCGGCGGCAGCTGGGACGAGAACTACGGCGCCGGCGGCGTGCCCGGCGGTGGCAACATCGCCTACCACCACGACGGCGGGCCGCTCACCTTCTGGTACGACCCCGTCACCCACATCGTCCAGAACTCCAGCCAGGCCCCGCTGATCACCCTGCCCGGGTCGTTCAACGCGGCGCTGGGCTGCCCCGAGGACTGGATGCCCTCCTGCCTGACCACCTGGATGCAGGACGGCGACGGCGACGGCACGTTCACCTTCACCACCGACGCGATCCCCGGCGGGTCCCACGAGCTGAAGGTCGCCCACGGAGGATCCTGGGGCGAGAACTACGGCGTGGACGGAGCCCGTGACGGCGCGAACCTCTCCTTCTCCACGCAGGACGGCGAACTGGTGACCTTCTCCTACGACCTGAGCACGCACCTGCTGAGCATCGAGGCGGCCTCGCCGCAGCTCGAGGGCATCGGCAGGCAGCTCGGTCACTTCGTGGACGCCGACACCATCGCCTGGCCCACGAACCTCGTCACCGACGGCGCACAGACCCGCTGGGAGCTGATCACGGCGCCCGAGGGCGGGATCGAGGTGGCCGACGGAGTCATCGCCGGCGGCACCGGCCTCGGCGAGCTGACCCGGCGTGATGGGGCGCTGGACGCGGCCGAGCTCGAGGGCCGCGCGCATCTGAAGGACTTCCTCGCGCTCGATCTGCCGGAGCTGGACCGCTCGGTGCTGGTGGAGGCGCTGCGCGGCCAGCTGGTCGTGGTCCAGCACGGCCCGGACGGCCTCGAGGTGCTCACCGGGCTGCAGATCGCCGGGGTGCTCGACGCCCTCTACGCTGAGGGGGCCTCCGCCCAGGACCTCGGCGTGAGCTGGGACGGCGCCGTGCCGATCCTGTCGCTGTGGGCGCCGACCGCGAAGAGCGTGAACCTGCAGCTGCACGGCCCGGCCGTGGACGCCGCAGGGAGCACCGCCGCCCCGACCGAGGTCGCGATGGAGCGCAGCGAGGACGGCGTCTGGACCGCCGTCGGCAGCGAGGACTGGACCGACCAGGCCTACACCTACGCGGTCGAGGTCTACGTGCCCGAGCTCGGCGAGGTGGTCACCAACACCGTCACCGACCCGTACTCCGTGGGCCTGACCCTGAACTCCCAGCATTCGGTGGTGCTGGACCTCCGCGATCCGCGCTGGGCGCCCGAGGTCTGGACCGACACCCCCGCCCCCGTGGTCGAGCAGTTCGCCGACCAGACGATCTACGAGCTGCACCTGCGGGACTTCTCCGCCGGGGACGTGGCGCTGCCCGAGTCCCTGCGCGGCAGCTACGCCGCCCTCGGCCACCCCGAGTCGACCGGTTCGGCGCGTCTGGCCGAGCTCGCCGAGGCGGGCATGACCACGGTGCACCTGCTGCCCACCTTCGACATCGCCACCATCGAGGAGGACCGCGCGCTGCAGGCCGTGCCGGAGATCCCGGCGGACGCCGGACCGGCCTCGACCGCGCAGCAGGCGGCGGTCGCCGCCGTCGCGGACCAGGACGCCTACAACTGGGGCTACGACCCGCTGCACTACATGGCCCCGGAGGGCTCCTACGCGACCGGCGGCCACCAGGTGGGCGGCGAGCGCACCGCGGAGTTCCGCGCCATGGTGGGCGAGCTGCACGGCATGGGCCTCCAAGTGGTGCTCGACCAGGTGTACAACCACACCGCCGCCCACGGCCAGGCCGAGAGTTCCGTGCTCGATCGCATCGTGCCCGGCTACTACCAGCGGCTGAACCTCGCCGGCGCGGTGGAGAACTCCACCTGCTGCTCGAACATCGCCACCGAGAACGCGATGGGCCAGAAGCTCATGGTCGACTCCACCGTGATGTGGGCCCGCCAGTACCACGTGGACGGCTTCCGCTTCGACCTGATGGGCCACCACTCGGTGGAGAACATGCTGGCCGTGCGCGAGGCGCTGAATGCGCTCACCCTCGAGGCCGACGGGGTGGACGGAAAGAGCATCTACCTCTACGGCGAGGGCTGGAACTTCGGCGAGGTCGCGGACGATGCCCGCTTCACGCAGGCCACGCAGGGCCAGCTGGGCGGCACCTCGATCGGCACCTTCAACGACCGCCTGCGCGATGCGGTGCACGGCGGCAGCCCCTTCGACGTCGACAAGCGGACCCACCAGGGCTTCGGCAATGGGCTCGCCACGATGCCCAACGGCGTCTCCACCGCGAGCGCGCAGGAGCAGCTGGACGACCTGCGCCACCGCACGGACCTGATCCGGATCGGGATGGCCGGCAACCTCGCCGACTACGAGCTGCGGAGCTCCTCCGGTGAGGTGCTGCGCGGCGACCAGCTGGACTACAACGGCGCCCCGGCCGGATACGCCACCCAGCCGGCGGAGAACGTGAACTACGTCGACGCGCACGACAACGAGGCGCTGTGGGACATGAACGTGTGGAAGCTCCCCCAGGACGCCCCGATGGACGTGCGGGTGCGGATGAACACCCTCTCCCTCGCCACCGTGACGCTGGGCCAGTCGCCCTCGTTCTGGGCCGGCGGCACGGACCTGCTGCGCTCGAAGTCGCTGGACCGCGACAGCTATGACTCCGGCGATCACTTCAACACCATCGACTGGACGGGCCAGACCAACGGCTTCGGCAACGGCCTGCCCCCGGAGGGCAAGAACGGTGAGGCCTGGGATCTGATGGTGCCGATGCTCGAGGATCCCGCGAAGACCCCCACCCCGCAGGACATCGCCCTGAGCAGCGAGGTCACCCTGGACCTGCTGCGGATGCGTTCCTCCTCCCCGCTGTTCACGCTCGGCGAGGCCGCGCTCATCAAGGAGAAGGTCACCTTCCCCAACGCCGGCCCCGACGCGACCGCCGGACTGCTCGTGATGCGGGTGGACGACACCGCGGGCGAGGTGGACGTCGATCCGGAGCTGGACGGCCTGGTCACGGTGTTCAACGCCTCCGACGAGCCGATCACCGAGGCGATCGACGGCATGGCGGGTCTGGAGTACCAGCTGCACGAGGTCCAGGCGAACGGGGCCGACGAGATCGTCAAGGGCGCGAGCTGGGATACGGCGAGCGGCACCGTGACGATCCCGGCGCACACCGTGGCGGTGTTCGTGGATCCGCAGGCCGGGGCCGAGGGCCCGGGCGACGGGGACGGCGGGAGCGACGGGAAGCGGACCGGCCCGCCGGCGCATGCCGGCACGACCGGCCGTCCGGACCACGCCGGCGAGCAGGGCCCACCCGCTCACTCGAACGGGAAGGGCACGCGCGGCGGCGACGGCGCAGGCACGGGGCGCGACGAGGGTGAGGGCTGAGCGGCTGGACCGGGCCGCCACGGCCCTGCGCCCCGCGCGGCGCAGCCGGCGGACGGCCACGCCCCTCAGCGCAGCACGGAGCTCAGCAGCAGGCTGGTCTCGCTGTTGACGACCCCGTCGATCGAGCGGAGCCGGCGCAGCACGTCGTCGAAGGCCGGCAGGTCCGGGCAGGCGATCTCGGCGACCAGGTCCCAGCCGCCGTTGGTGGTGTGCAGGGACTGGATCTCGGGAAAGCCGCGCAGGTGGACGATGACGCGGTCGGTGCTGCGGCCCTCGACCTCGATGAACGAGGTGGCGCGCACGGTCGAGGCCTCGGCGTAGTCCCGCACCCGCACGGTGAAGCCGACGATCACCCCGGCGGCGGTGAGCTTGTCGATCCGGCTGGTGATCGTCGCTCGGGACACCCCCAGCCGGGCGGCGAGGGTCGCGATCGGGGCACGGCCGTCATTGCGCAGGGCGGCGAGCAGTCGTTCGTCGAGGTCTGTCAGGCGCTCCATGCGCATGATGGTAATACTCGCTGTGCAAAGCGCGTACGGACTAGACAGAACTTCAGCATTTCCGCCATTTCGCCTGCCATCTGCGAACTCTAGGCTGGAAGCACCAGCGCCGGCGCTCCCCGTCCGGCCCCGCACCCAGGAGGCGAGACGATGACCCAGCTGCTCGATGTCGCGAACATGGCCCGGTGGATCCGGCGGGACGGCGCGGAGAAGATCCTGGTGCGGATGACCGAGTACCTGGAGGCGGACTTCCGCCGCTGGGAGAAGTTCGACAAGACCCCGCGGATCGCCAGTCATACCCCGCTCGGCGTGATCGAGCTGATGCCCACCTCGGACGGCGAGCTGTACTCCTTCAAGTACGTCAACGGCCACCCCTCGAACCCGGCCCGCGGCTTCCAGACCGTCACCGCCTTCGGGGTGCTCGCCGATGTCGACAACGGCTACCCGACGTTCCTGGCGGAGATGACGCTGCTGACCGCGCTGCGCACCGCCGCGGCCTCTGCGATGGCCGCGAAGGTGCTGGCTCGCCCCGATTCCCGCACCCTCGCCCTGATCGGCGCCGGGTCGCAGTCCGAGTTCCAGGCGATGGCGTTCCGCGGGGTGCTGGGCATCGAGGAGCTGCGGGTCTTCGACATCGACCCCGCCGCGATCGATAAGGTGCGCCGGAACCTCGAGCCGCTCGGCTTCCGGGTCCACGCCGCGACCTCGGTCGACGATGCGGTCGACGGCGCCGACATCATCACCACCTGCACCGCGGACAAGGCCGAGAACACGATCCTGGACGTCTCCCAGGTGCGGCCCGGCGTGCACCTGAACGCGATCGGCGGGGACTGCCCGGGCAAGACCGAGCTGGACGCCCGGATCCTGGAGCAGGCCGGCGTGTTCGTCGAGTTCACGCCGCAGACCCGCGTCGAGGGCGAGATCCAGCAGATGGCCCCGGACTTCCCCGTCACCGAGCTGTGGGAAGTGCTCACCGGCGCCGCCGCAGGGCGCACCGGCTCGGAGCAGATCACCCTGTTCGACTCCGTCGGCTTCGCGATCTCCGACTTCGCCGCGCTGCGCTGCGCCCGGGATGCCACCGCCGGCAGCGCCCTGCAGGACGAGGTGGACCTGGTGGCCCAGCCCGACGACCCCAAGGACCTGTTCTCCCTGGTCGACGTCCTGGCACCGGTGAACTGAGATGACCGGGCAGGCGCCGTCGCACGTCGTCCTCGTCCGCCCCCACCACTTCCGGCCGAACCCGCTGACCGCGGCCGACAACGCCTTCCAGCATCTCCTGGACGCCCCCGCCGAGGAGATCGCACGACGGGCGGCAGCGGAGGTGACGGGACTGGCCGAGGTGCTGGACGCTGCCGGGGTGGGGGTCACCGTCGTCGACGACGAGGGCACCGCGACCCCCGACAGCGTGTTCCCCAACAACTGGCTGTCCACGCACGCCGACGGCACCCTCGCCGTCTACCCGATGTACGCCGTGAACCGTCGGACGGAGCGACGCGATGACGTCGTCGAGCACCTCCGCGAGCACTTCGCCGTGCACCGGGTGCTCGACTACTCGGGCGCCGAGCAGGAGGACCGGTTCCTCGAGGGCACCGGAGCGATGGTGCTGGACCATGTCGCGCGCATCGCCTACGCCTGCCGTTCCCGTCGAGCGGATCCGGACCTGTTCAGGACGGCATGCGCCGACCTCGGGTACGAGCCGGTGCTGTTCGAAGCCTCCGACGCGGCCGGGGTGCCGGTCTACCACACGAACGTGCTGATGAGCGTGGGGACCGAGGTCGCGCTGGTGGGTGCGGAGATGATCCGGGATCCCGCCCGACGGGGCCGCGTGCTGGACGCGCTGCGGGGCAGCGGCCGAGAGGTCGTGGAGCTCTCCGAGGCCCAGGTGCACGGCTTCCTCGGCAACTGCCTCGAGGTGCACGGCGGCGCGGGCCGGATCCTGGTGATGTCGGCCCGCGCCGCCGCGCAGCTCACCACCGACCAGCGGCGTCAGATCGAGCGCTCCTGCCGGATCCTCACCGCGCCGGTGCCCACGATCGAGGCGGCCGGAGGCTCGGTGCGCTGCATGCTCGCCGGGATCCACCTGCCTCTGCGGCAGGCGGAGGGATCGACCCGGGTGCCCGGCTCGAGCTCGCTCCCCCGCACCACGGCGGCGTCGGCCGCGGTGTAGAGGTGCGCCGCGGTGCCGTTGCTCCGCTGGGGAGCACGGGGTACGGTCAGCTCAGTTGTGACACGAGCGACGACGAGGTGGATCGTGAGCACTGCACGCCCTTGGGCACCGGCCCCTCTGAGCACGTCCGGATGACCGCCACCCGCTGGTCACCGACGGATTCTGCCTACCAGGCGCGGCTGTTGCGCGCCCATGAGGACCTGCGGGCGAACACCGAGCTGCGTGGCGGGCGGGAGCTGGTCCGCCCACCGGTGCTCGCCTCCTGGCGCCGCTCGCTCGCCGCTCTGCCCGCCGGCGCGCTCCGCACCGGTGAAGCGCTCGACGGAGAGGGACTGGCCGCCGCCCGGCAGGCGCACCTCTTCTCCGCCGTGCTGCCGCTGCTGCGCTCCCGGCTGATCGATCCGGCCGTCGAGGCCGGACTGATGGTCGCCCTCGGCGATGCGACGGGGCGGCTGCTGTGGGTCGAGGGCCGGCCCCCGCTGCTCTCCCGCGCAGACGACATGGGCTTCGCGCCCGGGGCCGACTGGTCCGAGTCCGCCATGGGCACCTCCGCCCCTGCTCTCGCCCTGACCACCGCCTCCTCGATGCAGGTGGTCGGGGCCGAGCACTTCCACGAGGCCGTGCACCCCTGGAGCTGCAGCGCGGTCCCGGTGCTGCACCCGCACACCCGCGAGACCCTCGGGGTCCTGGACGTCACCGGCAGCACCGAGGCGGTCTCCCCGCTGGTGCTGCCGCTGCTGGAGGCCACCGCCCGAGCGGTGCAGGAGGAGCTGCGCTCACGCCTGCCCGTCGGCGCCGCGGAGCCGGCCCGCACCCACACCTCTCGGCCGCGGATCCTGCCCCGCTCCCCCGCCGGCCCGGCGGAGCTGCTGCTGACCGGACGCCGCGCCCCGCTGCTGCGCCAGGGCTGCCGCAGCCTCGAGCTGAGCGGCCGCCACGCCGAGCTGCTCACCCTGCTGCACCTGCGCCCGGGCGGCATCAGCGGCGCCGAGCTGGCCGAGCAGCTGCACGGGAGCATCGCCGCCGAGGGCACGGTGCGCGCCGAGATGGTGCGGCTGCGCACGATGCTCTCCGCCGTCCCCGGCCTCGAGATCGCTTCGCGTCCGTACCGTCTGCTGGGGCCGGTCGACAGCGATCTGCAGCGCGCCCGGGCCGCTCTCGAGCGCGGTGACGTGGAGGCCGCCCTGGAGCACTGGAGCGGGGACCTGCTGCCCGCCTCGGAGGCCCCGGCGATCCGTCGGTGGGACCGACAGCTG
The DNA here is from genome assembly GCF_043641765.1 of Brachybacterium vulturis. Classification (GTDB taxonomy): domain Bacteria; phylum Actinomycetota; class Actinomycetes; order Actinomycetales; family Dermabacteraceae; genus Brachybacterium; species Brachybacterium vulturis_A. The sequence goes on along the minus strand of NZ_JBHZRO010000006.1, from coordinate 50,423 downwards.
GGCGACCACCTTCGCGAGCTGCTGCTGGAGGTGGGCACCGCCGCCCAGCTGTGGCGCTTTGCGCAGCGGCCCGAGGCGGAGGCGGACCTGGAGCTGCTGCTGGCGATCCTCGAGCTCGCCCCCGCGAACGCCCCGGAGCGCTCAGCCGTCGTGGCCCGGGCCCGGGCGCTGCGCGGCGAGAGCGGCTGACCCCGCCCGCACCCGCGCAACGTTCATGCAACGTGACGTGGATTACAGTGCTGGGCATCCGACGACGTCGTCGGCCCCGCACCGCAGCGAAAGGAACGCCATGACTGTCTACGCACGCCCCGGCACCGAGGGCGCGAAGGTCAGCTTCAAGCCCCGCTACGAGAACTTCATCGGCGGCCAGTGGGTCCCGCCCGTCAAGGGCGAGTACTTCGAGAACCCGTCCCCCGTGACCGGCGAGGTCTTCACCGAGGTCGCCCGCTCCACCGCCGAGGACATCGAGGTGGCGCTGGACGCCGCCCACGCCGCGGCGCCCGCCTGGGGGAAGACCTCGGTCGCCGAGCGTGCGGTGATGCTGGGCAGGATCGCCGACCGCATCGAGGAGAACCTCGAGCTGCTCGCCGTGGCCGAGACCTGGGACAACGGCAAACCGATCCGGGAGTGCCTGAACGCGGACCTGCCGCTGGCGGCGGACCACTTCCGCTACTTCGCCGGGGCGATCCGGGCGCAGGAGGGCGCGCTCTCCCAGCTCGACGACGACACCGTCGCCTACCACTTCCACGAGCCGCTCGGCGTGGTCGGGCAGATCATCCCCTGGAACTTCCCGCTCCTCATGGCCACCTGGAAGCTCGCCCCCGCGCTCGCGGCCGGCAACGCCGTGGTGCTCAAGCCCGCCGAGCAGACCCCGGCCTCGATCCTGGTGCTCGCCGAGCTGATCGGCGACCTGCTGCCGGACGGCGTGCTGAACATCGTGAACGGCTTCGGTGCCGAGGCCGGCAAACCGCTGGCCTCGAACAAGCGGATCGCGAAGATCGCCTTCACCGGTGAGACCACCACCGGCCGCCTGATCATGCAGTACGCCTCGCAGAACCTGATCCCGGTGAGCCTGGAGCTGGGCGGCAAGAGCCCGAACCTCTTCTTCGAGGACGTCGCCGCGCAGAAGGACAATTTCTACGACAAGGCCCTCGAGGGCTTCGCGATGTTCTCCCTGAACCAGGGCGAGGTGTGCACCTGCCCCTCGCGCGCGCTGGTGCAGGAGTCGATCTACGACGGCTTCGTCGCCGACGGCATCGCCCGGGTCGAGGCCACGACGCAGGGCGACCCGCTGGACACCGACACCATGATCGGGGCACAGGCCAGCAACGACCAGCTCGAGAAGATCCTCTCCTACCTCGACATCGGGAAGCAGGAGGGCGCGACGCTGCTCACCGGCGGCGAGCGCGCGGACCTCGGCGGGCACCTCTCCGGCGGGTACTACGTCACGCCCACGGTGTTCGAGGGAGACAACTCGATGCGGATCTTCCAGGAGGAGATCTTCGGCCCGGTGCTGGCCCTGACCCGCTTCAGCGACTACGACCAGGCGATCTCGATCGCCAACGACACCCTGTACGGGCTCGGCGCGGGCGTGTGGAGCCGGCAGCAGAACACCATCTATCGCGCCGGTCGGGCGATCCAGGCGGGCCGGGTCTGGGTGAACAACTACCACTCCTACCCGGCGCACTCCGCGTTCGGCGGGTACAAGTCCTCCGGCTTCGGCCGAGAGAACCACCTGATGATGCTCGACCACTACCAGCAGACCAAGAACCTGCTGGTCAGCTACTCGGAGAACAGGCTCGGCTTCTTCTGAGCCGCTGCAGCAGCAGCCGACGGGCGGGTCGGCCGGGGTTTCCCCGGTCGGCCCGCCCCGATCGCGACGGGGGCCTATCCTGGAGGTCAGAGCTCCCCACGACGCAGCACTCCTCGACCCCCTGCGCGATGACGCGCCCACCGACGGGAGATGATGACGATGCCCCACCTGCTCGATGTGCCCGGTATGAGCCGCTGGATCCAGCGCGATGGCACGGAGAACGTCCTGACCGCCCTGGTCCGGGTCCTCGAGGAGGATCTGCGCCGCTGGGATTCCTTCGAGAAGATGCCCCGCCTGGCCAGCCACACCCCGTACGGGGTGGTCGAGCTGATGCCGATCACCGACGGGGAGCTGTACGCGTTCAAGTACGTCAACGGCCACCCGCTGAACCCGGCCCGCGGACTGCAGACGGTCACCGCCTTCGGGGTGCTCGCCGATATGGACAACGGCTACCCGATCTTCTTCGCGGAGATGACCCTGCTGACCGCGCTGCGCACCGCGGCGCTGTCCGCGCTCGCGGCCCGGGAGCTCGCCCGTTCCGGCGCCCGGGTGCACGCCCTGCTGGGCGCGGGATCACAGGCGGAGTTCCAGGCCCTCGCGTTCCGGGCCGTGCTGGGGATCGATCAGCTGCGGGTGTTCGACGTGGACGCGTCGACGATGGAGAAGGTGCGGCGCAACCTCGAGCCGCTGGGCTTCACCGTGCACCTGGCAGGGTCTGTCGAGGACGCGATCGCCGGGGCCGACGTGATCACCACCTGCACCGCCGACAAGACCCGGGCCGCCGTGCTGCGCCGCGACCAGGTGCCCCCCGGCGCGCACCTGAATGCGATCGGCGGCGACTGCCCGGGCAAGACCGAACTGGACCCGGCGATCCTCGAGGCGGCGCGAGTGGTGGTGGAGTACGCCCCGCAGACCCGTCTCGAGGGCGAGATCCAGCAGCTGCCCGCGGATTTCGAGGTCACCGAGCTGTGGGAGGTGATCACCGGGGAGGCCGCCGGCCGTACTGACGATGCGGAGATCACCGTCTTCGACTCCGTCGGCTTCGCTCTGGCGGACTTCTCCGCGCTGCGCTGCGCCCAGGAGGCGACGCAGGACTCCGAGCTGCTGAGCTGGATCGATGTGATCGCCGATCCGGATGATCCCAAGGATCTGTTCTCGCTGCTCGCCTCGCCACCGGCACCGGGCTGAACGTCGCGAGGCCCGGCCCTCTCGGGGCCGGGCCTCGCCGGGTCAGGCGTGAGCGGTCAGGACGTCGGCGGGGTGCCCTCGCTGCTTCCGGACTTCTCGGTGTCCCGGGCGTCCCCGCGCTGCTGACGGTTGAAGAGACCGCGGGTGCGCGTGAGGCGGTAGTCGATCCGGTCGTCGACCAGATCGGTGATCTCCCCGGTCGACGGGTGGTCGTGGCCGAACTCGTCGGAGACGTAGGCGGTCACCGTCCGCAGACGACGGATGCGGTCGTGCTCCTGGAGCACCGCCCGGTCCAGGCTCAGCGCCTTGACCAGCGCGACGGCCATCAGCAGCAGGATGATGCTGAACGGCAGCGCCGTGATCAGCGAACCGGCCTGCAGCGAGGTCAGCCCCCCGGAGAGCAGCAGCGCCGCGGCCAGCAGCCCCTCGAGCAGGGCCCACAGCACGCGGGACCAGATCGGCGGGTTGGGGTGGCCGCCGGAGGCGAGCATGTCCACCACCAGGGAGCCGGAGTCCGAGGAGGTGATGAAGAAGATCGCGACCAGGATGATCCCCAGCACCGAGAGCAGGCCGGTGGCCGGGAAGTTCTCGAAGATGCGGAACATCGACTCCTCAGCGGTGATGTCGCCCAGGTCGCCGGCGCCGAACCACTGGCGGTACAGGCCGTTGCCGCCCCAGATCGAGAACCAGAGCATGCCCACCAGGGTGGGGACCAGCAGCACGCCGGAGACGAACTGGCGCACGGTGCGCCCCTTGGAGATGCGCGCGATGAACACGCCCACGAAGGGCGCCCAGGCGATCCACCAGCCCCAGTAGAACAGGGTGTTGCCCGAGAACCAGGACTGCGCGTCCTCGGAGCGGGTGTAGGCGCCGACGTCCAGCGTCATCTGGAACACGTCCGCGAGGTAGATGCCCAGGGACTGCACGAAGTTCTGCATCAGGAACACCGTGGGCCCGAACACCAGGGCGGTGATGGCCAGCAGGCCTGCCAGCGTGAGGTTGCCGTTGGAGAGCCACTTGATCCCCACACCCACGCCGGAGATCACGGAGAAGGTGGCCAGGAACGTGATCACGACGATGATGATCATCAGGGTCGTGTTGGAGGCGGAGCCGACCAGGCCGACGACCTCGAGCCCGGCCCCGATCTGCTGCGCGCCCAGGCCCAGTGAGGTCGCGATGCCGAAGACGGTGCCGAAGATGGCGAGGACGTCGATGACGTCGCCGAGGGTGCCCTTGACCCGCTCGCCGAAGAGCGGCTCGAGAGCCCAGCGGATGGAGACCGGGCGGCCACGGCGGTGCACCGCGTAGGCCAGGGCCAGGCCGATGACGGCGTAGGCGGCCCAGGGGTGCAGGCCCCAGTGGACGAAGGTCTGCGCCATGGCCTTCCCGGACAGCTCCACGCCCTCGCCGGTCCAGCCGGGCTTCGCGTTGCCGGTGGTGTAGCCGAGGGGCTCGGCCACGCCGTAGAACACGAGGCCCACACCCATGCCCGCGGAGAACAGCATCGCGAACCAGGACAGCAGTCCGAACTCGGGCTTGTCCGTGTCGCGTCCCAGCCGGATGGAGCCCCAGGGGGATACTGCCACGGCGATCGCGAAGACCACGAAGAGGCCGATCGCGAGCATGTAGAACCAGCCGAGGTTCGCGGTGATCCAGTTCTGGGTGCCGCCCATCGCGTCGCTGGCCACCTGCGGGAAGATGATCGTCAGCACGGCGAAGACCAGGATCACGATCAGCGAGGGCCAGAACACCGCCGGCGCGATCGTGCCCCTGCCGATGCGGGCGCCCTGCCGGCGGAGCTTCTCGGTGATCTGCTCGTCGCTGTCGGAATCGGCGATCTGCTGGTCGCGCGGCAGATGCACGGTCCTCGGGAGGTGGTCGGGCCAGGCTGCCGGGTGCGACTCGTCCCCGGCGCCCTCGCGCGGCTCGGTCGTTCCTGGGGAACTCATAGTGGGATTCCTTCCGGATGTCGATGAGACTCTCAGTCGTCCCACAGTGTGCTACATGCACCAGGATGTCAGACAAACGGATGGGGCGTACAGGTGGTCCGTCCCTCAGTGCGCGGCGTCCGACGCGCCGAGCTCCGTCGGCTCCGGGGCCGTCACCTCCGTGCCCGGGGCCGGTCCCAGCAGGTTCATCGCGTGGTAGATCACCAGGGCGGAGACGGTGCCCAGGGCGATGCCGGTCAGGGTGATGCCGTCGAACGTCCAGGTGACGTCCGCGATGCCGACCACCAGTGCGACGCCGGCGGTGAACTGGTTCTTCGGGCGGGAGAAGTCGACGCGGCCGTCCACCCACATGCGCACGCCGACGATGCCGATCAGTCCGTAGAGGACGAAGGTGACCCCGCCCAGCACGCCCGGCGGGACGGTGAAGATGGCGGCGCCGACCTTCGGGGAGAGCGACAGTCCGATCGCGACGACCCCCGCCACCCAGTACGCGGCGGTGGAGTAGACGCGGGTGGCGCTCATGACGCCGATGTTCTCGCCGTAGGTGGTGGTCGGCGAGCCGCCGAAGCCGGCCGAGAGCGCCGTGGCCAGTCCGTCGGAGGCCAGGGTGCGCCCCACCATGTGGTCGAGGTTGCGGCCGGTCATCAGTCCCACGCTGGTCACGTGGCCGACGTTCTCGGCCAGCAGCACCACCACCACCGGGAGGAACATCGGCAGCAGCCCGAGGTGGAACTCGGGGTGGTGGAACTCGGGCAGCCCGAACCAGGCGGCCTCGGCCACCGGGGTGAAGTCGACCTCGCCCCGCAGCACCGCTGCGATATAGCCGACGAGCACGCCCAGCAGCACCGAGACCCGGCCCAGCAGCCCCGTGAACAGGGCCGTGCACAGCACCACCGCGCCCAGGGTGATGGTCGCGGTGACCGCGGACTGCTGGAAGTTCTCGTACGCCGTCGGGGCGAGGTTGAAGCCGATCAGGGCCACGATCGAGCCCATCACCACCGGTGGCATCAGCGCCCCGATCCATCGGGTGCCGATCCTCGTGACCAGCAGCCCCAGCAGCGCCAGCAGGACGCCGGTGATCATCACGCCGCCGAGCGCGGCGCCCATCGACTCCGCGGCGGTGGACGCGGTGATCGGGGCGATGAAGGCGAAGGAGGAGCCCAGGTAGCTGGGCACCGTGTTCCGGGTGATGGTCAGGAACAGCAGGGTGCCGATGCCCGAGAACAGCAGGGTGGTCGAGGGCGGGAAGCCGGTCAGCAGCGGCACCAGGAAGGTGGCACCGAACATGGCGACCACGTGCTGGGCGCCGATGCCGATGGTCAGCGGCCAGGCCAGCCGCTGCTCAGGCAGGACGATGGCATCGGGGGCGATGGTGCGGCCGTCGCCGTGCAGGGTCCAGCGGAACATGGTTCTCCAGGGGTCAGGAGCGGCGAGCGGCGACCCGGGCTCAGCGGCCGGGGAAGGTCTTCCGCTGCGCGGTCTCCGCGGTGATGTCGGGGACGCGGTCGAGCAGGGAGGGCGAGCCGCCGTCCCGGGCCCGGAAGTCGGCGAACATCCGGGTGACGTCCGGGGAGCCGAACTCGTCGCGCACCGGGGCGGGCACCGTGAGCATCAGCGCCACGGCGAGCCCGATCGCCAGGGCCGTCCCCCCGGTGACCAGTCCCGCTCCGGCGGCCATCGCCAGCGAGTTCACGATCACGTCGAGGAAGCCCACGACCACCAGGATCAGTCCGGCGACCACGCCGCTGGCCCGGGCGCTCACGGCCGGACGGGACAGCAGCGAGGTGCGGCCGAACAGGGAGACGACCACGAAGCAGACGCAGACCACGGCATCGATGAGATGGAGGGCGGGGCTGCCGGGCGCCCGCCCGCCGAGGGCGGCGATCGCGGCCAGCAGGTGCCACAGCACCGCGGCGGCGTGCATGAGCGCGCTGAACTCGAAGGCCCGCACGCAGTAGACCAGCCAGTCGGTGCGACGGAAGGACACCGGCATGCTGCGCACGAAGGAGCGGGAGATCATCAGGCCGAAGGCCGCCACCAGGAACGGCAGGTAGACGAAGCCGGAGGCGAAGCTCAAGGGCGCCGCGAACTGGAGCTCGAGCGTGTTGTCGGCGAGTGCGGCGATCACCAGGGCGGCCACCACCGCCGTGGACAGCACGTACCAGGAGCGTTCCCGGCGCAGCGCGGAGACCAGCACGATCCCCAGCAGCAGGGCGGAGATCACGGTGTTCGCGAAGGCGATCAGGGAGTACGGCCAGCCGGTCGTGAAGATCCGCCCCACGATCATCACCAGGGCGATCAGCAGGGCCACGGCGGCGGCGATCCCCACCCCGATGAGCAGCGAGCGGGCCGCCCGACGCGCCGGGGCCTGCGGGACATAGCCCTCGTGCGCGCGCGGCTCGATGCCGAGGACCGCCCCGAGCAGGAGCAGGGAGACGCCGATCCCGATCCCGAGGGGCGGCCCCTCGGGCAGGGACGCGAACAGTTTCGGCAGCGAGAGCACCAGGTCGGCCACGACCACGGTGACGGCGGCGGCCAGGGCCGGCAGCATGCCGATGATCCGCAGCAGGCGCACCGCGGGCAGCGCCGGCGCCCGGGGGACCCAGCGCAGCACGTGCACGAGCAGCAGGGCGAGCAGCGCCCCGCCGATCGCGAGCTTCCCCAGCAGCTCCAGCAGCGGGCTGTGGGCGAGGGTGAAGGTGGTGGTCAGGGCGGCGGCCAGGCAGATCAGGGCGGCCACATCACGCAGCGCGTCGAAGACGCCGAGCTCCGTGAAGCGGTCGGGGAGCACGAACCCGTTCCACGGGATCTCGTCCCCGTCCTCCCGGTTCGGAGTGGTGCCGGACCGGGCGTAGGAGACCGCTCCCGGCCGGACCAGCGGCGCGACCAGCGCCTCGTCGTCGACGGGGTCGCCGTCGGGGCCGAGCAGCGGGATCGCACCGGTCGCGGCGGCGGGCTCGGCAGCGGGAGCCTGCAGATCCAGGCCGCTGAGGTCCACGGTCTCGTTCTCTCCCGGGGGCCTCACCGGGTCCACCCCGCGCCGGGCGAGCAGCGGTGTGGCGTAGCGATCGAACTCGGCCCGGTCCGGCAGGCGATCGGTGGGCAGGTTGTGAGGATCGTCCGCGGCGAAGATCCAATCGGCGCCCCCGGGGTCGTCCTCGTGCCGCTCCCTGTCCATCGACCTTCTCTCCTGCTGGTGGGCGCCCACGGGCCGTTCGGGTCCGCCTCTCTCGTGCGGACGTGCGTCTTGCATCTTAAGGACGTGCCGTCCGCCGGAACCGTCGGCGCGCCGGGGACCGGCGAGCGGATGCGCCGGGGTCGGGCTACAGGTGCAGGCGCGTGGCCAGCTCGTGGCGCACCGCGCCGCCGCGCAGCGTCAGCAGCAGCACCACCACGGCGAGGCTGAGGGCGCCGCAGATCACCGAGGGCAGCGCCACCCCCACCCATCCCAGCGACAGGAACACGATCGGGGTCAGCCCCAGCAGCACCGTCAACCCGCTGTAGACGACGTAGTCGGCCAGCTCCATCCGGATCAGCCGCACCGTGATCAGCAGGCCGACGATCGAGGCGGCACAGAGGATCGGCACCACATAGGTCAGCGACCAGGCGGACCACTGGGTGAGAAAGTCCCAGTACACGCTCACCCCGCCTGCGGCCAGCACCAGGTAGACGATGAACTTCGCGAGGTTCCGGCGTTTGCTCACCGCCATCAGCACCACCAGCCAGGTCGCCACGATCCCCAGCCACACGGTGCGCAGCGCCCCGAGGCTCTCCGCGTCGTGGCGGAACAGCAGCTGCGCGAGGAAGGACAGCGCGATCACACCCAGGGAGGTGAGCGTCAGCACACGCAGCACCCGGCGTCGGGAGAAGCGCAGCGGCACCGCGGGGTACGGGCTGGGCTCCGGCTGCCCGCCCGGCTCCGCGCCGTGCAGGACGCTGTCGCACAGGGGGCAGCGCTCCCAGTCGCCCTCGACCCGGAGGTCGCAGTCGGTGCAGGTCCTCATGGGTCCACCCCCGCGAGCTCCTCCTCGGTGGTCCGGGCGGCGGCGAGGGAGACCTCGACCCCGGCGGCGGTGAGCAGCCGTGCGTACTCCCGCACGTGGGCGGTCTCCACGAACGGCGAGGTGAAGCCGAGGGTGAGCTGCCCGTCGTGGGAGATCGCGCAGAACTGGGGGCGCACCGCGGAGACGTGGAACTGCATCCGGCCCACGTGCGCCTGGGCCGTATCGGGCAGCGTGACCCGGCCCAGGTTGGAGATCGCGACCGTCAGCGAGCGGTTGTTCGCGCGGTTGACCAGGCTCAGCAGGACGTCCTTGACCGGCCTGGGCACGATCCGGGCCAGCGGCCAGCGCTCCACCCGGAGCAGGCGATGGAGCCGGCGCTCGAGCGCCTCGGGGGTCGCCTCGGCGCTGAACGCCTCCTGCAGGCGCCGGGCGACCGCCCCTGGCGCGTCGTCGCCCTGGCCGAAGGTGTGCTCGACCCGGATGGTCGCGAAGAAGTTCCGCGCGGAGGTCGAGGGGAAGAACTGCCGCAGGTTCACCGGCACCGAGGCCGCCATGGTCGCGCCGGCATGCGCGCTCTCGTCGGTGCGGCGAATCGCCTCGAAGAACAGGGCGGTGAGATACATGGTCAGCGCCACGCCCTCGGCCTTCGCCAGTCCCAGCACGGGCGCGGCCGGCATGGAGAGCTCGAGGGCATGGGTGCGGTTGTCGGGGGTGCGGGTGCCGCGCACCCGATGGATCCGTCGACGGGGCGGGCGCGCGGACCGCGAGTCGCCCTCGCCCTCCTCGGACCACGCGTCCTCGGGATCGTCGGCCTCCTCCACGGTGAGCACCGCCGGGGCGGCCTCCCGGGTGAAGTCCTGCTCGTGCGAGGAGGGTTCGCGGCGCCGGCGCCGGCCGCGGAAGTAGTGGGCGAAGGAGTCCGTGGTCAGCTCATGCACCTCCTCGGCGGCCTGCGCGCCCGGATGGGTGCCGATCTGGGCCGGTGGCGGGTCGGGGCGCTCGCTCGCCCCCGGACGGACCCGCTCGGCGTCACCGCCGCCCGCCGGGACCTCGCCGGGGAAGCGGCGACGCATGTAGGCGCTCAGCAGATCGGTGAGGAACCACAGCGCCCCGGTGCCGTCGGAGAGGGCGTGGAACACCTCGAGCGAGACGCGCCGGCGATGATGGACCACCCGGAACAGCAGGGTGCGCCGATCCGCCTGGTAGAGCGGGGCGCAGACCTGCTCGGTCTCGGCCCTCACCGCGGGCTGCAGCTCGCTGTCCTGGAGGTAGTACCAGAACACGCCGCGGCGCAGCACCGCATGGTAGAGCGGGAAGCGCTCGAAGGACTCCTCGAGGGCCTCCTGCAGCAGCCCCGGATCGACCTCGTGATCGAGCTCGGCGCCGAGCCGGAACACCTTGGGGTCCACGTCGCTGCGCGCGGCGGGGAAGATGTTCGAGGCGTTGTCCAGACGCACCCAGTGGCGACGCTTCACGGAACGGCGCTCCCGGGCGGGCCGCCGTCGAGGAAGTCGTCGATCACCTCATAGGCGTCCTTCAGCGGGCGGGCGAAGCGGGGCAGGGCGATGAAGCCGTGCAGCGCGTTCTCGATACGGCGCAGCTGCACCCGATTGCCGGCCCCGGCGAGCGCCTGCGCGTAGGCCTCCCCCTCGTCGCACAGCAGATCGAGCTCGGCGGTGATCATCAGGGTGTCGGGCTGTCCGGTGAGGTCGGGGGCCATCAGCGGGGAGACCAGGCGGCTGCGGCGCAGCTCCGGATCCGGGACGTACAGATCGAAGTAGTCGCGCATCTCGGTGCTGGTCAGCCGGAAGTCCTCGCCGTGGCGGCGCACCGACTCGAAGGGCGAGGTCTCGGGATCATGGTCCCAATGGGTGACGGGGTAGAGCAGGATCTGCCGACTGGGCATGCGATGCCCCTGCTCACGCAGCAGCAGGGAGACGACCGCGGCCAGGTTGCCCCCGGCCGAGTCGCCCACCAGCACGATCTGGTCCGCCTCCGTCAGGCCGGCACGGCGCGGGTCCTCGAGCAAACGGCGCGCCGTGCCGTAGCAGTCCTCGAGCCCGGCCGGGAAGGGATGCTCGGGGGCGAGCCGGTAGTCGACCGACGCCACCCGGCAGCCCGTGAGCTCCGCCATGGTGGCGCAGGCGGGGGTGTAGCTCTCGATGTCGCCGGTGACCCAGCCGCCGCCGTGGAAGAACAGCAGCAGCTCCTCGCGCCGCTGCTCGCGCGGGGTGAACACCCGCACCGGCACGCGCCTGCCGTCCCCGCTGTCCGAGAAGGTGTCCCAGGTGGGCATCCGGTAGCGGGCGGTCGGCAGCGCGGCCAGCTGCCGCTGCATCCGGCGCACCCGGGCATAGTCCTCCCGCACGTCGAAGCGAGCGGCGGAGACCAGGCGCAGTGCCAGGCGCAGCAGCGGGTTCACCGCTGCCGGTCCGCGACGGCGAGGAGTGGGCGCATGCTGCCGAGGATAGTCGCCGTCCCTGGGTCCGCGATCAGTGCAGGGTGCGCTTCTCCCCGGCGAAGCGCAGGGCGGGCTCCGCGCCGCTGGTCCCCTCCCCCATCTCCACCACCGGGCCGATGAGCAGCCGATGGGTGGCGGCGTCCACCGCCTGCTCGACCCGGATCGCGAAATGGGCGAGAGCGCCGGCCAGGATCGCGTCCCCGTCCCCGGTGCGGGTCACCTGCAGGCCGTTGAGCATGCCCTGCAGGGGTGCTCCGGGGGTGCCGAAGCGGTCGGCGAGCGCCTGCTGCTCGGCGGTGAGCAGGGTGAGGCAGAAGTGCCCGGCCTCCTCCACCGCCTCGGCCGCGCGGGACATCCCGTACAGCGCGATGAGCATGGTGGGCGGGTCGTAGGAGAGGTCGAGGTAGGAGTCGACGGTGACGAGCAGGTCATGGGGCCCCTGCCGGGTGCTGGCCACGGCCACGCCCACCGCCAGCAGATCGCTGAGACGGCGGTACTCGTCCTGGTCGACGGGATCGGGCGGCGCCACCGCTCAGCGGACCGTCGGGAGCATCCGGGACCGGGCCGAGTCCGAGTCCATGACCTCCTTGCCGAAGGGGAAGCAGGTCACCGGGATCAGCTTGAGGTTCGCCCACGCCAGGGGGATGCCGATGATCGTGATGGCCTGGGCGAGGGCGGTGCCCACATGGCCCAGCGCCAGCCACCAGCCGGCGATCACGAACCAGAGCACGTTGCCCAGCGCGCTGCCCGCGCCGCCGCGGCCGGTGTCCACCACCTCGCGGCCGAAGGGCCAGATCACGAAGCCGGCGAGGCGGAAGGAGGCGACGCCGAAGGGGATCGTGACGATGAGGAGGCAGGCGATGACGCCGGCGAGCAGATAGCCCAGGAAGAGGGCCCAGCCGGCCGTGAGCAGCCAGATGAGGTTCAGGAGCAGCGAGAGCAGGGAACGCATGGCTCCAGCCTAAGCAGGACGCCCGGGTCCGGGGAGGGGGCTGTCCCCCGTCGTGCACGGTGGCTCACCGCCCCGGTCCACGTGCCGTCGGTCGCACTCGCTGCGTCCGGGCGGCCCCGGACGGGGTCCGAGCGCGCGTCGCGATTACCCTGGGGCCATGCCTGCTCCCGAGATCGCGCTGACCCAGCGCTTCCAGACCGCCTTCGTCGCCGCCTTCGGACCCGAGTACGCCGAGGCGGACCCGATCATCCGCCCTTCGCAGTTCGCGGACTTCCAGTGCAACGCCGCGATGGGCCTGGCCAAGCGCTTGGGACGCGCACCCCGTGACATCGCCGCGGAGATCGTCGACGCGGTGGACCTGGCGGACATCGCCGAGGCCCCGGAGATCGCCGGGCCCGGCTTCCTGAACATCCGCCTGCGCACCGACTGGATCGCGGCGCAGACCGCCGAGCTGGTGGACCCGGCGGCCGCCCTGGGCGTGCCGGCCCCCGAGCAGGCGCAGACCGTGGTCGTCGACTACTCGGCGCCGAACGTCGCCAAGGAGATGCACGTCGGCCATCTGCGCACCACCGTGGTGGGCGACTCCATCGTGCGCACGCTGGAGAAGCTCGGCCACACCGCGATCCGGCAGAACCACATCGGCGACTGGGGCACCCCCTTCGGCATGCTCATCGAGCACCTGCTGGAGGTGGGCGAGGACAGCGCCGAGGCGGATCTGGTGCGCACCGACCCGAACGCCTTCTACCAGGCGGCGCGCGCGAAGTTCGATGCCTCGGAGAAGGCGGAGGCGGCCGGCTCCGGTGCCGGGGGCGAGGACTTCGCCTCCCGCGCCCGCCGGCGAGTGGCGACGCTGCAGTCCGGCGACGCCGCCTCGCTGCGGATCTGGACGCACCTGGTGGAGCTGTCCAAGCAGTACTTCCACCGCATCTACGACATGCTCGACGTGACCCTCACCGATGAGCACCTGGCCGGGGAGTCCACCTACAACGACCTGCTCGAAGCGGTCTGCGACGACCTCGAGGCCGCCGGCCTCGCACGGATCTCCGACGGGGCGCTGTGCGTGTTCCCGGAGGGTTTCACCGGCCGCGACGAACAGCCGCTGCCGCTGATCATCCGCAAGTCCGATGGCGGCTACGGCTACGCCACCACGGACCTCGCCGCCGTCCGCCACCGCGTGAGCACCCTGGGGGCGGACCGCATCGGCTACGTGGTCGGTGCGGCGCAGGGCCTGCACTTCCAGATGGTGTTCACCGCCGCCCGCGAGGCCGGCTGGCTGCCCGCGCAGGTCGCGGCCGAGCACGTGAAGATCGGCTCGGTGCTCGGCGAGGACGGCAAGATCCTGCGCACCCGCTCCGGCTCCTCGCTGCGGCTGATGGCGCTGCTGGAGGAGGCCGTGGGCACGGCCCGCACCGTCATCGACGAACTGCGCCCCGACCTGCCGGAGGCCGAGCGGGAGCAGATCGCGCACGACATCGGCATCGGCGGCGTGAAATACGCCGACCTCTCCACCGCCCACGACTCGGACTACACCTTCGACCTCGAGAGGATGCTGGCGCTGACCGGCAACACCGCGCCCTACCTGCAGTACGCCGTGGCACGGATCCGCTCGATCAGCCGCAAGGCCGCGGCCCGCGGCCTCACCGCCGCTGCCACGCCACGGGTGGACAACGACGCCGAGCGCGCGCTGGCGCTGGCGCTGCTGGAGTTCGGGCCGACGCTGGTGAGCGTGGGGGCCGAGTACGAGCCGCATCGGCTGTGCGCCTACCTGTTCTCGCTCGCCCAGGCCTTCACCTCGTTCTACGAGGCCTCCCCGATCCTCCAGGACGCCGACGCGGAGGTGCAGGCCGGGAGGCTGGCCCTCGCAGAGCTCACCGAGCGGGTCCTCGTCGAGGGCCTCGACGCGCTCGGGGTGAACGCTCCGCAGCAGATGTGACACCGGATGTGACACCGCGGGCGGTGGAGAGCACCGGGCGATCTGCATGAAACGGACAGGTCCCCGGGGAATCCGCACAGTCGTCACCCTTCGTGACCGAACCGTGCCTCGACGTTACCCAAACGTGCCCGTCATCGGTGGTCATCGGCCTGGTCCGGGCCGGGGAGGCTTCCTACTCTTGAGCAGTGCCACCGATCCGCTCCGTCCACCTCGCGCTCTGGGCGGCGTATGCCCTCGCGGCGATGGTGAACATCGGTGCCGTGATGGCGGACGCCGAGATGGCCCGGCGTCTCTCACAGCCGCTGTTCGCCCCGCTGCTGCTGGCGCTGCTGCTGACCGCGGCCCCGCACCGCTCCCGCACCACCACGCTGCTGATCGGCGGTCTGCTGTGCGCCTGGGCCGGTGACGGCCTCGGGCAGCTGCTGCCGCAGTCCGCCCAGCTGGTCACCGCGGTCGGCTTCCTGGGCGCGCTGATCTTCTACGCGGCCGCGCTGGCTCCGCAGTGGGCCCGCACCCGTGATGCGATGCGCATCGCGCTGGCCATCCCCTACGGCGCCGTGGTGATCGGGCTGTTCATGGCCTGCGCGGACGGTGCCGGTCCGCTGCTGGTCGTGGTCGGCGCCTATGCGGTGGCGCTGGCGGTGGTGGCTTTCCTCTCGGCCGGCGGGAACAGCCTGACCTGGACCGGCGGGACGCTGTTCCTGCTGTCCAGCTCGCTGCTGGCGATGGACTGGTTCCTGCCCGGCGCGTCGATCGCCTTCAGCACCGAGCTGGTGATGCTCACCTACACCGTCGGCCACGCGCTGCTCATCGCCGGGATGATCCGCCTGATGCCGCGCCGCCGCTGGACCACCTGCGCGCCCGGCGCCGCCCTGGTGATCGTCGAGAGCTGAGGCTCAGCCGCTCGTCCCGAGCGCCTCGGCCAGCAGCTCCGCCTGCTCCCGGTGGAGCCGTTCGATGTCCTCGCCCCTGCGGGGGATCAGCTGCAGGCCGAGGCGACCGCTGATCTCCCGGTAATGCAGATCTGCATCGTTCTCCTCGAGCTGCAGCTTCGCCACCCGCACCTCCGAGAGGAACAGGTCCCGCATCCCCACGCTGAGGTGGACGGGCGGCAGGCCCTCCAGGCTCGCGTTGATCGGGGAGAGATCGGGGTGATCCAGCGGCGTGCGGCCGGCGTAGCGACGGGCCGCATCACGCAGCAGGCGCCGCTCGTGGACCGGATCGACCTGATCGGTCTCGGTGATCCCCGCGTTGGAGAGCTCGAGATCGAGCCAGGGCGACATGGCGATCAGCGCCGACGGGGCGGGGACGCTGTCCTGCTCGCGCAGCCGGCGGGCGATGACGAAGGCCAGACCGCCGCCGGAGTGCTGACCGGCCAGCGCCCAGGGCCGCCCGGCGAGGCGACCGTCGGCCGCGAGCGCTCCGAGCGCCGCCTCGACGTCGTCCCGACCCACCGGATGCTGGTGGTCGGGAGCGTTGCGGTAGTCGATCATCAGCCCGGCGCAGCCCAGCGCGTCGACCTGGCGGGAGAGCCAGGCCCAGTCGCTGGAGAACGGGCCGGAGACATAGGCGCCGCCGTGGAGGAAGACGATCAGGCCGTTCTCCGACCGGTGCTCGTCGAGCCAGACGGTGCGGGTGCGGCCGATCATCTCGTGCTCGATGGCGTGCGTCTTCAGCACGTGCCCGGGAGGCAACGGGCTGCGCGCCTCCCGCAGTGCCTGATGGGTCACTGTCGACGGGATCGGGATGCGCCGCACGGCGCGCGCCCCCATCACCACGGCGTCTCGGATCCGGCCCATCACTGCCTCCTGTCTACGACCCCTGCGGGCCGCCTCGCTGGCGGATGCGACCAGCCTAACGAACACCGCTGGGTGTGACGTCCAGGGCTCCAGCGACGGTCCCGGTAGCCTTCGACCATGCCCGCCTCCGCCGCTCCCCTCTCCGCCTCCGCTGCTGTGCCCGCTGCCGCGCCCGCGCCGCTCGCGGGCCCCCTGCTGGTCCTGGTCGCGATGCCTGAGGAGGCGGCTCCGCTGCTCGCGCGGCTCGAGGGCGGCGAGGAGCTGCCGACCCCCTTCGGCACCGGAGTCGCCGCGCGCCGCGGGCTGCTGGCGGGCCTCGACACGGTGGTGCTCACCACCGGCATCGGCATCGCCGCCGCCTCCGCGGCGGCGACCTGGGGGATCCTCACCACCGCCCCCGGCCTGGTCGTCGCCGCCGGCTCCTGCGGCGGGCTCGCGGCCGAGGTCGAGGTGGGAACGCTGATCGTCGGCGAGACCTTCACCTACTCGATCGCCGATGCGACCGCCTTCGGCTACGCCCCCGGCCAGGTGCCCGGCGGGCCCGTGCGCTTCGAGGCCGTGCCGCTCTGGGCGGACGCCGCCGAGCACGCGGCGCTGCGGGCCGACGGGCAGGACGGGGGCCGGGGCGTGCGCCGCGGGCTGATGCTCTCCGGCGATGCCTTCGTCACCGCGGAGATCGCCGCTCCGATGCGGGAGCGGTTCCCCACGGCGCTGAGCGCGGACATGGAGACCACCGCGAGCGCCCGCACCGCCGAGGCGCTCGGGTGTCCCTTCATCGCCCTGCGCGCGGTCTCGGACCTGTGCGGCCCGGCGGCCGGGCAGCAGTTCCATCTCGAGCTGGACGTGGTCGCCGAGATCTCCGCCCGTGCCGTCACCCAGCTCGCCGCGGAGCTGCTCCGCTGACCCGCTGAGCCTCTCAGCGCGTCGCCGCGTGCAGGATCTCCTGACCGTCGACGAGGGCGCGGAGGTTCGCGGTGATCCGCTCGTCCGCCCCGACGGGACGGCCCCCTGCCGCATGCGGCGTGAGCAGCAGGCGCGGCGCGTCCCACAGCGGGTCGTCCTGCGGGAGCGGTTCCGGGTCGGTGACGTCGATCCCGGCACCGCCGAGCGTGCCCGCCTCGAGGGCCTCCCGCAGCGCCACCTGGTCCACGGTCGTCCCCCGGCCGACGTTGAGCAGGATCGCGTGGTCCGGCAGCGCGGCCAGCACCTCCCGGCCCACCGCCCCCGCGGTCTGCTCCGTCGCGGGCAGGATGTTGATCAGCACATCGACCTCGGGCAGCGCGGCCGGCACCTCGCGCTCGGCGATGACCTCGAAGCCGGCACGGGTGCCCGCGCTGCGGGCCGCACCGCGCACCTCGGCACCGAGCGCCTGCAGGGTCGGGGCGAGGGTCTGCCCGATCTGGCCGAAGCCCCAGATCAGCACCCGGGCCCCGATCAGGGTGGTGAGCCGGCCCGCGGGGTTCAGCGGCTGCAGACCGCCCAGCTCGGTGGACCACTCGTGACGCTGCTGGGCCTCGCGGCTCTCCGGCAGCCGGCGCAGCAGGCTCAGCAGCAGGGCGAGGGCGTGCTCGCTGACGGTCAGCGAGTGCAGTCCGGCGCCGGCGGCGACCACCACCTCCGGGTCGAACCCGGCGGCGAGGATGCCGTCGATCCCGGCGGCCAGCGACTGCACCAGCTGCAGGGCCTCCAGGTGCTCGGCGGCGGAGACCAGGTGACGGCGGGACGCTCCCCACACCACCAGCACCGCGGCGTCGTGGTGCTCGGCGGGGATCTCGGCGCGGGCGTCGACCGTCACCGCCTCCCATCCCTGCGGCAGCACGGGATTCAGCGGAACGGTGTCGGGCAGCAGGATCTTCATGACCCCAGGGTACGGAGAAGATGGGGCGGCGGAGGGCAGGCGCGTCCCCGGCGTGCTCCCGGCGCTCGGACCTCCCCGCGCGGGCCGATATCCGCTGTCGACCCGCGGGCCGGGTCCGATAGCCTGCCCGCATGCGTGCAGGCTCAGCCCCCTCCCCCTCCGGCCCGACCAGCTGGCTGCGGGGGGCCGCCGCCGCGGTGCGCGCTGCGACCCGGGGCAGCGGCCGACGCGCCCGGCGCTCCGCGATCGTCGCTCCGCTGGACACCGCCGGTTTCCTCGGCGCCTCGGCGACGGCCTGGATCTCGACGTCCCCGAGCCTGCTGCCCCGCACCTGGTGGATGTGGGCGGTGAACATCGGCCTGTCCGAGGTGTACGGGTACGCCAGCGGGGTGCTGGCGGGTCGCGTGGTGCGGCGCCTGGGCCGGGAGATCGGCCTGCAGGTCCGGATCGCTCCCGACCACCGCCGCCGAGCGCGCTGGGCCGGGGCCGGAGCGCTGGTGGGCATCTCGGCCTACTCCTGGGTGCGCGGCACGCTGCGCCAGCGGGAGATCAGCCGTCTGGTGCACGAGGAGCCCAAGAACCTCGCCACCCACGTGGTGGGCACCGCGGCCGGGCTCGGCGCCTCCCTGCTCGCATTGGGCCTCGCCCGCTCGACGATCGAGACGACCCGTCTGTACCGGGCGCTGCTGCGGCCCTATCTCCCCCGCCGCCTGGTGTCAGCGGTGTCCCTGCTGCTGACCGTCGCGACCGTGGCCGTGCTCACCGACCGACTGCTCCGGGGCAGGATGCTGGAGACCCTGATCGAGCGGGCGGATGCCGCGAACCGGCTGATCTCCCCGGACGTCCCCCAGCCCACCTCCTCGCTGCGCTCGGGCGGACCGCAGTCGCTGGAGACCTGGCAGTCCCTCGGCGCCCCCGGCCGCAAGATCGTCTCCGGTGGAGCGGAACGGGCGCTGATCTCCGAGACGATCGGTCGCGAGGCGCTCGAGCCGATCCGCGTCTACGCCGCGACGTCCGGGACCCGCACGCTCGAGGACACCGTGGCCGCAGTGGTGGCGGAGCTGGACCGCACCGGGGCCTGGGACCGCGAGGTGCTGGTGCTGTTCACCGGGACCGGCACCGGCTGGCTGCAGGAGTGGTCGCTGTCCGCGATCGAGTTCCTCACCGCCGGGAACTGTGCGACCGCCTCGATCCAGTACTCGTTCTACCCCAGCGGCCTGACCTACGTCATCGACCGTCGCTCGCCCCAGCGGGCGGGTCGGCTGCTGCTCGAAGCGGTCCGTCGGCGGCTGGCCCGGCTCCCCGCGGACCGTCGGCCCGCCCTGTACGTGGCCGGGGAGTCACTGGGCTCCTTCGGGGGCCAGGCCGCCTTCCGCGACGTGCCCGAGATGCTCTCCACGGTCGACGGTGCGGTGTGGACCGGCACCCCCAGCTTCACCCCGCTGTGGCAGCAGCTGACCGCCCGCTCCCGCCCCGGGTCCCCCGCGGTGGCGCCGATCATCGACGGCGGCCGCCACATCCGCGTGGTCACCCGCCCACGGGACCTGCAACGCAACTATTGGGGCGGGCTCTACGAGCAGTGGCAGCACCCGCGGGTGGTCTATGCCCAGCACGCCTCGGACCCGGTGGTCTGGATGGATCTGCCCCTGCTGTGGCGGGAGCCGGCCTGGCTGCAGGAGCGGGTGGGGCACGACGTCACCCCGGCGATGCGCTGGTTCCCGTGGATCACCTTCTGGCAGATCGCGGCCGACATGCCGCTGTCCATCGCCGTCGCCGGCGGGCACGGCCACTCCTACCACGAGGAGATGGTCCCGATCTGGGCCGCGGTGCTGGGCCAGGACGCGGACGAGGGCGAGCAGCGTGCCCAGACCGCGCAGCACCGCGCCATCGTCCGCGCGATCCGGGCGATCCACCCGCAGGGGTGAGCCTCAGGGATGCGGGCCGACGGCGACGGGGCGCGCCGGCTCCGCGCTCCACTGGGACCACGAGCCCGGGAACAGCCGTATCCGGGTGAAGCCCGCGCTCTCCAGCGCCAGCAGGTCGTGGGTGGCGGTGACGCCGGAGCCGCAGTACACGATCGTCTCGCGGTCCTCGGTGACGCCCGCGGCCGCGAACCGACGGCGCAGCTCCGCGGGGTCCAGGAAGCGGCCGTCCTCGTCGAGGTTCCCGGTGAAGGGCAGGTTCACGGCTCCGGGGACGTGCCCGGCGCGGGGATCGATCGGCTCCGCCTCACCGCGATAGCGCTCGGGGGCGCGGGCGTCGACGACCAGCGCGTCGCCGGCGGCGACCTCGTCCGCCGTCGCGAGGCGGTGCGCGGGCCAGTCGCGCGCGGCGACGTCCCCGGACCGGGGGCGCACGTCCGTGGTCTCCAGCTCGCCGTCCCAGGCGGCCAGGCCGCCGCTGAGCACCGCGGCGTCGTGCCCCAGCGCGCGCAGCATCCACACCAGGCGCCCGGCGGGGGCGCCGTTGCTGTCGTCGTAGGCGACGACGACGGAGTCCTCAGTGATCCCGGCCCGGCGCAGCGTGCTCGCGAAGGCCTCGGGCTCGGGCAGGGGGTGGCGGCCAGCCTCGGGGCGGGCAGGGGCGGCGAGCTCGGTGTCGAGGTCGATGTACACGGCTCCGGGCAGGTGCCCCGCGAGGTAGGTGCCGTGCCCCTTCGAGCCGTCGAGCGCCCAGCGCACGTCCAGCAGCCGGACCGGACGGGCGCCGTCGGACCCCGCGAGCAGGGCGTGCAGGGCGGCGACCTCCAGGAGCGGGGGCAGCGGGGCCGGGGAGGGACGCACGGAATCGGTCATGCCCGGAGCCTATGCCCGCAACGGGCTCAGTCCTTGACCTGGAGGTCCACCCGCACCAGGCGATGGTCCGAGGCGCGGAACGGGTAGGCGCCGGTCAGCTCGCTGCCGGGCTGGTCCGTGTGCGGCCAGTACACCGCGGAGAAGACCACCTGGAGCGGCCGGGAGGGCAGCACGTAGTCCACCCGCAGGTTTCCGGGCGCGGGATCATCGGTGAAGTCCGCGGTGTCGAGGCGGGGATCGCCGGTGTGCCGGAGGTTCGCTCCGCCCTGCGCCTCGGAGGCTTCGACGGCGCCCTCGCTGCGGGGTTCCGGGTCCTGGACCCAGGGGTGCGTCAGCAGCTGGTCGATCGCGCCGGGCCAGGAGTCGCCGTCGAGGGGATCGGAGTTCAGGTCGCCGAGGATCACGAACTGCTCGCTGGGGGCGAGCCCCCCGCGGGTGCCGGCATCGTCCACGATCCAGCGCGAGCGCTGCCCGGGGCTGAGATAGTCGGCCCACAGCCGGATCTCGTCGTGGTTGCGGCGCTGATTGCGCTTCTCGGGGCCGTCGAAGCTGGGCGGGGTGGGGTGCGAGGCGAGGACGTGCACGGTGCCCGAGCCGACCCGCACCGGCACGTCCCAGTGGGACTTCGAGCTCAGCCGCAGCTCGCTCGCGATCTGAGGGCCGTAGTACTCGGTGGGCAGCAGGTTGCTGGGCATGTCCGCCCAGCGCAGCTTCTGGAAGGTGCGCACCTGCTCGGTGAGGATCGGGTACCTCGAGAGGATCACCATCCCGTACTGGCCCGGGAACTCGCCGAAGCCCCAGGCGTCGTCCGGGCCGCCGACGGTGCCGTCGCGGTTGAGGTCGTGGCCGCTGGGCACCCCGGTGTTGACCGGCGAGGTGAAGGAGTACCGGTACGTGACCGGGCTCTTCCCGTTCTGGGAGACCTCGAGGTAGTTCTTCCGGAAGAGATCGACCCCGGTGCCGTCCTCGTCGTGATCGAACTCGTTCAGCAGCAGGATGTCGGGATTGTTGATCTGGATGATCTCTGCGACGGCCCGGATCTGCGGGTCCTCCCCCTCCCCGGAGTCGGGGTCGGCGGCGAGGTCCTCGAGCAGCTGCCCTGCCGCCGCGCGGTTCAGCGAGGCGTTGAAGGTGGCGACCCGCAGGTTCACGAAGCGTCCCCGATGACGGGTGGGCTGCGGTGCGGCCTCGGCAGCGGCGGGCAGGCCGAGCCCGGCGGCAGCGGCCGCGGCGAGCGCTCGACGGCGGGTCACACGAGGAGTCATGCACCCATTGTGCACGTTCGACAGCAAGGGCGACAGCGCGGTGTGGACGAGAGCCCCGCCCTCCGCCGGCTCGATGCCAGACTGGAGCCATGAGAATCGCATTCCTCGGCACCGGTCGCATGGGCACCGAGCTCGCCCTCCACCTGATCCCCGACCACGAGCTGATCGTCTGGAACCGCACGCCGAGCCGCACCTCCCGGCTCGCCGCGGCAGGCGCGGCCGTCGCCGACACCGCCGCCGCGGCCGTCGAGGGGGCGGAGCTCGTGATCACCTCGCTGTTCGGTCCCGAGGCCGTGCGCGAGACAGTCATCGCGCCCGGGCTGATCCCCGCCGAGATCCCGTGGGTCGACACCACCACCGTCTCCCCCGCCGATGCCGAGGCCTACGCGGCCGCGGTCCCCACCTACGTGGGCGCCCCCGTGGTGGGCTCCCTGGGCCCGGCCCGCGACGGCGCGCTCGGCGTGTACGTCGGCACCCCGGACGACGCCCTGCGCGCACGGGTCCTCGAGCTGGTCGCGCCCTGGGCAGCCCCGGAGCGGCGGCACGGCGTGGACTCCGCGCGCAAGGCCGCCGTGGGGAAGCTGCTGGCGAACCTCGCCCTCGCGGTGAGCGCGCAGGGCCTGCGGGAGGCGCTCGCCCTCGGCGAAGCGACCGGGACCTCCGCCGAGGAGACCCTGGACATGCTCGCCGGCACCGGCCTCGCCTTCATGGCCGACATGAAGGGGGCCTTCGTGCGCGGCGAGCGCACCACCGCGGGCAGCGACTTCACCGCGAACGCGATCGCGAAGGACGCCCGCCTCATGATCGACACGGTCGAGGGGACCGCCGACGGCTCCGCGCACGACGACTCCGGCCCCCGGCCCGGTGCGGATCTGCCGGCGCTGCGCGGGGCCCTGGCCTCGCTCGACGCGGAGATCGCGGCCGGTCACGGCGAGGACGACTTCTCGACCATCCTGCTCGAGGAGGCCGAGCGCACCGGCGAATGACCCGCAGGATGCTTCGGCAAGCACGCGCCCGCGGCGAGCTGGGCGCGGTGCACGTACGTCCGCTCCGTCCGGCTCAGCTCGAGCAGAGACGCCATCGCCACGCCTGGCGCCCCGTCGACCCGGGTCCGCACGGTCCTGTGGAAGGGCCGCCTCAGCGCAGGTCGGCGAGCACGCCGGCGGCGGCCTGCCGGCCGGAGAACAGGCAGCCGCCGAGGAAGGTGCCCTCCAGGGCGTTGTGGCCATGCACCCCGCCGCCGCCGAAGCCGCTGGCCTCACCGGCCGCATAGAGGCCTGGCAGCGCTGCCGTGCGGTACGCCGTGCCGTCGTCGGCCGCTGCGCCCGCCTCGGCGCCCGGGGCGCGCTGCACCCGGCCACCCAGGTCCGTCTCGAGGCCGCCGAGGGTCTTGCGCAGCAGCACGTGCAGGCGCACCGCGATCAGCGGGCCGGCCTGCGGGTCCAGCAGGGCGTGCGGGGCGGCCGTGCGGATCAGGCGGTCGCCGACGTACTTCCGGGCCCCACGCAGGGCGGTGAGCTGTGCATCCTTCGAGTACGGGTTCCGCAGCTCCGCATCTCGGGCGCGGATGAGGTGCTCGAGCTCGCTGGCGTCGACCAGCTCCTCGCCCGTCAGCGCGTTCATCTTCGCCGCCAGCTCGGGGACGCTCCGCGCCTGCAGGAAGTCCTCCCCGTGGTCCAGGAAGGCCTGCACCGGGCCGGGGGCGCCGGGCTTCACCCGGCCCAGCACCTGCCGCCAGTCCCTGCCGGTGAGGTCCGGGTTCTGCTCGCTGCCGGAGAGCGCGAACTCCTTCTCGATGATCGTCCGGGTGAGGACGAACCAGGAGTGGTCGTGCCCGGTGGTGCGCAGGTGGCGCAGGGTCGAGGTGGTGTCGAAACCGGGATAGGCGGGGGCCGGCAGGCGCCGCCCGCGGGCGTCGATCCAGAGCGAGGAGGGACCGGGCAGGATGCGGATCCCGTGCCCGCGCCACACCGGGTCCCAGTTGCGGATCCCCTCGGTGTAGTGCCACATCCGGTCGCGGTGGATCCAGCGCGCGCCGGCCCGCTCCGCGGCCAGCATCCCGACCCCGTCGACGCTCGCCGGGACCCCGTGCACGAACTGCTCGGGCATGGTGCCCAGCTCCGCGGGCCACAGCCGACGCACCAGCTCCTCATTGCCGCCGATGCCGCCGGTCGCGAGGAGCACCGCCGCGGCCCGGTGGGTGAACTCACCGGTCACCGCCCGGGTCGAGCCGATGCCACGCTCGGTGGCATCCGGGGCCAGCACGTCCCCGCGCACCCCGGTGACGCGCCCACCCTCGACCAGCAGCTCGCGGACGGCGCGGCGGGTGCGCAGCACGATGCGGCCCGTCGCGCGGTGCGCGGCGAGCCTGGCGACGAAGGGTTCGACGATCCCGGGCCCCGTGCCCCAGGTGAGGTGGAAGCGCGGCACCGAGTTGCCGTGCCCCTCGGCACGGCCGTCGCCGCGCTCGGCCCAGCCCACCACAGGGAAGCTGCGGTGGCCGAGACCGCGCAGCCACTCCCGCTTCTCCCCCGCCGCGAACTGCAGGTACGCCTCCGCCCAGCGGCGCGGCCAGTGGTCCTCGGGGCTGTCGAAGGCGGCGGAGCCCAGCCAGTCCTGCCGGGCGAGGTCGAGGCTGTCGCGGATCCCCAGCCGGCGCTGCTCCGGGGAGTCGACGAGGAAGATCCCGCCGAAGCTCCACCAGGCCTGACCTCCCAGCTCCTGCTCCCCCTCGCGCTCCAGCAGCAGCACGCGCCGGCCGCCGTCAGCGATCTCGGTGGCGGCGACCAGGCCGGCCAGGCCCGCGCCGACGACGATGACGTCGGCGGTCTCGGACGCGGCGCCGTCGGCTCCTGCCCCCGGGACGCCCATGTCAGTCCACCGCGATGCGGTGCACGCGCTGGAGGTGGTCGGTGCTGTTGCGTCCGCGCATCCGGCGGCTCTGCTGGCGGTTGTTCTCGCCCACCTTGCGGTCACCGGAGCGGAGGTTGCCGACCGACACCTCCGTCTCCCGCTCGAAACGGTGACGCTTGTCGGTGTTGCGGTAGTAGCGGTAGATGCCGCCGTACACCGCGGCGAACACGGCGGGCCCGGCGATGAAGGGGATGGCGATGCCGCCCGCCCCGGAGTCGGAACCGGCCAGCAGCGTCATGGTCACCGGATCGGCGGAGAGCTCAGCGAGCAGCGGCAGCATGGCGTCCTCCCTGCGGGTGCGGATGGTCAGTGGTCATGGCCCCTCCTCAGAACAGGAACTGGCTCAGGCCGACGATCGCGCCGACCACGGCCGCGACGGTGCCGGCGGCGCATGACACGGCGAAGATCTTCGGGTGGGAGACCGGGACCGAGCCCATGGTGGTGCCGGTGCGGCCGTTGACCGCAATGTAGTGGGTCAGCGAGTCCCCGGTGGCGGAGTCCGCGTAGCTGTACAGCCACACCGGCACGTACACCGCCACCCAGCGGGTGCCGCGCACGGCGACCCCCTCCCGCTCCCAGCGCACGCCGCGGTCGTAGCGGTTGATGGTGGGAAGCGCCTTGGCGCGGGCGATCGCCAGGAACCGGTCCTCGACGTCGTCGTCCACGTCCTGCACGTTGAGGTCGCGCCGTTCGGAGGTGAAGTTCTTGAGGTAGTTCGAGTTGTAGGCGACGGCGTTCTCGGTGTCGTACGGCTGCACGGCGTTGAGGATGTTGTTCGTGGCCTGCGCATTGTCGCTGGCGTTGAAGCGGTCGGCGGATTCGATCGTCAGATCGTCCACCAGCAGGTCGAAGGCCCGCTGGATGCCGTAGACGTCGGCGTCGTAGTAGGTCTCGGTGCGCTTGTTGTCGCCGCTGCCACGGGTCACGGTGTACTGGCGGGTGGTGACCTCGCCGGTGCCCTGCAGCACCGCGTGCATGTTGCCGTCCACCACCAGGTACGGGATGTACACGCCCATCACGTTGTCCGGGACGTACTCCTCCTTGAAGCGCCGGTGGGCGAAGGCCCGGCGCTTGGCGGTGAAGGCATCGATGCGCTCGATCGCCTCCTCGCGGGTGAGGTGGAAGGGGAGCACCGCGTCCGGGACCGCACCGTTGGGGATCTGGGAGTTGATCGACAGGGTCTGGCGGCACCAGTGGCAGCGCGCCTGGAGGTCCTGGTCGACGTTGATGACCACCTCGGCGCCGCAGCCCTGGCACTTCAGGGTCACGGTGCTGAGGTCCTCGCGGACATCCGCGGTGCCGGAGGCCATGGTGTGGCCGCGCAGGTCCGCGATCGAGGAGCCCAGCCCGAAGGCCTCCTCGGCGTTCTCCTCGTTCCACGTATGGCGACAGTAGGAGCAGACCAGCGCCTTCGCGGTGAGCGAGTACTGGATCTCCGCACTGCCGCACCGGGGGCACTTGTTCAGCCCGTCGTCCTGGCCGGAGCTGGTATCGATGATCCGGTCCGCGGCGTCCCGCCGGGCGGCCCCCGCGGCCTCGGCGACCGCCTCGTCGCCGAGCATCGGCGGCTGTTGGGCAGGGCTCTGCCCGCCGGGCCGTGGGGGCTCGGCGGGCTGGTCCGGACGGGCCCGGTCCGGGCCCTGGGGAGGGACGCTCATCGCGATCTTCGGTGCCGGGTCAGAGACCGAGCGCGGCCTTCTTCGCCGCCTCGTAGTCCGCTTCCGTGATCAGGCCCTGGTCGAGCATCTGCTTGTACTGGCCGAGCTTGGCCACCGGATCGGTGGGGGCGGGGGCCGCCTCCTGCTGCGGGGCCTGCTGGGTCGGGGCCTGCTGCGGCGGGGCCGCCTGCTGGGGCGCCTGCTGACCCGGCGGGGCCCAGGGCTGGGCCGGGCCCACCATGCCGCCGGCCGCACCCATGCCCGCCCCGAACATGGCCAGGCCCGCACCGCCGCCGGTCTCCCCGGCGGACTGCACGCCGCGCGCGGCGGCCTGGTTCATGAAGGACTGCGAGCGGGCACCGGAGAGGGCATCGGCCTTCTGCACGTCCTTCAGCAGCTCGCGGGTGTTCTTGTCGTACTCGATGGAGACGATCGCGGTCTTCACGATCGCGAGGCCGCGATCGCTGGACCAGCGGTACCCCTCCTCGACCGCCGCGGACAGCGACTGGGCGAAGCCCACCGAGTCCCCCTGGATGCGGGAGATGCGGTTTCCCTTGTCGGGATCGTTGGTGTAGCGGGAGAAGGCCTGCGCGAGGGAGCCGACGACCTCGCGGAACAGCTGCCCGCCGGCCGCGTTGTCGACGTCGCCGAAGTCGAACACCGGGGCGTTCGCGGAGATGAAGGTGGCCGGCACGAAGTTGTGCACGAACAGCAGCGGGTCGATGATCCGCAGGGTGTAGGAGCCGCGGCAGACCGCGCCCACCTGGGTGTTGAGGTAGGCGTCGTCCCAGTAGATCTCCGACTGGGTGCCGAAGCGGTTGTCCGGGATCTCCTTGAGGCTCACGTAGAAGGCGAGCTGCTGCGAGGAGGGGCGGCCGCCGAACTTGAAGCGCTCCCAGGAGGTGCCGACGGTCGAGGCCAGCAGCTCGTCACCGGCGAAGACGGAACGGGCATCCGGGGACTGGTCGTTGAACTCGTAGCCGCCGGCCTCGGTGATCAGGCCCGTCGCCCGGCCGTCGACCACGGTGATCAGGCCGTAGCCCTGGGGCACCAGGATCTTGGAGCCGTTGGAGATGATGTTCTCGGACCCGCGGGTGTTCGAGCCGCGGCCCGCGTTCGTGCCCTGCGGCACCGCCGGGAACAGGGCCGCCGTCTGCGGCAGTCCCTGCGGGACGGTGAGGAAGTCCTTCCACTGGTCGGCGAGCATCCCGCCGACAGCGCCCTTGAATGCCTGGATGAATCCCATGTGAGCTCCTTCGTCGCCCCCGACGTGTGTGATCACGGCCATGCTATCCCGAGCCCGCCGAACGTCGCCTGGATCCGGGCCGCTACCCTCGTCCGGCATGAAGCGGAGCCGGGAGTGGTGCGAGGCCCATCAGGTGGCCCTCTACCTCCTGGCGATCGCCGTCGGCCTCGGGATCGGAGCACTCCTGCCCGCCACGGCTCCCCCGCTCGAGGTGGCGGTGGAGCCCGCGATCGCCGCACTGCTGCTGGTGACCTTCCACGGGATCCCGCTGCACGGGATCGGTGCGGCGCTGCGGGACGGGCGGTTCCTGCTCGCCCTGCTGGCGGTGAACTTCCTGGTCGTCCCCGTGATCGTCCCGCTGATCACCCGGCCCCTCACCGACTCCCCCGAGCTGCTCCTCGGCGCGCTGCTGGTGCTGCTGGCCCCCTGCATCGACTACGTCATCGTGTTCACCGCTCTCGCGGGCGGCGCGCACGAGCGCCTGCTGGCCGCGACCCCGCTGCTGATGCTCGCCCAGCTCCTCGCCCTGCCGGTGCTGGTGCCGCTGCTGAGCGGCGGGGAGGCACTGGGGATGATCGAGCCCGGCCCGTTCCTGCGGGCCTTCGTGCTGCTGATCGCGCTGCCCATGCTGGCTGCGGCGCTGCTGCAGCGGCTCGCCCCGCACCTGGAGCTCTCGGCGGCCATGGTGCCGCTGATGGTGCTCGTGCTGGTCACGGTGGTCGGATCCCAGACCCCGCGCGTGCTCGGCGCGGGCGCCTCCCTGCTCGTCCTGGTCCCGGTCTACGTCGCGTTCCTGGTGCTGGCCACGGCGGCAGGGCTGCTCGTCGGCCGCCTCGCACGTCTCGACGTGCCCGCCGCCCGCGCCCTGACCTTCTCCGGCGCGACCCGCAACTCGCTGGTGGTGCTGCCGCTCGCGCTCGCGATGCCCTCCCCGCTGGTGCCCGCCGCGGTGGTCGCCCAGACCCTGGTGGAGCTGGTGGGGATGGTGGTGCTGGTGCGGGTGCTGCCCAAGCTGCTCAGCCGGTGATATCGAACTTCGCGAGCTTCCGACTGTCCCCGGAGCTCTGCAGCGCGAGCAGCTGGCCGTAGATGCCGCCGGAGGTCGCGAGCTCCGCGGGGCTGCCGATCTCGTCGATGTTGCCATCGCGCAGGGTGATGATGCGGTCCACCTCGGCGATGGTGGAGAGGCGGTGGGCGATGATCAGCGAGGTACGGCCCGCCATCAGCTCGTCCAGGCCCTTCTGCACCTGGATCTCGGCCTTGGTGTCCAGCGCGGAGGTGGCCTCGTCGAGCACCAGGACCGGGGCGTCCTTGAGGATCGCGCGGGCCACGGCGATGCGCTGGCGCTGCCCGCCGGAGAGCTTCAGCCCGCGCTCACCGATCACCTGCTCGTAGCCGTCCGGGAAGCGGAGGATGAAGGCATCGGCATTGGCGCGACGCGCGGCCGCGATTACCTCCTCGTCGCTCGCCTCGGGTCGGCCGTACGCGATGTTCTCGCGGATGGTGCCGGAGAACAGCGAGGCGTCCTGGAAGACCACGCCGATGCGGGCACGCAGCTGGTCCAGCGGCAGGTCCGCGCTGGGGCGACCCACCACCTCGATGCTGCCGCGGCGCGGCTCGTAGAGGCCCAGCAGCAGGTTCACGATCGTGGACTTGCCACCACCGGACTCCCCCACCAGGGCGATCTTCTCGCCGCGGTCCACCTGGAAGTCGATCCCGTGCAGCACGTCCTCGCCGTCCTCGTAGGCGAAGGACACTTCGCGGAAGGCGACCACGGGAGCGCCGGGGACGGGGGCGAGCACGGAGTCGTCGGCCGCGGCGACAGCGGTCGTGACCGCGGCAGGAGCGGCGGCCTCGTCGGTCGCCGCCAGCTCGCCGGCGGTCCCGTCCGCGTGCCCGGCGTCCCGGGCGTCGACCGGCCGCGCGGCCATCACCGCGGCGGTGCGCGGATCGACCGGGGTCTCCATCACCCGGAAGTAGTCCTTGGAGCCGGCGATCGCGCGCTGCGCGGAATCGATCACCCAGCTCATCGACTCGACCGGCGCCTTGGCCATGGCCATCAGCTGCACCAGCAGCACCATCTCGCCGAGGGTGAACTGCCCCTGCACGGTGCGCACGAAGATGATCGCGTAGATCCCGAAGAAGATGAGGTTCAGGAACGCCCGACGGATCACGTCCATGCGGTGCCAGTGCGTGGACTGTGCACGCGTGGTGGCGTCGGTGGAGCGGAAGCGGCGGGAGAAGTCCGCGAGCTCACCGCGCTCGCGCACGAAGGACTTCACCACCCGGATCTGGCCGACCACCTCGGCGAAGCGGCCCGAGGCGATATCGATCTGCTCGTTCTTCTCCCCCTCCAGGCGCTGCCACTTCACCGAGGTCAGGGAGGTCAGCCACACGTAGACGGGGAACACGATCAGCAGCAGGACCGTGAGCGGCCAGGCGTACCAGGCGCTGATGGCGAGCACCGCGACGGTGGTGATGAGCATCGAGGCGAAGGAGTTCGACATCATCTTGGTGAAGTTCGTGATCTCGGTGATCGAGCGGTTCAGCCTCGCCACGATGGTGCCGGTGATCTCGCCGTCGAACCAGCGCTGCGGCAGGTGCAGCAGCTTGTCGTAATAGCGCACCGAGAGGATGGTGCGCATCCGGTTGCTCATCACGTCGCCGAACCAGCCGCCGATGTTCGAGATCACGGTGACGGCCAGCTCCGCCGCCAGCACGGCTGCGGCGATCAGGAGCACGGTGCGCACGGCGGTGCCGGTCGCGGTCTCCCCGTTCACGGCAGCGGCGACGGTGTCGGTCGCGCTGCCGATCAGGAAGGGGACCGCGAGGCCCGCGGCCGCGGTGAGCACCGAGCAGGTGATGATCGCGGTGTAGAGCGGGGCGAGGGCACGGGTGAAGCGGATGATGCGCAGCAGGGGGGACACCGCTCCAGCCTAGGCGTCCGGGTCGCCCCTGCCCACGTGGGACTGCTCTCCTCGCGCCCGCTCAGTCGCTCTTCGGGCCGACGACCCCCAGCAGCACGCCGAGGGAGATCTTCTCCCCTGCCCGCCGACGCCGCAGCAGGCCGCTGCCCAGGGCGTAGGGCACCAGCATCACGAAGCCGACGGCGCTGAGCAGCAGGATCGCGACCACGATCGAGGCGTCGCCGTCCGCGCCGCCGGTCCCGGTGCGGGCCACCAGCAGCGCGGCGGCGATGTTGCGCTGGCTGGTGAGGATCGCGGGGCCGTCCGGGACGGTGAGGGTGTCCCCCGCCAGGTCGCCGGCGAAGCGACCGGCGACGAAGGCCAGCGCCACCAGGCCCGCGGCCACCAGCAGCACCGGGGAGAGCACCAGGCTCAGCACCAGGCCGGTGTTCGCCCCGAAGCCGGAGAGGAACATCAGCACCGCCGAGACCGCGGCGACGCCGCCCGCGATGCGGGCGAACCGATCGGCCCACCCCGGCCAGACGGCGGCGATGACGATGCCCGCGATCATCGGCGAGAGCATGGTGCCCAGCAGCAGCTGTGCCACCGACCAGCCGTGGACGGACACGTCCTGCAGCAGGAACGGCACCACCAGCGGCATGAACAGGATCGACCCGAGCAGCAGCACCGCCATCGGTCCGGCGGTCTCGCCGTAGGGGATCCGGGCCATCGCCCCGAGCTGCAGGACGAAGGGGGCGCCGGCGGCGCACAGGGCGATGACGAAGCCCTCGCCGGTCTGGTGCGGAAGCATCCCGTTCAGCAGCCAGACCAGCAGCGTGCCGACGGCGGGGACCACGACGAAGTTCGCCCCGAGCACGGCGAAGACGGTGCGGCGGTCGCGCAGCTGCCTGCGGAAGGCGCGCAGCGGGGTGCGCAGCCCCATCGAGAGCATGGACGCGATCGCGAAGGCCGGGACGCTGACGTTGATCAGCAGGCCGAGCAGGGATTCGATCGTGTGCACCACGGCAGGCTACGTGGCCGGGCTGAACGGCGTCAGATCCATCCGTTCTCGGAGGCGGCCCGCACGGCCTCGGCGCGGTTCGCGACCCCGAGCTTCCCGATGGCGGAGGAGATGTGGTTGCGCACGGTGCCCTCGGAGAGGAACAGGCTCTGCGCGATGTGGGCGGTGGTGGTGCCGGTCGCGGCGACCTGCAGCACCTCGGTCTCCTTGAGCGTCAGCGGGCTCGCGCCGACGGAGAGGGATTGGGCGGCCAGCTCCGGATCCACCACCCGCAGCCCCTGGTGGACCCGGCGGATCGCGTCGACCAGCTGCTCGACGGGGGTGTCCTTGACCATGAACCCAGCGGCCCCGGCCTCCATGGTGCGGCGCAGGTAGCCGGCTCGGCCGAAGGTGGTCAGCACGATGATCCGCGGAGCCTGCTCGAGCTCTCGCAGGGTCTCGGCGACGGCGATGCCGTCCGGGGGCCCGGGCCCGCCGTCGGTGGTGGTGCCGGCGGGCATCTGCACGTCCAGCAGCAGCACGTCGGGGCGGTGCTCGGCGACGGCGGCGAGGGTGCTCGCCCCGTCGGCCGCCTCGCCCACCACCTGGACATCGGGTTCCAGGCCCAGCAGCGCGACCAGGCCGGAGCGCAGGATCGCCTGGTCATCGGCGACCACCAGGCGGATCATCAGGCTGCTCCCATCTCGACGGTGAGCCGGGTGCCGGTCTCGCCCGAGACCACCTCGAGGCGGCCGCCGGCGAGCGCCACCCGCGCCTCGAGGCCGCGCAGCCCGGAGCGCTCCGCGCCCTGCGGGATGCCCATGCCGTCGTCCTCGATGCTCACGGAGTCCTCGCCGACGCTGATCTCGGCGCGGGTGGCGCGGGAGTGGCGCACGATGTTGGTGACCCCTTCGCGGATCACATAGCCGAACAGCTCCGCGAGGTCGTCGTGCAGCGGGGGCAGGGCGGTGGGGACCTCGGCCTGGATGCCGACGATGCCCAGCACCGTGCGGGCGGAGGCGATCTCGGTCGCGGCGCGCACGTGCTGCATGCCGCTGGCGGTCGCGCGGACGTCCGCGAGCGCCTGGCGCACCGTGGCCTCGATGTGCTCGAGCTGGGCGCGAGCCGCCTCGGGATCCTTCTCCAGCAGACGGCGGGCGAGCTGGGCCGAGATGGTCAGCGAGGTGAGGGAATGGCCGACCAGATCGTGGAGATCCCGACCGATCCGCTCGCGCTCGGCGGCGACGGCGAGCACGGCATTGCGCTGCTGGGCGGCCTCGAGCTGCTCCTGGAGCATCTGCTGGCGCACTCCGTACCCGATGCCCCAGGCCATCACCGTCCCCATCACCGCCAGACCGGCCGCGATCGGCACCCCGAGGACGATGGCGAGCACGACGACGGTCAGGCTCATCAGCAGCATCGAGGGCACCGCCCAGCGCCAGGGCAGCAGCAGCACATGGGTCATGGCCTGGAACATCACCATGAACAGCAGGTTCGGCCCGAGCACCGGGATCATGGCCAGCAGCAGCAGGGTGCATGCTGCGAACCAGAGCAGCCGCACCCGCAGCGGGTAGAGACCGATGCCGCAGGTGGCGACGAACAGCACCGCGTAGATCCCGAGCATCACCGTCACCAGCAGCGCCGCGGGGACGGGCCCCTCGATCCAGGCGAACACGATGGGGAGCAGGATGAACAGCACCGGCGGGACCGCGAAGGCGAGTCCTCCGGACTCCTGCGCCGCCCGGAGGATCCCGCGTGGGGTGACGGGGCGTGCCGCGGCCTCCGCCTCGGTGCCGCGCACCCAGGTCTCCCGCTCCGTCGCCTCGCGTGTCCGCATGGAGGTCATTGTGTCAGCGTCGCTTCAGACCCACGGCACCGCGCAGGCTCACCGCGCACAGCACGCCGAGCACGAGGGTCCAGGCCCCGATCACGAGCAGTCCGGTCACCGGCAGGTCTCCGCCGTACATCGACCACTGCCCCAGCTGGGAGATCCAGTAGGTGGGGATCGCGTGACCGATCTGCTGCATCCAGTCCGGGAACATCTCCAGCGGCATCCAGAGCCCGCCGAAGATCGCCATCGCCATCATGGTGACGACGCCGCCGGCCATCGCGGTGCCGCCCTTGAGCACCATGCCGAGCACGATGCCGATGAGGATCGTGGGCAGCAGCCCCAGCCAGAGCACCACGATGGTGAGCAGGAACGCGGCCGGGCCGACCTCGACGCCGGTCGCGAGCCCCACCACGCCCACCGCGACCAGCGCCGGGATGATGACGGCGCTGGCGGCCATCACCGAGCCGACCAGGAAGGAGCGCGGCGAGAGCCCGGCGACGATCAGCTGACGCAGGAAGCCGGTGCGCTGGTCTTCCTGGATCTGGGTGCCGGCGGTGACGGCGGCGCCGAGTCCGCCGTAGGCGGCCATGTTCACCATGATCATCCCCCGCGCCTCTCCCCCGCCCTGCTCACCGAACATCATCCCGAACAGCAGGTACATCCCCACCGGCATCGCGATGGTGAAGACCATGAACATGACGTTCGTGATGGTCATCGCCGTGGTGTGCAGCGCGTAGCGCATGGTGCGAGAGGTGGCCGAGGGGGCGGCCGCGGCGCGGGCGGCAGGCGCTGTGGAGGTGAGCGTGAGGGTCTCGGGCGGTGGCGTCATGACGGTGCTCCGATGGTCGGTGGTGGTTCCTGCAGCAGTGGCGGCGGGGCGGCTCATCGCCGGCCTCCTTCGTGGTCGGCGTCGTGGTCGGTGATGCGCAGGAACGCCTCCTCGAGACCGGGTGCGGAGACCAGCACCTCGTGGACCTCGGCCGCGAGAGGACCGGTGAACAGTGCGGCCAGTGCCGCGTCGGAGTCCGCGCAGAGGGCGCGCACCCGGCGCGGGTCGGTCTCGTCGGCCTCGGCGTTCTCGACCCCGGGCAGGGCTGCGATCTGGGCGGGCGCGGCGCCGGCGAGGGTGAGCACGCGTCCGGCGACGGCGGCGCTGATCTCGGTGCCGGTGCCGTCGGCGACCACGCGGCCGCGGTCCATGACCACCACGCGCGCGGCCTCGCGCTCGGCCTCCTCGAGCTGATGGGTGGCGAAGACGACGGTGCGGCCGGTCGCGGCGACGGCGCGCAGCTGGCGCCAGAAGGCGCGCCGGGCACCGATGTCCATGCCGACGGTGGGCTCGTCCAGCAGCAGCACCTGCGGGTCGCCGAGCAGCGCGATGGCGAAGCGGACCCGCTGGGCCTGGCCACCGGAGAGCGCCCCCATCTTCCGCCGCATCAGGGCACCGACGTCGGCCTGGGCGATGACCTCGTCCAGCGGCATGGGGTGGGCCTGCAGGGAGTGGAGCATCCGCAGCATCGAGCGGACTCTCTGGTCGGGCAGCAGGGCACCGGCCTGGAGCATGGTGCCGATCAGTCCGGTGCGGGTGGCGGTGGCCGGGTCGGTGCCGCGGATGCGCACCTGGCCAGCATCGGGGGTCGCCAGCCCCACCATCATCTCCATCGCGGTGGATTTGCCGGCGCCGTTGGGGCCCAGCAGTGCGACGATCTCCCCGGGGCGGATCTCGAGGTCGAGCCCGTCCAGGGCGCGGACGGCGCCGTACTGCTTGTGCACCCCGCGGAGGCTGATCGCGGCGGTGGTGGTCGAGGTGGCGGGGACGGGCAGGGTCGTCGTGGTCATGGCTCCAGCCTCCCGGCCACAGACGCTGCGCCCCAGTCCCCGCGATCACCCGCTGCCCATGACAGTCGTCATGCCCTGCCCTGCGGGGGCTACTCTGGATCGGTGCTGATCAGACAGGTGCGGCCGTTCGACGCCGCCACGGGCGAGACCCCTGACACGCCGCTGGACCTGCGGATCCGTGGCGGCGTGATCTCCGAGATCGCTCCCGGCCTCCGCCCCGCGCCCGGCGAGGAGGTCCTGGACGGCGAGGGGGCGCTCGCGATCCCCGGGCTCTGGGACCGGCATGTGCACACCGGACAGCTCGCGCAGGCCCATGCCCGCCTGGACACCGGCGGCGCGGGCAGCGTGGGCGTGATCCTCGAGCTGGTGCGGGCCGAGCTCGCCGCCCGCCGCGAGGCGGGCATGGCGGACCAGGCGCTGATCGGCTTCGGGCACCGCCTGGTGGACTTCGCCGTGCAGCCGACGGTCCCGGCGCTCGACGAGGCGACCGGCTCGGTGCCGACGGTGCTGATCGGCGGGGACGCCCACCACGCCTGGCTGAACTCGGCGGCGCTGGAGCGGCTGGAGCTGCCCCCGCGGGACGGGATCGTGGCCGAGGAGGAGTGGTTCGCGGTGGTCCCCCTGCTGCCGGTGCTGCCCGGGGTGGCCGATGCCGTCGCGACCGGGGCGGCGATGATGCAGCGCCAGGCCCTGCAGCGCGGGGTGGTGGGGCTGGTGGACATGGAGTGGGGACGGCCCTGGGAGAGCTGGCCGCAGCGCGCGCCGCGGATGCGGATCCGCACGGCCGTCTATCCCGAGGAGCTCGCCGCCGCCCCCGGCCCGACGGGCATGGCGCTGGACGCGCGGGGCCTGGTGACGATGGGGCCGCTGAAGGTGATCGTCGACGGGGCGCTCGGCTCCCATTCGGCGTTTACCCGTGATGCGTACACCGACGGCCACGGCTATGCCGGGCGCGGGGTGCTGAGCGTGGGACCGGAGGCGCTGCGCGAAGCGCTCGCCCAGGCGAAGGCTCAGGGCCTGGACGCGGCGGTGCACGCGATCGGCGACGCCGCCGCACAGATCGCGCTCACGGCGATCCGGGAGGTCGGCATCGCATCGAGCATCGAGCACGCGCAGATGCTCACCGATGACGACATCGAGGCGATGGCCGCGCTCGGTGTCACCGCCTCCGTGCAGCCCGCGCACCTGCTGGACGATCGTGATGCCACCGAGTCCCTCTGGCCCGGTCACGGCGCCCAGGCGTTCCGCCTGCGGGATCTGCTGGCGGCCGGGGTGCCGCTCGCACTGGGCTCCGACGCCCCGGTCGCGCCGCTGGACCCGTGGCTGGCGATGGCCGCCGCCGTGCACCGCAGCGCCGATGAGCGCTCGGGCTGGCATCCCGAGCAGCAGCTGCAGCCCCGCGAGGCCCTCGCCGCCTCGACCGATGGGATCACGTCCCTGCAGGTGGGTGGGGTGGGCGATGTGGTGCTGCTGGAGGAGGATCCCTTCGCGGAGGTGCCGCTGGGGGCCCACGGGCTGCTGGTGGACGCCGCGGCCCGGGAGGCGGCGGAGCGGCTGCGGGAGACCTGGGTGCTGGCGACCGTCGTGGCCGGACGGCTCGAGGCCCGGCTCTGAGCGGTCGGATCGTCGCGGCCGATGACCTCCTCGCGACGACTATCCACGATAGTAATGAATGGGGCATAGTGGAGGCCATGCCACAGCTCTCGCGCTGGCCCCGCCGCCTCGGGGAGACCCTCCGCCTGTTCGCCACGGCGCTGCGGGGATGGGGCGCCCGGCAGGTGCTCACCGCCGTCGTCACCGCGACCGGGATCGCCGTCCTCTCGCGGCTGCGGGGCCAGGTCTCCTGCCCGCTCCCCGCCGCGGAGCCGAGCCGATCGACAGAGATCCTATGAGCGGGACGGACGCCTCCCGTCCCTTCCAGCACGTGCGCCTGGGGACCTTGGAGCAGCAGGTGATGGAGCAGCTGTGGGAGCACGAGGAGCTGACGATCCGCGAGCTGATCTCCGGCCTGGGCGACCACCACGCCTACACCACGATCGCCACGGTGCTCTCGAACCTCGGGCGCAAGGACCTGGTCTCCGGTCGCCGGGTGGGGCGCTCGGTGCGGTATCGACCGCGCCATCCGCGCTCGGAGCACGCCGCCCGCCTGATGGAGCAGGCGCTGTCGAGCAGCAATGACCGCAGCGCCTCGATCCTGCGCTTCGTGCAGGGCATGGATGAGCGGGAGACCGCGCTGCTGCGCGAGTACCTCAACGGCCCCGATGCGACCGGCGACCCGGAGAGCGGATCGGCGCCGGCGTGACGCTGGCCCTGTTCGCGCTGCTCGGCGTCGCGGCGGCCGCCATCGCCCCCTATGCCGTGCTGCTGTGGAACGGCAGCCCGCTGCCGCTGTGAGCACAGCCGGTCCCCGGCCCGCGAGCACTCACTCCCGCAGGCCGAAGTCCTCGTCGAACTCGGTGGTGACCACGAAGTACTGCTCCTCGAGGCGCACGGCGGCAGCGGTGTCCGCGGAGAACACCTGAGGGACGGCGAGCGGCCCGGTCCGGTCGACGTCGTAGGGGTGGACCATCAGCCCATGATTCGTATCCAGCACCACGAGCGTGCCCTCCTCGGGACGCACGGCGTAGGCCAGGCGCTCCCCGGCGCAGAGCAGCTGGAGCGGCTCGGGGTCATCATGCGTCCACTTCTCGGTGCCGTCATCCTCCAGACCGCGCACGGTGGTGCCCGAGACGACCACGGTGATCTCGAGGACGTGATCCCGGGCGACGGCGTCCGCGTCCTCGGCGATCACCCGGCCGTCGGCGAGGCCGATCACCGCACCGGGCGAGTCCTGGTCGCCGATCACGGCGAAGGAGGTGGTCGGATCGACGGTGCCGCGCACCCGTGCCCGGTCCGGTGCCACCCCGGCGGGCAGCGGGCAGCGCCAGAGCTCCTCGCCCGCGGCGCCGCTGGCCAGCAGCTCGGAGCCCTCGGTGCGCAGCAGCGCGCCCAGATGCTCGCCGAGGATGCGGCCGTCGGCGAGATCCGCCTCGTCCAGCAGGACCTCCCCGGTGACGCCGGACAGCGCCGTGCGCGGGCCCCTCTCCCCCATCGCCTGAGCGGTCGGTGCCGCATAGACCAGGCCGGGGGCGGCCTGGGGGCCGGGTGCTCCGACCGGGCCCCAGAGGGGCTCGGCGGTGCGCAGGTCATAGGCCGTCAGGGTCATCGCCCCGGTCCCGTCCTGCTCGGGGGCGGCCAGATCGGCGAGCACCGCGATCGGTGCCTGCTGCGCCCCGCGGGTGAGCACGTACCCGGTGCAGCTCAGGGGCCGGTCCGCCCGCCACAGCACGGTGCCGTCCTGGTCGACGGCGAGGAACCGCAGATGATCGTCCTCCTCGCGATATCCGAGGAAGATGCCGTCCAGCTGGAGGGGGACGGCGGTCCAGCCGGGGTCGACGACGACCATCGGGGTCATCTCCAGCGGCAGCCGCACCTCGGTGTACTCCACCACCTCGGCGAGCTCGCCGACCTGCACGGGCTCGGGGTGCTCGACCGGGGCCGCCGGCGCCGGACCGGCGGGCTCGCCGCCGCCGTCCGGACCGCAGGCGCTGAGGCCGAGCAGACCCAGCGGCAGGGCGGCCAGGACGCTGCGGCGCCTCATGGCCGCCTCCCCGGGGTCAGGGTGATGGTGGTCGGGGCGTCCTGCTCCCGCCGCCGACGCCGCTCCCGCCGCCACCACAGCAGCAGGGCCAGGGCCCCGAGCGCGAGGATCACGGCGATCTGCACGACGGGGTCGTTCAGCCCGGCGCTGCCCGCCTGCCAGCGGGCGAGGGTGCTGGTGGGGACCAGGGAGGGCAGGGTGACCAGGCCGTTGGTGGTCCAGAACACGATGCCGAGGGCGATGATCACCACTCCGGTGATGAAGGTGGTGGTGTGCAGGCGTCGCCCCAGCAGCGTGAACTCGCGGCCGCGCAGCAGGTTCCTGCCCCGGCTGCCCAGGCGGTTCCAGACCGCCGCCAGGATGGTCAGCGGCACCACCATCCCGGCGCCGTAGACGGCGAGCAGGATCCCGGCCAGGAGCATGTTCCCCTGACCCATGGCCAGGGTGAGCACGGCGCCGAGGATCGGCCCCGCGCAGAATCCGGCGATCCCGCCGACGGCGCCGAGCACGAAGCTGCGGGCGAGCCCGGAGCCCTGGGTCGAGCGCTGCTGGAGACGGTCGAAGCCCGGGAGGGCCCGGCTGAGATCGACGCCGAGGCCCAGGGCGTGCAGGGCGCCGAGCAGCACCAGCACCAGCGAGGTGATGCCGATCAGCAGGGTGCGGTGCCCGATCACCAGGGCTCCGAGCGCCCCGGCGCCGACGCCGAGCGGGGCCAGGGTCACCACCAGACCGAGATAGAACACCACGGCGTGCGGGAGCAGGGCGGCGCGGGAGGTCACGGTGGAGGCGAAGAAGCCCGGCAGCAGGAGCGCTCCGCACGGACTGAGGAGCGCGAGCGCCCCGCCGAAGAAGGCGGTGAGGAGTCCGACCTCCATCTCAGCCCTCGCTCTCGGCCAGCGCCTGGTCCACCAGCTCGGTGAACACCTCGGTGGGCTGCGCACCGGCGGTCGGGGCGCCGCCGATGAGGAAGGCCGGGGTCGACATCGCCCCGAGCTCGATGCCCTGCTGCGCGTTCTCCGCGATCGTCTCGGCCACCTGCTCCGAGTTCATATCGGCCGCGAACTGCTCCGTGTCCAGGCCGATCTGCCCGGCCAGCTCGACCAGCGACTCCTCGCTGAGCCCCTGGCCGGAGCGGATCTCGCCGTCCTCGAACAGCAGTGCGTGGTACTGCGCATGCTCACCCTGCATCGCAGCGGCGAGGCTCGCCCGGGCCGCGCGCTCGGAATCCTCGCCGTAGATGTTCACGTCGCGGTACTCGATGCGCAGCTCCCCGCGCTCGACGTACTCGCGCATCTCCGGCAGGGTCTCCTCGGACCACTTCGCACAGAAGGGGCACTGGTAGTCCGAGAACACGACCAGCACGACAGGCGCGTCGACGGGCCCCTCGGCGAGCAGGTCGTCAGGATCCCGCCCCTCCTGGGAGCTGAGATCGGGGGCGGCCACCGAGTCGGGATGCTCGATCGCCGCCGGCTGCCCGGAGCTCGTCGAGCTCCCCCCACCGCCCTGCACGGGCGTGGTCGCCGGCTCCTGCTGGACCCAGAACACCCCGGCGATCAGCGCGGCTGTGGCGACCGCGATCCCCACCGGGATCCCCCAGCGACGCAGGACGCCGTCCCGCGACGCATGCGTGGTGTCGGCTAGAGGGGCGCGAGACATGGGTCCTCCGGTCGGGTCGGGTGAGGCGTCCGGCGCCACCCTCCCACATCGTTACTATCGTTGATAGTAATGATGTGGGGCATTCGTCAGCTCTCGCCCGTCTCAGCGGCGCCGCACCAGCTGGTCGAGGGTCACCACGGCGACCGGCACCAGGAGGCAGAGGGCGAGGCCGGAGAAGCCGACCCCGGCCAGGATCAGCCCGGCCAGCGCCCCACCGCCCGCACCGGCGAGGTTCATCAGCAGGTCCGAGGTGCCCTGGGTGGCGGGCCGCTGCTCGACGGGGACGGCGCCGCTGAGCATCGTGGATCCGGCGACGTTCGAGGCCGACCAGCCCAGCCCCAGCAGCACCAGGGCGATCGCGACCAGCGGGTTGCTGTGGGAGCCCAGCGCCGCGATCAGCAGCGCCGCCGTCAGCAGCACCTGGCCGAGCAGGATCACCGCCCGGCCCCCGACCCGGTCGGTGAGCAGACCGAACACCGGCGAGATCCCGAACATCCCGGCGATGTGGAGGCTGATGGTGATCCCGACGACCGTGAGGTCCGCGCCGTGGCCCATCAGGTGGATGGGTGTCATCCCCATCAGCGCCACCATCACCGCATGGCTGAGGCTGGTGGCCAGCACCGCGCGGCGGGCGGTGAGGTTGCTGCGCAGGATCGCGAGGCCCCGCGCGGCCCGTCGCTGCGGCCCGGCGGGCACTGCGCGATGCGGACCCAGGGCGAGCAGCAGCGGGTCCGGGCGCAGCGCGACCGCGTAGAGCAGGGCGCCCAGCAGCTGAGCGGCCGCGGCGATCACGAAACCGCCGGTGAGCTCCGGCAGGCCCAGGGAGCGGCCGAGGACATCGCTGGGCTCGGCGAGGTTCGGACCGACGACGGCGCCGATCGTCGTGGACCACACCACCAGGGACAGGTCCCGGCCGCGGGTGGAGTCGGTCGCCAGGTCGGTGGCGGCGAACCGTGACTGGAAGTTCAGGGCGGAGCCGATGCCCAGCACCGCCATGCTGGCCAGGAGCAGGAACGGGTTGTCGAGGACCGCGGAGACCACCACCGCGAGGGCGCCGAGCGCCGCCGTCACGGCTCCGGTGGTCAGGGAGATCCGTCGGCCCCGGCGACGGGCGAGCAGCGCCAGGGGGATGGCGAACAGCGCGGCACCGAGGGTGTTCATCGTCGCGGCCATCCCGGACCACGCCTCGCTGCCGGTCACTGCGGCGACCAGCAGCGCGCCCATGCTCACCGCCGCACCGATCCCGAGGCCGGAGATGATCTGGCCCGCGATCAGCACCGCGATGGTGCGTCGCTGGACCCGACGCCGCTCGAGGCCGTCGACGGGGAGGGTCAGGGGCGCGGTCATCGCGCCACGCGCCGAGCCTGCGCGATGAGCACGCCCTGCAGCGGCAGGCGTGCCAGCGCGATCACCCGCTTCCGCGGTCGGGCATGGCGCCAGTCGTACGCCATCTGCACATTCGCGGGGAACACGGCGACCAGCAGTGCGGTCGCAGCGTGCCCGCCGAGGCGGCGGGTGCGCGGATGCGCGAGCAGGCCCGCGACGACGAGCTCCGCCGCGCCCGAGGCGCAGGTATAGGCCCGCGCCGGCCCGGGCAGGACGGGCGGGACGATGCTGTCGAAGAGTGCGGGCCGGGTGAGGTGCAGGACCCCGGCCGCCCCCAGCAGCACGGACAGGAAGGCGGCGGTCCGCCGCCCGTCGCTCACGGCGCGACCGCCGGCGCGGGCAGCACGCAGAACTCGTTCCCGGAGGGGTCCTGATGCACCCGCCAGGGCAGCTCTCCCCAGTCGGGGTGCATCTCGCGGCCGCCGCGCCGCTCGATCTCGGCGGCGATCTCCTCGGGGTCCTCGCCCGGCTCGAGGCGCACGTCGAGGTGGATCGGATTCTTCGCATCGGGCCGCTTGGGCGCCCGCTCCGGGACGAGCTCGAGCAGCGGTCCATGCAGGGACGGGTGGCGCAGGGTGTGCGCCCCGCGGTCCGGCGCCAGCGCCCAGCCGCTCAGCCAGGCCCAGAACTCCGCGTCCCGCTCCGGATCGGCGGACTCCAGCAGCACCGCCGCGAGGGGCCCGGTGCTGGAGTCCGCCTCGTGCCCACCGCTGACGCGGAAGGCCCTGCCCTCGATATCGGCGAGCACGATCCCGGACTGCTCGCCCTGGTCGCTGTCGAGGTCGCTCGCGCCGAGTCCTCGCAGGCGCTCGACCACGTCGGCCTGCTGCGCCCCGCCGCGCAGCGCGAGCTGCAGGCGCAGCGGCGCCTGGTTCGGTGCGGGCACCTGCACGAAGCACAGGTCGAGGTACGCGGTCCCGTCGAGGTCCAGGCGCGTCTCGAGGAGATCGGGCTCCACCGTGAGCGAGCTCGTGCCCAGCGCCGCCTCCCAGAAGCGGCCCAGGCGGAGCGGGTCCAAGGCATCGACGCCGAGGTTCTCGAGGAACATGGGGACAGTCTCCCTCATCCCCGTCGGCCGAACCGCCACCAGCGTCGACGAAGCCGTGAGGCCGCGACCGGAGGATCCTGGACCGCGGGCTCGGGCTGCGGCGGCGCCGCCCGCAGCTCCCGCCATCGCTGCGCGGCCTCGTCCGGATCCCAGGTCGGGGCGAGCATCCGCTGGAGCGGGTGTGCGCGGCGATCCTGGTGGACCCGCTCGGTGAAGTCCGCGGCGTACTCGCGGGCGGCGCTCTCGTGCGGCAGCGCGGCGAGGGTCTGCTCGCGCCGCTCGTACTCCTTGCGCAGCAGCACCACCACCGGCAGCAGCGCCTCGCGATCGATCTCGCCGCCGGCCAGGCGCTGGTTGATCCACCAGTCCGGGTCGTGGGAGTCGGGCAGGTCCAGCGGCTCCCCGGCCCCGGGCAGGTCGTCGAAGTCGCCGCGGCGCACCGCCTGCTCGATCGTCGATTCGATCCGGGCCAC
Source organism: Brachybacterium vulturis (assembly GCF_043641765.1). GTDB lineage: Bacteria > Actinomycetota > Actinomycetes > Actinomycetales > Dermabacteraceae > Brachybacterium > Brachybacterium vulturis_A. The sequence continues at coordinate 6,810 of NZ_JBHZRO010000006.1, read as the reverse complement.
GGCGGGATCCATCATCGGCCCGCGGGTCCTGGGATCGACGGGCTGATCCGGCGGTTCCTGCGGCGAGCTCAGGAGTGCCCGCCCTCCTCGGCGAGCGCCGCCAGGCGGTCGATCGAGGCCAGCAGCTTCTCGGGAGTCATCAGGCGTGCCTTGGCCAGGCGCTTCTCCTGCTCGGCGGGCAGCGCGGTGAAATCGTAGGTGTGGGTGACACGGGTCGTGCCATTCGCGAGCGGTTCGAGCTGCCAGCCCCACTGGTGGCCGGGCGGCTGTTCGCCGTGCGGTGCGGTGCGCCACGCGATCTCGCGCCCCTCGGTGAAGGCGACGATGTGGTTGTCGCGCACCGCGCCGTTCTGGTTCGTCATCACGAACACGTCGCCGACGGCGCGCACCCGCTGGCCCGGGGCGGCGTCGGCGAGGTTGTCGTTGCCGTCCCAGCGGGGCTGCTGCGCAGGATCGGCGATCAGGGCGAAGAGCGTCTCTGCCGGGGCGGCGATCTCCCGGGAAGCGGTGACGATGCCGTCGGTGTGCTGGTTCATGGCTCCATGGTGCCACTGGCGGTGTCGTCGAAGACGTCGATCGAGCCGGCGTAGTTCGCGACCCAGACCCGGCGCTGGGTGGGCTCGTAGGTGATGCCGATGGGGTTCTTGCCCACCTCGACCGTCTGGATCTCCTCGAAGGTGTCGGTGTCGACCTTGGAGACAGTGTTCGCGTAGTAGTTCACGATGTACAGCGCCAGCCCGTCCGGGGAGATCGCCATGGTGCGCGGCTCCCGGCCGGTCTCTGCGGTGCGCAGCACCTCGCCGGTGGCGGCGTCGAGCTCGACCAGCCGATCGCTGCCGGAGACGGTCATGTACAGCCGGCTCGCATCGGGTGAGAGCACCAGGTGGCGGGGCTTGTCCCCGGTCTCGAGCACCTGCTCGCTCTCGCCGGTGACGAGGTCGATGCGGAACAGCTCATCGGCGTACATCGCGGTGACGTAGGCGGTGCGGTTGTCCGGCAGGATCACGCTGCCGCGGGGCGCGGCGTCCACCTCGATCACCCGGATCTCCTCACCGGCCTCGAGATCCAGCACGGAGACGGTCTCGTCGCACCAGTTCGAGACCAGGGCGCGCGTCCCGTCCGCGGAGAGGGAGAGGAACTTCGGGACCCGGCCCACCTCGATCACCTGGTCCCACTGGCCGGCGGCGACGTCGAGGCGGAACACCGCGGAGGGCCCCACCTGCTCGCCGGCCCGGCAGTCGTCGTGCGCGACCTCGCCCGCGCCGGGGCCCTGGAGGCGGTACTGGGAGACGTAGGCGTACCGCCCATCGGGCGAGAACACCGCCTCGACGGGCGCGCCCTGGGTGACCCCGGCGCGCTCCGGGACGCCGAACTCGGCAAGGTCCACCTCGTCCACCACGGTGTCGGTGAGCTCGAGGGTCTTGGCGTCGTACAGCGTCGAGGAGTGGCTGTACATCATGTTGTTGGCGATGACGGTGCCGGTGGGGCTCGCGACCACGGATTTCGGGGTGATGTCCCCGGTGATGCGGTCCAGATGCACCAGGCGGGTGGTGTTCGAGGGCTCACCCGGCGGCATCACCGGTGCCGCACCGACGGCCGTCTGCCCGCCGTCGGGCCCGATCGCGCTGGTCGCGAGGCCGGCGACCATGCCTCCGGCCATCACCAGCGAGAGGATCGCGATGGCGATGGTGAACTGCTCATGCGGTCGCCCTCGCCGCGACTTCCTGCGGTGCTTCGCCTGCACGGTCATCTACCGCCCCTTCCCGTGCCGCCGAACCTAGCCCGAGGTGCGGCAGGGGACGGGAGGCGGGACGGCGTGTCGGGGATTCAGAGCGAGGGACGGCCCTGCAGCACCAGCTCCCGGTAGAGGATCTCGTACCCGAGCTTCTCGTTGATCCCGATCATCCACGGGTTCACATGTGAGTTCCAGGTCACCAGCGAGCGCAGCTGCGGGGCCCGCTCTCGCAGCCGACGATGGGTGGCGACCTTCAGCGCCAGCCCCAGCCGGTGCCCGCGATGCTCGGGCATGACCAGGGTGTTCTCCTGCCAGCCGAGCGTGCTGCCCGGCGCGGTGTGGACGTGCACCTCGGAGTTCCCGACGAAGCCGCCGTCGGGCGCGACAGCGACCGCAAGGATCCGATCCATTCCCTCCTCGCGCATCCGCCGCTCGCTCTCGCGGATGCGCTCCGGCGTGTACTCGGACGCCTCGTGCTCGACCTCCTCGTCGGGCTCGTCGAGCTCGAGCTGGCGCAGCAGCAGGCCGTAGGCGAGCAGGTGCTCCTCGGGGATCTCGCCGTCCCACAGCTCGATGCGGTACTCGCCGAGCTCCTCCTCGACCTCGGCCTGCAGCGTCTCCAGCAGCGTCTCGTTCAGGGGGAGCGGCAGCGCGCGGCAGACGGCGAGGTTCTTGCGGGTGATCCCGACCCGGCGGGCCAGACGGTTCACCGGCAGCTCAGGGGCGTCGGCGTCGCCGTCGGCCGGAATCTCGCCGTACCCCTCGACCAGGGTGCGGCCGGATTCGCGGATCGCGGGGAGCAGCACCTCCTGGACCATCGCGGTCGCGATCCCCTGGCCGCGGAACGCGGGATGGATGGAGACGCCGACGGAGATGGTCTCGAGGTTCTCCTGCAGCGGCATGAACGTGCTGGCGCGGCCGACGAGGCTCTCGCCGCCATCCATCGATTCACTGATCGCGACCCAGCGCCGCACGCTCCCGTACGGGGAGTCGACGAGCTGCGCGCGCAGCTGCTCGCGGGTCTGGGCCTCGCTGCCGCCGTAGGTGTGCTCGTCCAGCGCCCTGTCCAGGGCGAGATACTGGTCGAGCTCGACCTCGGAGGTGGGGTCCAGGGGACGGATCGTCAGGTGCATAGGGGCAGTGGATCACGACGGTTCGGTGCAGGTCGACGGATTATTCCGGCGCACGGCTTGACTCTTCCCCCGGGTCAATCCGGAGCGTGGTCATCACCGGGACGGTCCCGGTGCCCGGGAGATCGGGTGAGGCATGACGGAGGATCGCATGGACGAGACGCTGCTGAGCATCGGGGAGCTGGCCGCCGCGAGCGGCCTGAGCCCGAAGGCGCTGCGCCTCTACGCCGACTCGGGGCTGCTGGTGCCGCGCCGGGTCGACCCGTTCACCGGCTACCGCTCCTACGGGACGGACCAGGTGCAGCGGGCCCGACTCATCGCCGCGCTGCGCGGCCTCGGGATGGGGCTCGCCCGCATCGGCGTGCTGTGCGATCTGGAGACCGGCGCCGCTGCTGCGGAGCTGCGCTCGTGGTGGCGGCAGGAGGAGGCCGACGCCCTCTCCCGCGCCGCCGCCGTCACCGCCCTCGCCCGTGATCTCGGGGAGCTCCCTTCGGAGGACATCATGACCATCTCCCCCACCTCAGCCACCGCTGCGCCCCGCACCGCCTCGGCGCTGCATCAGGGCCTGGTGCGCACCGCCCAGCAGGATGCCGTGCTCGTGCGCGAGCTTCCCGGTGGGCGCACCCTGCTCGCCGTCGCCGACGGCTTCGGCAGCGCGGACGATCTCGCGTCGCGGATCCTGTCGACGCTCGCGGCGGCGCTCGAGCGCGAGCTCGGGGCCGACCCGTCGGCCGCGCCGCTCACCGCGCTGGAGACGGCGTGGTCCGCGGTGGAAACGCTGGTACCGACCAAGGGAGATGCCGGCTCCACCCTCACCGCGGCGGTGCTCGATGGGGATCGACTGCACGTGGCGCATCTCGGGGACACCCGGGTGGTGCGGGTGCACGGCGGGCAGGTCGAGCACGTCACCCAGGACCACACCCGCCTGCGCTCCCTGGTCGAAGCGGGCCGGCTCTCCCCCGAGGAGGTCGCCGCGCATCCAGAGCGTGCCGTGCTGAACCGCGCCCTCGCCGCGGGCGCCCCCACCGCCCCGGATCTGCTGATGCGCCGGCTCGCCCCGGGGGATCTGGTGCTGGTGGCGACCGACGGGCTGCACGCCGTGGTGGATTCCGCAGTCCTCGCCCAGGCGCTGACCGGCGGGACGGAGGATCTCGAGGCGCTGGCGGGGTCGCTCGTCGAGCTGGCGCTGAGCGCCGGGGGACCGGACAACCTCGCGCTCGCCCTCGCCCGGGTCTGAGGGCGGGCTCTCAGCGCCCGGCGCGCACCAGGCGCACGATCCCGGTGATCGCCGCGGCCAGCATCAGCACGACACCGCTGACGGTCAGCGCCGTTCCGCCGGTCAGCACCACCGACCAGGCGATCCCGAGATAGAGCAGCACCACCCCGAGCAGCGTTCCGACCAGCATCCGCTCCCCTTCGCGGTAGAAGGCCTGGGCGTTGCGCGCGGTGACCGCCACCGGATAGTTGAAGAGCCGCGGGCGTCCCGACAGTGCGGCGAGGGCCAGCGAGAGGAGCAGCATCACCCCGGCGAGCACCAGGATCGACCATTTCGGTCCCCAGTCGTCGGCCTTACCGCTCACCGTGAAATGCGTGGCGACGGTGTCCGGGAGCGAGGGGTACCGCCCGATGATCCACGCCGTGATCCCACCGGCCGCGAGCACGCCGAGCCATCGCAGTCCGCGGGTGATGGGCCCGGTGGTGCCGCCGCGGGCGGGGCGGGACGGATCGGCGGATCTCGAGTTCATGGCGTCGTCCACGCTACCGACGCAACCGTGCCCTGACCATCAACTATGGTCGGCCCTTGCGCCGGGCCCGATGGGAACGACGCACTCCCCTGTCGGGCTCGACATCGGCCCCCACCCCCTCCCGTGCCTCGTGCTGCAGGGCGTCGCCGAGGTAGGGCAGGGCGAACTCGACGAAGCCGCGCCCGGCCGGGCGGATCAGCTCCTCCTCGATGAGCCGCTCTCGGTAGGTGGACTGGTTGCGGGGGTCGATGCCCATCCGGCGGGCGATGTCGCCCACGGCGGAGGGGCCCTCGTCCTCGAGCATCGCGTGGAGGTACTCGCGCTTGCGCGGACTCAGCCCGCGCAGCGCCGGGCCGTGGACGTTCTTGATCATCGCCGCGATCACGGCGTCCCGCCCGCCGCGCACGTCCTCGAGCTCGATGGTCTCCGCGTCACCGCTGTTCTGCCAGGCCTTCGACCCGATGAGCTGGATCAGGTAGGGATAGCCCCGCGAGATCTCGCCGGCCAGCACCGCCGCCTCCGGGGCGATCGTCCGTGCGGTGTCGGCGATGGTCATGCGGATCGCCTCCGCCGCGGTGCCGACGTCCACGCTGCCCACCTCGATCCGGTGCGCCCGGCGCAGGAAGGTGGTGCGCTCGTGGTCCAGCAGGGCGTCGACCCCCGGGCGCACCCCGGCAGCGATGAACGCGACCGCATGGCCGGAGCCGATGAGGTCCTGCACGTGCTGGGTGAGGGCGTGCAGCTGGTCGCGGTCCACCGACTGCAGCTCGTCCAGGGTGATCAGCAGGCCACCGCCGTCCTCGTCGCACAGCTGGGCGAGACGATCCAGCACCGTGGCGAGCACCTCCCCCTCCCCCTCGTAGCGCCGGACGATATCCCGGGAGGCGCCGACGTTGAACGCCCGCGCGGAGGTGAGGTGGGAGGTCTCGGCCTCCGGATCCATCTCCCGCAGCCGGGCGATGGCCTGGCTGCGCAGCTCCTCAGTGAGCGAGGTGGAGGAGGTGTGCATCCGCAGATCGGTCCAGCCCGACTCGAGGGCGAGCTCCCGGAACTCGGTCAGCAGCACGGTCTTGCCGGAGCCGCGAGCGCCCGAGATGAGGATCGCCCGCGCCTCGGGGATGTTCCCGGCGAGCGCCGCGGTGAACTCGTCGATCGCCACCTCGCGTCCAGCGAGGATCATCGGCGTGAGGCCGAAGCCGGGGGTGAAGGGGTTGGCCTCATAGATGGTGCGGGAGGCCCCGGGGGTCGTGGATGTCGTGCGGTGCGAGGGCGGCATGCGGTTCGAGGAAGAGGTCGCCATGGAGCCATGGTGCGCTGTATGTCGTTGTATGTACAGGCCTCGCGTGTGGGCGGCGCGGGCAGGTGTCGCGGGAGGGCTCCGGTGCGGCGGCCCGGCGAGGGGCTGCACCGAAGGGGAAGGCGCCGACGGGGAGGCGGCCGGGGAGGAGGGTGGTGCCGAGGAGGAAAGGTGCCGCAAACGAAAGAGGCGGACGACAGAAAGTGCCGCCCACCTTTCCTCCACGCTCCGCTTTTTGCACATTATCCGGACCCCTCTTGACTTCGATCGATGAGCTGTTGAGCACCCCTTTTCTTCCCTCTGCGAACTGGGTGCCCGCCACACCGGAGGCTGTCTCGACAGCCCGCACGGCAGGTAGGCGCAACCCCGGCCCGCAGCGCCTCTCGACCTGGTCAGACATTGTTCTTGCGAGTCGCTCGCGGGTCGCCTGCGCGGACCGTTCCTCCACACCTCGCGGTTATCCACAGAACCGTTCCTCCACACACAGCAGTTATCCACAGATTCATCCCCATTTCGCACTGACTCTTCAGTATCAGGTGCGCAGGGAATAGGGTTGAGGGATATCGCAGATGCGGTTCGAGAAGTGCTCTGGCGCGGAGAGGAGGTGGACACGGTGGGTGAGTTCGAGGACCAGGAGTTCGGTCGCACAGACGCCTCCGGCGGGACGCATGGCGCGGTCGGCAGGTCGCACGACGACGCCGACAGGCCTCGGGATCTCGTTGTCGAGGGCCCTGGCCCGGCCGGCGAGGCCGCCGCTGAGGATCCCGGACATGTCCGCACCGGTCCTGCCGTCCCCTCCTCCGTCGACTCCTCGACATGGCGGGTCCGGGCGCGGCGCGCACTGTCCGAGGAGTACATCCTGGAGGAGGTGGAGCCGGGCAGCCTCGAAGCAGCCCGGGTGCT
>NZ_JBHZRO010000005.1:0-210897 GCF_043641765.1 Brachybacterium vulturis | reverse complement strand
TGAGCTCCTGCTGCGGTCCCGACCTCCTGCCGCGCTGCGCGCCGGGTGCGGACGGGCCGCTGAGCGTCCCGGACGGGTCGATGGTGAGGTGAGCCGGCAATAGTGCCGGCCCGTCGCACCATCGGCCCGTCCCTGTCACTGTCCGGGATCGGGACTGGTCGCAACGGCTGGATCTGCTCGACCATTCGGACGATGCCGTGTGCTCTGCCTCGCCCCTAGAGTGGCGACGTGACCTCCGATCCCTCGACAGACCCAGCCGGGCCGCGCGACCCCACCGGACCCCGCGATCCCGTCGGACCCCGCGATCCCGAGGGACTCGGCACCGGCGAGCCCGATCTCGGCCCCGAGACGCCCCGGGAGACCGCCGCCGCCCTGGCCCGGACCCTGAGCGGCGCGATGCACGTGGCCTTCGCCGTGCTGCCGGGCATGGGTGCCGTGCGTGCTCATGGCACCGACGGCGTCCCACTGCCGCTCGTCCTGGTCACCACCGCGGCGGTGGTCGGGATCTACGTGGTCGCGTCCCGGGCCGCGCTGCGTCGGGGCGAGGCCGACCGCTCCGACCGGATCGATCTGCTGCTGCCCTCCCGCGGCTGGGTGCTCGCCCTCACCGTCGTGTGGATGGCCAGCACCGTCGTCTCGTCGGCGTTCGTGTGGATCGCGTTCCCGCTGTTCTTCCTGGTGCTGTTCGCGCTCGGGCGGGTGGCGGGCCCTCTGGCCCTCGGAGGGGTCACGCTGTGGGCCGTGATGGCGCCGCTGCTGTCGAAGGAGACCGGCTCGCTCCAGATCGGCGAGGTCCTGGGCCCGGTGGTCGGTGCCGCCTTCTCGCTGATCGCCCATGCGGTTTATCGTCGGCTGCTGATCGAGGCCGACCGGAACCGGCAGCTGGTCGCCCGGCTGCGCGCCGCTCAGAGCGAGCTCGCCGACTCCGAGCGTCGCAAGGGCATCGCCGAGGAGCGCCAGCGCCTCGCCCACGATATCCACGACACCCTCGCCCAGGGGCTGAACTCCATCGTGCTGCTCAGCCGCGGTGCCCGGAACGCCCATCCCGAGGCCGCCGAGTCCTTCTCCCGCATCGAGGATACCGCCCGCGAGAATCTCGCCGACGCCCGCCGCCTGGTGCGCGACCTCGCCGACCGCGCGCCCCGCACCACCCTCGAGCAGGCCCTGCGGGGCGTGATCTCCCGCGCCGAGATGCTGGGGGAGAGCCCCCGCTGGGAGCTGCGGATCGACGGGACCCCGCGAGAGCTCGCCCCCGCCCAGGTCGAGACCCTCCACCGCGCCGCCCAGTCCCTGGTGGCCAACGTGCAGCAGCACGCCGAGGCCCGGCGCTGCGTGCTGACCCTTGCCTGGTGGCCGGGACGAGTGAGCCTGGACGTGGTGGACGACGGCCGCGGCTTCGATCCCTCCACCCCCACCACCAACCACGACGGCGGCGACGGGCTGCACCTGCTGCGCGCCCGCCTCTCCCGCGCCGGCGGCAGCGTGGCGATCGATTCGGCCCCCGGGGAGGGCACCACCGTCGGCCTCACCCTGCCGACCCTCACCCAGGAGACCGACGCATGAGCAGCATCTCAGAGGCGAGGACGAGCATCCGGATCATGATGGTCGATGACCACCCCGTGGTCAGGGCCGGGCTGCGCGCCCTGCTGGAGGCCGACGACGGTATCGAGGTGGTCGCCGAGGTCGGCTCCGGCGCCGCGGCGCTGGAGGAGCTCGACGCTCTCGCGGCCGGCCCCGGCGGGACGCCGGACCTGGTGCTGATGGACCTGAACCTCGGCGACGGCATCGGTGGCATCGAGACCACCCGCCGCCTGCGCGCCGCGCACCCCGGGGTGCAGGTGCTGGCTGTGACCACCTTCGATGCGGAGGCGGACATCGTCGGCGCGCTCGAGGCCGGAGCGACCGGCTACGTGCTCAAGGATTCGCCCACGGAGGCACTGATCGACGCCGTCGGGGAGGCCGCCGCAGGTCGCAGTGTCCTCTCGCCCGAGGTGCAGCAGCGCCTGGTGCAGCGGATGAGCAACCCGCACAGCACCCTGTCCCCGCGGGAGACCGAGATCCTCGAGGCGCTCGCCACCGGAGCGACCAACCGCGAGGTCGCGAAGCTGATGTTCATCTCGGAATCGACGGTGAAGACCCACCTGGTGCACATCTACGACAAGCTCGGGGTGGACAGCCGCACCGCCGCGATCCGGGAGGCCCGGGACCGCCGCCTGATCCGCTGACCTGCGCGGTACCCCGCAGCACCGCACCTGGACAGGGTCGGACCGGCGGTCCGGGAAGGGACCGCCGGTCCGGGGGTGGCGAGCGATGGTGCGCGCGGAGCGCGGACTCACCAGCGGTGGGCCACGTCGATGACCAGGCGGGAGCCGTCGCCGGGACCGTCCAGGGTGAACACCCGCATCGGGAGTCGGGCGCGCACGCCGAGACCGATCAGGGTCTGTCCCTCGAAGGTGCCGCTGAAGGCGACCTGACGGAAGGTGCGATAGCCGGTCACGTCCACCGCGTGCGAGCGGTGGCGCGGGGAGTACGTCGCAGTGAAGTCGGCGTCGTGCGCCGGGGCCAGGACCAGGACCTCCAGATCGGCGCCGCCGCGGAGCGGGACGGCGAAGCCGGAGCCGAGCTCGGTCACGCGAGGGACGTATTTCACCGAGTATCCGGAGACGTCGCCCTCGAGATCGACGACGAGCCGGTCGAAGCAGGTGTGCCGACCGGTGCGGAGGTTCTCGATCTGGGCCGAGGACATCCCCGAGACGGATTCGGGGAGCGAGCCCCAGTAGATGCCGCAGTACGGGGCGGCGACGGCCGAGGCCGGCGCAAGCATGGCCAGACCGCACATCATGGCGATGCTGGCGAGGAGAGAGAGGATGCGCTTCTTCACGGCTGCCTCCTAGGGTGTCGGCGAAGGCCGGGTCGGCCAGGGCCGTGTACGTGCATTGTCCGCTCCTGCTCGGGAGCTATCCAGTGACCGGCTGGTCATGACACCCGGATCGTGACCTTCGCCGACCAACCGTCTGAGCGGCGAGACCTCGGTCCCGCCGGCGTGGGCCGAGCCCTGGCAGGATGTGGCCATGACCGTGCTCGTCGCCTTTGCGACCCACTCCGGAGCCACCCGCACCCTCGCCGAGACCCTCGCCGCCGCGCTGCGCGCCGATGAGCTGGAGGTGGACCTCGTCGACATCGCGGAGGACCCGGACCCGAGCAGCTACGACGCGGTGGTGCTGGGCTCCGGGGTGCGCATCGAGGCGATCGAGAAGCCCGCCGCCGCCTGGGCGCAGACCCACCGCGCACAGCTCGCCGGGCGCCCCTTCGCCTTCTTCTCCTGCTCCGGCTCCGCCGCCGACCCGGCCAAGGGCGGCACGCAGAAGGCCACCGACACCTTCCTCGCCCGCTTCCCCGTCTCCCCGGTGGCGGTGAAGAACTTCCCCGGCTGGGTGCTGATGGACCGGATCCCGGTGCACGAGCGCGTGCTGCTGACGTCCATGCGCACCCCGACCGGCGACTTCCGCGATCTGCCGGCCGTGGAGGCCTGGGGCCACGAGATCGCGCCGCTGCTGCGCGGCTGAGGCTCAGGAGCCGTGAGGCAGCCGCTGCGGCTCAGCGGCAGCGCACCTGCTCCAGGAGCCGCCGATGGAACCGCGACTCCCCGGTCGCCTCGGGGTGGAAGGCGAGACCCTGCACCCTGCCCTGCTCGGCGGCGACGATCCGCCCGTCGGGCAGGGTGGCCAGCGCGCGTGCCCGGGGCCCGAGCTGCTCGATCAGCGGAGCACGGATGAAGGCGGTGCGCACCGCCGGCGGGCCCAGGGCGGGGACCTCCAGAGCGGTCTCGAAGGAGTCGGACTGACTGCCGAAGGCATTGCGCCGCACCGTCACGTCGAGCCCGCCGAGGGTCTCCTGACCAGGTGTTCCATCGAGCAGCCGGTCCGCCAGCAGGATCAGTCCGGCGCAGGTGCCCAGCACCGGCAGCCCGTCGGCGATCACCTCCCGCAGCGGCCCGCGCAGGCCGGTGATCCGGGCGAGGCGGTCCATCACCCCCGACTCCCCGCCCGGCAGCACCAGGGCATCGATCGCGACGAGCTCCGAGGCCCGACGCACCAGCGTGACGACGGCACCGAGCTCCTCCAGCAGCCGGGCATGCTCGCGCACATCGCCCTGCAGCGCGAGCACCCCGATCCGTGGCCCGGGGCCGCCGGCGCTCACCAGCCGCGCTCGGCCAGGCGGTGCGGGGCGGGGAGGTCGGCGACGTTGAGGCCCACCATCGCCTCGCCGAGCCCGCGGGAGACCTCGGCGATCACGGAGGGGTCGTCGAAGAAGGTGGTCGCTCGGACGATCGCGGCGGCGCGCTCGGCCGGATTGCCGGACTTGAAGATCCCGGAGCCGACGAAGACCCCGTCGGCTCCCAGCTGCATCATCATCGCGGCATCCGCCGGGGTGGCGACACCGCCCGCGACGAACAGCACCACGGGCAGCTCTCCGGCCTCGGCGACCTCCTTGACCAGGGCGTAGGGGGCCTGCAGCTCCTTCGCCGCGAGATACAGCTCGTCCTCGCTCCTGGCGGCCAGCGCCCGGATCTCGGCGTTGATGGTGCGGATGTGCTTGGTGGCCTCGGAGACGTCGCCGGTGCCCGCCTCGCCCTTGGAGCGGATCATCGCCGCGCCCTCGGTGATGCGGCGCAGGGCCTCGCCGAGGTTCGTCGCGCCGCACACGAAGGGCACGGTGAAGCGGTGCTTGTCGATGTGGTGGACGTAGTCTGCCGGGGAGAGCACCTCGGACTCGTCGATGTAGTCCACGCCCAGCTCCTGCAGCACCTGTGCCTCGACGAAGTGGCCGATGCGGGCCTTGGCCATCACCGGGATCGAGACAGTGTTGATGATTCCGTCGATCATGTCCGGGTCGCTCATGCGGGAGACGCCGCCCTGGGCACGGATATCGGCCGGGACCCGCTCGAGGGCCATCACGGCGACCGCGCCGGCGTCCTCGGCGATCTTCGCCTGCTCGGCGGTGACGACGTCCATGATGACGCCGCCCTTCATCATGTCGGCGAGGCCGCGCTTGACCGTGCCGGTGCCGGTGGTGCTGCCGGGGGTGGTGCTGTCAGTGGGATTCATGGGGTGTCCTCGTCGCTCGCGCGGCGCGGGCCGCCAGCGTCCGGCTCGTCGACCCTCCCTGCACCACATTGGCCTAGGCCAAAACGTAGCACGGCACGGGTCGCGGGGCGAGGGGTGGTCCGCGCCGCGGCCGGTATCCTCGCGGCCCGCCTAGACTCGAGCGGATGAGCACGGAGGAGAGCTGGTGATCCGCGGCGGGACCGCGGCGGAGATCGCCGACAGCGTGCGGGCCCTCGTGGACCGCGGGGAGCTGATCCCCGGGCAGAGCCTGCCCTCCGTGCGAGCCCTCGCCGAGCAGCTCGGGGTCAACCGCAACACCGCCGTGGCGGCCTACCGCAGCCTCGCCCGCACCGGGGTGGTGGTCTCCCAGGGGCGCGGCGGCACGCGGATCGCCCGTCGCGCACCCCTGGCGCAGGAGGGCTTCGCCGCCGCCGGCACCCTGCGCGACCTCGGCACCGGCAACCCCGACCCGCGGCTGATCCCGGATCTCGCACCGGGCCTGGCCGCCGCGGCCGGACGCCCGGTGCTCTACGGGGAACCCGTCATCGACCCCGACCTCGAGCACTGGGCACGGGACTGGATGGCCCCCGACGTCCCGGGAGACCCCGCCGCCCTGCACATCACCCTGACCAGCGGCGCCGTCGACGCCGTGGAACGGCTGCTGTCCCAGGCGCTGATCCGCGACGACGCCGTGGCGCTCGAGGACCCCTGCTTCCTGGCCAGCATCCAGATCGCCCGCCTCGGCGGATACCGCGCGGTCCCGGTCCCCGTCGACGCCGAGGGCATGACCGTCGAGGGTCTCCGGGCGGCCCTCGAGCAGGGGGTGCGTGCGGTGGTGAGCACCCCGCGGGCCCAGAACCCCACCGGCGCCTCGCTCAGCGCCCGCCGCGCCGCTGCGCTGCGCGAGGTCCTCGCCGACCATCCCTATGTGCTGGTGATCCAGGACGACTACTTCTCCTTCCTCTCCCGGCGACCCTTCCACTCGATCATCGGTCCGGGGAATCGGCGCTGGGCGCTGCTGCGCTCGGTCTCGAAGTTCGTCGGCCCCGACATGTGCCTGGCCGTCACCGCCACCGACCCCGACACGGCCGGCCGGCTCGCCCTGCGGCTCAGCCCCGGCACCACCTGGGTCAGCCACCTGCTGCAACGGCTCACCCACGCCGTGATGACCGATCCCGAGGCGCTGGCCCTCATCGAGAGGGCGGGAGCGCACTACGCCGCGCGCAACCACGCCTTCGCGGACCGCCTCACGGCACAGGGACTGCCGGTGGAGGCCGGGGACGGGATGAGCCTGTGGGTGCCGGTCCCCGCCCCCGCGCGGGAGATCGCGGAGCAGCTGAGGCGTCGGGGCTGGCTGGTGCGCACCGGGGACGGATTCCGGCTCGCACCCGGTGCGGAACCCTCCCGTCACCTGCGGATGACCGTGCACGACCTGGACGAGGAGGCGGCGGAGCGGCTCGCGGCGGATCTCGTCGAGGCGGCGGGGGCGAGCGCCGGCTGAACGCCGGGCTCAGACCTCGCGCAGCACCCGGGCCGGATTCCCGACGGCGACCACGCCCGCCGGCACGTCCCTCGTCACCACGGCCGAGGCGCCGATCACCGCGTTGTCCCCGATCCTCACCCCCGGCAGCACGGTGACTCCGCCGCCGAGCCAGACGTTGTCCCCGATGACGATCGGCGCGGCCCGTTCCCACCGCTCCCGCCGAGGCCGGGGCTCGGTGGGATGGATCGGCGTGAGCAGCTGGACGTTCGGACCGATCTGGCAGTCGTCGCCGATGGTGATCGGGGCGACGTCAGCGGCTGTGAGGTGATAGTTCACGAAGGTGCGCGCGCCGAGGGTGACGTTGCTGCCGTAGTCCACCGCGAACGGGGGCCGCACCACGGTCCCCTCGCCGAGGCCGCCCAGCAGCTCGGCGAGCAGGTCGCGGGCCTGCGGGGCGTCCTCGAGCCAGGCCCGGTGATACCGGTCGGCCAGGCGGGCGGCGGCGAGCTGGAGCGCGCTCAGCTCCTGGTCGGAGACGTACCACTCGCCGGCGAGCATGCGCTCGCGCTGGGTGCGGGGATCGGCCGGGTCCGGGGAGGCGGTCATGCGAGGAAGCGTAGTGGGCGATACGTCCCGGTGCGGCGCCCGGGCCGTATTCCACAAGGTGGTTGCATAAATTGTCGGTGCTGGTAGCGTGCTCTCATGCAGGGCATCGCGACCGCTCGGTGGTCGCCGGCCGGGCAGCCTCGACCGGGGCGCCGGCGCCCTCAGTGAGGAAGGACCGCTCGCGCATGACCACCTCTCCACCTCCCGCCTCGCCGGCCGCCCCGGGTCCGCTGCGCGTCGGTATCGTCGGCACCGGCGGGATCGCCCGCGCCCACCTGCCCGGCTGGGCCGAGGTCGGCGCCGAGCTGCACTGCCACAGCGAGGCCGGGGCCCAGCAGTTCGCGGCCGAGGCCGGCGCCACCGCGCACGACAGCCTCCAGCAGCTGCTGGCCGTGGTGGACGTCGTCGACATCTGCACCCCCACCCCCTCCCATCCCGGGATCGTGCGGGCCGCGCTGGATGCCGGCCGGGACGTGCTGTGCGAGAAGCCGCTGTCCCTGGATCCCGCGGAGGCCCGCGAGCTCGTCGACCAAGCCGACCGTGCCGGCAGGCTGCTGTTCCCGGCGCATGTGGTGCGCTACTTCCCCCAGTACGCCGCGGCTGAGCGGGCGATCGACACCGGCGCCGTGGGCACCCTCGCGGTGCTGCGCTTCGAGCGCACCGGCGTCCTGCCGGACCGCTCCTGGTACGCCGACGACGAGCTCTCCGGCGGCATCGTCATGGACCAGATGATCCACGACATCGACCAGGCGCTGTGGATGGCCGGGCCCGTGCAGCGGGTCTTTGCCCAGCAGTCGATCGCCGCCACGGACAGCACTGTGCGCACCGCGCATGTGGTCCTCACCCACCATTGTGGTGCGCTCTCCTATTGCCGCGGCTTCTGGGGCCCGCCGGGCACGCAGTTCCGCTATGCCTTCGACCTCGCCGGGGACGCGGGGCTGCTGCAGTACGACAGCGCCGGGGATCCGGGGGTCGTGTTCGACACCGTCGCCTCCGCCCGCCACGCCGCCGGGGACGGCTTCCTGCCGGACGTCTCGGCGGTGAGGGACCCCTACACGGCCGAGATCGTCGACTTCGCGACCGCGCGTGCCGGAGGCGCTCCCGCCCGGGTGGCGGCGGCCGACGGCGCCCTGGCCGTGGAGATCGCCCACGCCGCCCTCGAGTCCCTGCGCACCGGACGGAGCATCGCATGCTGACCGCACGACCCACCGACCCCGCTGCGCCGCTCAAGGTCGCCCTGATGAGCTGCGCCCACACCCACGCCGGCTCCTATGCCGCCCTGCTCGAGTCCCGCGCCGACGTGGAGCTGGTGGTCGCCGATCCGGACGGCTACGGCGATGTGCGCGGGGTGCGGCTGGTCCCCTCCTACGCCGATGCCTGGGAGGCCTGGCCCGAGGGTCCGGACGCGATCGTGGTCACCAGCGCCAACGCCCACCACAGGGACCTCGTGCTGGAGGCCGCCCGCCGCGGCGTGCACGTGCTGTGCGAGAAGCCGCTGGCCACCTCCGTGCCCGATGCCGAGGCGATGGTGGCGGCCTGCCACGAGGCCGGCGTGGTGCTGATGACCGCCTTCCCGGTGCACTTCTCGCCCGCCGTCCAGGCGCTGCGGACCGCGGTGGCCGAGGGCGCGCTCGGTGAGGTGATCGGCCTGACCGGCACCAACAACGGCAAGCTGCCCACCGCCCGGGACTGGTTCACCGACGTGGAGCTCGCCGGCGGCGGCGCGATGGTGGATCACACCGTCCACCTCGCCGAGATCCTCGACTCCGTCCTCGGCCCGCCCGCGACCGTCCACGCCACCACCAACCGCATCCTGCACGCCGACCGGGCCGGGGAGGGCGCCGAGACCGGCGGGCTGGTCACGCTCACCTTCGACTCGGGCGTGGTGGCGACGATCGACTGCTCCTGGTCGCTGCCCGAGGACGCCCCCACCTGGGGCGGGCTGCGCCTGCAGGCCCTCGGCACCGGCGGTCAGCTGCAGATCGATGCCTTCGCCCAGCACGTGGGCGGGCCCGGGCAGTGGCTGCCCTACGGGAGCGACCTGGACGCCCTGCTGCTGGACGCCTTCCTGGGGGCCGTGCGGGACGGTCGGGCGGTGGATCCCACCGGTGAGGCGGGGCTGCGCACCGTCCGCGTGGTCGCCGCCGCCCAGGAGTCCGTGCGCACCGGCCAGCCGGTGGCGCTCGCGGAGGTCTGACCCGGACTCCCGCGGCGTGCGGACTTCCGACCCGGACTCCCGCGGCGACGGTGCGGTCCTGAGGGCCTGTCTGCCCAGGGTCCGATCCATGTCAGGTGCCGCTTTCCCCTCCGCATGACGGCACCTCACATGGAGTGGTCGCACGGGAGGGCTGCCTCGCGCTGCTCGCGCTGATCGGGCTGCCCGGCGTCGCTCAGCGGCGCAGGTCGCGCTCGAGCACCGGCGCCAGGCGGAAGGGGATCAGCTCGCCCATCGCCAGCGAGGTGTCGGTGCGGAGCACGCCCTCGCAGCCCAGCACCAGCTTGTTGACCCGGTAGAGGTCATCGGTGTCGCGGCACACGCAGCGCACCAGGATGTCGTGCAGACCGCTCATCCCGTGCACCTGCACCACCTCGGGGATCTCCCGCAGCTGCGCGATCACCTGCTCGAGCCGGGGCTGGTCCACCTGCGTCTCCATGAACGCGGTGAGCGGATAGCCGAGCGAGGCGGCGTGCAGGCGCCGGTCGTAGCCCTGCAGCGCCTGGCCGGCCTCGAGCGCGGCCAGACGCGACTGGACGGTGTTGCGGGACAGGCCCAACCGCTCGGCGAGGGAGACGATCGTGGAGCGGGGGTTCTCCGTCATGGCCAGCAGAAGCCGACGGTCGGTGTCATCCACGGTGTGCATACTGCATAATTCTACGGGACCGGAGCCTCTCAGAGTGTGCATTCTGCTGAAATTTCTTGGTATTCGTTGTGCGCTGTGCACTCCGGACGTAACGTGGGTCACGACGACGACGTCATGGCACCCACCCGGTGCGGACGTCGCATGCGCTCACCAGGCGCTGCGGATTCTGGAGGTCCGAATGTTGACGACCACGTCAGCTCCCGACCACGACCTGGTCGCTGGACTCGACACGCCCCTGCACGTCCTCCGCGAGGACGGCACCCGACGCCCCGATGCGACCCTGGACCCGCTGTTGGATGACGTGGACCTGGAGCTGCTGACGAGCCTGTACCTGGACATGGCCGTGGTGCGCGCGATCGACGACGAGGCCGTCGCCCTGCAGCGGCAGGGCGAGCTGGGCCTGTGGCCGCCGCTGCGCGGCCAGGAGGCCGCCCAGGTCGGTCTGGGTCGGGCCCTGCCGACCACGGACTTCCTGTTCACCTCGTACCGCGAGAACGCCCTGGCCTGGTGCCGGGGGGTGGGCCCGGGCGAGATGCTCGCCGTCTGGCGCGGCACCACCCTGTCCGGCTGGGACCCCTTCGCCCACCACATGGCCACCCCGCAGGTGATCATCGGTGCGCAGACCCACCACGCCGTCGGCTATGCGATGGCCACCCAGGCGCAGGGCAAGGACGACCTCGCCGTCGCCTGCTTCGGTGACGGCGCCCTCAGCCAAGGGGACACGAACGAGGCGATGGTCTTCGCGGCGTCGTTCCGCGCGCCGGTGCTCTTCTTCTGCCAGAACAACCACTACGCGATCTCCGAGCCGGTCGACGTGCAGGCCACCGTCCCGATCGCCCTGCGGCCCACCGGATTCGGCATCCCCTCCCTCCGGGTCGACGGCAACGACGTGCTCGCCGTCCGGGCGGCCAGCCTGCTCGCCGCCCAGCACATCCGCGCCGGCAAGGGGCCGATGTTCATCGAGGCCGTCACCTACCGCCTCGGGCCCCACACCACCAGCGACGACCCCACCCGCTACCGAGAGGAGAAGGAGCTCGAGCACTGGCGTCGGCGCTGCCCGGTGGGGCGGCTGGAGCGGCATCTCGAGCAGCTCGGCGCCTCCGTCGATGACCTGCGCACCGAGGCGGAGCAGCGCAGCGGGGAGGCCACCACCGCCATGCAGGAGGCGGTGGCCGCACTGCCCCGTCCGGCACCGGAGAGCATGTTCGAGAACGTGCTGGCCACCGAGCATCCGGGCCTGCTGCGGCAGCGGGAGCAGTTCCGCGCCTTCACCGACTCGCTGGCCCCGGAGCAGACGGAGGGGGCATCGGCATGAGCACCACCATGACCATGGCCGCCGCAGTGAACGCCGCCCTGCGCGACTCCCTCGAGGCCGATGAGAACGTGGTGCTCATCGGCGAGGACATCGGCACCCTCGGCGGCGTCTTCCGCATCACCGACGGGCTGCAGGAGCGCTTCGGCGCCTCCCGTGTGATCGACTCGCCGCTGGCGGAGTCCGGGATCATCGGCACCTCCGTGGGCATGGCCTACCGCGGAATGCGCCCGGTGTCCGAGATCCAGTTCGACGGCTTCGTCTACCCCGGCTTCGACCAGATCGTCGCCCAGGTCGCCCGTCTCCACTACCGCACCAGCGGCGCGGTGCGGATGCCGCTGACCATCCGGATCCCCTTCGGCGGCGGCATCGGTGCCGTCGAGCACCACTCGGAGAGTCCCGAGGCGTACTTCGCGCACACCCCCGGCCTGCGGGTGGTCACCGTCGCCGACCCCCAGGACGCCTACTCCACGATGCGCGCCGCGATCGAGTGCGACGACCCGGTGATGGTGCTCGAGCCCAAGCGCCGCTACTGGTCCAAGGGCGAGGTCGACACCTCGGTGACCGCCGATCTCTCTTCCGCCCGGGTCCTGCGCACCGGCAGGGACGCGACCCTCGTCGCCTACGGGCCGTTGGTGGTCACCGCGCTGGAGGCGGCGGTCGCCGCGGAGGACGACGGCATCGACCTCGAGGTCATCGACCTGCGCTCCCTGTCCCCGCTGGACCGGGACACGGTCGCCGCGAGCGTGCGCCGCACCGGTCGCCTGGTGGTCGCCCACGAGGCGCCCGGCAACGTCTCGGTCTCCTCCGAGGTGATCACCTCCGCCATCGAGGACTGCTTCGCCCACCTGGAGGCCGCCCCCGAACGGGTGACCGGCTTCGACATCCCCTACCCGCCGGGTGCTCTGGAGGACCACTACCTGCCCGGCATCGACCGGATCCTCGACGCAGTGGATCGCACCCTGGGTCGACGCAATTCGAGGGAGGCCGCCTGATGAGTGACTTCATGCTCCCGGACCTTGGAGAGGGCCTCACCGAGGCGACGATCGTGACCTGGAACATCGCCGTGGGTGACGAGGTCACCCGGAACCAGGCGATCGCAGAGGTGGAGACCGCCAAGGCGCTGGTCGAGCTGCCCAGTCCGCGGGCCGGGCGCATCACCGCCCTGTACGCCACGGAGGGGGAGACCCTCGCCGTCGGCGCGCCCCTGATCGGTCTCGAGGAGGCCGGTGCGGCGCCCGCCGGGTCACCCGCACCGGCCGAGTCCGCGGCGTCACCGGCGTCTGCCGAGTCGCCTGCACCGGCCGAGTCCGCGGCGTCACCGGCGTCGGCCGAGCCGCCTGCACCGGCCGAGTCCGCGGCGTCTCCGGCGTCTGCCGAGCCGCCTGCACCGGCCGAGTCCGCGGCGTCACCGGCGTCGGCCGAGTCGCCTGCACCGGCCGAGTCCGCGGCGTCTCCGGCGTCTGCCGAGGCGGCCGGGTTCTCCGGGGCTCCGCAGCGCCAGCAGGTGCTGGTCGGGTACGGGCCCATGCTGCCCGGCACCGGACGGCCTCGCCGCCGGCCGCGCTCCTTCGAGACCGTCCCGTACGTGGGCCGCAGCGCGCAGGAGGCCGCCCACCCCACCCCGAGAGCCATGCCCCCGGTGCGCCGCCACGCCCGTGACCTGGGCGTGGACCTGACTGAGGTGCACGGGACGGGACCCGGCGGCAGGATCCTCCGCACCGACGTCGACGCCTGCGCGCAGGGTGGGACCAGCGCCCCCGGTGGTGCCGCCGCGCAGGACGGTGCCGGGAGCAGTCGCGGGCCGGCCTCCACCCGCCGACCCGTCACGGGACTGCGCCGCGAGACCGCTCGCGCCATGGCCGACTCCGCCTTCACGGCCCCGCACGCCTCGGTGCACACCACCCTCGACGTCACCGACACCCTCGAGCGGCTGCGCCGCCCCGACCGGGACGGACGGAGGACGTCCTTCCTGGCCGCGGTGTGCCGGGCGATCGTCCCGGCCGCTGCCCGGACCCCCGCGGCCAACGCCCGCTTCGACGCCGAGGCCGGGGAGATCGAGCTGTTCGAGCAGGTCTCCCTCGGCGTGGCCGTGGCCACCGAGCGGGGACTGGTGGTCGCCACCGTCCCCGATGCGGACTCCCTGGAGGGTGCGAGCCTCACCGAGCAGATCGCCGAGCAGGCCGGGAAGGCCCGCGAGGGCTCCCTCACCCCCGCGGAGCTGACCGGCTCGACGCTCACCGTCACCAACGTCGGCGTCTTCGGTGTCGAGGGCGGGGTACCGATCCTCAACCCCGGTCAGAGCATCATCCTGGCGATCGGGGCCCTGCGCACCCAGCCCTGGGAGCATCATGGGGAGGTGGCCCTGCGCACCGTCGTCACCCTCACCGTCTCCTTCGACCACCGGGTGCTCGACGGCGCGGAGGCCTCCCGGTTCCTGATGGACGTCGCCGACGTCCTGTCCGACCCCGCGATCCTGCTGACGAGGTAGTCCATGGACGTACTGCGCACCGCCGTCGCTGCGGACGATGCCGCCGCCGACCGCGCCGCGGCGATGGAATCCCTGGTCGCCGAGCTGCGGCGGCGTCTGTCCGTCGCGGCCGACGGCGGCTCGGCCTCCGCTCGGCAGAAGCACCGCGCGCGCGGCAAGCTGCTGGCCCGTGAGCGCATCGACCGGCTGCTCGATCCGGGCACGCCCTTCCTGGAGATCGCGCCGCTGGCGGCGGAGGGGATGTACGACGGGGCCGCCCCGGGCGCCGGGGTGGTCGCCGGGGTCGGGATGATCCAGGGACGGCACTGCCTGGTCCTCGCCAACGACGCCACCGTCAAGGGAGGCACCTATTTCCCGATGACCGTGAAGAAGCACCTGCGGGCCCAGGAGATCGCGCAGGAGAACCGCCTGCCCTGCGTGTACCTGGTGGATTCCGGCGGCGCCTACCTGCCGATGCAGGACGAGGTGTTCCCCGACCGCGACCACTTCGGGCGGATCTTCTACCACCAGGCCCGGATGAGCGCCGCGGGGATCGCGCAGATCTCCGCCGTGATGGGCTCCTCCACCGCGGGCGGCGCCTACGTGCCGGCGATGAGCGACCAGACCGTCATCGTCCGCGAGCAGGGCACGATCTTCCTGGGCGGACCGCCGCTGGTGAAGGCGGCCACCGGCGAGGAGGTCAGCGCCGAGGACCTCGGCGGCGGGGTGATGCACACCGAGGTCTCCGGCGTCGCCGACCACCTCGCCGAGGACGATGAGCACGCCCTGTCGATCCTCCGCGACATCGTCGACACCCTCCCCGACCCCGACCCCGTCCTGCCCCGCCGCGAGTCCCGCGAGCCCGCCGTGGACCCGGCGACCATGGGCGAGGCCGTGCCGGCGGATCTGTCCACCCCGTACGACGTGCACGAGGTGATCGCCAGGGTCGTGGACGCCGGCGAGTTCTCGGAGTTCAAACCCACCTACGGCACCACCCTGGTCACCGGCTTCGCCCGGATCCACGGCCACCCCGTCGGCATCGTCGCCAACAACGGGGTGCTGTTCAGCGAGTCCGCGCTCAAGGGCGCCCACTTCGTCGAGCTCTGCGATCAGCGCGCGATCCCGCTGGTGTTCCTGCAGAACATCGCCGGGTTCATGGTGGGGGCCGAGTACGAGCGCGGCGGCATCGCCAAGGACGGCGCGAAGATGGTCACCGCCGTCGCCTGCGCCCGGGTCCCCAAGCTCACCGTCGTCATCGGCGGCTCCTTCGGCGCGGGCACCTACTCGATGTGCGGCCGCGCCTACTCGCCGCGGTTCCTGTGGCTGTGGCCGAACGCGCGGGTGTCCGTGATGGGCGGTGCGCAGGCCGCCGCCGTGCTCGCCACGGTCAAGCGCGACCGGATCGAGGCGGGCGGCGGCACCTGGAGCGAGCAGGAGGAAGCCGAGTTCACGCGCCCCATCATCGAGGAGTACGAGTCCCAGGGCAGCCCCTACTACTCCACCGCCCGGCTCTGGGACGACGGGGTCATCGAGCCCGCCGACACCCGCACCGTGCTGGGCCTGGCCCTGGACGTCGTCTCCCGCGCCCCGCTGGCCGAGCCCAGCCACGGCGTCTTCCGGATGTGAGGTACTGATGATCGACGCTGTCCTGATCGCCAACCGCGGCGAGATCGCGATGCGGATCCTCCGCACCCTGCACCGGCTGGGCCTGAGAGGCATCGCCGTGCACACCGACGAGGACGCCGGCGCCGCCCATGTGGCTGCCGCCGACCGGGCCGTGCGCCTCAGCTCCTACCTCGACGGCGCCGAGATCATCGCCGCCGCGCGGGCCACCGGGGCCCACGCCGTCCACCCCGGCTACGGCTTCCTCGCCGAGCGCGCCGACTTCGCCCGCGCCTGCGATGAGGCCGGACTGGTGTTCATCGGCCCCTCGGCCGCCGCGATCGAGACCATGGGCGACAAGATCGCCGCCCGCGCCGCGGTCACCGCCCGCGACGTGCCCGTCGTGCCCGGCATCGCCGATCCCGGGCTGGACGACGCCGCCCTGATCGCCGGTGCCGCCGAGATCGGCTTCCCGGTGCTGGTCAAGCCCGCCGCCGGCGGCGGCGGCAAGGGGATGCACGAGGTCACCACGGCGGAGGAGCTGCCGGCCGCGCTCGCCGCCGCCCGCCGCGAGGCCGCCGGGGCCTTCGGTGACGACACCCTCTTCCTCGAGCGGTTGATCACCGCGCCCCGCCATATCGAGGTGCAGGTCCTCGCCGACAGCCACGGCAACGTGATCCACCTGGGCGAGCGCGAATGCTCGCTGCAGCGCCGTCACCAGAAGGTGATCGAGGAGGCGCCCAGCCCCTCCCTCACCCCCGCGCAGCGCGAGCGCTTCGGGCAGGCCGCGGTCGCCGCCGCCCGCGCGGTGGACTACCGCGGTGCCGGCACCGTCGAGTTCATCGTCGACGGCAGCGCCCCCGAAGAGCCCTTCTTCCTCGAGATGAACACCCGGCTGCAGGTCGAGCACGCCGTCACCGAGGCCGTCACCGGGATCGACCTGGTCGCCGAGCAGCTCCGCATCGCCGACGGCCGGCCGCTGTCGCTGACCCAGGACCAGGTGCACCTGGAGGGCCACGCGATCGAGGCCCGCGTCTACGCCGAGGACGCGGCCGCAGGGTTCCTGCCCACCGGCGGTACGGTGCTGGCCCTCGCCCTGCCGGAGCACGTGCGCGTCGACCACGCCTTGGAGCTCGGCACCACCGTCTCCAGCAGCTACGACCCGATGCTCGCCAAGGTGATCGCCCATGCCCCCACCCGCACCCAGGCGCTCGCCGCCCTGGACCGGGCCCTCGCCGCCACGCATGTGCTCGGCGTGGTCACCAACACCGGCTTCCTGCGCTCCCTGCTCGCCCTGGAGGAGGTGGCCCGCGGCGACCTGGACACGGGACTGATCCAGCGCCGCCTGCCGGAGCTCACCCCGCCCCCGGCCACCGCGCAGACGCTCGCCGTCGCGGCCCTGCTGCACTGGGACCAGGTGGCCCGCTCCCGGCCCGACGACCTCTGGCACCGCCCCTCCGGCTGGCGGCTCGGGCGGGCCGCACCGTTCCTGGTGCGCCTCGAGCGGCACGACGGCCAGCCGCAGGAGATCGTGCTGACCGGTACCCCGGGCCGCGCCCGGGCCCGCCTCGGCGAGGTCGAGGTCGATCTCGCCCTGCACGCCGGCGCCGTCACCGTCGACGGCTGCCGGCTCCCGCTGACCCATCACACCGCCGAGGAGGCGGTATGGATCGGGCTGCCGGGCGAGGACCGCGAGCTGACCCTGCACCGCCGCCTCCACAGCGCCACCGGACAGGGGACGGCACCGACGCTCGACTCGCCGATGCCCGGCACCGTCACCACCGTGCTGGTGGCCGACGGGGACCGGGTCGTCGCCGGGGAGCCGGTGCTGGTGGTCGAGGCGATGAAGATGGAGCACACCCTCCGCGCCCCCGGCGACGGCATCGTGCGCCTGCACGTCGGGGCCGGGCACCGGGTGGCCCGCGGCGAGGAGGTCGCCCAGGTGCTGTCCGAGGAGTCCGCGGACGCCCCGGACGACGGTGCGCCTGCCGAGGCGCCCGATCCCGCATCCGCCGCCGGCCGGGACCCGGCCCCCACGCACCTGTCCGCCCCACTCACCCCGCAGGAGGCCCGCTCATGACCGACCACGCCCACACCCACGGACCCGTCCCCGGTCCCGGCGCTGATTCCGTCCACGAGCCGGCCCCCGGTCATGATCCCGTGCCCGGTCCCGGCGCCGACTCGGTCCACGAGCCGGCCCCCGGCCACCAGCCGGTGCCCGGCCCCGGTGCGGATTCGGTCCACGAATCGGCCGTGGGCCCCCGGTCCGGGGCGGGCCCCTCCGCCCCGGACCTCCCCGACGGTCCCCGCATCGTCCAGCGCGGGATGTACGCCGATGAGCTGCAGATCGGTGCGACCTACGCGCACCGGCCCGGCCGCACCATCAGCGAGGCGGACAACGTCCTGTTCTCCACCATGACGATGAACCCGCAGGCCCTCCACCTCGATGCCGCCTGGAGCGAGACCACCGAGTTCGGGCAGCGCCTGGTGAACTCGATGCTCACCCTCGCGACCGTCGTCGGTGCCTCGGTCGCCCAGATCACCCAGGGCACCCTGGTGGCGAACCTCGGCTTCGGGGAGATCTCCTTCCCCCGCCCGCTGCACCACGGCGACACGCTCTACAGCGAGACCACCGTGCTCGGTGTCCGCGCCTCCGGCTCCCGGCCCGGTCAGGCGGTCGTCTCCCTCGTCCACACCGGCCGCGACCAGCACGGCGAGGTCGTGGTCCGCGCCGCCCGCACCACTCTCATGCACTACCGACCCACGCCCGACCAGGAGATCCCATGACCATGACGCACGAGCACCTGACACCCGGCAGCCGGGTCACCTGCCGCGAGCGGCACGGCGCTCCGGACGCCCACCCGGGCGAGGGCCACGAGACCTTCCCGCTGGGCCCCTCCCTGCTGTTCTGCCCCGGCGATCGGCCCGACCGCTTCGCCAAGGCCGCGGAGCGGGCCGACGCCGTGATCCTCGATCTCGAGGACGCCGTCGCCCCGGAGCACAAGCGTGCCGCTCGCGAGGCCGTCGCCGCCCACCAGCTGGACCCGGCGCGCACCATCATCCGGGTCAACGCCCCCGACGGGCCCGACGTCGACGCGGACCTGCGAGCACTGAGCGCGCGCCGCCCCCGCTGGGTGATGCTGCCCAAGGCGAGCAGCCTCTCCGCCGTGGACCGGCTCGTCGGCGCCCTGCCCGGCGTGCGGGTGGTGGCGCTGTGCGAGACGGCTCGCGGCATCCTCGCCGCCCCCACGCTGGCCGCCCACCCGGACGTGGCCGCGCTGATGTGGGGCGGGGAGGACCTCATCGCCTCCCTCGGCGGCACCTCCTCCCGCCACGCCGACGGCAGCTACCGCGACGTGGTCCGCCAGGCCCGCTCCAGCGTGCTGCTGGCCGCCCGCGCCCACGGCCGCAGCGCGATCGACGCGATCCACACCGACCTCTCCGACGAGGACGGCTGGCGCGCCGAGGCCGAGGACGCCGCGGCCAGCGGCTTCACCGCCACCGCCTGCATCCATCCCGCCCAGGCCGCCGCCGTCCGGGCCGCCTATGCGCCGAGTCCCGCCGAGGCCGCCTGGGCCCGCGGGATCCTCGCCGCCGCCGAACGGCACGGCACCGGAGTGTTCGAGCACGAGGGACGCATGGTCGACGGACCGATCCTGCGCCATGCCCGCTCGCTGGCCACCCGCGGCCTCGCGAGCGCCCTCGACCCGCAGGCCCCGGCCCCGCACAGCCCTGATCAGCACCGTCGTGATCAGCACCGCCCCGCGCAGGACTCATGAGCACCGCAGCCCCCGAGAAGGAGACCTCTGTGAGCACCACCCCCACGCCCCCGCCCGGCACCGACATGCTGAGCGAGGAGCACCAGCGCCTGGCCGCGCAGGTCCGCGAGTTCGCCGACGAGGTCGTCGCCCCCGCCAGCTATGAGTACGACACCGAGCGGCGCCTGCCGATGGAGATCATCGCCCAGATGGGACAGCTGGGACTGTTCGGGCTGCCGATCTCGCGCGAGTACGGCGGGCAGGGCAGGGACTACCTCTCGCTGTGCCTCGCGGTGGAGCAGCTGGCCAGGGTGGACCAGTCCATCGCCGTCACCCTCGAGGCCGGACTGGGCCTCGGCGCGATGCCGATCCTGACCTTCGGCACCGACGCCCAGAAGGAGCGCTACCTGCCGGCCCTGGCCCGCGGTGAGGAGCTCGCCGGCTTCGGGCTCACCGAGGCGGACGCGGGCTCGGATGCCGGCGGCACCCGCACCACCGCGCGGCTCGAGGACGGCCGGTGGGTGATCGACGGGACCAAGCAGTTCATCACCAACTCCGGCACCCCCATCACCTCCCTGGTGACCGTCACCGCCGTCACCGGGCAGCGTCGGCGCAGCGACGGGTCCAGCACCCCGGAGCTGACCAGCATCATCGTCCCCACCGACACCCCCGGGTTCACCGTCCTGCCCGGCTACGACAAGGTGGGCTGGCACACCTCCGACACCCACCCGCTGCTGCTCGAGGACGTGCGCGTGCCCGAGGAGAACCTGCTGGGGGAGCAGGGCCGCGGCTTCTCCAACTTCCTCACCATCCTCGACCAGGGCCGGGTGGCGCTGGGCGCGCTGTGCGTGGGCGCCGCCCAGGGCTGTGTCGAACAGGCCGTGGACTACGCCCAGCAGCGGGTGGTGTTCGGGAGGACCCTCGGCGAGAACCAGCACATCGCCTTCACCATCGCCCGCATGCAGTCCCGCACCGCGGCCGCCCGCGCCGTCGTGCACGAGGCCGCGCGCCGCCTGGATGCCGGGATGCCCTTCAGCAACGAGGCCTCCATCGCCAAGCTGGTCAGCAGCGAGGCCGCCGTCGCCAACGCCCGCGACGCCTGCCAGATCTGGGGCGGCAACGGCTTCATGAACGAGAACGTGGTGGCCCGCCACTACCGCGACTCGCGCATCCTCGAGGTGGGGGAGGGCTCCACCGAGGTGCAGCTCGGGATCATCGCCAAGCATCTCGGGTTCCCGAACGCGCTGACCGGGTGAGGGCGTCCGCGGGCCGCGGCGTCGAGACGCCGCGGCCGCTCAGCGGTCGATGAAGGGGTCGCTCGAGGGCTCGGGGAAGCGTGCCCGGAGGAACTCCGAGTGCACGTCCAGGCTGCGGGTGACGCCGGCGACGATGTCGTTCTCCAACCGATCGATGCTGCCTGCGAGCACGGTCAGCTGCTCATCGATGCGGTGCAGGTTCTCGATCGCCCGCTCCCGCGCCTCCTCGGTGGTGGTGGGATCGAGGAAGCCGACGGTGTCCTCGAGGGCATCGACGAGGTCCGGGACATAGCGGTCGGCCATCCCCTCCAGCAGCATCACGTCGCCGTCCGAGGCGCGGCGCGACTGGATGGCCGCGGAATCCAGCACGGCATCGATCCGCAGCAGCAGCGTCTCGGCGCGGTGCAGGATCTGCGAGACCGTCGAGCCGCGGGCCCGGCGCTGCATCCGCTGCAGCCGTCGCCGCTGCTGGCGCGAGTCCTTGACGACCTTCTCGAGCATCGTGCGGGTCGCGGCGGGGATCTCGGTGGTGCTGCGTCCCAGACGCACCGGGCGCGGTGCGCGGTTGCGCAGCAGGTACGCGCTGCCGCCCCCGACGACGGCGGCGATCCCGAGCCCGGCCAGCAGCGGGCCGAGCAGTCCGGCACCGCCCACCAGGCTGCTCACCCCGAGGGTGACGAAGCTGCTGAGACCGATCACGCCGGCGAGCACGCTCGGCACGCCGTGGGTGAGCCAGCGACCACGGCGTCGGCGCGGCACGACCGCCCTCGAGAACGGGGCGTGGACCTTCCCCTCCAGCGGGCGCTGCCCCGGTGCCCACGGTGCGGCGCGTCGCGGGACCGGGACCCGGGGGGCTGCCGAGGCCCGCCGGGCGGAGGGGTCGGGGTGCGGAGGCATGCCGGTCCGTCGCACCGGCTGCTGCCGTGGCGGTCGGTTCTGAGCATTCATGGGCATCCGCGGACCTCTCGGCGGGAGCTGAGGGCGACGACGGACTGTCTCCGCCGGTCTCCGCGAGGGTGGCCTCGGCTCCTCGCCATCGACGGCTTCCAGGGTATCGCGCGGCTCCGGGAAGCGGCTGGGGGCTATCCCCCGACCCGGTGCGGCTCACTGGCCGCGCTTGACCTCCGCGGCGAGGGCGGCGTCCTCCGGATGCTCCTCCAGGTACTCCCGCTCGGCGTCCTCGACGTGGAGGTCCTTGCCCTCGATCGACTTGGGCACCATCGACACGGCGATGAACGAGATCAGCCCGAGCACCGCGATGTAGACACCGATCGTCCACCCGGATCCGGTCCGGTTCAGCAGCAGCTGCGCGA
This sequence comes from Brachybacterium vulturis, assembly GCF_043641765.1. GTDB lineage: Bacteria > Actinomycetota > Actinomycetes > Actinomycetales > Dermabacteraceae > Brachybacterium > Brachybacterium vulturis_A. The sequence goes on along the minus strand of NZ_JBHZRO010000005.1, from coordinate 189,128 downwards.
TCATCGGCGCGAAGGCGCCGCCGACGATGGAGCCGAGGGCGTAGCCGATGGACACCCCCGAGTAGCGGACCCGGGCCGGGAACATCTCGGCGTACAGCGCCGACTGCGGGCCGTAGGACGGGCCCAGACCGACGGTCAGCAGCACGATCGCCAGGGTGAACAGGGGCAGGGAGGCGGTGTCCAGCAGGAACCACATGGGGATGGCCCACAGGATGATGATCCCGTAGCCGATCTGGAAGGTGAGGATCTTGCCGATCCTGTCGCCGATCCACCCGCCGAACATCGTGAAGACCAGCCAGCTGACGCCGCCGATGAAGCTCGCGATCAGCGTCGAGGTGCGGGACATGTCCAGCACGTTGGACCCGTACGAGGCGAAGAAGGCGATCACCAGGTAGCCGGCCGCGTTGTTGGCCGCGAAGATCAGCGCCGCGAGGATGACGTTCTTCTTGTGGTCGCGCAGCAGGACGCGCAGCGGGGCGGCGGATTCCTTCTTCCGCAGCTGCATCTCCTTGAAGACGGGCGACTCCTCGACGGCGCGACGGATGATGTAGCCGATCAGGATCAGCACCGCGGAGGAGATGAACGGGATCCGCCAGCCCCAGGTCTGGAAGGCCTCGGCGCTCATCGAGCTGGTCAGGATGGTCATGAAGGCCGTGGCCAGCAGCATGCCGATCGGCACGCCGATCTGCGGGTAGGAGCCGAAGGCGCTGCGCTTGTTGCGCGGAGCGTGCTCGACGGACATCAGGGCCGCGCCGCCCCATTCGCCGCCGGCGGAGAAGCCCTGCACGACGCGCAGCAGGATGAGGATGATCGGTGCCCAGATGCCGATGGTCGCGTAGGTGGGCAGCAGGCCGATCAGGGCGGTGGCACCGCCCATCCCCACCAGCGTGATGACCAGGACCATCTTGCGGCCGAGCCGGTCACCGAGATGACCGGCGACGACGGCGCCGAGCGGACGGAACAGGAAGCTGATGCCCAGCGAGGCCCAGGAGATGACCTGGGCGAGGCCGGGGTTGTCGTCGGCCACCGGGCCGAAGTACAGCGGCGCCAGCACGAAGGCGGCCGCCTGGGCATAGATGAAGTAGTCGTACCACTCGATGGTGGTGCCTACCAGGGTGCTGGCCAGCACCTTCCTCTCTTCGGCACTCCGTCTCGGGGCAGGGGCAACATCGTTGTCGCGGGTACTCATCGGACGCTCCTGTCGCGGCGTCGGAGGTCTCGCGCCTCGATGCACGGGACCCTGGGGGCATGACCGAACGTTCGGTCGATATCGGAGTGTAGGACATGGGCGGTGCGATCCCGCAAGTCCCGCGCGCTCGTTTGACCGACCTGCCCCGGGATGGGACTCTGGGCGCACGAAGTGAATGAACGGTCGGTAAGCGATGGCGGCATCGGTCCGTGTCGTCGGCCGAGGACGGAGGACCCGACGTGTCAGAAGCATTCCTGGTGGGCGGGGCGCGCACGCCCGTCGGGCGCTACGGCGGCGCCCTGTCCTCCGTGCGCCCGGACGATCTGGCCGCACTGGTCGTGCGCGCCGCCGTCGAGCGCGCCGGCATCGACCCCGGCGCGGTCGACGAGGTGATCCTCGGCAACGCCAACGGCGCCGGCGAGGAGAACCGCAATGTGGCCCGCATGGCCTGGCTGCTGAGCGGATATCCGGACGCGGTCCCCGGCATCACGGTGAACCGTCTGTGCGCCTCCGGCATGAGCGCGATCCTCATGGCCTCGCAGATGATCCGCGCCGGGGACGCCGACCTCGTCGTCGCCGGCGGCGTGGAGTCCATGTCCCGCGCCCCCTGGGTGATGGAGAAGCCCGCGAAGCCCTTCGCCGGGCCCGGGGCGGTGTTCGACACCTCGATCGGCTGGCGCTTCACCAACCCCGCGTTCCTCTCCGGGCAGTACTCCCGGGACGGGAAGGCCACCTACTCCATGCCCGAGACCGCCGAGGAGGTCGCCCGCCGCTACGGGACCAGCCGCGAGGACTGCGACGCCTTCGCCGCCCGCTCCCATCAGCGGGCCCTGGCCGCGATCGACGCAGGTCGCTTCACCGCGGAGATCGCCCCGGTCACCGTGACCGACCGCAAGGGTCGCGAGACCGTGGTCGGTGACGACGAGGGGCCGCGACCCGGCTCCACGCCCGAGGTGCTCGCCGGGCTGCGCCCGGTGGTGCCCGGCGGCTCCGTGGTCACCGCCGGCAACGCCTCCTCCCTCAACGACGGCGCCTCCGCCATCGTGGTCGCCTCGGAGGCGGCGATCGAGAAGCTCGGCCTGCGGCCCCGTGCCCGGGTGCTCGCCGGTGCCTCCGCCGGGCTGGCGCCCGAGATCATGGGCATGGGTCCGGTCCCCTCCACCCGGAAGGTGCTCGAGCGCACCGGGCGGGCGGTGGAGGATCTCGCGGCCGTCGAGCTCAACGAGGCCTTCGCCTCGCAGTCCCTGGCGAGCATGCGGGAGCTCGGGCTCGACCCCGCCACCGTGAACAACGACGGTGGTGCCATCGCCCTCGGTCATCCGCTGGGCTCCTCCGGCTCCCGCATCGCGCTGACCCTGCTGGGGCGGCTGGAGCGGGAGGCGGGTCCCGGCGACCTCGGCCTGGCCACGATGTGCGTCGGCGTCGGCCAGGGGTCCGCGATGCTGGTGGAGGCCGTCTGATGAGCAGCGACGCCCCGCACCGTCCCGCGCTGGACCCGGCGGGCTTCACCGCCCTGCGGCTCGAGGAGCGCGAGGACCGGCTGCTGGCCCGGCTGGACCGGCCGGCGGTGAAGAACGCGATCGATCAGACCATGGTCGACGAGCTCCACGCCGTCTGCGCCCATCTCGAACGCACTCCCAAGATCCTGGTCCTGGCCGGCACTCCGGCCGATCCGCAGAGCGGGGCGAAGGGCGTCTTCGCCTCCGGGGCGGACATCTCCCAGCTGCGTGAGCGGCGTCGCGACGATGCGCTCGCGGGCATCAACTCGACCGCCTTCGAACGCATCGCCGCACTGCCGATGCCGGTCATCGCCGCCCTCGACGGTCACGCCCTGGGCGGCGGCGCGGAGCTCGCCTATGCGGCCGACTTCCGGCTCGGCACCCCGCAGCTGCGGATGGGCAACCCGGAGACCGGGCTCGGCATCATCGCCGCCGCCGGCGCGATGTGGCGCCTCGCCGAGCTCGTCGGGGAGCCGACGGCCAAGGAGATCCTGCTGGCCGGCAGGATCCTCACCGGCGAGGACTGCCTGCGCATCGGCCTGATCACCGAGCTGGTCGACCCCGTCGAGCTGCTCCCCGCGGCCGACGCGCTCGCCGATCGGATCGCCGCACAGGACCCGCTGGCCGTGCGCCTGTCCAAGCAGGTCTTCCACGCCCCGCGCGAGGCGCATCCCGTGATCGACACCCTGGCCCAGGGGATGCTCTTCGACTCCGACGCCAAGTTCGACCGCATGCAGGCATTCCTCGACCGGAAGAAGGCACGATGACCGCTCCGTCCCCCTCTCCGTCGGCCGCCTCCCTGCCGGGAACGGTCGGCGTCCTCGGCGGTGGCCGCATGGGTGCCGGCATCGCGCACGCCTTCCTGCTCGGCGGTGCCGACGTCCTCGTCGTCGAGCGGGACGCCGCGGCGGCTGCGGCGGCCCGGGAGCGCGTCACCCGCTCCACGCACGCCTCGCAGGAGCGCGGACTGCTCGCGGGCTCCGTCGAGGGAGCCCTCGCCCGGCTGCGGGTCTCCGTGGACGCCGCGGACTTCGCGGACCGCCGCCTGGTGGTCGAGGCGGTGCCCGAGGACCGCGCGCTGAAGGTCGCCGCCCTGCAGCGCGCGGAGAGCCACCTGCGCCCCGACGCCGTCCTGGCCTCGAACACCTCTTCGCTGTCTGTGACCGACCTGGCGTCAGCGCTGCAGCGCCCGGAGAACTTCCTGGGCCTGCACTTCTTCAACCCCGTCCCCGCTTCCGACCTGATCGAGGTGGTGGTGGGGGAGCGCACCGGTGCGGAGCTCGTGGACGCCGCCCGGGCGTGGACCGAAGCGCTCGGGAAGATCGCCGTCGTGGTCCGGGATGCGCCCGGCTTCGCCTCCTCGCGCCTCGGGGTGGCGATCGCCCTGGAGGCCATCCGCATGGTGGAGGAGGGCGTCGCCGCGCCCGAGGACATCGACAACGCCATGGTGCTCGGCTATCGGCACCCGACGGGTCCGCTGCGCACCACCGACCTCGTCGGGCTCGATGTGCGGCTGGGGATCGCCGAGCACCTCGCCTCCACCCTCGGGCCCCGCTTCGAGCCGCCGCAGCTGCTGCGCGACAAGGTCGCCCGCGGCGAGCTCGGCCGCAAATCGGGCAGCGGGTTCTTCGGCTGGAGCTGAGGGCCGGCGGGCTCAGCCGTGCTCGGGATCGATGAGCATGCTGGTGATCCGCAGCGTGCACAGGCGCTTGCCCGACTCGTGCTCGATCACGACCTGGTGCGTGGCGATCCGCCGCCCCAGATGCAGCGGGGTGGCGGTCAGGGTGACCATCCCGTCCCGGGCGCCCCGGTGATGGGTCGCGGAGACGTCGACGCCGACGGCGACCTTGCCCATCGTGGAGGCATGCTTGACCGCGGCCCAGGAGCCGACGGCCTCCCCTGCGGCGAGGGAGGCCCCGCCGTGCAGGCGGCCCAGCGACTGCCGATTGCCCTCGACCGGCATGGTGGCCACCACCTTCTCGAGGGACTCCTCGAGGATGCGCACCCCCATCTTCTCGTCGAGCTCTCCCAGGGTGATCGTCCAGATGTCGTCCGTGGCGGCGTCCGCGTCCATGTCCTGCTCCTCCCGTGGTGACGGGCGTGACCCGAGCCACTGTGTTTGCTATGGTCCCTGTGCTGACCGAACGTTCAGAAAGGTACCAGCCGGATGAGTACACAGACCAGCATGCCGACCGCTGCCGCCCCCGACGCCGTGGGCGCGCCCGTGGTCCCGAGCTACGTCCGCGACGGCTGGTGGCTCCCCGCGGAGGACTCCCGACTGGCCGTCGTGGCCGATGCCAGCACGGGGGAGCCGGTCGCCCGCTTCGGCGCCGAGGGCCTGGATCTCGGTGAGGTCGTCGAGCACGCCCGCACCGTGGGGCGCCGCACGCTGGGGGAGATGTCCCTCCACGAACGGGCGCTGCGCCTGAAGGAGCTCGCCAAGCACCTCTTCGGCCGGCGCGAGGAGCTGTACGAGATCACCTTCAGCTCCGGCGTCACCACCAAGGACAACCTGGTGGACGTCGACGGCGGCATCGGCACCCTGTTCACCTACTCCTCCAAGGGCCGCCGCGAACTGCCGAACTCGAACGTGGTCACCGAGGGCCCCGTCGAGCAGCTCTCCGCGGACGGCTCCTTCCTGGGCGGTCACGTGCTGACCCGCATCCCGGGCGTGGCCGCGCAGATCAACGCCTTCAACTTCCCGGTCTGGGGGATGCTGGAGAAGTTCGCGCCCGCCTTCATCGCCGGGGTCCCCACCATCGTCAAGCCCGCGACCCCCACCGGCTACATCACCGCGGCGGCGGTGCGGATGATGGTCGAGTCCGGCCTGCTGCCGGACGGCTCGCTGCAGCTGATCTCCGGCTCGGCACGAGGCCTGCTGGACGTCCTGGACCATCGCGACATGCTCTCCTTCACCGGGTCGGCGGACACCGCCGGCGCGCTGCGCTCGCACCCGCACGTGGTGCACGGCGGCGTGCGCTTCACCGCCGAGGCGGATTCGCTCAACGCCGCGGTGCTGGGCCCCGACGCCAGCGAGGGCACGCCGGAGTTCGAGGCCTTCATCCGCGCCGTGGTCACCGAGATGACCGTCAAGGCGGGCCAGAAGTGCACCGCGATCCGCCGCGTGATCGTCCCCGAGGCGCAGCGGGAGGCCGTGACCGCCGCCCTCGGTCGACGGATCCGGGACAAGGTCGTGCTCGGCGACCCCCGCGCCGCGGGCGTCACCATGGGCGCCCTGGCCTCGCGCGATCAGCTGCGTGACGTGCGCGGCGCTGTCGAGGACATGCTCGCCGCCGGCGGCCGGATCGCCCACGGCGCGCTCGAGACCCCCGTGGTGCGCACCCTGTCGGGGGAGGAGGCCACCGCCGACGAGGGTGCCTTCCTGGCACCGATCGTGCTGACCTGGGAGGACCCCGAGGCCGAGGCCGTGCACTCCCGCGAGGCCTTCGGCCCCGTCACCTCCGTGCTGGGCTATCGCGGCCTGGACGACGCCGTGCGCCTCGCCGCCCGCGGCGGCGGCTCGCTGGTCGCCACCGTCTGCACCCACGACCCGGACACCGCGCGCGAGCTCACGGTCGGGATCGCCGGCCACCACGGGCGCGTCCACCTCCTCGACCGCGACACCGCCCGCTCCTCGACCGGACACGGCTCGGCCATGCCGCAGCTCGTGCACGGCGGCCCGGGCCGTGCCGGCGGGGGCGAGGAGCTCGGCGGCATTCGGGCGGTGAAGCACCACATGCAGCGCACCGCGGTCCAGGGCTCGCCCGATCTCCTCACCGCGGTCACCGGTCTCTGGCACACCGGGGCCGCCCAGCGCCTGGCGGGGGACGCGGAGTTCGGCGGGAGCGCCGAGGAGACCCACCCCTTCCGCAAGTCCCTCGCCGAGCTGCGGCTCGGCGACGGCGTCGCCTCGGGGCTGCGGGCGGTCTCCGCGGAGGAGATCAGCGCCTTCGCGCAGACCACCGGCGACACCTTCTATGCGCACACGAACCCGGAGGCGGCCGCGGCGAACCCGTTCTTCCCCGGGATCGTCGCGCACGGATACCTGCTGGTGTCCTGGGGCGCCGGGCTCTTCGTCGACCCTGCCCCGGGGCCGGTGCTGGCCAACTACGGGCTGGAGAACCTGCGTTTCCTCACCCCGGTGGCGGCCGGCGACTCGATCCGCATCACCCTGACCGCCAAGCGCATCACCCCGCGCGTGACCGATGAGCACGGCGAGGTCCGCTGGGACGCCGTGATCCACAACCAGGACGGCGAGGTCGTCGCCACCTACGACGTGCTGACGCTGGTGGAGAAGGAGAGCACGACCTATGCCGGCTGGGACGCCTGAGATCGTCGCCGACGACGAGGTCCTGATCCGCCGCTCCGGGCAGCTGGCGGAGCTGGTCCTGCACCGCCCCCGGGCCCTGAACGCCCTGAACCGGGGCATGATCGACACCGTCCGCGCCCAGCTGGACGCCTGGTGCGAGGACGACTCGGTGGCCACGGTGCTGCTGACCGGGGCGGGGGAGAAGGGGCTCTGCGCCGGCGGGGACGTCCGCTCCGTCCACGGTGCGATGGTCGAGGGCCGCTACGCGGAGTGCGACGGGCTGTTCGCGGCCGAGTACGCGATGAACGCGATGATCGCCGACTACCCCAAGCCCTATGTCGCGTTCATGGACGGCATCGTGCTCGGCGGCGGGCTGGGGATCTCCGGCCACGGCTCGCACCGCATCGTCACCGAGCGGACGCGCCTGGGGATGCCGGAGACCGGCATCGGCTTCTTCCCGGACGTGGGCGGAGCGCATCTGCTGGGGCGCGCGCCGTTCGGTGCCGGGCTGCACATGGCGCTCACCGGCTCTCACATCACCGGCGCGGATGCCCTGGCGTTCGACATCGCCGACCACTTCGTGCCCGCCGCCCGTCTGGAGGAGCTGGCGCGGGCGCTGGAGACCGTCCCGGCCGATGACGCCATCGCCGCGGTCGCCGAGCAGGCACCCCCGGCCCCGCTCGCCGAGCAGCGCCGCTGGATCGAGTCCTGCTACGCGCACGAGAGCGCGGAGGAGATCGTCGCCGCCCTGCGGGCCGACGGGGACCCGGAGGCGGTCGCGGCGGCGGAGACGATCCTGACGAAGTGCCCCACCTCCGTGAAGATCGCCCTCGCCCACGTGCGGGGCGCTCGCGAGGCCGGATCCGTGCACGAGGTGCTGGAGACGGATCTCCGCCTCGCCCACCACCTGGTCCGCGGTCCGAACTTCCGCGAGGGCGTGCGGGCGCTGCTGGTGGACAAGGACCGCAACCCGTCCTGGGCACCGGCCGCCCTCGAGCAGGTCGCGGCCCGGGATGTCACCGAGCTGATCGCGGCGCCCGCCGGGGACCGGCTGCGCGCCTGAGGGCACCGGCGCACGGAGGCGCACCGGCGCGTCCGGGGCCACCGGCGATGCCCTCGGCCCTGCCGCGCACAGCGCACGGAGCGGGACGCTACAGCGACCGCGCGCGCAGCCCGTCCAGCGCCATCGCGACCACCAGGTCCTCCACCTGCGCGGCGGGGACGGGGCCGTCTGTCCGGAACCACTCGGCCATCGAGCTGATCATCCCGAACAGCAGTCGGGTGCTGGTGCGGGCATCGACGTCCTCCCGCAGCACGCCCTCCTGCTGGGCCCGGCCGACGAGCTCGGCGGCCATCAGGTCGATCTCGCGGCGACGGCGCAGGGCGTCCCGCTCGACGGCGGTGTTCCCCCGCAGACGCAGCAGGAGCGTCACGTACGGCTGCCGATCGATCAGCACCCGCACGGTGGCGCGCAGCATGTGCTCGAGCCGCTCCGCCACCGGCCCGGTGCGGATGGAGTCGTCCTCCGTCAGCGCCTCGAGCGGGACCAGGGCCTCGTCCAGGGCCAGCCGCAGCAGGTGCTCCTTGGACTGCACGTGGTGGTAGATCGCCGATTTGCTGACCCCCAGCTCTCCCGCCAGCATGCCCATCGACGTCGCGTCGTAGCCGTGCCGATTGAACACCCGGACGGAGAGAGCGAGCACCGACTCCTGGTCATAGCCGGGACGCCCCTGGCGGGACGCTCCCACAGGGGTGGGGGTCGACGGCACTCGGTTCTCCTCGGGGCAGGGGGCGCGGGGCTCAGAGGCCGCGCAGGTCGTGTATCCGCTTCAGCTTACCGACCGACCGGGGCAGGACGCCCGGGTCGACCACCTCGACGCGGCAGCTGGATCCGATGCCCTTCTTGATCCGCGCGCCCAGCTCGGCAGCGGCCTCCCGGGCACGTTCGCCCGAGCATTCCTCGCGCCGTTCGATCCGCACCGCGAGCTGGTCCATCCGGTCCGGACGCGTCAGCTCCAGCTGGAAGTGCGGGGAGAGTCCGGCGACGGTCAGCGCGATCTCCTCGATCTGGCTGGGGAAGAGGTTCACACCGCGCAGGATGATCATGTCGTCGGACCGCCCCGAGATGCGTCCCATCCGGCGGTGGCCCGGGTAGGCGCTGCCCGGGTGCAGCGTGGACAGATCATGGGTGCGGTAGCGGATGATGGGCAGGGCCTGCTTGGTCAGCGCGGTGAAGACGAGCTCCCCGGGCTCCCCGTCCGCCAGCACGTTCTCGTCGAAGGGGTCGATGATCTCGGGGCGGAAATGGTCCTCCCAGACGTGATTGCCGTCCTTGGTGAGGATCGACTCGCCCGCCACCCCGGGCCCCATCACCTCGGAGAGCCCGTAGATGTCGCAGGCATCGATGTCGAACATCTCCTCGAGCTCGGCGCGCATCTCCTCGGTCCAGGGCTCGGCGCCCAGGACCCCGACCTTCAGCGAGGTGGTGCGCGGATCGATCCCCTGGCGCCTCATGGCGTCCCCGATGGTCAGCAGATAGGTGGGAGTGCACAGGATCGCGTCCGGCTCGAAATCACGGATCAGGGTGATCTGCTTGTCCGTCTGCCCCCCGGACATCGGGATCACCGTGGTGCCCAGGCGCTCGGCGGCGTCATGGGCCCCCAGACCGCCGGTGAACAGACCGTACCCGTAGGCGTTGTGCACCTTCCATCCCGGCTGCACCCCGGAGGCGTGCAGGCAGCGGGCGCCGAGCTTCGCCCAGTCGTCCAGGTCCTGGCGGGTGTAGCCGACCACGGTCGCCCGGCCGGTGGTCCCGGAGGAGGCGTGGATGCGGGCCACCTCCTGCTGCGGGACGGCGAACATCCCGAACGGGTAGGAGCGGCGCAGGTCCTCCTTGTCGGTGAAGGGGAACTTCGCGAGGTCGGAGAGCTCCTGGAGATCATCCGGGTGGACGCCTGCGGCATCGTACTTCTCGCGGTACAGCGGCACCTTGGCGTAGGCGCGCGCGATCGTGGACCGCAGGCGCTCGAGCTGCAGGGCCTCGATCTGGTCGCGGCTCATGGTGAGCTCTGGATCCATCGGGCTGGTCGGCGTCGGGGAGGCGGGAGCGTGGGTCATGGGGGAACCTTCCGGTCAGGAGTGGGAGGAGGGGCGTCGCGGCGTCAGGGACGGCGCACGGTCCGGGAGCGGCCCCGGAACTCGGCGATGACGTCGGTGCTGCCGTCCGCCAGTCTCTGGTGGACCTGGACGTCGTAGATGCCGCTGCGGCCGGCCTGCTGGCGACGGTCGGCGACCGCGGTCAGCAGGCTCCCCGCCACGCCCTGTCCCAGGAAGTTGATATCGGCCCCGGCGGCCACGGTCACCGTGTCCGGGGAGCTGCGGGCAGGATTGCAGGCCATCGCGAACGCGGTGTCGGCCAGGGAGAAGATCATCCCCCCGTGGGCGATCCCGAAGCCGTTGAGCATCTCGGGGCGCAGCATCATGGTGATGACGGCATGGCCGTCGGAGACCTCCTGGACCTCGATGCCCAACCAGTCGGAGGTGCGATCCCCGGCCAGCATCTCGTGGTGGCGGGCCCGCTCGCGGGTGGCATCGGCGGTGTCGGTCACGTGTCCTCCGGGAAGTCGTCGTCGACTGCGATTGGGCATACTGAACGTTCATTAGGGAATCGCACGAGGTGATCCCCGTCAAGTCCGGGGGTGCGGTTGACGGAGCCCCGCGGACTCCGTAGGGTTACTGACCGAACGATCAGTCAGCATAGCGGGCGCGACGGCCCGGGCGCTGATCGTCCGCAGCGCCCGCAACGCGCAGCGCCCGTATCAAGGAGGAGACGATGGCCGAGCAGAGCAGCGCCGGCGCGACCGGTGTCCTGTCCCCGGAGGAGGTGGCCGGCCGGGACGCGTTCGAGGAGCTCATCGCCGAGGACTCCCGGGTCGAGCCGCGCGACTGGATGCCCGCGGACTACCGCAGGAGCCTCACGCGCCAGATGTCCCAGCACGCCCATTCCGAGATCATCGGCATGCAGCCCGAGGCGAACTGGATCACGCGCGCCCCCAGCCTGAAGCGCAAGTCGATCCTGATGGCGAAGGTGCAGGACGAGGCCGGCCACGGCCTGTACCTGTACTCCGCCACGGAGACCCTCGGCACGAGCCGCGACGAGCTCACCGACCAGCTCATCTACGGCTCGGCGAAGTACTCCTCGATCTTCAACTACCCGGCCCGCAGCTGGGCCGACATGGGCGCCATCGGCTGGCTCGTCGACGGTGCCGCCATCGTCAACCAGGTGCCGCTGTGCCGCGCCTCCTACGCGCCCTACGGCCGGGCCATGGTCCGCATCTGCAAGGAGGAGTCCTTCCACCAGCGGCAGGGCTGGGAGATCCTGTACGAGCTCGCCCACGGCAGCCCTGCGCAGAAGCAGATGGCGCAGGATGCGGTGGACCGCTTCTACGCGCCGGCCCTGATGATGTTCGGCCCGCCGGATGCCGACTCCCCGAACTCGCAGCAGTCCATGGCCTGGAACATCAAGCGCTTCAGCAATGACGAACTGCGCCAGCGCTTCGTCGGGATGATCGTCGAGCAGGCCGAGGCCCTCGGCCTCACCCTCCCGGATCCGGAGCTGCGCTTCGACGAGGAGTCGGGCCAGTGGGTCCACCAGGACCTGGACTGGGACGAGTTCATGCGCGTGATCAAGGGCGGCGGTCCCTGCAACGCACAGCGGATGGCCCGTCGCCGCGACGCGCACGAGGACGGCGCCTGGGTGCGCGAGGCCGCCGCGGCCTACGCCCGCAGCCAGGCCGATGACGAGATGGACGAGGTGGCGTGATCATGACCGAGCAGATCCCCGCCTCCGCCGGATGGCCGCTCTGGGAGGTGTTCGTGCGCTCCTCGCGCGGCCTCTCCCACGTCCACGCCGGATCGCTGCACGCCCCGGACTCCGAGATGGCCGTCCAGAACGCCCGTGACCTGTACACCCGTCGGAACGAAGGGGTCTCCCTCTGGGTGGTCCGCTCCAGCGACATCACCACCTCGGATCCCGATGCGAAGGGCCCGATGTTCGAGTCGGCGAAGGGCAAGGACTACCGCCACGCCACCTATTACACGAAGAGCCAGGGGGTGAAGCACCTGTGACCACCTCGACCAGCACCCCGTCCATGGAGAGCTCGGGCGATGCCACCGCCTCCGCGACCCGCATCACCCCGGGCAACGCGCTGCGCCCCGAGGACATCGCCCAGCAGGGCGAGGTCCCCGCGGACGAGAACGTGGCCGCCTACGCCCTGCGCCTGGGCGACGACGCCCTGATCCTGGCCCAGCGACTGTCCCACTGGATCTCGCGCGCCCCCGAGCTGGAGGAGGACGTGGCCCTGGGCAACATCGCCCTGGACCAGCTCGGCCACGCCCGCTCCTTCCTGACCTACGCGGGCCTGTTCGACGGCCGCACCGAGGACGATCTCGCCTACTTCCGCGAGGAGGAGGAGTTCCGCTGCCTGCACCTCGTCGAGCAGCCCAACGGCGACTTCGCGGTGACGATCGTGCGCCAGCTGCTGATGTCCGTCTATCAGCATCTGCTGTACTCGCGGCTGGTGGACTCCGAGGACGCCACCCTCTCCGCCATCGCTGCCAAGGCGATCAAGGAGGTCGACTACCACCTCGAGCACGCCCGCCTGTGGACCCTGCGCCTGGGCCGCGGCACCGAGGAGTCCGCGCGCCGCATGCGCCGCGCCCTGGAGCGGCTATGGCCCTACACCGAGGAGCCCTTCGGCGACGAACCGCTGCACGACGAGCTCGCATCGATCGCCGTGCGCCCCTCGAGCCTGCGCGGGGAGTGGGAGGCCCGGGTGCAGGAGATCCTGGCGGAGGCCGGACTCGAGGTCCCGCAGGTGGCCGCCGCCTGGTGCGCCGGCCGCAGCGGGGAGCATTCCGAGCACCTGGGCTTCCTGCTGGCCGAGATGCAGTCGCTGGCCCGCAAGCACCCCGGCGCCACCTGGTGAGCACCCCCGAGGAGACATCATGATCACGACAGCACCACGCTCCGCCGTCCTGCACGACATCGCCTCCCGCGTCGCCGACCCCGAGATCCCGGTCCTCTCGATCGCGGACCTGGGGATCCTGCGCTCGGTCGCCGAGGACGAGCACGGCACGGTGGTCGTCACCATCACGCCCACCTACTCCGGCTGCCCCGCCCTGGACGCGATCCGCCAGGACCTGGTCACGGAGTTCTCCCGCGAGGGGTACGAGCACGTCCGGGTCGAGACGGTGCTGTCCCCCGCGTGGACCACGGACTGGATGACCGAGGAGGGTAAGGCCAAGCTCGAGGAGTACGGCATCGCCCCGCCGACGGGCACCGGCCATCGCGGTCCGGTCACCGTCGGCATGAGCGTGAAGTGCCCGCTGTGCCACTCGCTGCGCACCCGGGAGCTCGCACGCTTCGGCTCCACCTCGTGCAAGGCCCTCTACTCCTGCCGCGACTGCCTGGAGCCCTTCGACTACTTCAAGGTCCTCGCATGAGCGCGCCCGGGTCGGTGACCGACGCGGCGGCGGAGCATCCCGGCACCGGCGAGCCCCTCGGCCGTCGCCGCGCCGTCTTCCACCCGCTCGAGGTCTCCTCGGTGCGGCGGCTCACCGCGGACTCCGTGGAGGTCGGCTTCACCGTGCCCGAGGAGCTCGCCGATGAGTACGACTACGCGGCCGGGCAGTACGTCGCCCTGCGCAAGGAGATCCCGAACGCCGACGGCGAGGTCCAGGAGCTCCGCCGCAGCTACTCGATCTGCACCGAGCCCCGCCGCGGCCGCCTGGAGATCGCCATCAAGCGCGACCTCGGCGGGCTCTTCTCCACCTGGGCGAACGACGAGCTGTCGGTCGGCGACCGGATCGACGTGATGAGCCCCTCCGGTGCCTTCATCTCCAAGCACCGGATGACCGGTCTCAACGATCCCGAGAGTATCGACACCACGCGCGAGCACACCTTCGTGGCCGTCGCCGCCGGCTCCGGCATCACCCCGATCATGGCGATCGCCCGGACGGTGCTGGCCGCGGACAGCGCCGTGCGCTTCGACCTGGTCTACTCCAACCGGGCGGCGATGGACGTCATGTTCCTCGAGGAGCTCGCCGACCTCAAGGACCGCTACCCGGACCGGTTCGGCCTCCACCATGTCCTCACCCGCGAGCAGCGGATCTCCCCGCTGCTGTCCGGCCGCATCGATGCCGAGAAGCTCTCCACCCTGCTCACCCGCACGCTCCGCGCGGAGACGGTCGACGAATGGTTCCTCTGCGGTCCGTTCGAGATGGTCCAGCTGGTGCGCGACGAGCTGGAGGAGCTCGGCGTCGAGGCCGAGAGGGTGCGCTACGAGCTGTTCACCACCGGCCGGGAGAACACCCCCGGCGGGCAGGTGGGGCGTCCCGTCGAGGTCGACGACACCGGCGACAACGTGCAGATCTCCTTCCGGCTCGACGGCCTGGAGGGCGAGGTCGCCTCGCCCCGCGCGGCCCGCGAGACCGTGCTCAACGCCGCCCTGCGGGTCCGCCAGGACGTCCCCTTCGCCTGCGCCGGCGGGGTCTGCGGCACCTGTCGCGCCAAGCTGATCGAGGGCGAGGTCGAGATGTCGGAGAACTTCGCCCTCGAGCCCGAGGAGATCGAGCGCGGCTACGTGCTGACCTGCCAGTCCCATCCGACGACCGACGCCGTCCGCGTCGACTACGACGTGTAGGAACGACGACCTCCAGGAGAGACATGATCGAGCTGACCATCACCGACGGCGTCGCCGAGGTGGTCCTCGCCGCACCGAAGACGCTCAACTCCCTCGACATCGCCGGGATCGACGAGCTCGCGCAGGTCTACGACGAGGCCGCCGATGCCGCCCGGCGCGGTGAGGTGCGGGCACTGCTGCTGCGCGGCGAGGGGCGCGGCTTCTGCGCCGGGAGGGACATCTCCGGGGTCGACCCGGCCGAGGACGACGTCTCCGGATATCTCGACGGCCGGGTCCAGCCGCTGCTGCAGTCCATGACCGCCTTCCCCGCCCCCACCTTCGCCGCCGTCCACGGTGCCTGCCTGGGCGTCGGCCTGGGCCTGGCGATCGCCACGGATGTCGTCTACGTCGCCGAGGACGCCAAGATCGGGTCCCCGTTCGCGAACCTCGGCGCCACCCTCGATTCGGGAGGGCACTGGCTGTTCACCGAGCGCCTGGGACCGCATCGCGCCCTGGACCTGATCTATACGGCGGAGCTGATGAGCGGTGCGGAGGCCGTGGCGGGAGGGCTGTTCGCCCGCGCGATGCCGGCGGAGTCCCTGCTCGAGCAGACCCGCGCGATCACCACGAAGGTCGCCTCCGGGGCCACCGGGGCCTTCCTGGCCTCGAAGGAGCTGGTGGGCCAGATCCGGGATCAGCGTCTCGGGCTGTGGGAGTCGATGGCCGCCGAGAACCGGGCGCAGGCCGAGCTCTGCGCCTCCGCCGACTACGCCGAGGGGTTCGCCGCCTTCCAGCAGAAGCGTGCGCCCGTCTTCCGCGGCCCCGCGGCGGCGCCCTCGGAGTCCTGACGTCGAAGTCCTGACGTCGGCGTCCTGAGGTCGGACGACGCCGGTCAGCGGCCCGGTGCCGTCACCGGGTGTCCGCATCCTCGAAGATCACGAAGGTCTGCGTGTCCAGCACGCCCGGCAGCGGCTGGATGAAGTCGAAGACGACCCGCCGCAGGTCCAGGTTGTCACGGGCCCGCACCAGCAGCAGCACGTCGAAGTTCCCGCCCACCAGGGACACGTGATAGATCTCCGGGATCCCCCTGAGCGCTTCCTTCACGTCCCGCCAGCTGTGCTGGCGCAGCTTCAGGGTGACGTACGCGGAGGTGCGCATCCCGGCGCGGACGGGGTCGACCACCGCGCTGAACCGTGTGATGACCTCCTCGTCCTGCAACCGCCCGATGCGTGCATAGGCGTGGGCGCGGGAGATGTGGAGCGACTTTGCCAGTGCCGTCACCGACTGCCGCCCGTCCCGGACCAGCTCCTCCAGGAGGCGCTCGTCGAGCTCATCGAGACGCGCGGGATCTCTCTCCATGGGCAGACCTCCCTGGTGCGGCGTGATGGTCGTGCGTGGTGGGGCCCCGGGGTGGGGGGACGCGCCCGAGAAGGCGCGGCACCGACGCCACGACCACCGCGTCGGATCGTCGCCAGACTACGCACCCGGGGTCAATTCGTCCACAGATCCGCCGGACCAGATGTGCGAACTGGCCATGGGTGGCAGGGTTCCAGATACGGAATGCCCGCGGACTGTCTGTCCCGGCGGGACGAACCACAGCGGCGTGGGAGGAACGATGAGCGACGACGTGCGCGACAGGATGCGACGCGGCACCGACGAGACCGCCGGCAGCGGCGACGGAGCCGTCGGCGGCCCCGCGGAGCCCACTACCGGCCCGGAGCAGCCGACGGACCGGGTGGAGGCGGCGGCCCGCAGCTTCGGCATCACGCCGGAGGACTACATGCTCCCCGCGCGGCACCTGATCCGGATCGTCGGACCCGACGGGCGCATCTGCCGCTCCGCGGGCGAGGACCCGGAGCCGGGGCACGACTACCCCCTGCCGGCGGACGAGGACCTGCTGGCGGCATACCGCCGCCTGGTCACCGGGCGACGGCTGAACGATCAGAACTCGGCGCTGGTGCGCCAGGGCCGGATGGCCGTCTACCCCTCGAGCTTTGGCCAGGAGGCCTGCCAGGTGGCCGCCTCGGCGCACCTGGAGCCGCAGGACTGGCTGTTCCCCACCTACCGCGATGCCGTCGCGGTGATCTCGCGCGGCGTGCCGCCCGAGGAGGCCATGACGCTGTTCCGCGGCGACTGGCACAGCGGCTACGACCCCCGCGAACACCGGGTGGGCATCGAGTCCACCCCGCTGACCACCCAGCTGCTGCACGGCGTGGGCGTGGCGCACGCGGCGCGGCTGCGCGGGGAGGACACCGTGGTGGTCGCTCTCTGCGGCGACGGTGCCACCAGCGAGGGCGACTTCCACGAGGCCCTGAACTTCGCCGCCGTCTTCCACCTGCCCGTGATCTTCTTCGTGCAGAACAACCAGTACGCGATCTCGGTCCCGCTGGAGCGGCAGACCGCCGCCCCCTCGCTGGCGCACAAGGCCGTCGGCTACGGGATGGCCGGTGAGCGGGTGGACGGGAACGACCTCGTCGCTCTGCTCGCCGTGTTCGAGCGCGCGGTGCGCCTGACCCGCGGAGGGTCCGGTCCCCTGCTCATCGAGGCGCTGACGTACCGGATCGAGGCGCACACCAATGCGGACGACGCCACCCGGTACCGCACCGACGAGGAGGCCTCGCACTGGCGGACCCTCGACCCGGTCACTCGGATGCGCACCTACCTGAGCGACCGCGGGCTGCTCACCGACGATCTCCAGGCCGAGGTCCAGGCAGCGGCCGAGCAGGCCGCCGCCGAGCTGCGCGAGGGCATGAACGCCGAGCAGGAGCTGGACCCGCAGGAGCTCTTCGCCCACGTCTATACCGTCCCCACCCCGCAGCTGGTCGAGCAGTCGGCACAGCTGGCGGACGAGCTCGCCCGCGAGGAGGCATGATGAGCACCACCGCCGAGACCACGACGCCGGTCACGATGGCCGCCGCGCTCAACGCCGCGCTGGCGGACGCGCTGACGGCCGATCCCGGCGTGCTCGTGTTCGGCGAGGACGTCGGCACCCTCGGCGGGGTCTTCCGCGTCACCGACGGCCTGGCCGAGCGCTTCGGCGTGGACCGCTGCTTCGACACCCCGCTGGCCGAGTCCGGGATCGCCGGGACGGCCGTGGGGATGGCGATGGGCGGGATGCGTCCCGTGATCGAGATGCAGTTCGACGCCTTCGCCTACCCCGCCTTCCAGCAGGTCGTCTCCCACATCGCGAAGATGCGCAACCGCACCCGCGGCGCGCTGGCGATGTCGCTGGTCATCCGGATCCCGTACGCCGGCGGGATCGGCGGGGTGGAGCACCACAGCGACTCCTCCGAGGCGTACTACGCCCACACCCCCGGGCTCAAGGTCGTCACCCCGGCCACCGTCGCCGATGCCTACCTGCTGCTGCGGGCGGCCATCGATTCGGACGACCCGGTCGTCTTCCTGGAGCCGAAGAAGCTCTACTTCTCCAAGGACCAGGTGGACCTCGCCGCCCTGCGGGCCCGGTACGACGCCGGCGCCGGCGCCGGCGCGACGAGCACGAGCGGCGACGCCGACGCCGAGGGCGATCCGCGCACAGCGCTGGAGGCGGGAGGCGCCACCATCGCCCGCAGCGGCGCGGACGCCACGCTGGTCGCCTACGGCCCCTCGCTCCCGGCAGTCCTGGCAGCGGCGGCAGCCGCTGAGGAGGAGGGGCGATCCCTCGAGGTGATCGACGCGCGCACGATCGTCCCCTTCGACGACGCCGCGGTCGTGGCCTCCGTGCGCCGGACCGGGCGCGCGCTCGTCGTCTCCGAGGAGACCGGCTTCGGCTCGGTGGCCGGGGAGATCGCCGCCCGCATCCAGGAGCGCTGCTTCCACTCGCTGCGCGGCCCCGTGCTGCGGGTGACCGGCTTCGACATCCCCTATCCGCCGCCCAAGCTCGAGCACCACTTCCTGCCCGGCGTGGACCGGATCCTCGACGCCGTCGACGACCTGCAGTGGGAGGACTGAGATGACCATCCGCACCTTCGCACTCCCGGATCTGGGGGAGGGACTGACCGAGGCCGAGATCGTCCAGTGGCTGGTGGCCGCGGGGGACACCGTGGCCGTGGACCAGCCCATCGTCGAGGTCGAGACCGCCAAGGCCGCCGTCGAGGTGCCCTGCCCGTTCGCCGGCACCGTGACGACCCTGCACGCCGAGGCCGATACGGCGCTCGCCGTCGGCGCACCGCTGATCTCCGTCGAGGACGGCCTCGGCGACGCGCCCACCGGTGCCGGTGACGGTGCGCGCGACGGCGCCGATGAGGAGGCCGAGAACGAGGCCGCGGGCGAGGGGTCCGGACAGGTCCTGGTCGGCTACGGCACCACGACCGCCTCGTCACAGCGCCGCCGCCGGCCGCGGAAGCGCGGCGGAGCGGAGGCGGCCGCGACAGCGCCCGCGCTGGCAGCGCCTGCGCCGACCGTGCCCGCGGTCGCCCCGGTGGCGTCCGAGGACCCACCGGCGCAGGCGCCCCGGGTGATCAACCCGCTGGTGCGACGGCTGGCCCGCGAGCAAGGCGTGGACCTCACCGCCGTGCGCGGGACCGGCCCGACCGGTCTGATCATGCGGGCGGATGTCACCGCCGCAGCGGAAAGTCCCGCGACTGCGGGCCCCGCAGCCGGTCAGGCGCAGTCGAGCTCCGAGGTCGACGAGGGCACCGGCCTCCGGATCGTCGGGACCGAGAAGGTCACCGGGATGCGCAAGGCGACCGCCGCCGCCGTGTCCCGCTCCCGCCGCGAGATCCCGGAGGCGACCGTCTGGGTGGATGTCGATGTGACGCCGCTGCAGGAGCTGCGCGCCGACCTCGCCGCCCGGGACGGCAAAGCGCCCGGCCTGCTGGCCTTCGCCTCCCGCTTCGCCCTGGCCGGGCTCACCCGGTACCCGCAGCTCGCGCAGCGCTTCGAGGAGGATGCCGAGGGGGCACAGCAGATCGTCTCTTTCGACGGCATCAACCTCGCCGTCGCGGTCCAGACCGACCGCGGCCTGGTGGTCCCCTCGCTGCGCGGCGCCCACACCATGACCACCCGGCAGCTGCAGGACGCGCTGCGACGGCTCACCGAGCTGGCACGCTCGGGCGAGGCCACCGCGCAGGACCTGACCGGCGGGACCTTCACCGTGAACAACTACGGGGTGTTCGGGGTGGACGGCTCGGCCGCGATCATCCCGCAGGGCCAGGCCGCGATGCTCGGCATGGGCCGCATCGTCGAGCGCGGCTGGGGCGTGGACGGCGAACTGCGGCTGCGTCAGATCATGCAGCTCTCGCTGGTCTTCGACCACCGCATCTGCGATGGCGGGACCGCCGGCGGCTTCCTCCGCTTCGTGGCGGACTGCTTCGAGCACCCGGCGGGGGTGCTGGCGGACCTGTGAGGGGCTGGGCGGGGCCCGACCCGGGTGCGGGCAGCTCCGAGGAGATGCGCGAGAACTGCTGACGCGCCGCGCCCACGGGTCTACGCTGATCTCAGGGCCGGTCAGCAGCGCGGCCCAGCGACGGAGAGGACCCGCCATGTCCGAGAACCACCCCACGGCCGAAGGGACCTCGGGCGAGGCCGCGCAGAGCACCTCCGCCGATGAGTCCGCGATGCGGCGCCCTTCGGGCCGACCGGTCCACTTCGAGATCCAGGCGGCGGATCCGCAGCGCGCCCTCGCCTTCTACTCCGCCGTGTTCGGATGGACCTCCGAGGACTGGTCCGAGTTCGCCGGCGCCCCCTACTTCGGTGTCACCACCGGCACCGGGCAAGGCATCGACGGTGCCGTCCTGGGCCGTCCGGGCGGGTCCAACCCCGAGGTCGGCGGCCCGGTGATGGGCGGCGTCCTCACCATGGGCGTCGACGACTTCGACGCCACCGCGGCGAGGATCCTCGCCGCCGGCGGCACCGAGGCGCTGCCCAAGTACGCACTGCCCGGAATGGCCTGGCAGGGCTACTTCCACGACACCGAGAACAATGTCTTCGGCGTCCACCAGCCCGATCCCGACGCCGCCTGACCCGCGCCATCGTCCGGCACGCGGCGCCAGCGCCCCGAGGAGTGCTCGGCTGCTGGTGCGCACCCGGTGCGGGAAGACCCTCGGGAGGGGTCGGCACGTCGTCGTCGGCGGCGACGCATGCCAGATCTGGGGCGACGACGGCTTCATGAACGAGAACGTGGTGGCACGCTGCTGCCGCGACTCGCGCATCCTCGAGGTGGGGGAGGGCTCCACCGGGGTGCAGCTCGGAATCATCACCGAGCAGCTGGGCGGTCCCGAACGTGGACACAGGATGAGGGGCGGCTCACGCGGCGCCGAGGGGACTCGTTGGGCAACTTCCTATAGGATGCCAATGGGTGCAGTGCCTGCGGGTCACGTCAGGGAAGAGTGACGACCCGAGCCGAGAGGGGAGTGGACAGATGGCTGTGCGACGACAGGTCCTGCGTGCTGAGGTCGAGGAGCTGATCCTCAAGAGACTGCTCGAGGCGCGATGGATGCCCGGAGCTCGCCTCAGCATCGACGGCCTTGCCCGGGATCTCGAGGTCTCTCCGACCCCGGTGCGTGAGGCGATGGTTTCCCTGGAGCGCTCTGGACTCGTCGAGTATGTGGCCCTTCGAGGTTACGTCGTCGCTCCGATGCTCGATGCGGCTCAGATGACAGAATTGCTCGATGCCCGCAAGGCAGTGGAGACGGCGGCACTGAACCGTGCCTTCGAGAATGTTGATCTCCTGCTCGGGGAGCTAGAGGCGGCCCACACCCGGCACGGAGAGGTCATCGATCGCATCGGAGCAACCGATGAGGTCACCTACGAACTGCTGCAGGAGCATTTCCGTGCGGACTGGGGCTTCCACCAGCTCCTGTTCGACCACGCGGACAACCGTTACCTCGCGAAGATGGTCGAGACCCTGCGATCGCACACGCATCGCATGCGTCAGACCTGGGCCGGCGGCTCGCCGGCGCTCGACGTCCATGAGGCGCATGAAGAGCACGGACGGATCCTCGAGAAAGTTCGTCGCCACCACCAGGACGGCGCCGTGCAGGCTCTGATCGAGCACCTCGATGCAGTGCTGCAGCGCTCACTCGCTGTGGCCGAGGAGAAGCCCGAGCACGTCGCGGAGCAGATGGGGGAGGCGGAGAGTGCCGCTGGGGCGGTGGCGTCGTCCTGACGACTCACCGGGACTGATCTCTCAGCTGGCGGGAGTCATTGAGGACCATCCCGAGAATCGTGCGGGTCGCGGCGGGGATGCCGGTGGTCCTGCGTCCCAGACGCATCGGGCCTGACCCGGCGCACATGATGCGGTGCGTCGCGGGACCTGGACCCGGGGTTCCGGGAGCCCGACGATCGGTGGGTCGGGGCGCGGGGGCATGCCGGTCCGTCGCACCGGCCGCCGCCGTGGTGGGCGGTTCTGAGCATTCATGGGCATCCGAGGACCTCCCGGCAGAAGCCGAGGGAGACGGCGGAAGGTCTTCGCCGGCCTCCGCCGAGGATGTCCTCGACTCCCGACCTCCAGCGAACGGGCAACCTCCGGGATGCGTCCGGGCTATCCTTCGACCTGCCCTGACTCCGCATGCGCCCGTGCGATCTGCAGCAGCTCGAGGTAGCCGTCCAGCTGCCAGGCGGTGCGGCCCACGAACAGTCCGGTCACGTGTTCGATGCCGAGCAGCTCGGCGGCGTTGTCGAGATTCACCGAGCCTCCGTAGAGCAGCCCGGCGACCCTCCCGGAGTACACCGCGCCCAGCGCCGCGAAGGGGTCGATGAGCTCAGGAACGGTGGCGGGTCGGCCTTTCTCGCCGATCGCCCAGATCGGCTCGTAGGCGATCAGCACACGGGACAGCTCCTGGTCGGAGAGCCCGGTGAGGGCGCCGCGAGCCTGGCCCAGGATGAACTCGGCCGAGCCCCCGGCCTCGTTCACCTTCGCGCTCTCCCCGATGCACAGCAGCGGGGTCAGGCCGTGGCGCAGGGCGGCGACGACCTTCAAACGGGTGTGCTCCACGGTCTCGCCGAAGTGCTCCCGGCGCTCGGAGTGACCGATCTCGATGATCCGGGCGCCGGCATCCTTCGCCTGCGGCACGGAGACCTCCCCGGTCCACGCCCCGGCATCCTCCCAGTGGGCGTTCTGCACGCCCAGCAGGGCGGGGGAGTCCTCGCCGAGGATGCCGGCCACGGTGGTGGTGGCGGTGAAGGACGGGATCACGAAGGGCTGCACGCCGGTGGGCCCCGCTCCGGCGAGATGATCACGCAGGCCTTCGGCCCAGGCCCGCGCCTCGGCGAGGGTCTTGGTCATCTTCCAGCTGGTGCCCACCCACAGGGTGCTCATGTCTCTCCTTCGTCCCGCGTCGCGGGGCTGTACGACGCGGGATCGTCAGATTCCGTTCCAGAACAGCTCTGGGAATGGTTCGGAACCTGACGATCCCGTGCCGCGGTGGTGTTGCGGTCGGTCCGTGCGCCGGGCCCTGGTCTCAGGCCTGCTCGAGCGAGCTGTCGTAGGCGCAGATCGCGTCGACCTTCGCGGCGGAGGACGAGGTCGGGTCGAACTCGAGGTCCAGCCACACCTTGACCAGCTCCTTGGCGGCCTCCAGTCCGATCACGCGCTGGCCCATGGTGAGCACCTGTGCGTTGTTCGAGAGCACGGAACGCTGGACGGAGTAGAGGTCGTGGGCGGTCACGGCGCGGACGCCGGGGACCTTGTTCGCTGCGATCGCGACGCCCAGGCCGGTGCCGCAGATCAGCAGGGCCCGGTCCGCCTCGCCAGCGGCGACCTTCTCTGCCGCGGCGACCGCGATGTTCGGGTAGTAGGTGCCGTCCTCGGCGCTGCCCACGCCGACGTCGACGACCGACTCGACGCGGTCGTCCGCCTCGAGCAGGGTCTTGAACTCTTCCTTGTAGCCGTAGCCGGCATTGTCGCCGCCGACGATGATCTTCAGAGCCATGAGCTCCTCCTTCGTAGTGGTGGTCGCGCTGCTCGCAGGGGATGCAGCGGTCGTGGGTGGTGCGGTGGTCGTGGCATTCAGGACAGGTGCTGCCCGAGCTCCTTCATCAGGATCGAGAAGGAGATCGCGCCGGGGTCGGGGGTGCCGATCGACTTCTCGCCCAGCACACGGGAGCGTCCCAGGGACGCGGTGATGTCCGCAGTGGCGTCGGCCGCGTCGCGAGCGACCGCCGCGGCCTCCAGGATCGCCTCGGCGGCGTTGTCTCCGGTGAAGGTCGACTCCAGAGTCTCCCGGAAAGGTGCCGCGGCGTCCACCATGGTCTTGTCGCCGACCGTCGCGCCGCCGAGCCGCTGGACGGCATCGATCCCGGCCTCGACCGCGTCCACGATCGTGCGGGGCGCTGCGCCGGCCTGGTCATCGAACACGCTGCCGGCGGCGATCAGGGCCGCTCCCCAGAGCGCGCCGGAGGTGCCGCCGGCGGACTCCGACCAGGCCTCACCGGCCCGGACCAGCAGGGTGCGGGCCCCGGCCCCGGCCTCGAGGGCCTCCTGTGCCGCGGCCGCGGCACCCTTGGTGCCGTAGGCCATGCCCTGGCCGTGGTCCCCGTCGCCGGCGATCGCGTCGATCCGGCCCAGCTCGGCCTCCTCGCGGGCGCAGACGGCTTCGAAAAGCTCCAGGACACCGACGATCTTCCCGGCCGCCGCGCGGGACTGCTCGCTCGAGGCGGGCGTCTCATCGGCGCCGGCCTCCCAGAAGGAGGTGCGGCGGTGGCGCTCGACCTGCGCCATCGCGCCTCGGTGGAAAGCGGGGGTGTCCACCGGAGCGAGCCAGTGCTGCTCGAGCTCCTCGTCCAGGAACACCAGGGTCAGGGACAGCCCGGCCATGTCCAGGCTGGTCACCAGCTCGCCCACCTCGGGGCGCACCGGGGTGATGCCCGCCTCCGCGAGCAGCGCGGCGACCTTCGCGTAGACGATGAAGAGCTCTTCGTACTTCACCGTGCCCAGGCCGTTCACAAGCACCGCGGCGCGACCCCGGTAGCCGCCCTCGGTGCGCTCGGGCTGCTCGGCGAGGACCCCCTCGACAAGGATCGTCGCGATCTCGTCGGCGGTGCCGAGCGGCTCGTCGCGCACGCCCGGCTCGCCGTGGATGCCCAGACCCACGCCCATCTGGCCGTCCTCGACATGGAACAGCGTCTCGGGCGCGCCGGGCAGCGTGGGACCGTCGAAGGCGACGCCGAAGGAGCGGGTGGAATCGTTGGCCTTCCAGGCGATCCGCTCGGCCGTGTCCAAGTCGGCGCCGGCCTCGATCGCGGCGCCGGCGATCTTGAACACCGGCAGGTCACCGGCGATGCCGCGGCGGTCGCGATGGTTCTCGGGGGTGTTGGAGACGATGTCGTCGCTGACCTTGACGATCCGCACGTCGATGCCCTCGGCGCGCAGCTTCTCCGCGGCGGCGCCGAAGTGCAGCACGTCCCCGGCGTAGTTGCCGAAGCCCAGGACCACCCCGCCGCCGTTCTCGGCATTGCGGGCCACGGAGTAGACCTGTGAGGCCGAGGGCGAGGAGAAGATGTTCCCGCAGGGGGCGCCGTGGCCCATGCCGGGGCCGACCCAGCCGGCGAAGGCGGGGTAGTGGCCGGAGCCGCCGCCGATCACCAGGGCGGGCTGTCCGGCGGGGGTCTCGGTCGCGCGCACCACGCCGCCGTGCACGACCGCGACGTGGTCGGGGTGGGCGGCGGCGAGGCCCGCGACGGCGTCGGTCGCGAAGTCGGCCGGATCGTTGAAGAGGTACGTCATCGTGTTTTCCTCCGAGGGTGCCGCACGGGGAACCGACGGCGAGTAGTCGTGGGTGGGCCTGCCTCCGAAGAGACTCGACTCGGGATGGATCCTATAGGAATGAAGGAGGTTCGGTCAGGAAGCGACGAGACTCACGGATCTGTTTATCGGCCAGGGTGTTCCATGTGTTCTTGTAGCGGGGCCCTGGACACAAGACCCGACTCGGCGACCTGCGACCCTTATAGCGTCTGAGTCCGGCGCCCCCACGCACCTGTATTTCCGCGCACTCTTGGGTCCGGAGACCAGTTTTCGGGGGAAGGTTGCGCGCGGACCGGGTAAGACAGGATGAGGGGTGGCCGCCCCGAGTCACTCCTGGGGGCGGCGCCCTCGCTCCGCCGCTCGGCGGCTCCTGGTCCATGCGTGCGGCAAACTCACACAGTCGTGAATCCCCCATCCATGAGGTAGTTGCTCCCGCTGATCATGGCGGCGCTGTCGCCGGCGAGGTAGGCGATCAGGCCCGCGACCTCCTCGGGCTGGGCAAAACGGCCCACCGGAATCTCGGCCTTCGCCTTCTTGCCACGTTCCCCGGCCCAGGCCGCCTTGCCCAGCGGGGTCTCCACCACCGTCGGGGACACGGCGTTGATCGTCACGCCCTGCCGGGCCCATTCGAGGGAGAGCACGTGGGTCAGCCCCACTACCGCGGCCTTGCTGGCGCAGTAGGCGACGTGCTGGTCCAGCCCCACCACCGCAGCCTGCGAGGCGAGGTTGATGATGCGGCCATACCCGGCTTCAAGCATTTTCCGCCCGGCCGCCTGCGCCATGTAGAACGTGCCGCTGAGGTTGACGTCCAGGGTCAGCTGCCAGCGCTCGGCGGGGACGTCCACGGCCGGATCCAGCAGGGCGACCCCGGCGGAATTCACCAGGATGTGAGGCGTGCCGACGGCCTCGACCGCTTCGTCGATCACCCGAGTGGCGGCGGTGGGGTCGGTGAGGTCCGCGACGATGCCGTGGTGCCCCTCCCCCGGCAAATCCGCGGGGATGGACGTCACCGCCTCGTTGAGGTCCACGCCCACGATCCGGGCACCGCGCGCGGCGAAGTGCTCAGCGACTGTGGCTCCGATGCCGCTCGCGGCTCCGGTGATGACGGCGATTCTGCCTTCGAATGTGCGCTCCATGCTCATTCCTTCTCTCGATCGTTGGTTTCGGGGTGCGGTGGGATGATCCCGGCCGCTCAGACGTCATCTCCTGCGTCACGGGCAGCTCCTCCGTCGTGGACGGTTTCCTGCCCCCGCTCGCGCAGGTTTTTGACGAGTGCTGTGACGAGCAGCGCGAACGACTGAGCCCCGGCGTCCGGGGTGCCGATGCTCTTCTCCCCGAGCGGGCGCGCCCGGCCCTTGCGCGGCAGCAGCTCCGCTGTCGCGTCCGCGGCGCGCGGCACCAGCTGCCGGTGCCCAAGCCTCGGTAAGACTGGAACCCGCCCGCACGGACTCGCGTAGCGTTCGCTGAAACGGGAGGGCCGCGTCGACCATGGTTTTGTCTCCGATCTCCGCGCAGCCCAGGTCCTGGATCGCCGCCACGAAGGCGCTCACCGCGTCGGCGGCGTGGCGGCTCGAATAGGTCTCCCGCTCATCGCCCAAGGCGTCCCCGGCCACCTCGAGGCCGGAACCCCACAGCACTCCGGAGGTGCCGCCGGCTTCAGCCGCCCATGCCCTGCCGGCTCCTGTCAGCAGCCAGGCAGGCCCAGTGCCCGTGAGCGAGCCCGCAGTGCGTGAGGCGGCGGTAGCGCCCTTGACCATGCCGCGCCCGTGGTCGCCGTCCCAGGCGACGACGTCGATCCGGCCCAGTTCCTTCTCGCGCTCCTGGAGATCCCCGGGCATCTGCTCGAACCCCGAGAAGATGTGCTCGGCGATACGTGCCCCGTCTGCGGAGGGTTGCGGTGCCTGCGCCTGGACGTCGGAGGAGGTGCCGACCTCCACCGGCGTCAGCGCGGCGAATGGAGCGGCCTGCTTTCGGTAGCCAGGGGTGTAGGCATCCGCACACCACCACTGCTCGAGGTCAGTATCGAGCCAGGTGAGGGTCAGGGAACAGCCGCCCATGTCGAGGCTAGTGACGATCTCACCCACCTCGGGTTGGACGGGGGCGAACCCCTGCGCCTTCAGCAGCTGGCGCACTTCGCCCCACAGCAGGAAAAGTCCTTCGTGCTTGGTGGTGCCCAGCCCGTTCACGATCACGGCCACCCGGTTCGAGTCCGTGCTGGGCCGAGCCGCGAGGGCCCCCTCCACCAGCAGTGCGGCGAGCTTCGCGGCGGAGGTGCGTGGCGCGTCGCGGATCCCGGGCTCGCAGTGAATGCCCAAGCCCACCCCCATCATCCTGTCGGGAGCCGTGAACAGGGGGGTGTCGGCCCCCGGCATGGTGCATCCAGAGAACGCAACCCCGAAGGTGCGCGTCGCAGCGTTCGCGGCGTGCCCTGTCTGTTCCACAACGTCGATATCCACCCCGGTGGCAGCTGCCGCGCCGAGTGCCTTGAATACCACAAAGTCGCCAGCGATCCCGCGCCGCTCCTCCTCCACGGCGGAGGACGCGACTTCATCGGTAGCCAGCACGATCCGGGTGTCGATGCCCTCGCGACGCAGCCGCTCCGCGGCGATGCCGAAGTTCATCACATCCCCCGCGTAGTTACCGAAGGTGAGAATCACGCCGCGCCCCTGATCGGCTGCCTTGGCAACCGAGTAGACCTGCACGGCCGACGGCGAGGTGAAGATGTTGCCCACCACAGCTCCGGCCGCGAAGCCAGGTCCCACCAGGCCCGCGAAGGCCGGGTAGTGGCCGGAGCCGCCGCCCACTACTACGGCGACGAGTGGCTTCGGACCGCGGTGGCTGACCACGCCGCCGGGCACGGCGCGCAAGCGGTCGGCGTAGAGCGAGGCGAAGCCGTCAAGCTGCTGGTTGGCGAAATCCGCCGGGTCATTGTGCACGGTGGTCATGGTCTGCTCACCGCTCCTGCCCGGGCAGGCCCTCATAGGCGACGTTCCCGGCCGCGAGGTTCTCGTCGATGAGGTCCGGGAGCCCATCTAGGAAGGCCTCGCGCTCGGTCACCACGTTCTCCATGACAGCCTCGACGTTCTCGGAGGTGACCGCCGGCATCGTGTAGACGGGTTCGGTGGGAACGTCCTCGCCACGCACGATACCGGCGGCGACGGCGAGCCCAGCGGCGAGCTCGACGGTGCCGTGCTGCAGCGAGGTGCCGATCATGTCGCCGGCCTTCACTGCCTCCAGCCCGTCCTCGATGCCGTCGATCCCCACCACCGGGAGACCCTCCATTCCCGCCTCGCGGAGGGCTTGGATTGCGCCGAGCGCCATGTCGTCGTTCTGTGAGATCACGCCGGTGATCTTGTCCCCGAAGGCCGAGATCCAGTTCTTCATCTGGTTGACGGCCTCGTCGCGCTTCCAGTTCGCGGTGTCCTTGGTGAGCACCTCGATGTCGGGGTTCTCGGCGAGGATGTTCTCGATCCCCTGGCCGCGGTCGATCTGTGGCGAAGAACCCAGCGGTCCCTCGAGGATCACCACGGCGCCCTTCCCTTCGAGCGCCTCGACCATCTGCGTGGCCTCCTGCTCGCCAGCGGCGACGTCATCTGGTTGGACGCTCGCATCGAGCTCCACACCCGACAGTGCAGTGTTCACTGCAATGACCGGGATCCCCGCAGCTTTGGCCGCGTCGACCTGCGGGCCGAGGGAGTCGGCCTGGACGGGGACGATGATGATCGCGTCAACCTGGGCGTTGATGTACTGATCGACCTGGCTGGCCTGGGCGGAAACGTCGCCGCCGGCCGAGTTCCACTGCAAGTCGATGTCGCGGGCGGCGGCATAGGCTTCCATCCCCTCCTTGCCCTGGGTAATGAACGAGGACATGTCGTACACCGTTACGCCTATGGTGATGGAGTTCGAGCTTGCACCGCTCGGATCGCCAGCTCCGCAGCCGGTAGTGGCGAGGGTCGCGGCGGCGGGCACCGCGGCGAGCATGAGCGTGGTGAAGGTCCTGCGTTTCATGGTGTCTCCTTCGACGGGGGTATTGCGGGGAGGGGTGGAGGGACGGTCAGGAACGGTTGCGGGAATTCGACCAGACGTCGGCGGCGACGGCGGCAACGATGATCACGCCCTTGATGACGTCCTGCCAATAGGCCGGAACGAGCAGCAGGTCGAGTCCGTTATTAATGGTCTGGATGAGCAGCAGACCGATCGCAGTGCCCCAGATGGTGCCTCGCCCGCCCATCAGGCTGGCCCCGCCGATCACCACGGCGGCGATCGCGTCCAGCTCGTAGCCGCGCCCCAGGTTCGGAGCGCCGGCGATCACGCGTGAGGAGAGCATGAGCCCGGAGATCCCAGCGAGCAGGCCACTGATCGCGTAGACGCTGAAGAGGATCCCGCGCGAGCGCACCCCGGCGATCTCCGCGGCGAGGCGGTTACCTCCGACCGCGTACACGCGCAGGCCGTAGGTGGTGCGGCGCATGAGGAGCGCGAAGCCGACGATCGCCACGATCATGAGGATCACGGGGATGGTCAGTCCACCGATTCCGGTGTTCGCCCACATGCCGAACGAGGCCGGGAGGCCGTTGATCGGGGCGCCACCGCCGATCACGTAGGCGACGCCGGAGGCGAGGGTGAGCATGCCGAGCGTCGCGATGAACGGTGGCACGTTCAGCTTGCTGACCACGACGCCGTTGATCGCACCCGCCAGCAATCCGGCCAGCACAGCGGCGATCAGCGGGATGATCGGGTTGTCGCCGAAGTTCTTGGCGGACCAGGCGGCGGCCATCGCGCTGGCGGCGATCACGCTGCCAACGGACAGGTCGATGCCGCCGGTGAGGATCACCAGGGTCTGCCCGAGCGCGATGAGCGCGAAGGGCGCCGCCGCGACGAGGATCGTCAGCAGGTTGTCGGGGGTGGCGAAGCGGGCGCTGCGGTAGGCGAAGAACGCCACGATCCCCAGCATCACCACGATCATGATGTGGCGCACGAGGAAGTCTCGGACGAGGGTCGCCAGGCCTCCAGCGGAGCGGGTCGGGGTCTCGACCGCAGTGTCGTTCGTCATCGCTGGTTCTCCTCAGGGGAAGTCGTGTCGGTGGAGGTGGTGTCGGTGGCCGGGGATCCGTCGATCCCGGAGGCGAGACGGAAGATGGTCTCCTGCACGTCGGAGTCGTCTAGCTCATCCCGGGAGAGTTCGTCGGCCACGCCCAGGTCCCGCATGACCAGGGCGCGGTGGGAGAGGGCGAGGATCTCGGGCATGTCGCTCGAGGCCATGACCACGGCCATCCCCTGAGCGGCGAGCTCGACGATGATCCGGTAGATCTCGCTGCGCGCGCCGACGTCGACGCCACGCGTGGGCTCGTCCAGTAGAAGCACATCGACGGTGCCGGTCAGCCAGCGGCCGAGCACCACCTTTTGCTGGTTCCCGCCGGAGAGGTGCTCTAAGCTCTGCCCGAGGCCCGTGGACTTCAGCCGCACCGACTCCATGGCAGAGGCGATCGTGGAGCGTCGTCGGCCCTCCAGGAGCAGCCCGAACCGGGAGAAGGCGGCGATACGGGGCAGGGTAGCGTTGTCCACGATGCTCATCGGCAGCACGGCACCGGCGCCCTTGCGATCCTCCGGGACGATCGCCAGGTGCTGGCCAATGGAGTGGCGCGGGCTGCCGGGTCGTAGCGTCCGACCACCGATACTCACCTGGCCGGTGACAGGCCGGCGCGCACCGTAGATGCTCTCAATCAGCTCTGTCCTGCCGGCGCCGACGAGCCCGGCGAGGCCGAGGATCTCACCGCGGCGGACGGTGAACGAGATCGGTGCGGTCTCTGCCTTGATGGCGAGATCCTGCACCGCCAAGACCTCTTCGGTCTGGTGCCCCGGCCGTGCCGGGAAGAGGTTCTCGAGCTTTCGGCCGATCATTGCCGTGACGATCTCGTCGTCGGTGATCTGCGTGATCGCGGAGTCCGTGATGAGCCGACCGTCGCGCAACACGATCACGCGATCGGCCATGTTGCGCATCT
The DNA here is from genome assembly GCF_043641765.1 of Brachybacterium vulturis. GTDB lineage: Bacteria > Actinomycetota > Actinomycetes > Actinomycetales > Dermabacteraceae > Brachybacterium > Brachybacterium vulturis_A. The sequence goes on along the minus strand of NZ_JBHZRO010000005.1, from coordinate 157,766 downwards.
CCTCCATCTTGTGGGTGGTAAAGAGGATGGCTACGCCCCGGTCGCGGAGGCCGCGCACGACCTTCTCCAGTTGGGCGACCTCGCGCTCGGCGATCGCGCTGGTGGGCTCGTCCAGGAGGAGCACGCGGGCGCCGCGGCCGCTGGCTTTGATGATCTCGATGATCTGGCGGACGCCGACGGGCAGCGGACCCATCTGCAGGGTGGGGTCTAGATCGAGCCCGAATTCCGCGAGCGATTCCCTGGCGCCATCGATCATGGCTCGGCGATCCAGCAGGCCGAGGCGATTGCGCACTTCGTGCCCGATGTAGAGGTTCTCGTACACCGTCAGCTCCGGGATCGAGGCCAGCTCCTGGGGGACGATCGCGACGCCGAGGTCATTGGCGGCCCGTGTGCTCCCGGCGGTCAGGACCTGGTCGCGGACGGTCACGGAGCCCGCGTCCGGCCTGTATTGGCCCGATGCGATCTTCATGAGCGTGGACTTCCCCGCGCCGTTCTCACCGGCCAGGGCGGTCACGCTGCCCGGCTCGAGGTGGAGATCGATCTCCTTCAGTACCGGGATGCCGCCGAAGGACATCGCGATCCCCGTGCACCGCAGCATCGCTGCGTCCAACTCGGCATCCATCACGGTTTGCGACACGCTCAGCTCCTTCGCTCGAGGTCGCTTCTACTGCGACGTGGGTGCCACGCTAGAACAGCCACGACACATTCTGCAAGCACCCCTGCTCAAGTGAGCAGTCCTGTATTCTGTGTTCGAGGTCGCTCATGCGAGCTCCAACGTGAGGCGCGGTCGGCTCCTGGCGGTCGACGACACCTCAGAGCCCCGCGCAGGGCCGGCCGGGTCAGTCGAGTGTCGCTGGGGCGCCGAGCCCGGCGGCTCGGTGAGCGGACCGGACGTCGCCGGCCCAGGTCCCGCTGCCCAGGCCGGGGCGATGCGGCGTGAGGATGAGGGGCCAGCGCGGCATGACGCCGGTCAGCATCCACGCTGCCTGTCGCGCCGCACCGAACGCGGCATGCTCCCTCTCCGGGGCGACGTGGATCGTCCGCGCCGTGAGGTCCGCGATCGCCTGTCGAAGAGCTCGAGAACGCGCACCGCCTCCAACGAGGAGGATCCGCCGAGGCTCTCCGGCCACACTCGAGAGGTCGTCGACGGCATCCGCAATCGCGCAGGCTAGTCCGAGGACGCTGGCTCGCGCGACCGACTCCGGTGTGAGCGCCCCGCGGGAGAGGCCCAGCAGCGCGCCGGCTCCTGCGTGCCTCGGCGGGTTTCGCTCACCGTCGAGGTAGGGAAGCATAACGAGGCCTCCGGCCGTGGGCTCGGCGCGCGCCGCGAGCTTGTCCAGTCGCGCCGGGGAGATACCGAGCATGTTCGCCGTCGCGATGATTATCCGAGCGCCGTTCAGCATGGTAATGATGGGGATGGCGCCGGAGCGCGCATCGGCCATGGAGTCGATCCGGCCGGTCGGGTCGGCGATCGGGGACGCGGTGCGCATGGAGACGGTCGCGCTCGTCCCGACGGAGATCACCATGTCCCCGCTCTCGCTGGCCAGGGCGAGGTGCGTGGCCGCGTTGTCCCCGCAGCCGGCCCCCACGAGCACGCCCTCGGCAGTCATCCCCGCAGGGGCGAACGGGTCAAGGACCTCAGGGGTCAGCACCTCCCGGCCGAGGCTGTGCCGGATCAGCTCGGCGTCGTAGTCGCCGTCGACGATCGACCAATACCCGGTGGACGAGGCATCGGAGCGATCAGTGGACGGCACCTCCCGTCGACCCAGGAGCGACCAGGTCAGCCAGTCGTGCGGGAGCAGCACGGTTTCGACACGGGCAGCGAGATCGGGCTCGTGCTCACGCAGCCAACGCAGTCTGCTCACCGGGTGCGCTGAGTCCGGCAGCAGGCCCGGACCGCGCAGCCATCGATCTCGGCCCAGTTCGCGGACGAGAGCGGCACCGGACTCCATGGCGCGAAGATCATTCCAGAGAATCGCAGGCCGCAGCACCTCACCCTGCCGACCGAGAAGGATCGTGCTGTGCTGCTGCGAGGTGATGCTGAGCGCTCGCTCCTGGGCGAGTATCCGCCCGCCCGCCAATCGCAGAGCGTCCCACCACCGCTGCGGCCACACCTCGGTCCCCTCTGGGTGCGGAGCCGTTGAGGAGTGGACGAGATCACCGCTCAGCGCATCGACGACCACCACCTTCGTGCTCTGGGTCGAGGAGTCCACTCCCACGACCCGACTGGGGCGCACGCTCACCCCGCCAGCAGGCGGCCTGCGGTGAACGCGTCCGTCACGATCCCCGTGAGCAGTTCCGAGGCCAGCACGGCGCGGATCGCCCTCGTCTTCGATGGTCCGCCGGCCACGCCGATCCGGGCTGGAATCGCGCGCAGCTGGTGCTCGCGTATCGCGATGCTGCGATCTTCGAGGTCGCGGACCACCTGCCCTTGGTCGGTGAGTGTGGTCGCGGCGATCTCGGCGACGACGCCCTGGCGCAACAACCGGGCCCGGTCCACTTCGGTGATGGCCGGATTAACCATCATCAGGGAGTTCGGCGGTGCCCAGGAGCCGATGGCGCACAATGCCACGGTCACCTCGTCGAACATCTCCACGGCCGAGCTGATACCCGGTTCGCGCAATACCCCACGTGCTGTCTGGGCATCGCTCATGATCAGTGAGGCATAGATCGGCCACGGTTGTACCTCGGGAAGGTTCGCGAGACGGCGGATCACCTCCAGGCCGCTCTCTTGGATGGGGCCCGCGACTCCGGCGAGCTGCACCACGGCCCTGCAGGGCAGGCTGCGCAGCTGACGTGCCATGACGTTGAGCGTGCGCCCCGACGTGAGCCCGAGGATGTCCTCCGGGCCCACGAGATCCTCGATCAGGGTCGCTGCGACGGTGCCGAGGGAGGTCGCCGCCTCCACATCCGTGTCCACTGGGAGCTCCACGGCGATGGCGTGGTCGAGACTGTACCGCTGCTTGAGCAGCATCGACAGCTCAAGGTCGATTCCCGGGGTGCTGACAATCTCGAAGCGGATGACCCCTTGTGCGACAGCCTCCTCGAGCATCCGGCCGACCTTGAAGCGGCTCAGGCCAGTCTCCTCGGCGATCTTCACCCGAGATTTTCCCTGGACGTAGTGCTCTCGCGCGACATGCGCGAGCTGGAAGTGCGTGAGCGGACCGACGTCCATGATCGTCTCCTTCTACCCCGACCCTCGGCGAGGTGCCGACCACGTTCGGGACGCTCACCGTAGCACCGGGGTGCACGTTTGAGCATTCAGTACAGCCCTACCTCGAGCTCTCCCGACTTGCTGCCCATGGTCGGCTCGAGGAGCACTTCCGGTCGACTACGGAGCCTCGGCTCACTGCTCGCCCCGAGCTCAGGCCCGCGCGTCATCGCGGCCCCTCCAGCGGGCGTCGCAGCTGGCTCGTGCACAACCTGGGGGCGGGGCGGGCCATCAGATTGAGACCGACGGTCCGGTGAGCGTTCGTCCACCGTCTCCTGCCTGCTAATTCGGCTCCGCAGCGGGCATCTGCCGCTGGTAGGGCCTCCAAAGATACGAGCGAGTGCAGAGCGCATGCCGCCAAGGCTCCCGGGGTAGAGACGCGGCTGGAACTCGTTGACAGTCCTCCACCACAGCTTAGGATGAAGCCATATCCTATTGGATGCCGAATCGATCGGTGAGGGCGATGCGCCCTTCACCCAAACTCGGGAACGACAACGGAAGAGGACGACGATGCCCCGTACTGCCCCCCGTATTGCTCTGACATTCGGAGACTTCTCGGGCATCGGCCCCGAGCTCGCTGTGCGCTTGCTTGCCGAACCCGGCAATCTGGAAAGGGCGCAGATCCTCGCCCTGGTGTCCCGGGACGAGTTCGAACGTGCCTGCTCTGACGCCGGCGTCTCCGTGCCGACCGCCGCCGAACCCACCACCGGAGCGGTGCATCTGGTCGGTTCCGACCGCCAGGACATCGAGGTCCCGAGCGCGCAGATCTCTGTCGATGCGGGGACCCGTGTCATGCAGGACCTCGAGAAGGCGCTGGGGATGTTCAAGGATGGCCAGGTCGATTCGATCATGTTCCTACCGTTGAACAAGACCTCGCTCCACCTCGCCGGAATGGACGAGGAGGATGAGCTGCGCTGGTTCGCCAAGGAGCTCTCCTTCGACGGCTTCACCAGCGAGCTGAACTTCGTGCCGAATCTGACGACATCCCGCGTCACCTCCCACATCCCGATCTCCCAGGTCGCTCAGCACATCAGCGCCGGTCGTGTTCGGCAGGCGATCCACCTGCTGAATCAGGTGGTGCTCGGTACCGGCGTCGCAGAGCCCCGCATCGCCGTGGCCGCGCTGAACCCGCACGCCGGCGAGAACGGCCAGTTCGGTCGCGAAGAGATCGACCACATCGCCCCGGGCGTCGAGCTCGCGCGGAGCGTCGACGGCATCGATGTCAAGGGCCCATACCCGAGCGACACCCTGTTCATCAAAGCCCGCGACGGCGAGTTCGACGGCGTGGTCACGATGTACCACGATCAGGGTCAGATCGCGGTGAAGCTCCTCGGCTTCGACAAAGGTGTGACCGTACAGGGTGGGCTGCCGGTGCCGATCGCGACCCCGGCCCACGGCACCGCCTACGAGATCGTCGGACAGAACAAGGCCCATCTCGGCCCCAGCCAGCGGGCGTTCGACATCTCGGTGGACCTGGGCGCCCAGACTGCCGAGTCCCGTTCCGCCTGACCGGATCCTCCGGCGACGTTGCGTCGGTACGACCGACTGCGACATGCGCGATCCAGGGGCTCACGGTCGCTGGCCGGTGCCCCCGCCCCGCCCCGCCCTGCACGCTGTTGGCACCGCAACCGGCCGTTGCCGGATCGACACCTTCAAGTCCACGATCCAATAGGATCTACGGTAATCTGACGATGTGCGCCCCACTCAATCGGGGCCGCACCCCCACAAGGCCGGCTACGGATGGCCGACCATCTCAATGAGGAGATCAATCATGAAGCGACGTTCACTTCTCACCGCAGGCGCCGTGGGCTCCCTCGGTCTGGCCCTTGCCGCGTGCTCGGACGGTGCCGGCGGCACCGCTGATAGCGGTGAATTCGACCCGGGTAGCCGCGTCACCATGATCGTGCCGTTCTCCGCCGGAGGCGGCTCGGACATCGCAGGCCGGGCGATCGCCACCGGGCTCGAAGAGGTCACGGGTGCCACCATCACCGTCGAGAACCGGGTAGGCGGCTCCGGAGCCGTCGGCTATACGGACCTCGTGAACGCCGAGGGTGACGGCACCGTGCTCCTCGCCTCAGAGACCGCACTCATCACTCTCCCGATCGTGCAGGATGTGGACTTCAGTTACGAGAGTTTCACGCCGATCATGAAGGTGGGCGAGGACTTCAACATCGTGGTGGTGGCAGCCGACTCCCCGTTCCAGTCGATCTCCGAGCTGATCGACGCCGCCAAGAGCGAGAAGCTCACGGCGGCGGTCTCCGGCGCGACCGGACCCGACCACATCGCCTGGAGCCTCATCGAGCAGGAACAGGACATCGCCCTGGAACGCGTGACCTTCGAGTCCACGTCCGAGGTGCTCGCTGCGCTCATGGGTGGCCACGTGCAGGTGGCAGCCTCGAGCCCCGGTGAACTCTCCGGGCAGCTCGAGTCCGGAGATGTTCGCGCACTGTGCGCTCTCGCGCCGGAGCGCTATGAGTACGAGCTGCTCGCGGACATCCCCACCGGGGCGGAAGAGGGAGTGGACGTCACCTTCGCCCAGTGGCGCGGCTTCATCGCCCCCGGTGGGATCGATGATGCCGCGCGCGAGTACTGGATCGAGAAGGCCAAGGAGTACGAGCGGACCGATGGCTACACCGAATTCATCGAGTCGAACATGCTTCAGCCGGCCACCGCGTACGGCGACGAATTCGTCGCCTACCTCGAGGAGTACGCGGCTGACGTCGACTCCGTGCTCGGAAACTGAACCGGAGAGTCATGACTGAGTCCTCGATCGAGACGCCCCGAGGGAGGCCGGCGCCGAAGACGAGCGACGTCGTCGGCACCGGCCTGCTCGCAATGCTGGGTCTCGTGGCGGTGCTCATGGGGCTCGGATACGGGTTCTTCCGTGATGACGGTCTGATCGGGCCGGGCTTCATGCCTGTCCTGACCGGGGGGTTCATCCTGGTGGCCGCGGTGGCCGAGATCGGTCGCCTCTACCTCGCCCCGAAGGGGCAGTCGACGGCTGGTCTCGGCGGGGTGGCCGAAGAGCTCTCCGCCGAGGCCGCCGCCGCGCAGCGCGCCGCGCGCACCGATCCCGAGGCCGAGGGAGAAGGCCCCGGCGGCGAGCAGCGTGACACCTTCGGGCGGACAGCCGCACAGCGACGTCGCACCGTGCCGTTGATCTTCGTGATCCTGCTGGCGGCCATGGTGCTCACACAGCTGATCGGCATGCTTCTCTCGATGGCTCTGATGATGTTCGCCATCATTAACTTCGTCGAGAAGAAGCCGCCGGTCCCGTCCCTGCTCACATCCGCCGTGGTACTGCTCATGGCGTATCTGATCTTCGTCCAGATGCTCGGGGTTCCGCTACCCCAGGGCTTGCTCGGAATTCTGTGAGGAGCCCTCGATGATCGACAATCTGATGCTCGGGCTCGAGACCGCGGTCAGCCCGGAGAACCTCCTGTGGTGCGCCATCGGCGTGGTGCTGGGAACGCTGATCGGCATGATGCCCGGTCTCGGTTCGGCCACCGGCGTCGCGATCCTGCTGCCCGTCACCCTGACCATGGAGCCGGTGACAGCACTCATCATGCTGGCTGGCATCTACTACGGCAGCCAGTACGGTGCCTCGACCAGCTCCATCCTGATCTCCACACCCGGCGACTCGTCCTCCGTAGTGCTCACTCTGGACGGTTACCAGATGGCCCGGAACGGTCGGGCCGGGGCCGCCTTGGCGATCTCTGCGATCTCCTCGTTCATTGCTGCGATCATCTCGCTGATGGTGCTGCTGGCGCTCGCCGCCCCGGTCGCCTCGTGGGCGTTGAACTTCGGCCCACCGGAGACGCTGGCGATCATCCTGCTCGGCATGGCCACCATCGTCACCTTCGCCGGTGAGAACATGCTGAGGGGCATCATCATGGCCGCGGTCGGCCTGCTGCTGTCGATGGTCGGGATCGCCGCTGGATTCACGACCGCACGCTTCTCCTTCGGCAGCACCAACCTGCTCGGCGGTCTCGAATTCGTCGCGGTGATGATCGGCATCTTCGCCCTCGGTGAGGTCCTGCACCAGATTCACCGTGGTGGCGAGAAGCCGATCCGTGCGGGATTCCGTGACCTGATGCTGAAGAAGGACGAAGCCAAGCGAATACTCGCTCCGGCTCTCAGAGGAACCTTCCTCGGTACCGCTCTGGGTGTCCTGCCGGGCGCCGGCGCGACCCTCGCCTCATTCATGTCCTATGGCCTCGAAGGGCGTGTGGGAAAGCACCGCAAGAACCTCGGCACGGGGACGGTCGAAGGCGTCGCGGCTCCCGAGGCGTCCAACAATGCCGCAGCGAACGCGAGTTTCATCCCGACGCTTGCTCTGGGCATCCCGGGCTCCGGCACCACCGCGATCCTGCTCGGCGCTTTCGTGATCTTCGGGCTTCAACCCGGGCCGATGCTGTTCGAGCAGCAGCCGGATCTCGTGTGGGGTCTGCTGGTCTCGTTCTTCTTCGGGAATCTGATGTTGCTGCTGTTGAACCTGCCGCTCGCCCCCGTCTTCGCGCAGGTGCTGCGCATTCCCTACAGCTACCTCTACCCGATCATCCTCGTCCTGAGCCTGGTGGGTGCCTATGCCGTGGGCAACAATTTCTTCGCCGTCTGGGTGGTGTTCTTCGCGGGGGTGCTCGGGTACTTCATGAAGCGCTACGACTTCCCGGCTGCTCCACTGGTTCTCGGACTGGTCCTCGGGCCGATGCTCGAGCGCACCCTGGTCCAGACCTCGTCGATGGGGCACGGCAATCTGCTCATCGTCTTCGAGCGCCCGTTGTCGGCATTCTTCATGGTGTTCGCGATTCTGGCCTTCATCGTGCCGCCGCTGGTCACCTCGATCAAAGGTCGCAGGAACCGCGTTCGCGAGGCGAAGCGTTCCCTTTCCCTCTGAGCCGACGGACTGCCGTCCGACCCCAGCGGACAGTGGACTCCACCACGGCAACGCACGCCGTCTTCCGATGCAACTCGACCACTTCTTCGCCCGATTCCGATCTTTCGAGATCACGCAGCCCAGCTGCTCACCGTGAAGGGACCTCATGCACACCGCAGAGAACTGGCCGATCGGGGCCAACATGCTCGCGTTCGGCAACTCCACCTCCGACGGCACACCGACATTGGAGGCGTCGTCCTCTGTCTGGGCCTCCCAGCTCCGCCAGGTCAAGGACCTCGGAGTAGACCAGGTGGATCCCACCGATGCCTGGCTCCCACTCGCGAAGCTCAGTGATGAGCGGGTCGAGGAGTTCCGCCGCGTGCTCGACGGCGAGGGGATGTCACTCGCCTCGATCTCCATGACTCGCAACTCCGTGGTCGACGTCGAGCGGGGGGAGCAGAACCTCGCCGATGCGCACCGCTTCATCGAACTCGCTCCGAGCTTCGGCGTCACCGTCGTGAACGCCGGCTTCATGCAGGCTCTCACCGAGAAGCAGGCGAAGGCGATCTGGTTCTGGCTCGAGGACGGGCACGTGGACGACCCGGCGCTGCGCGACCTGGCCATAGAACGGGTCCGCGAGCTCGGTGACGCCGCAGCATCGCACGGCGTGCAGCTGAGCCTGGAGATGTACGAGGACACCTACGTCGGCACCGCCGATGAGGCTGTGTCGTTCATCGAGGACGTCGGGCACGCGGCCGTCGGTCTGAACCCCGATCTCGGCAACCTTGTCCGGCTGCACCGTGAGGTGGAGCCGTGGGACGAGATGTTCGAGAAGGTCCTGCCGCACTCGAACTTCTGGCACATCAAGAACTACACCCGCGACTACGACGCCGCGACCGGCGCCTATTCGAGCGATCCGATGCCTCTGAAATACGGCTACATCAACTACCGCAGCGCGATCCGTCGTGCCCTCGAGCTCGGCTACACCGGGCCGTTCTGCTGTGAGCACTACGGCTCCGATTCGCTCGGCGTTATCGCCGAGAACGTGCACTACATCCGGCAGGTGCTCGCCTCTGCCTTGGCAGATGGGCCCTCCGCGTGAACCCTGAAGGTGCCATAGGAGGGGCCTGCTCGGGGACTATGACGCGGAGTCTGCTGCCGCACTGGTCAGCTGTCGCTACGAGGCCTCCGCGAAGTGGTCCCGGCTCCTCGTCGAGCTCGGCTCCGCCCGCACGCCCTTCCCATCCGATTACTGAGGCCTCTGACGATGCATGAGCCGTCCGCTCGCCGTCTGCTCGTCCTCGACGACGACCCCACTGGATCGCAGTGCGTGGACGACATCGCCGTCGCCTTCGACGAGGACCCGGCGATTCCGGTCGAGGTGCTTGCCGAGCCCGGCACCGCCTGCTTCGTACTGACCAACTCCCGGGCCCTGGCCGAGGAGGCGGCGACAAAGCTGAACCGCCGAATCGTCGCCGGCGTGCTCACCGGTGGCATCCCGACCGAGGGACTGCACGTGGTCTCTCGCTCGGACTCCACTCTGCGCGGTCACGTGATCGCCGAGCCGGTCGCTATCGCGGAGGAGCTCGCCGCTCATGGGGTCGAGGTCGATGCTTTCGTGCTGTGCCCGGCGATGATCGAGGCGGGGCGCTTCACCAAGGGCGACATCCACTACGCAATGGTCGACGGGCAGGCGGTCCAGGTCGCCGAGACGGACTTCGCCCGCGACGCCACCTTCGGCTACTCCCACTCCGACCTGCGCGAGTTCCTTGCCGAACGCTCCGGGGGCACGCTCGATGCCGCAGGCATCCTCAGCATCTCCTTGGAGGACATCCGCTCCGGTGGCCGCGACCGGGTGCGGGAGATACTCTCCGGTGCCCGCGAACGCACCTGGGTGGTCGTCAACGCCACGGAGTATTCGGACCTGGAGCTAGTTTCTACGGCGATGGTCGAGCTCGAGGGGGAGGGGCGGACCTTCGTCACCCGGTGCGCCCCCTCCTTCGTGCGCTCGCTGACCGGCCGGTCGGGTGCCCGTGTGATCGATGCGGACGCGATCGTGATCCCCGAGGGGCGGCTCGACCACGGACTGGTGGTTGTCGGCTCTCACGTGGGCCTGACCACCACCCAGCTGCGGGCCGTGCAAGAGCGCGGCACCCTCGCCGAGGTCGAGATCGATGTCCCCTCTCTCCTGGACGACCGCCGCGAGCAGCACCTCACGGAGATCGTCGGGACGCTGCGGGACAACCTCACCCGCAGCGACTGCGTGCTCTTCACCAGCCGCGATCTGGTGCGCACCGACGATCCCGCGGAGTCCCTCGCGATCGCCCGCAGCGTCTCCGACGCCGTGGTCGAGATCGTCCGACGGGTTCGTACCGCCCGCCCCGCCTGGGTCGTCGCCAAGGGTGGGATCACCTCCCACGAGGTCGCCGCAGGCGGGCTGGGGATCCGTCGCGCCCAGGTGGTGGGTCAGTTCTGGCCCGGCCAGGTCTCGCTGTTCTCGGCCCAAGAGGCTCCGATAGAGGTCATGGGCATGCCCTACGTCGTCTTCCCCGGCAATGTGGGCGGAGCGCAGGCCCTGGCCGACGTCGTCGACACGCTCAACCACGCAGCCCGCTGACCCGACGGGCTGTTCACCGAGGGGTACGGGAAGGCCGCGGGGCTCCCGGGTCAGGACCGGGTGCGCAGGTTCGTCATGCCGCCGTCGATCGGCAGCAGGACGCCGGTCGTGGAGCGGTTGCGCGGGGAGGCGAGGTAGCAGTGCGCCTCAGCGACCTCCTCGGGCTCGACCAGGCGACCGTGGGGCTGGCGGGCGTCGAGGGCCGCGCGCTCGGCGACCGGGTCGTCGGCCTTCGCCAGCAGACGGCCGATCCAGGGGGTGTTGGCGGTGCCGGGGACCACGGCGTTCACGCGGATGCCCTCGCCGACCCAGTCCGCGGCCATCGCCAGGGTCATTGCCTGCACGGCGCCCTTGGAGGCGGAGTACAGGACGCGTTCGGGCAGTCCCAGCATGGAAGCGATGGAGGCGGTGTTGACCACGGCGGCGGCATCGGAGCGGCGCAGGTGGGGGAGAGCGGCGGTCGTCACGCGCGCGACGGAGATGACGTTGACGTCGAGGACGCGTGCCCATTCGGCGTCGTCGTTGGCATCGATCTGGCCCTGGGCGCCGATGCCGGCGTTGTTGATCACGATGTCGAGTCCGCCGAGCTCCGTGGCGGCCCGGTCCACGGCGGCCTTCACCGCGGCAGCGTCGGTGAGGTCCACCTGGATCTGCAGGGCGCCTTGGGGAGCTCCCGAGGGATCGAGGTCGAGGGCGGCGGTCGTCGCGCCGCGGGCCTGGAGTGCCCGGAGCGTGGCGGCGCCGATGCCGGCGCCGCCTCCGGTGACCAGGGCTTTGAGTCCGGCGAACTCGAGGTCCGGTGTGGGGGTCATGGGGTGTTCTCCTCGTCGGGTCTGTGGTCTTGCAGGGCGATGGCACGACACGATGCGGCAACCTGTCGTCACCGGGCCGGCGTCCGCACGGGTGTCAGTGGGAGGCGTCGCTCGCCGCCACCGGGCTCGGGGTGCGCAGCACGTAGATCCCGTAGGCGGCGACGACGGCGAAGCAGAAGGCCACCACGAGGTAGCTGACCTGGGCGGAGCTGATGTCGATCACCCGGCCCTGGAGCAGCGGCACCAGCGCACCTCCGACGATCGCCATGACCAGGCCGGCGGCGCCGTATTTGGTGTCCTTGCCCAGTCCCTCCAGGGCGATGCCGTAGATGGTCGGGAACAGCAGGGAGATGCACGCGCTGAGCAGGACGATCGCGACGGCGCCGATGATGTTCCCGGTGATGACCGCCAGCACGGAGAGTCCTACGCCGAGCACGCACATCAGGAGCATCAGCTTGCGGGCGTCGAAGCGGCCCATCAGCCCGACCATCACGAAGCGCGAGATCAGGAAGACCACCAGCGAGGCCTGCAGCCAATAGCCGGCTTGGGCGTCGTCGACACCCAGGGTCTCCATCACGTAGTGCAGGGTGAAGGTCCAGATGCACGTCTGCGCAGCGATGTTGAAGAACTGCGCGACGACCCCGAAGGAGTAGCGGCGGTTCTTCAGCAGGCGCGAGAGCCGGGATCCGGACAGCCCCTTGGTGCTGTCCCGGGAGTCCGCCATCAATGCCGGGTTCCGGGGGACGCGGACCGTGGCGATGGCGATGGCGATGAGCACCAGGGCCACGGCCACGCCGATGTACGGGCCCATCACGGCCTGCAGCTCGGCGGATCTGATCGATTCCAGCTCGGCCTGGGGGAGGGCGGCGCGCTCCTCGGCACTGGAGGGGTTCACGTGGGGGAGGATCAGCATCGCTGCCAGCAGCACGCCGAGGTTCGAGCCCACCGGGTTGAAGGCCTGCGCGAAGTTCAGGCGACGTGTGGCGGTGGGCTGCGGCCCCATGGCCATCACGTAGGGGTTGGCGGAGGTCTCCAGGATGGACAGGCCGGCGGCCAGGGTGAACAGGGCCGCCAGGAACATCCCGTAGGTCATGATCTGCGAGGCGGGGAAGAAGAGGAATCCGCCGGCCGAGGCCAGCAGCAGGCCCGTGAGCACTCCGCCCTTGTAGCCGAGCCGGGAGTTGATCCAGGCGGCTGGGATCGCGAGGACGCAGTAGGCCCCGTAGAAGGCGAACTGCACCAGCGAGGACTGGAAAGCGCCCATGGAGAAGACCGAGCTGAAGACCGAGACCAGGGGGTCGGTCATGTTGTTGAGCACGCCCCATGCCGCGAAGCAGGAGACGATCAGGATGAACGGCAGGCGCATGCCGCGGTGCAGGAAGGTGTGCTTCTCGTCCTTCGACTCGTCCACGGTGGTGACCCGGGTGGGTGACGGCTTCACAAGCGGCTCCTCGCAGTGCTCCTCATTGAGTGAATCACAGGCCCACCGTTAGTGGTCCGATGATTTTGGTAGCGCATGGAACATATCGAGGGCTGCGGGTTTAGGCAAGTCGAGGCACAAGGTGCTCTTCCAGTGCAGTGCTCTTGCTCGGCCCGCGTGGCGATCGCGGCCGATCGGGTGGACTCGATGCCACAGGGGGTTGCATGTAGACCTTCAGAGATAGGATGATAAGGCGGATCGACGAAGACCGGGTGCTCGTCGGCATCGAATGATCCTCTGCCCGATCGTGAACGGAGTGTTTGTGGAACTGCGACGTCTGGGCCCGGTGGGCCAGGAGAAGCCGGCTGCCGTCTCCGAGGGGGTGACCTATCGTCTCGCACCGCTGACCGCCGAGATCGACGGGGACTTCCTTGCCGGCGGCGGGATCGCCCGGGTGCGCGAGGCACTCTCGGCCGGGGAGCTGCCGGTCTGGGACGATGCCGAGCAGGAGCGCATCGGCGCCCCGATCGCGCGCCCCATGGCGGTGCTGTGCATCGGCCAGAACTACGCCGAGCACGCCGCGGAGTCCGGCGCGGAGCCGCCCGCGGTGCCGATCCTGTTCCACAAGCACCCCAACACCGTCGTCGGCCCGCACGACGACGTCGAGATCCCGCCCGGCGCCGAGAAGGTCGACTGGGAGGTCGAGCTCGGCGTGGTGATCGGCACCGAGGCCGCCTATCTGCCCGATGAGCAGGCCGCGCTCGACGTCATCGCCGGGTACGTGACCAGCCACGACCTCTCCGAGCGGGACTTCCAGCTGGCCGAGTCGGGGGGCCAGTGGTCCAAGGGCAAGAACTCCCGCGGCTTCAATCCGCTGGGACCCGGCCTGGTCCCGGCCGACGAGGTCGACCCCCAGGCGCTGCGGCTGTGGTCCGCCGTGAACGGCGAGGCCCGCCAGGACTCCACCACCGCAGACATGATCTTCAGCGTCGCCCGGATCGTCCAGCACCTCTCGCAGTACATGGTGCTCTCGCCCGGCGACGTGATCAACACCGGCACCCCGCAGGGCGTGGCCCTGTCCGGCCGCTTCCCGTACCTCGCGGCCGGCGACGTGGTCGAGATCGGCATCGAGCAGCTCGGCACCCAGCGCACCACCTTCGTCCCGGCCCCGCAGCCCGCCCAGGGAGAGACCCGATGAGCACCTTCACCGCCCTGGACGTGCAGGACGTCCGCTTCCCCACCAGCCGCAGCCTCGACGGCTCGGACGCGATGAACCCCGATCCGGACTACTCGGCGGCCTACCTCACCGTGCGCACCGACGCCGACGATGCGGGGACCGCGCTGGTGTTCACCATCGGCCGCGGCAACGACGTGCAGAGCGCCGCGATCTCCGTGCTGGCCCCGCACCTGGTGGGGCGGGAGGTCGAGGAGGTCCTCGCCGATCTCGGCGGGATGTACCGCGAGCTCACCTACGACTCGCAGCTGCGCTGGCTGGGTCCGGAGAAGGGCGTGATGACCATGGCGATCGGCGCCGTCATCAACGCCCTGTGGGACCTGCGCGCTCGCCGCGAGGGCCGGCCGCTGTGGCTCACCCTCGCCTCGCTCAGCCCCGAGGAGCTGCTGGAGCTGGTGGACCTGCGCTATCTCGAGGACGCGCTGACCCGCGAGGAGGCGCTGGAGATCCTGCGCCGCGGCGCCGAGGGCAAGGAGCAGCGGATCGCCGCGCTGCGCGAGACGGGCGTGCCCGCCTACACCACCACCCCCGGCTGGCTCGGCTACAGCGACGAGAAGCTGGTGCGGCTGCTGCGCGAGGCCCGCGAGGACGGCTTCGAGATGGTCAAGCTCAAGGTGGGCGCCGACGCCGCCGACGACGAGCGCCGCCTGCGGATCGCCCGCGAGGAGATGGGCCCCGGCTTCCCGATCGCGATCGACGCCAACCAGCGCTGGGGCACCGCCGAGGCGATCGAGGCGATCCGCGCCCTGGCCTCGCACGACCCGTACTGGGTCGAGGAGCCCACCTACCCCGATGACGTCCTCGCCCACGCCGCGATCCGCGAGGCGGTCACGCCCGTGCGCATCGCCACCGGCGAGCAGGGCGCGAACCGGGTGCTGTTCAAGCAGCTGCTGCAGGCCGGCGCCATCGACGTGCTCCAGGCGGACGCCACCCGGGTGGCCGGGATCAACGAGAACCTCGCGATCCTGCTGCTCGCCGCCAAGTTCGACGTGCCCGTGTGCCCCCACGCCGGGGGAGTGGGGCTGTGCGAGATGGTCCAGCACGTGGCCTTCCTGGACGCGGTCGCGATCGGCGGCGACGACGAGCGGCGCCGGATCGAGTTCGTGGACCACCTCCATGAGCACTTCGAGGTGCCCGTGCGGATCGTCAGCGGTGCCTACAGGGCGCCCGAGGAGCCCGGCAACGGGGCCCGCATGCTCGACGCCTCGATCCAGGACCATCTGTTCCCGGACGGTCCCGTCTGGGCCGACGAGCAGGACCCGCAGGGCGCAGAGGGTGCCCAGCGCGCGCCCCTGGAACCCTCCGCCACCCGCTGAGAGGATCCCGGCATGGAACAGATCGCCCTGCACACCCGCATCGCCGAGGGCCGCGAGGCGGACTACGACCGCGAGCACGCCCGCATCCCCGACGAGCTCGATGCCTCGCTGCGCGCCGCGGGCGTGCACGCCTGGCGGATCTGGCGCGACGGCCGCGACATCTTCCACCTGGTCGAGGTCGAGGACTACGCCGCGATGCGCCGGCAGCTCGCCGCCGATCCGGCGAACCAGCGCTGGCAGCAGCACATCAACCAGTTCCTCGAGGTGGTCGACGACTACGGCGGGGACGACTCCGGGATCCGGCCGGTGTGGTCCCTGCCGACGCAGGCACCCGGGGTGACGGCATGAGCGCCGCCGATCCGTCGGCCGCCGCGCCCGCCGGTGGGCCGCTCGAGCTGCCGCCGCTCGGCTTCGGCGCCGCCCAGCTCGGCAACCTCTACCGGGCCACCACCGACCAGGAGGCGGACGGTGCGGTGCGCGCCGCCTGGGATGCCGGGATCCGCTACTTCGACACCGCCCCGCACTACGGGATCGGCACCAGCGAGCGCCGCCTCGGCCGGCGCCTGGCCGGCTACCCCCGGCAGGAGTACCTGGTCTCCACCAAGGTGGGGCGCCTGCTGCTGCCCGGCCCCGGCACCGGGGACGACCTGGCCGACGGCTTCGCCGTGCCGGACGACCACGTGCGGCAATGGGACTTCTCCGAGGCCGGGGTGCGCCGCTCCCACGCCGAATCCCTCGGACGCCTGGGTCTGGACTCGGTGGACATCCTGTTCGCGCACGACCCGGAGGAGGGGCCGACGGAGCAGGCCTTCACCGAGGGACTGCCGGCGCTGGCCGGGATGCGCGAGGAGGGGCTGGTCCGCGCCGTCGGCGTCGGCTCCAAGGATGCCGACGTGCTCACCCGCGCGGTCCGCACCGGACTGATCGACCTGGTCATGCTCTCGGGCCGGTACACCCTGCTCGAGCAGGACGCCGCCGCCGAGCTGCTCGCGGCCTGCACGGATCACGGGGTCGGGATCGTCGCGGTCTCCGTGTTCAACTCCGGGCTGCTGGCCCGGCACCGGGTCGCCGATGACGCCACCTACGAGTACGACCAGGCCCCCGCCGCGATGATCGAGCGGGCCCGCGAGCTCGCCGGCATCGCCGAGCGGCACGGGGTCACCCTCCCGGACCTCGCCGTCCAGTTCCCGCTGCGCCATCCCGCTGTGCGCTCGGTGGTCCTCGGGATGCGCACCGCGGAGCACGTGCGCTCCAACGCCGAGCGGATGGGCGTCGAGATCCCGGCTGCGGCCTGGGAGGACGTACAGCGCACCGAGCAGGCCGCGCGCAGCGGGGATGCCGGGAGCACGGAGGGTGCCGACGGTGGCCGCTGAGCCGGTCACCGACGCCCACCTGCATCTGTGGGACCTCGCCGAGAGCCCCTACGCCTGGCTCGCCGGGGCCCCTCAGCCGCTGCGCCGCACCGTCGGCATCGACGACGTGCGCGGTGCGCTGGAGGAGCTCGGGGTCACCCGGGTGGTGCTGGTCCAGGCCGACGACACCGCCGAGGACACCGCTCACCTGCAGCGCACCGCCCGCGGGATCGAGGAGCATGCGCAGCGGACCGGCACCGGGATCGCTCGCGCCGACGTCGTGGGCTGGCTGCCGCTGACGGATCCGGACGCTGTGCGCGCCGCGCTCGCCGATCCCCGGCGCACCGACCACCTCGTCGGCGTGCGTCACCTGGTCCATGACGAACCCGATCCGGGGTTCCTGGACCGCCCCGAGGTCGGCCGGGCGCTCGAGATGCTCGCTGCGGCCGGTCTCCCGCTGGATGTCCCTGACGCCTTCGAGCGCCACATGGCGCAGGTGGTGCGCGTGGCCCGCTGCCACCCCGGCCTCACCGTGGTGCTGGACCATCTGGGCAAACCGCCGCTCGGCGATGCCGAGGCGATGTCGCGCTGGACGCAGCAGCTCGAGGAGATCGCGGCCTGCCCGAACGTCGTCGCGAAGGTCTCCGGCCTCGCGACCAGCGGCAACGGTGATTTCGCCGCCGCGGCGGACCTCGCACTCGCGCTGTTCGGTGCGGAGCGCCTGATGATCGGCTCGGACTGGCCGATCGCTCCGCAGCACCTGGACCTCGGCAGCGGATTCGCGCCCCTGCTCGCCCACGTGCGCAGCTGGCCGCCGGCCGACGTCCGCGCCCTCACGCACGGGACCGCGGCGCGGGTCTATCGGCGGCTCGGGGGCGTGCCTTCGGTCGTGTGACCCCCATGGACTTGCTGGATCTGGCGACCCGGCGCAGCAATGGTAACTTTATCAACGACTCTCAGTCTTGATAAAGTTACCAATCCAGGCCATCGTTGATAAAGTTATCAGCATGCGTACGCCTCTTGACTCGCCGTTCAGCCCTGGGTCCGACACGGTCCCGCAGGTGTGGGCCGGTCGCACCGCTCAGCTCAGCGACTGGCGCGATGTGCTGCGTCCGCGACGGCTCGCCGGTCTGCCGGAGCGAGGTCGAACGATCCTCGGCGAAGCGGGCCTAGGAAAATCCTCCCTCGTGCGCCGAATTGCCGCTGATGCCACTGCCCGGGGCGACTGGGTGACGCCTCAGCTGCGCATCCCGTCCGGGGCTGACCCATTGAAGAAGGTGGCCCAGGCTCTGCTCGAGGTCGCCCGCCAGGCGGGGCTGCCGACTGCACGCGAGAGGAGCATCAGCCAGCTCCTCGGGCGTGTCGAGATGGTCGCAGCCGTAGGCGTCTCCCTCACACTGCGCGACCAGCCCGGGCCGGAACCGTACACGACCCTCACCGAGCTGCTGGTCGAGATCGGTCGCGCCGCGATGAAGCGCGGGGACGTCATCGCGCTGATCCACATCGACGAGATGCAGAACATCGCCTCCGAGGAGGCTTTGTCTCAGCTGCTCATCGCCCTGGGAGACGCATTGACCTTCGAGGAGGCGGTCGCGGTGCCGGGCGGAGTGGTCATCCAGCGCGCCCTGCCGATCGCCGTCTACCTCACCGGACTGCCGGAATTCGCCGACATGGCCGGTGCCCGCACGGGAGCCACGTTCGCCAGAAGGTTCCAGACGACGACCCTCGGACCGATCGACGACGACGACCTCACGAGTGCGCTCCAGCCGTTCATCGTCGACGGATGGGAGATCCCCGACGACATGACCGGGACCACACGGATCTTCATGGAGCCCGCTGCGCAGGCGGCGATCGTCGACCTGTCCCGTGGGGAACCGTTCCTGTTCCAGCTCGCCGGCCAGCAGGCCTGGTACGCCGGCACCGGCGATCTGATCACCCGCGCGCAGGTGATCGCTGGCTGGGAGGTGGCCCGCTCCGAGGCGACCGCGCATGTCGAACGCATTCTCGCTCGGCTCCCTCGACGTGAACGCGAGTTCCTCGAGGAGATGGCGGCCTTGGATCCGAAGGAGCGGACACTCACGGCGATCGCGACGAGCATGGGTCTGGAGCGAGGGTCTGCCGCCGGGCCCACGTCGCAGCGACTGGACTCGATCCGCGGCATCATCCGGCGCGGCAAGCCCTACACATTCCGTCACCGGGCTGTCGAGGCATACCTGACCACAGGGTGGCCGGACGTCTCGTAGGGCTCACCCGGCCGGCGGCTCACCCTTCTGCAGCAGCCAGGACTCCACGCCGGCGACATGCGCCGCCGCATAGGTGCGGGCGAGGTCCGGGCGGCGGGCCGCCAGCGCGTCCAGGATCCGGCGGTGCTCGGCCAGGGTGCGCTCGACCGCGGAGTCGTCGGTCAGCCCGCGCCACACCCGGGCCCGGGCGGTGGAGCTCGCGAGGCTGTCCAGCAGCGAGCTGAGGTAGTCGTTGGGGCAGCGGTCGTTGATCAGGTGGTGGAAGGCGATATCCGCCTCGACCAGCTCCTCGATGGTGGAGCTGTCGTCGAGGTCAGCCATCGTCTGCTCGAGCTTCGCGAAATCGTCATCGGTCAGGTGCGGGCACGCCTGCTCGACCGCGGCCGGCTCCAGCAGACGCCGGATCTCGATGATCTCTACATAGCTGGAGTCCTGGTGGAGGTCCAGCACGAAGGCGAGGGACTCCAGCAGCTGCTCCGGCTCGAGGGCCGTCACATAGGTGCCATCACCCTGGCGCACATCGAGCACCCGGATCACGGACAGCGCCTTGACCGCTTCACGCAGCGAGTTGCGGGAGACCCCGATCCGTTCGGACAGCTCGGCCTCGGTGGGGAGCCGGTCGCCGGGCTTCAGCGTCCCGTCCACCACCATCTGCTTGATCGCGCTGATCGCCCGATCGGTGACCGCGGAGGCCATCAGGGCACCCCGGCCGTCGTCGGGGCGGGAGAGGTGCTCATCGCCGGTCCTCGATCTCGAGCAGGTCCATCGCACTGGCCTGCTCGATCTGCTCGTGCTCGGGCTGCTCGTTCTGCATCCGCTCCAGGTAGGGCTGGGCACGCTGGACCTGCTGCTCCAGGTTCGTCACCGTGGTGAGGAAGTTCTGGTTGGCCTGGGTGCGGAAGGCATCGATCCCGTCCATCGTGGTGAACAGGTTCTCGAAGGCCTTCTGCAGCGTCTCCTCGGAGACGCCCGAGGTCGCGGCCTGCTCCTGGATCTTCACCGAGTTGTCCGCCAGCATCTGCGAGGTGCGGGAGATGAGGTTGTCGGTGGTGCGGTTGACCGCGTCGATCTGGTCCAGCACGATCTTCTGGTTCTCCAGCGCCTGGGCGGTGATCACCGCGGTGCGCAACGCGGTGACGGTGGTGGTCCGTGCCCGCTCCACCCCCTGCTGGAGCTTGGTGTTGTTGTCCTCGATGAGCCCCATCGACAGGTAGGCCTGGACGGTGACCGCGATCTGGGTGGCCACGTCCTGGCGCCGCTGCCGCACGGCGAACAGCACGTCCCGCTCCAGCGCATCGGCCTCGGCGGCCTTCCCCTCGGCGCGGGTCTGCTCGGCCCGGCGCACCGCCCGGTCATCGAGCAGGCTCAGCAGGTAGGAGGCCTTCTTCAGGGAGGCGAGATCCTCCCACAGCGCCCGACGCTCCACCGACAGCTCGGCGTTGTCCTTCTGCAGCATCTCCTGGCCGCGGCTGAGCGCGCCCAGCACCTGGTCGAGCTGGTCCTGATTGGACTCGAAGCCGCGGAAGTAGCGCTTGGCGACGTTGCGGCCCGGCAGCCAGCTCAGCGCCTTCTCGGCGAAGGTCTCGTCCTTCGGAGCGAGATCCTCCATGGTGGTGCGCAGCTCGGAGAGGGACTGCGCGACCGACTCCTGCGCAGTGCCCTTCTCCTTGGACTCCCGCAGCGACTGCTCCATGAAGCGGGAGGAGGTCTGGCTGGTGCGCTCGAAGGTGCGCCGGGCGACCGCGCCGAGCGCGTTGACCTGGGCGGTGTACTCCTGGGAGTGGGGGTTCAGCTGGGCGACCTGCTCGACCCAGGCGTCGGCGCGCTGCTCGAGCTCCTGCTGCTGCTCGGGGGGCAGCTCCGGGAGCATGTCGCCGGCCTGGTCGTCCTCGAGCGGTGCGACCGGCTCGGCCGGGGTGATCTCCTGGTCGGGTGTGGGGGGCTCGAGCTTGTTCATCAGTGCCTCCTGGGCGGTGTCAGGTGGGAATGTTCAGGGGAGTTCAGGGAGGGTCGGGGAGATGCTGGGCGCGGCTACACGTCGATGATCGGGTTCAGGTGCTGGTCGGCGAAGCGGGCGCGCAGGAACTCGGCGTGCACCTCGAGGGAGCGGGAGACGCCGCCGACCAGGTCGGCCTCGATCTGCTCGACCCCCTCGGACAGCACGCTGAGCTGCCGGCCGATGCTCTCGAGGTTCTCCAGCGCCTCCTGCCGCGCGGAGCCCTCGAAGGTCTGCAGGAAGCCGAGGGTGTCGCTCGCGGCCCCGACCAGATCGGGCACGTAGCGGCAGGCGATCCCCTCGAGCATCGTCACCTCACCGGCCGAGGGCCGCAGCGACTGCAGCTGCTCGGTGGCGACCAGTGCCTCGATCCGAGTCACCAGGGCCTCGACGTCCTCCAGCACGGTCGCGGCCGACGGGGTGCTGCTCGCCTGCGGGCGCAGCGTTCCGATCTGCTCGCGAGTGGTGGCATCGGCCTCCAGGATCGTCGAGAGCACGGCGCGGGTGCGGTCCGGCACCGAGGCGTCCAGCACGGGGCGCTCAGCCCGGTCACGACGCGGAGCGTTCAGGAGGGCGCCGCTGCCGCCGAGGGTCACCACCCCGACGCCGGCCGCCGCGGCGAGGGCCAGCAGCGGACCGGCCAGCCCGGTGCCGAGCCCGACCACGAGGGTGAGCACCGCGGCGAGCCCGCCCAGCAGCACCGGCGCGCCGAAGCGCACCAGCGGCGAGCGCCGCGGCCGGCCGACGGCCTTCGAGGTCGGGGGCCGGACCGTGCCCTGCAGCGGCTGCTGGAGCGGGCCCCACAGGTCGCGGCGCTCGGCGGTCGCCTTCCACGGCAGGTCCTGGTCGCCGGGGGAGGAGGTCGGGGCAGCGGCGCTTGCCGGCGTCGTGGGTGCGGGCGCGAAAGGATCCGGGAACCGGTTGGTCCCGCTGGTCGGCTGCTCGGCCGACGGATCGTGCTGTGCGCTCACTGGTTCCCGCAGTCCTCCCCGAGACGGTGACGAGGGCCTCTGCGTGGAGATGCTGGGCAGGTGCGTTGCTGCCACCGAGCCCGGCGTCGTGCAGACGCCTCGTCCTGGGCGTGCTGAAAGGCTATCGCGAGGGACTGGGCATCGGCCGAAGGTTCCTCGGGCGCGTGATGAGGGTGCGCATCGCGATCAGGGACCGCCAAGGGTGCCGGCGTCACCGGTTGATGTCGGCGGCGATGAAGCATTCCACGTGGTGTCGACGAGAGCCGATCGGCCACGCGCCACTCCATCGGGACTGAGCGCTTCGACGTCTCCTACTTCAGCGCGCCCTCGGTGATCCCGTCGATGAACTGCTTCGCACCGATGAAGAAAACGATGATCAGCGGGACCACGGCGATCAGGGCGCTCATCATCAGCATCCCGTAGTCCGTGCCATGGGTGGTCTGCAGCTGGGACAGCGCCACTTGGAGCGTCAGACGACTGGGGTCGTTCAGCACGATCAGTGGCCACATGAAGTCGTTCCACGAGCCGATGAAGGTGAAGATCCCCAGGAACGCGAGCGCCGGACGGGCTGAGGGCAGTGCCACGTGCAGGTACTGGCGGAAGAACCCGCAGCCGTCGATCGTGGCTGCCTCGACCAGCTCGACTCGCACCGAGTTCTGGAAGAACTGCCGCAGCCAGAACACCCCGAAGGCTCCTGCCAGGGACGGCACGATGACGGCCTTGAGCTCGCCCACCCATCCGAGCTCGGTCATGATGACGAACTGCGGGATGGTGGCCAGCTGTGAGGGCAGCAGGAACGTCAGCATCACCACCAGGAAGAGGATCCGCTTGCCGGGAAAGCTGAACTTTGCGAACGCGAAGGCGGCGAGCGAGTCGATGAGCAGGACGAAGAACGTCACCGTGGTCGCGACCAGGAACGTGTTCGCCATGGCGGCCCACACGTTGATCGTGCTCATCACCGCTTCGAAGTTCTCCCGGAACCTGTTGCCGGGCAGCAACGGTGGCGGGAACTCGTAGATGGCGGCCGAGCGGTGCGTGGACAGCACGAACATCCAGTAGAACGGGAAGAACGAGACCAGCGCACCGGCTGACAGCAGCAGATGGCGCAGCAGGCGGCCGGCGGTGCGACGAGCAGGGGGTCGGCGTCGGCGCGGTCGGGAAGACGTCACCTCGGTGACGGGACCGGTGGCAGGAGCGGGGTCGGGAGGGGTCGTGGTGGTCATCGAGAACGCTCCCTCGTGGCGAACCAGTTGATGAGCGTGAAGAGGATGACGATGACCATCACGCCCCACGCGATGGTCGCGCCGTACCCGTAGCGGTTCTCCTGGAAGGCTACCGAGTAGAAGTACAGCACCAGCGTCAGCCCGGAATTGCCGACCCCACCGGCGCTCGCGGATCCGCCGCCCTGTGAGGACGTCATCACCTGCGCCTCGGTGAAGCTCTGCAGCGAACCGATGGTCGACATGATCGTGATGAACATGATGATCGGCCGCAGCATGGGCAGGGTGATGGTGAAGAAGGTTCTCACCGGACCCGCTCCATCGAGCTGTGCGGCCTCGTAGACCTGCTTCTCCACCGACTGCAGGCCGGCGAGGATGATCATCGCGTTGTAGCCGACGAAACTCCAGGCCGTGAGGGTGGAGATCGCAACCTTGATGCCCCATTCCGACTGCAGCCATCGCACGGACTCCAGCCCGGCGGAGTTCAGCAGCGCGTTCATGATGCCGAAGTTCGAGGAGAAGATCGAGCTGAACAGGATGCCCATCGCCACCAGCGAGGTGATGTTCGGGACCAGGTAGGCGACTCGGTAGACGGTCGAGAAGCGCACTGCGGAGTTCAGCCCCAGGGCCACCAGGGTCGCGAGTGTGAGGCACGGGACCGTCGCCATCACCCAGAGGATGAGCGTGTTGCTCAGTGCTTTCCAGAACAGCGGGTCCTCGAGCAGATAGCCGAAGTTCGTCAGGCCCACCATGTTCCACTCGCCGATCCCGCGCCAGTCGGTGAAGGCGAGGAACATGGTGAACCCGATGGGAAGTGCGCTGAATGTGGCGAAGAGCAGGAAGTACGGTGCCAGCGCCACGTACGCGGGACGGGCGCGGCGAGAACCGAGGGTGATGGTGTCCGGGTCCGTGCGTCGCTCCTGCCCCCGCCCGCGTGGGCCGGGCGCAGGCGGGGCGTCGGTGGCGGTGAGCTTCTGGGTGAGCGAGGTGGACATCGTCAGGAGACCGTGACGCCGTTCTGCTCCGCCAGCCGCTCGGCCTCGGAGACCGCATCCTTCCAGGCCGTCTCCGGGTCCTTGCCGCTGGCCTCGACGAGGGCGAGCTCTGCGTAGTAGGGCCCGTTGACGATGCCGTCCCGAGCGTCCTCATAGAGGGGTCGCACGTACTCGGCGGCTCGCGCGAAGACCTCCGCCGCCACCTGGCCGCCCAGGAACTCGACCTCACCGCTCAGCTCCGGCGAGCCCCAGGCCCCGGTGTTCGCGGGGAAGTTTCCCGAGTGGGTGTACTCGATGGCGAGGTTCTCGGCATTCAGCAGGCGCAGGATGATCTCGAAGGACTGCTCGTGATTCTCGGAGCCGGCGGGGATCCCGAGGAACGAACCGCCGAGGTTGGTGGCGTCCCCGGGATGCTCGCACACATGCCACTGGCCGGAGGTGTCGGGGGCGTCGACGATCAGGTCCGCCAGGTGCCAGGAGGCTCCGAAGTCCGCGGGGAGCTTCCCGGCCGCGACCGCCGCGGCGACGTCGGGCGTGTTCGACTCGAGCGCGGCGTTGATCCCGGCATCATGAGCGGTGATCGAGAGGTCCCAGGCCTTGCGGATGTGCTCGTCAGCGCCGATGAAGACACCGTCCTGGTCGATGAAGGCCGAACCGGACTGGCGCCAGGCGATGTCGAAGACCGCGGAGAGGTTGCGGATGATGTAGGTGTCGGGATCGGCAGCGTTGAGCTGCTTTCCGAGATCGAACAGCGACTCCCACTCGCGCACGGCCGCAGCGAGATCCTCCGGGGTGGACGGGAGCCCGTGCTGCTCGAAGATGTCGAAGCGGTAGAACAGGGCGGTCGGTCCGATGTCGATCGGGATGCCCAGCTGACGACCGTCCTGGGTCGTCGCCTGCTCCCACTTCCAGGCGACGTAGTCGACTTTGTGCTCCTCGGCACCCAGGGTGTTGAGGTCGACGAAGAAGTCGGGGACCTCGGCGAAGTGTGCGATGTCCTCGCCCTTGATTCCGGTGAGGTTCGGCAGCCCGGAGCCCGCCTGCAAAGTGGTCTGGAGCTTCTGTTTGAAGTCGCCGCCCTGGATGGTCTGCTCGAAGTCGGCGTCGGGGAAGGTGGTGCGGATGTCCTCGACGATCTCGTCCGCGAAGCCCTCCGGCCAGTACCACAACGTGGCCCCCTCGCCGGTGGCGCCCCCGCCGGTGCTGGTCGAGCAGGCGGAGAGCAGGGTGAGTGAGCCGGTAGCGGCGCCCAGGCCCAGGGCAGTGCGGCGGGTGAGTGGGGTACGGATCATGGAACTCTCCTTCGAGACTGTTGCAGCAGGTTTATTGGGAGGTGAGGAAGGTCAGTCGTCGGATACGAACGTTGCGGCGAGCGCCTCGAGGGCTCCGGTGCATCCCAGCCGGTGCTGCCGGGCGAGAGCCGCCAGCTGTGACGGGCCCGGGGTGATGCCCGGGCCGGCCAGCCCCGCAGCCCGAGCGGAGGCGGCAAGGCACGCAGCCTCCAGCGCATCACGGAAGCCCAGCCCCCGATCGAGGAGCACGATCAGGGCAGCGCCGAAGGTGTCGCCGGCACCGGTGGGGTCCACCGGGCCGAGCGCTGGCGCACCCACGTCGACCTCGAGCCCCGACCGGGCGTCGATCCCGAGCGCACCCTCGGCCCCGCGGGTGACGACGACGATCGGCACCCTCTCGGCGAGACGATGCGCGGCGGCCGAGGGGGAGTCGGTCCGGGTATAGGCCATCGCCTCGTCGGCATTGGGGAGGAAGCCCTCGCAGTGCTCGAGGTGACGCAGCAGGCCGGGGTCCCAGGCTCCGCTCGCATCCCAGCCGACGTCAGCCCAGATCCGGGCGTCGGAGGCGGCGAGCCAGGGCATCTCCTCCGGCCCCAGATGCAGGGCAATGGAGGCGGCGCCGTGTGGGTCGGGGGCTGCGGCCGCTGCGATCGCGGGAGCGGACCCGCCGGTGACCAGGGCCCGATCACCTGCGTAGGGGAGGGCCGAGGTGATCTGGAGATCCCAACCGGGGTCGACCAGCAGGCGCGTGGTGTCGATGCCGGAGTCCTCGAGCAGCGCGCGGGTGATCCGGCTGATGGGGCCGTTGCCGATGCGGGCGGCGATGGCGGTGCGGGCCCCGAGCGCCGAGCCGGCCGCGGCGAAGTTCGCTATCCCCCCGGGCAGGAGCGCGGCTCTGTCGGTGAAGACCTCCTGGCCGGGGCTCGGTGCCGCGGGGAGCACCCCGTAGAGCACGTCGAGGAAGAGCTGGCCTACCGCGAGCAGGTCGACGCTCGGCGGCGCGGCTGGGAGGTGCCTGGCCGCTGTCCGGGTCGGTGAGGGGTGCATCCGGATTCCGTTCCTCGTCGGCTCGTGCCACACCACTGTGACCCGAGAAGATGACGCCTATTGTGCGCAGATGATTACGGATGGTCAAGGGTGATCAGTTAATGGGACCTGAACTGGACCTGAACTGTTGCCTGTGGTCTTAGGTGATCACGAATGAGCGGAAGTGTTGCTTTGAGGGGTGGGCGGGGATACCGTGTTCCGTGTGATCAGAGTTGCCCGCCTCGATGCGATCGAATCCATGCTGCACGAGCAGAAGGTCGTCTCCACCCACGAGATTGTCGACATCCTCGGCGTCTCCGGGGCGACCGCCCGGCGGGACCTCGATGATCTGGTCGCCGAGGGGCGCGTCGAGCGCGTCCACGGAGGCGCGAGGCTTCCGGAGCACGAGGATGAGGAGGATCCCGCGCCCGGTGCCGTGCCGGAGGAGACCCTGCCCGCCGCGGAGCCCCCGGAGGTCGACGAGCTGTTCCACGAAGTGTTGGCCAGGAACTCCGCCGTCAAGCGGACTCTCGCCCGCGCGGCCGCCGCGCTGGTGGCGGATGGCGAGACCCTCTTCCTGGACGTCGGCACCACCACCTACGAGCTGGCCGGCTGTCTGGTGGGTCGCCCGCTGACCGTGGTCACCAATTCTCTCGGCGTGGTGGATGTGCTGTCCGCTTCGCAGCGCGGCAACCTCGTGGTCCTCGGCGGCGAGTACAACCGCGAGTACCGCTGCACGCAGGGACGCAGCGTTCAGCAGGAGCTTCGCGAACTCCACATCGACCGCGCTTTCCTGGGCTGTGCCGGTATCACCGACCTCGGCGTCGTCCGCGACAATGATGCCCGACAGGCCGTCATCAAGCAGGCCGCCGCCGAGTGCAGCGGCGAGACCACCGTGCTCGCCGACTCCTCGAAGATCCCCGGGATCGGTGCGTACACCGCCCTCGAGCTGGCGTCCGTGAACCGGCTCGTCATCGACCGCCCCCTGCCCACGGCGCTCGCGCGCCTCTGCGCCGCCGCTTCGACGGAGGTCCTCATCCCATGATCCTCGCCCTGCTCGGGGGAGGCGGCTTCCGCGTCCCCCTGGTCTTCCGCACCCTGCTGGCCGATCGCACCGACGGCCGCGTCACCCAGGTGCGCCTGCACGACACCGACGGGGCGCGCCTGGCTGCGATGGAGAAGATCCTCGTCGCGATGGCCGAGGCCGTACCCGATGCGCCGCGGGTCGTGCTCTGCTCCGAGCTCGCTGACGCCGTGCGGGGTGCCGACTTCGTGTTCTCCGCCATCCGTGTGGGGGGCACCAAGGGACGTGCTGCAGACGAGAGGATCGCGCGCGAGCTGGGGATCCTCGGACAAGAGACCACCGGTTTCGGCGGCATCAGCTATGCCTTGCGCGGACTGCCGGTTGCGCTGGACATCGCACGCACCCTGGCCGAGGTGAACCCCGAGGCATGGCTCATCAACTTCACCAACCCGGCCGGGATCATCACCGAGGCCAGTCGGGAGATCTTGGGCGACCGGGTGATCGGGATCTGCGACTCTCCGATCGGGCTCGCCCGGCGGGTGCTCGGAAGCCTGGAGGCCGCGGGTCATGTCCCGGCGGGCACGACCCGTGACGTCGGCGTCGGCGGCGGGGACGTGAGGCTCGACTACGTCGGCCTCAACCATCTCGGCTGGCTGCAGGGTCTGCAGGTGCGCGGCGAGGACGTGCTGCCCCGACTGCTCGAGCGTCCCGACCTCCTCGAGAGCTTCGAGGAGGGGAGGCTGTTCGGCGCTGAGTGGCTGCGGACCCTGGGAAGCATCCCCAATGAGTACCTCCACTACTACTACTTCGCGCGCGAGACGGTGGAAGCCGACGGACGCAGCGAGGCCACCCGCGGCGTCTTCCTGGAGCAGCAGCAGGACGGCTTCTATCGAGCCGCCGACGGAATCGTGCCCGCGGAGGCGGCTCTGCTGTGGGAGCGCACGCGCCAGCGTCGTGAGGAGACCTACATGGCGTCGAACCGCGAGGCGGCCGGGGTGGCCGAGCGCGACGAGGAGGACCTCGAGGCCGGCGGCTACGACCGGGTGGCCCTCGCGATCATGCATGCCATCGCGCATGATCGTCCGGCACAGCTGGTGCTCAACGTCGCCAACCGAGGCACCCTGGAGCACCTCCCGGAGGACGCGGTGATCGAGGTGCCCTGCCTGGTGGACGCCGCGGGACCGCGACCGCTCCCCGTCTCCCCGCTGCCCGCGCACGCCCGCGGGCTGGTGCAGACCGTCAAGCACGTCGAGCGCACCGTCATCCGCGCGGTGACGGAGTCGCGCCGCGACCTCGCGATCGAGGCGCTCGCCCTGCACCCGCTGGTCGACGGCGTCGGCGTCGCCCGGCGCGCGTTCGAACTCTCTCGCGCCGAGTTCCCCGAGCTCGTCGCCCTGCGCTGACCAGGAGGCCACCGTGTTCCAGGACGACACCCGGATCCTCGCACGCGTCGACAGAGCCCAGCGCGAGCGCATCTTCCCTGCGCTCCAGCGCGACCTCGGCCCGCTCTCCGTGAGCTCCTGGGTGGTGCCGGGCGACGGCGAACCGGTCCCGCCCGGTGTGGTCCCTGCCCAGGACCACGTCCCCGTCACGCTGCCCAACCCCTGGGGCGCGCCCTGGTCCACCACGTGGTTCCGACTCGAGGGCATCGTCCCCGCCGTCGGGCAGGACGACGTGCTGCGCCTCGAGGTCGACCTCGGCTTCAAGGACGACTGGCCCGGCAATCAGTGCGAGGGCCTCCTCTTCGATGCCGCCATGGCACCGTTGAAGGCCGTCAACTCCCGCAACCGCTCGGTGATCGTGCGCGCGACTGCCGGGGACGAGGTCCGGTTCCACCTCGAGGCCGCGGCGAACCCCGACATGATGGAGCGCGGGACAGAGCCGACCGAGCTCGGGGACCGTCTCACCGCTCCGCAGGACCCGCTCTACTGGCTCCGCAGCGCCCGCTGGGTGGTGCGCGACCAGACCGTCTGGGGGCTCTGGCACGATGTCGACGTGCTGCGTGGGCTCGCCGGCGAGCTGGGACAGGACTCGGTCCGCCGGGCCCGGATCCTCAGCGCCCTCGACGACGCGATCGATGCTCTCGACCTCCACGATGTCCCCGGCACCGCCGCCGCGGCCCGCGAGGTGCTCGCCCCGGCCCTGGCCGCCCCCGCCGCCGCCTCGGCGCTGCGGATCACCACGATCGG
Source organism: Brachybacterium vulturis (assembly GCF_043641765.1). Lineage (GTDB taxonomy): Bacteria > Actinomycetota > Actinomycetes > Actinomycetales > Dermabacteraceae > Brachybacterium > Brachybacterium vulturis_A. Next base: position 127,972 of record NZ_JBHZRO010000005.1, on the reverse strand, counting down.
ACACGCCCACATCGACTCCGCCTGGCTGTGGCCGGTCAGGGAAACCGTCCGGAAGGTGGCGCGGACCTTCTCCAACGTCACAGCGCTGATGCAGGAGTACCCGGAGCTCACCTTCACCGCCACCAGCGCCCAGCAGTACGAATGGCTCCAGGAGCACCAGCCGGACGTCTTCGAGCGGGTGCGCTCGGCCATCGCCGACGGACGGTGGTTCCCGGCCGGCGGCATGTGGGTCGAGTCCGATGCGACGATGCCCGGCGGGGAGGCGCTCCTGCGCCAGTTCATCTACGGCACCCGATACTTCGAGTCCGAGTTCGGGATCCGCTCGCGCACGCTGTGGCTGCCGGACTCCTTCGGGTACTCCGCCGCGCTGCCGCAGATCGCACGCCAGCTCGGGATGGACGGCTTCCTGACCCAGAAGATCTCCTGGAACCGCACCAACCAGCACCCGCACTCCACCTTCTGGTGGGAGGGGCTCGACGGGACGCGTCTGTTCACCCATTTCCCGCCGGTGGAATGCTACGACTCGATGCTCACGGCAGACGAGATCGCCCATGCCGAGCGCACCTTCCACGAGAAGGGACGGGCGAGCCATCAGGTGATCCCGTTCGGCTACGGCGACGGCGGCGGGGGCCCCACCGCGGACATGCTCGAACGGGCCCGCCGGCGGGAGGACCTCGAGGGCTCGCCGCGGCTGCGCATGGGCGACCCCGATGCGTTCTTCGACGCCGCACGGGCGGAGTACGCCGAGGCGGCGCCGACCTACCGTGGGGAGCTCTACCTCGAGTTCCACCGTGGCATCTTCACCTCGCAGCTGGAGATGAAGCAGGGCAACCGCCGTGCCGAGCACTCCCTGCGCGAGCTCGAACTGGTCTGGACGATGGTGGGCCTGGACGGGCTCGGCGCGCTGGACCGGTCCGCGGTCGACGCCCTCTGGAAGCGGACCCTGCTGCTGCAGTTCCACGACATCCTCCCCGGCAGCTCGATCGCGTGGGTCCACCGGGACGCGCGGGCCGACCATGCGGAGATCCTCCGCGAGACCGCGAGACTCACCGAGGAGGGCCTGGCGCTGCTCGCCGCCGTCGGCCCCGAGGCGGTCGGGCTGCTGAACCCCGGCCCTCACCCGCGCCGCGAGGTGATCGAGCTCGGCGGGACCACCCAGCTGGTGGAGGTGCCCGCCTCCTCGCTCACCCCGCTCGAGCAGGTGATCGCCACACCGCGGGACCACGCGACCGCCGCCGAGGACGGCGCCGGCGGCGCGATCCTGCGCAACTCCCGCCTCGAGGTCCACATCGACCCCGACGGCGCCCTGCGCCGCATCCACGACCGGGAGCACGACCGCGAGGTCCTCGCCCCAGGAGCCCGCGGCAACGAGCTCCAGCTGTTCGAGGACGTCCCCAACGAGTTCGACGCATGGGACATCGATCGCCACTACCGCGGGAACCGCCGCGCGCTCGTCCCCGCGCAGGTGCCGGCCCTCCAGGTCCTCGAGGACGGCCCGCTGCGCGCGAGCGTCCGCGTCCAGCGGGTCCTCGGGGAGTCGCCTGCGACCATGACGATCAGCCTGGATGCGGAGCGGCCGCAGATCGACGTTTCCCTCGATGTGGACTGGCACGAACGGGAGACGCTGCTCAAGGCCGCATTCCCTCTCGCCGTCCGGGCGGAGCGCACGCTCGCCGAGACCCAGTTCGGGCACGTCGCCCGGGAACTGCACGAGAACACCTCCTGGGAGTTCGCGAGATTCGAGACGGTGATGCACCGCTGGGTGCTCGCCGCCGGGCCCGGCGAGGGGGCGGCGCTGGTCACCGACTCCACCTACGGCTACGACGCGATGCCCTGGTACGGGGACGACGGAACCGGCACCCTGGTGCGGCTGAGCCTCATGCGGAGCCCGAACTGGCCCGACCCGCGCGCGGACCGCAGCCGACGCCGTCTGCGGTACTCGCTGCTGGTCGACCCCGATCCCGTCGCGGCGGCGCATGCCGGCTACGCCCTGAGCCAGCCGCTGCGCGTCACCACAGCGCCTGCACGAGCCTGCACCCTGGCCCTGATCGAGGATCCGGGCGTGCATGTCGAGGCGGTGCTCCCGGCCCACGACGGCTCCGGGGACGTGATCGTGCGCCTCTACGAGGGGCGCGGCGTCCGCACGCGCACCACCCTCCGTCCCGGATTCGCCGTGCGGCGGGCGCGGGAGGTCGACCCCCTGGACGAGCCCCTCGAGCATCCACAGGTGGATCTGCACCCCGGAGCTCTCGCCGAGGGGACGGGCATCCCCCTCGCCCTGCACCCCTTCCAGATCCTCTCGCTGCGTCTGACCCCGGAGGTCGTCTCATGAAACTCCTGCTGATCGGCCTGGACGGCGTGCGCATCGACGTCGCCCTCCCCACCGCACTCGCCCTGCACGAGGGCTTCGACCGTCCGGACGGACCCGCGGACCCGCGCTTCGCCGCGGAACCCCGTCCCGCCGACCCACCGCAGATGCCCGCACCGGGCGATGCCCCGGCGGCGCCCACCCTGGCGCGTCTGCTCAAGGGCGGCGCCGTGCTGCCGGTCTGGATGACCCCGCCCACCGACTCCGGGCCCGGCTGGGCCTCCCTCCTCACGGGCACCACGCACGAGCAGAACAACGTGTGGTGGAACGAGTTCGTCGGCCACCGGCTCGCCCGCACCCCGGACCTGCTCTCACAGGTGTTCTTCGCCGACCCGTCGGCCCGCACCTTCGCCGCCTCGACCTGGGATGCGCTGGTCGCGGCCGGGAGCGCGGGGCCGGTGATCCACCAGAGGGTCGACCAGCAGCTGGGCGGGCAGCACCAGCTGATGGCCGCCACGGACTTCTCGCGCGGCTGCGCCAGCGCGGACGTGCAGGTGCGCACCCGAGCCGCCTGGGTGCTCAACCATGAAGGGCCCGATGCGGCCTTCGTCTACTTCGAGGGGGCCGACGAGGCCGGTCATGCCCATGGAGCCGCCTCCTCGCAGTACCGGGCGGCGATCACCGCGGTCGACGAGCATGTGCGATACCTGGTCAAGGCGGTCAGCGAGCGCTACGAGCAGCTGGGCGAGGAATGGCTGATCGCCGTCGTCACGGACCACGGGCACAAGCCCGAGGGCGGCCACGGGGAGGACGAGGAGGATGTGCGCCGTTCGTTCCTGCTCCTGCACCGGGTGGGACCGGACGGCTCCCAGGCATGGACGAGGCAGCGGGCCGCAGGGGTTCCTGCCCTGCACAGCGAGGACGTCGCCCCCCTGCTGCTGGAGCTGATCGGTGTCACCCGCGGCAGCTGGGACGCCGGGCACGAGGTCGGGGTGCAGCGAGACATCCCCTCCGTCGGCCCCACCAGGGATCTGACCCATGAGTGGTGAGGGCTCCGGCGTGGCGCACGCCGTCGCCCTGCTCCGGGACGCCGAGGCCGTCCTGCTCGACTTCAACGGCACCCTGAGCCTCGACGAGGACCTGCTCGAGCCCTGCTACGGCGCCGCCCTCGAGCACCTCGGCCTGCCACCCCTCGGGCCCACGGAGTACGCGGACCTGTTGGGGCTCAGCGAGATCGACATCGCCGAGCACCTGCTCCGGGCACGCGCCGTCACCGGGCGCCGGGACGGGCTGCTGGACGCGGTCGCCGGGGAGTACGGCCGGCACTGCCGCGAACGGCCCCGCATCCCCGGGTCCCACGTCGAGGTCGTCCGCGCCCTCCACGACCTCGGGCTGAGGCCGGCGATCGCCACCGGCACCCTGCGCGCCATGATCGCGCCGGTCCTCGCGGCCGGCCCGCTCGGAGCGATGATCGACGTGCTGGTGACGATCGAGGACGTCCGCCGGGGCAAGCCTGACCCGGAGGGTTTTCTCCGGGCCGCGGAACTGCTGGGCGCGGACCCGGCCCGGACCGTCGTCCTCGAGGACTCCCGGGCGGGTGTCGCCGCAGCCCGTGCCGCCGGCGCGGCGGTCATCGGCTGCGGGGACCCGACCTTGCCGGCCGACTGCGTGATCACCTCGCTCGGCGCACTGCACGGCCGACTGTGACCCCGCCCCCGACCTCACCCAGGAGCAGCTCATGTCCCGACCCTCGCCGATCCTGATCGGACCCACGACCGCCGAACTGGTTCACGTGATGAGCCTCAACATCCGCTGTGACCGCTCCGGTGGTGAGGGCACCCGGCCCGGGGACGCCGACCATTGGCCGGAGCGTCGGCCGGCGCTCATCGGTCTGCTCGCGCGTGAACAGCCCACGGTGCTGGGTGTCCAGGAGGCCCTGTACGGCCAGCTCTCCGCGATCGAGGAGGCTCTGCCGGGTCATCGCCGCATCGGCTACGGCCGCGAGGGCGGCAGCCACGGCGAGCATGCCGCGATCTTCTATGACGCAGAGCGCTTCGAGGCGCTCTCCTGGGACCAGTTCTGGCTCTCGGACACACCGGGGATGATCGGCTCGACGACCTGGGGTCACACCGTCCCCCGCATCGTGGTCCGGGTCCAGCTGCGCGATATCGCCACGCATCGTGAGCTGACCGTGCTGAACACCCATTTCGACCACGAGTCCGAGTCCGCCCGGCGCAGGAGCGCCCGGGCCCTGACCGACCTCCTCGCCGGAGACTCGCTGCCCGCCATCGTCACCGGAGACTTCAACGCGGCCGCCCACGGCTCCGGTGCGTACACCACTCTGGTCACCGACGGACCGACCGTCGACACCTGGGACACCGCGGAAGCGCGGCTCACCCCGGCCTGGGGTACCTTCCCCGATTATGGGGCACCCGTCGAGGACGGTGAACGCATCGACTGGATCCTCGCCTCGGAGGACATCACCACGGTGCGCGCGGCGATCAACGTCTCCAGCGGCGACGAGGGTCGCTTCCCCTCCGACCACGCCGCCGTACAGGCGCTGCTCGCTCTGCCCTGACGGCGAGGACCTCGAGGTGATGGAGCGTCTCGAACTCCCCGGGCCACCTGGGTGGGGGCTCCGAGGCGCCATGTACCTCAGCTCTGCGGCACGCTCTCCCAGGCTCGCGATGAGGCCGACCGCACCACCGCCTCGCAGATCTCTGCCGCGCTGAGCCCGTCGGCCGCGCTCGGGGCGAGGCGCGTGCCATGGGCGACGTCGGAGAGGAACGCCGCGGCCTCGATGGTCTTGAGGTCGTCGAAGCTCATGGGGATGCCGGGGCCGGGTTGGAAGCGGGCGTAGTCGCCATGGCCAGCAGCGGCCAGGACGGTGGTGTAGCCGTGCTCGGTGCCGCCCTGGCCGATCATCACCTCGAACTCGTTCATCCGGGTGAAGGACCAGCGGGCCGAGCCCTCGGTGCCGAACACCTCCAGCGCGTAGTCGCTGCGGTGACCGCACGCCACCCGGGAGGACTCGAGGGTGGCGTGCGCACCACCGGAGAGGGCGCCGAGCGCTGCCACCCAGTCCTCGTTCTGGACCGGGCCGCGCTCCTCACCGATCTCGAAGCCGCCGTGGCCCACCCCGACCTTCGTGGGGATCGGGCGTTCGGTGATGAAGGTGTCGGAGGTGGCGGTGACCTCGGTCAGGCGCTGCCCGGTGACGTGCTGGACCAGGTCCGCACCGTGCGAGAGGAGGTCTCCGATCACGCCGCTGCCGCCCTTGTCCCGGTCGTACCGCCAGGTCAGCGGGCCGTCGGGGGAGGAGGCGTAGTCGGCGATCAGCCAGCAGCGCACGTTCGTGATCCGGCCCAGCCGCCCCTCGGCGATCATCGTGCGCAGATGGGCGACGGCCGGGGCGTGGCGGTAGTTGAAGCCGACGGCGGTCGCGACCCCGGACCCGCCCCGGGCGGCGGCCGCGGCGTCGTGGATCTCGCGGGACTGCGCGGCGGAGACGCCCATCGGCTTCTCGATCCAGAAGGGCTTCCCGGCCCGGGCCGCGGCGACCGCGACGTCGCGGTGCAGGACGTTCGGCGCGCAGATCGAGACCGCCTCGACCTCGGGGTCGGCGAGCACCTCCTCGATGCTCGCCACCGCCCGCTCGAACCCGAACTGCTCCACCGCGGCCTCCTGGTTCTCCGGGACCGGATCCGCGGCCACCACCAGACGGGGACGGATCCCGAGCTCGGGGAAGCGGGAGGGCAGGCGCGGGTAGGAGGAGGCGTGCAGGCGCCCCATCCAGCCCAGGCCCACCAGGCCGATGCCGATCTCGCGGGCAGCCGGCGCGGAGTGGATCGGCCCGGCACTGCGCCCGCTGCTCACTTCACGCCCAGGCCGCACTCGGCCAGGAACTCGCGGGTGGCGATCGCATTGGGCAGCGGCAGGCCCGGATCGCAGGGGTAGAGGTCCTGCTCGCAGATCACGTAGAGCTCCCGGTCCAGGGTGGTGAGCTTCGTGACCAGCTCCCGCATGTCCGGCAGCCCCTTCGGCGGGCACACCGAGGCGCCCTTGGCCACGGCCTCCCCGAAGGGCCAGTCCTTCTCATGGGCCTCGCGCGTGAGGTCCGGGTCGAAGGCCTTGATGTGCACGTAGCCGATCCGCTCGGGGTACTCCTCGATCATCTGCACCGGGTCACCGCCGCCGTAGATGATGTGCCCGGTGTCCAGGCAGAACGAGACCAGCTCGGGGTCGGTCGCCTCGAAGACGCGGGCGATCTCCTCGGGGGTCTCGATGTGGCTGTCCCCGTGGGGGTGCAGCACCATCGTGAGCCCGTAGTCGTCCTTCATGATCCGGCCCAGCTCGTTGGCGTGGGTGACGTACCGCTTCCACGCCTCGCCGGTGAGCTCGCGGTCATCCGTGAACTCCCAGGTCTTCTCGTCGCGGTACATCGGCGGCAGATGCACCATGTACTCCGCGCCGACGGCCGCATGGGTCTCGGCGATCGCGCGGAAGGTCCGCTCGGTCTCCGGCCAGGCCTCCTCCTTGTGCAGGATGCCCCAGCCGGTGCCGGCGACGACCCGGAAGCCGTGCTCGTCCATGACGGACTGCAGCTGCTTCGCGTCCTGCGGGAAGTATCCCCAGGGGCCGGTCTCCATCACGGAGAAGCCGGCCTCGGCCATCTCGCCGAGCGCGGTGCGCCAGGGGATCTGCTGCTCGTCCTCGGGGAACCACACGCCCCACTGGTCGGGGCACACCCCGACGGTGAGCTTGTCGAACGGGGCATCGGGGTTGCGGGAGCGGTCGATGCGGGCGGTCGAGTCCGGGGATCCGGCGGTGGTGGTCATATCTGTGCTCCTTCAAGAGTCTGGCGAACTGAGGGACGGCACCGGGCGCTGCCCCCGGGGCTGGCGGGGAGCGCTGCCCCGTGGCCGACGGGGATCGTCAGGTTCCGAACCATTTCGGGGTGAGAACTGGTTCGGATCCTGACAATCCCCGAGGACGCGCGGCGCCCGTCGGCGTGACCCTCCCCGAGGACGCGCGGCGCCGGACGGCGTGGTCAGTCGTGGGTCGGGAAGCTCATCGAGCTCTCGACGCTCTCGTTCTGGGCGGGCCAGCGGGTGGTGACGGCCTTCTGGCGGGTGTAGAAGCTGACGCCCTCGGGGCCGTGGGCGTGGTGCTCGCCGAACAGCGAGTCGTTCCAGCCGCCGAAGGAGTAGTAGCCCACCGGGGTCGGGATCGGCACGTTGATGCCGATCATGCCCACCTGGATCTCGTCCTCGAAGCGGCGCGCGTAGTGGCCGGAATCGGTGAAGATCGCGGTGCCGTTGCCGAAGGGTGAGGCGTTGACCAGCTCGATCGCTTCGTCGAAGTTGTTCACGTGCATGACCACCAGCACCGGTCCGAAGACCTCCTCGGTGTAGGTGGGGTGATCGGCGGCAAGATCGGTGATGACGGTCGGGCCCACGAAGTTGCCGTTCTCGTGGCCGTCCACGACCAGTCCACGGCCGTCCACCACGATGGTGGCGCCGGCCTGCTCGGCCTCGTCGGTCATCCGGATCACGCGCTCGCGGGCCTCGGGGGTGATCACCGGCGGCATGTCCGTCTTCGGATCATCGCCCGGGCCCACCACGAGCCTCGTAGCCTCGGCCCTGATCGCCGTCATGAAGGCCTCATGGGCGTCGCCCACGGTGACCGCGACCGGGACGGCCATGCAGCGCTCGCCGGCAGAGCCGAAGGCGCCGGAGGCGACCTGCGAGGCGGCGAACTCGATGCTCGCATCCGGCATCACCACGGCGTGGTTGTTCGCGCCGCCGAGCGCCTGGACCCGCTTTCCGGCCGCGGAGGCGACGCGGTGGACGTGCTGGGCGATCGGGGTGGAGCCCACGAAGGACACCGCGGAGACGCCCTCGTGGCTGGACAGCGCGTCGACCACGGTCTTGCCGCCATGGACCACCTGGAAGACGCCGTCCGGCAGGCCCGCCTCCTGGTAGAGCCGGGCGACGATGTTCGAGGCCGACGGGTCGCGCTCGGAGGGTTTGAGGATGAACGCGTTGCCGGTCGCGATCGCGACCGGGTGCATCCAGAAGGGCACCATGGCCGGGAAGTTGAACGGGGTGATCCCGACGGTCACGCCGAGCGGCTGGCGCAGGGTATGGGCGTCGACCCCGGTGGAGACGTTCTGGGAGAACCCGCCCTTGAGGTCCTGGGTGATGGCGGTGGCGAACTCGAGGGTCTCCAGCCCGCGGGCGATCTCCCCCGTCGCGTCACCGATGGTCTTGCCGTGCTCGCGGGAGATCACCTGGGCGATCTCGCCCGTGTGCTCGATCATCAGCTCGCGCATGCGGTAGAGGATCTGCGTGCGACGGGCCAGCGAGACCTTCGCCCACTCCTTCTGCGCGGCCGCGGCGACCTGCACGGCGCGGTCCGCCGTGGACTCATCGCCCAGGTGCAGGGTGCCGATCTCGGCGCCGGTGGCGGGGTCCATGATCGGCTGGGTGGAGCCGCCGCCGGTCTCTTCGTGGCCGTCGATCCAGTGCTGGACGTCGTATCCCATGGGTGCTCTCCTTGCGGGTCGGTCGAAAGGTGCTGTCGTGCGTGCTGCCGGAGATCCGGCCGGCTGAGGTACGGCCGCGGAGCCGGCAGGCCAGGGGGCCGGGCGATCGAGGGGCGGCTCAGAGGTAGTGATGCTGCGAGGACCGCCGGCTCTCGTAGGCGGTGCGGGCGCTCTGCGTGGACTCGAGGGTGGAGACCTCCGAGACCGGCACGTCCCACCAGCTGTTGCCGGGAGGGTTCGGGCCGTACAGGTTCGTGTTCACCACGATCGCGGTCGCCTCGGCGGAGGCCGCCGCGCGGCGGTACGCCTCCCGGAAGGCCGCGGTGTCCGAGACCTCCTGCACCTCGATGCCGTAGGAGCGGATGTTCGCCGGGATGTCCAGCGGCACCAGCCCGCCGTCCAGCAGGCCGGAGTCCTCGTCGCGCATGCGGTACTTCGTGCCGAAGCGCTGGCTGCCGTGAGATTCGGACAGCGAGCCGATCGAGGACCAGCCGTGGTTCTGCAGGATCACCAGGATCACCTTCACCCGCTCGGCGACGATCGTCGCGATCTCCTGCGGGGCCATCTGGAAGGTGCCGTCACCGATGATCGCGACCACCTCGGAGCCGGGGGAGGCCAGCTTCGCGCCGAGCGAGGCCGGCAGCTCGTAGCCCATGCACGAGTAGCCGTACTCGAGGTGGTACTGCAGCGGCGAGCGGGCCTTCCACAGCGCCTGCAGGTCACCGGGCATGGACCCGGCGGCGTTGATGACGATGTCCTCATCGCCCATCAGCTCGTTCAGCGCGCCGAAGATCTCGGTCTGGGCCGGCAGCTCCTGATCGTGCGGGGCGAAGCAGGGCTCGATGAGCGTCTCCCACTGCGTGCGCAGCGCACGGGCGTGCTCGGCATGCTCGGCTGGTGCCCGGTGGCCCGCGAGCGCCTCGCGCAGGGCGTCCAGGCCGGCGCGGGCGTCGCTGACGACCATGCTCGCGGAGTGCTTGGCGGCGTCGAAGGCTTTCACGTTGAGGTTCACGAACCGCACCTCGGGGTGGCGGAAGGCGGTGTGGGAACCGGTGGTGAAGTCCGTGTAGCGGGTGCCCACGCCGATCACCACGTCGGCCTCGGCCGCCAGCTCGTTGGCGGCGTTGTTGCCGGTCGCGCCGACGCCGCCGATGCACAGCGGATGGTCGGCGCTGAGCGCCCCCTTGCCGGCCTGGGTGTCCAGCACCGGGATCGAGGTCGCATCCGTGAAGGCCTCCAGGGCCGTGCTCGCCTCGGAGTAGATCGCGCCGCCGCCGGCGATCAGCACGGGCTTCCTCGCGGAGCGGATGACCTCGGCGGCGCGCTCGAGGGCGGCGGGCTCGGGGACGGGGCGGGCCACGTGCCAGGTGCGCTCGCGGAAGAACTCCAGCGGCCAGTCGAAGGCCTCGGCCTGCACGTCCTGCGGCAGCGAGAGGGTCACCGCGCCGGTCTCGGCCGGATCGGTGAGCACCCGCATCGCCTGGAGGGCCGCCGGGATCAGCTGCTCGGGGCGGGAGATGCGGTCGAAAAAGCGCGAGACGGGCCGGAAGGCGTCGTTGACGGAGACGTCGCCGGCGGTCTCGCACTCCAGCTGCTGGAGCACCGGGTCCACGGTGCGGGTGGCGAAGATGTCGCTGGGCAGCAGCAGCACCGGGATGCGGTCCACGGTCGCCAGCGCGGCGCCGGTGAGCATGTTCGTGGAGCCCGGGCCGATCGAGGCGGTGCAGGCGAAGGCCTGCAGGCGGTTCTTCGTGCGCGCATAGGCGACGGCCGTGTGCACCATGTTCTGCTCGTTGCGGGCCATGTGGAAGGGCATCGGCGCTTCGCCGTCGGCCGGATCCTGCGCGTTCTGCAGCAGCGCCTGGCCGAGGCCGGCGACGTTCCCGTGGCCGAAGATGCCGAAGGTGCCCGGGATGAAGCGTTCCCGGCTCCCGTCCCGCTCGGCGTACTGGACGGTCAGGAACCGCACCAGCGCCTGGGCGACGGTGAGCCGGACGGTCCCGACGGATGCGGTGCCGGTGCGGCGGTCGCTCCCGACGGGGGCCGGGGAGTTCTCGCTCATGCTGCCTCCGTTGTGCAGGCCCGCCGCGCAGGGGCGGGTGTGGATGGCACCGCCGGGCACGGTCTGCTCAACGGTGAAGTCATCATGCTCCAGCATGGCCCGACGAGCTGCGCATGTCAAGACAATATCGGGACCCGTCGTCACCGATGTTCATCCTGGTCGTGGCGGTCGTTGCATGGTGTCCTGCGTCGTGACGAGCGCCTCGAGCCGGACAGGGGTGCGACTGTCCCGCGCCGCCTCTCCGCGCAATGGTCAGCAATGTCCAGCATTTGTCTGTACAAGAGAACGCGAGCGTGGGAGCATGGATGCATGGAGCGGCGCACTGTGCACTGCCGCACAGGGTGCTGAGCACGCACTGCAGCGTCGTGACCGTCGTGCACTGCGCCGGCTGCGAGCGGCATCGGTCCAGGTTTTCGACGCAGAGAGGCAGGGAGACCCATGGCAGCAGATCTCGACATCATCACCTTCGGTCGCAGCGGCGTGGACATCTACCCCTTGGAGATCGACAAGGGGCTCGAGGACATCCACAGCTTCGGCAAGTTCCTCGGCGGCAGCCCCACCAATGTCGCGGTCGCCGCGGCGCGGCTCGGGCACACCCCGGCCGTGATCACCGGTGTGGGGGACGATCCCTTCGGTCGCTTTGTGGTCAAGGAGATGGAGCGGCTCGGCGTCTCCGGACGCTTCGTGGTGAAGAACGACCAGCTCAACACCCCGATCACGCTGTGCGAGATCTTCCCGCCGGATGACTTCCCGCTGTACTTCTACCGTCAGCCCAGCGCCCCGGACCTCCAGGTCGCGCCCGAGCACCTGGACCTCGCCGCGATCCGGGAGGTGCCGCTGTTCTGGTTCTCCGGCACCGGCCTGTCGGAGGAGCCCAGCCGCTCCGCCCACCTCGCCGCGCTCGAGGCCCGCGGCCGCACCGCGCACACCGTCTTCGACCTCGACTATCGGCCGATGTTCTGGTCCAGCCCCGAGGAGGCCCGCGCGCAGTACCGCGAGGCGCTGCAGCACACGACGGTCGCCGTGGGCAACACGGAGGAGTGCGAGGTCGCCGTCGGCGAGACCGAACCCGAACGGGCGGCCGATGCGCTGCTCGAGGCGGGCGTCGAGATCGCGATCGTCAAGCAGGGCCCGAGGGGCGTGCTCGGCAAGACCCGCGATGAGCACGTGGTCGTCGCCCCGAACCTGATCCAGGTGATCAACGGCCTCGGCGCCGGGGACAGCTTCGGCGGCTCCCTGTGCCACGGCCTGCTGGCCGGGCAGGACCTCGAGACCATCCTGACCCGCTGCAACGCGGCCGGGGCGATCGTCACCAGCCGCCTGGAGTGCTCCACCGCGATGCCCACCGGCGAGGAGATCGACCTGCTCATCGCGGGCGGCGACCCCAACCACGGACGGACCGTCGAGGAGATGCTCGGCGCGCTGCGCGGCCGCGGCGTCATCGAGCCGGCAGGGGAGCGGGCATGAGCGCCGCCGCCTCGCAGACCGCCGCCCCCGATGCCGTGAACACGGCACCGTCCACGACGCCCGCCGCGGAGTTCGTCTCCACCTACGAGGACGTCACACGGGTGCGGATCGAGGATCCGGGCCGGTTCGCCCGCCTCGCCGCGACCCGTCGGCGCCGCACGGTCGCCGACACCGACGGCAGGATGATGATCATCGCCGCCGACCATCCCGCGCGCGGCGCCCTCGGCGTCGGCCCCCGCGGCCAGGCGATGGCCAGCCGCACCGAGCTGCTGGACCGCCTGCGCGAGGCGCTCGCGGTGCCCGGGGTGGACGGGGTGCTCGGCACCGCCGACATCCTCGAGGACCTGCTGGTCATGGGTGCGCTCGAGGACAAGATCGTGTTCGCCTCGATGAACCGCGGCGGCCTGCAGGGCGGGTCCTGGGAGATCGAGGACCGCTTCACCGCCTATGACGCCGCCTCGATCCGGGCGGCCGGCTTCGACGGCGGCAAGATGCTCACCCGCATCGACCTGGAGGACGATCGCACCTCCTTCATCCTCGAGGCCAGCGCGCACGCTGTCACCGACCTCGCCCGCCACGAGCTGATCGCGATGGTCGAGCCGTTCCTGTCGGGACGGCCCGGCGGGCCGGGCACGAAGGTCATGAACGACCTCTCTCCGGAGGCCGTCATCAAATCCATCCACATCGCCCAGGGGCTGGGTGCCACCAGCGCGTTCACCTGGCTGAAGCTGCCCGCGGTGGACGATATGGAGCGCGTCATGGATGCCACCACCCTGCCCACCCTGATCCTCGGCGGCGACCCCACCGACGACGATCCCGTCGCCCTGCGCGCCACCTGGAAGCGGGCCCTGGACCGACCCAACGTGCGCGGACTGGTCGTCGGCCGCACCCTGCTGTACCCGGCCGGGGACGACGTCACCGCGGCGGTGCGCGCCTCGGTCGACATGCTCCGCTGAGCCCCGCCCCGCGACCTCACCTCGAGAAGGAGAGCCCCCATGCCCACCAGCTCCGAATTCCATCTGCCCGCCGGCTCCACCGGCCGCGGCCCCTACGAGACGATCATCGACCCCGGCGCGCGGGAGGGCTGGGTCCACACCGGCCTGCGCGTGCTCGCCCTCGAGCCCGGCGGCAGCGAGGTGGTCACCGCGAACGGCGTCGAGGTGATGGTCGTGCCGCTCAGCGGCGGCTGCGAGGTCTCCGTCGACGGCCGCACCCACACGCTGCGCGGCCGCGCGGACGTCTTCGCCTCGGCGACCGACGTGCTCTACGTGCCCGTCGGCTCGCAGCTCACCATCGTCTCTCCCGGCGGTGGCCGGTTCGCCCTGGCCACGGCCGTGGCCACCGGCGCCCACCCGGTCGCCCTGATCCGCGCCGAGGACGTGCCCGTCGAGATCCGCGGCGGCGGGAACATGACCCGGAAGGTCCGCAACTTCGGCACCGTCGGGGCCTTCGACGCGATGGACAGCCTCATCGCCTGCGAGGTCATCACCCCCGGCGGCAACTGGTCCAGCTACCCGGCCCACAAGCACGACGAGACCAGCGAGGATCCCGAGCACCCGGAATCGATGCTCGAGGAGATCTACTACTACGAGATCCAGCCCGCCCCCGACGGCGGCCCCGGCTTCGGCGTCCACCAGACCACCTCGAGCGGGGACGACAAGCCCATCGACGTGCTCACCGAGGTGCGCAGCGGCGATGCCGTGCTGGTGCCGCACGGCTGGCACGGCCCCTGCGCCGCCGCCCCCGGCCACGACATGTACTACCTCAACGTGATGGCCGGCCCGGAGGCCGAGCGGGCCTGGCACATCACCGACCATCCCGAGCAGACCTGGGTGCGCGGCACCTGGGACGACGCCGGGATCGACCCCCGACTCGCAGGAGAGGCCCGATGAACGCACCGCAGGACACCCCGCCCAGCACGCCGCAGAGCACTGCCCCCGCCGCAGCTCCGCAGGACATCCGCGTCGGCGTGATCGGCGTGGGCCGGATGGGCGCCGACCACGTCGAGCGCCTCTCCCGCCGGACCAAGGGCGCCCGCGTCAGCGTGGTCAGCGACTACCTGCGCGAGACCGCCGAGACGGTCGCCCAGGCCGCTCCCGGCGCTCGCGTCGTGGACACCCCCGAGGAGGTGATCGCGGCCGACGACGTCGACGCCGTGCTGATCGCCAGCCCCGGCCAGTTCCACCGCGAGCAGGTGCTGGCCTGCATCGCCGCGGGCAAGCCCGTGCTGTGCGAGAAGCCGCTGGCGATGAACCCCGCGGATGCCTACGACCTGGTCCGCGCCGAGCACGAGTCCGGCCGCGCCTCGGTCTCGCTGGGCTTCATGCGCCGCTTCGATACCGGCTACGGCGAGCTGAAGGACGCGCTCGAGGCCGGGGAGCTGGGCACCCCGCTGCTGCTGAACTGCAAGCACCGCAACGCCGACGTGCTGCCCGGCTTCACGAACGTGCACATGGTCTACGACTCGGCCGTCCACGAGATCGATGCGATCTCCTTCTTCCTCGAGGAGCCGGTGGTCTCGGTGCAGACGATCACCGGCCGCAGCACGGAGCACGCCCCAGAAGGCCTCAGCGACCCGATGCTGCTGCTGCTGCGCACCGCCTCCGGCACGCTGGTCACCGATGAGCTGTATGTGAGCACGCGCTCCGGCTACGAGGTGCGCACCGAGCTGGTCGGCTCGAAGGGCGCCGCGACCATCGGCCAGGAGACCGGGCTGGTCACCACCCAGCAGGCCGGTCGACGCTGGGGCGGTACCGTCCCGGCCGACTTCCGGCCCCGCTTCGCCGCCGCCTACGACGCCGAGGTCCAGGCCTGGATCGCGGCCGTGGCCGACGGCTCCCTCGTCGCCCCCCGCTCGGCGACCGCCTGGGACGGGTACGTCGCCGCGGCCGTCTGCGAGGCGGCCGAGCAGTCCCTCACGGCCGACGGCGCCGTCGAGGTGAGCCTGCTCCAGCGTCCCGGACCCGAGGGAGCACGTGATGAGCGCTGACAGTCCCACCGCTGCCGCCGACGCCGCCCCTGCCGCGAACGGCCCGATCACCCTCGACCTCGCGATCGACCGTGACCGCTCCACCCCGCTGTACCTGCAGCTCGCCGGCGGCATCGAGGATGCGATCCGCAGCGGCGTGCTCGGTCCCGGCAGCCGGCTGGAGAACGAGCTGACGCTCGCGAAGCGGCTGGGCCTCTCCCGGCCGACGGTGCGCCAGGGGATCCAGGAGCTGGTGGACAAGGGCATGCTGGTGCGCAAGCGCGGCGTGGGCACCCAGGTGATCCAGGCGCCGGTGAACCGGCAGGTCGCGCTGACCTCCCTGTACGACGACCTGCGCACCGCCGGGAAGGCGCCCCGCACCGAGATCGTCGAATACCGGATCGGGCGCCCGTCCCCGGAGGCCGTGGACCGCCTGCAGCTGGCACCGGGGGAGCAGGTGCTGGACCTGATCCGGGTGCGCTTTGCCGACGACGAGCCGCTGGCCGTCATGCGCAATACCATCCCCGAGCGGATCGCCCCCACCCGAGCGGCGCTCGCCGCCAACGGCCTCTATGCCTGCCTGCGCGAGGCCGGGATCACCACCGTCCTCGCCCATGAACGGATCGGTGCGACCGTCGCCGACGAGGAGCACGCCGAGCTGCTGGACGAGGAGCTGGGCGCGGCGCTGCTGACCATGGAGCGGAAGTCCTTCGCCAACGACGGCTCCGTGGTCGAGTACGGCTTCCACGTCTACCGCGCCTCGCGCTACTCCTTCGAGGTCACGTTGGTGGATTCCTGAGGGGGCTCGGGTCTGCGCCGAGATCTTGACCGGACGGCTTGTTCTAGTACGATACGAACATGTTGTTCAGGATCGATCCGGCCAGTTCGCAGGGGTTGGCCGACCAGATCGCGGCGCAGGTGCGCCGCGCCCTCATCGAGGGTCGGCTCTCGCCCGGGGATCGGCTTCCCGCCGCTCGTGAGCTGGCCGAGGGACTGGACGTGAACATGCATACGGTGCTCCGCGGCTATTCCCAGCTGCGCGAGGAGGGACTGGTCGAGGTGCGCCGCGGCCGGGGCGCGCAGATCCGCTCGGGGGACCGGGCGGTGCTCCGTGACGAGGCGCAGCTGACCTCCGCCATCACCGGACTGATGGAGCTGGCCGCTCGCCTGGGGATCGACCGCGACCAGCTCGCTGACCGGATCAGGAGGGCCTGACCATGACCTCATCACCCCGCACCACCGCCGACGCTCCGTGGCGCGCCCATCTCTGCGCCGGGGTGCTGTTGCTGGCCCCCGTGCTCACCCTGATCGCGATCCTGATCCTGTGGGGCCGTCTGCCCGATCCGATGCCCTCGCACTGGGGCCTGCGCGGCGCGGTGGACGAAACTCTGCCCCGTGCCCTCTTCCTCGGGGTGCTGCTGCTGGTCAGCGCCATTGCCGGGGGTTTCGGTGCCGTGATCGTGTGGACCGGTCGGGCTGACCGCGCCAGATCCTCGACCACCCTCGTGGTGGGGTTCCTGGCCTGGCTGTTCTGCGGGATGGCGATCAGCGCCATGGTGGCAGCCGCCGACTCCGGCGACCCGCACGAGGCGGTGCTGCCGATGTGGCTGCTGGTGCTGGTCACGGTCGGCCCGGTGCTGCCGGCGCTTCTGCTGCATGCTGTGCTGCCCCGCCCTGGCGCTCTGGAGGCGGCCGGCGCCGGCGGCGTCCCGGTGCTCGACCTGACGCCGGGGGAGCGTGCCGTCTGGATGGGCCGGGCGCGCTCGCTGCCCCTCCTGCTGATCGGCGTCATCCTGGTGGCCCTCGGTGGTGGGCTCCTGTTCACCGCTCCGGCCGCCGGGGTGCCCGTGCTCGTCGTCGGCCTCGTGCTCATCGCGGCCCACCAGCTCACGGTGCGTGCCGATCGCAGCGGAGTCCGGGTGTCCTGGGGGCCGCAGCGGTGGCCACGGCACACCTACGCACTGGAGGCCGTGAGCGTGGCAGAGCCCGTCGACATCGACCCTCTGCAGTGGGGCGGATGGGGGTACCGCCGCTCCCGTCACGGCATCGGCCTCGTGCTGCGGCGCGGCCCCGGGATCCTCCTCCGCCGCGAGGGCCACAGCGATGTCGCGATCACCGTGGACGATGCCGCCGGCGCCGCCGGCCTGGTCAACGCCCTGGCACAGCGCTCCCGTGACTCCGGGATCACGGACTCGGCGCCGCCCGCCGGAGACTAGAGGTCCGAGCGCCGGCGTGACGCGGCGGGGAACCGGCTGCGTCTACGCCCCGCCGCCGATCACCACATCGGCCGCCGTCGGCGCCGGGATCTCGGCATCGAAGGGGATCATCGGGCGGGGGATCCGCGAGTGGCCCAGCCGCAGCAGGTCCTGGTCCACCCCGCCCGGGGTCAGCGCCAGCAGCCAGTCCGCGGCGGCCGCGTACTGCTCGGGCTCGAGGTAGCCCATCTTCACGGTGACCACGTCGAAGCCGGTCATCGACAGCCCGAGCCGCACGAACATCGACGCGGTCGCCCACTGGGAGCGGCGCGCGGTGACCACGACGGTGAGCCCGGTCGGTCGGGCCGCGGCGAGAACGGTCGGATCCGTCGAGGGGCCGGCCGACGGATCCGCCTCGAGCACGCGCAGGGCGGCGGAGCGCCCCGTCGTCGCGGACTCATCGAGCGCCGCGACCTCGACGGCCAGCGGCACCGGGCCGGGCTCCCGGGCGTCGATCTTCCCGCCCACCCGGGCCGTGAGCCGACCGCCCACACCCGCCTCCCAGGCGGCATCGGTCGTGGCCGGGTCCACCAGCGAGACCATCAGCGCGCTCACCTGATCAGCACGGATCTCCTCGCGAGCAGCCAGCTGAGCCAGGGCGTGCGTGGTGTCGTCGGCGCCGCCGGCGCCCGGGTTGTCCCCGGAGTCGGAGATCCAGAACGGGCGCGCGCTCGAGGCGATCGCCTGGTCGAGACAGTCCTCGAAGGTGCCGGTGGGGGCGACGAACTCGAACTCGTGCCGCTTCTCCCACACGGCGGTGGCGAGCTCCTTGGCGGCGGCCGCGACCGCCTCGGCCTCGTCCCCGAAGGCGACGATCGCGGCCTGGCAGCGGGGCTGGTCCGCCCAGGCGAAGCCGATCCAGTAGGACACGTCGGTCACGCCGGGCCGCTCGGTCAGCTCCGGGATCCGGGCGTACAGCGACTTCGCGGGCTCGATGCGGGTGGAGGTCTTCTCCCCGGGCAGCAGGATCGGCACGTGCACCAGCGCCTTGTGGGGGCGCGGCCCGCCGTCCCGCACCCGGGCGGCGGCCTCGACCAGGTCCCGCAGCCCGCGCTCGCGGGTCTCCCAGGCGTCGATGTGCGGGGCGTGGCGGTAGCAGGTGAGCAGGTCACAGGCCTCGAACAGAGTGTGCGAGACATTGCCGTGCAGGTCCATCGCGGTGCCCACCACGACCTCGGGGCCGATCACGGCGCGGATCGCGGTGATCAGGTCGCCCTCGGCGTCGTCCAGGCCCACCACGCTCATCGCGCCGTGGATGTCGAAGAAGAAGCCGTCCAGCGGCGCCTCTGCCATCGCGGCCGCGAGGCCCTCGACGATCTCCGCCTTCCAGCCCTCGTACACCTCGCGGTCCAGCTGCCCGCCGGGCAGGGCGCGGGCGTGGAGGATACCGACGTAGTCGGCGGTCGGCGGCTCGAAGGGGTAGCGGTCCAGGATCTCCATAGTGCCGCGGCGCACCTCGAAGTCGTCAGCTCCGGAGCGGTACGGCGTGAACGTGGAGGACTCGATGGCGATGCCGGCGAGGCCCAGACGCGGGGGCGCAGGGATGGGCTGCGTCGTGGCAGGCATGGGAGCTCCCGGAACTTAAGCGATTGATAACGTGGGCGACATCTTCGCACCCGGGAGCCGCTGCCGCCATGGTCGCCGCCCCCGCGGACGAGGACCGCCCCCACCGCGGCGGGCGACGAGACCGCAGACGGACAGCAGGCCCGTCCCCGAGGGAGCCTCCCATGATCAGCTTCGACGACCGCCACGGACCGGCCGACGCCGCCCCCGCCACCGCCTACCCCGAGCTCACCGTCCCGGACTGGTACCGCGACGCCAAGCTCGGGATCTTCGTGCACTGGGGCCTGTACTCGGTCCCGGCCTGGGCGGACGTGCTGGACCGCAGCGATGTCACCGCCGAGAACGCCTACGCCCGCCACCAGTACGCCGAGTGGTACGCGAACACCGTGCGCCTGGACGGCCCCACGAAGCAGCGGCACGAGCAGCGCTTCGGCGTGGGCCATGCCTATGAGGACTTCGCCGACGACTGGCACCCCGCCGAAGGAAGTCCCGCGCAGATCGTCGACCTCGCGGTGCGCGCCGGGGCCCGCTACCTCGTCCCCACCACCAAGCACCACGACGGCTTCTGCCTCTGGGGCTCCGCGACAACCCCCTTCACCGCGGCGCGGCGCGGTCCGGGCCGTGACCTGATCGCCGAGTTCGCCGCCGCAGCGCGCGAGGCCGGGCTGCGCCTGGGGCTCTACTTTTCCGGCGCCCACGACTGGCATGTCTCCGACTTCCCGCCGCTGACCTCGAACGAGGAGCTGTTCGCGCTGCGGCGCAACGACCCCGCCTTCGCCGAGTTCGCCGCTGACCAGCTGCGGGAGCTGATCGACCGCTTCGCCCCGGACCTGCTGTGGAACGACATCGACTGGCCCGATGCCGGCAAGTACGACGGTCCCGACTCCCTGCAGCAGCTCTTCCGCGAGCACCTGGCCGCAATGCCGGACGGCATGGTCAACGACCGCTGGGGCGTGCCCGTGCACGGCGTGCTCACCCGCGAGTACCAGGACATCGCCGCCGTGCAGGCCGAGGTCTTCGAATCCATCCGCGGCCTGGGCCTCTCCTTCGGATACAACGCCGATGAATCCGCCGAGCACGCGCTGGACGGCACGGAGCTGATCCGGCTGCTGGTGGACGTCGTCTCCAAGAACGGGAACCTGCTGCTCAACGTCGGCCCCCGCGCCGACGGGTCGATCCCGCCGCTGCAGGCCACGGCCCTCGAGCAGCTGGGGGAGTGGCTCGCCACGCACGGCGAGGCGATCTACGCCACCCGGCCCTGGTTCCACGAGGCGGTCGCGACCCCGCCCGAGGGGGTGCGCTTCACCCTCGGGGAGACGGCCGCTGGGCAGCGGGCGCTGTACGCCCTGCTGCTGGACCCTGCGGCCGGGCCGGTGGAGCTGGATCCGCCGGTCTCCGCAGCCGTGCGCCAGATCGCGCAGGTGCCCGGCGAGGGTCCGGTGACGCTGCGGCCGGAGCCGGGGGAGCGGGCGGTCGCCGTGGTGACGCTGCCGCTGCGGTGACGGGTGGCGGTGCGCGCCGAGCTCAGCTCAGCAGCAGTCGCAGCCCGGTCCACAGCGACAGGGCCGCGCCGACGAAGCCGAGCACGATCACCAGGCGATGGATGCCGCTCTCGCGCATCCGCTTCTGCACCAGCTCCCCGAGGCCGACGGAGACCACCACGGCCGCGAGCATCGCGACCCACACCCACCAGGGCAGCTCGGGCAGCTGGCCGTCGTCCCACGCCAGCTTCGAGCCGAAGGAGACCCAGGAGACCAGGATCCACAGCGGCTGCAGCGTCGCCACCATCGGCAGCGCCGGCCACCGCGAGAGCACCGCGTAGACCGTCGCGGCCGGGCCGCCGACGCCGCCGAGCACGGTGCCCAGCCCGATCCCGATCCCCGTGGCGACCTGTGTGGACCGCCCGTCCACCGTGGTGTTCACGCGGGCCAGGAGCACCGAGATCACCAGGCTCAGCAGCACCAGCGACGCCACCACCAGGTACAGCGGGGCGGGCGGCGAGATCGTGGAGAGCCAGGCCGCGCCGGGCATCACCGCGATGGCGGGCAGTCCCAACCAGAGCACCTTGCGCCATTCGATCTGCGACCAGATCCGCGGCAGCATCACGATCGGCATGAGCCCGCCCAGGAAGTTCGCCAGCATGATGCCCTCGTGCGCGCCGATCAGCACCACGGCGTACGGGGCGAAGACGATGCCCAGCCCCATCCCGGCGACCCGCTGGATGACCGCGCAGACCAGCACCAGGGCGATGAGGGTCAGCACCAGGGTGAGGCTCACGGGTCACGCTCGTTTCGGGACGGAGTTCGGTCTGGGGGTCGAAGCGATCACCGCAGTGCCGGCTCGGCGGCGAGGTCCGCCCGGCAGCGGGCGATGGGGGCGCTGGTGCGCGGCGCCTGCGCGATGCCCTCGCCACCGTATCGGGCCCGACGACGAATCGGCCCGGCGGTCCGCCATGACGGCTCCGTGCCGGCCGGCGGGGCGCCCTACCGGATGGACGAGGTCTGTCGCGCCGGAGAGCACGGTCGTAGGGTGAATGAGCACATGCCTATCGAGGAGGCCCACGAATGACCTTAGTTCCCGCTCTCCCGTTCCACGACGGCGCATCCGTCCCCCAGCTCGGCTACGGCGTCTGGCAGGTCGAGGACGAGGTCGCGGCGGACGTCGTCGTCCAGGCGATCCAGGCCGGCTACCGCCACCTCGACACTGCGGCCGGCTACCAGAACGAGGGCGGCGTGGGCCGGGCCGTGAAGGCCGCCGGCATCCCGCGCGAGGACCTGTTCATCACCACCAAGCTGGCCAATGAGGACCAGGGGTTCGACGCCGCGCAGGAGGCGCTGGAGACCTCCCTCGACAAGCTCGGGACGGACTACGTGGATCTCTACCTCATCCACTGGGCGAGCCCGCAGCGGGGGACGTACCTCGAGTCCTGGAAGGCGCTCATCGAGCTGCAGAAGCAGGGCAAGGCACGGTCCATCGGTGTCTCGAACTTCCCGATCGCCCAGCTCGAGGAGATCATCGCCGAGACCGGGGTGGTGCCGGTGATGCACCAGATCGAGCTGCATCCCGCGTTCCAGCAGCGCGAGCTACGGGCCTTCCATGCCGGCAGGGACATCCTCACCGAGGCCTGGTCCCCGCTGGGGCAGGGCGGTGACATCCTGCGGGACCCGGTGATCACCGCCATCGCGGAGGCCCACGGCGCCGACGCCGGCCAGGTGATCATCGCCTGGCACCTGGCCATCGGGAACGTCGTGATCCCGAAGTCGGTCACGCCCGAACGGATCGTCTCGAACTTCGCCGCGGCGCGCCTCGAGCTCACCGCCGAGGAGATCGAGAAGATCAACGCCCTGGACAGCGCCGACGGACGGATCGGCCCCGACCCGGCGAATCCAGGCTTCTGAGCCGACGGCTCGGCCGCGGCGCCGCCTGCCCCGAGGCGGGTGCCGCGGGATCCGGGCGGTGCTCGGTCCTGCCCCGGAGCTCAGCCCTCGCCGAGCAGGGCCGCGATCTGCGGGTGCCCGGCGATGTAGCCCTCCAGCAGCTGCTGGCCCAGCACCGGTGAGCTCACCAGCGGGTGGGCCGAGAAGCCCTGCCAGGCCGCCTCCCGGGACCCGGTGAGGGCGGCCTCGAGGATCTTCCGCTCGGCCGCGCGCAGCGTGCCCATCATGCCCAGCCGGCCCAGTTCCACCGGGGCCACAGGCTGCGGGTGCACGCCCTCGCCGTCGACCAGGCACAGCACCTCGAGCACCGCATCGGCCGGCAGTTCGGGCACGATCCGCTGCTCGGGCGGGGCGTCGCTGCCGGCGGGGGCGTTGCCCACGTCCAGGATCATCCGCTCGCTGCGGCCGGTGGCGATCGCGGTCATCAGCCGCAGCGCCACCTCCTGGTAGCCGCCGCCGGCGATATCCTCCTCGCGCCGCTCCTCGTCCCGGGACTCGGCCATGTAGGTGGCCTCGCGCTCGTGGAGGGTGGAGCGCCACAGCTGGAGCGGCGAGGTGCAGCAGCGGTCGGGGTCGGCGCCGTCGGATCGGCTGCTGCGTTCGGCACGGTGTTCGGGGGCGGAGGGGTGCTGAGCGTCGAAGTCGGTGGCCCCGGTGGCCCCGGCCTCCGCCGCCGCGAGGTAGAAGTCCCCCTGCTGCTTCGCGAGGAACTCGCCCCGCGTCGTCGCGGCGCCGGTGATCCGCTCGATCGCGGCGGAGGTGTGCAGGTAGTAGAAGAGGTACTCGTTCGGCAGCGCCCCGTCGGCGCGCACCCAGTCCTTGCCGATCAGCCGGGCCTCCTCGATCTCCTCGAGGGCGGCGTCATCGGCGAGCAGCCCGGGCAGGCGATCGGTGCCGTCGACTCTCACCGAACGCAGCCAGCCCAGATGGTTCAGGCCCACGTAGTCGAAGCTCGCGCCGCGCTCGCCGGCGACCAGGTCCACACCCAGCAGTCGGCCCACCCGTCGCACCAACCCGATCGGGGTGTCGCAGATGCCCACCACCCGGTCCCCGAGAACGGTGCGCATCGCCTCGGTGACGATCCCGGCGGGGTTGGTGAAGTTGATGACCCAGGCCTCGGGGGCGCGCTCGGCGATGGTCCGGGCGATGTCCAGGGCGACGGGGATCGTGCGCAGCGCAAAGGCGAGACCGCCGGGACCGATGGTCTCCTGGCCCAGCAGGCCCAGGCCGAGCGCCACCCGTTCGTCGACGGTGCGGGCCTCGGCGCCGCCCACCCGCACCGCGGAGAACACGAAGTCCGCCCCGGTCACGGCCTCGCGCAGATCCGTGGTGGCGGTGAGTCGGGGCAGTGTCGCACGATGCCCCTCGGCGCGCAGGCGCTCGGCGATCCCCTCGATCACGGCGCTGATGGTGCGTAGGCGCGCGGGGTCGACGTCGTACAGGGCCACCTCGTCCACGGCGAGTCCGGTGGCGGCGGTGGCCACCGCTTCGTACACGAGCGGGACGCGGAAGCCTCCGCCTCCCAGGATGGTGAGCTTCATGGCAGCGGCACTTCCTTCATGGCAGCAGCACCTCCACGTCCTCCCCCTCGGGGAGCGCGATGGCGACGGGCAGTGGTGGGCGGTCGGTGATCAGGGCGGTGAAGCGGGACAGCGGCGCGATCTCCAGGAAGCCCGAGCCGGGGAACTTCTCGTGGTCGGCGAGCAGATAGGTGGCGGCGGCGACATCGAGCAGGCCGCGTTTGATCGGCACCTCGCTGGGGGTGGAATCGAGCACGGCGCCGTCGGGCCGCACCCCGGCGGCGCCGAGGAAGGCGCGGTCCACGCGCACCTGGCCGAGCGCGGACTCGGTGAGGGTCCCGACCATCGAGTCGTAGTTGGGGCGCAGCAGACCGCCGAGGATCATGATGTCGATGCCGGGCGCGGCGGCGAGGGACCGCACCACCGCGAGTGACGCGGTGACCACGGTGAGGGAGCGCTCCGCCAGCAGCGGGCACATCGCCGCGACGGTGGTGCCGATGTCCAGGGCGATCACCTCGCCGTCCCGCACCTCGGCGCAGGCGCGCGCCGCGATCGACTGCTTGGCGGCGGTCGCGGTGCCGGCGACGTCGGCGAAGGAGCGCAGATCCGCCTCCGGGCGCACGGAGCCGCGCGCATCGGTCGCTCCGCCCCGCACTCGCCGCAGCGCACCGGCCTTCGCGAGGAGGTCGAGGTCACGACGGATGGTTGCCTCGGAGACCTCGAGCTGAGCGCTGAGGACGGCGACCGTGACGGCCCCGCTGCGGCGCAGGGCCGAGGAGATCGCCTGGTGACGCTCTTCACTCAGCATGGCGCTACCGTAGCACCGAGCGAGCATCTCCATGCATCTTCGAGCAGAAGCGTGCAAGGACGAGCAGATCGTGTCACCATGGTGTCTCGCACCACATCTGCTGGTGGCGGAGACGGCGGCAGCGAGGCGCGGATCCGCGGACCCCTTCAGGAGGACATCATGCTTCGACGGAACTTCCTCGGTGCGACGGCCGCGCTCGGCGGCCTTGGCGCCCTGGCGGCCTGCGCCCCCGGCTCCGAGACCGGTGGCGGCGGGCAGACCGCCCCTGCGGCCGATGAGGTCGAGACCGATATCGCCTCCCTCGGCGACCTCACCCTGGTGGTGTGGGACCAGGAGGTGCGCGGCGCGCAGAACGACGCGATCGAGGCGCTGATCGGCAGCTTCCAGGAGAAGTTCCCCAACGTCACGATCGACCGCAACGCGCAGTCCTTCGACGACCTCCAGCAGCAGACGGGCCTGGCCCTGTCCGGCAACGACGTCCCCGACGTGCTCCAGGTCAACAACGCCCGCGGTGACATGGGCACCTTCGTGGCCGATGGACTGCTCACCGATCTCACCGGCTACGCCGAGGCCTACGGCTGGATGGACCGCTTCAGCCCCAGCGTGCTGAGCAAGATGCAGTACTCCAGCGACGGCGTCACCTTCGGTGAGGGCAACCTCTACGGCCTCGCCCAGACCGGCGAGGTCTGCGGGATCTTCTACTCCCAGACGAAGCTCGACGCGCTCGGGCTGCAGGCCCCGGCCACCTGGGAGGAGCTGTTCTTGCTGGTCGATGCCGCAGCGGAGGCCGGCGAGAGGCCGATCATGCTGGGCAACCTCGACCAGTGGCCGGCCCTGCACGTCTTCGGACCGCTGCAGGCCAACTTCGTGGACGCCCAGAGGATCGTCACCCTCGGCATGGGCAACGCCGGCGCGGACTGGACCAGCGAGGACAACCTCGCCGCCCTCAGCCGGTTCGGTGAATGGGGCACCAGCGGCGCGCTGGGGGAGTCCCCGAACGGGCTCGCCTACGACGACGCCTGGCCGCTGTTCACCGAGGGCGAGGGCGTGCTGCTGATCGGCGGCAACTGGCTCGGGCCCGATATGGAGGCCGTGATGGGCGAGGACCTGCGCTTCATGGCCCCACCGCCCGGGGCCGATTCGAAGGTCGCCACCACCGGCGGCACCGGCATCCCCTTCTCGATCCCCGCCGCGGCGAAGAACGCGGCCGCGGCCGCCGCCTACATCGACTTCATCACCAGCGATGACGCGATGGCGATGATCGCCGAGAACGGCGGCATGCCGGTGAACCGCACCGCTGAACTCGCCCCGGCCTCCGGCGTGAACAAGGACATCTACGAGGCGTTCGACGCGGTCACCACCGAGGGCACCCTGCTGCCCTACCTCGACTACGCGACCCCGACCTTCGCCGAGACCGCCGGAGCCACCCTGCAGGAGCTCATCGGCGGCCGGATCGATGCCGCCGGCGCCGCGGAGGCACTGCAGGAGGACTACGGCGCGTTCACCGAGGGATCCTGACCCCATGGCGTCCGGTAGGTCGGGGGATGCTGTCGCCGACGGGCCGATGGCGAGCCGAGGTGGCAGATTTGCCACCTCGCCGGGAGCCATGCCCGGCTCCGGTCGCAGAAGGCCTTCCGCAGTCGCCCGCGGCTCGCTGACCCCGTACCTGTTCATCCTCCCGGCCTTCCTGGTCTACGGCGCGTTCGCGCTGTACCCGCTGGGGCGGGCGGCGCAGTTCTCCCTGTTCGAGTGGAAGGGATTCGGCGCCTCCACCTTCGTGGGGCTGAGCAACTACGTGGACCTGGCCGGGGATGCGGACTTCCTGGCCGCGATCGGCAACGCCCTGGTGCTGATCGTCTTCTACGCGGTGATCCCGCTGGCGGTGGGCCTGGTGCTGGCGGCGATCCTGCGACGCGGGCAGGTGCGGGGGATGGGCTTCTTCCGCGCCGTGATCTTCCTGCCGCAGGTGATCGCCCTGGTGGTGGTCGCGGTGGCATGGCGGCAGATCTACTCGCCCAGCGGCCTGCTGAACACGCTGCTGGGGATGGTGGGGCTCGATGCGCTGACCCACGGCTGGCTGGGGGATCCCGGCACGGCACTGGCCGCGGTGGGGTTCATCGGCACCTGGGTGGAGATGGGGCTGGTGATGCTGCTGATGCTCTCGGGCATGAGCCGCATCCCCGCCGAGCTGTTCGAGGCCGCTCGTCTGGACGGGGCGGGTGCGGTGCGGGAGTTCTTCGCGATCACCCTGCCGGCGGTGCGCGGCGAGATCACCGTCGCGCTGGTGCTGACGATCATCGCGGCGCTGAAGACCTTCGACCTGGTCTACCTGACCACCTCCGGCGGGCCCGGCAACTCCACCACCGTGCCCAGCTACGAGGTCTACTTCCGAGCCTTCGACCTGCGCGAGGTGGGCTCCGCCTCGGCGGTCGCGATCGTGCTGACGGCGCTGATCTTCGTGATCAACGTGGGCGTGACCCGCATCGGCGAGCGTGAGTCATGAGGGTCTCCCGCGCCGAGACGATGATGAACTACGTGGTCCTGGGGGCCTTCGCGCTGTTCGCGCTGGGTCCGGTGCTCACCATCCTCGTCACCTCCGTGTCCGCGCCGCTGGGGCAGCCCGACGGGTTCTACCTCTCGAACTTCGTCGAGGCCTGGACCGTGGGCGGGTTCGGCAGATCGCTGGGGAACTCCGTGGTGGTCGCCGCGATCGTGGTGAGCCTGGCGACGGTTCTCGCGATCGGTGCCGGCTACGCCTTCGGCACCATGCGCTTCCGCGGTGCCACGCCGCTGTTCTATCTGTTCCTGGTGGGGATGATGATCCCTGCCGAGGCGACGATCATCCCGCTGTTCTTCGACCTGCGCGCCCTGGGCCTGACCGACACCTACGTCGCGATCGCGATGCCGCAGGTGGCGCAGTCGATCGCCTTCGGGACCTTCTGGCTGCGGGCGCAGTTCCGGGCGCTGCCCACCAGCTTCCTCGAGGCCGCCGCGCTGGACGGCGCGGGTCCGCTGCAGGCCCTGGTGAGGATCCTGGTGCCCGCCTCCCGGCCCGCGATCGTGACGATGCTGGTGCTGGTGTTCATGTGGACCTGGAACGAATTCCTCATCGCGCTGATCATGGCGCCCGGCGGCAAGCTGCGCACCGCTCCGCTGGGGCTGGCGAACTTCCAGGGCCAGTACACCGCCGAGACCGCACTGCTCGCCGCGGGCGCGGTGATCGTCGCTCTGCCCACCGTGATCCTGTTCCTGTTCCTGCAGCGCCATTTCATCCGCGGAATGCTCGAAGGAGTCGCCAAGTGATGTCCCCCCAGCCCACCGGCCAGCCCACTGCCCAGCCCGTCGATCCCGCTCGCCCCGTCGGTGCCTCGACCCCGGCGCCCCGTGAGGCCGCAGGCTGCCAGGACTGGGACCCGCTGGCCGCCCAGCGCACCCCCGCCGACCCGCCGCTGGACGTGCTGCTCTCGGGCACGGTGTTCTTCGACATCGTCTTCACCGGCATGGAGCGCCTGCCCCGGCCCGGGGAGGAGCTGTGGTCCAGGGGCATGGGCTCCAGCCCCGGCGGGATCGCGAACCTCGCCACCGCCGCCGCCCGGCTGGGGCTGCGCACCGGACTGGTCGCCGGGTTCGGGGACGACGCCTACGCCGACTGGATGTGGCACACCATGGCGCACGAGGAGGGCATCGACCTCTCCGCCTCGCGCCGCTTCGACGACTTCCACTCGGCGCTGACCGTCTCCATCGCCGCCGAGGGCGACCGGGCGATGGCCACCCACGGCCACGACCTGCCCGAACCGCTCTCCACCCTCATCGCCGCCGCGCCCGCCGCCCGGGCCGCCGTGGTGGACCTGGCGGGGGAGACCTCCTGGTGGGCGCAGCTCGCCCAGCGCGGCTCGCTGGTCTTCGCCGACATCGGCTTCGACGAGACCGGCCGCTGGGACCCCGCCGACCTCGCCCCGCTCACCCACTGCCACGCCTTCACCCCCAACGCCCTCGAGGCGATGGCCTACACCCGCACCGACAGCCCCGACAAGGCGGTGCGCGCGCTCGCCGAGAAGGTGCCGCTCGCCGTGGTGACCGACAGTGCCCACGGCTCCTACGCGATCGACTCCAGCACGGGGGAAGAGGCGTACTGCCCCGCCGTCCCGGTCACCGCGATCGACACCACCGGCGCCGGGGACGTGTTCGCCGCGGCGATGGTGCTGGGCACCCTCGCCTCCTGGCCGCTCGAGGAGCGACTGCGCTTCGCCTCCCTGTGCTCGGCCCTGGCCGTCCAGCAGTTCGGCGGCTCCCTCGCCGCTCCCGGCTGGGGCGACATCACCGACTGGTGGCGCTGCATGAGCGACGCCGCCGAGGGCGGTGACCTGCGCGCCGCCTACACCCGCAGCGGGTACCGCTTCCTGGACGCCCTCGTCCCCGATCATCCCGTCCAGGGCCGACGCCGCGCCCAGGGGACCTTCGCGCTGCGCTCGGACGCCGGGAAGCACTGAGTCGCGCGGTACGGCGCGAAGCGCCGCCGCGCTGAGCATCACCGAGCCGAGCGGACCCACCGGCCCGCCGCGGCTCCCGCTCCCTGGTCCGGAAGGGAGCTCCCTCCCCCTCCCCCGTTCCTCCTCCCCTCGCCCTTCCGCCTTCCCCCTCTCCCTTCTCCGAGCGAGTCGTAGCTTCTGTGCGCCATGAGGTGCTGTGGGGCACGGAACCCACGACTCGACCTCACCCGCGCCGAGGCTCCTCCTCGGACACGGCTCCCGGCGGGAGTGGTCGCGACGCGGGCGGAGGGGTATGCTCTGTGAAGTTCGGTGCACCGAACTCCAATGGAGCGACGGGAGGAAGCTGTGGTGACGGGTCACCGAAGGGTGAGGGCGCGCAGAGCGATCGCGGCAGCGGTGGTAGCGCTGCTGGCACTGGCCGGCTGCGGCGGCGCCGCGCCCTCGGCGAGCGGCGACCGGGATGTGCCCACCGTGCTCACCACCTTCACCGTGCTGCAGGACATCGCCCAGAACGTCGCCGGTGAGCACCTGGAGATCGAGTCGATCACGAAGATCGGCGCCGAGATCCACGGCTACGAGCCGACTCCCCGCGACGTCGCCAAGGCCTCGGAGGCGGATCTGATCCTGGACAACGGGCTGCACCTCGAAGCGTGGTTCGCGCAGTTCGTCGACTCCGCCGAGGTACCCCACGCGGTGGTCTCCGAGGGCATCGAGGTCCTCGACATCACCGGCGACGCCTACGCCGGCACCCCGAATCCCCACGCCTGGATGAGCCCGCAGAACGTCGAGATCTACGTGGACAACATGGTGGCGGCCTTCAGCGACCTCGATCCCGAGCATGCGCAGGAGTACGCGGACAACGCCGCCGAGTACCAGCGCGAGCTGCGCGCGATCCAGAACGACCTCATCGCGGAGATCGAGACCCTCCCCGAGACCGAGCGGGCCCTGGTGACCTGCGAGGGGGCGTTCTCCTATCTCGCGCGGGACGTCGGGCTGGAGGAGCACTACCTCTGGCCGGTCAACGCCGAGCAGCAGGCCACCCCGCAGCAGATCGCCGGTGTCATCGAAACCGTGCGCGCCCAGGGGATCCCCGCGGTGTTCTGCGAGTCCACCGTCTCGGACAAGCCGATGCGGCAGGTCGTCGAGGCGACCGACGCCCGCTTCGGCGGGACCCTCTACGTCGACTCCCTCTCCGAGGCGGACGGCCCGGTGCCCACCTATCTCGAGCTGCTCCGCCACGATGCGGACGTCATCGTCACGGGCCTCACCGGCGAGCAGGCGGCGGCATGAGCATCGAGATCAGCGGGCTGACCGTGCGCTACGGCGCGGTCACCGCCGTGGAGGAGGTGGATCTCCAGATCCGCTCCGGCGAGGTGACCGGCCTGGTCGGGATGAACGGCTCGGGGAAGTCGACCCTGTTCAAGTCCCTCATGGGCATGGTCACCCCGAGCGCCGGGGGCGTGCTGATGGACGGGAGCGATCCGGCCCGTGCCCGCCGCCGCGGCCTGGTGGGGTACGTGCCGCAGAGCGAGGACGTGGACTGGACCTTCCCCGTCGGCGTGCGCGATGTGGTGATGATGGGCCGATACGGGCATCAGGGCCTGACCCGGCGGCCGCGCCACGTCGATCACGAGGCCGTCGCCGCCGCGCTCGACCGCGTCGAGCTCACCGACCTCGCCGATCGCCAGATCGGCCAGCTCTCCGGGGGGCAGAAGAAGCGGGCGTTCGTCGCGCGGGGCCTGGCCCAGGGCGCCTCCATCCTGCTGCTGGACGAACCGTTCGCCGGCGTCGACAAGCGCAGCGAGGCCACGATCGTCTCTCTGCTGCGCGAGCTCGCCGCCGCTGACTGCACCGTCCTGGTCTCCAGCCATGACCTGCACGCCCTGCCCCAGCTCGCCGACTCCGCGATCCTGCTGCGGCGCCGCGTCCTGTTCCACGGCGACGTCGCCGAGGCGCTCGCACCGCAGATGCTGGGCCGTGCGTTCGGCCTGGACCCGCTGACCCGCGAGGAGGCACGGTGAACCCGCTCGATCTGCTCCTGGAGCCCCTGCAGTACGAGTTCATGGTGCGGGCGCTGGCCGCGACGGTCGCCGCGGCGATCGTGTGCGCGCTGCTGTCGTGCTGGCTGGTGCTGGTGGGCTGGTCGCTGATGGGCGACGCCGTCTCGCACGCCGTGCTGCCCGGCGTGGTGCTCTCCTACATCGTCGGGGTGCCCTTCGCGGTCGGGGCGATCGTCTTCGGGATGCTCGCCGTGGCGCTCATCGGGACCCTCCGCGGCACCAGCCGGATCAAGGAGGACGCCGCGATCGGGATCGTGTTCACCACCCTGTTCGCCCTCGGCCTGGTGCTGATCTCGGTCACGCCCAGCCATACCGACCTCGGCCACATCCTGTTCGGCAACGTCCTGGGCGTCTCCTCCGGTGATCTGCTCCAGATCGGCGTGCTCGCCGGGGTCGCCTTCGTGGCCCTTGTGCTCAAACGGCGCGATCTCACCCTCTACGCCTTCGACCCCACCCACGCCCAGGCGATCGGGCTCTCCCCGCGCCGGCTGGGGGCGCTGCTGCTGGGCCTGCTGGCGGTGACCGCCGTGGTCGCGCTGCAGATCGTGGGCGTGGTGCTGGTGGTGGCGATGCTGATCATCCCCGGTGCCACCGCGCACCTGCTCACCGACCGCTTCGGGCGGATGCTGCTGATCGCGCCGACGATCTCCGTGCTCGCCTCGGTGACGGGCATCTTCCTCAGCTACTGGGTCGATGCCTCCTCCGGGGGGCTCATCGTCCTCGTCCAGGGCGCCATCTTCACGCTGGTCTACCTGCTCGCCCCGCGCTACGGGGTCCTGCCGCGCCTGCTGCTCGCCCGGCGCCGCCGCAGCCGGGGGACGGGCGGGGCGGGCGCTCGCACCGACGAGCCGATGGGCACCGACGGGCCGCCGGCCGGCGGCGAGCCGACGGACGCGGCCGGCGCGCTCGGCACGCACCACCCGGCCGGCCGGGCTGGAGTCGCCGAGGCGAGGGGCGGGACACAGATCCCGGCGGCACCGCGCCCCTGAGCCCGGGAACTGCCTCAGGCAGGGGTGCTCACCCAGATCGCATCCGTCGCCGAGCGCCCCAGCGGCACCCGGGTCGAGGCCCCGGGCACCGAGACCTCCACGGAGTCGGAGAACGCCGGGCCGGCGGCCACCTCGAGGCCCGCGCCGACGGTGATGCCCTGCTCGGCGCAGAAGGACAGCAGCCGGGGGTCGGCATCGGAGATGCGCTCGACGACCGCCGAGCTCCCGGCCGGGACCTCGGTCAGCAGGCGGGCATCGGGGAGCTCCACCTCACCGGCGGCGGTGGGGATCGGATCACCGTGCGGGTCGCGCGCGGGGTGGCCCAGGAGGGCATCGATCCGGTCCACCAGCAGGTCGGAGACGGCGTGCTCGAGATGCTCGGCCTCGTCGTGGACCTCCTCCCAGCCATAGCCGAGGGTCTCCACCAGGAATGTCTCGATCAGCCGGTGACGGCGCACCATCGACAGCGCGTGCGCGCGCCCTTCCGCGCTCAGCCCGATCGCGCCGTACCGGGTGTGCTCGAGCAGACCCTGCTCGGCGAGCTTCCGCACCGCGTCCGAGACCGTGGACAGCCGCACCCCCACCCGTTCGGCGATGGCGGAGGTCGTGACCGGTTCCTTCGACCATTCCGCCAGGCTCCAGACCGCCTTGAGGTAGTTCTGGGCGCTGGTGGAGAGCTCTGAGACGGACATGCCCCCACCGTATCCAACTCTCCGCTTCGTCTCCTCGAACTCGACGGCGGCACGTAGTCTTCGCCCATGCACGAGTCCACGATCCTCATCGAGAACCTGCAGTCGATGTGGTGGATCGCCGCAGCGGCGGTGCTCGCCCCCATTCTCGCCCTGGCGACCCGCCGCACCATCCCGGACGTGGTGTGGCTGCTGGTGCTGGGCATGGTGATCGGGCCCCACGCGCTGGCCCTCGCCGAGAGCACCCAGGCCGTCGCCTTCCTGCGCGAGCTCGGGCTCGGGTTCCTGTTCCTGCTGGCGGGCTTCGAGGTGAACACCTCCGACATGCGCAGCCGGGCGGGGCGCAGCGCCGCCCTGACCTGGCTGCTCTGCGTGAGCCTCGGCGTGGGCGCGGGGCTGCTGATCGCCGGGGGTGACTGGCAGATCGCCGCCGTGCTCGGCATCGCCGCGACCTCCACGGCGCTGGGCACCCTGCTGCCGATCCTCAAGGACTCCGGCGCCCTGGAGGCCCCGCTGGGCACGGCGACCATGATCCACGGCGCCTACGGCGAGCTGCTGCCCGTGATCGCGATGTCGCTGCTGCTGACCACGCGCGCCACCCTCCAGGCGGCGGCCGTGCTGGTGCTGTTCGCGGTGCTGGCGGTGGTGATCGTGGCCGTCCCCGCGCGGCTCTTCCGCAAGGTGCCGCTGCTGGGCCGGGCCTTCGCCGCCGCCTCCGACTCGACGATGCAGACCATCGTGCGGATCACGGTGTGGGTGATGATCTCGCTGATGCTGCTGACGGCGGTGCTGGAGCTCGACGTCGCCCTCGGAGCCTTCGCCGCCGGTCTGCTGCTGCACACCGCGCTGCGCGGCGGCGCACCGCAGCACGTCGGGGAGATCATGCACAAGGTGGAGGTGATGGGTTTCGGCCTGCTGATCCCGGTCTTCTTCCTCACCAGCGGGATGAGCATCGACGTCCTCGCCGTGCTCGGTGTCTGGCCGCTGCTGCTGGGGTTCGTGGGCATGATCGTGGTGGTGCGGGGCCTCCCGGTGCTCGCGCGCGAGCTGTGGAGCTCCTCCGGGTCGGGCCTGGAGACCCCGCGGGAGAAGGTGGCGCTGGGTCTGTACGCCGCGACCGGGCTGCCGATCATCGTCGCGGTCACCCAGATCGCCTCGAGCTCGGGACTGATCTCGGTCACCGTGGCCTCGGCGATGGTCACCGGCGGGGCGATCACGGTGCTGGTGTTCCCGTTGCTGGCCTCCCGGCTCTCGCGGCGCCCGGAGGCGGCAGGGGGCGCGCAGAGCTGACGGGACGGAGCGGCCGTCCCCGCGTCTCTCGCCCCCGGGGCCCTCGTCCCCGGGGCCCGGGGGCAGCGCGCCCGACCTGGTGAATCCCGGGGGCCGAGGCGTAGGAAATGTGCAGCACAGGGCTTCTTACCGCACACTTCCCACGGCTCGACAGGATCTTGGGTGACACCGGGGCGGCTCCGGGCGACACCGGGGTGACACCGGGGCGGCAGGGTTGTCGCGAGGCGGAACGGCTCCGCGGCCACCGACAGTTCAGTCGTCAACGGGCGGGGCCGCCGTGTGCCGGGCTATCCGGTGACCACCGCCTTCTCCAGTGCGGCGAGCCCCTCCTCGAGGAAGCTCGGCGGGAAGGGCGGCAGGCCGAACTCCTCCCGCAGCTCCTGCGGCACCGCCCGCCAGTCGTAGGTCACCGTGACGCGGGTGCCCTCACCAATGGGCGCGAGGTCGTACCGCCAGGTCCAGCCGCCGCCGCCCCAGGTGCCGTCGGGCCCGTACTGACCGGGCTGCCAGGCGATGGTGCGCTCGGGTTCGAGGGCGATCACACGGTTGTGCATGTCGTAGCGGCCGCCGGCGTTCTCATGGAACATCTCGATGCCGAAGATCTGGTCGACCTCCGTCAGCGGCGCGGGGTCCGCCTCCAAAGAGGCGCGCACCCAGTCGGTCGGCTCGGTCTCGGAGTGCCGCGACGGATCGGTGAGCAGCGCGAACACCTCCGCCGGGGAGGCGGCGACGGTGCGCGAGACGATGTAGTGGTCCCGGCCCGGGACCGGTGCGGCGGCGTCGTGGGAGGGGGCGGGTCCGGTGCTCATGAGCGGGCTCCTGGTCCGTAGAGGGCTGCGAGCGCGTCCAGTTCGCGCCGCCAGGTCGCGGGATCGGTGACGGGTGGGAGGGCGGAGGTGGTCATGTCAATCCTTCCTGGGCGCCCAGCGGGTGTAGGTGACGCCGGAGGAGAAGGCGCGGTGCTCGAGCAGCTCGAGCCGCTCACGGTGGCCGTCCGGGAACAGCCGACGCCCGCGACCCTGCACGTAGGGATAGGTCCACAGCCGGTACTCGTCCACCAGCCCGGCCGCGATCAGGGCATGGCACAGGGTGATCGAGCCGGTCAGCGAGATCTCCGCGCCCTCGCCCTGCGTCAGGTCGCGCACTGCTTCGACCGGGTCGCCCCTCAGCAGCGTGGAATTTTCCCAGGCCGGGTCGGTCATGGTCGAGGTGACCACGTACTTGGTCAGCTGGTTCAGCTCGTCGGTGATGCCGGTGGCGTCGTCGGTCCGGGCCGGCCAATAGCCGCGGAAGTCCTCGAAGGTCTGCCGGCCCAGCAGGATCGCGTCGCAGGCGGCGCTGTCCCGCTGCAGGATCGCGTGCTGATCGGCGGGGGAGTCGGTGGGGTCGAACCAGTCATCGAGCATCTCGATCGAGCCGTCGGCGGTGATGTTCTGGGTCGTCACGAGCGGGCGCACAGGGCCTCCTCGGTCACCGTGGAGCGGGGTCTGCTCACCCCGGCGCGCGACCTCCACGAGCATCGTGGCGGGGTGGTGAATTCTAGACCCCGGTGCGCTGCACCACCATGGGCGGACGGGCGGAAACCGGGACGGATCTGGATGGGGAGTTCTCCCCGGGGACTTCTCCCCAGGCAGTTCGCCCCATCGCGCTCCTGGTCAGGGGCCCGTAGATTCCAGGTGGCGGGTGCGGGACTCTCCCCGGGGGAGAGGCGCCGGCACGAGGCTCACACGGGCGGGAGCTGCGGGATCGGCGGTGGGGGCCGACGATCCGGCGGTGATGATCGCTCCGGAACGGGCCTCGTGTCCGGTGTGCGAGGGGCAGGGCCGGTCAGCGGCTCACAGCTGCGCGAGACCCTGGATGAGCGAGAGGGTCGCTCCGGCCATCGCGATCACGATCACCCCGCGCATCGCCCGGGACCCGTGCACCCTGCGCGCGAGCGCCGTGCCGCCGATCAGCCCCACCACCAGCATTCCCAGCAGCAGCGCCCAGCCGCCCACCGGCAGCGTGGGCAGCGCCCCCTTCGCGAGCAGCGCTGCCACGCCGAGCACGGCGAAGTGCAGCTGGGCGGTGGCGGCGAAGCTCCGGTGCTCCCACTGGGTGGCCAGCGCATAGACCACCAGGCCCGGCCCGCCCACGCCGGCGGTCACGGTCATCACTCCCGAGGCGAAGCCGCCGCCTGCGCCCACCCAGAAGGAGTTCGGCACCTGCAGCGACCGCGACACGATGGTGAACAGCAGGCCCGCGATCACCAGCAGGCTGATCGCGATCGCGAGCACCGGCGCCGGCAGCCACAGCACCAGCAGCGCCCCGGGGATGGTGCCCACGATCCCGGCCGGCACCACTCTCGCGGCGCGTCGCCAGTCCAGGTCCCGGTGGATCACGAGGAGGTTCAGCAGCGCGGCGACGATCCCGCACACATTGGTGACCAGGATGCCCTCGACGGGACCCAGCGCCATCACCAGGAACGGGGAGGACAGCAGCGCGAAGCCCATCCCGGTGGTGCGCACGGAGACCGCCCCGGCCAGGACGGCCAGTGCGGCCAGGCCCAGCGGCCACCACTGCGGATCGAGCATGCAGGTCACCGTACGGGCCCGCCGCCGTGACCGGGCGCCCCGATCCGGCCGCTGCCCCGAGGGGGAATGTGATTCCGGTGACCACTGGGTCATCGCTCTATTCAGGGGGTCACCAGCGGCTCTACTCTTGTCATGAGCACAGAAGGCGCGCGAGGAAACCGCGTCTGATCAGGCCGCGATCAGGCCTGTGCGATGTGCTCCTACCACTGTGAGAAGGAGGGACCCCCGTATGGATTCGCGTCATGACGTCACCGTCGGCCACGAACTGCAGGCCGCAGCCGAGACCGGACAGATTCCGGTGGTCCCGGCGAATGCCGACGCCGGCGAGCAGGCCCCCACCTGGCGCAGCAACCTGGCCGTCGCCCTCTCGCTGGTGCTGACCTTCGTAGTGGTCGCGCTCGTCAGCCTCTGAGGCAGATCTCCGGAGGCCGGGTGGGGCTCCGGCCCCGGGCTACGAAGAGACGAGCCGCGCAAGGGCAGGCCTGAGAGGATGGCGCCCATGAGGAGCACCGACACCGGGCCGGACACCACCAGCGGCGAGCTGACGATCGTGGGGCACCGCGGCGCCATGACCCACGCGCTCGAGAACACGCTCGCCTCGTTCCAGCGCGCAGAACAGCTGGGGTGCCAGGAGCTCGAGCTGGACCTCCGCCGAAGCGCCGACGACCGCCTCGTGGTGATCCACGATGCGACCCTGGACCGTCTCGCGGCCGACGAGGACGGCCGCGGCCTCGGCCCCGTCGCCGACAGGACCCTGGAGGAGCTCCAGCAGGTGCCGCTGCGGGACGGGCACCGCCTGCACACCTTCGAGGAGGTGTGTGCGGCCACCACGGCGAACCTGGAGGTGGAGATCAAGGACCCGGCGGTGGTACCGCTGCTGGCCGGATTCCTCGAGACCCGCCCCGAGGTGGTCCGGCGCATGCGCCTGACCAGTTTCCATGCCGACGCTCTGGTGCAGGCGCGCGAGCTGCTGCCGCAGATCCCGCGCGGCATGATCGTGCACCGCCTGCCGGTGACGGAGAAGCACCCCGAGGGCCTGGACGCGCTGCTCGAGCGCACCGGTGCCTCGGCACTGCTCTGCGGCTGGGAGGGCCTCACCGCCGAGGCGGTCGCGGCCCAGCACGCCGCAGGCCGGCGCGTGCACGGCTGGCCGCTGCGCACCGCCGAGCAGATGGCCCACGCCGTGGTGATCGGTGTGGACGGCACCACGGTGGACGATCCGCAGGCCGCCTTCGAGTGGTACCGGCAGGTGCTCGCCGCGCAGGGCTGAACGGGCTCTGATGGGGGCAGGCGCCGACGCGGTCAGTGGCCGCCCGGTGCTGTCAGCGCCGGCGCAGCACCAACAGCGCGTCCAGGTGCTCGCCCGCATGCCCCTCGGGGTCGAGCGCGGGGCGCGGCCGCTCCTCGGCGGTGACCACGTCCCAGTCCTCGGCGGGCCGGGCGAGCTGCTCGACCTCCTCGTCGATGCTGACCATCCTCGCGGGATGATCGGAGGCCCAGGAGGGCGGTGCGGCGTGGGAGGTGACCACCAGGTGCCCGCCCGGGCGCAGCGCGGAGGCGGCCCTGCGGAGGATCGCGGTGCGGTCCAGCGCCACGCTGGACTGGAAGAACGAGGCAGTGACCAGGTCGAGGCTGCGCAGCTCCGGCTCCCAGGCGCTGAGGTCCGTGGCGGTGAAGGTGGCGGTCTCGAGGCCACGAGCCGCGGCGGAAGCGCGGGCGCGGCCGACGGCGGTGGCGGAGATGTCCAGGCCCAGTGCCTGCCAGCCCTGCTCGGCCAGCCACAGCACGTCCCCGCCCTCCCCGCAGCCGAGATCGAGCGCCGCGCCCGGGGTGAGGTCACGGACGACGGACGCCATGGTCTCGTTGACCTTCCCGGACCAGATCGGCTCCCGGCCGGAGTACCGCTGCTCCCAGTACTCGCTGGGGGAGAGGGTCTTGGCGGGGTCGGCATGGCCGTGCTCTGCATGATGAGGTGCTGACATGCGGCGAGCCTGGCAGATCCCGCCCCGGCGCGGAAGCGCTCTTGCCCAGATGGCACAGCGGCGCCAGGGGTGCGTGCCGGTCGCGCCGCTCCGGTAGATTGCGGTCACAGCCAGCGACCCCGTCCCGACCGGGACAGGTCGGGGCACTGACGAGGGGACAGGTCGATGACGAGCACCCGCCTGAGCCGCGCCGAGAAGGTCGATGCCGCCACCCCTGCCAGCCGGAACCGTGTGGTCGACTTCCTGCGCGCTGCCGCGATCACCGTGGTGGTGCTCGGGCACTGGACGATCATCGGGGTCGACGCCGACGGCGGTATCCAGCCCCACGGCGTCCTCGACGGCGCCGTCTGGATCCACCCGCTGACCTGGGTGTTCCAGGTGATGCCGATCTTCTTCCTGGTGGGCGGCTACTCCAACGCCCTCTCCTGGCGCTCCGCCCGCCGCAAGGACGTCGGCTACGCCCAGTGGCTGCGCACGAGGCTGCGACGGCTCGGGATCCCGCTGATCCCGCTGCTGCTGGCCTGGCTGGTGATCGGGGTGGTCGCCGTCGCCGCCGGAGCGCCGCACGCCACGGTGCAGCTCGCCTCCCAGATGGCGCTGATCCCCACCTGGTTCCTCGCCGCCTACCTGATGGTGATCCTGGTGGCCCCACCCTGCCTGCTGCTGTGGGAGAGGTACGGATGGTGGTCGATCATCGGTGCGCTCGCGCTCGCCGGCATCGTGGACGCGGTGAGCCTCGTGACGGACCAGCCGCTGCTGGGCTACCCGAACTATCTGCTGGTCTGGGCCGCGTTCCACCAGTTCGGTTACGCCTGGCTGGACGGCCGCCTCGCCGGTGCCGGACGGCGCCTGCTGCTCGCCGGGATCGGACTGGTCGGGCTGATGCTGCTGGTGAGCGTGGGGCCGTACCCGGTCTCGATGATCACCTCCGCCGCTGATGACATCTCCAACTCCAGCCCCACCCGCATCACCATGGCGTTCCTGGGGATGATGCAGGCCGGCCTGGTGCTCTCCCTCGAGAAGCCGCTCACCGCGCTGCTGATGAGGCCCCGGCTGTGGTTCGTGACCGTGCTGGTGAACCAGCGGATCATGACCTGGTTCCTGTGGCACCTCACCGTGATGGTGGGACTCGCGCACCTGCTGCTGGCTCTCGATGCCCGGGCGCTGTTGCCGGAACCGCTCACCGGAGTGTGGTGGGCGACCCGGCCGCTGTGGGCGCTGGTGCTGCCGGCACTCACCGGGGCGGTGGTGCTGGTGCTGGGCCGGTTCGAGGACCCGCGGGCCGACGACAGACCCGCGCCGGCGATGTGGAAGCCGATCCTGGCTGCCGTCACCATCGTCGCGGGGCTCGCCGTGATGGCCTCGGTGGGCGTGGTCGGGGAGAGCGGCGTGACCTGGTGGTGGGTGATACTGCCGGTGGTAGGGGTGGTGGGGTTCGGGGTGGTACGAGTGCCGACGAGTCGGTAACCAGCTTCGTACTCGCCAAACGTCGCGATGTGCGATTATCGGAACATGTGGTCCGATGCTGACGAGGTGGCGCTTCGCGAGGAAGCGATGGAGTGGCTCGCGGCATGGACAAGCGATGGGCTCGACGCAATTTCGTACGAGGATCTCGGCGACTTTCGCTTCCGCGGCGAAAAATTCCCGCTGAGAGATCGTCAGCTCGGCATTCGGAAGCCGGCAGGAATGGACAGTGCGTTCTCCATCACGACCACCTATCGAGCGCCAGGTCAGGAGCGCCCTTACGACGATCGCCTGGGAAGCGATGGTTTCATGCGGTACAAATGGGATGGCGACAATCCCGAGAAATACACGAACCGGGGTCTCCGTGCTGCGATGGAACAGAAGCGGCCCCTAATCTGGTTCTGGGGTGTCGCGCAGGGGGTGTACAAGCCGATATATCCGGTCTACATTGTGGCCGAAGAACGAGAGCAGCAGCAGTTTGTCGTGGCCACTGACGGGCTTCAGAACATTGAGTCGACGGGGCGGGACGTCGACGAGGTGACAAAGCGTTATGTACTGCAGGAGACGCGTCGTCGTCTGCACCAACCTGTTTTTCGGGGACTTGTGATGCAGGCGTACGGCACCAGGTGTTCAATTTGCACGCTACGACACTCGGCTCTACTGGATGCCGCGCATATCGTTCCCGATGCTGATCCGGCCGGGGTGGCGGCGGTGCGTAACGGATTGGCGCTGTGCAAAATCCATCATGCAGCATACGACGCGGGAATCATTGGAATTTCGCCCGATTACAAGATCGGGGTGAGGGGAGATGTGCTGAGTGAGGTTGATGGGCCGATGCTAGAATTCGGTTTAAAGGGACTCGACGGAAACAAGTTGAGCGTGCTTCCCTCGGCGAAAAAGGAGCGCCCCGACCAGTCGTTGTTAGAACGGCAGTATCGACGTTTCGAGACCGGCTCTGCTTCTCGAGGGCTTCGGGCAGATTTCTTGCACTCTACTGATCCGCCCGGTTAGCCCACAACAGGGTCATTCACCACGAACCGCGAAGAGCCAAGAACGGGGTGCAGCAGTGCCGGACCAGGCCACCACCACGCGCGCCACCGCCGCACGCTCCGCGCCCTCACCGGTGGTGGAGCATCTCCGCGACCGCGCGTTGCTGCTCTTCGTGATCGCCGGGCTGGCTGCCGGGGTGATCCTGTGGGCGACGGGCCAGTCCGCGGCCCTCGCCGTCATCGCGTACCTGGTGCTCGGCGTCGTGATCGTCGTGACCGCGATCGAGATGGCGCGGGATCTGCTGCGTGGGCACTGGGGGCTCGACATCCTCGCGGTCATCGCCATGATCGCCACCCTGGCGGTGCAGGAGTACGTCGCGGGGCTCATCATCGCGCTGATGCTCACCGGCGGCGAAGCCCTGGAGGACCTCGCCGCGCGCCGTGCGAGCCGCGAGCTGGACCAGCTGATGAACCGCGCGCCGGCCTTCGCGCAGCGCATCCACCCCGGCACCGGGCAGGTCGAGAGCATCGGGGTCGACGAGGTCCTGGTCGGCGACGAGCTGCTGGTGCGCTCCTCGGAGATCCTCCCCGTCGACGGCGTGCTGCTGTCGCAGCACGCGACGATCGATGAATCCTCGGTCACCGGGGAGCCGCTGCCCGCGAGCTATCAGGCAGGCGACCAGGTCCTCTCGGGCACCGTGAACAGCACCGCGAGCTTCACGATGCGCGCGCAGAAGGTGGCGGCCGAGTCGCACTACGCCTCGATCGTGCGACTGGTCGAGGAGGCGGTGGGATCCCGCGCACCGATGGTGCGTCTCGCCGACCGGTATGCGGTGCCGTTCACGGTGGTGTCGCTGCTCATCGCCGGCCTCGCCTGGTTCCTCAGCGGGGACCCGGTGCGATTCGCCGAGGTGCTCGTGGTGGCGACGCCCTGCCCGCTGCTCATCGCCGCCCCGGTCGCGTTCATGGGCGGCATGAGCTCCGCCGCCCGGCTGAACGTCATCATCAAGGACGGCGGTGTCCTGGAGACGCTCGCCCGGGTCCGCTCCGCCGCCTTCGACAAGACGGGCACCCTCACGCAGGGCACGGCCGACGTGGTGGAGGTCCGCACGGGCTCCCGCACCGCCGACGAGACGCTGCGGCTCGCGGCCGCCGCGGAGCAGTACTCCGTGCATGTCTTCGCCGACGCGATCGTCGCGGCAGCCAGCGCGCAGCAGCTCGCCCTGCCCGAGGTGACGGACGCGGAGGAGGTCGCGACCCACGGGGTGCGCGCCTCGCTGGCCGGCGGCACCGTGGTGCGGGTCGGGAAGCCCGCATTCATCGAGGAGGTGGCCGGACCGCTCGATCGCCCCGCCCTGGGCGCCGGGGAGACTGCTGTGTACGTGTCGGTCGATGACGAGCTGGCCGGCGTCCTCATCGTCTCCGACCCGATCCGTCCTCATGCTGCCGCGACCATCGCCCGCCTCCGGACCGCCGGGGTGGCGGAGATCGCGATGGTCACCGGGGACGTCGCCCCGACCGCTGAGTCGGTCGCGCAGATGGTGGGCATCCGGACGGTCCACGCCGAGGCCACACCGCAGACCAAGGTCGAGATCGTCCGGGCCCTCCGGCCGCGGCCCGTGCTCATGGTCGGCGACGGCATCAACGATGCCCCCGTGCTGGCCGCCGCCGACGTGGGCATCGCCATGGCGGGCAGAGGCTCGACCGTCGCGAGCGAATCGGCGGCGGCGGTCATCACCTCGAACGACATCGCGCGGGTGGCCGATGTCGCCCACGTCTCGCGCCGCACCGTGCACATCGCGCTGCAGTCGATCTGGATGGGCATCATCATCTCGGTGGGCCTGATGCTCATCGCCGCCTTCGGCTTTCTGCCCGCCGTGGCGGGTGCACTGCTGCAGGAGGTCGTCGATGTCGTCGCGATCGTGTCGGCGCTGCGCGCGCTCCGGGCCTTCGCGGGGGTGGAGCGGGACCGTTCCTGAGGCGCAGGAGCCCGCACCGCGGTGTACGCCCGGGGCCCGCGCCGGCGCCAGGCCTCCCGGCCCGTGCAGAGCGGCATCTGGGAGACTGGGAGCAGCGCTGCCTAGCCCCGGGCGGCCGCAGAGAGGCAAGGTCGATGATGTC
The DNA here is from genome assembly GCF_043641765.1 of Brachybacterium vulturis. Lineage (GTDB taxonomy): Bacteria > Actinomycetota > Actinomycetes > Actinomycetales > Dermabacteraceae > Brachybacterium > Brachybacterium vulturis_A. The sequence goes on along the minus strand of NZ_JBHZRO010000005.1, from coordinate 84,390 downwards.
CATGCAGCACCGCACCCCGTCCCGTCTGAACCGCCCGCTGTCCGTGATCGGGCAGGGCTGCTGGCAGATCGGTGCTGACTGGGGCGAGGTCATGGACGAGTCCGCGCGCGCGGTGCTCGACGCCGCGCTCGAGGCGGGCGTGGCCTTCTTCGACACCGCCGACGTCTACGGTGATGGCCGCAGCGAGCGGCTGGTGGGTGCGATGCGCACCCGGCTCGCCGAAGCCGGGGGAGCGCGGGCGCCGTTCATCGCGACCAAAGCCTCCCGCCGCGCGGATCCGTTCGCCCCGGAGACCTTCACCGAGCAGAACCTGCGCGCCTGGGTGGAGCGCTCGCGGCAGAACCTCGCCATGGACACCCTGGACCTGGTGCAGCTGCACTGCCCGCCGCCGGCGATCTACCGCGAGGACCGCGTGTTCGACGTGCTCGACGCACTCGCCGAGGAGAAGAAGATCGCTGCCTGGGGCGTCAGCGTCGAGACCTGCCAGGAGGCGCTGCTCAGCCTCGAGCGCGAGCACCTGGCCTCGATCCAGCTCATCCTGAACCCTTTCCGCCTCAAGCCCCTGGACCAGGTGCTGCCCGCGGCCGCGGAGAAGGGCGTGGCGATCATCGCCCGCGTCCCGCTGGCCTCCGGACTGCTCACCGGCAAATTCTCCCCGGGCACCACCTTCGCCGCGAACGACCACCGCCGCTTCAACCGCCACGGCGAGGCCTTCGACCAGGGCGAGACGTTCTCCGGCGTGGAGTACGAGACCGGCCTGACCGCCGTGGCCCGGCTCGAGCAGGCCCTGGACGGGGCGATGCCGCTCGCCGAGGCGAGCCTGCGCTGGATCCTCGCGCAGTCCGGCGTCACCGCCGCCATCCCCGGCGCCAGCAGCGGTGAGCAGGCCCGCCGCAACGCCGCCGCCGGCAGCGCCCCCACCCCCGAGCAGGAGACCGTGCTCGAGCGCTTCGACGCCGCCGTGCACCAGACCTACGATGAGCTGCTGCGCGAGACGATCCACCCGCGCTGGTGAGCCGGCCCCGCCGGCCGAAGCGGCACCATCCCCTCGGTCGCACCGGGCCCGCCGGACTCACCGAACCCCGACCCGCCCAGGAGCACCTCCCGATGACCCGTCCCAACATCGTGTTCGTGATGAGCGACGACCACGCCGCCCACTCGATCTCCGCCTACGGCAGCCGGGTCAACACCACCCCGCACCTGGACCGGCTCGCCGAGGAGGGCGCGCGGATGGACGCGGTGTACTGCACCAACGCCATCTGCACCCCCTCGCGCGCCTCGATCCTCAGCGGCACCTACAGCCACGTCAACCGGGCCCCGTCGATCTACTCCGAGTTCGACTACCGGGTGCGCACCTTCCCCGAGGTGCTGCAGGAGCGCGGCTACCGGACGGCGCTGTACGGCAAATGGCACCTGGGCCGCTCCGAGCGCTCCCGGCCCCGCGGCTTCGACGACTGGCGGATCTACCCCGACCAGGGCGCATACGTGGACCCGGTGATGATCGGGCCGGACGGCGAGGAGCAGCTCCCCGGCTACGCCACCGACATCGTCACCCGGCAGAGCCTGGACTTCCTGGACCAGCGCGATCCCGAGCGGCCCTTCTGCCTGCTGGTCCACCACAAGGCCCCGCATCGGCCCTGGATCCCGCACCCCCGCTACGAGGGGAGGTACGAGGCGGGCACCATCCCGGAGCCGGAGACCATGGGGGATGACCACGCCTCCCGCGCCCAGGTGGTGCGCGAGGTGGCCATGCAGCTGGACGACCTGCGCGAGAGCGATTACAAGGATGCGCTGCCGCCCGAGCTCGAAGGGGAGGGCGAGGACTCGCGCCGTGCCAGATCCTCGTGGAAGTACCAGCGCTTCATGCGCGACTACCTGCGCTGTGTGCAGGCGGTCGACGACTCCGTGGGCGAGATCCTCGACCACCTCGACGAGAACGGCCTGGCCGAGAACACGATCGTCATCTACACCTCCGACCAGGGGTTCTTCCTCGGCGACCACGGCTGGTTCGACAAGCGCCTGATGCTGGACGAGTCGCTGACCATGCCGATGCTGGTGCGCTGGCCCGCACAGGTCGCCGCCGGCTCCCGCGTCACCGACATCGTCTCCAACGTGGACTTCGCCGCGACCCTGCTCGAGGCCGCCGGCGAGGACCCCTCGGCCCTGCCCGCGCAGCAGGGCCGCAGCTTCCTTCCCCAGCTGCGCGGCGAGCAGGTCCAGGACTGGCGCCAGGCGGTCTACTACCGCTACTGGGAGCACGACGACCCCGAGCACCACGCCCCCGCCCACTACGGCGTGCGCACCCCCACCCACAAGTACATCCGCTACTACAACGACGGCCTGGGCACCCCCGGCTCCTCCGACCGCGTGATGCCGGTCGAGGACGAGCTGTACGACCTGGTCGAGGACCCGCAGGAGATGGTCAACGTCGCTCACGACGTTGCGTATACGCAGATCCTCGAACAGCTGCGCACCCTCACCGCCGAGCTGCAGACCCAGTACGGGGACGCCCCCTACGAGGGCCCGGACACCCCACGGCTGGAGTGGCCGACGGCGTGACGGCCTCCCGGTGTCCTCAGGGCAGCATCCTGCTCATCCCCGCGGCCGTTCCCGCGAAGAACAGCAGGAACACCAGGGCCGCGACGCAGATCGCGATCTTGATCAGCGGTTTCGCCGGAGAGAGGTGGCGCCCGTTCTTCGGGGCGATGAAGCGGTCGGGACGGTCGCGGTCGTAGAGCACCACGACCTCCTCCCCGGAGCGGTCCACCATGCCGATGTCGGCGACCGCAGGGGTGCTGCGCACCCTCTGCCCGGTGGAGGTGGTGAAGTCGATGGTCTCCACGCGGTGGGGGCGTCGGGAGTCGTTGTGGCCGTAGGTGCGCACGTAGGTCTCCCGCACCACGCCCCGCACCGGCATCCCCTGGGAGGCGAGCCGGCCGCCCCGCACCAGGTCCCGCACCCCGGTGCCGAGGATGACCAGCGCGACCACCGCGAAGAGGGCCGGCAGGGCGATGAACATGAAGCCCGTGCTCCCGAGCAGATCTGACATGAGGTGCGCTCCTTCGCGTCTCGCCGGGCAGAGGTTCAGACGGCCGCGTCGGCGTGCTGGTCCGCGGTGACGTCGTGCGCCGTGCCGTGGAGCAGATGGGCGCCGCCGATCGGCGTGCTCACCCAGTCCTCCAGCTGCCAGCCCTCCTCGGGATGCCCGGTGAGGGTGACCATGCCGGTGTTGAACAGCGGCCGGTCCTCGAGGGAGGCGGCGCCGAGCCCGGTCACCACCGCGGCGAACACGCGGATCGCGGCGCCGTGGCTGACCACCGCCACCGTCGCATCCTCCGCATGCAGCGCGGCGATGTGCGCCAGCGCCCCGGCGAACCGCGCCCAGAACTGCTCGCCGCTCTCCCCGCCCGGCACCCCGTCGGTGAACTCGCCCGCGCTCCAGCGGGAATGGTTGTCCCGGTAGGCGGCGACGGCCTCCGCGTCCCGGCGCAGCTCGAGCTGCCCGGCGCTGATCTCCTCCAGACCGGCGGTGATCAGCGGACTCATCCTCCGCGCCGCCGCCAGCGGGGCTGCGGTCTCGTGGGTGCGCAGCAGTCGGGAGACGTGCACCGCGGCGATGTCCTCGTGCTGCAGCGCCTCCGGGATCGCCGCGGCCTGGGCGTGGCCCAGTGCGGTCAGGCCGGGCCCGGGATAGCCGGCATCGAGGATCCCCTCGACGTTGCTGGGGGTCTGACCATGGCGGAGGAGGAGCAGGCGCATGGCTCGCACCGTACGCGATCCTCCGCCGACCCTCTGCGGCGCGGCTCACAGCGGGATAGCGTGGGGGCATCGGCCCCGCCCGGAAGGAGCGCACCACCATGCGTCGCAGCATCGTCAACAACCCCGAGGACCTGGTCCCCGAGGCCCTCGAAGGGCTCATGCTCAGCCATCCGCTGATGCTCGACCTCCACCAGGAGCACCGCTTCATCACCCGTCGCCGCCCCGCCACCGACAAGGTGGGCCTGGTCTCCGGCGGCGGCTCCGGCCACGAGCCGCTGCACGCCGGGTTCGTGGGCACCGGCATGCTCGACGTGGCGGTCGCCGGCGCCGTCTTCGCCAGCCCCACCGCCCTGCAGGTGCTCGAGGCCACCAAGGCGGCCGACGCGGGCCGCGGCGTGGTCCAGATCGTCAAGAACTACACCGGCGACGTGCTGAACTTCCGCATCGCCGGGGAGATCAGCGGCGACGACGCTGTCGAGACCGAGATGGTGCTGGTGGACGACGACCTCGCCACCGACACCGGGGACCAGGACGGGCCCGGCCGCCGCGGCACCGCCGCCACCGTCATCGTCGAGAAGCTGTGCGGCGCCGCCGCCGAGGCCGGGGCGAGCCTGCAGGAGGTCGCCGCCATCGGCCGCCGCGCCGCCGGCCGCGCCCGCACCATGAGCCTGGCCCTCTCCGCCGGGACCCACCCCGGCGACAGCGAGCCCCAGTTCACCCTCGAGGACGACGAGATCGAGCTGGGCGTGGGCATCCATGGCGAACGCGGCCCGGACCGCGTCCCCTTCCGCGACGCCGATGGCCTCACCGAGCTGCTGCTGGAACCGCTGCGGGCCGAGCTCGACCTGCACCGCGGCGACGAGGTGCTCGCGATCGTCAACGGGCTCGGCGGCACCTACCCGCTCGAGCTGAACCTGGTGGCCCGCTCCCTGCACCACCACCTGGCCGATGCGGGGGTGTCGATCGCGCGCTCCCTGGTCGGCTCCTACGTGACCAGCCTCGACATGCACGGCATCTCGATCACCCTGATGCCGCTGGACGACGAGCAGGCCCGACTCTGGGACGCGCCCGTCCGCACCCCTGCCCTGACCTGGTGAGGAGACCGAGATGACCAGCAATGAGACCCTGCCCGACGGCTTCGGCCGCGACTTCCTCCGCGGCGTGCAGAAGCACCTCGGCGGCGCCGCCGACGCGCTCGGCGACCTCGACCGCCGCGCCGGCGACGGCGACTTCGGCACCAACGTCCGCACCGCCCTGAAGCTCGCCACCTCGAACATCGAGACCGACGACCCCGCCACCTACCGCCAGTGGGGGACCACGATGTACATGGGCTGGCTCGGGGTGGGCGGCACCAGCGGGCCCCTGTTCGGCATGTTCTTCCGCGACCTCGCCAAGGCCGCCGACGACGGCGAGCCCACCCTCGCCCAGTTCGCCGAGGCGCTCGCGGCCGGGCAGGCCACCATCCAGAAGTACGGCGAGGCAGAGGTGGGGGACAAGACCATGGTCGACGCCCTCGACCCGGCCGTGACCGCGCTGCGCACGGCGGTCGAATCGGGCACGCCGGCGGGCGAGGCGCTCGCCGGCGCGGAGAAGGCCGCGGTCGAGGCCGCCCGGGCCACGGCGGAGACCACGGCGCGTCGCGGCCGCGCCAGCTATGTCGGGGACGTGGCCAAGGGTGTCATCGACCCCGGCGCCGCCGCGATGGCCCTGGTCATCGGTGCCGCCCGCGCCGCCGTCGACGGGGAAGAGGTGGAGACCGCCTGGATCGGGTGAGCCGAGGCCGCGCCTCCCACGAGGGCTCGTGGGAGGCGCGGGTCAGCGAGCGGCGTTCTCGGGGCGTCGGTCCTCGGGCGCCTCTTCGGTGATCGCCCGGGCCTTCATCTGAAAAGCATCTGCGAGCTCGAGGAACTGCACATCCAAAGGATCACGCACGAGCACCCGCTGGTTGTCGCGGGACTTCATGACGACTGTGTACGGCTTCCGAGTGCGGGCGCGCCGCGGCGGATTGTCAATGCTCATCGTGACCTCCTTCGGGTGGTCTGATACCAGAGTCTACGGAACATCCCTCGTGGACCGGTAGGGGGCCTCGGCTCGGCGGCGGCGAGCGTCAACTTGTCGACGAGCTCGCTGATCAGAATCTCGTTCGCATCCGAGAGCATCTTCACGTCAGCTTCGTCCCATCGCTCGTCGTCGAGCAGATGATTGAGGAGCTGCATTCCCGTGTTCCGCCCCACCTTGTCTTCTTCTCGAGTCAGATCCATCGCGTATTCGACACGACGCCACCACTCGGCTCGGCTGTCAGCTTGTCGCCGGTGGTGGAGATTGAACAGAGCGATCGCCGCAGCGACGAATGCCACGACGGCTGTCGCGTACGGGGCGAATGGCTCCAGTAGGCCCACGAGGTGCGCGATGCCGTCAGCAGTGTCCCGCAGCCATTCCCCCACTGTCATCAGGTCTCGCCTCTGTAGTCAGAGCGGCTCCTCACCTCGTTGGTGAGTCGGGCGCCAATCGAAGGTGTTCGGCCAGCGTAGGGGTAGAGACCGCGCGGTACAGATGCATCGCTGTGATTGTGGATGCGCGTCGGGCACCGCCGCCCATCTGTTAGCGATGCACGTCCGCCTCCGTTGCCTCGGACAGCTGCACAGGGCCGACGGGCCGCTGATAGGTTCACTGACCATGCCCGATCTCGCCGCGCTCATCCCCGCTCTGGGCGCCGGCCCCTGGCTGCTGGTGGTCCTCGGCGCGCTGATCGTCGGCTTCTCCAAGACCGCCCTTCCCGGGGCCGGCACCATCGCCGTGGGCATCTTCGCGCTGGCCATGCCGGCCAAGGAATCCACCGCCGCCCTGCTGCTCCTGCTGATCGTGGGCGACATGACCGCGCTGTGGGTCTACCGGCGCGAACCGGATTGGCGCACCCTGCTGCGCCTGCTGCCCAGCGCGATGATCGGTGTGGTGATCGGGGCGTTCTACTTCGCGCGGGTGGACGGCGAGGGGGTGCGCCTGACCATCGGCGTCATCCTGCTGGCCCTGGTGATCCTCACCCTGTGGCGCCGGCACCTCACCCGCCGCCGCGCAGCAGCCGCGGCCCGTGCCGGCGAGGAGCAGGCCCCCGTCGCGGTGGGCTCCCAGCCCGGTGCCGCGGCCACCGCGCAGGGCATGGGCTACGGCTTGCTGGGCGGATTCACCACCATGGTCGCCAACGCCGCCGGTCCCGTGATGTCGCTGTACTTCTATGCGATGCGGATGCCGGTGCTGACGTTTCTGGGCACCTCCGCCTGGTACTTCGCGATCGTCAACCTGTTCAAGGTGCCGTTCTCGGCGGGCCTGGGCCTGATCACCCGCGACACCCTGGTGATGGACGCGATGCTGGTGCCCGTCGTGCTGCTCGGCGCGTTCGTCGGCGCGAAGGTGGCCCGGCGCATCCCGCAGAAGGTGTTCGAGAACCTCATCCTCGTGCTCACCGTCGCTGCCGCGCTCAGCCTGCTGGTGATCTGAACTTGCTGGTGATCTGGGAAGGAGGGACGGTGCGGGGCTCACGGAATTGCGGATACGCAAGAGCCTGAACGTTCGGGCATGGTCACCCGGGGCATGGTCGGGCCCGGCCGGCCCACCGGCCCAGCTGCTCGATCACGGTCAGCAGCTCGGGCGGGTCGATCACCTCGATCGGGGCGCCGATCCAGGCCAGGTGCATCGCGATCCACTGCAGCTCCGCGGTCCCGGCGCGCAGGAGGCAGGCGTCGGGCCCGTCGGCCGTGACCGTCGCCGCCCGCGCCGGGACCTGTGGGGCGACCTCCTCGAACGGGGCCAGGATCCGCACCGTCGCCGACTGCGGGTAGCCGCCCACGGCGATCGACTCTTGCACCGCGGCCTCGATGTCCGGGGTGGGCCGCTCGGTGATGGTGAAGGTCGAGGCGCGGACCGCGTGCATGCGGTCCAGCCGGAAGGTGCGCCAGTCCTCACGGACCAGGTCCCAGGCGAACAGGTACCAGCGGCCCTCCATCGACAGCACCCGGTGCGGTTCCAGGCGTCGTTCTGACCGTTCACCGTCGGCCCGCTGATAGTCGACCCGCACCCGGACCCCGTCCCGCACCGCGGTCGCCAGCGTCATCAGCACCTCGGAGCGGATGCCGGTGGCGGGCCGGGAGATCACCCCCATCGCCTCGGTGATCGCGCCGACCTCGGTGCGCACCGGCGCCGGCAGGATCCGGTCCAGCGCGGCGAGCGCCCGCAGCGCTTCCTCGTCCAGTCCGTCCACGCCGGAGGAGGCCGCCAGCCGCAGCCCCACCGCCACTGCGACCGCCTCGCTCGAGCTCAGCAGCAGCGGCGGCAGCGCCTGGCCCGCGCCGAGCTGGTAGCCGCCGCCGTGTCCCGCCGAGGTGAGCACCGGATAGCCCAGCTCCCGCAACCGGTCCACGTCACGACGCACGGTCCGCGTGCTCACACCCATCTCGGCGGCGAGTTCCGGCCCGGTCCATACCGCCCGCGACTGCAGCAGGGCCAGCAGCCGCAGCGCTCTCGTGGTCACATCGCTCATGGACGTACTCTGCCCCACTTCGCGGACAGGACCTGTCCGCTCAGGCGCGAGCAGTGGGTCTCGACCACCCAGAAGGGCCGCGCAGTACGCGGCGGTCCGCACCGAGGAGACGAGCACGATGCCCTTCCTGACCGCCGAGACCCACACCGCCGCTCCGGCGGCGCCCCCCGCTCCCGCCCGCGCCCCGCAGCAGCCCCAGGCCGAGGGCACCATCGCCCCCGAGGCCCTGCGCACGGAGGACACCGCCGACTCGCTCGCCGAGGAGCTCCGCCGGGCCGGCCACGCGGACATCCTGCGCGAGTCCCTCGACGGCAAGGGCGCCTACGAGCTCAACGCCCTCGTGGCCGGGCAGGCCTGGCCGCCGCCCGGCTGGTGAGCGCACATCCCCGACCCGACCCGCACCACCGTTCGAGGAGAACCACATGACCAGCAACGAGACGACCCAGAACCACCAGAGTCGCGGCCTCGGGGGCGACCTGCCCACCGTGCTGGTCGACCAGATCGAGCTGCACGTCCGCGAGCAGCTGCGCCCCCGGCTCGAGGGGCTCAGCGACGAGGAGTACTTCTTCGACCCCTCCGGTGCCGGCCGTGCCTGGACGGCGCATCCGCGGACGCCGGACGGCGAGCAGCCACCCACCCCGGTCCAGGGCGGCTCCGGCGCGATGGCGATCGACGTCGAGATCCCCGCACCCGACCCCGCGCCCCTGACCACGATCGCCTGGCGATTCGGCCACATCATCGTGGGCCTGCTCGCGATGCGCAGCCATAACCACCTCGGCGGTCCGCCCGCGGACTACATGAGCTGGGACTACGCCCCGACCGCGAGGGAGACGCTCGCCCAGTTCGATGCCGAGTACGAGCGCTGGATCACCGGCGTGCGCGCCTGGGGCGCCGAGGACCTGCAGGTCGCCGCCGGCGAGGCGGAGGGGCCGTGGGCGAAGCACTCCCGCGCCACGCTCGTCGCCCACATCAATCGCGAGCTCATCCACCACCTCGCCGAGATCGCGCTGCAGCGCGACCTGTGGGCGCATCGGGGGTGAGGGGCGGCGAGATGCCCGCGCAGGGTCCCGAGCAGATCCCGATTCGGTGAACACCTCCCCGCCCCGGGGGCGCAGGGGGCACGATATGACCATGTCCTTCGACCTGGTCCCCGCCGAGCTCCTCGCGAGCGCGCTGACCGCCGTGCTGATTTCCGTCCCGATCGCCTTCGTCCTCGCCGGTGCCGCCATCTCCGGTCCCCGGCGCACCTGGAGCCGGGCCGGTCTGGGGATGGGGATCGGCCTGCTGATCGGCGTGCTGCTCGCCGCGGCGGGACTGTTCATCGCGGTGCCCGGGACCGTCACGGTGCTGCTGAGCATCGGCATGCTGCTGGGCCTGGCGCTCGCGATCGCGGCCGCGGTGCTGGTGATCGTGCAGGACGACGGCACCTGGCTCTCCACGCTCTTGGGCATCGCCGCCTGCGTGCTGATCGCTCTCGCGGTGCCGGCGGACGCTCTGCGCGCGGTCCTCGGCCTCAGCTCCTCGCTGCTGGTGCTGATCGCCGCCGTGGTCATCGAAGCGGTCGCGCTGGTGGCGATCGTGGGCTTCCTGGTCGCCGGCGCCGGCCGGGTGCGGGCCCTGCAGCTCGGGGTGGCGGCGGCCGGCATCGTCTCCGCCGTGCTCCTCGGGGTGGGAGTGCTGGCGCTCGTGCTGCGCGAGGCCGCGGAGATCGACCTGCCGCAGCCCCCGCTCACCGCCGTCCTCATCGCAGCGCTGGTCGCCCTGGTGATCGGCAGCGTGGTGGGCGGCGTGCTCGACACGCTGCGCCTCCGGCGGCGGGACAGCACGGTCACCGAGGCACACTGAGCAGATGACGATCACCGGATCCCTCGACGCGACCGGCCGCGAGCTCGCGCTCACGCGCACGGTCCCCGCCCCTGCCCGCTCGCTCTGGGAGCACCTCAGCCGCTCCTCGCTCCTGGCCACTTGGTACGGGACCTTCACCGGCGACCCCGCCACCGGCGCCGTCCAGGTCACCATGACCGCCGAGCCCGGCCAGGCCGTGGCTGCGGAGTTCACGATCCACGCCTGCGAACCGGAGCGCCTGCTGACGGTCAGCTCCTCGATGGGGGAGGACACCTGGCGGCTGAGCCTCGAGCTGGAACCGGTCACCGGCACCGGTACCGACACCGATGTCGACACCGACGGGCACGAGGCGACGCGGATCGTCCTGCGCCACCATGACGTCCCCCGCGAGATGCTGGCGTACGTCGGCCCGGGCTGGGAGTGGTACCTGGATCGCCTCACCGGCGCCGTGACCGGGGGTGACATCCCCGGTATGGACGTCTGGGACAGCCAGTACATGTCCCTGTCCGAGGCGTATGCGGCGCTCGCCCAGTGAGCACCGACCCCACCACCGCGTTCGTGGTCCCGCCCGGACCGACCACCCGGCCCACCCTCGAGGGCACCTTCGGGATGTCCGCCTCGACCCACTGGATCGCGACGGCCTGCATGCAGAGCGTGCTCGAGCGCGGCGGGAACGCCTTCGACGCCGCCACCGCGGGCGCCTTCGTGCTGCACGTGGTCGAACCGCACCTGAACGGCCCCGGCGGCGACATGACCGCGCTCCTGGCGACCGCCGAGGACCCCACCCCCGTGGTGGTGATGGGGCAGGGCCCCGCCCCGGCCGGCGCGAGAATCGAGCACTTCCGTGCGCAGGGGCTCACCGCCGTGCCCGGCACCGGTGCCCTCGCCGCCGCAGTGCCCCACGCGGTGGACGCCTGGCTGCTGGTGCTCGAGGAGAAGGGGACCTGGGAGCTCGCGGACGTCCTGGCCTACGCGATCGACTGCGCAGAGAACGGGCATCCGGTGCTCGCCCGGGTCAGCGCCCAGATCGAGACGGTCGCGCGGACCTTCACCGAGCACTGGCCGAGCTCCGCCGCGCTGTGGATGCCGGACGGTGCGCCCCCGCGGCCCGGCGAGCTGCTGCGCAACCCCGAGTACGCGGCCGTGCTGCGGGACCTGGTCACCGCCGGCGACGGCGTTCGCGACGCCGCCGCCGACGACATCGCCGACGGGCCCACCGCCCGGGACGGCCGCGCGGCGCGGATCGCCGCCGCCCGGGAGCGCTGGCGCACCGGCCCCGTCGCCCGCGCCATCGCCGAGTTCGTGCGCACCCCGCACCGCCACTCCGACGGCGCCGACCACGCCGGGGTGCTGACCGGGGAGGATCTGGCTGGGGCCGTGGCCCGCTTCGAGCCCGCGGCCACCCTCGCCTTCCGCGGCTGGACGGTCGCCAAGACTGCCGCCTGGGGGCAGGGCCCCGCCCTGCTCGAGGCCCTCGGCATCCTCGACGGCCTCCCGGACCAGCAGCTCGACCCCTCCACCGAGCACGGCGCCCACACCATCCTCGAGACCCTCAAGCTGGCGCTCGCCGACCGCGACGTCCACTTCGGGGACGCGGACGTCGACCTCGAGCAGCTGCTGTCCCCGGAGCATCTCGCCGCCCGCCGCGCCCTGCTCACCGAGGAGGCCTCCCACCGGTTCCGCCCGAGCCCGCTCACTGGCGACCCCTCGGCCCTGCCGCCGCTGCTGACCGACGAGGAGCACGCCCGGCTCAGCGGCGGCCCCATCGACCACGGCGGCTCCGGGGAGCCGACGGTCCGGGCGACGGGGGAGGCGCGCGGGGACACCTGCCATCTGGACGTGGTGGACCGGTGGGGCAACCTCATCAGCGCCACTCCCTCCGGCGGCTGGCTGCAGTCCTCGCCCGCCATCCCCGGCCTCGGCTTCTGCCTCGGCACCCGCCTGCAGATGATGTGGCTGGACGAGCGGATGCCGTCGGCCCTGCGACCGGGCCGGCGACCGCGCACCACGCTCACCCCCACCCTCGTGCTCCGCGATGGGGAGCCCGTCCTCGCCTGCGGCTCCCCGGGCGGTGACCAGCAGGATCAGTGGCAGCTGCTGTTCCTGCTACGGGTGCTGGTGGGCGGGCTCGAGCTCCAGCAGGCGATCGATGCCCCGGCCCTGCACACCCTCTCGATGCCCGGCTCCTTCTGGCCCCGCACCTGGTCCCCGGGCCGAGCGGTGGTCGAGGACCGTCTGGGCGAGGAGGTCATCGCCGCCCTGGAGGCACGCGGCCACGAGGTGGTCCGCGCCGGGGACTGGTCGCTGGGGAGGCTCTCCTGCGTGATGCGCGACCCGGACACCGGGATCCTCCGCGCCGCCGCGAACTCCCGCGGGGCCCAGGGCTACGCCGCCGACCGGGCGGCTCCGAGCGGCGGCTCAGACCTCGTCGCCGGCGGTGATCGCCTCGGCCTCCTCGACCTCGGTCAGCTCCTCGTGCGAGCCGACGGCGGCCAGGTGCTTCCGCCCCAGGAGCAGCATCAGGATCGACAGCACCAGCGCCCCCGCAGCCAGCGCGTACGGGGCGCCGACGGTGGTCGCTGCGGCGAGCGGGCCGGCCACGGCCGGGGCGATGGCACCGCCCAGGAAACGCACGCCCGAGTAGGCAGAGCTCGCGACGCCGCGCGGGAGATCGGTGGCCTCCATGACCGTCTCGGTGAGGGCGGTGTTCATGATGCCCAGCAGGAGCCCGCCGATCACGATCAGCACGATCAGGCCGGTCATCGAGGAGTGGGCGAGGCTCATCACCACCATCAGCACCGTGAGCAGCCCCAGCGTGGTCACCAGTGTGGGGATCAGCCCCAGGCGACGGGTGAGCAGCGGCGCGACGAACACCGAGGTGATCGCGAGCCCCGTGCCCCAGCCGAAGAACACGCCGCCGATGCCGAGCGCCCCGAACTCCATCCCGTGCGCGGCCGCGGCCGCCTCCAGCGGGAACGGCGAGTAGGCCAGCAGGGTGAAGAACGCGAAGTTGTAGAAGACCGCCGTGAGCGCCAGGGTGCGCAGCGCCGGGTGGTCCAGGGCGCGCAGTGCGGCCAGCGGGGAGACGTGCGCGGGCTTCGCCTCTGTGCGCAGCAGCACGATGATCGCCAGCACGCCGATGCCCATGAGCACCGCGGTGCCCGCGAAGGGGGCGCGCCAGGAGACGGCGCCGAGCAGACCGCCGAGCAGCGGGCCGACGGCCAGACCGATGCCGAGCGCGGTCTCGTAGAGGATGATCGCGCCGGCACTCGGACCGGTGGTGGCACCGACGATCGCCGCCAGCGCGGTGGAGATGAACAGGGCATTGCCCAGGCCCCAGCCGGCCCGCAGCCCGATGATCTGCTCGACGCTCCCGGCGCCGGCGGCCAGCGCTGCGAAGACCACCACCAGCAGCAGACCCACCAGCAGGGTGCGCTTGACGCCCACCTTCGAGGCGAACCAGCTGGTGAAGAACATGGCGATCGCGGTGATGAACAGGTAGCTGGTGAACAGCAGCATCGCCTGGGACGGGGTGGCATCCAGCTGGCTGCTGATCGCGGGCAGGATCGGGTCCACCAGGCCGATGCCCATGAAGGACACGGTTGCGGCGAAGGCGATGGCCCACACCGACGTCGGCTGACGGAACGCCTCGCGCAGAGAGGGGGCGGGGTTCTTCGGGGTGCTCGGCGCGGCGGCCGGCGGTCGGGCCGGACCGCTCTGCGGGGAGGAGTCGGTGAGCTGTGAGGTCATGCGTGGTGCCCTTCGTGCGTGATGGGGTGGCGGGATGAGGAGAGGGGAGGACGAGACGGTGCAGGCGCCCGGGCGGGACCGGCGGGGTCCGGGCCGGGGCGCGAGCCTGCTACCCGTCGTGGGCGTCGACGAGGCGCGACAGGATCTCGGCGGCCCGCTCGAGGGCTGCGAAGTCCTCGGCGGGGAGCTGGTCGAGCAGCCCGCCCACCCCGTGGGCCAGCTGCTCCCGCCAGGCGGCGAGCTGGGCGGAGCCCTGGGAGGTGGTGCTGATCAGCGAGGAACGGGAGTCGGTGGGGTCCGGGGTGCGCCCCACGAGCCCTTCCTCCTCCAGACGCTTGATCACGGTGGTGGCCGTGGGGCGGGAGACCCGCTCGCGGTCCGCGATCTCGCTCAGGCGCAGCGGTCCGTGCCGCTCGATCGTGGCGACCACGCGCCAGGACACGGTCCCGACCCCGACCGCGGAGCGTCGTGCGGCCAGTCGGGAGAACTGGGAGCACACCAGCGCCAGGTGCTGCGGGAGCTCGGCAGGCGCATCGGGGGCCGGGGGAGGGGTCGACATGCCGCCGACTATAGTGAGCATTGCTAACCATCGCAACGCGGGTGTGACCCGTCGGTCGCCCGTGCCGTCCTCGGATCGGCGGGCGAGGGCTCCATCGACCCAGCGGTCGTCCCGGCGGCGGGCCCGCGTGCCCGCAGCGGCCCCGTCGGCCACAATGAGACGGTGACCAGTACCCGCGAGACCACCGAGACCGTCCAGGCACTGCTGCGCAGCGATCCCCAGAGCGAGGCCGAGCTCGAGCAGCTCGCCCGAGAGGCGCAGAGGCTGCCGGTGCCCGAGCTGGTCTATCTGGTCGAGGCCCGCACGCCGACCGAGGCGGCGATGCTGTTCCGGGTGCTCGGCACGGGGAGCGCGCTCGCCGTCTTCGAGGCGCTGCCGGCGTCGTACCAGGCCGAGCTGATCTCGGCGCTGCGCACACAGCAGGTCGCCGACATCATCGGCGATCTCGACCCCGATGACCGCGCCTCCCTGTTCGACGAGCTGCCGGCGGAGGTCGCCGAACGGCTGATGCACGGACTGGACGCCGACGAGCGCGCGATGACCACGGTGGTCCTCGGCTACCCCCGCCGTGCGATCGGCCGGTACATGTCCCCCGAGGTGCTCACGCTGAGCCCCGGGATGAGCGTCCGCGAGGCGCTCGCCCATGTGCGCGTCCACGCCGAGGGGCCGGAGACGATCTATCTGCTGCCCGTCGTCGATGACTCCCGCGTGCTGCTCGGCGTGGTGGGGCTGCGGCGGCTGTTCGTGGCCGATGAGGACAGCATCATCAGCGAGATCGCCCATCCGGCGGTCCACGCCGTCGCCACCGATGACCGTGAGCTGGTCGCACGACGCTTCTCCGCCGCCAAGCTCCTGGCGATGCCGATCGTGGACGGCGAGGACCGCCTGGTGGGCATCCTGACCGTCGACGATGCCGTCGGCATCCTCGAGAAGGAGGACCATGAGGACACCGCCCGCACCGGCGGCTCCGAGCCCCTGCCGCGCTCCTATCTCTCCACCCCGATCCTGCGGGTGGTGCGCAGCCGCATCGTCTGGCTGCTGGTGCTCGCGGTCTCGGCGATCCTCACCGTGCAGGTGCTCGAGGTCTTCGAGGACAAGCTCGATCAGGTCGTGATCCTGGCCCTGTTCATCCCGCTGCTGACCGGCACCGGTGGCAACACCGGCAACCAGGCGGCGACCACCGTCACCCGCGCGCTCGCGGTGGGCGAGGTGCGGGTGCGCGACCTGCCGCGCGTGGTGTGGCGGGAGCTGCGCGTGGGCATGGTGCTCGGCGTGGTGCTGGGCTCCCTCGGGTTCCTCGTGGCCGGGCTCGTCTACGGCGTGGCGATCGGCGTGGTGATGGGGACGACCCTGCTGTCCATCTGCACCATGGCCGCGATCGTGGGCGGGCTGATGCCGCTGGTCGCGAAGAAGGTCGGCGCGGATCCTGCGGTGTTCTCCAACCCCTTCATCTCCACCTTCTGCGACGCCACCGGCCTGATCATCTACTTCACGATCGCGACGGCCGTGCTGGGGCTGTGACGGCGCGGGACCTGCTCAGCCGGTGCGTCCGGTGAGCTCCCGGGCCTGTTCCTGGGCGATGAGCGCCAGCTCCACGGCCTTGAAGACGTGCGCCTGGGTCATCGAGTTCTCGGTGCGGTGCAGCACGTCCAGGATCAGCTGGCCGAAGAAGGGATACCCGACCTCGCCGGTGGCGTTCAGGCGGTGCTCGCCCTCGCCGTCGACCAGGATCACCTGGCCACCGCCGTTGTCGGTGGTGACGTCGAGGTACTTGCGCAGCTCGAGGTAGCCCTCGGTGCCGAGGATGAAGGTGCGGCCGTCGCCCCAGGTGCGCAGGCCGGCCGGGGTGAACCAGTCCACGCGCACGAAACCGGTCGCCCCGGAGGACAGGGCGATGTGCGCATCGCCGTAGTCGTCGAGCTCGGGATGCTCGGGGTTGCCGAAGTTGCCGATCGAGCTGGAGAGGATCTCGGCGTCGTCGGAGCCGGTGAAGGCGAGCATCTGCTCGAAGTTGTGGCTGCCGATATCGGTGAGGATCCCGCCGTAGCTGGCGCGCTCGAAGAACCAGTCCGGACGGGTGGCGGGATCACCCATGCGATGCGGGCCCATGCCCTGGACCTGGAGGACCTTCCCGATCGCGCCGCGCTCGATGAGCTGACCGGCCAGCACCGCCGCCTCGACGTGGATCCGCTCGGAGTAGTAGACGGCGTACTTCCGGCCGGTGCGCTCCACCGCGGCCTTCGCCTCGGCGAGCTGCTCGCGGGAGATCAGCGGGGTCTTATCGGTGAAGTAGTCCTTGCCGGCCTCCATCACGCGGATGCCCAGCGGCGCACGATCCACCGGTACCGCCGCGGCGGCGACCAGCTGCACTGCGGGATCAGAGAGCACCTCCTCCTCGCTCGAGGCGATCCTGACCTGCGGGAACTTCTCCTGGAAGGCAGCGGCGCGCTCGGGCTGGGGGTCGTAGACCCAGGTCAGGGTGCCGCCGGCGTCGAGCAGCCCCTGGGTCATGCCCCCGATGTGGCCGTGGTCGAGGTGCATCGCGGCGAAGACGAACTCGCCGGGCGCCACGACCGGCTGCGGCATCGAGTCCGGGGCGTAGTCGGCTCCTTCGGAGACAGCCATGAGGGTCCTTCCAGCAGGTGATCGGGGCCGATCAGAGTGAACAGGGAACGGGCGAAGACATCATGCGGCGCAGGAGAGAGACGGCGCGGGCGCCTCCGCAGGCGGCCGCGCCATCGCGGACTGGGCACCCAGGTCCCCTCGATGCACTGCCCAGCAGTCTCCTGCACCCGGCTGCCGACGGCAGGGCAGTGCCGGATGTTGCCAGTTGCTACCGTGCCTGCGTGGACCTCTTCACCCTCAGCTGGACGGCGCTGCGCACCGTCGCCACCGGGCTTCCGGACACCGCCCACGCCCGCCCCTCCGGCTGCCGGGGCTGGTTGGTGCGTGACCTGCTCTGCCACCTCGTTCTCGACGCGCAGGACGTGCTGATCACGCTCTCCACCCCGGCCGAGACCGCGCCCACCGCCGACGCCCTCAGCTACTGGACCCCGCGCCCCACCCTGCATGCGGGGAGCGACCCGCTGGACGCGCTCACCGTGCGCCTGGCCGCCGCCTACGAGGACCCCGCCCTGCTGCGCGGCCACCTCGAAGAGGTGGGCGCCGCCGCCGGCCGCGCCGCGCTGCTCGCCCACCCCGACCTGCCCGTCGCCACCCGGGCCATGACCCTCACCGTGCGCGACTACCTCAGCGCCGTGGTGCTCGAATGGACGCTGCACCACCTCGACCTCGTCGCCCACCACGGGGCGGCGGAGCAGGCGAGCGTCGAGCCCCCCGTGGACCCCGTGGACGGCCCGCCCGCCGCAGGCCTGGCCGCTGCGCGGGACATGGTGGAGCGGCGGCTGCGGCTCCGCCTGCCAGCAGCCTGGACGGATGCCGACGCGCTGCGGATCGCGACCGGTCGCCGCACGGCGACCGAGGCCGAGCGCGCAGAGCTGGACGCCCTCGGCGCCCGCGGGCAGATGCTGCCGCTGTCCTTCGGCCGACCCTCGCCCGACGAGTCGCGGGCACCCTCGCCACGCCCGTCGTGACCTCGCACAACTCCACTGCATGGGCGCCTCGGGCCGGGGCTATCGTGGGGGGCAGTCCACACAGCGGTGCCCGCGCACACCGCCTGCCGACCCGGTGCTCCGCCGCGGGCGCGGGAAAGGTTCACCGTGATCGACGCCCTCGAGGGGAGCCCGCTCCTCACGCTGTTCCTGGTCGTCGCCACCGGCGCCGTGCTGGGGGCGATCCCCTTCGGCCGCATCCGGCTCGGGGCCGCCGGCGCCCTGTTCACCGGCCTGGCCCTTTCCGCGATCGCCCCGCACCTCGGCGCGGGCATGGAGATCGTCCAGACCCTGGGACTGGCGCTGTTCGTCTACACCGTCGGGATCTCCGCCGGGGCCGCCTTCTTCGGCACCCTGCACCGTCAGCTGCCGCTGCTCGCCGCGGCCACGCTCAGCACGATCCTCGCCGCCGTGCTCACCCTGCTGCTCGGCGAGGCGCTGGGCCTGGCCCGGGACCTGTCGCTGGGTCTGTTCACCGGGGCGCTCACCGCCGCCCCGGCCCTCGACGCCGCCTCCCGCCTCACCGGCACCTCCGGCCCGTCGGTGGGCTACGCCTTCGGCTACCCGATCGGCGTGATCGTCGGGATCGTGCTGGTCTCGAGCATCGTCAGCCGCACCTGGCCGGGCCGGAAGGACACCGCGGCCCTGGCCGGCACCAGCCTGGCCTCGACCACCGTGCGCGTGCAGCGCTCGGTGAACCTCCGCGACGTCCCCCAGTGGCACCAGCAGCAGGTGCGCTTCTCCTACCTGCGACGCGAGGGCCGGGTGCGGGTGATCGTGCCGGGGGAGGACCTCCTGGCCGGGGACGAGGTGGTCGCCGTCGGCATGCCCGAGCAGGTCGAGGCGGTCACCGCGGCACTCGGTGAGAGCAGCGACCGGCACATCGCCCACGACCGCTCGCTGGTGGAATTCACCCGCCTCACCGTCTCCAACCCCGACCTCGCCTCCCGGTCCATCGCCGAGCTGAATCTCCCGGTGCGCTTCGGCGCGCTGGTCACCCGGGTGCGGCGCGGCGACCTCGAACTGCTGGCCCGGGACGACCTGATCCTCGAGCCCGGGGACCGGCTGGCCGTGGCGGTGGAGCGCGAGCAGCTCGACGCCGTCCACGCCTTCCTCGGCGACTCGGACCGTCAGGTCGGGGAGCTCGACGTGCTCTCCCTCGGCCTCGGCCTGCTGCTCGGTGTCGCACTCGGCCTGCTCAGCCTGCCGATGCCCGGCGGCGGCAGCTTCTCCCTGGGTCCGGCCGCCGGCCCGCTGCTGGTGGGCATGGTCCTGGGCGCCCTGCGCCGCACCGGCCCCGTGGTGTGGGCGCTGCCGGGCAGCGCCAACAGCACGCTGCGCCAGCTGGGGCTGCTGCTGTTCCTCGCCGGGCTGGGCCTCACCGCCGGGCCGGCGGTCGCCGTGATGCTGGCCTCCCCGGATGCCTGGCGGGCGGCGCTGCTCTCCGTCGTGGTCGCCGCGCTCAGCTGCCTCGCCCTGGTGATCGCCGGACGCTGGGTGCTGGACCTCTCCGCCCCGCGGGCGGCAGGCGCGGTGGCGGGCTTTCTCGGACAGCCGGCAGTGCTCGAGGCCGCCAACGCCCGGAAGGCCGACGAACGCATCGAGGCCGCCTACGCCACGCTGTTCGCCTTCTCCATCGTGGTGAAGATCCTGCTGGTCCCCGTCATCGGGAACCTCTGACGCCGCTGCGAGCCGGTGGCCAGGGCGCGCCCGGGCTCGCCGCCGGCATCGTCCGCCGCCGGCACCGCCCGCCACCCCGGGCTTCCCGTCCCACGGGACCCGGGCGCGGCAGATGCGCGCTGACGACTCATCCGGAGGGCTCTGATGAGTCGCCAGCGCGCATCTGCAGAGCCGGGGCCGGGCCGGCCCGGCCCGCGTGCCTCGCCAGCCTCGGCCTCGCCAGCCCCGGCCCCGCCAGCCTCCGCCTCGCCCCTGGCGACCTCAGGCCCTCGCGCGCACGTCCTCCCGCGCCACGGCCTCGGGCCGGGCCACGTGGCTCGCGATCTCGATCCGGGCACCGCTGTGCGCGGACTCGAGCACCGCGTTCATCACCTCGAGCGCGTGCTGGCCCAGCTCGCCGCTGGCCCGCAGCTCCGGGCCGCGCACCGCCATGTCGTGCAGGCCGATGCCGCGCCCGGCCTCCTCGTAGCCGCCGGCCGTCGGCACTGGCTCCCACCCCTCTCCGCCCAGGCGGTGCACCGTCACGTCGCCGGAGAAGTGGTTGGGATCGGGGACCGCGAGGGTGCCCTCGGTGCCGTGGATCTCGATCGGGTGCGCCGAGGTGGCGACCGCGTCGAAGCTCATCACCAGGGTGGACAGCACCCCGGATTCGTGCACCAGCACCCCGGTGACGTGGGTGTCGGTGCTGACCGGGATGTCCTCCCCGGCGCGGGGTCCGGAGCCGATGGTGCGCGTCTCGCGGGTGCGGCTGGCCGCACCGATCACCGAGGTGACCGGGCCCAGCAGGGTGATCAGGGCATGGAGGTAGTAGGGGCCCATGTCCAGCAGCGGGCCGCCGCCGGGCGCGTAGTAGAAGTCCGGCTGCGGATGCCAGCGCTCGTGGCCGGGCGTGACCATGGTCGCGGTCGCCGCGATCGGGGAGCCGATCAGGCCCTCGTCGATCGCCGCGCGGGCGGTCTGGGTGCCGGTGCCGAGCACCGTGTCCGGCGCGGAGCCGACGAGCACGCCCGCGGCCTGGGCCGCGACCAGCACCTCGGCGCCCTCCTGCGTGGTGACCGCGAACGGCTTCTCCGAGTACACGTTCTTGCCCGCCGCGATCGCGCGCAGGTCCACGTCGGCGTGCGCCGCGGGGATGGTGAGGTTCAGGACCGTGTCCACCTCGGGGTCGGCGATGAGCTCGTCGACGCTCAGCGGGCGCACCCCGTCCCGGCCCTCGGCGGCGGCCGCGGCGCGGGCGGGGTCCAGATCCGCGACGGCCACCAGCTGCACGCCCGGCAGCTGGTCGAAGCTCGCCAGGTACTGCCGGGAGATGACGCCGCAGCCGATCATGCCGACCTTCATCGGGTCACCCCTTCAGCGGTGGCAGCGGAGGCGGCGGTGCGCGGACCATGATCGCCGTAGGGCTGTCCGGAGCCGCGGGCGGCCCACAGCAGGCCGCGCTCGATCACGGTGCGCACGGACGGATCCTCGAGCACCTCGACCCGGTGGCCCGGGGTGGAGACGAAGATCCGCCCCTCGCCCCACTGGCGGGTCCACAGCGCCGGCGAGGTCACCTCCCGATGCCACGGATCCCACTCCCGCACCTTCTGGGTGGTGGTGGCCAGCACGTCGATGTAGTCGTCGGACAGCACCCAGTACTGCTCGGTGACCAGGTCGAAGTCACCGATCCCCGCGGTGATGGGGTGCTCGGCGGCGGCGGACAGCAGGTTCACCGTGTAGGGGACGTAGTTGTCGGCCTGCTCGCCTGTGCGCTCCTCGGGATGCTTGCCCGGATGGCAGCCGAACTGGCCGCCGATGAGGGTGAGGTAGTCGGATTCGTTGCGATAGGAGTCGGCGATGCCGCCGTGCCAGCCGGCCATGCCCGTGCCCGCCTCGATCGCGGCGCGGAGACCCTCGAACTGGGGCCGCTCGATGGTGTTCATGGTGTTGCACTGCAGGATCAGATCGACCGTGGCCATGTACTCGGCGTCGGCGTAGAGCGCGGGGGAGTCCTCGATCCGCACCGTGAACCCGTTCTCCTTCAGGAACGGGATGAACAGGTCGGTGGCCTCGACGGGCTGGTGCCCGTCCCAGCCGCCGCGGACGACGAGGCAGGTGCGCGGGGTGGTCATCGGGTGCTCTCCGGGGTGGTCCCGGGATCAGTGCTCCTCCAGCTGCTGCCATCGCCCGCGCTGGCCTCGACCGCGGCCAGGACGCGCTGGACCTGCAGCGCCTCCTCGAAGGAGGGCGAGGGGTCGGTGCCCTCGCCGATCGCCGTGACGAGATCGGCGATCTGGTGGGTGAAGGTGTGCTCGTAGCCCAGCCCGTGGCCGGTGGGCCACCAGTGCCCCGCGTAGGGGTGCTCGGGCTCGGTGGCGAGGATGCGGGTGAAGCCCTGCCGGCCCGCCGGGGCGGTGGCGTCGTAGACCTCCAGCTCGTTCATCCGCTCGAAGTCGAAGGCGATCGAGCCGGCCGAGCCGTTGATCTCCACGCGCATCGCGTTCTTGCGTCCCTGCGCCATGCGGGTGGCCTCGAAGGAGCCGAGCACCCCGGTCTCGAAGCGGGCGGTGAACAGGGCGAGATCGTCCACCGTCACGTCGCGGCGCTCCCCGGAGGCATCGCCCGTGCCGCCGAGGCCCTGCGCGGCACCGGCCGCGGGGCGGGTGGGGACCACGGTCTGCAAGGTGCCGGAGACCGCAGCGATCTGCTGGCCGGTGATCCACTGGGTGAGGTCGACGATGTGGGCGCCGATGTCGCCGAGCGCCCCGGATCCGGCCTTGTCCCGGTCCAGGCGCCAGGTCATCGGGGCGTCGGCGTCGGAGAGCCAGTCCTGCAGGTACTGGGCGCGGACCTGCCGGATCTCGCCCACGGCGCCCTCGGCGACGAGCTGGCGCGCATAGGCCAGCGCCGGGGTGCGGCGGTAGGAGAAGCCGCACATCGATCTGGCGCCGTGCGGGCTCCGCTCTCGGGCCGCGATCGCGGCCGCGGTCATCTGCTCGGACTCCTCCACGGAATTGGCCAGCGGCTTCTCGCACAGCACGTGCTTGCCGGCCGCGAGCGCGGCCACCGCGATCTCGACGTGCGTGTCACCGGGGGTGCAGATGTCGATGACATCGATCTCGGGATCCTCGACGAGATCCTGCCAACGGGTGGTGGTCTGCGCGAACCCGTAGCGCTCTGCGGCCGCGACCAGGGTGGCCTCGGTGCGTCCGGCGAGGGTCGCCAGCACCGGCGTCAGCGGCAGCTCGAAGAAGCGGTGGGCGGTGCGCCAGGCATGGGAGTGGGCGGCGCCCATGAAGCCGTAGCCGACCATGCCGATGCGCAGCGGGCGGGGGGACGTGGAGGGGGTGGTCATTGCGGGTCTCACGACTCCTCGGAGAGTGGGTGGGTCAGTCCGGGTCAGGCATAGATCGGGGTGCTGTCGATGTCACGTGCCGGAGCCGGCGGTCATGACCACCGGCACGTCGGGGCGTACTCGCGCTGTCAGCTCCACGGTGCCAGGGGCAGGGTGCGCTTGTCAGGATTCTGGAGGTCGGATCAGGAGGCATCGGAAGCTGTTCCCCGACCTCGACGAGTGGTCGACGGCCCCCGCCCGATCCATGCCCCCGGATCGCTGAACACCGACTGCAGCGCGGCCCGCGCCGCGCCGCGCAGGGCCGGGTCGGTGAGGCCGTCGGACCTCTCGATGCGCACCGGGCCGGCCTCCACGGCCAGTGCATGGCGCTCCACGGTCTCGCGCACCACCGGCTCCAGCTCCTTCGCGATGGGGGCCAGGTATCCCGAGAGCACCACGGTGGTCAGGTCCAGGATGTTCAGGGCGTTGGCGATCGCGAGCCCGAGCGAGCGCCCGATCAGGCCGATCACCTCAGTCCGGTCCCGGGTCAGGGCGAGCGCGTCGACCAGGTCCTCGATGAGGGTGTCGTCGCCGAGCCCGGCGCGCTCGCGCAGTGCGTGATAGGAGACGTAGGCCTCGAGGCAGCCGCGGCGGCCGCAGCGGCACAGGGCGCCTCCGGGCTCGATGACGGTGTGTCCGAACTCCCCGGCCCAGCCGTGGGCGCCGGTCATCAGCGCCCCGTCGATCACGACCGCGCCGCCGATGCCGGTCGAACCGCGCAGATAGATGAAGGACTCGCCCGGTCGCTGGTCGATCTCGGTGAGGACCGAGAGGCGGTTGTCGTTCTGGGCCCGCACCGTCAGGCCGGCGAGCTGCGGATGCTCGAGCAGTCGGCCGACCAGCGGCACCTCGGTCCAGTCCAGGTTCGGGGCCGAGAGCACCCGGCCGTCGTCCGGGGCGATGCGGCCGGGGACGGCGACGACCACCTCGACCACCGGTGGGTCGCCGGCCATCGTGCGCACCTCGCCGACCAGCTCGGCGGCGAGGTCGATCGCCTCCGTGGCGGAGGCCGCGGTGACCTTGAGGTGCTCGATGCGGTGGCCGAGCACCCGGCCTGCCAGATCGATCCCGAGGCAGGCGACGTGGTCGGCGGCGATCTCCAGGCCGATCGCGAGCAGGGTTCCGCGAGCGGGGGTCAGCGGCACCATCGGTCGACCGGCGCCCAGGGAGAGCGGAGAGCCTTCCTCGACGAGCTCGGCCTCCACCAGCTCCTCGATCAGCGTGGAGACCGTGGGCTTGGTGAGGCCGGTGAGCGTGGCGAGCCCGGCGCGGGAGGTGGGGGTGGAGGTCGCGGAGGCCGCCGCCAGGGCGATGAGGATCGCGGACAGGTTGTGCTCACGCAGATGTGTGGACTGCATCCGGACCCCTTCCTCGGCTTCCTCGCGCTCGGCCGGGCGGTGCCGATGATCCAGCCCTGCCCCGCGAGAAGCGTGGCACACCCCTGTTAGTTACGGTACCTTACTAACAGCGGCAGATGCCGATCGACGATGAAGGAGCACTCCGATGACTGCCCCCACCCCCACCCGTGACGACAAGTTCTCCTTCGGCCTGTGGACCACCGGCTGGCAGGCCCAGGACCAGTTCGGCGCCGCGACCCGCCCGCCGCTCGAGCTGAGCACCCACCTCCGCACGCTCTCCGAGCTCGGCGCCTGGGGCTTCACCTTCCACGACAACGACGTGATCCCCTTCGATGCGACCCCCGCAGAGCGCCAGGGGATCATCGACCAGCTGACGAAGGTCACCGACGAGACCGGCCTGGTGATCGAGATGGTCACCACCGACACCTTCGCCCACCCCGTCTTCAAGGACGGTGCCTTCACCTCGAACGACCGCGACGTGCGCCGCTTCGGCCTGCGCAAGGTGCTCGCGAACGTGGACCTCGCCGCCGAGCTCGGCGCGAGCACCTTCGTGATGTGGGGCGGCCGTGAGGGCTCGGAGTACGACGGCTCCAAGGACCTCTTCGCCGCGCTCGAGCGCTACCGCGAGGGCCTGGACACCGTGGCCGGGTACATCAAGGACAAGGGCTACGACCTGCGCATCGGCCTCGAGCCGAAGCCGAACGAGCCCCGCGGCAACATCTTCCTGCCCACCGTGGGCCACGCGCTGGCCTTCATCGAGCAGCTCGAGCACGGCGACATCGTGGGCATCAACCCCGAGACCGGCCACGAGCAGATGGCGACCCTGAACTTTACCCACGGCCTCGCCCAGGCGCTGTGGAGCGAGAAGCTGTTCCACATCGACCTCAACGGCCAGCACGGCCCGATGTACGACCAGGACCTGGTGTTCGGCCATGGCGACCTGATCAGTGCTTTCTTCACCGTCGACCTGCTCGAGAACGGCTTCCCCTCCAAGCCCGGCGCCTATGACGGTGCCCGTCACTTCGACTTCAAGCCCTCGCGCACCGAGCACGAGACGGGCCAGTACGACGCCGCCGCGGCGAACATGGAGATGTACCTGATGCTCAAGGAGCGCGCCGTGGCGTTCCGTCAGGACCCCGAGGTCCAGGAGGCGCTGACGTACTCCGGCATCGAGGAGCTCGCCCAGCCCACCCTCGCCGAGGGAGAGAGCCTCGAGGACCTGCTCGCGGACCGCTCCACCTTCGAGGACTTCGATGCGGACAGGGCCGGCGAGCGCAACTTCGGCTTCGTGCGCCTGCAGCAGCTGGCCATGCAGCACCTGCTGGGCTTCCGCGCCTGAGCCACGAGCGGGGCTGAGCCACGGGGCGGCGCGGGGCCTGACCGCGCTGCCCGGTCCCTTCGTGGTGGCGGATTGCATCCACTGGCGCTGAGCCAGCATGCGTCCCGTCTATTCGGGTCGTGTGCTGGCAGGGCGCCAGTGGATGCGGCAGAGTGGTTCACTCGGCGCCAGTGGATGCGGCAGAGCGGCTCACTCGACGCCACTGGATACGGTGACTGGAGACGGTGACCTGCTCGACCCTCCGACCCTCAAAGGATCCCAGATGACCACCACGGTGCTCGGTATCGACTCCTCCACCCAGGCCACCAAGGCCCTCCTCGTCGACGCGGCCTCCGGTGAGGTCCTCGAGGAGCGCCGCGCCGCCCATCCCGACGGCACCGAGGTCGACCCCCGCGCCTGGCTCTCCGCGGTCGACGAGGCCGCGGGCCCGCTGCTGGAGCGGGCGGAGGCGGTGGCCGTTGGCGGTCAGCAGCACGGCATGGTGCTGCTGGACGCGCAGGGTGAGGTGGTGCGCGACGCCCTGCTGTGGAACGACACCCGCTCCGCCCCGCAGGCCCAGGCGCTGATCGAGGAGATGGGCGGGCCCGAGGCGAGCGTCGCCGAGATCGGCAGCCTGATGGTCGCCTCCTTCACCGCCCCCAAGCTGCGCTGGGTGCGGGACGAGGAGCCCGAGAACGCCCTGCGGGCCGCGCGCGTGCTGCTCCCGCACGACTTCATCTCCCTCCACCTCGCCGAGCAGGGCACCACCGCCTTCACCGATCGTGGTGACGCCTCCGGCACCGCGTACTACTCCACCGCCACCGAGGAGTGGAAGCCCGCGCTGGTCGAGCTCGCGCTGGGCCGCTCGCTCGAGCTGCCCCGCCTGCCCGGCTCGCCCCAGGAGGTCATGGCCCGCACCCCGGGCGGCGCCGCGATCGCGGCCGGCACCGGCGACAACATGGGCGCCGCTCTCGGCCTGTCCCTGAGCGAAGGCGATGTCTCCGTCTCGATCGGCACCTCCGGGGTGTGCGCGATGGTCAGTCCCACCCGCCCCAACGATGCCACCGGCGCGGTCACCGGGTTCGCCGATGCCACCGGCCGCTTCCTGCCGATGACCACCACCATCAATGCCGCCCGCATCCTCGAGGCCGGCCGCGCGCTGCTCGGTGTCTCCCACGAGGAGATGGCGCAGCTGGCGCTCGCGAGCGTGCCCGGCGCGCACGGGGTGACGCTGCTGCCCTACTTCGACGGCGAGCGCACCCCGAACCGTCCCGATGCCCGCGCCACCCTCACCGGGATGAGCACCGCCACTACCCGTGAGGACGTGGCCCGCGCCTACGTCGAGGGCCTGCTGTGCTCCCTGGCCGACGGCATCACCGCGCTCGAGGACCGCACCGGCACCGCCGCCGCCCGCATCACCCTGATCGGCGGCGCCGCCCGCAGCCAGGCCGTCCAGCAGCTGGCCCCGGCCATCTTCGGCCGCGAGGTGACCATCGCCCCGGAGGGGGAGTACGTGGCCCTCGGCGCCGCCCGTCAGGCCGCCTGGGCGCTCTCCGGGGCCGAGGAGCCGCCCACCTGGAGCATCAGCGGCTCCCGCACCATCGGCGCGGAGCCGACGCCCGAGGTGCTCGCGGCGTACCGGGAGCTGAAGGAGCGCACCGAGAGCTGGAGCTGAGCGCCCCCTTCGCCGCGGCTCCGCGTGAGGCGGGGCCGCTCCACCGCCCCGCGCCCCGCACCGCGACGCGCAGAGTCAGGTGGCCGCGCGGTAGGCCGCTCCCGCGGTGACGTCACCCAGCAGGGAGCTGACGGTCGCGAAGCCGAAACCCTCGCCGCGGAGGGCCATGATCACGTCCTCGACGGCATCGACCGTGGTGGCATGGATGTCATGCATCAGGATCATCGACCCGGCCGAGGCGTCGCCGACCGCGGCGAGCGTCCTGGCGGGGTCGTGATGCTCCCAGTCCCGCGTGTCGACGTCCCACATCGCCTGCACCATCTCGAGGTCGGCGGCGACGCGCGCCACCGTCGGTCCGGTGGCGCCGTAGGGCGGGCGCAGCAGGGTGGGGGAGGAGCCGGTGACCTCCTCGATCGCCTCGTTGGTGCGCACCACCTCCTCGCGCAGCGCGTCCTCCGACAGGGAGGTGAGGTCGGGGTGGCTCCAGCTGTGGTTGGCCACCTCATGGCCCTCTGCGATCTGGCGGGCGAGGATCTCCGGGAACGCCCGGGCCTGGCTGCCGAGTACGAAGAAGGTGGCGCGCACCTGGTGCTCGGCCAGGATGTCCAGCAGTCGCGGGGTGGTCTCCGGAGAGGGGCCGTCGTCGAAGGTGAGCGCCAGGCAGCGCTCCCCGGTGCAGTCCCCCGGGGGCTCCGGGGCCGCCGGTGCGTCCGGGACGGCGCCCGGCGCGGGCTCGAGAGAGGCCGCGAGGGCTGCGTCGCCGCGGCCGGAGAGCCATCCCCGCGCGAGAGGGTCCGCCAGGGCGACGGCCGGAGCGCCGACGGCGCCCTCCGCCACCGTGTGCGAGTCGAATCCCAGCAGCAGCTCCCCCGGGAGGTGAAGGCGACGAGGACGTCCCCGTCGGTGATGAGGCTGTCCACGGCCTCGGTATCCGGGTCGATGCCGGCGTCGCGCAGAGCGGTGCCCGCCGCCTCGACGATCTCCGCCACGGCATCTGTGCCGAACAGATCGTGCGTCGGCAGCATCTGCCGTGCCTCGAGGTCGTACCAGAGGCTCTGTCGCCAGGTGCCGGTGCTCGCCCCGGGGTTGAAGCTGCACTCCACCACGATGCCGAGGATCGTCGCCGAGGCGGCCGTCGCGGACCACGTCAACGACATCCACGGCGTCGCCACCGCGTCGGCGTCGGGATCCGTGGCCATGTTCGCCAGGTAGTCCTCGGCCTGGTCGTCCGCGATCCGCCGGAAGGACAGATTGGCGACGTCATGGCCCGCCAGCTGCGGCACCACGGCGTGGAACTGATGGTCGTTGTCGCTGACGGTGTACGTGCTCAGGCCGGTGATGGCAGCCGGGTCGACCTTGCCGGGATCGGGCCACTGCGGGCCGGGGTCGGCCGAGGGCGGCACGGTGTCCGGTGAGGGCTCTTCCGACGAGGGCTCTTCCGGAGGGGAGCCGTCCTGGGGGGAGCAGGCGGCCACGGTCACTGCAGCCCCCACGGATCCGATGGTGAGGCGGAGGAAATCTGAGCGCAGCACGCGCCAAGAGTAGTCCAGCTCGAGCCCTCGTCTGCCCGGAGTCGATCGCGACCTCAGCCCCGGGGACCCACCCCGCTGAGCCGGTATGCGTCCTTCAGGATCTCCAGCGAGGCCATCGCCTCACCGGGCCCGATCCAGAACGGCTCCGGATCGTCCAGGCGCTCGTAGAAGTCGCGGATCAGCAGTTCGTGGGAGACGCCCCAGTAGGAGCGGCCCCCGGAGGTCACCGAGCGTTCGGCGAGGGTCTCAACCCGGCCGTCGGCCCAGCGGATCGTGAGCCCGCCGTCGGTGCCGCCGCGCAGCGTCACGTACGCCCTCTCGCAGTCCAGCTCGATCTCCACCGGGCGGTGCTGCGGGGCGGTGAGGGTGGCGAAGAACGAGGTGGTGATGCCGCCGGGATGGTGCAGCAGCAGCTCGGCGGTGTCCTCGACCTCGATGACCTCGCCGTACTTGCGGGTCGCCACGTGCCCGTCGGTGCGCTCCACCCCGCCCAGCAGCCATTGCACCAGGTCCAGGGTGTGGATGGCCTGGTTGATCAGCAGTCCGCCGCCGGAGCTCGCCCAGGTGCCGCGCCAGGGCTTGGCCCGGTAGTAGTCGGCGCTGCGGGTCCACACCACCGAGGCCCAGGCCCCGCGCACCGCGCCGAGCTCGCCGGAGCCCAGCAGCTGGTGCAGGCGCTGGCTGGCCAGGTTGTAGCGGTTCTGGAAGCAGATCCCCACCTTCGGGGCGCCGGGCGAGGTGCTCGTGCTCTCCAGCGCCTCGACCAGGCGCCGGCCCTCCTCGAGGGTGTGCGCGAGCGGCTTCTCCTGCAGCACGTGCACCCCGGCCGCGAGAGCGGCCAGCGAGGGGCCGACGTGCTGGTCATGAGGCGTGGTGACGTGCACGGCATCCGGACCGACGGCGTCGATCAGCTCCTGGGCGCCGGCGAAGCCGGGCACCCCGGTCGCCGCCATGGCGCGGGACAGCGCCTGCGGATCGGTGTCCGCCACCCCCACCAGCTCGAGGTCCTCGATGTCCCGGATCGCCTCGATGTGGACGACGGAGACATCCCCGCAGCCGATCAGCCCGATCCGCCTGGTCATCCTCGCCCTCCTGGTTCCCGTCCGCCGCGATGCGGTCTGCTCGACGAGCGTCACTGTACGCGCGGAGCCGACGCAGCGGCCACGGGATGCCGCGTGATGCTCTGCTGGAGGTCACCGGCGGCGGGGACCGGGCGACGAGTGCGGGCGATGGGGTGAGCTCGAAGAGTGGGCGAGAGCTGCCGCTCGAGCACGGGCACCCGACACGGTGCATTTTCATGCATAGATGGCGCAGGTCTACTCGGATTCGGTTTGTCCGACAATCAATTTATGCGTTCCGACCTGCAATGGTTATCGCGACGTTACTCCGCAGGTGGCTATGTCGCGAGGAGTGTGCGAGTATCTATGCGGCTCCATGTGCGACCGAGCCGCGGACCGCCCCGGAGGGGGCGAGGAGCTGCGGCCGCTGTCCCGTCCCCGGAGCAGGTGCCAGGCACCGTCCGGGTCGACGACGACCGGACAGCACGCCGGGAGCTGAGTGCCGGTCTGCCCGCCGCAGGGCCCGCCCGGGGTCCAGCATGCGCTGCGCACCTCGCGGAGAGCCGGACGCAGGTGATCGGTTTGTCCGCGACGAAAGGAAGTACCAGTGCCGCCCGCGCCTTCAGGGGAGATCGTCCAGCTCGGAATCATCGGAGTCATCCTGCTCCTGCTCCTGTTCTACGGGGGCACGATGTGGATGTCCGTCGCGATCTCCCGCAAGAAGGAGAACGCCGACGACTACATGACCGCGGGGAACAAGATCGGTTTCGGCGTCTCCGCCGCCTCGATGACCGCCACCTGGATCTGGGCGTCCTCGATGTACGCCTCGGTGACCGCCGGATACACCTATGGCGTCTCCGGCCCCATCCACTACGGCCTCTGGGGTGCGCTGATGATCCTGTTCATCTACCCCTTCGGCAAGCGGATCCGTGCCGTCGCGCCCCGCGCCCACACCCTGGCCGAGGTCATGTACGCCCGTCACGGCCGCTCCTCGCAGCTGATGCTCGCCGGCTCCAACGTGCTCGGTTCGGTCATCTCCCTGACCTCGAACTTCATCGCGGGCGGCGCGATCATCGCGATGCTCTCCCCGCTCAACTTCGGCGCCGGCATCCTGATCATCGCCGGCGGTGTGCTGCTGTACACCCTGTGGTCGGGTTTCCGCGCCTCCGTCCTGACGGACTTCGCGCAGGTCCTGGCGATGCTCGGCGCGGCCGTGATCATCATCCCGGCGGTGTTCTTCCTCGCCGGCGGACCCTCGATGTTCGCCGAGGGAGTCGCCACCGGCAACGTCACCCCGCAGCAGGAGAGCTTCTTCTCCTCCGACGCGTTCTTCAACCAGGGCGCTCCCTACATCGCCGCGGTGCTCGCCTACGCGATCGGCAACCAGACCATCGCCCAGCGCCTGTTCGCGGTGCGCGAGGACCTCATCAAGCCCACCTTCATCACCGCCACCGTCGGTTACGGCGCGACCGTGATCGGCGTGGGCATGCTCGGCGTGATGGCGCTGTACCTGGGCATCGAGCCCGCCGGTGGCGACATCAACAACCTGATGCCGCAGATGGTCGGCACCTACCTGCCCGTGGCTCTGGTGGCGCTCGCGTTCATCATGATCATCGGCTCGCTGTCCTCGACGGCGGATTCCGATCTCTCCGCACTCAGCTCGATCGTCATGACCGACATCTACGGCCAGTCCGTGGGACGCAAGAACGTGAATCCCAAGCTGATGGTGCTGATCGGCCGGGTCACGATGATCGTGGCCACCGGGCTCGCCCTGTACTTCGCCACCGCGAGGTTCAACATCCTGGATCTGCTGGTGTTCGTCGGCGCCCTGTGGGGCTGCCTGGTGTTCCCGGTCATCGCGTCCTTCTACTGGAAGAAGGTCACGAACCTGGCGTTCTCCGTCGCCGTGGTCGCCGCCCTGGTCGTCTTCCTGCCGGTGCGCTTCCAGCTGATCCCGCTGACCGGCGCCTGGGCGCTGGTGGTCGAGCTGCTGGCGATCGTCGGCGTCGGCGTGGTGCTCGGCATCATGGCCTTCGGCTTCTTCGGGCTGCGCCCGGCCGTGATCGTCGGCATCGTCGCGACCGCCGCGGTGCTGCCCTTCGGGTTCGGCTTCCTGCGCGACTACGAGACCCTTTCCGGCTCGCTGGTCGCCTACGCGGTCTCGTTCCTGGTCTGCTACCTGCTGAGCGTCCGCTCGACGCAGGACTTCGACTTCTCGGTGATCCGCAAGGTGACCGGCGACTTCGACGACGAGACCCCCACCGCGGACGAGACCGGTGCGGCGGAGACCGGCGAGGACGATGACCGCGCCGTCGCCGCTCCCGGCTCCGACCGCTGATCCCCTGACCTCCTGAGAGGAGACGCTCCATGACCGCTCTGCTGACCGCCTACGTGCTGATGTGGCCGGTGATCGTGTTCGGTGTCCTGTTCACGATCGTCCGAGGCTTCGCCAAGGACATCAAGAAGTCCCGCGAGGAGGGCCTGCCGATCATCTGATCCGGCCCTCCCGCCGGCCTCACCGTCGGCGGATGCTCGCGGGCAGAAGTCCTCGGGAACCGTCGCCCTGCGTCGGGTCCCGGGGACTTCTGCATCCCGCCGCCGGGGAGGCTCCGCATCGATGCGCTGCGGGCCCCCCGAGCGGCGATGCCCGTCCGAGCCCCGTGGCTCAGGGAACGAGCCAGCCCGCAGCCCGGAACAGCTCGTACCACTCGGCGCGGGTCAGCGGCACCTCCGAGCCGGCCGCGGAGTCGCTGACCCGCTGCGGGGTGGTGGTGCCGAGCACCACCTGCATCTGCGCGGGATGGCGGGTGATCCATGTGGTCGCGATCCCTTCCGGGGTGACGTCGTACTTCGCCGCCAGCCGGTCGATCACGGCGTTCAGCTCGGCGAACTCGGGATGGCCCAGGAACACGCCGTCGAAGAACCTCGCCTGGAACGGGGACCAGGCCTGGACGGTGATGTCGTGCAGCCGGCAGAAGTCGAGGATCCCGCCGCCATCGCGGACGATCGCCTGATCGGGCCCCTGCATATTGGCACTCACGCCCTGGGCGATGAACGTCGAGTGCGTGATCGACAGCTGCAGCTGGTTCGCCACGATCGGCTGATCCAGATGCTTCTGCAGCAGCTCGATCTGGCGCGGGGTGTGGTTGGAGACTCCGAAGTGCTTCACCTTCCCGGCCGCCTGCAGCTCATCGAACGCCCGGGCCACCTCCTCGGGCTCCACGAGGGCGTCGGGGCGATGCAGCAGCAGAATGTCGAGGTAGTCGGTGCCCAGTGCACGCAGCGACCCTTCCACCGAGCGGATCAGGTGGTCGTAGGAGTAGTCGTAGTACGGCCCGTCGGTGACGATCCCTGCCTTGGACTGGATCGTGACCTGCTCCCGCTCGGAGGAGGTCAGCTGCATCGCCTCGGCGAAGCGCTCCTCGCAGCGGTGGGTGGTGTCGCCGTAGATGTCGGCGTGGTCGAAGAAATCGATGCCGGCCTCACGTGCGGCGCGGACCAGGGTGCGGATCTCCTCATCGGACTTCTCCGCGATGCGCATCAGTCCCAGCACCACGTTCGGCGCGGTGATCTGCGTGTGCGGCATGGTGAACTGCTTCATGGCATGGCCTCGAATCGGTCGGGGGCGGGCGGGTGCCGGGCCGACAGGAGCTCGTCGACGACGGCCGCGGGTCGCGGACGCCGCACTGCGGCGTGCGAACGCTCACGGTCGAGCCTATGCCCGCCGTGGACGGCGTGACGACCCCCGGCCCTCTGCCTACAGTGGGCCGGGTGAACGCCCCCTCGTCCCTCTCGCCCGCCGCGAGCACCCCGACGCGCCAGGGCCGCGCCGGTGCGCGCCTCACCCTGACCCTCGCCGCGCTGGCGATGCTGGGGCCCTTCTCGATCGACTCGATCTTCCCGGCCTTCACCCGCATCGGGGCGGAGTTCGGGGCCGACGAGGTCGCCCTGCAGCAGCTGGTCTCCGTCTATCTCGCCGCCTTCGCCGTGATGTCGGTCTTCCACGGCCCGCTCTCGGACGCCCTGGGACGCAAGAAGGTGATGATCGGCGGCCTGGTCATCTACCTGATCGGCATGTTCGGCAGCATCATCGCGCCGAGCCTGGGCTCCCTGGTGCTGCTGCGGGTGCTGCAGGGGATGAGCGCCGGCGCCGCCACGATCGTCTCCCGTGTCGTGATCCGCGACCTGTTCGAGGGGCCCGAGGCGCAGCGCCTGATGGCCCGCGTGATGATGATCTTCGCCCTCGCCCCGGCGATCGCCCCGGTCATCGGCGGCTGGCTGCTGCTGCTGGGCGATTGGCGATGGGCGTTCGCGGGCGTGGGCCTGTACGGCATCCTGGTGCTGGTGCTGACCATGGCGCTGCCGGAGACGCTGCCGCCCGAGGACCGCACCCCCCTGCGGATCCGCTCCCTGCTGGGGTCGCTGGTGCAGGTGGGACGGTCCCCCGTGATGCTGCGGATCGCCGCCGCCACCGCCTTCGGCTTCGCCGCGCAGTTCCTGTTCATCGCCGGCGCGTCGCTCTTCGTGGTGCGACTGCTGGGAATGGGGGAGCAGGATTTCTGGGTGCTGTTCGTGCCGCTGATCGTGGGTCTGATGAGCGGGTCCTGGCTGGTGGGTCGGGTCGCCGAGCGGGTACGGCGCAGCCGGCTGATCACCGTCGGGTTCTTCGCAGTGGTCGCCGCGACCGCGGTGAACCTGGTGCTGGTCTCCTTCGTGCCAGGTCCTCCCGGAGAGCTGTCCCTCGCTCTGCTCCCGGCGGTGATCGGGCCGCTGCTCATCGCCTTCGCCGTCTCGCTCGTGTTCGCCCCCATCCAGCTCGAGGTGCTGGATCTGTTCCCGCGTCAGCGCGGAGCCGCCGCCTCCTTGGGCACCTTCTTCTCGCTGGTGCTCAACGCTCTGCTCGCCGGGCTGATCGCGCCGCTGGTGAGCGGCACACTGGTGAGCTTCGCGCTCGCCTCACTGTGCTTCGCCCTGCTGGGCCTGGGGTTCTGGACGTGGCACCTGCGCAGCCAGACCTGAGCCGTTCGTGGGGCGGCCGGCCAGCAGTGCCGGCGCACGCCGAGCACCGGGGCGGACGGCCGGACGGACGAGCCCGGATCGACCTTTCGGGGGATCACGTGACCTGCCGCGATTCCTGCGCTGGATGGCATGAACAGACTTCTCCGCACCGCCTTCGCCTATATGATCCTCGGTCTCGTCTCGGGCCTCTTCTACCGCGAGTACACCAGGGCCACCGACACCCTCGGCGTCGACTCCCAGCTCAGCACCCTCCATACGCACCTCCTGGCGCTGGGAATGCTGGTGTTCCTTCTCGTGCTCGCCCTGGATGCGGTCTTCTCCCTCAGCGGGAGCCGCTCCTTCACCGTCTTCTACTGGACCTACAACATCGGGCTGCTGGTCACCGTGGTGATGCAGGCCGTGCGTGGTGTCCTCACCCTGGACGGGCAGGGCCCGGCCACCACCTCGGCCGCGATCCCCGACATCGCAGGGCTGGGACACATCGTGCTCACCGTCGGCCTGGTCGCCCTCTTCGTCGCACTGCGCGCAGCGGTCACCGAGCGCAGCCACGAGGCCGGTGAGCGGACCACGGTCACGGCCTGACCCCGTCCGGGCGACAGTCCCGCCCCCTTCCCCCACCGGGCGGGGCAGGCGCACGGGCGGGTACAGTCACAGGTGCACGTCAGGCAACGATCGGCCTGTCGACTCGGCAGGTCCCGGTCCGCGACTCCATCCATGTCCACGCACCGAGGGAGCCCCCATATGACCACCTCTGCCACCACCGCCCCCGACCGCAACCTCGCGCTCGAACTGGTCCGCGTCACCGAGGCCGCCGCCATCGCCGGCGGCCGCTGGGTGGGCACCGGTGACAAGAACCGGGCCGACGGCGCCGCGGTCGATGCGATGCGCTCCTTCATGGACACCGTCCGGATGGACGGCACCGTGGTGATCGGCGAGGGGGAGAAGGACGAGGCCCCGATGCTGTTCAACGGCGAGTCCGTGGGGGACGGCAGCGGCCCCGACGTCGACGTCGCGGTGGACCCGATCGACGGCACCCGCCTCACCGCACTGGGCTACAACAACGCCCTGGCCGTCCTCGCGGTCGCGGAGAAGGGGAGCATGTACGACCCCTCGGCCGTGTTCTACATGGAGAAGATGGTGGTGGGGCCCGAGGCGGCGGAGTACGTGGACCTGCGCCTGCCGGTCGAGCAGAACATCAAGCTGGTGGCCAAGGCGCTGGAAAAGCCCGTCAACCAGGTCACGGTGTGCGTGCTCGAACGTCCCCGTCACGAGCCCCTGGTCCAGGAGATCCGGGCGGCCGGGGCCCGGGTCAAGTTCATCATGGACGGGGACGTGGCCGGCGCGATCGCGGCGGCCCGCGGCTCCGGGGTGGACATGCTGCTGGGCACCGGCGGCACCCCGGAGGGCATCATCGCCGCCTGCGCGGTCAAGGCCACCGGCGGCATGCTGCAGGGGCGGCTCGCTCCCACCGACGACGCCGAGAAGCAGAAGGCTCTGGACGCCGGTCACGACCTCGACCGGGTGCTCACCACGGACGACCTCGTGACCTCCGACAACTGCTACTTCGCGGCCACCGGCATCACCGACGGAGATCTGCTGAAGGGGGTGCGCTACCAGCACCACCGCATCTTCACGGAGTCCATCGTCATGCGCTCCACCTCCGGGACCGTGCGCATCGTCGAGGCGGAGCACCGCCCCGACAAGTGGGGCCGCTGGCTCGAGAACTGAGCGACGTGCTGCGAGCGTGCGAGCGGTAGGAGCGCAGTGGGTCGGGTGGAGTCTGAGCGACGTGCTGCGAGCGTGCGGTGACGTGTGAGCCGCCTTGCAGATGGAGTCAGGATGACGAGAACTGTGCCTACTCTGGACACATGGCCACCTCCTCATCAGAGATCCACGTCGCTGTCGACCTCACCGTCCTGACCCTCCGGGAAGGCGCCCTGAACGTGCTGCTGATCCAGCGCGAGGACGAGCCCCACCGCGGTGCCTGGGCCCTGCCCGGCGGTTTCGTCCAGCTCGGTGAGGACCTCGACGGGGCCGCTTATCGGGTGCTCGCCGACGAGGCCTCGCTGGGCAGCGGCGCCGTGCACCTCGAGCAGGTGCGGACCTTCGGCACCCCCGGCCGTGACCCGCGCGGCCATGTGGTCTCGGTCGCCTTCATGGCGCTCGGTGCGGATCTGCCCGACCCGCGCCGCGGCGAGGACGTGGCCGACGCCCGCTGGTGGCCGCTCGAGGAGCTCGCCGAGGTGGCGCTCGCCTTCGACCACGCCACCGTGCTGGAATGCGCCGTCGAGCGCGCCCGCAGCAAGCTCGAGTACACCACCCTCGCCACGACCTTCCTGCCCGAGGAGTTCACCATCTCCCAGCTGCGCGGGGTCTACGAGAGCGTCTTGGGCACCACCCTGGACGCGGGCAACTTCCACCGCAAGGCCACCCGTACCGAGGGCTTCCTGGCGGAGCTGGACCGGCACGCCGCCCCGACCGGAGGTCGTCCCGCCCGCCTGTACCGCGCCGCGGGCGGCACCTCGTTGATGCCGCCGCTGCTGCGCTCCGGCGACTGAGCGGCCCCGCGCCCGCCGCTGCGCGCTCGCGGCTGTGCGGGACTCGCGGCCGCACGGGATGGGGGCACCGCCGCCGGGCACCATGGCAGGATCATGCCGTGACCGATGACGCCGTCCTTCTCACCGCCTACGCCTCGCGCCGCGAGGAGGTGCACGCCCTGGCCCGCGCGATCCACGCCGACCCCGAGACCGCCTTCGAGGAACAGCGCGCCCACGACCGCTGCGCGGACCTGCTGGAGAGCGCCGGCTTCACCCTCGAGCGCGGCATCGCCGAGCTGCCCACCGCCTTCCGCGCCACCCTCGGCACCGGCTCCCTGGTCGCCTCGCTGTGCGTCGAGTACGACGCCCTGCCCGGCATCGGCCACGGCTGCGGCCACAACCTGATCGCCGGCGCCTCGCTCGGCGCGGCACTGGCGCTCGCCGAGCAGCTCAGCGACCTCGACGTGACGCTCCAGGTCATCGGCACCCCCGGGGAGGAGCACGGCGCCGGCAAGCAGCTGCTGCTGGACCGCGGCGTCTTCGACGGCGTGCACCTGTCCCTGATGAGCCACCCCACCCCGCACACCGACACCTACGACGTGCTCGGCTCCACCAGCCAGGCCGTCGGCCGCTGGCGCGCCACCTTCACCGGACGCGGCGCCCACGCCGCCGCGAATCTTGCCGACGGGATCAACGCCAACGACGCCGCCGTGGTCGCCCAGGTCGCGGCGGGTCTGCTGCGCCAGCGGATCCGGGACGGCCCGCGGCTCGCGCTGGTGCCCCAGCAGTCCGGGGTCACCAACATCGTCCCCGAGACTGCGGTGATCGACTTCGAGTGCCGCGCGCTGACCATGCCGGAGTTCGAGGAGTTGCGCCGGCAACTGATCGCCTGCTTCGAGGGCGCGGCCCTCGCCACCGGCACCACCCTCGAGATCACGAGCAGCGAGCCCGTCTACGAGCCGCTGCTCCAGGACGAGGTGCTGGGCGCCGCCTGGAATGCGGCGATGCGACGGCGCGGTCGGCCGCTGAACGGCTCGCTCGGGATCACCTCGGCCTCGACCGACATGGGCAACGTGTCCCGGCGGGTGCCCTCGCTGCACCCCTTCGTCGGCATCACCGGTGCCGGCGGTGCCCTGCACACCCGGGAGTTCGCCGAGCACGCCGACTCCGCGGAGGGCTACCGCCTGCTGGATGACGCCGCGATCGCGATGGCCGGCGTGATCCGGGGCGTCGCCTCCGACGTGCCGTCGCGCGAGGCGATCCTGGCCCGCGCGCAGCAGCTGGCACGCTGACCGGCGGTCGGAGAGGACGAGCCCTGGGCTTCGTGCAGCTGCACCCTTGAGGGGCCACGGTGCCGGTGACGAAGCCACGCCGGAGCTCCATGAAGAGGGCGGTGGCGGCATCGATCGTGCGTGCTTCGCCGAGCGCCTGCACCACCCGATGCAGGGCCCGGGTGGCCGGGCCCGGGTGTTCGCCACCGGCCACCCGCGAGCGCGGCGTCGAGCGGCTTGTTCCGAGAGCCTGGTCGGGAACTGGCTCCAGGGAGATGGGTATGCCGATATCTCCGTACCTGTCGCGGTGACGCCAGTCCCCGACCATGCCCCGGACCGGACCATGCCCCGGACCGGACCATGCCCCGGACCCGGACCCGGACCCGGACCCGGACCCGGACCCGGACCCGGACCCGGACCCGGACCGGGACCCGGCCCCGCATGAGCTGCGCGTCGCCGCGGCCACGGGCGGGACGAGCCGATGAGAGCGTCCTCATCAGCGGTTCATCCTCACCTCATCGCCGCTTGGGAGCCTGCTGATCGTCACCGAACGACCAGGAGAGCCCGATGGACACCACGATCGCGCTGTATTCCCACGACTCCGTGGGTCTGGGGCATTCCCGGCGCAACCGCGCCCTCGCCCATGCGCTGGCGGAGCAGCTGCCGCCACTGACCGGCGGCAGCGTCGGCGGGCTGCTGATCGCCGGCCACCCCGATGCCGGCCGCGACCCCCTCCCCGAGGGCTGGGACTGGCTGGTGCTGCCGGGCATGACCCGCACCCGCGACGGCTACCGCGCGCGCCACCTCGGCCTCGAGGGCGACGCCCTGCGGGACCTGCGCAGCGCCACCATCGACGCCGTCCTGACCGCGCTGGACCCGGACCTGTTCATCGCCGACCGTCATCCCTTCGGCATCGACGGCGAGCTGCGGCCGGTGCTCGCGAACCTCCGCTCCCGAGGCACCGCCACGGTGCTGGGAATGCGCGAGGTGCTCGACACCCCCCGTGCGGCGGCCGCCGAATGGGACGCCCTGGGCGGCGCCGAGCTCGTGGCCTCCTTTCTCGACGCGGTCTGGGTCTACGGCGACCCGCAGGTCTACGACCCGTGCCGGACGGGGGAGCTGCCGCCGCCGCTGGCACGGAAAGCCACTCTGACGGGCTACCTCTCCCACGGCCGCCCCGCCGCCCGTCCCCTCAGTCCCGAGCGCAGCTCCCCGACGCCGCCCCGGCCGTACGTGCTGACCGTGCTGGGCGGCGGCTCCGACGGGGCGGAGCCGGCCCGTCTCGCCGCGACCGCCCGCCTCCCCGCCGGTCACCGGCACCTGCTGATCACCGGGCCCCAGATGCCTGCGCAGGAGATCGAGGAGATCCGCGAGCTGGCCGAGACCGCGGACCGGGCGACGGGCACGGACGGGGCCACCACCGTGCTGCGCAGCGCTCCCGACGTGCCCGAGCTGATCGCCGAGGCCGCCTCCGTGGTCTGCATGGGCGGCTACAACACGATCGCCGAGGTGATGGCGACTGACACTCCCGCCCTGGTGGTGCCCCGGCACCGCCGCCGCCAGGAGCAGCCCCGCCGGGCCCGGGCCCTCGCCGCCGTCGGCGCGGTCGAGACCTGCGATCCCGAGAACCTCACCGCCGCGGACCTCACCGCCTGGTGGCGACGCTCGGTCACCGACCGCACCGACCGCTCTCACATCGATCTCGACGGCCTGGGAGTCGTCGCCCGGCTCGCCGCCGAGCTGCTGCCCGCATCCGTCCCCGCCCACCCGGAGGTGTCCCGCCATGTCGGCTGACCGACCACCACGTCTCGCCTACGTGCTGAAGATGTACCCCCGCTTCTCGGAGACGTTCATCGTCTCGGAGATCCTGGCCCGCGAGGCCGCCGGCGAGGAGATCGTGATCTTCTCCCTGCGACCCCCGACCGACGCCCGCTTCCACCCCGAGCTCGCCCGGGTGCAGGCCCCCGTGATCCAGGTGGGCC
This sequence comes from Brachybacterium vulturis, assembly GCF_043641765.1. Taxonomy (GTDB): domain Bacteria; phylum Actinomycetota; class Actinomycetes; order Actinomycetales; family Dermabacteraceae; genus Brachybacterium; species Brachybacterium vulturis_A. The sequence continues at coordinate 43,529 of NZ_JBHZRO010000005.1, read as the reverse complement.
GCTCCTCCAGCCCGCGCCGCCTCTGGGAGCTCTGGGCGGCGGCGATGACCGATCCCGAGCTCGCCCGCGGCATGTCCGCGCAGCTCCACGAGCTGGTGGCCGCCGGGGTCGACGAGGCCGAGCAGGCGCTCGCCGTGGCGATGCTGGCCCGCGAGCACGGGGTCACGCACCTGCACGCCCACTTCGCCTCGCTGGCCACCACCGTCGCCCGGCTCGCGAGCCTGCTCACCGAGCTGCCGTACTCCTTCACCGCCCACGCCAAGGACATCTTCCACCACGACGTCCAGCCCGCCGATCTCGCCCGCAAGCTGCGCGACGCCGACCACGCCGTCACCATCAGCGAGTACAACCGCGAGCACCTGCGCTCCCGGTTCGGCGCCCGCGACACCGCCCGCCTGGAGCTGGTGCGCAACGGCCTCGAGCTCGAGCGCTTCCCCTATCGGCGCCGCGGCGCCCTGCCCGCGGTGCCGGTGCTGCTGGGGGTGGGCCGCCTGGTCGAGAAGAAGGGCTTCGACCAGCTGATCGACGTGGTCCGCGAGCTCCGCGAGGAGGGCCGGGAGGTCCGCGCCGAGATCGTCGGCGACGGCCCGCTGCGCGAGCACCTCGCCGCCCGCATCACCGAGCTCGGCCTCCAGCAGCAGGTGCACCTGCTGGGCCCGCGCACCCAGGAGGAGGTGCGCCGCCTGCTGGAGGAGGCCGACCTCTTCGTCGCGCCCTTCGTGATCGGGGCCGACGGCAACGCCGACGGACTGCCCACGGTGCTGCTGGAGGCGATGGCCACCGGCATCCCCTGCGTCGCCGCCTCCGTCACCGCCGTCGGCGAGGTGATCCTGGAGGGCCGCACCGGCTGGCTGGTCCCCAGCGGCGACACCCCGGCGCTGGTCGAGGCAGTCCGTGAGGCGCTGGACCCCGCCACCGACCGGCTCGCCCTCACCGACGCGGCGCGCGAGCTGGTCGTCGCGCAGTACGGCTCCCGCCTGCAGGCCCGTCACCTGCGCGAGCTGGTCGCCCGCTCCGCGCACCGCAACATCCTCACCCAGCCGCTCGAGGCGGTGCCGGAGGCCGCGCCGACGCCGCGCCCGAGCACGACGCAGCTGCTGTCGCCCGCCGCCTCCCCCTCGCTCGCGGAGCCCGCGGCACCCACCGGAAGGAGCCTGTCATGAGGATCGCCTACGCCCTGCTCGACCCCGGCATCGGAGTCTTCGGCACCAAGGGGGCCTCCGTGCACGTCCAGGAGGTGATCCGGGCACTGCGCGCCGAGGGCCACGAGGTCATCGTGTTCTGCACCCGCACCGACCAGGACGTCCCCGCCGATCTCGTCGACCTCGAGGTGCACCGCCACCGCCTTCGGTCGGGCACGCCCGCCGAGCGGGAGCAGGCCGTCGCCGCGGCCGCGGCCGAGATCGCCCGGGAGATCGCCGCCGGCGGCTTCGACCTGGTCTACGAGCGCTACTCGCTGTTCTCCGACACCGCCGCCCGCCTCTCGGCCCCGACGGATCCCGGCAGCCGAACGATCCCCTCGATCCTCGAGGTCAACGCACCGCTGATCGCCGAGCAGCGTGAGCACCGCAGCCTCACCGACGAGGAGGGCGCGCTCGCGGCCACCCGCCGCCAGCTGCACGGCGCGAGCGTCGTCTCCTGCGTGAGCGAGGCCGTCGCGCAGTGGACCCGCGAGGCGGGCGCCGCTCCGGGACGGGTGGTCCTCACCCCCAACGGCGTCAACACCACGCGCATCACCCCCGCCCCGCGGCCGCTCGCCGCACCGGCACCGGACGCCCCGGTGACCGTCGGCTTCGTCGGCACTCTCAAGCCCTGGCACGGCACCGACCTGCTGCTGCGCGCGCTCGCCCGCACCGAGGAGCGCCTGCGCCTGGACATCTGCGGGACCGGGCCCCAGCAGAGCGAGCTCGAGCGGCTCGCCGCCGAGCTCCGGATCGCCGATCGGGTCCGCTTCCGCGGCGCCGTCGCGCCCGCACAGGTCCCCGGCGTCCTCCACGGCCTCGACATCGCCGCCGCTCCGTACCCGGCGGGGGAGCACTACTTCTCCCCGCTGAAGGTCTACGAGTACCTCGCCGCCGGCCTGCCCACGGTCGCCTCCGCGATCGGCAGCATCCCGGAGCTGCTCGGCAACGGCACGCTGGGAATGCTGGTCGAGCCGGGCGATGTGCAGGAGCTCGCGACCGCCCTCGACGAGCTGGCCGCCGATCCCGGCCGCCGCGCCCACCTCGCCGTGAGCGCTCGCGAGAGCGCCTTGGCCGAGCACGACTGGCGCAGCCGCTGCCGGCAGCTGCTGGGCCGCCTCAGCAGCGGCGCCCCGACCGAGGCGGTGGCCTGATGGTCGCGCACCTCCTCCGCCGGCGACGGACCCGCAGAGCCGAGCGCGGGAGCGGCGAGGCCGGAGCGCCGCAGCCCCGTCGGCGCCTCCTGCGGGGCCGCTCGGCGGTGCCGAGGAAGGAGCGGCTGGACCCCTCGGCCCTGCGCCGCACCCTGCGCATCATCCGCCCGCACCTGCCGCGCCATCTGCTGCTGTGCCTGGTGGGAATGAGCGCTCTGCTGCTCGATGTCGCCTTCCGGGTGCTCGAGCCCTGGCCGCTGAAGTACGCGGTCGATGCCGTGACCTCCGCGCTCGGCGCGGACCTGCCCTCGGACGCCTCGCCGTTGGGGCTGAACATCGAGCAGACCGTGATCGCCGCCGCCCTCGGGCTCGCCGTCATCATCGGCGGCCGTGCCGCCTCGAACTACCTGGCCACCGTGTCCTTCGCGAAGGTCGGGGCGCGGATCGCCACCGAGCTGCGCACCCGCGTCTTCGACCACGTCCAGGCGCTGTCCCTGCGCTACCACTCCCGCGCCTCCATCGGCGACACCTCCCAGCGCCTGGTGGGCGACGTGGGCCGGCTCCAGGACGTCGCGGTCACCGCCGGCCTGCCGCTGATCGGGAACATCATCACCCTGGTGGCGCTGCTGGTGGTGATGGTGCTCCTGGATCCGTTCCTGTCCGGGATCGTGATCCTCACGGGCCTGGCCTACCTGCTGCTCTCGCGCCGCTCCTCCCCGAAGATCGTGCATGCCTCCCGCAGCACCCGCAAGGGTGAGGGATCCCTGGTCGGCGCCGCCGCCGAAGCGCTCGGCGCGATCCGGGTGGTCCAGTCCTACGGCCTGGAGAAGACCGTCGCCCATGAGTTCGCCGGCGGCAACGAGAAGGCCATGAAGGCCGGGATCCGGGCCAAGAAGCTGGCCGCCGGACTCGAGCGCGCGACCGACGTGCTGGTGGGCCTCGCCCAGGGCGCGGTGCTGGTGGTGGGCAGCCTGCAGGTGCTGCGCGGCGTGATGAGCCCCGGCGACATGGTGCTGTTCCTGACCTACCTGAAGATCGCCATGAAGCCGCTGCGGGACATGGCCAAGTACACCGGCCGCATCGCCCGCGCCTCCGCCTCCGGGGAGCGCATCGCCGACCTCCTGGACGAGGAGATCGAGATCGTCGATCCCCCGATCCCGGTGCAGATGCGGCACGTGCGCGGCACCGTCGAGTTCTCCTCCCTCACCTCTCAGGACGGACACGGCCGCCCGCTGTTCGAGAACCTGTCGCTGCACATCCCGGCCGGTCAGCACGTCGGGATCCTCGGCCCCTCCGGCGGGGGGAAGTCCACCCTGGTCTCCTACCTGCTGCGCCTGAACGAGCCGCAGCAGGGCCGGATCCGGGTGGGCGGCTACGACACCCGGTCGGTGAGCCTCGAGGATCTGCGCCGCCAGGTCGCGATCCTCCCGCAGGAATCGGTGCTGTTCACCGAGTCGGTGCGCGAGAACATCCGCTTCGGCAGGAGGGAGGCGAGCCTCGCCGAGATCGAGGAGGCCGCCCGCCGCGCCGGCGCCCATGACTTCATCATGGGGCTGCCCGAGGGGTACGACACCGTCCTCGGCAACCGCGGCGACACCCTCTCCGGAGGGCAGCGCCAGCGCATCGCGATCGCCCGGGCGATGATCCGCCGCGCCCCCGTGGTCGTGCTCGACGAGGCCACCACGGGCCTCGACCCGGCCGCCAAGGCCCAGGTCAACGAGTCGCTCCGTGAGCTGGCCCGCTCCCGCACCACCATCTCGATCACCCATGACGCCACCACCGTGGCCGGGCTCGACCGGGTGCTGTGGCTGGAGGAGGGCCGGATCCTCGAGGACGGCACCCCCGCCCAGCTCGCCGCCGACCCGGACTCCCGCTACTCGCGCTGGATGATCGAGCAGCGCAGCGACGAGGAGGACCCGGCACCGGTATCGCCCGTCGCCCCGTCGCCCGTCTCCTCAGCGCCCACCGCCCCGTCGGCACCCTCGGCGCCCACCGCCCCCGTGCCGTCCGCCCCGACCTCCCAGGAGGCCCTCCGATGACCGCGACCGTGCAGTCCGTGCACCCCCACGACACCCCGTTGGGGCTGCTGGTGGACCACTCCCGCCTCCCCGGCGCCGAGCAGGTGCTGGATCCCGCCCGGCTCTCCGCGCTGCTGGGCCGCGAGGTCACCCCGGACCGGGTGCGGATCAAGCCCAGCGCCTCGGTGCTGGTCGCTCACCGCGCCGCAGGATCCGCCGAGGGGACGACCGGCCGGCCCCTCGAGGACGTCGGCTGGGTGCAGCTGATCGCCTCCGCCGACAAGCGTCATAACCTCCTCTCCCGCGCCGCCCGCCACGGCGTCGAGCTGCTCGAGCACCCCTTCGAGCACCCTATTGAGCAGGCCTCTGCGCAGGCCTCTGCGCAGGCCGCGGAGTCCGCCGACGGGGACGGTCCGTTCCTGCTCAGCGGCGGGATCGACAGCGATCCCCGGCTGGGCGGAGAGATCGAGCGGGTGCTGCGCCGCCACAAGAGCGGCACGGCTCCGCGGGTGCTGAGCTACAATCCCGGCCGCCACGCGGTGCTCCTCCTGCCCGGCACCGGCGAGGTGCTCCGCGTCGCCTCCCGCCCGCTGGACGGACTGCTGCAGGTCGTCGGCCACTGGCGCGAGCTGGGGCTGCCCACCCTCGAGCAGCACCGCTGGCGCGGTCGCTCCGCCGTGCTCGTCGGCGAGCGCTGGGGCCACGGGGACCTCGCCGCGCTCGCCCCCCACCCGCTGTCCATGCCCGCGGCCACCCGCCTCGGCGGGATCATCGCCCGCCTCCACGCGGCCGACGTCACCGGGCGACCCCTGCCCGCGGCGCGCATCGGCAGCCCGATTTCCGGGACCAGCGCGGACCTCGCCGACCTGCTCCCGCACCGGGCGCAGCAGATCGAGCACCTCGTCACGCGCCTGCGCACCGTGCTGCCGGCCGACGGTCCGCAGGTGCTGATCCATGGCGATCTCTCCCCCGATCAGGTGCTGCTGTCCGTCGACGAGACCGCGGTGCCCGGACATGGCCGCCTGCCGCTGCGGGTCGTGGACCTGGACCGCTCGGGCCTCGGCCCGGCCGGCGCCGACCTCGGCTCCTGGCTCGCCTCCTGCCTGCTCGCCGGGGTCGAGGAGCAGGCCACCGCGTTCCTGGGCGGATACGCCCGCCACCGCACCCTGCCCGCCGCGGAGGAGCTCGCGGCCTGGACCGCGCGCGCCCTGCTCGCCGCCGCCCTGGACCCCATGCGGCGATACGGCTCGGACTGGCTGCCCGCCGTCGAGGCTCGCCTCACGCTCGCCGAGGCGGTGCTGGAGCGTCCCGAGCGCCTGCCGCTGCCGGCCCCGGACCGCGCCGCCGACGGACCCGCCCCCGCCCTCCGCGAGGCGGAGCAGGCCCCGCTGGTCCCGGCCCGGATCGAGCATGACGGCACCGTCCTGACGGTGCGCCGCGCCTGGGCGGACGACGGCCGCGGCCTGCCGCTGGAGCTGGTGGAGGAGCGCGCGGACCGCGAGGACGGGCCGCTGCGCGGGGCCCGTCTGGAGGCCACCACCGGTCGGATCACCGTGTACGAGGCCGGCAGCGATCCGCGCCTGCCGGGCCTGGCCCGGGTGCTGGCCGCGCGTCCCGGCGCCGTCATCGTCTCCCACCGCCCCGGGAAACGGGCCGTGGTGCGCCATGGCGAGGAGCGCGGCGCGGTGCGGTACGTGAAGATCGTCCGGCCCGGTCGCGCCGCACGGCTGCTGGAGGCCATCGCCCGCGCCGAGGACTTCGCCGGACCCTTCCGCACCGCGCGGGTGCTCGCCGCCGACGACGACACGGTCACCTTCGCCGAGCTGCCCGGTCACCTGGTGCACGAGGGGCTGCCCCTCGCCGACGGCAGCTGGCGTCGCGCCTGGCGCGAGACCCTGGAGGCCTGGTCCGCCGCGGTCCGCTCCTCCCGGGGCCGTCTCGAGACTGCGGGCGCCGACGGGCACGGGACGGCTCCGATCCGCGAGACGGTGCACGGGCCCGAGGCCGAGGCCGCGGTGCTGACCACCTGGCGCGAGCGGGCCGACGCCGTGGATCCCGCCGGTGCGCGGGCCCGCGGCCGGGCCGTCGCCGCGGCCCACCGCGAGCTCGCCCGCGTCGACGGGGTCGAGCGGCCCTCGCTCATCCACCGCGACCTGCATGACAAGCAGATCCTGTGGCGGCCGGGAGAGCCTCCCGCGCTGCTGGACGTCGACACCGCTGCCCTCGGCGACCCCGCCCTGGACGTCGGGAACCTGCGCGCCCACGCCCTCTGGCGCGAGCTGCAGGGCCTGTGGTCCCCGGACCAGGCCGAGGTGGTGCGTGAGGAGATCGACCGGGCGGCCCTGCACAGCGGCATCGGTCCCGAGACGCTCGCCGCCTACGAATCCGGCACCATCGCCCGCCTCGCCTGCGTCTACGCCTTCCGCCCGCGATGGCGCGACCTGGCCCGGACCCTCGCAGCCACCCTCGACCCCCACCACAGCTCCGCTGTAGCGGACGAATCCCCCTCGCTGAGCGGCCCCGCCGCCCACCTCGAAAGGACGATGTCGCGATGACCACCACCACTCTCTCCGTGATCGGTGTCGGATACCTCGGCGCAGTCCATGCCGCCTCCATGGCGGAGCTGGGCCACGAGGTCATCGGCCTGGACATCGACGCCGAGCGCGTCGCCGCGCTCCAGGCCGGGATCCCGCCCTTCCACGAACCCGGCTTCGCGGACATCCTGGCCCGCGGCCTGGCCACCGGCCGGCTGCGCTTCACCACCGACTACGCCGACCTCGCGGGCGCCGAGGTGCATTTCCTCGGACTCGGCACCCCGCAGCGGGCCGACGGCTTCGGCGCCGACCTCAGCCACCTCGAGACCGCGGTCGACGCGCTCGCCGAGGTGCTGCCGTCCCGCAGCGGCGCCCCGACCCTGGTGGTCGGCAAATCCACGGTCCCGGCCGGCACCGCTCGCCTGCTCCGCGAGCGGCTCGCCCACCTCGACGGCGTGCAGCTGGTGTGGAACCCCGAGTTCCTCCGGGAGGGATTCGCGGTCCAGGACACCCTGGACCCGGACCGGCTGGTCTACGGCGTGCACGATCCCGAGGACGCCGCCGCTGAGCAGGCGATCGAGATGCTCGATGGCGTCTACGCCCGCATCCTCGAGAAGCAGCCGCCCCGCCTGGTGATGGGGTACGAGGCGGCCGAGCTGGTCAAGACCTCCGCCAACGCCTTCCTCGCCACGAAGATCTCCTTCATCAACGCGGTCTCCGAGATGTGCGAGGTCACCGGGGCGGATGTCACCGACGTGGCCCGCGCGGTCGGCATGGATGACCGCATCGGGGCGAAGTTCCTGCGCGCCGGCGTCGGCTTCGGCGGCGGCTGCCTGCCCAAGGACCTCCGCGCCTTCATCGCCAGCGCCGAGGAGCACGGCGTGGGGGAGGCGCTCGGCTTCCTGCGGGAGGTCGACGCCATCAATGACCGTCGCCGCGGGCGCGTGGTCGAGCTGGCCCGCGAGCTGCTCGGCGACCTGCACGGTCGCCGGGTCACCGTGCTCGGCGCCGCCTTCAAGCCCGACAGCGACGACGTGCGCGACTCCCCGGCCCTCGATGTCGCCACGCGACTGCGCGCCGCCGGCGCCGAGGTCACCGTCACCGATCCCGAGGGGCTCGAGAACGCCCGGCCCCGCATGGAGGAGCTGGCCGAGCTCGAGCCCGATCTCGACACCGCGCTGCAGGGCGCAGAGCTGACCGTGCTGCTCACCGAGTGGAGCCAGTACCGCGAGCTCGACCCCGCGCGCGCCGCTGCCCTGGTCACGGCCCCGCGCATGATCGACGGCCGCAACGTGCTGGACCCGCAGCACTGGCGGGCAGCGGGCTGGACGCTGCGCTCCCTCGGCCGCGCCGACGCGCTGCCGGCGCCCCGCCCGGCCGCGACCGACCAGTCCGGGGCCAGCGAGGCCGTGACCGGTGAGGCCGGGGCCGGCGAGGCCTGGACCGGAGAGACCCGGACGGGAGAGTCCCGGGCCCGCCCGGAGGGGGCCCGCGCTTCGGCGGCTCGCCCGGCGGAGCCGGTTCCCGCACTGGTCTGAGCACTGGGGGCGGCACCGCGCCTCCCAGGGCTGCGCACCCGTACGGACGCAAGCCCGCGAGCTCCTTCCCTGCTTGCGCGCCAGCCCGCCTGCCCGTCCTCCTGCCGGCCTGCCCGCCTGCCCGTCCGCCAGCTGGGCGTGGTGGCGGTCGGGTATTGGCGTCACAGCGATGAGTATGCCGATATCGCCGTACATGTCGCGTGCGGGCCAGCCCTCGACCATCAACCTGCGATCGGGCGGCAGTGGTCGCGGCGGCGGAGTATCTGCAGGAGCTGGGACTTCGTCTCCTCCCAGTCGAGGAAGACCTGCTCCCAGGTGAGTCGGGTGACCATGTAGCGTCGAGCCTGGAGGCGCAGGTCACGGGCGCGGTCCCGGTGGTACTGCTCGGGGTTGTCGTGAAAGCGCACGCTGTCGCATTCGATGATCCAGCTCGCCCCGAGCTGCAGGTCGACCCTTCCCACTCCGGGGATCTGCACCTGGGGAGTGACCGGTACGTGCAGCGACTCCAGCCACCATCTCACCGCGGTCTCGGTCCCCGACTCGGCGAGCGGGGTGACCCGGTTCAGCTGCGCGCGACGCGCGGCGGGAAGCGCGGCGAGAACCCGCCGCACCCCGTGCCGCGAGATGCTCCGCCGGTTCAGCGCGGACTCGAGGAGGATCGCGGCATCCGGGACGGACAGGCAACGCACGGCGTGCTCGAGGGTCAGCGACAGCTCGGCGACCGGATCCTGGTCCGGCCAGCTCCTCATCTCCGAGCCGTGCTCCACGAGAGCTTGGTCGTGCTCCATGAGATCCTGGCCGCGTTCCGCAAGACCTTGGTCGTGCTTCTCGACCCCGAGGCCGCGCGGCCGGTACACGTGATGGCCCGTGTGCAGAGGCACCCAGAGGCCGTGATGCTCTGCCGCGGTCACGCAGCTGGGCCGCACCCCTCGTCGCAGCAGCAGCACGATCTCCTCCGGGGCGTCACCGGTGACATACCAGGCGCCGACGCGCATGATCCGTCCCTTGCGGAGGAGGCGCCGGCGAGCGGCATCGGTGATGCCGAGCCCGGCGAGGTCCGAGCGGTGCGCGATTCCGGGAATCTTCATCAGAGCAGTACAGGTGAGCCGCAGCGAGGACGGGGGAGTTGGATCGTCCTTGTGGACGACGCAGGGCTGGGGAGGAGAGGCTCACCTGCTCGGATCCAGGTCCCGGGTACCGGTGCATGCTCGGGCCCGGCCGCAGAACTGGCGCGGGCTGAGGCTCGGGTGCAGGTGCAGATCCAGGCTGGGGTGCAGGTGCGGTTGTAGGTGCCGGCCCGTGCCAGAGTACGGGTGCAGGTGCAGGTGCAGGTGGAGGTGCAGGTACAGGCCCGGACTCGGGTGCAGACTCCGGTGCGGGACGTCGGCCTCTGGTCGGGTATTGGCGTCAGGGCGACATGTACGGCGATATCGGCATAGCCCTCGCCCTGGCGCCGGTCACCGACCACCGACCCGTACGGGAGCGGACGGGGTGTGCGGCGGCAGGTCCCCGCACGGCCCGGTGCGGGCGACGGTGGCAGGCGGGCGACGGCGGCAGGCGGGCGACGGCGGCAGGCCGGCGACGGCGGCAAGCGGTCGGCAGCCGCGGGCGGGGTCAGGCCGCGGCCGCGCCGCCTGCCAGGGGCCCGGCGGCGAGGGCGCGGCGGTGCTGGGCCACGGCGCCGGCCAGGCCGAGCGCGAGACCGAGCACGAGCCAGCCGAGCAGCCAGGTCAGGGCGCCGGAGGGGTCGATCCAGCCGCCGCCGATCGCACCGCGGAAGGCATCCACGGCGTGGGTCATCGGCAGGTACGGGTGGATCGCCTGGAAGAACCGCGGCAGGGTCGCGACCGGGTAGGTGCCCCCGGCACCGGAGATCTGCAGGGCGATCAGCACCAGGGCGACGAACTTCCCGACCGGCCCGAACAGGGCCCCGAAGCCGTGGTTCAGCGCCACGAACACCATCGAGGTCAGGGCCGCGAGCCCCATCATCAGCGGCAGGTCGTCCATCCTCACGCCCACCAGCCAGTGCAGGGCGCCCACCGCGATGGCGGTCTGCACCAGGCCCAGCAGCAGGGCGGGCGCCAGGCCGCCGGCCAGCAGCCCCACGGGGCCTGCGCCGGCCGCGGCGGCCCGGGAGGAGAACGGCGGCATCATCAGGAAGATCGCCATGCCGCCCACCCACAGGCTGATGGCGAGGAACAGCGGGGCCAGGCCCTCGCCGAAGCGGCCCAGATCATGCGCGCGCTCGAGGCTCATCTGCACCGGCTCCGCGGCGGTCTCCGAGAGCGCCTCGCTCTCGTCGTCGCTGTAGGCGGGCACCTCGTCCTGCGACTCCGCGAGCCCGTCCTGCAGCTCCTGCGCACCGTCGGCGAGCTCTCCCGCCCCGTCATCGAGCGCGACCGCGCCCTCGGCCAGCTCCTCCGCGCCCTCGTCGACCCGCGTCGCGCCGTCCTCCAGCTGCGTGGCGCCGTCCTCGAGCCGCCCGGCGCCATCCGCGAGCTGCTGCGCACCGGCGCCGGCCTCGGCGGTCCCCTCGGCCAGCTGCTGGGAGCCGTCGACGAGCTGACCGGTGCCGCCGGCCAGCTGCTCGGCGCCGTCGCGGGCGGTGTCCACCCCGTCCGTGTAGCGGGTGACGCCGTCGGCAAGCTCGCCCGCTCCCTCGCTCGCGGTGCCGCTCGCCTCGGCGAGCTCGGAGGCACCCGAGGACACCCGCTGGGCACCGGAGTTCAAGCGGTGGATGTCCTGCGCGCCCTGCTCGAGGGTCGCATAGGCCTCGGGGAGGGCCTCGGCCGCGGTGCGGGCCTGCTCGGTCAGGTCTGCGGCGAGATCCGAGGCGCTCGCGCTCGGTGCGGGGGAGGGGGCGGCGGTGATGGCGTCGTCGCGCAGGGTGGTGAGGTCCTGCTCGAGGGTCGAGGCGCTCTCGGCAAGGCTCCCGGTGCTCTCGGCGAGCGAGGAGGTTCCCTCGGCGAGGCCCGAGGTGGTCTCGGAGAGGCCCTCGAGGTAGGTGAGCATCGCCTGGGCGGACCCGGTCATGCCCGCGGCGGTGCCGGCGATCTCGGTGGACCGCTCGGCGGCGGTGCCTGTGGCCGCCTCGGCGGCATCCGCATCGGTGGAGGCCTGCTCGGCGTCGCCGCGCACCTGGGAGGAGGAGTCCGAGGTGGTCGCGAGCTCCTCGCAGAAGGCGGCGTCGGCGCCGGAGTCCTCGCAGCGCGCAGCGAGATCCTCGACCTGTTCGGTGTATCCGCGCACCCCCTCCTCGCTGGTGGCGGCGCTCCCGGAGGCCGTGGTGGCGGCCTGGTCCGCGGTCTGCACGTCCGCATCCAGCGCGGTGGCATCCTGCCCGATCGTGGCGGCGCCGTCCTGCAGCCCGCGGGCGTCCTCGGTGCGGTCGGCGGTGGCCCGGTCGAGGTCCTGCGCGGCCTCATCGAGGCCGCTCACGGTCTCGTCGAGGGTGGTGGCGGCCTCGGAGACGGTGCCCGCGGTGGTGACCGGGTCGGCGAGCTGCCCCGGCAGATCCCCGGCGACGCCCTCGAGGGTGTCGATCGCGGTGACGAGGTCCTCGCTGACGCGCCGGACGCTCTCCGAGGTCACGCCGGTCTCCTCGGCGCGCTCCTGCGCGGCGGAGACCGTCTGATCGAGCTGCTGGGTGCCATCGGCGACCTGTCCGGCGCCGTCGGCGAGGGTGCCGGCCCCGGTGGCGAGCTCCGAGGTGCCGGCCGCGAGCTGCTGGGCCCCGCTGCGCAGCGGCTGTCCGTTCTCATCGAGGGTCACCAACCCGGTGCGGAGCTCCTGAGCACCGGCATCGAGCCTTGCCGTGCCGTCGCGCAGGGTGACCGCCCCGGTGCTGAGCTGGTCCAGGCCCACCACCAGGTCGAGGCTGCCGGAGTGCAGGGTGGTCGCCCCGTCGGCCAGCTCCGCGCTGCCGTCTGCCAGCGCTTCCGTGCCCTCGGCCAGCTCGGTGCTGCCGTCGACCAGGTCGCCGGTGCCGTCGTGCAGGGTGGTGGTGCCGTCGCTCAGCTCGCCGGCCCCGTCGACGGCGTCGCCGATGCCGTCGTGGATGGTCGTGAAGCCCACGTAGATCTGACCCAGGTACTGCTCGAGCACGCTCGCGCGCAGTGAGTCGGTCAGCGCCGTCCCCACGGATTTGGTGAAGTTGCCGCCCACGTAGTTGACCGAGTCGTTGGTGGTCACGGTGAGCAGGGCGGGCGCCGCCTCCTCGGCGTCCCCGCCGAGGGAGGCGACGTGCGCGGAGAAGTCCGCGGGGATCTCGACACTCGCTCCGTAGGTGCCGTCGGCGAGGCCGCGCCGGGCCTCGCCGGGGGAGACCTCCACGAAGTGGTACACCGAGTCCTTGTCCAGGTCCAGCAGCGTGTCGGTGAACTCCGCGCCGATGTCCAGGCTGGTCTCCTCGCCGTCCGGGGAGGTGGCCGTGGCACCCTCGTCCTCGTTCACCACGGCGGCGGTGATCTGGTCGAGATTGTGGCTCGGGTCGAGGAAAGACCAGGTCATGTTGCCGGAGTAGATCAGCGGGACCAGGGCCAGGCCGGTCACGAACAGCGCCGCGATCGGCGTCTTCCACTCTCCGGGCAGCAGGGCGAGCGCTCCACGGCCGACGGTGGAGAGCCCGCGGCCCGTCGCTCCGAGGGCGCGGGCGAGCGCATCGGCCACGGCACGGGCGGCCGAGAAGACGGCGTCGCGTGCCGTGCCCAGGACGGTGGTGAGGGCGGTGAGGAGCGCACGGAGGAGTGACATCACGACGCACACGATACATCCGTGTATCGAAAGTTGTTACTGGTTGGTAATAAGTGTGGCGCGACAGACGAGGGGCCAGGCCGTGCCCCGCCGGGAAGCCGGTCCCCGCGAGCGGTCCGCGCCGCGCGGCATCAGTCCGGCAGGTCGACCGTCCACGGGTGCCGCGGGAGCGTGGCCGGGTCCCAGCGCTCGAGCACGTCGCGCGCGCTGTGGCAGCCCTCCAGTCCCAGCGAGCTCCCGATCCTCTCGACGACCGCCGCCGTGCTCTCCCCGCGCTCGCGCCGGTCCTGCAGCGTCACCGCGCCGTCCCGCTTCGCGAGCCGGGCACCTGCGGTGCTCACCGCGAGCGGCACGTGCGCGTACCCGGGCTCGGGCAGGCCCAGCAGGTGGGCGAGATGCGCCTGCCGCGGGGCGGAGCTGAGCAGGTCATCGGCCCGCACCACCTGATCCACCCCGGCCGCCGCATCGTCGACGACGACGGCGAGGTTGTAGGCGACCACGCCGTCCCCGCGGCGCAGCACCAGATCATCGACGGTGCCGGTCACCTCCCCGGCCCACAGGTCGTGCACCTGCCAGCTCGGCACCTCAGCGCGCAGCCGCAGCGCCGGCTCGCGGCGCAGCTCCCGCATCCGCGCCCGGCCCTGCTCCCTGTCGGCGGGGGAGAGGTCACGGCAGGTGCCGGGGTAGGCGCCCGGCGGGGCATGCGGGGCGCTGGGCGCCTCGAGGATCTCCCGCCGGGTGCAGTAGCACTCGTAGATCCGGCCCTGTGCGTCCAGCGAGCGGAGCGCGGCGGCGTGGGCCGGTCCGCGCTCGGACTGGCGGACCACCGCGCCGTCCCAGTCGATCCCGAGCGCGGCGAGGTCCTCGAGCTGGCGCTGCTCGGCCCCTTCGCGCACCCGGTCGAGATCCTCGACCCGCAGGTGGAAGGCGCGTCCGCTGCGCCGGGCCAGCACCCAGGCGAGGATCGCGGTGCGCAGGTTCCCCAGATGCAGGTCGCCGCTGGGGGAGGGGGCGTAGCGGCCGGCGCCGCGGAAGGGGGTGGCAGCAGGCATGCGGTGCAGTCTAGGAACCCCCGAGCACCAGCAGCACATCGCCTGCGCGGCCTCCGGGCACCGGGCGCTCCGGCGGCGCCGGGACGAAGCCGAGCCGGCAGGCCAGGGCGAGGGAGGGCCGGTTGGCGGCGGCCGTCACCGCGACGATCTCGGTTCCGCTGCGCCCGCCGCCCCTGTCGCCACCGCAGCTCCCGCCGGCGCGGCCGCCGAGCTGCGGGTGGGTGAGCACCGCCCGCATCGCCTCGCTCGCCACGCCGCGTCCCGTCGCTGCGGGAGACAGCCGCCAGTAGGCGCTGAGCACCGTCGGATCCTCCGCGGCCAGCGGGGTGAGGCCCACGACGCCGAGCAGCCCGCCCGGCAGCGGCACGAGCTCCCCGGGCATCGCGGCGTCGGGCGACCTCATGGCAGCCGGGAGTTCGTCGGTCGCGGCCGCAGCGGACGGCCGGTGGGCACGGACCGACAGGTAGCCCACTTCGTGCTCGACCCAGCTCTCGCGCCACCTCCTGAGCACCCAGCGCATCTGGGCGCGGTCGGTCAGCGGCTCGGTGAGGTCCTCGGCGAAGGCGCGCGGATCCGCATGCAGCGCCAGCAGCTCCTCGAGCTCTCGCTCCGCGACCGGGGTCAGATGGAGCCGCGGAGTGCGCAGTGCGAGCGGAGCGGGGCCGGGCATGACGACGGCGCGGCGATCACCGTCCGGGGACGGGATCACCGCGCCGTCGTGCACGGAATGCTCCGTGATGCGCCGAGGCGAGGAGTCAGGAGTCGCTGCGGTGGTTGCCGCGCTTCTCGTCGTCGTCGGCGGCCTCGGGATCCGAGTCGACCTTGACCTCCTTGGGCTCCACGTCGGAGGAGCGGTCCTCACCCTTCAGGGCCGAGGCCACGTCTCCGGCATCGGCCGAGCCGACGGTGTCGGAGACGGTCGAGGAGTCGGACTCGTCCGCGGCGGACGCGGGGTAGTGCGCCCGGGCGAAGTCCGCGGGCGGGGCCCACGGGTCCTCGACCGGACGGGTCTTCTGCCAGGCGATGTAGCCCGCGGCGGCACCGGCGGCGGCCAGGCCCAGGACGAGCAGCACCTTGCCGGCGCGGCCCTTCTTCTTCGGCTGCGGCGTCGGCTCGAGGACGGCGGAGCGGATGTCGCCCTGGCCCTTCTCGAGCTCCTTGCGCGCCGCGTCGACGGCGGCCTTCAGCACGGTGCCGGAGGTCTCCACCGTCTTGCGGGCGCGCGGGAGGTAGTCGTCCTGCACGTCGGAGCGGAGCTTGTCGGCGCGAGGGCTGAGGTTCGCGGCGAACTTGTCGGAGTGCTCGCGGAGCTTGTCCGACTGCTCCCGGAGGCGCTGCTGGGCCTCCGGGGCGTACTGGCCGTACAGCTCGGTGGCCCGGCTGCGAGCCTCGCGCGCACCCTCGGAGACCACGGGGCCCACCGTGGCGGCGAGCTTCTGCAGCTCCTCGACGGCCTTCTCGGCCCGCAGCGCGGTCGCGCCGGCCGCGTCGACCGTCTTCTCAGCCTGCTTCTTGGCCTTCTTGGCCTCCCGCTTGGTCGTCAACGCCATGGGAATCCCCTTTCGATCGAGTCCGTCGGGTCGGGCCGACGGTGGTCCCTGGGCCGTGGCAGGTGGACACCGCCACGGACCCGTGTGGCACAACTCTAACGCGAGCGCGTATCCGGGCTCACAGTCGATGAGAAGGAGCCCACGCCCGTCCGGTCGGTCGGGACGCCCGCAGGGGCCGATATGGGAAGATGACCGCATGTTCGCAACTCTTCACACCAACCATGGGGACATCCGCCTCGAGCTGTTCCCGCACCACGCTCCCAAGACCGTCGAGAACTTCGTGGGTCTCGCCGAGGGCTCCAAGGAGTTCTCCGACCCGGAGACCGGCGAGAAGGTCACCCGTCCGTTCTACGACGGCGTCATCTTCCACCGCATCATCTCGGGCTTCATGCTCCAGGGCGGCGACCCGCTGGGCACCGGCACCGGCGGCCCCGGCTTCACCTTCGATGACGAGATCTCCGAGAAGAACTTCAACGAGCCCTACGTGCTCGCGATGGCCAACGCCGGCAAGCGCCGCAATGCGCTGACCGGCCAGCCCTCCGGCACCAACGGATCGCAGTTCTTCATCACCGTGGGCCCCACCCCGCACCTGCAGGGTAAGCACACCGTGTTCGGCGAGGTCGCCGACGAGGACTCCAAGAAGGTCGTCGACGCCATCGAGGCCGTCAAGACCGATATGCGCGACCGTCCGCTCGAGGACGTCGTCATCACCTCGGTGACCATCGAGAAGTGATCCTCGAGCGCTCGTGAGCGCTCATCGACGTGGTGCGCCGTCGGCGCCCTGGCAGTCCCGGCCCCGGCCGGCTGCGGGGCACCGGCGGCGCTCTCGCGTCTCCCGACGGAGTCGGGCCGCGGCACCCGCCGGTGACGGGTGCCGCGGCCCGGGCGCCCCTCAGCGCCGCGCCGGACGGGAGGGCCACCACATGCGGTCCCCGATCAGGGCGAACAGCGCCGGCACCAGCACGGTGCGCACCAGCAGGGTGTCCAGCAGCACGCCCAGCCCCACGATCAGGCCCAGCTGGCCGAGCACCACCAGGGGCAGCACCCCCAGCGCCGCGAACACCGCGGCCAGCACCACGCCCGCGCTGGTGATGACCACGCCGGTGGAGCCGACGGCCCGCACCATGCCCTGGGTGGTGCCGTGCGTCGCGGCTTCGTGGCGGGCGCGGTGGACCAGGAAGATCGTGTAGTCCACGCCGAGGGCGACCAGGAACAGGAAGGCCAGCAGCGGCACCGTCACATCCAGTGCCGGGATGTCCAGCAGCAGCCGGCCGGTCCACAGCCCCAGCCCGATCGCGGCGACCGAGCTGGCGACGTTCACGGTCAGCAGCACCAGCGGCGCGACGACCGCCCGCAGCAGCACCATCAGCACGATCAGCACCACGCCGAGGATCATCGGCGCCACCACCAGCAGGTCGCGGGTGGAGTCGGCGCGCACGTCCAGGGCGCTCGCGGTGGTGCCGCCCACCAGGGCATCGGCGCGCGCCAGGGAGTGCAGGGCCGTGCGCAGCCCCTCGGCCTCCTCGAACGCCTCCGGCGATTCGGGCTGGGCGGTGCCGACGGCGGAGAGTACGGCCCAGCCGTCCGGCGTGGTGCCGGAGACGGAGACGCGGTCGATGCCGGGCACCGCCTCGGCAACAGCGATCGCCGCCTCCACAGTGCTGTCGGTGTCCTCGCGCACCACGATCTGGTGCGGGGCGCTCTCGCCGGCTCCGTAGTGCTCGGCCATCGCGGCGAAGCCGGTGGAGGACTCGTTGGCGGAGGCGAACTGCTCATCCTGCGCGAGTCCGACCCGGGTGCCGAGCAGACCGGTGGCCAGCACCGCCATCAGCAGCACCGAGACCACGGCGGCCGCGACGGGACGGCGGGTGACGGTGCGGGCGACGGCCGCGAACGGCCCGTGCTCGGCGTCGTCCCGGCCGGTGGCGGCATCCGCGGTATCCGCGGCTCGCGGCACGAAGGGCCAGAACACCCTGCGGCCGACCACCGCGAGCAGCGCGGTGAGCGGGAACAGCACGGCGACCAGGGCCACCAGCAGGCCGGCCGCGGCGGCGATGCCGAGCCCCCGGGTGGCGGGCATGACCGCGGCCAGCAGGGTCATCAGCGCCAGCACCACGGTGACGTTGGAGGCGATGATCGCCGGCGCCGTGCGGACCCAGGCGGTGGCCAGCGCGGTGCGATGGTCGTCGTGGCGGTGCAGCTCCTCGCGGTAGCGGGAGATCAGCAGCAGGGCGTAGTTGGTGCCCGCACCGAAGACCAGCACGCTGATCACGCCCGCGTCGAAGGCGAGGGACAGCTGTTCGCCGAGCATCGAGGTGAGCGCGCCGGCGGCGCCGTCCGCGAGGGCGACGATCGACAACGGGATCAGCCACAGGATCGGGGAGCGGTAGGTGAGCAGCAGCAGCACGGCCACCACGGCGATGGTCACCGCGAGCAGGGTGAAGTTCGCGCCGGAGAAGGCGCCGCGGATGTCGGAGCCGACGGCGGGGCCGCCGGTGACGGATACCGTGAGGTCCTCGGGTGCAAAGTCGTCGGCCGCGGCCCGCAGGTCCGTGATCATCGCGTCGATCGCGTCGTTGTCCGCCTCGGAGTCGACCGTGGTCATGACCAGGTCCGCCGCGCCGTCCGCGGCGGGCATGGGGCCGATCGCCTCGCGTCCGGAGACCTCGGCGAGATCGGAGCGCAGCGTCTCGATCGCGGCGGTGTCCTCCTCGGTCAGGGCGCCGCCGTCCTCGCGGGTGACCACGGCGAACACCGGCTGAAAGCGGGCGCCCTCCATGGTGTCGGCGATCGCCGCGGCGCGGGAGGACTCGGAGGTCTCCGGCACTGCATCCATGCCGGCGGCGGGACCGGCGCCGCGCAGGCCACCGGCCATGGCCAGGAGCAGCGCGATGCACACCGCGAGCATCACCCAGGCGGAGCGGCGGCCGGTGAGCGCCGCGGCGATCCGCTCGCCGACGCGACCGACGACCCCGGTGGGGGCGGTGGAGTCGGCCGATGACCCAGCGCCGGCGAGGTGGCCGGGCCGGGGGCGATGAGTGACGGGCGTGGGTGCAGGCACTGTGGTTCCTTCGCGAGATGACCGCTGGTGGCGGACGGTTGACGGTCCCCTGGTGGGGGTGCTTCCACGCTATGGAGATCGCCGCGCGAAGGGATCAACCGTTCGATGGATCCGCGGCTCGTCCGGGCGGCCGCCGGTACGCTCGATCCATGACTGAGCGACACCTCGCCGGCGCCCGGATCCTCGCCCAGGGCCTGGTGGGAGAGCCCCGCTTCCCGGACCCCGCTGCGGCGGCGCGGGCCTTCGGCGCGCACCAGGGGCAGGACGTGGCGGGGGTGATGGCCTCCCTCGCCCTGCGCACCGGGGGTGATCTGGCGGCGGTGCTCGCCGCCTTCGACCGCGGGGAGGTGGTGCGCGGCTATCCGATGCGCGGCACCGTCTTCGCCGTCGCCGCCGACTCGCTGGCCTGGCTCACCGAGCTCTGCGCCGCCGCTCCGCTGCGGGCCGCGATCTCCCGGCGCGGGCAGCTCGAGCTGGAGGACCACCACGTGCAGCGGGCGCAGCGGGTGCTCGAGGAGATCGCCGCGGAGCAGTCGGTGCCAGGGGAGGGCCGCGGGGTGCTGCGCCAGGAGCTGATGGCGGCCTGGGAGGCGGCCGGGATCCGCACCGACCGCGGTCGCGGCTACCACCTGCTGTCCGAGCTGATCTCCGCCGGCATCGCCGCCTACGGCCCCTGGCGCGACGGGGAGACCGCGGTGGTGCTCGCGGAGACCTGGCTGCCCGCCGGCAGCGGCCTCGAGGGTGCCTTCAACGGGGAGCGGACCGCCGCCGCGGCCGAGCTCGCCCGGCGGTACCTCATCAGCCACGGCCCGGTGGGGGAGCGGGATCTCGCCTGGTGGTCGAAGCTTCCGCTGAGGACGATCCGCGCCGCGCTGCCGCTGGTCTCCTCCCAGCTGGAGAGCGGATACGCGGACCGGGACGGCCGCCTCCACGCCACCGCCGAGACGGCCCGCGGAGGGGACGGCGAGCGGCTGTGGTGGCGGCCGGGGCTGGCCGAGGAATATGCCGCGGCGGAGAAGGAGACGATGCGCGAGCTGCTGCTGCCCGGCTTCGACGAGCTGGTGCTCGGCTACCGCGACCGGCTCTACCTGATGGACCCCGAGCGGCACCGTGCCCTGGTCCCCGGCAACAACGGGGTGTTCAAGCGGTCGGCGCTGCGCCGCGGCGAGGTGGTGGGGCTCTGGAGCCGCAGGGGCACGGCGGGGAGGCGGACGCTGGTGCTTCAGGAGCTGCGAGAGGTGAGCCCCGCGCAGCGCCGCCGGTTCGAGAAGCTCTTCGCGGCCTTTCCGTACACCGCGGCCTGACGCCGCCGTCCGGGGCGCCGCCGTGCGGGGTGCCGCCGCGCCGCTCGGGGACGGCCCAGGCCCACGTGGTGGAATGAGGGCATGGAACGACCCAGCTACGGCTACAGCGCCGAGGACAATCCGGACCCGCAGGCCCCACCGGTGTGCCCGCGGCACCCCGACCGGGTGAGCTACGTGCGCTGCAAGCGCTGCGAGCGCCCGGCCTGCCCGGACTGCCAGCGCCCCACCTCGGTGGGGGTGCTCTGCGTGGACTGCGAGCGGGAGATCTCCCGGCAGCAGGCCTCCACGCGGCCGCGGAACGCGATGGGGGCCCGCATCGGCCAGAGCGCCCCGTACGTCACCTACACCCTGATCGGCCTGTGCGTGCTGGGGTACCTCGGGCAGACGGTCGTCCCGCAGCTCGTCGTGCAGCTGGGGCTGTTCGTGCCCTTCCGCGCGGTGGCGATGCCGTGGACCTTCGTCACCGCCGGCTTCCTGCACGGCGGGATCCTGCACCTGGGGCTGAACATGTATGCGCTGTGGATCGTGGGGAGGTACCTCGAGCAGGTGCTCGGTCGCGTCCGGTTCTCCGCGGTCTACCTGGTCTCGATGCTCGGCGGGCACACCGCCGTGTACCTGATCGCGAACTCGCTCGAGCAGTCCTGGTACACCGGCACCCTCGGGGCCAGCGGCGGCGTGTTCGGCCTGTTCGCCGCCATGTTCATCGTCAACCGCCACCTGGGCGGGCAGACCATGCAGATCCTCGTCCTGATCGGGCTGAACCTCGTCATCACCTTCACCGTCCCGGGCATCTCCTGGCAGGGGCACCTGGGCGGCCTGGCGCTCGGCGCCGCGGTGACCGCCGGGATGTTCGCCCTGCGACCCAAGGCCGGTCCCGGCACGGATCGGCAGGCGCTGGCACGCCGCTCCGCCCTCGTGCACTCGGCGGTGGTCGTGGCCGCGGTGCTGCTGTGCGTGGTGGTGATCGCGGTCAAGACGCTGCTGGTGCTGGGGCAGTGAGCCCCGCGTCCGGCAGCGGGCGCAGAACGAGCACCGGACGGGCCGGGGCGGCCAGCAGGCGGCCTCGGCCCGCTCCGCAATGGGCCTCTCCAGCACGGGCCCCTCTAACACGGGCCGGGCCCCTCCCGTGCGGTGACCGGGGAACTACATGGCTGTGGTTTTCCCCAGTTGTGGACAACATTGGGGATAACTCTGCGGACCGTTGGGGATTTCACGATCTTGCAGTGGATAACCGGGGAACGGTTGTGGACGGACGGTGGGGACAGTTCGGGGTCCGCCCGCCGGAGTGCGCATGCTCACCGCGGCGACCCGTGCTGTGCAACCTGCGGAAACGCTGCCACACCGGGCCGACGAGTTCTCGACTACCGCTCAGCAACAACTTCATGACCTGCAGTGATGCGAATCGTGGTGGGCTCGTGCGACAGCGGCCCGGCAGCGCGGAGTGACGGCGTCCGCCTCCGCCGGCAGGGACGGCGACACGCCCGGGTTCTCCGCTGCACCTGCGGAACTACATGTCTGTCATTCGTCCACGGCTGTGGAAAACCCTGTGGACAACACTTTCTGCAGGGTCGACGAACGCCATTTTCCGGCCGACGGATGCCGTGATGCACCGGCTGTGCACACCGTTCGGAGGGAGACGGTCCCGATCTGGCCGGGCCGATTGACACCCGGTGTCGTTCAGTGCTCGGCGCCGCCCGCGCGCGAGGCATCGACCTCGGTGCGCAGTGCCACCTCGATCATCCGGGCGAGGCCACGGCCCGTGGTGGCGGTGTCGAGGGCGTCGGCCGCGGGGACGTGGACGAAGCCGCCCCGGATCCCGGCGAGCCCGCCGTCCCTCGCCAGCAGATGCTGGAGCGCATAGAAGACGTCGTTGCACACGTAGGTGCCGGCGGTCTGGGACACCGAGCCAGGGACCCCGTCTAGCGCGGCCACCATCGCCTTGATCGGGAGGGTGCTGAAGTAGCCCACCGGGCCGCCCGCGACGACCTGCTCGTCCACCGGGCTCGCGCCGGCGTTGTCGGGGATCCGTGCATCGCGCACGTTGACCGCGACCCGCTCCGGGGTGATGCCCGTGCGGCCCGCGGCGAGACCGACGGCGACCACCAGCGACGGCCGATGCTTCCGCACCGCCGCGGTGAGCAGGTTCCCGGCCCGGCCGAACTCGACCGGCAGCTCGAGGACCTCCACCGCAACCCCCGCAGACCGCAGCAGCGACGTCGCGCGGCGCACCGCCTCCCAGGACTCGTTCACCGCCGCCCCGTCGAAGGGCTCGAATCCGGTCAGCAGCAGGTCGGTCGTCATGAGGACAGCCTAGGGACCTCCAGGGACGCGAGATCCCTGGGAGAGCGCCGAGGGCGGAGAGTGGGGAGGTCAGGAGCACCGTGAGCCTCTACCCTGTGCCGGTGACCGATCTCCCCGACCTCACGATCCTCCACCCGCCCTTCGGCCTGGTGCTGCGGGCCGGCGATCTCACCCTGCGCCCCCTCACCGATGCGGATCTGCCCGAGTACGCTGCACTGTTGCACCGCCCGATCTTCGCGGACCCGGGGTCCCCGTCCGTGTTCGGGTGGTACCGGGCAGAGCCCGAGGTGCGCGTGCGCAACGCACTGAGCTTCCAGTGGCGCCTGCGCAGCGCGGTGTCCCCGGGCGACTGGACCCTGCCGCTGGGAATCTGGGCCGACGGCCGCCTGATCGGCTGCCAGGACATCGCAGCCGTGCGCTTCGCCGAACGGCGCACCGTCACCTCGGGCTCCTGGCTCACCCTCGACGCCCACGGCCAGGGATTCGGGACGCTGATGCGCCAGGCGATGCTGGTGCTCGCCTTCGACCACCTGGGGGCGCAGCGGGCGGAGTCCGCGGCGGCTCTCGGCAACGAGGCATCCTTCGGCGTCTCCCGCGCCTGCGGGTATGTCGAGGACGGCACCCAGATGTCCACCCTGCCGGGGCCGACGACCTGCGAGCAACGGTTCCTGGCCACGCCCGGGACGTTCCGCAGGCCCGGCGTGCCCGTGCAGGTCGAGGGCCTCACCGCGGAACTGCGAGCGCTGCTGGGCGCCTGAGGGCCAGGCGGGCGAGGGCAGATGTGCGCGGGGCGTCGTGCATCGACCGGCGCTGCGCCAGCATGCGCCCCTGTGTACGCGGCCGCATGCTGGCTCGGCGCCAGTGGATGACTTCTGGTCCCACGCGGCCGCTCGTGCTGCTGGCCGCGCCGTCCCTGCGTGTCCGTGCCGCTGCTCGCGTGACTGTCCGCAGGCGGGCCCTCTGTCGCTCCCGGGGCGTCGTGAGGCCGGGCTCGCCCTCACGCGCTCGCCCGCACGCGCTCACGCGCGGATCCGCATCACGACCCGGCCCTCGATGCCGCCCGCATCGAGCCTCTCGTGCAGGGAGCGCGCCGCATCCAGGTCCCTGTTCTCGGCGAGGCGCGGCCGCCACGGCGTCTCCTGCAGCAGGCGCACCGTCCCCCGGGCCGCGTCGGCGAGCTCGTCGACGGTGGCGCGCGAGATGACGAAGCCGTGCAGGGACACGTCCCGGGTGTAGAGCCGGGCCAGCGGGATACGGGGCGGGCTCGGTGGTGCGGTGATGACCACGATGCGGCCGCGCACGGCCATGAGATCCGCGACGAGCTCCGGGTCGAGCCTGCCCGAGGTGTCGACGACGAGATCCGTCCGGTCCGCCAGCAGCGTCCGCAGCTGCTCGGGGGCGTCGGCGGCGGTGTGGTCCACGGTGGTGACCGTGCCGGCGCCGGGGCAAGCGCCGACGGATGACCGGTCCGCGCCGAGGGCACGCACCCCAGCGGCATCGCGCTCCCGTGCGGTCGCCACCACCTGCGCCCCGGCGCGGACGGCCTCCGCGACCAGGGCGCCGCCCACGTTCCCGCCGCCCCCGCCGACCAGCACGGTCTGGCCGGGGGCGAGCCGACCGTGGCGGTGCAGGGCCAGATGCGCGGTCGAGGCCGGGTGGAGGGCGGCGACGAGCGTCTCCTCCTCGACATCCTCCGGCACGGGATAGGCGCGCTCCCTCTCCACGAGAGTGAAGCCCGCCCACGCGCCCTGGCGCCCGTCATGGCCGAGGGACGAGGTGGCCATCCGTCGGCCCAGCAGATCCTCCGCCCCGGCGCCGGCATCGACCACGGTGCCCACCGCGTCACGGCCGAGAACGAAGGGGAAGGGGGTCCCGGTGGGGAAGGCGCCGCTGCGGACCAGGGCGTCGACCGGATCGAGGCTGCTGGCCCGGACGGCCAGCAGCACCTGACCGGCCCCTGGACGGGGGAGGGGGAGCTCGCCCACCTCGATCTGCTCCGGCCCTCCCAGTGCACGCAGGAAGGCCGCCCGCATGCGGGGCGCCGGGTCCGGCGTGGAGAGGGTCACCGCCTGCTCACATCGAGTCCTGCCACGCCTGGTACAGCGCGGCGAAGCGGCCTCCCTGAGCGACGAGCTCGGTGGGGGAGCCGTCCTCGACGACCTCGCCGCCGTGCACCACCAGCACCCGGTCCGCGATCATCACGGTGGTCAGGCGGTGGGCGATGATCAGCGAGGTGCGGTGGCCGAGCAGCTTCGTGAGCCCCTCCTGCACCATCCGCTCGGAGGGGATGTCCAGCGAGCTGGTGGCCTCGTCGAGGATCAGCACCCGCGGATCGGCGAGGAAGGCGCGGGCGAAGGAGATCAGCTGCCGCTGCCCGGCGCTGACCCTCCCGCCGCGCTTGCTCACATCGGTGTCGTAGCCAAAGGGGAGCTTCTCGATGAACTCGTCGGCCCCGATGGCACCGGCGGCGGCTTCGATCTCCTCACGGCTCGCGCCGGGCTTGCCGAGGGCGATGTTGTCCGCGACGGTGCCGGAGAACAGGTACGCCTCCTGGGTGACCATGACGATGTTGCGACTCAGGTCCTGCATCGAGATGTCCCGCAGGTCCACGCCGTCCAGCGTCACCCGACCCTCGGTGGTGTCGTAGAAGCGGGCGATGAGCTTGGCGACCGTGGACTTCCCGGCCCCGGTCTGGCCCACCAGGGCGATCGTCTGACCGGCGGGGATGTGCAGATCCATCGGCTGCAGCACCAGCGGACCGTCCTCGGTGTAGCGGAAGGCGACCTGCTCGAAGTCCACCTGGCCGTTCGAGGTGGGCAGCGAGATCGGGCTCACCGGCTCCTGCACATGCGGCTGCACGGCCAGGAGGCTCGCGATCTTCTCCAGCGCCGAGACGGCGGACTGGAAGGCGTTGTAGAAGTTCGCGATCTCGTCGACCGGCTGGAAGAAGCGCCGCGAGTACAGCACCAGTGCCACCAGCACACCCACCTGCAGATCGCCGCCCAGCACCCGGAAACCGCCCACCACCAGCACTGCGGCGATGGTGATGTTGGCGAGCACACGCAGCGCCGGCTGATAGATG
The DNA here is from genome assembly GCF_043641765.1 of Brachybacterium vulturis. Classification (GTDB taxonomy): domain Bacteria; phylum Actinomycetota; class Actinomycetes; order Actinomycetales; family Dermabacteraceae; genus Brachybacterium; species Brachybacterium vulturis_A. The sequence goes on along the minus strand of NZ_JBHZRO010000005.1, from coordinate 18,002 downwards.
CCGAAGACGTTGATCGAGCGCATCGAGGCGTCGCGGTAGTCCTGGGCGAGCTGATCGAACTCGGCCTGGTTGCGGTCCTCCTTGCGGAAGGCCTTGACCGCACGGATCCCGGCCATCGCCTCGACGAAGTGGACGATCAGCCGCGCCGAATGGGTGCGGATCGCGCGGTACTCGATGCGGGAGCGCTTCTGGAACCAGATCGTCAGCACCACGCAGGGGACCAGCATCGCCAGCATCACCAGGCCGGTGACCGGATCCATGGTCACGATCAGCACGATCGTGAACACCATCGACAGCGAGGCGCCCACCATGACGTTCACGCCCGAGTCGAGCAGCTCTCGCAGCGCCTCCATGTCGGAGGTCTGGCGGGAGACGATCCGGCCGGAGGTGTAGGACTCGTGGAACTCGAGGTCCTGCTGCTGGGTGAAGCGGAAGACCTTGCGCCGCAGCGCCAGCAGCATCTTCTGGCCGACCACCACCGACTGGCGCACGTACCCGTAGGTCAGCACGCCGCCGACGATCGCGGCGGCGACTGCCAGTGCTGCGGCCTGGAACGCGGGGCCGGAGTCCCCGGCCATCAGGGAGGGCAGGCCGTGGTCGATGCCCCAGGCGATGATCGCGGGGCCGGCCACGACGGCCAGCTGCGCGATGACGACCATGATCGCCATCAGCACGAACTGTCCCTTGACCGGGGAGATCAGCTCACCCAGCAGCGCGAAGGAGCGCTGGCGGGAGAGCGTGTTCTCGGCGTCGGAGTAGGTCTGGTGCTCGGGATCGTTCTGGCCCGGCTGCGGGTGCTTCACCGTGGGGGTGCTCATCGGCCCTCCTCCTGGATCGCGCGGAGCTCGAGCTCGCCGGTGAGGGTCTCGATGTTCTGGTCGCGGCGCCGCTCCTCCTCCTGGTGGGCGATCACCCAGCGGTAGCGGGCGGAGCTCGCCATCAGCTCGGTGTGGGTGCCGACGTCGACCACCCGCCCGCCGTCCAGCAGCGCGACCCGGTCCGCCAGCGCCACGGTCGAGCTGCGGTGGGCGACGATCAGGGTGGTGGTGCCCGCGAGCACCTCCCGCAGCCGCCCGGTGACGGTCTCCTCCGTCTTGGTGTCCAGGGCCGAGAGCGGATCGTCCAGCAGCAGCACGGCGGGCTTGGCGGCGATCGAGCGGGCCAGGGCCAGGCGCTGGCGCTGCCCGCCGGAGAGGCTCATGCCCTCCTCGCCGATGCGGGTGTCGACCCCGTCGGGCAGCTCGAGGGCGAAGGTGGCGTCCGCGGTGCGCAGCGCGAGGTGCAGCAGCTCCTCGGCCTGCTCTGCGGACAGCGTGCGGTCGGCGCCCAGCAGCACGTTCTCCCGCACCGAGTCGGAGAACAGGGTGGCGTCCTCGAAGGCGACCGCGGTGAGGGTGCGCAGATCGGTGAGGTCCATGTCGCGGATGTCGACCCCGTCGATGGTGATGGTGCCGGAGGCGACGTCGTACAGCCGCGGCACCAGCTGCAGCAGAGTGGACTTGCCGCTGCCGGTCACCCCCACCAGCGCCATGGTCTCGCCGGGGCGGATCTCGAGGCTCGCCCCGTCGATCACGTCCGGGACGTGAGCGGGTGCGTCCTCGTAGCGGAAGTGCACATCTTCCAGGCGCACCGCACCGGTCGCGGCCGAGGGGTCGGCGGGCGCCGGCGATTCGGGTGTGGCGATGGTGTTCCCGAAGTCCATCACCTCGAAGTGACGGTCCAGGGCGGTGGTCGCGTTCACGGCCTGCCCCAGCAGCATGCCGAGCATCCGCACCGGCCCCACCACCAGGGTGGCGGTCGCGAAGTAGGAGGCGAGCTGGCCGGTGGAGATGTCTCCCGCAGCGGTCAGGTGCAGTCCCACCAGCAGCGCGATCCCGAGCGCGAGCTCGGGGAGCATGAACATGAACATGTCGAAGCGGGCGATTGCGGTGGCCTTGCGCACCTCGGTGCGGCGCAGCTCCTCGGCCTGCTCGGTGAAGCCCTCCAGCGCCGACGGGCCGCGGCCGAAGGCCTTCAGCACGCGGATGCCCTGCACCGACTGCTCGATCGTGGTGGCCAGGTCGCCGTTCTGATCCTGGGACTGGCGCGAGAGCACCGAGTAGCCGCGGTGGAAGCGGTAGGCGATGAAGACCACCGGCACCGCGGCGAGGAAGAAGATCAGCGCCAGGGTCGCCGAGGAGCGGATCAGCAGGGCCATGCCCACGGAGATGGTGACCACGTTGGTGACGGCCATGATCATGCCGAAGGCGATCCAGCGGCGGATCTGGCTGATGTCGCTCATCATGCGCGAGAGCAGCTGGCCGGAGCCCCAGCCGTCATGGAAGGTGACCGGCAGGTGCTGGACCTTCCTGTAGAAGCTCACGCGGATCTGCTTCTCGACGGTGGTCGAGGGCGCGACCGCGAAGGTGCGGCGCAGCCAGATCAGCGAGGCCTCGACGATGCCGAGGCCCAGCACGATCGCCCCACCGGTCCAGATGGTGGCGGCGGTCGCGTCGGTGCCCAGGCGGTTGACGATGAACTCGAGGACCTGCGGGATCATCAGGGCCACGATCGACGCGATCATGGCGCTGAGCAGGCCCAGGTAGAGGCGGAAACGGATGGGGCGAACAGTCGTCCAGAGGCGGCGCATGGTGCCGAGCATGGGGAGAGAGAACCTCGGTGGGTGCGGGAGGCCCCGACGGTCGGGGTCGATGGCTTAGCGTAGTCAACTATCTCGCGCACCGATAGCGGATAAGCGCATTCCCGCGTTTCGCGCCCCGCGGCGCTGCGGCCTGCGCCCCGCAACCTGCGCCCCGCAACCTGCGCCCTGCGCCCTGCGCCCCGCAGCATTGTCGCTGCCGCGGCGGCCATCGTGCCGTCGCGCACTCAGCTCCGGCCCGCCGCACCGCGCCCTGCAGCGGCCCTTCTGCCAGCGGCCCCTCTGTGGCTCCACCCCATGCCAGGTGCCGTTATGGGTGCGTCGTAGCGGCACCTGGCATGGGGTGGGCACCCTCAGCGTCCGGGCAGCTCCACCGCGGTCGCAGCCGCCGACACCACGTCATCGTTCACGGGCTCAGTCTTCGGGCTCACCCGGGATCCACTCGCCGTAGGCGGCGTCGGAGAGCACGGCGGCAGCGCCGGCGGCCACGGCGGCCACCGTGACCACCGCGGGCCACGCGCCGAGCTTCTTCGCCAGGGGGTGGGAGAGGCCGAAGCCGACCACGTAGGTCGCGCCGAGCACGGCGGTGGTGGCCGGGCCACGGCGGGCCAGCCAGGTGCGGCCCGCGTACAGCCCGGCGGCCGCGAGCACCACACCGCCGAGGGGGCGGATGCCGGTCTCGCGGGCGGTCAGCCAGCCGCCGACCAGCCCGAGGGCGACGACGGGGGCGGTGTTCACGGATTCAGCGGGCTTGATCGCAGTGCTCATGCTCCGAGCCTACGTCGGGTCGATGGGTGGTCGCTGGAGTGCTGCGTCGTCCCGGATGATCGGGTCCTGTGCTCGCCGAGCGAGACGCCTCCCTCGCGGATGAGGTCATGTGTGGCACGGCGGTGCGGGGACGTGCGTGCGTGGTGCGCGCAGAGGCTGCTCACCGCACCACGGCGATGCCGTGCGCGGGCACCTCGCCCGGGCCGGCGGGGCCGACGCCGTCGAGCATGCCGGCGCCGCTGACCGTCTCTAGCACCTCGCCGGGGGCGGGTCGGGCCTCGTCGCCGAGGTTCAGCACCAGGGTGAGCGGCGCGGGCGCGGCACCGTCACCGGCCCCGGCGCCTTCGTCGGTCCCTGCGGCTCCGTCAGCTCCGCTGCCCCCATTGCGCGGGGTGAGCACGATATGGGCCCAGGTGTTCTCCAGTGAGTCCTCGTCAACGCGCACCGTTGCGGTCGCGAGCCATGGCTCCCGGCGGCGCAGCGAGAACATACGGCGGTGCACCTCGAGGATCCGCTCGGCGGACTCGGGCTTGAGCAGGGTGAGGTGGTCGGGGCCGCCCGGGCCGCTGTCGGCGGAGGCGGCGGCGTCGATCACTTCGCCCGGGCTGCCGGGGAACCAGGGGCGGATCGCGTCATCGCCGCGGGCCCGCTCCTCCTTGACCCCGGTGGCGCCGAACTCGTCCCCGGCGTAGATCGTGGGGATGCCGGGCAGCAGGGCGAGCAGGGCGATGGCGGCGGCGAGGTCGCGGCCGTCGGCGAGCTGGGAGGCGATGCGCGTGGTGTCGTGGTTGCCCACGAAGGTCTGCGGGTGCGCGCCCCCCGCGGCGTCGAGGAAGTCCTGGTGGCGGCCCAGGGCGTGGGCGAGCTCGAAGAGGTTGTGCTCGGTCAGGCCCGACCAGATCGCCTTCCACAGCTCGTACTGAGTGATCGAGTGCGCGCCCGAGGCGTCCGCGAAGCCCGGGTAGTCGCCGTGGATGACCTCGCCGAGGATCCAGGCCTCGGGATGCGCGGCCCGCACGCGCTCGAGGATCGGGGCCCAGGCCTCAGCGCCGGCGGCATACATCGCATCCAGCCGCCAGCCGTCGGCCCCGCGCTCCAGCCAGCGGGTCATGATCTCCACGACGCGGTCCTGGATGACGGCGTCGGCCAGGTCGATCTCGAGGAGGTCGGCGTTGCCCTCGAAGCCGTAGGGGCTGCTGCCGGACCAACGGATCCGGTCCCCGTCGGCCGTGCCGGGACCGGCGGCGAGGGCGCGGCGCGCCACCGGGTGGCGATCCGAGACGTGGTTGAACACCCCGTCGAGCACCACCCGGATCCCGCGTGCGTGGCAGGCCTCGACGAGCGCATCGAAATCGTCGTCGTCGCCGAGGCGCGGGTCCAGCCGACGGTGCTCGAGGGTGTCGTAGCCGTGGGACACGGAGTCGAAGACCGGGTTCAGCAGCAGCACGTTCGCGCCGAGGGACACCAGGTGGTCGAGCCAGCCCTGCAACCGCGGCAGGCGATGGACGACGTTCTCCCCGTCGGCCCCGCCGTAGCCCTCGCCGCCGAGGTCCTCACGGACGCGCGGCGCGCCGCAGAAGCCCAGCGGATAGACCTGCCAGCAGATCGCGTCGCGGATCCAGGACGGTGTGGGGGCGGAGATGCTCATGCGGTCATCGTAGGCGGGGGAGTGTTCAATGGGCACGGCACCTCCCGCACGCCGACGCCGACCGACCCAGGAGCGATGACCGATGATCCGCCTGCGCACCGACTTCTTCGCCGAATCCCTCGGCATGGGCACCTCGATGGTGGTGCTGATGCCGCAGGCCGCGGCCGGCATCGGGATGGACGGGACCGCCCGCGGGGCCGATCCCGAGCGCGAGGACCGTGGGGTGCCCGTGCTCTACCTGCTGCACGGGCTCAGCGATGACTGCACCATCTGGGAACGGCGCACCTCGATCGAACGGTACGCGACCGAGAAGGGCATCGCGGTGGTGATGCCCGAGGTGCGCCGCTCCTTCTACGCCGACGAGGCGGTGGGGGAGGCGTACTGGACCTTCGTCGCCGAGGAGCTGCCGCAGCTGATCGCCCGCACCTTCCGCGTCTCCACCGCCCGGGAGGACACCTTCGTCGCGGGCCTGTCGATGGGCGGCTTCGGGGCGTTCAAGCTGGCGCTGCACCATCCGGAGCGCTTCGCCGCCGCCGCGAGCCTCTCCGGGGCGCTGGATCCCTCGTCGCTGAGCCTGGAGCTGAACACCGGCCATCTCGCCGAGCGGATCTGGGCGGGACGCGATCTCACCGGTACCGAGGACGACCTGTGCGGCCTGCTGGCCGCTGCCGATCCCGCAGCGCTGCCGGCCCTGTTCCTGGACTGCGGCACCGAGGACCAGCTGCTGGGCATGAACCGAGGGTTCCTCGACGCCGCTTGGCAGCACGGCGTGGAGCTCACCTCCCGGCTGCGCCCGGGCGCGCACACCTGGGACTTCTGGGACCGCACACCTGGGACTTCTGGGACCAGGGCATCCAGGACGTGCTGGACTGGCTGCCGCTGCGCGGCTGAGCGGAGAGCCGCCGCGACGCACCGCCGGCACCGAGGATCCGCGGGCTCAGCCCGCGACCAGCGCGATCACCAGCAGCGCGAGGTAGAGGGCCACCTCGATCCCGAGGTTCAGCAGGCCGGGGGAGGTGAGGTGCGCGGCCTCCCGCCTGGTCGGCTCGGTGGGAGGAGTCCGCACCAGCAGGCGCCGACACGCGACCACGACGCCCGCGGTGAGCGCGAGGGTGAGCAGCCACGGCAGCCACCACAGCGCAGCCGGGACGATCCCGATCACCCCGAGGATCGCGAGGATGCTCGCGCCACCGATGGCGCGCTGGAAGATCCGCCACGGATGCTGATGACGCCGGAAGAGGGCCACCACGGACGTCAGCAGCACGATGGACAGCACCAGCGCGGACAACAGCGGCAGCAGACCCAGCAGGTTCGTCACAGGACCACCTCCCCGGTGAGGACGTCCACCGCGAGCGCATCCACGCTGCGGGCGGTGTCGGTGAGGATCACGATCCCCCTGCCGGTCGCCGGCGTGAAGCCCACGAAGGCGGCGAAGCCGCCGGTCATCCCGTTGTGGTGGACGTGCCAGGTGCCGTCGCCGAAGTCCTCGTGGAACCAGTTCATGCCGTGGCGCCGGGTCGCGCTGGATTCGACCAGGATCTCGGAGGCGGCGGCCGCGCCCGGGGCCGAGCCGTCGAGGGTCCCGGTCAGGTAGGTGGCGAGATCCGCTGCGGTGGAGCGGATGCCGCCCGCCGGGGCGCTGCCGTTCATGGTCCACGGGGCCTGCGGCAGGCCGCTCCCGCCATGGCCGCGAGTGGCCGTTCCCCGCAGGTGCTCGGCGGTGATCGGGGCGTAGGTCCCACCCAGTCCCAGCGGTTCGAGGATCCGCTGGGTCAGCAGCGACGCATAGTCGGTCCCGGCCGCCCGGGCGAGCAGCTGGCCCTGCAGTGCGACGCCGAGGTTCGAGTACGCGTAGCTTCCCCGCCCGGAGGGGCTGCTGCCGAGCGCGTCGGCGAACACCTGGTCTGCGTCGCGTCCCGCATACGGGTCCTTCCGCAGGAAGTTCGCCAGGATCGAGCCGGCGAAGGTTGCGGGGGCGAGGCGCGGCAGTCCCGAGGTGTGGGTGGCGAGCTCGGCGAAGGTGACGTCGGCGATCTCGCTTTCCTGCGCCTCCTCGCCGAGCACCTCGACGACGGTGGTGGACGTCGTGACCTCGTCGCGGTCGACGGCTTCGGCCAGCAGGGCGCCGGTGAAGGTCTTGGAGACCGAGCCGATCTCGAACTCGTCGGTCGGCCCGGCCCCGAAGCCGGCGAAGCGCGCCTCGCCAGTGCCGTCGAGGTGGGCGATGGCCACTCGACGGTGCCCGGCCAGATGTGGGGCGAGAGCTTCGGTCAGCTGCTGTTCTCCCCTGGGGTCTCCGAGACTCGCGGGGCGGGGATTGGTCAGCGCGGACAGTCCGAGGATCCCGACGACGGCGGGGATGCCGACGGTCAGGACAGTGCGCCGACTGGTCGGTCGTGAGCCCGGTGCGCCGCTCGCAGCGGAGTTCTCGGGCATGTCAGAGGGGGACGAGGTGCCAGTGCCCTCAGCGGGTCGTTCAGGGGGCATGGTCACCCCTTCTCCAGGGCGGTGATGATGGCGAGCAGGGGCACCACGCGCGGCGTGGCCAGTGCCCAGCTGCCGCGGCGCGGCGTGGTCACCCAGCCTCCGCCCTGCAGTGCGGAGAGGTGGTGGTAGGCGACGCCCGTCGAGGCCAGCTCCAGTGCGTCCACGAGCTGGGCGACGGTGTGCTCGCCGTCCAGCAGGCGGCGCAGCAGCGCCAGGCGCAGGGGGTGGCCGAGCGCCGCGACCGTCTCCGCATGCTCGGCCCAGTCCGACGCCAGCAGGTGCTCGGTGGGTCGGCCCCACTGGTACTCGAGATGCCCGGCACCCACGTCCACGGCCCCGGCGAAGACCACCGCGCCGGGGGCGGGGCAGTGCTCCTTCAGCGAGGTCAGCGCCCAGAACGGATCCTCGACGGGCTCCGGGGAGGACTGCTCGGGAGCGGTCGCGGCCGCGCTCGCCGCGGCAGGCGGGCGCGGCGGGGCCGAGCGTGCGGTCTGCTCCGCCGCGGTGTCGGCGGACTCCAGTGCTGCCACCCGTGCCTCGAGCGCCTCCAGCCGGGCATGGGGATCCTGTGGGGAGGAGGCGGTGTCCGGATCCATGGCGCAAATATATCCGTAAATACGGAATTACGGAAGAGTGCTGCGGTTGTCGTCCGGGCCATCCTTCGGTGCGTATGCCGCCGCGCCCTTCCCCGGAATGCCCGACGGGAGGCGCCCTGCATGCGGCACGATGGACCGGTCAGCACCGGCCGACACCACCTCGTCGGCCTCCGACCATCTCCGGGAGAGACCGTGGCCATCTTCGCCGTCCAGTACACCTACACCGACGATGCGCAGCGCGTCGCCACCTTCCGGCCCGAGCATCGCGAGCACCTCTCCGAGCTGCGCCGGGAGGGGACCCTGCTGCTCGCCGGCGCGCTGGACGGCGAACCGGGCGCACTGCTGATCGTCGTCGCGGACTCCGCAGAGGACGCGCTCGCGAAGCTCGACGGCGACCCCTTCAAGCGCGAGCGCATCATCGTCGACCGCGACGCGCGCGAGTGGAGCGTGGCGATCGGGGAGCTGCCGGGCGCCTGAGCGGGCACCCCGGGCTCAGGCCTCGCGCCGCTCGGCCTCCTGCAGCTCCATCAGCTCGCCCGCCGTGGCGCGGGGCCGGGCCGCCTCGCCGACCAGCACCAGCGGCAGCGCCTCCGCCCCGCCGTGCTCGGCCAACAGCTGCTGCGCCTGCGCGTCGCGGTGCACGTTCACCCACACCACGTCCTCGCGTGGCGAGCGGAACGCGACCTGGAGCCGAGAGGAGCGCGGATCGCCCGGCGCCCACAGCACGATCGCGGTGCCCATCTCGCGCCGTTCCAGGGCGGCGGCCAGGGGCGTGTGCTCGCCGGCGCGCAGCGGACTGGTCCAGTACGCCATGAACACCGAGAACAGGGCGACCGCCACGGCGCCGATCCACTGCTCGGCCAGGATCAGCACCCCGGCCAGCAGCAGCCCGCCCACCAGCAGCAGGGCGGGCCGTAACCAGGCCCGCGCCGGGACCCGTACGGGTCGCGAGCTGTGGCCGCCCGTGCTCGGCTCGTCGGTGCTCAGATCATCACCGCCGTGGCCAGGCGCTCGGTGGTCTCGGCCACCAGCGCATCGCGCAGCGCGCCCACCGCCGGGATGGCCAGCGCGCCGCGCCGGTTCAGCAGGCCGATCATCCGGTTGTCCAGATCGGGGATCGCCCGCACCACCACATCGGCCGACGGCGCCGCCTCCAGGGCGGTCTCCGGCATCAGTGCCACCCCACCACCGTGCAGGACCAGCTGCTGGACCACGATCGTGTCGTCGGTCGAGTGGCGCACCTGCGGGGAGAAGCCGGCCCGGCGCGCGCTGGAGATCAGGTTCGCGCGGCAGCGCTCGCAGCCGGCGATCCAGGGGTCCTTCGCGAGGTCGCCGAGGGTGAGATCGGGATCCGCGGCCCGCGGATGGTCGCGCGGCAGCACCGCCATCACGCGGTCCTCCATCAGCGGCGTCCACTCCAGAGTGCCCTCGTCCCCGATGTCGGAGTGGGGGTAGCGGAACACCAGGGCGAGATCGAGCTCGCCCTCGCGCAGCGCAATGACCGCATCCGGCGGCTCGAGCTCGGAGAAGGTGACGTCCAGCTCCGGCGCCGTCTCCGAGAGTCGGTTCAGCACCGGCGGCAGCAGCATCGCCGCGGCCGACGGGAAGGTTCCGAACTTCACCGTGCCGCGGCGCAGAGCGGTGATGTCCGCGAGCTCCTCCTCCGCGGCGTGCAGCTGAGCCGCGATCGCCTCGGCATGCGCGGCCAGGCGACCGCCCGCCTCGGTGGGGGTGATCCCGGCGGAGGAGCGCAGCAGCAGCTGCGTGCCCACCTCCTTCTCGAGCGCCGCGAGGTGCTGGGAGACCGCAGGCTGGGTCCAGCCCAGCTCACGGGCGCCGGCGCCGATCGAGCCGTTGCGCACCACGGTGCGGAAGATGAGCAGGCGACGAGGATCCATGCCTCCATGGTAGGCGCAGGTGGCAAGCCAGACTTATGGGTTCGGGCACACCGCTCGGGAGAGTCGGTCAGGACGTGGTGGCGGCAGGCTCGCCCGGATAGGTGCCGATGCTCCACAGGTTCCCCTCCGGGGAGGCGATCGTGACGTCACGACCCCCGTGCGCCGGCGCGCGCAGCGGCTGCACGATCCGGGCCCCGGAGCGCCGCGCCCGCTCGACCAGGGCGTCGAGGCCGGCGTCGTCGATGACCAGGTAGGCGCCGAGCGTGCCGGGCTCGCGCTGGTACTCCCCGGCGGGCTTGTGGGTGCCGAGCATGACCGCGCCGCCGCCGGGCCAGTCCAGCTGGGCGTGCGCGACGGTCTCGCCCTCGCCGGGGACCACCAGGGTCTCGACGAATCCGAGCACGTCGCACAGGAAGCGGATCTCGGCGCGAGCGTCGTGGGCCTGGAAGGCGGGGAAAACGCCGATGCGGGGCGCGGGGTGGGGCGTGGTGCCGGGGCTGCTCGTGGTGTCCATGGCTCAATCCTCCGCCGTGCCGTGGCCACCCGCTTGAAGGTTTCGGCGCTCTTCCCGAATCCACTCGCTGGGGGCGGTGCCCGCGAACCGACCGAATTCCCGGGTCAGGTGGGCGTGGTCCGCGTAACCGGTCGTGGCGGCGATGCCCGCCAGATCCGGGGTGCGTCCGGCGTGGACGGTACCGGCGATCTTCTCCAGAGCTGCCTCGAAGCGGGCGAGGCGGGCTGCGCTCTTGGGGCCGATCCCGAACTCGTGGGTGAACTCGGCGCGGAGCTGTCGTGGGGAGAGCAGCACCTGGTGAGCGAGGGCCTCCACGGTGATCCGGCCGCGGGAGGCGAGCACCAGATGCCACGCCTCGGCGAGCTCCGGGCGGATCTGCTCGGCACCGGCCGGCGCGGCGGCGCACCGGGCGCGGAAGTCACGGGAGATACGCGTCAGGCGCTCCGGCCCCGCAGCGGCCTCCCCGACCTGTTCCCACAGGTCCTGCCCGGCGCGGCCCAGCACCTCGGTGCCGTCGAACCCGCCGACGAGATCAGCGGCGCGCACTCCGAACAACGCCCTGGCGGCGAGCGGATCGAGCTGCAGCTGGAGGCCCTCCTGATGCGCGGGCTGCTCGATCAGCACCGGCGCGGTGTGCACGCCGGCCAGGACGAGGTCTGCACGGAGTGACAGGGGCGCTGTGCCGGCGGCGACGTCCTGTGCGCCCACCACTGGGCCGTCCAGGCTGAAGATCATGGTGAGGGTGGTGCTCGGGAGACCGCGATGCACTCCCGGCTCCAGGCCGCGAGCCCGATACGTCGACCCGCTGCACACGCCGGGCACCGCACCGTGCGCCACGCTGACGAACTCGAGCGTGGCGGGCGGCGCGGCCGGGGTGCTCACCCTCCCAGCCTGGCCCTGATCACCGCGCCCGGCAAGAGGGTGCTCAGCGGCTCAACGCCCGCCGCTGCTCCCGCACGGAGGGCAGATGCGCGCTGGAGACCGGTGCGAGTCGACCCCATCGGTCTGCAGTGCGCACTTGTCGGCCTCGAGGCCAGAGTGATCGATCGTCGTCACCGCCCCGGCAGGCTCCGGCCTTCGCCCGGGCGAACTCGAGGATCGATCGGCCCCCTTCCACGCTCCCGCTCCACGTGCGAGCGGGCATGCTCGAGGGCGCTGTCGAAGTCCACGAACAGGTGCTTGTGGTGACGCAGCGCGGCCAGCACCCCCACCTGGCGGAACAGCGAGCTGTGACTGTCCTGCACCCCCTTGATCAGCACGGTGATGCCGCGCCGCTCGAGAGCGCGCACGATCTGGGCGAGCACCTGGGCGCCGGTGGCGTCGACCCGCTCCAGCCGGGCCAGCCGGAGGATCACCACACTCACCGAGCCCACCCCCATCACCGTCTCGAGCACCCGCTCGGCGGAGACGAAGAACAGCGGTCCCTGGAAGCGGATCGCCGTGATCGACTCGTCCAGCGGGCTGGGTTGCTCGGCGCGGATCGGCTCCAAGCTCACCCCGGTGGTGCGGGCCGCGCCGCGCAGGGCGACGATCGCCGCCAAGGCCACCCCGATCAGCACGGCGATGATCAGGTCGAAGGAGACCGTCACCAGGGCGGTGATGGTGAAGATCCAGGCGTCGGAGCGGGTCGAGGTCACGATCGAGCGCACGGTGGCCAGGCGCACCATCCGGATCGCGGTCATGAACAGCACGCCCGCGAGCGCCGCCAGCGGGATCATCCCCACCGGCCCGGCCGCGACGTAGACCACCGCCAGCAGCACCAGGGCGTGGACGATCGAGGCGGCTCGGGTGCGGGCTCCGGCCCGCAGTGAGACGGAGGTGCGGGCGATCGCACCGGTGGCGGGCATGCCCCCGAACAGGGCGGCGCCGACGGAGGCGATGCCCTGGCCCACCAGCTCCCGGTCCGGGTCGAAGGCGCCGGTGTCGGACATGGAACCGGCCACCCGCGCCGAGAGCAGCGACTCGATCGCGGCCAGCGCGGCCACGGTCGCCGCGGCCGGCAGCAGCACCCCCAGCAGCGCCGGGTCGATCGTGGGCACCGAGGGGGCGGGGAGCGAGGCGGGGATCGCCCCGATCGTGGCCAGGGGCGTCGGCACCAGCGCGGCGAGCACCGCGACCAGGGCGATCCCGATCAGGGAGCCGGGGATCGAGGGGTGGATCCGCGGGGCGATCAGCATCGAGGCGGCCACGATCGCGACCGCACCCAGGGCCCAGCCAAGGTGCGCGAGATCGGCCACGGCCAGCGACTGCACGGCGGCGATGAGCGCATTCGAGCTCAGCTCACCCGGCGCGGCCGGATCCGCGGAGGTGATCAGCGGGACCTGCTGCATGAAGATGATGCAGGCGATGCCGAGGGTGAACCCCTCGATCACCGGCCAGGGGATGATCGAGACCACCTTCCCCAGCCGCAGCAGGCCGGTGGCCATCACCATCAGCCCGGCCAGCAGGGTCACGGCGGCGATCGCCGCCGCGCCGTAGTTGGCGACGATCGGTACCAGCACCACCACCATGGCGCCCGTCGGCCCCGAGACTTGCACGTTCGAGCCGCCGAACACTGCGGCGAGGAGGCCGGCGACGATCGCCGTGACCAGCCCCTGCTCCGCGGTCAGTCCTGAGCTGACGCCGAAGCCGAGCGCGAGCGGCAGCGCGACGATGCCCACGGTCACGCCGGCCACGAGATCCTTCCGCCACGTCTTCGGCAGCAGGCGGTAGTCCTCGCGGGCGGGCCACAGGTCGCGGGAGCGCGCCATGGCCGAACGCAGGCGCTGAGTCATCGAGGGGGCGGTCGACGGGGGAGTGCCCGAGGTGCGGGGTGCGGTCACCGGCTCCCCCCGGCGATCTGGGGGAGGTTCCGTGCGGTGTCCAGGCGGTCGCGGTCCTCGTCGAGCATGGTCAGCAGCAGGGCGCGGGCGACGGCCAGCAGCTCGCGGATGCGCGGATCGGCCAGGCGGTAGTAGACGTGGCTCGCCCGGCGCTCGGAGGCCACCAGGTGGTGGCGGCGCAGCACGGACAGGTGCTGGGAGAGGTGGGAGGCCTCCAGCTCCGTCTCGGCCTGGAGGGAGGCGACGGAGACCTCCTCGGCATCGGCGAGCAGTTCGAGGATCCGGATCCGGTAGGGGTGGGCGAGGCCCTTGAAGAGGTTGGCCTTGACCTCGTAGAGGGGACGCTGACTCCGAGATAGTGGCATGATGAAAACATCATATCGCGCCGATCGGCACCGCGCACGCGATGGTGAGCGAACCGATGGCACCGGGCTGCGGCCGGAGCATGCCACCGGTCAACGACCGACGTGCGGCGACGCCGATCGGCCCCTGCTGGGGCGGGTCAGGTATCGCGAGGGAGGAACGACAGTCCGATCATGGTGATCGCCACGGCGAAGTACGCCCAGTCATCGGCGGTGTTCAGCGGCAGGAAGTTGGTCGTCGAGCCCGGGGTGACCAGCAGACCGAAGATCCACAGCACCGCGGAGATCCCGCCGCCGATCAGCAGGTACCGCCGCGCCGAGTGCGAGAACCTCGACAGTGCGAGACCGGCCAGGCCGAGGAGCAGGTGGATGACGTTGTGCAGCACGGACACCTGGAAGATGCCCAGCAGCATCGCCTCGGAGCGATGGGCCATCTCTATCCCGTTGAAGTTCATCGTCACGCCCGGGACGAACCCGGCGAAGCCGATGACGAGGAAGAAGATCCCGCACACGATCGCGGCCCACCGCACGGGAGCGCGCGCGGGATCCTCGCTCGCTCGGGTCAGGGGTGGGTCCACAGGTCCGTCGATGGTCATCGCTGTTCCTCCGATCGTGTGCTCCGTGCAGGAGCTTCGATGGGGCTGCCGGCGCGATGATCGCACCGGCGTGCACGGCGGCGAAGCGGAGCCTCCGCTCGACGCTGTGCATTCCACGTTACGCCCGTGCCGGACGGTGTGGAAGGGGGGTGGCCGATCGGGCCGGCGGGGCGAGCCGAGCTCTCGCGTGGGTGCGCCTACCATGACCACATGAGGAATCGAGGGGGGAACGATGACCACGGGCCGGGTGGGGACCCGTCCTGGCTGGGCGGCGAGGACGGCGGCGGTGCGGACTCGCCGGGCTCCGGCAGCTGGTCCTCCGACTTCGGGTCCGATGACCAGCGGTCCGGCTCGGACGTCGGTGACAGCGACTCGGACTTCGGAGGACGCAGAGATCCGCACGCCGCGGGGCAGATGGCGCCCCGCTTCGGTGACCGCGCCGGGGACAGGCCGCTCCCGTCGGGTGGGGACGAGGACTCGCCGTGGTCGTCGGCCTTCACCGGTCAGGGCAGTGAGAGTTCCGGCAGCGGCCGTTCGACCCTCTCTCGACTGCTCGGCGGGGTGGTTCCGTTCCTCATGATCGTGATCTTCGGGGTCATCGCCGTGCGGGTCTTCGGCGGCTCCGGCGGCATCGGTGGTTTCGGTCCCTGGTGGATCTTCCTGTTCATCGGCATCCCGATCGTCAACCGGGTGATCCGCGCGATCCGCAAGCACCTCGGTGACTGACGCCTTTCAGCTGGTGGCCGGGCGGTAGACCGCCTCGTCGGCGCTGTGACGTCGGCCCTACTGGGGTGGAGACGGCACTATCGAGGGAATATCCAGGTCATGGCACACGTAGACCGGATTGAGGGTCTCCGCATGCGCTGCGCCGGAGTCCTCATCAATGTATTCATCCGGTGCCCGCGGCACCCATGCGGAAGAGGTCCACGGATGTCGCACACGCTGCACGTCTCGGGAGACGAGCGATGAGCACCCTCAGCGTCGCCCTGATCCTGCTCGCGGCGGCTCTCGGGGTCGCCTCTGTCGCCGGCATCTACATCACCAACGTGACGGCGAAGCCCGGCGGCATCCCGCGCTGGGTGGTGTACCTGTTCCTGGCCACGCTGCTGGTGGGGCTCGCGGCCGTGCTGAGCCTCGCCTGATCGTCGGCTCCGACGGGTGCTCCGTCTCGTGCGTCAGCCCGGTCACGGCGCGAGCAGAGGCGTTCCCGCGGGAACGCCTCTGCGCTCGAGCCAGAGCCCGGGCATGAGCTCGGTGCGGGTGCTCGTGGCCGCCGCGACCACCAGGCCCGGACGGGTGCTGGAGCATGATGGGGGTGATCGAGGCAGAGGTCCCGTGACCGGGAGCGGGATCCAGCGCACGCTCGTCACGTTCTGATCGTCGGCTGCGTCGACAGGGCAGGAGCCGTCGGTCGCCCGGGCCGTCGGCGCACCGGGAAGGACGATCCCATGACCACGAACCCACCCCATGACCCGGCAGGCGCAGGCCGGCGCAAAGAGCAGCGCGCCCAGCAGCTCCAGCAGGAACGACCGCGTCTGATCGCGCTCGCCACCCGGGTGCTCGGCGATCCGGTCGAGGCCCAGGACATCATCCAGCAGGCCTGGCTGCGGCTGGATGCCGCCGAGCAGGACATCGAGAGCCTCCCTGCCTGGCTGACCACCGTCACCACGCGTCTGTGCCTGGATCGGCTGCGCCGCCGCACCCCCGTGCCGGAGGCCGAGATCGAGGTGGCCGAGACCGCCCCCGATCCGGCGGAGGATGTGGAGCTGGCAGACACCGTGGGTATCGCCCTGCAGCTGGTGCTGGACCGGCTGAGCCCGAACCAGCGCGTAGCCTTCGTGATGCACGACAGCTTCGGCTTCGAGTTCACCACCATCGCCGCCGCCCTGGACACCACCCCGGAGGCCGCCCGGAAGCTCGCCTCCCGCGCCCGAGCGAAGATCGCCCAGTCGCGGCCCGAGGACGCGCTCGCCGACTGGGAGGTGGTCGATGCATTCATGACCGCCGCCCGCGAGGGGGACTTCAGGCGCCTGCTGGAGCTGCTCGCCCCCGACGCCGTGGTCCGTGCTGATGCGCAGGCCATCGAGGCCGGCACCCCGGCCGCGCTCGACGGTCGCGAGGAGGTGGCGAGCTTCTTCAACGGCGCGGCGAAGGCCGCCCTGCCCGTCGGCATCGATGGTCGTGCCGCCTCCGCCTGGTTCCACCGAGGCACGGCGAAGGTCCTGTTCGATCTCACCGTGGTAGAGGGGCGCGTGACGCGCATCGACTTCCGCGCCGACCCCGAGGTGATGGAGCGGGTGGTGCGCCGTGACGGCCCTCGGCAGCGCTGAGAGCGTCGGCGCGACGAGAGCACGTGCCGCGGTCACACTCCCGGCACGGCGTGCGTCAACGCAGTGACAGCAACCGCACCACGGAAGGACGACACCATGAAGACCATGACCTGCCAGCAGCTCGGCGGCCCCTGCGACCTCGGCCACCGCGGCGAGACCGCCGACGA
Source organism: Brachybacterium vulturis (assembly GCF_043641765.1). Taxonomy (GTDB): domain Bacteria; phylum Actinomycetota; class Actinomycetes; order Actinomycetales; family Dermabacteraceae; genus Brachybacterium; species Brachybacterium vulturis_A. The sequence goes on along the minus strand of NZ_JBHZRO010000005.1, from coordinate 1,176 downwards.
GGTCATCCACGCTCAGGACAAGCATCTCCGGGCGGCGGTCAAGGCCGGCGACGAGACCCATCGCGCGGCGCGTCAGGAGATGCGGTCTCGGTGGATGCACCCCAAACAGTCCCTGGGCTGGTACAACGACGCGAAGGCGAACTTCGCGGCACTGCCCGAGGACTGATCGCGGCCGGGCGGAGCGCTGCAGGTCGATCGCCCCGCCCGTCGCGCCGCCGCCCCCGGGGCTCCCACCGACGCGCCGAGGCGTGCGAGTCAGCCGCCCAGCTCGAGCACCCGGATCGCCAGCTGCACCCGATTGGTGACCCGCAGCTTGTGATAGAGCCTGCCCAGGTGGGTCTTCACCGTCGCGACCGACATGAACAGCGTCTCGCCGATCTCCTGGTTGGGGAGGCCGCGAGCCACCAGGTGGGCCACCTCCCATTCGCGTCCGGTGATGCCTGTGGGCGCGGGTGACACCCCGGGCGTCGCCCCGTCGGCCCGCCCGTCGGCCTGCCCGTCGGCCGCACCCCTGACCGAGCCGGAGCCGCCGGGGGAGTCGGCGGAGGCGAGGCGCACGAGCCGCGAGAGCACCTCGGGGGAGAAGCGCGGGCGCTCGGCGGCGGCATCGAGCACTGCGCGGACCACCTCCTCGGGTGGGGCGTCCTTGAGCAGGAAGGACACGGCGCCGGCCCGCAGCGCCTCCAGCAGGAAGTCGTCGGTGTCGAAGGCCGTCAGCATGACCACCCGCGGGGCGGCATCCTCCTGCTGCAGAGCCCGCAGGGCTTCGAGGCCGGTCATGCGGGGCATGCGGATGTCCATCAGCACCACATCGGGAGTCAGGGAGCGGACCTGCTCGAGCGCCGCGGCGCCGTCGGCCGCCTCGCCGACCACTGCGATGCCGTGTGCGCCGTCGATCATCAGGCGGAGACCGGCGCGCATCAGGGCCTCGTCGTCCACCAGGAGCACCCGCACCGCGGGGCTCGCGGTCCCGCCCGCCGCGCTGGTCACCATGGCATCCATGCTTCCACCTCGAAGTCCCCGTCGATCGCGCCGTGGCGCGCGTCCCCACCCAGCAGCCGTGCCCGCTCCTGCACCCCGAGCAGACCATGCCCAGCTGAGCCTGGATCCGCCGGCCGATTGGGCGGGTCGTGACAGCCGAATGCCCCTGTGACCAGCGATAATGGGACTTGTAGA
>NZ_JBHZRO010000052.1:0-1056 GCF_043641765.1 Brachybacterium vulturis | reverse complement strand
CGCCCTAGCTGTATGAGGTCATGACGTTGTCGACACGTTCGTGGACGCGGGTGGCCGGGGGCTGGTCAGCACAGGCGGTGTGCGGCCGATGATAGTTGTAGTGGTGGACCCAGACGCTGATTGCTTCGCGCCGCTCGTCTTCGGAGTAGAAGGCGTGGGCGTAGAGGTATTCCTCGGCGAGTATCCGCTGATAGCGCTCGACTTTCCCGTTGTGCCGCGGCGTGTAGGGCCGAGTCCGTTGATGCCGTGAAGCATGCGCGGTCACGGTGCGCACGAAGGTCCTCGCGCGGTAATTGGCGCCGTTGTCGGTGACCACCCGGACCAGGCGATTGATGCCGTGCGCAGCGAAGAAAGCACGGGCTCGGGAGAAGAAGGCGATGGTGGTCGCCGCGGTCTCGTTCTCGAGCGCCTCGGTGTAGGCGAGGCGGGAGTAGCCGTCGATCGCGGAGTGGAGGTAGGTGTATCCCACACGCTGGTGGCGTGCTCGGGTGCTGCCGCGGCCGTGGAGTCGCCAGCCTCCACCGTCGGGGATCTGGCCGACCTTCTTCACGTCCAGGTGGAGCATGTGGCCCGGGAAGCGGGCGATGATCTTCCCGTTCTCTCGGCTGTTCTCCCCTGTCGTGTCGAGGTCTCGGCGGCGGGAGATCCCCAGCCGCTGCAGCCATCTGCCGATAGTGCGGACGCAGTAGTGGTAGCCGCGGCCGGCGAGTTCCAGGGAGATGCGGCGAGCAGACCACTTGCGGTCCCGTCGCCAGGCGTCGATGAGCTCGAGGACCTCGGTCGGCAGCCGCGACGGACGCCTGGCCGGAGCACTGGAGCGGTCCTGAAGAGCTTCGATGCCGTCGTCGCGGTAGCGGTGGACCCACTTCGTGAGTGTGGAGCGGGCGATGCCTGCTTCGGCGGCGACGTGGGCGATGGGACGGCCATCGGTTTCGACACGTTCGACCAGGCGGAGCCTTCCGGCAGGGGTCAGCGGCGAATTACGGTGGGTCATGGAACGGGTCTCTTCCAGCAGATGGACGGCTTCAGCACCACCCATCGTGCCGGTCAGGGACC
>NZ_JBHZRO010000051.1:0-1068 GCF_043641765.1 Brachybacterium vulturis | reverse complement strand
TGGGGTATACCTCCGAGTGCAGATCTGTCACGAAACTGCCGATTCGGACCTTGCGTGACGGGGAATCCTACGGTGCCGTAGCTGTCACGCAGGGTGGTGCTCAATGTGGCAGATGTGTCTGGTTGAGGTGCCACGAACTCGTGCAACAGCCCACGCGTGCACCGCTCACGCCGTACTCGATGACGGCGACTCCGGGCGAGCAGCGCGGGTATTTGAAAGGTCAGTCCCAGGTCAGAGGGTCGAGGTGGAGGTGAAACTCGAGTCGATCTGTGTCGATCGGATGCCCGTACCGGGCGAGAAGGGCTTCTGCCAGGGCGTCGGCGTGTTCGGGCCAGGTGTCTTGGGCGTTCGCGAGCAGGAGCGAGAGGTCTGCGTGTCGGTCAGCGAGCCCGAGACGTCCAAGGTCAACGAATCCGACGACTTCTAGGGTCTCGGGGTCAACCATGATGTTTGGCAGGCACAGGTCTCCATGGCAGACCACGCGATCTGCCAGCTCCTGGTCGAGGCGTAGCGGAAGTTGACGGGATAGATCGTCGAGCAGCTCACGGGGGGTGCTGGTGAGCTGTTCGGGCCGTAGGAAGTCGCGGTTGACCGCATCGCGGGAGACCACGTCGCGGGCCAGAGAGAACATCTGGTCTACGCCCCGGTCAAATGGGCAGTCGGCCGGGTCGGTCTGGTGCATCATGCGGACGGCGTCGATGATGTTGAGCCAGACTGAGCGCGCTCGCTTAGCGTCGACGCGGTGCGCGGAAATGCCCGTGACGGCACTGGTGACCAGTCGCGCTCCGGACCCGTCAGTCTGCCAGGACCGGACCGCTGGCCCAGGAATGCCGTTCGCGCTGGCCCACTCGCAACGATCCCGCTCAGCCATGAGCTCAGCTACTCGACCACGAGCAACCAGCTTGGCGTACTGGAGGCCGTCTGCTCGAGCGAACACCCGGGCATGAGACTCGCCGGCGCCAACCTCTTTCCAGCTGTCGCTGCCAAAGGACTCAAGATCGTCAGCGGGAACCGAGTTCATGCTCGCACCCTATCGACCGTCGGTAGTGACCGAGTGGGACAACCTTG
>NZ_JBHZRO010000050.1:0-1349 GCF_043641765.1 Brachybacterium vulturis | reverse complement strand
GGTTCTCTGCCGCTACTTTGTGGGTGCGGGCTCTCGGGTGAGGGCCTCGTAGTGCAGCGTCTCGAACTCTACCGGGGTGAGCATTCCCAGGGAGCCGTGGAGACGCCGGTTGTTGTACCAGTCGACCCAGCCGGCGGTCGCGAACTCGACGTCCGCGAGCGTCCGGAAGGGGCCGGCGTGGAAGACGGTGGTGCGGATGCACTCGGTCTTGTACAGGCCGTTCACGCCCTCCATGAGGGCGTAGGCGTCGCCGACGGTCCCGATCGATGGGGCGATGCCCTCGAGATCGAGGTGCTCGGTGTATCGGATCGAGGTGTACTGGGCCCCGGCATCACTGTGCGCGACCAAAGCTCCTGGTGGGACCGGGTTTCCGTCGCGGTCGCGCTGCCACAGTGCGATCCGCAGCGGAGTCATGACCAGATCGGTGCGCATGCTGGAGCTGGCGTGCCAGCCCACGATCCGCTGGGCGAACACATCCAGGACGAACGCGACGTAAACGAACCCCGCCCAGGTCCGGACATACGTGAAATCTGTGACCCAGACCCGGTTGGGAGCCGGAGCCGTGAAGTCACGATTCAGCAGGTCATCGGCACGTTTCCCGTCCGGGTTCGGGATGGTGGTGCGCAGCTTCTTTACCCGCCGCACGCCCTCGAGGCCGAGGGTGCGCATCGCGCGGTCCACGGCGCCACGGGAAGTACCGGCCAGGCCGTCCTGGCGGCGAAGCAGGGCGACCCATTTCCGTCGCCCGTACAGGCCCTCCGGCGTCATCTGCACCTGCCCGGTGACCGGGTTGAACTTCCATGCGAGGTCGCGGACCTGGTCCTCGACCAGCGCGTCTGTGACGGTGCGAGCAGCGATGCGGGCCGGCCTCTTCCAGGCCCGGTAGGTGCGTGCAGCGATCCCCAGGCCCTGCTGGCGCAGGACGCGGAGGATCGACTCGACTGCATAGCCCTCGGCGCGCATCTCTTCGATGAACGCGAGGATCAGCGGTTGCGGGGGTCGAGCTCCCCCGCGAAGAAAATCGAGGCCCGGCGGAGGATCTCATTATCCTCCCGTAGTCTCTTGTTCTCCGCTTTCAACCGCTTGACCTCGACGGACTCCTCGCTCGTGACGCCGGGTCGGGTCCCGTCGTCGACGTCGGCTTGGGCCATCCAGCGCCGCACGGACTCCCGCGAGACACCTTCCTGGCGGGCGACCGCGGCCGTCGCCGCGGTCAGAGTGGGGTACTCCTGCTGGTGCTCCCGCACGAGCCGCACGCACCTCGCGCGCAGCTGGGGATCGATCTTCTTCGGCATGCTGTCCATCCTCTCGGACTCAAACAGCAACGGCATCAAACCTGGGCCGATTCA
>NZ_JBHZRO010000004.1:0-250623 GCF_043641765.1 Brachybacterium vulturis | reverse complement strand
CGCCGCCGGACATCTTCACTGGGAGTGGAGGAGTGCTGGAACCCCTGCGGGGTGTTCGCCTCCTCCACTCCCTTTTTCATGCCCGCACATGTCCGGGCAGCGGGGCCATGCAGCACGGACACGCAAAGCGCGAATGGGGGGCGCAGAACAGGATCGGTGCGGGCACGGTGCGGCACAGAGGAGCCGCAGCCTGGAGCCTGGTGAGAGTTGGTGAAAGCTGTCACGGATAGCGCTGTTACCCGGTGGTCAATCTGCCGGTGTCGCTTAGGCTCCTGGGAGAAAACGGCATAGTGCGAGACGATCGAAGAGACGGACGGTCCAGGGTGGCTGAGGACAGCAACAGCAGGGACGACCGCGGCCACGGCGACGAGAGCCGGAATGGGCAGCGGCGCGATACGCGCGCATCGACCGCGCGGCGCAGCACGGCGGGGGACGGCCGCGGCCGGGCCCGATCCGCAGGCCCGGGGGAGAACCGCGGTGCCCGATCTGATCGTACGGACCGGACCGGCGGCGCTTCGGGCGGCTCTGTGCGCTATGCCGGCGGGCCCCGTCGCGAGGGGTGGTCGAATCGTCCGCAGCGCTCCGAGGACGCCCGCGGCAGCCGTTCCGGCGCGGACGGTTCCCGGCCTCACCGCAGCAGCGGCAGGGCTGAGGGGTCGATGTCGGACTCCCGGGGGCGTCGCGATGAGCGTTCGGGGGAGAAGCGCACTCCGCGTGAGGACGGTCCGCGTAAGACCTATGAGTCCCGCTCCGCCGGCGATCGCCGGGACCGACCGCGTCGAGACGAGCGCCCGGGGAACCGGGATCGGCCGGGCCGTGATGAGCGCCCCCGCCGTGATGAGCGCCCCCGGCGCGGCTCCGGGCCGCGCCGTGATGATCGCCCGCACCGTGACGACCGCTCACCCAGGACGGACCGTCCGGTCCGCCTCGAGCGGCGCGAGAGCCGGCCGGGCCAGGACGAGCGAGCTGATCGACCCATCGAGCCGCGCATCCCCGAGAGCATCACCGGACGCGAACTCGACAAGGACGCGCGTTCGGAGCTGTTCGGTCTGAGCAAGGAGACCGCTGAACGGGTCGCACGCCACATGGTCGCCGCGCATCTGCTCGAGGACTCGGACAACGAGACAGCTCTGGCCCATGCACGCTTCGCCGCCAGGCTCGGCGGCCGGGTCGGCGTCGTACGCGAGACCTACGGCGTCCTCGCCTATCGCGCCGGCGACTTCCGCACCGCCTCTCGCGAGCTGCGGACCTCGGTGCGGATCACCGGACGCACCGACGTACTGCCGATGATCGCCGATTCGGAGCGCGGTCTGGGTCGGCCGGAGCGGGCCCTCGACATCGCTGCGTCGGACGACGCCGCGGCTCTGGGTGTCGACGCGGCCATCGAGCTGATGATCGTGGTGGCGGGCGCCTATGCGGACACCGGGGACATCGGCACCGCGCTGCGCACTCTCGAGATCCCGGCCCTGCGCCATAAGGTCGACGGTCGCTGGCAGGTTCGGCTGTGGGTGGCCTATGCCGATCTGCTCGAGCGCGCTGGCCGTCAGGAGGAGGCCACGCGGTGGATCACCCTGGCCGCGGACACCGACACGGAGGGCCTCACTGATGCCGCCGAGCGGCTCGGCCGTCCGGCACCTGCTCCCGCGGATGAGCCCACCTGGGCCGATGACGAGCAGGTCTCCGTGCTGGACGCATACGATCCCTCTGCGGACGACGACACCTCGGGCATCGCTGAGGTCGAGGACCCGGAGGGCGCCGACGTGCCCGCCGACACTCCCGCCGAGGCGGACGAGACGGCCGACGCCGAGGAGCTCGCTGACGGGGAGGGGGCTGCTGACGCGGACGGCGTCGCTGACGCCGACGCCTCCGAGGACTCCGCAGCCGCTGAGCCCGATGCACCGACGGGCGTGCTGACGCCGTCCGCGGAGCACGAGCCGGGGGAGAACCCGTGATCCGCCGGCCGGATCCGTCCCTGCTCGACCTGCACGACGCGCTCCTCTTCGACCTCGACGGCACCCTCATGCACGGCGCGCAGCCGATCCCGCATGCCGCCGAGGCCGTCGAGACGGCGCGGGCGGCAGGATGCACCGTCGTCTTCGCCACCAACAACGCCTCACGCACCCCGCAGCAGGCCGCCGAGCATCTGGCCGCCGTCGGCATCGCGGCGCGGCCGGCGGAGTTCGTCACCTCGCCGCAGGTAGCCGCCCGTTTGCTCGCCGCCCGTCTCGACGTCGGCGCGAAGGTGCTCGTCGTCGGCGGCCCGAGCCTGGCGGCCCAGATGCGCGAGGTCGGCCTCAGCCCGGTGGACACCGACTCCGAGGACGTCGCGGCCGTGGTCCAGGGCTGGTCCCCCGATCTGGATTGGCGGCGCCTGGCCGAGGGTGCCTACGCGATCCGCCACGGCGCCTACTGGATGGCGACCAACGTCGACGCCACCCTGCCCACCGAGCGGGGACTCGCTCCGGGCAACGGTGCGATGGTCGCGGCGCTGCGCCATGCCACCGGGGTGGAGCCGGCCGTGGCCGGCAAACCCGAACCGGGCATGTTCGAGGTGGCGGCCCGTGAGCACGGGGCGCGCAGGCCGCTGATCATCGGGGACCGTCTGGACACCGATATCGAAGGCGCGGTGCGCGCCGGGATGGCGTCCCTGCTCGTGCTCACCGGCGTCGACGGGATCGAGGACGCGCTCCGTGCCGAGCCGATCCGTCGGCCCACCGTCATCCTCCCGGACCTCGCCCGGATCGCCGCTCCGTTCCCGCTGCCGGTCGTCGCCGGTGATCGCGCGCGCTGCGGTGCCGTGAGCGCCGTCTGGCGGGACGGGGACATCGCGGTCCACGGTGACCAGGACGACCCGCGAGTGCTGCGCGCCGTGCTGGCGCTGCTGCGCGAGCACAGTGCGCAGACCGCCTGGACCGGGCAGCTGCACCCGCAACCGCTCGCCGCGCAGGCGACCGCCGAGAGGTGAGCGGCGACCGACTAGACGTCGCGCTGCTCGCCGCAGGACTCGCGCGGTCCCGCAGTCACGCCCGGCGGATCATCGACGAGGGCCGCGCCCGGGTGGACGGCCGTACAGGGGCCAAGCCCTCGATGATGATCGCCTCGGATGCCGTGCTCGAGGTCGTCGACATCCCTGACGGCGTCGAGTTCGCCTCCCGTGCCGCCCACAAGCTCGCCGGGGCGCTCGAGGCGCTGTCGCTGGATCCCGCCGGCCGTCTGTGTCTGGACGCCGGCGCCTCCACCGGCGGGTTCTCCGATGTGCTGCTGCGCCGCGGCGCCGCCGCGGTGATCGCCGTCGATATCGGTCACGACCAGCTCGCCGAGCACGTGCGCGCCGACCACCGGGTCACCGTCCGGGACGGCACCAGCGTGCGGGACCTCACGCCCGAGCTGCTGGGAACCACCGTCGACCTGCTCGTCGCGGATCTGTCCTTCATCTCCCTGCGGACCGTGATCGCGGCCCTGGCCGGGGTGATGCGCGTCGAGGGCGAACTGCTGCTCATGGTCAAGCCCCAGTTCGAGGTGGGGCGCAGCGCGCTGCCGAGGTCCGGTGTGGTCAGCGGCATCCCCGCGCGGACGGGCGCGGTGCGCGGCGTGGCCGAGGACGCCGCCCGGGCAGGACTGCGCACGCACGCCGTCGGACCCAGCACCCTGCCGGGGCAGGACGGGAACCGAGAGTACTTCCTCCATCTGCGGCCGCACGGCGCGACCTCCGCGCTGGACGCCGAGGCCTGTGACATGATCGAGTCGGCCGTGCGCGGGGACGGTCCACGGCACCGTCGTGACCAGCACACCACCGAGGAGGACTGACCACCATGCGACGGTTCCTCCTGTACGTGCACACCGGGCGGCGCGCCGCCCTGCAGGCGATGCTCAGCGTGCTCGAGGAGCTCCGGCTGCGGAACGTGCGGGCCGTCGTCGTCGACGACCAGGTCGACGAGATCCTCGCCCTGCCCGAGGACATGGCCCCGCCCAAACTGCTGACCTTCCTCACCAACGGCGCCGTCGACGTCCTCGACGCCGTCTCCGCCGCGGACCTCGTCGAGCTGGGCATCGTGCTCGGCGGCGACGGCACCATCCTGCGCGCGCTCGAAGCGGTGCGCGCGGCCGACGTCCCCGTCCACGGGGTGAATCTCGGTCACGTGGGCTTCCTCGCCGAGAGCGAGGTCGAGGACCTCTCGATCACCGTCTCGCGCCTGCTGGACGGCGACTACGAGGTCGAGGAGCGCTCGACCCTCGAGATCACGGTGCTCGACGCCGAGGACGAGCTCGTGGCCCGGCACTGGGCGCTCAACGAAGCCTCGCTGGAGAAGGCCGACCGCAAGAAGATGATCAACGTCGCCATCGAGATCGACGGGCGACCGGTCTCGTCCTTCGGCGCCGACGGCGTGCTGCTGTCCACCCCCACCGGCTCGACCGCCTACGCGTTCAGCGCCGGTGGCCCGGTGATCTGGCCCGAGGTCGACGCGATGATGCTGATCCCGCTGGCCGCTCACGCCCTGTTCGCCCGGCCCCTGGTGCTCGGCCGCTCCTCCGAGGCGGCGGTCGAGATGACCCTCGACAACCGCGACGACGCGATCCTCATCCTCGACGGGCGCCGCAGCGCGCACATCACCGCAGGGATGCGCATCGAGGCCCGGCTGTCCCCGCGCTCCGTGCGCCTGGCCCGACTGGCCCCGAGCCCCTTCGCGGATCGGCTGGTCGAGAAGTTCCAGCTGCCGGTCGTGGGCTGGCGGGGGCGCGGCCCCCGCCGCCGCTGACGCAGGAAGGGCCCCATGCTGTCCACTCTCCGTATCCGCCATATCGGCGTGATCGACGACGCGATGCTCGATTTCGGGCCCGGCTTCACCGCCCTGACGGGGGAGACCGGTGCCGGCAAGACGATGATCGTGACCGGCCTGACCATGCTGCTGGGCGGCCGCCTGGATCGGGGACGCACCAGCGGCGCCAGCACCGTGGACGGCACCCTTTCGCTGTCCGGGCACCCCGAGCTGGCCGACTCCCTCGACGAGCTCGGCGCGGAGGAGGACGACGGCGAGGTGCTGGTGGTCCGCCGCGTCACCCGCGACGGCCGCTCCCGCGCGCAGATCGGCGGGGTCCCCGTCCCGATCGGCACGCTGTCCCGCCTGGTGGGCACCGCGGTGACCGTGCACGGCCAGTCCGATCAGCAGCGGTTGCGGGACCTCGACGCCCAGCGGGAGGCGCTGGACCGGTTCGCCGGCGCGGAGATCGCTCCGCTGCTGGAACGCCACCGGGAGATCTGGCGCGAGCGCTCCCTCCTCGCCGAGCGCCTCACCGAGCTCGATGCCCTGCTCGCCGAGCGCGACCGCCGCGGCAGCGCGCTGCGGGAGGCCCTCGAACGACTCGAGCAGGCTGATCCGCTGGAGGACGAGGATGCCTCGCTGCGGGCCGAGATCGACCGCCTCGGCAATGCCGAGGAGCTGCGTGGCGCCGCCGGGCAGGCGGCGCTCGCGCTGGTCGGGGACGAGGACGGCCCGGCGGCCGCGCCGCTGATGGCCATCGCCGCCGAGTCGCTGGGCCGGGCGGCGCGCACCGATCCCACGCTCGCGCCGCTGCTCGAGCGACTGGACTCCGTGCGCCTGGAGCTGTCGGACGTCGCCGCGGAGATCTCCCGCTACGCCGAGGACATCGATGCCTCTCCCGGTCGGATCCAGGAGGCCAATGAGCGTCTCCACGAGCTGACGGTGCTGGTGCGGGACCTCGGCGGACTGCTGCCCGGCGCCGACGGCCCGGCCGAGGACATCACCACCCTGCTGACGACGTCCCGCACCGCGGCCATCGACCTCGACCGCTTCGAGGGCGCCGAGCAGGAGCGCGCCGGGACGGCCGCCCGGCTCACCGAGCTCGAACAGGAGCTCACCGCGGCGGCGGAGGCCCTCACCGCGGCCCGCACCGATGCCGCCGGCGCCCTCTCCGCAGCCGTCCAGGAGGAGCTGCGCCACCTCGAGATGCCCGATGCGGACATCCGCGTGGACGTCACCGGGCAGAGCCATCGTTCGCACGGCCGCGACTCGGTGGCGATCCTGCTCGCCCCGCATCCCGGCGCTCGGCCCCTGCCCGTGGCGCAGGCGGCCTCCGGCGGTGAGCTCTCCCGCGTGATGCTCGCCCTCGAGGTCGCGCTGTCCTCCTCGCGCAGCGACCGCTCCGCGGCGCCGGTGTTCGTCTTCGACGAGATCGACGCGGGCATCGGGGGCCGGGCCGCGCTCGCGGTGGGCCAGCGGCTGGCCCGCCTGGCCCGGCACGCGCAGGTGATCGTCGTCACCCACCTGCCCCAGGTCGCCGCCCACGCCGGCACCCATCTGCAGATCGTGAAGTCCTCCCGGGAGGGCACCACCAGCTCCACGGTGGAGACGCTGGACCGGCCGGCCCGGATCCGGGAGCTGGCGAGGATGCTCGCCGGTGACGACGCCTCCGACGTGGCGCTGGCCCATGCCGAGGAGCTGCTCGAGGACGCAAGCGGTGTCACCTCCGGGACGAGCACCGCACGGGGAGCGCGAGGATGACCGGCGGCGTCGCGATCTCGGGCACCGCCCGGCTCGGCAAGCGCACCAAGGACCTCACCACACGGCTGCAGCCCGGGGACATCGCGATCATCGACCATGAGGACATCGATCGGGTCGCCGCCGAGGCGCTGGTCGAGCGGGAGCCCGCCGCCGTGCTCAACGTCGCCGCCTCCACCTCGGGCCGCTATCCGAACGCTGGGCCGCGGATCCTGATCGATGCGGGGGTCGTGCTGGTCGACGACCTGGGCACCGTCCTGTTCGAGGAGCTCCGGGACGGGCAGCCGATCACGGTGCGCGGGAACGAGGTGCTGCTCGAGGGCGGCGTGATCGCGCACGGGATCCGACAGGACGACGCGAGCGTGACCGCCTCGCTCGAGGTCGCCCGCGCAGGCCTGTCCGAGCAGCTCGAGCTGTTCGCCGAGAACACCATGGAGTACATGCTCCGTGAGCGGGACCTGCTGCTGGACGGGATCGGAGCCCCGGACGTGCGCACCCGCATCGACGGACGGCCGGTTCTCATCGTGGTCCGTGGCTACCACTACAAGGAGGATCTCGCGACCCTCAAGCCCTTCCTCCGCGAGAACCGCCCGATCATCATCGGCGTCGACGGCGGGGCGGATGCGGTCATCGAGGCCGGCTTCCACCCCGACATGATCATCGGTGACATGGACTCCGTCTCCGACCGCACCCTGCGCGGCGGCTCCGAACTGGTCGTCCACGCCTACCGGGACGGCCGCGCCCCCGGCATGGACCGCCTCGCCGAGCTGGGCCTGGCAGAGCAGGCGATCTCCTTCCCCGCCTCCGGCACCAGCGAGGACATCGCGATGCTGCTGGCCGATGAGAAGGGCGCCTCCGTGATCGTCGCCGTCGGCACCCACGGCACCCTCGAGGAGTTCCTGGACAAGGGCCGCGCCGGCATGAGCTCCACCTTCCTCACCCGCCTGCGGATCGGCTCCAAGCTCGTGGACGCCAAAGGCGTCTCCCGCCTGTACCGTCAGAGGATCTCGACGTTCCAGCTGGTGCTGCTCGCACTGGCCGGGCTCGCCGCACTCGCCGTCGCGCTCTGGGCGACCCCCGGCGGGCAGGCGCTGGTCCAGATCCTCGGCGCCCGCCTGGACGGCATCCTGTCCTGGTTCACCATGCTGTTCTCACCCCGGGTCACCGGGGCGTAGGAGGAACCCGACCTCGTGATCGACTTCCGCTATCACCTCGTCTCGCTGATCTCGGTGTTCCTGGCGCTCGCCGTGGGCATCGTGCTCGGCGCCGGTCCGCTGCGCGAGAACCTCGGCGACCAGCTCGCCGGGCAGGTCGAGCAGATGCGCACCGAGCAGGAACAGCTGCGCGCGAACGCGGAGGAGCTCTCCGCCAAGAACGACCAGCTGGCGACCTTCATCTCGGAGCTCGGCCCGGAGCTCGTCCGAGGCACTCTCGCCGGGGAGCAGGTCGCCGTGATCTCCGACGACCGGTCCACGCGCCCGGGCATCGAACGCATCATCACCCTGCTCACCGACGCCGGCGTCGAGTCACCGGTGCGGATCGGCCTGCAACCGGGCCTGTGGGCCCCGGACGCCGATGCGGAGCGGGCCGCGGCGGTCGAGGAGATCCGGACCATCGCGCCTGCGGCGCTCACCGCCGACCCGGCCGGGGAGCTCGGCGACGCCGCACAGCTGTCGGGCCTGATCCCGACCCTGCTCCGCGGCGGCGAGGACCTCCCGTTCGCACTGCGCTCGCAGCTGTGGCAGGTGCTGATCGATCACCAGATGGTGGTCGTCGACGGCTCCCTCCCCACCCGGGTCGATGCGGTGATCTACACCGGTGCCGCCCCGGAGGAGCTGTCCGTCGAGACGGAGGGCGAGGCCGCCGCGACCGAGCGTGCGCAAGCGCTGCTCGCCTCCCAGACCCATCTGCTCACCGAGCTCTCCGAGGCCGGCCTGCCCGCGGTCGTCTCCGCCGCCACCCCCGGCAACGACGCCTCCACCGGCATCCTGCGCACGGTGCGCGGCGACCGCGCCTTCAGCGAGCTCTCGACCACCGACCGGCTCCAGGAACCCGACGGCCCGCTGCTGGCCGTGCTCGCCCTGATCGAACAGACCCGGGGCGGGTCGGGCGCCTACGGCACCACCAGCGATGCGGAGGAGCGACTGCCCGCCCTGCCCGAGACGCAGGAGATCCAGGACGTGGCCGATGAGCAGGGACTGGGCGATGAGGACACCGCCCCGGCCCCGTCCGACGGCGGAGGAGAGGGATGAGCTGCTCGCTGCGTGACGAACTGGCACGGCGGAACTTCGCCGGGCGCGAGGTGAGCCTCGCCGAGGGCGCCCTCGTGGTCGGCGGGGTCGCCGCTCTGACGCTCCGCGGAGGCCGGACCGCGGACGCCGCGGTCCTCGCCGCCATCGGCACCCTCGGCCTGATCGACGATCTGCTGGAGCCGCGCCTGCGGCGGGCCGGCCGCCCCGTCTCCAAGGGACTGCGCGGGCACCTCGGCGCGCTGCGCAGGGGACACCTGACCACCGGCGCCGCCAAGGCGTTGGGCATCCCGTTGGCGGCGCTGGGCGGTGCCCTCGCCGCACCCGCGCCGCGGGGCGGGCCGATGGTCGCGGCCGACGCCGCGCTGATCGCCGGAGCCGCGAACCTCGCCAATCTCCTGGACCTGCGCCCCGGCCGGGCGCTGAAGGCGGTGCTGCCCGCCGCCGCCCTCCTGGCCCTCGGAGCGCCGGAGGCTCCGCGCGGGGCCGGCGGGCGCGGCCTCGCCCTCGCCGCCCTGCTGCCCGGTCTGCTCGCCATGCCCTTCGACCTGCGCGAGCGGGGCATGCTCGGGGACGCCGGCGCGAACGTGCTGGGGGCGGCCGTGGGCGGTGCCGCGACCCGGCGGCTGCCGGTGCCGGCACGGCTGTGCGTGCTGGGCGCCGTCGTCGCGCTGACCCTGGTCAGCGAGCGGGTCAGCTTCAGCGCCGTCATCGCGCGCAACGGCCCGCTGCGAGCCCTGGACCACCTCGGCCGGCTGCCCGCCCCGGTCGCTGCCGGGGGCACCGAGGAGCCGCCCGTGCCCGGCCCCGGAGCGGAGGCGCACGGATGAGCCCGACCGCTCCGCGACCCGGTCCCGTCCCGCCCCACCGCAGCTCGATCACCCGCTCCGTGCTGCGGGGAGCCGGCGTCATCCTGGTGGTCACCGTCTTCGCGCGACTCCTCGGATTCGTCCGCTACCTCGTCTTCGGAGCGAGCATCGGCGCCGGTGACGTCGGCACCGCCTACACCACGGCGAACATGCTGCCCACCGTGCTGTTCGAGGTCGCCGCCGGCGGTGTGCTGGCCGCCGTGGTGGTCCCGCTGATCGCAGGACTGGTCCCCGAGGGCGACTCGACCGGCCCTGCCGGCACAGAGGCGAGCTCGGCGAGCTCGGCGAAAGAGCCCCAAGCGGCGACCGAGGCGAGAGCGGCGACCGGGACCGCCGCGCTCGCAAGGACCACTCGGAGGCCGCGATCCGCAGGCGCGCAGGCCGCGGCGCGGACGCACCAGCCGGTGGAGGCGGGGCGCCTCGCCGGTGAGGGGTCCGTTCTCGCCGACCGCATCGTCTCCACGCTTCTGACCTGGACGCTGGTGGGCACCGGAGTGCTGGCCGCTGTGGTGATCGTCTACTCGGACCCTCTCGCACAGCTCCTGCTGGCCGCCGACGGGTCCGGGGAATCGTCGGTGGCGCTCGGGGCCGCCCTGCTGCGGATCTTCGCGTTCCAGCTCCCGCTGTACGGGATCTCCGTGGTGCTGGCCGCCTACCTGCAGGCCCGCAAGAGATTCCTCTGGCCCGCGATGATGCCGCTGCTGTCCTCGGTGACGGTGATGATCTCCTATCGGGTCTACGCCCACCTGGTCCCGGCGGTGGCGACCACCACCACCATCGACCAGGGTGCGGTGTGGTGGCTCGGCTGGGGCACCACGGCCGGGGTCGCCACCATGGCGCTGCCCGTCGTGGTGATGTCCCTGCGGTCGGGGCTGCGTCTGCGCCCCTCGCTCGCCATGCCGCCGGGCTACGGCCGACGCGCCCTCGCGCTCGGGGGCGCCGGGCTGGGGGCCGTCGGCGCCCAGCAGCTGGTGATGCTGCTGGTGCTGCTGCTGGCGATGCGCGCCGGCGGGGTGGGCACCCTGCCCGTGTTCCAGTACGGACAGGCCCTGTACCTGCTGCCCTACGCCGTGCTGGTGCTGCCGCTGGTCACCTCGGTGTTCCCGCATCTGTCCGAGCTGCGCCTGGTCGGTGACCGCTCCGGCTTCGCCCGGGTGGCGGCCGCCTCGGTGCGCACGGTGATGGCGGTCTCGGTGGTCGGCGCCGCGATGCTGCTCGCGGCAGGCCCCGCCCTCGAGCAGTTCTTCCGCCTGATCGACCGGGCCGGGGCGACCGGCGTCGGCTCCACCACCGCCGGCCTCGCCCTGGGGCTGGTGGGCTTCGCCGTCGTGACCCAGTGCACGCGGATCCTCTCCGCCGCCCTGCGTGCCCGGGATGCGCTGCTGGTGGGGTCGATGGGCTGGATCGTCGCCGGTGTCGTGCTCCTGGTCGTGGTCCTGCCGAGCCCGCAGCGCTCCGCGGCGGAGGCGGCGACCGTCTTCGCGCTGGCGATGGCGTTCGGCATGGCGCTCGCGGGCCTGATGGGCCTGGCACGGATCGCCGACGTGCTCGAGCACGGCGGCCACCTGGCCCGGGTGCGTCGGACCGCGCTGATGGTCCCGATCGCGGTGCTGGGCGGCGGAGTCCCGGGCCTGCTGCTCGGCAGGCGGCTGGTGACCACGGATGCCGGGGAGGCGCGCACGGTGCTGATCGGCATGCTCTGCGGTCTGCTCGCCGCCCTCGTCTCGGCGGCGCTGATGGCCGCCGCCGATCCCGAGACCACCCGACGTCTGCTGCACCGGTTCCGGGCCGGACGCCACGGCGTGGCGAGGTCCGCGCCATGAGGATCCTGCTGGTGCGTCCGGCCGCGAGCGGCGGACTGGCCGCCCACGTCGACCACGAGCTGGCCCTGCTCACCGCCGCCGGTCGGGAGGTGGCCGAGGCTCAGGTGCGGATCGGCGAGCGGCCCCGGCTCGCCGGGGATCTGCGCACCGTGCGCACGCTCCGGGCGGCGATGGACGGCTCGCCCAGCCCGGTGACGGTCCACGCCCATGGGCTGCGCGCCGGGGCGCTGTCCGCCCTGGCGGTCCGGGGCCGTCGAGGTCGGCGACTGGTGGTCACCCTGCACAACCGCACCGTCGGCCCCCGTGCGACGCGCGCCATCGGCGCCGGGCTGCTGCGGATCGTGGCCCGCAGTGCCGACACCGTGCTCGCCGTCTCCCCGGATCTCGCCGAGGCTGCCCGCCGGGCGGGGGCCCGCGAGGTGCGGCACGCCGTCATCCCCGCGCCGGAGCCGGTCGCACCGGGGGACCGGAGCGGCTCGGACGCGTCGGAGGAGCCCGTTCCGGCCGCTCCGTCCCGGAGGGATGACCCCCCACGGGCCGGGAGGCTGGAGATCCTGGTCATCGCCCGCCTGGCGCCGCAGAAGGGGCTGGATGATCTGCTGGACGTCGCCGCGCTGCTGCGGGACGGCGCACCGACGCGGATCCGCATCGCCGGGGACGGGCCGCTGCACCAGGCGCTCGCCGCCCGCATCCGCGCCGAGCACCTCCCGGTGGAGCTGCTCGGCCGGCGCAGCGATGTGCCCGCGCTGCTCGCCGCTGCCGACCTGGTCGTCTCCGCCGCCCAGTGGGAGGGACAGCCGGTGTCCCTCCAGGAGGCGCTGCGGGCGGGACGGGCTATCGTGGCGACCGATGCGGGCGGCACGCGCTGGGTCACCGGGGAGGCCGCCGAACTGGTCCCGGTCGGAGACGTCCCTGCGCTCGCGGCAGCGATCACCGCGCTCGCAGATCCCGCGGCGCGGGAGGCCGCCGAAGCCGCCTCCCGGCGTCGGGCCCGGGACCTGCCCACCGCTGAGGACCTGCTCGCCCAGCTCGACGAGGTGCTCGCCGCAGGCCCCCACCACTGGTAGGCTGGGGGTCCGTGGCAGATACCAGCGCGAGCACCCTCCAGTCAGGCACCGGCCCCATCCCTCGGATCGGGGCGGCCCCCACGGCCAAGCCCTTCCGGAAGTCCGGCACCACCAAGCACATCTTCGTCACCGGTGGAGTCGTCTCCAGCCTCGGGAAGGGGCTGACGGCCTCCTCCTTGGGGATGCTGCTGCGCAGCCGGGGCCTGCGGGTGACGATGCAGAAGCTCGACCCGTACCTCAACGTGGATCCCGGCACGATGAATCCCTTCCAGCACGGTGAGGTGTTCGTCACCGAGGACGGCGCCGAGACCGACCTGGACATCGGTCACTACGAGCGGTTCCTCGACGAGGACCTCACCGCCGAGGCGAACGTCACCACCGGCCAGGTGTACTCCACCGTGATCGCCAAGGAGCGGCGCGGCGAGTACCTCGGCGACACGGTGCAGGTCATCCCCCACATCACCGACTCGATCAAGCACTCGATGCGTTCCCAGGCGCGCGCGGACGTGGACGTGGTGATCACGGAGATCGGCGGGACCGTCGGCGACATCGAGTCCCAGCCCTTCCTCGAGGCCGCCCGCCAGGTGCGACAGGACATCGGCCGCGAGAACGTGTTCTTCGTGCACGTCTCGCTGGTGCCCTTCATCGGCCCGTCGCAGGAGCTGAAGACCAAGCCCACCCAGCATTCCGTGGCGGCCCTGCGCTCGATCGGCATCCAGCCCGATGCGATCGTGCTGCGAGCGGACCGCGGGCTGCCCGCCTCCGTGAAGACGAAGATCTCCGCGATGTGCGACGTCGACCTCGATGCGGTCGTCACCTGCGCGGACGCACCGTCTATCTACGAGATCCCGCTGGTGCTGCACGGTGAGGGGCTCGACGCCTACGCCATCCGACGCCTGGACCTGCTCTGCCACGACGTCGACTGGACCCGGTGGCAGGAGCTGCTGCGCCGGGTCCGCGAGCCCGCCTACGAGATCACCGTGGCGCTGGTGGGCAAGTACGTCGACCTGCCCGATGCCTACCTCTCGGTCACCGAGGCGCTGCGCGCCGGCGGGTTCCACCACCGGGCGAAGGTGGTGCTGCGCTGGGTCGAGGCCGATCTGTGTGCGAGCGCCGAGGGGGCCGCTGAGCAGCTGAAGGACGCCGACGCGATCGTGGTGCCCGGCGGTTTCGGGGTGCGGGGGGTCGACGGGAAGGTCGGGGCCCTGCACCACGCCCGCACCCATGGCCTCCCCACCCTCGGCCTGTGCCTGGGCATGCAGTCGATGGTGATCGAGCACGCCCGCTACGAGCTCGCCCTCCCCTCCGCGCACTCCACCGAGTTCGACCCCGACACCGAGCATCCGGTGGTGGCCACGATGGCGGAGCAGGAGGAGGTCCTCTCCGGTCGGGGCGACCTCGGCGGGACCATGCGCCTGGGCGCGTACCGGCACACCCTCGAGGAGGGGTCGCTGGTGGCCCGGACCTACGGCACCACCGCGGTCTCCGAGCGACACCGTCACCGCTACGAGGTCAACAACAGCTACCGCGACCGGCTCGAGGAGGCCGGACTGCGGATCTCCGGCACCTCGGCCCTCGAGGACGGCCGTTCGCTGGTGGAGTTCGTGGAGCTCGATCCCGCGGTCCACCCCTTCTACGTCGGCACCCAGGCCCATCCCGAGCTGAAGTCCCGCCCCACCCGCGCGCATCCGCTGTTCGCCGGGCTGATCGGGGCGGCGGTCCAGAGACAGAAGGCGACCCGCCTGCTGGAGGTCGACCCGCCCGAGAAGCGCGCACAGGAGTGAGCACATGAGCATGGAGGACAGCACGACCCGCCCGGGGACGACGGGCGCCGAGGAGCCGCTGCGGGACGAGCCCGGACAGCGCCCCGTCGTCGCCCGGCGAAGGGTCCACGACGGCATGATCTTCGATCTGGTGCGGGACACCGTCGACTTCGCCGACGGCGTGCGCTTCGACCGCGAGTACGTGCGGCACACGGGCGCCGTGGCGGTGCTCGCCCTCGACGAAGCGGACCGGGTGCTGCTGATCCGGCAGTACCGACACCCCGTCGGTCATGCACTGTGGGAGATCCCGGCGGGACTGCTCGACCTGGAGGGCGAGGCGCCCCATATCGCCGCGGCCCGGGAGCTCGCCGAGGAGACCGGATTCGACCCCACCGGGATGCGCACCCTGGTGGACCTGCGGCCCAGCCCGGGAGGCAACGACGAGGTCATCCGGGTCTACCTCGCCACCGGGGTCCGTGCCAGCGATACCGAGTTCGAGCGCAGCGACGAGGAGGCGGAGCTGGTCACCCGGTGGGTGCCGCTGGCCGACACCGTCAGCGCGGTGCTCGAGGGTCGTCTCACCAATGCCACCACCGTCGCTGCGGTGCTGGCCCTGCAGGGGATGCGCGCGAAGGGTCAGGGTGCCGATGCTCTGCGCCCCGCCGATGCCCCGTTCATGGCACGGCCCGGCAGGGACTGAGAGCGCGGGGAGCCGAGGCCCGGGGGCTCGGGATCACTCCTGCTCGGTCAGCGCCCGATGGATCACCGGCGCCGCCTGCTCGACCTGCCAGGGCCGGGCCCCGAGCTCGGCCAGCTGCGCGGCGAGCTCGGGCTCGGCCGGTGCCTGCTCGTGCTCCCACACCCACTGGCGCAGCACCGCGGGCTGCAGCAGGTTCTCCGGCGGCAGCTCGAGGTCCTCGGCACGCTGCCCCGTCGCTGTGCGCACCAGCTGGTAGCGCTCGGCGACCTCCGGATACTTCTTGGACCAGAGCTTGTGCGGCGGCGGGTAGGAGTGCTCGGTGCGCTCGGGCAGATGCGCGGTCGGGAGCTCCAGCCCGGTCCGGGCCGCCTGCCACCAGGTGTCCTTCCGGCGCATCTTCGTCGGCAGCGCCCTGTCGAAGGCCTCCCGGCCGCGCGGGGCCTCCTTCGCGGCCGCGACCAGATCCCGATCCTTGATCACGCGATGCGGGGAGAGGTCCTCGGCGGCGGCGATCTCGTCACGACGGGTCCACATCTCGCGGGCCGCGGCGAGCTGCCGGACCGAGCGCAGGCTGCCGAGGCCGTGCAGCCCCCGCCAGCTCGAGGACCGGGTGGGGCCGTGCTCCCGGGTGCGCTCGTGCTCGAACTCCTGGCGGGCCCAGTCCTCCTTGCCGGCGGCCCGCAACCGCTCCTGGAGGACGTCGCGGACCTCGACGAGCACCTCGACGTCGAGCGCGGCGTAGGTGAGCCAGCCCTCGGGCAGCGGCCGCTTCGACCAGTCGGCCGCGGAGTGCTCCTTGGCCAGACGGAGCCCCAGGGTGTCCTCGACGACCGCGCCGAGCCCCACCCGCTCCATCCCCAGCAGCCGAGCGGCGAGCTCGGTGTCGAAGAGCGCACCGGGCCGCAGTCCGATCCCGGCGAGGCTCGGGAGATCCTGACCCGCGGCATGCAGCACCCACTCCCGTTCGGCGAGCAGGGTCGTGAGCGATCCCGGCATGGTGAAGGCGAGCGGATCGATGAGGACGGTGCCGGCCGCGTCGGTGCGCAGCTGCACCAGGTAGGCGCGGGAGCTGTAGCGGTAGCTCGAGGCACGCTCGGCGTCCACGGAGACCGGCTGGTCGGGAGTCGCGGCCGCGGCCTCGCACCACGCCAGCAACGGCTGGATGCGATCGATGACCGGCACCAGACCGTCGCGCGGAGCCTGCAGAGCGGTGACGGTGGGGGAGTCGTTCACCGGGCGTCACCGGCTTCCTCGGGGCGGGGTGCCCGCGCGTGGTGGGTGGGAGCGATCGGGGCGATGTGGGGCGGGGCCGGCGGCAGCCCACCGGCGGCGGCGAGCATCGCGATCCAGGCCGAGAAATGGGGCGCCAGGGCGATCGTCGCCGCGGACGTCGCCTCGGGCGTCGGCTCCGGGGGGCCCGGGGGCTCCGGAGTCCAGGACACCCGCATCTCGACGTCCACGGTCGAGGGGCGGGAGGCCAGTGCGCCGTAGGACTGGGAGACCACACGGGTGGCGGTGCAGCCCAGCTCCCGGGAGTCGGCGTCGTGGAGCTCCAGCGACTCGGTCACCCACGACCAGGCCACGTCGCCGAGCATGGACTCGACGGCGAACTCGGGTTCGAGCTGTGCCTGCACCAGCGCGACCATCCGATAGGTGCCGTCCCAGGACTCCTGCCCTGCGGGATCGTGCAGGATCACCAGGCGGCCGGAGGCCAGCTCCTCGTCGTGCACCAGGATCTCGCCCGTGCAGGCCCAGGTCGACGGTGCCATCTTCGAGGGCGCGGGAATCGTGCGCCAGGCGAACTCCGCACGCTGCGGTGCGGAGGTCATGGCGTCGACGGCGGCTCGGAAGACGTCGTCACCGGAACGGATCTCATGGACGGGCACGCCGGGAGGCTATCGCCGTGGGCACGATGCGTCCGGCAGGCGCGCCGCGCCGCCGCCGGCCGGTGCCCGCGGCGGCCGGTCGGGGACGGCGCGAGGAGCAGTCAGGCGGGGGCGCCGTCGGTGGCGGACGCGTCGTCGCTGTGGACCAGGCTGATCGAGTTGATGCAGTAGCGCTGGTCGGTGGGCGTCGGGAACCCCTCGCCCTCGAAGACATGGCCGAGGTGCGAGCCGCAGGCGGTGCAGCGCACCTCGATGCGCCGCATCCCCAGGGTGGTGTCCTCGAGCAGCTCGACCGCCTCCGATCCGGCGGGGGCGTAGAAGGCGGGCCAGCCGCAGTGGGCATCGAACTGGGTGGAGGCGGTGAACAGCTCGGCGCCGCAGCCCTTGCAGGCGTAGGTGCCGGCCGGTCGCACCTCCTCGTACTCCCCGGTGCCGGGTCGTTCGGTGCCGCCCTCGCGGAGCACCTGGTACTCGGCGGGGGAGAGGCGCTCACGCCACTCCAGATCGCTGACCGAGATGGGGTAGGAACGAGAGCCGATGGGTTCGGTGGACATCTGGGGAGCCTCCGATCTGCGACGTCGACGAGCGTCGCTCACCTCGGTGGGCGATCCGTCCGACGCACTGCTGAAGAAGTCGGTGAACACGGTGTTCACAGCCACGATCCTAACTCGTCGCTAGGATGCGCGATATGACGCGCGCCTCTTCCCCCGCCCGCTCCCGCCTCGACTCCGTCCGCCGCGCCATCCCGCTCCTGCAGCGCCCCGATCTGGCCCGATGGCCGGAAGTGATGGTCCATGGGGCCGTCGGCGCGACCGCCATGTTCGCACTCAGCGCAGGTGCCCTCACCGCGGGGGCCCGCGTGCTGGCGCGACTTCCGCTGGTGCCTCGGGAGAGCCTGCGCGGGCTGCCCGACGTCACGGTGCGGGCCGTGCACCCGGAGCGCATCCACCTCGACGAGACCCGCACCACCGACCGCGGTGGCCTGCTCGCCCTGCGCCAGGGCGGCGGCACCGTCCACGTGCGCCTGGGGCCCGTCGACGCCCGCCCCACCCCGACCACGGTCTCCCGCCCGGTGCTGGCCGTGGACACCGCGGAGCCGCTGCAGGTGGACCGTGCCCGCAGCAACGGCTTCTTCTGGGCGGGGACCCCGCAGACCGCCCATGGCCTGGCCACCGAGGAGGTCACCGTCGACTCGCCGGTCGGCCACATGCCCGCCTGGCTGGTGCGCCCCGACGCCGAGCAGGGGGCCGTCGCCGGCAACGCGGACACCTGGGCGATCCTGATCCACGGCCACGGGTCCGCGCGCGGCGAAGCGCTGCGGGTCATCCCGCTGCTGCACCGGCTGGGACTGACCAGCCTGGCGATCACCTACCGCAACGACGTCGGCGCCCCCGCGTCCGCGGACCGGATGCATCACCTGGGCGCGGCGGAATGGGAGGACACCGAGGCCGCGATCGATTTCGCCCTCGCGCACGGGGCGCGCCGGATCGTCCTGGTGGGGTGGTCGATGGGCGGCGGCATCGCGCTGCGCACCTCGGTCCGCTCCGCGCACCGCGACCGCATCGCCGCACTGGTCCTGGACTCCCCGGCCGTGGACTGGCAGGACATCCTCATCTATCACGCCACCGCGCTGAAGGCACCGGCCAGGATGCGGGAGCTCGCGCTGTGGATGATGACCTCGCGGTTCGGGGCGCGGATGGTGCAGCTGCGGGAGCCGTTGGCACTGGCCGAGATGACTCCGGCCTACTACGCGGAGCACCTGAGGCACCCCACACTGCTCTTCCATGCCCTGGACGACGAGACGGTCCCGCCCGAGCCCAGCCGCCAGCTGGCGGCGCTGCGCACGGACCTCATCGAGTTCGTCCCCGTCGTCGGGGCCTCGCACACCCGCGAATGGAACAGCGACCCCGCGCGCTACGAGCGTCGACTCGCCACGTACCTGGTGCGGGAGCTCGGTCTGCGGATCCCGGGCGGGGATATCCAGGTGCCGGTCCGGGATCCCGCGTCCGCGGCCCTCGAGGGCTCCATCGGGCTGCGTCTCTGAGCGGCGCGCGGCCCCTACACTGAACCCCGTGACCGAAGCTCTCTGCGACCGCCGGCCCGACCCGTCCCTGGAGCGACTGCTCGCGGATCTGGTGCCTCCGCCGCGGTTCGCGCAGGCACGGCTGGACAACTACGTCCCGGACCCGGCCTATCCCTCCCAGGAGGACGCGAAGCAGCAGGTGACCGCCTTCGCCTCCGCCCTGGGCGCCCCGCGCGGCGGCTTCCTGGCGAAGCTGCGGCGGAAGAAGCCGGAGCCCGCGCGCGGCATCTACCTCGACGGCGGATTCGGTGTGGGCAAGACGCACCTGCTGACCTCCCTGTTCCACGCCGTCGACGGGGAGCGGGTGTACGGCACCTTCGTGGAGTACACCGATCTGGTGGGGGCGCTCGGCTTCCAGCGGGCCGTCGACCTGCTGGGCGAGTCCGTGCTGGTGTGCATCGACGAGTTCGAGCTCGACGACCCGGGCGACACGCTGCTGATGACCCGCCTGATCCGCGAGCTCTCCGACCGCGGGGTCGCGATCGTGGCGACCTCGAACACCCTGCCCGACGCCCTCGGCGAGGGGCGCTTCGCCGCGCACGACTTCCTGCGGGAGATCCAGGCGATGGCCGAACGCTTCGAGGTGCTGCGGATCGACGGGGAGGACTTTCGGCGGCGTGACGGCATCGCCGAGATCGCCACCCTCGCCGAGCCGGAGGTGGAGCGCAGCGGCGAGTCGATGGACGCGGCCACCCTCGATGACTTCGATCCCCTGCTGCGCCACCTCACCACGGTCCACCCCTCCCGCTACGGCGCCATGATCGACGAGGTCTCCGCCGCGCATGTCATCGGGATGCACGGGCTCACCCACCACCATGACGCGCTGCGCTTCGTGGTGCTCGTGGACCGGCTCTACGACCGCGAGGTGCCGACGCTGATCTCGCTGGACGGAGCCTCGGCCCCGGGCGTCCTCGAGGACCTCTTCTCCGCCGAGCTGCTGCACAGCGGGTACCGCAAGAAGTATCTGCGCTCGCTCTCCCGCCTCGCGTCGCTGACGGGCGAGGGCGCAGCACTGCTGCGCTCCGGGACCGCCGACGCCGCCTCCTGAGTCACCGGACCGGGCGCAGCACCACGGCTCCCGGCCCGGCCAGGGCGAGGGTCCCGTCGGCGTTGCGCGCCACCTCACCGAAGGAGGCCAGCACCTCGGCGGCGCGCGGTCCCGCCGGGTGCGGGCCGGGCCCGCGATGGGCGAGCAC
Source organism: Brachybacterium vulturis (assembly GCF_043641765.1). Lineage (GTDB taxonomy): Bacteria > Actinomycetota > Actinomycetes > Actinomycetales > Dermabacteraceae > Brachybacterium > Brachybacterium vulturis_A. The sequence continues at coordinate 230,469 of NZ_JBHZRO010000004.1, read as the reverse complement.
CGCCAGCCCGCCGCGACGCAGCAGCACCGTGCCCTCCGCGAGGACCTCGACGGCGGTGGTGGCCAGTGCGGGATCGCGCAGATCCGCGTGCTCACGACGCAGCGCGATGAGCGTGCGGTACCACTCCAGCATCGCCGCGTGCCCCGTCTGCTCCCGTTCCCGCCAGCGCAGGATCGAGGACTCGAAGGTCGAGCGCAGCTGCGGGTCGGGGACCTGCTTCCCCCAGCCCATCGCGGCGAACTCCTGTCTCCGTCCGGCGCTCACCAGCGCCCCCAGCTCCTCCTCATGGGCCGTGAAGTAGGTGAACGGGGTCGACGCCGCCCACTCCTCGCCCTGGAACAGCATCGGCGTGCCCGGGCCCAGCAGGATCAGCGCGCTCGCCGCCGCCTGAGCGCCCGGGGCGATCCCGTGGTGGATCCGGTCCCCGGCGGCACGATTGCCCACCTGGTCATGATCCTGGAGGAAGGTGACGAAGGAATGTGCGTCGTACTCGCCGGAGCCGGGATCCACCGGTGCGCCCCACACCTCCTGGCGGAAGCTGGACCAGGTCCCGGCGTGGAGGAAGACCTCCTCCAGCACGGTGGCGAGCGCCTCGGCACTGCCGAAGTCGGCGTAGTAGCCGGTGCGCTCGCCGCTGATCCAGGCGTGGACGCCGTGGTGGACGTCATCGGCCCACTGCATGTCCATGCCGAGGCCGCCGTGCGCGGTGGGGGTGACCGTGGCAGGCTGATTGCGGTCGGACTCCGCGATCAGCGTCAGCGGCCGGCCGGTCTCCTGCTCCCAGGCGGAGACCGCGTCCGCCAGCTCTGCGAGGACATGGCGCTCGGAGTCGTCGCGCAGTTCGTGGACGGCATCGAGCCGCAACCCGTCCACCCCCACGTCCACCAGCCACAGCCGCGCGCTGCCCAGCAGGAAGTCCCGCACCTGACGGGACCCGGGGGCATCGAGGTTGATCGCCGAGCCCCACGGGGTGTGGTGCCGGTCGGTGAAGTAGGGCCCGAACCTGCCCAGGTAGTTGCCGGCGGGGCCGAGGTGGTTGTGCACCACGTCGAGCACCACGGCGAGCCCCCGCCGATGGGCGGCGGCCACGAAGCGGGCCAGCCCCTCCGGGCCGCCGTAGGCGGCATGGACCCCGTACAGGCCGACCCCGTCGTAGCCCCAGCCCCGGTCCCCGGGAAAGGGCGCCACCGGCATCAGCTCCACGGCATCGACCCCGAGCTCCACCAGCTCGTCGAGACGCTCGATCGCCGAGTCGAAGGTGCCGCCGCGCCCGTCGGGCCCCGGCGTGAAGGTGCCCACGTGCAGCTCGTACAGGATCCGTCCGCGCAGCTCACGACCCGTCCAGGCGGTCTCCTGGCGCAGCGGCGCGGGATCGACCACCTCGCTGTCGGCGTGGACACCGTCCGGCTGGGACAGCGAGCGCGGATCGGGCAGCCACGGCTCGGAGCCGTCGAGGCGGAAGGCGTAGCGGGCGCCTGGCACGGCGGGCACCTCCGGCAGCTCGAACCAGCCGTCGCCGGCGGTCCGCATCCGCTGCTCGGCCCCGTCGATCCGGACGGTCACCTGCTGTGCGTGCGGTGCCCACACCCGGTAGGCGCCGTAGTCGCGAGCCGGGACCGGAACGGTGCTCATCGGGCGTCCTCCCCTTCCCCGACGCGCACCAGGAGCGCGACCGGCCACTCGTCCAGCAGCGCATCGAGAGCCGGCTGCCCGCCCGCGACCTCCTTGCCGCTGAGGGTGTCGCGCCAGCGGCCCGGCGGGAGCGCGATCCAGGCGTCCCCCCAGCCACCCCGCTGGGAGAGGCCGTGGGCGAGCCGGGTCACCACGGTGACCGCCTCGATCGGGCCCTCGCCCACGGCACGACCGAAGGCGACGGCGTGGCCGGTGGTGGTGGGCAGCGGGCGATAGGCCGCCTCCCGACCCTGGAAGAGCTCCGGCCGCTCACGGCGCAGCACCAGGGCGCGGTGGGTCAGCCACAGCTTCTCGTCGGCGATCCCGTCCGGGCCCGCCCCCTCGATCATCCGTGCCAGGCGCTCGCGATGCGCGGCATGATCGACCTCGCGGCGGTTGTCCGGGTCCACGAGCGAGAAGTCGATCGTCTCATTGCCCTGGTAGACGTCCGGCACGCCCGGCATCGTCAGCTGCACCAGCTTCTGGCCCAGGATCGCGCTGCGCTGGGCGGCGAAGGTGCGGCGCGTCCACTCGGCGAGGATCCCGTCGACCTCGGACGAGGCCAGGCCGGCCCGGCCCAGTTCCAGCACCTGCTGCTCGTACTCGCCGTCCGGCTCGGTCCAGGTGGTGTGGGTCTTCGCCTCCCGCATGGCTTTCCGCAGGTACTGGTCCAGCCGCTCGGCGGTCAGCGGCGCGGCGGCCGCCCCCGGCAGCGCCCAGCAGGCGGCGAGGATCTGCCACAGCAGCAGCTCGACGGCCCCGTCGACCCGGTCCCCGCGATGCGCGGCGGTCGCCCGCTCCAGGTCCTGCACCACCACCGACCATTCCAGCGGCTGCTCGGTGAGCACCGCGAGGCGCGCTCGCACGTCCTCGCTGCGCTTGGTGTCGTGCGTGGACAGGGTGGTCATCGCATCGGGACGGGTGCGGAGCATCGAGGCGGCGTGATCGTGCAGCTGGTCCGGGTCCACCCCGATCCGATCCGGGTCCGACCCCACCTCGTTGACGGCGACGAAACGGGAGTAGCGGTAGAACGCGGTGTCCTCGAGCCCCTTGGCATGGACCGGGCCGCAGGTCTGGGCGAAACGCACCACCACCTCGTCGCGCTCGGCGCTGCGGGTGCGGCCCGCGCTGCCCACCTCGTCGCCGCAGACCAGCGCCACCACGGTGTCCAAGGTCGCGCTGAGGTCCTCGTCCTCGCCGAGGCGCCGGTACGCCCGGGCGGCCGCCTGCTCGATCACCGTGCGCTCGGAGCCCGGGGCCGGTTCCCCCGGCACGATGTACGCGCGGTACCGATCCATCGATGTCAGCAGAGCCACCACGACCTTCTGGAGGTTCCGCCTCGTGGTGTCACGCAGGCGGATGTCCTCCTGGCAGATCTTGTGGATCAGCGCGGTCAGGCGCTCGATCTCCGCCCACAGGCTGGTCGAGACGATCAGATCCGTGGACTCCTCGGCGACCTCCTCGAACGGGCGCAGGTCGCCGGTGCGGCGCTGCCACAGATGGGTCAGCCCGATCGCCCCGTGCGGGTCGTGGAAGAGCCCGCCCACCCGCCACAGGGCGTCGTACCCCGTGGTGCCCGCGCAGGCGAAGTCCCCGGGCAGCTGCTCCTCACCGTCCAGGATCTTCTCCACCACGGTCCAGGCCCCGCCGGTCGCGCGCTCGAGGTCCCGCAGGTACCCCCGGGGATCGGCGAGGCCGTCCGGATGGTCGATGCGGTAGCCGTCGATCACCCCTTCGCCCTGCAGCCGCAGCAGCGTCGCATGGGTCGCGTCGAACACGTGAGGAAGCTCCACCCGGACGGCGGCCAGGGTGTCCACGTCGAAGAAGCGCCGGTAGTCCAGCTCGTCGTCGGCGACCTTCCAGTACGCCAATCGGTACCACTGCCGATCCAGCAGATCCGCCAGGCCCAGGTGCTCGGTGCCGGCGGCGACGGGCAGCACGTGGTCGTAGTACCGCACCACGTGCTCGGTGCGGAGGGAACCGTCGGCCTGCGGGATCTGCTCCTCTCCCACGGAGATCTCCTCATCGGCCAGGACGGCACCGATGGGGCGACCCAGCACCGGGACCAGCAGCGAGCGCTCCCCGCTGAGCTCGACATCGAACCAGTCCGCGAAGGGGGACGCGGTCCCCTCACGCAGCACCGACCACAGGGCACGGTTGTGCCAGATCGGGGTGGGGATCGCCATGTGGTTGGGGACGACGTCGGCGATCAGGCCCATCCCGTGTGCATGCGCCGCAGCGGCCAGCCGACGCAGCGCGTCCTCCCCGCCGATCTCCTCGCTGATGCGGGAGTGCTCGACCACGTCGTAGCCGTGGGTCGAGCCGGGCGCCGCCTGCAGCACGGGGGAGCACAAGACGTGGCCCACCCCGAGCCGCGCGAGGTACGGCACCACCTGCACGGCATCATCCGCGGTGAACCCCGCATGCAGCTGCAGGCGGTAGGTGGAGGCCGGGACGGAGCGGAGGGCGGGCAGGGTGGCGGTGGTGCTGGCCCCCTCGCTCCCCTGCGGGACGGGGCGGGGGACGGGATCGATGCTCACGGGGCGATGCTCTCCTTCGTCGCGCCCCGGGCGGTGCTCCCGGCCGGGGCGGGCCGGTCGGTGTCGGTGGGCCCGCCTCAGGCGCGGGCGGGGCGGTTCTCGTCGTGTTCGGGAAGGTCTGCGTAATGCTCTGTCATGGGCGGCCGCATGAGGATCAGCAGCGAATGGCCAGGGCGGGTGTGTGTGGTCCCGGCCGCGAGGACCTCACCGACATCGATCGTGTCCCCGGTGCCCAGCTCGACGCGCCATTCCCGGCCGTGGTCGGCCGGGGGCAGCGTGAAGTCCACGGGATTTCCGGAGGCGTTGAACATCACCAGCGCCGAGTCGTCGATGATCCGTTCCCCACGCAGGTTCGGCTCGGGGATCCCGGAGCCGTTGAGGAACATCGTCAAGCACTTGTTCTGCGGATTGTTCCAGTCCTCGTCGGTCATCAGGGCGCCGTCGGTGCCGAGCCATTCGACGTCCGGGAGCAGCGAATCGGCTCCGTCCTGGGCGGTCCCCTGCAGGAAGCGCCGACGGCGGAAGATCGGATGGTCCCGACGCAGCGCGATGACGCTCTGGGTGAACCAGAGCATGTCCATCTCGTACGGGTCCAGCTCCCAGTCCATCCAGGCCAGTTCGTTGTCCTGGCAGTAGGTGTTGTTGTTCCCGTCCTGGGTGCGACCCATCTCGTCGCCGTGCAGGATCATCGGCACCCCCTGACTCAGCAGCAGCGTGGCCATGAGATTCTTCGCCCGTCGCAGGCGCAGGTCGCGCACCTCCGGATCGTCGGTCGGGCCCTCCACCCCGGAGTTCCAGGAGCGGTTGTGGCTCTCCCCGTCCTCGCCGCCCTCCCCGTTGGCCGCGTTGTGCCGATCGTTGTAGGAGACCAGGTCCCGCAGCGTGAAACCGTCGTGGGCGGTGACGAAGTTGATCGAGGCGATCGGGGTGCGCCCGGTGTGCTGGTACAGGTCCGAGCTGCCGGCCAGGCGTGAGGTGAAATCGCCGATCTTGCCCGGCTGGGAGCGGTGGAAGTCGCGCACCGTGTCGCGGTACTTCCCGTTCCATTCGGACCACAGCGGTGGGAAGCCGCCCACCTGGTAGCCGCCCTCACCGAGGTCCCAGGGCTCCGCGATGAGCTTGACCTGGGAGATCACCGGGTCCTGCTGGATGATGTCGAAGAAAGCGCTGAGTCGATCGACCTCGTGCAGCTCGCGGGCGAGGGTGGAGGCGAGATCGAAGCGGAAGCCGTCCACATGCATCTCGGTGACCCAGTAGCGCAGCGAGTCCATGATCAGCTGCAGCACGTGCGGGGTGCGCATCAGCAGCGAGTTCCCGGTGCCGGTGGTGTCGTAGTAGTGCGCCTCGTCCCCCTCGACGAGACGGTAGTAGGCGGCGTTGTCGATGCCGCGGAAGCAGAGGGTGGGGCCCAGCTGGTTGCCCTCGGCGGTGTGGTTGTAGACCACATCGAGGATCACCTCGATGTCCGCCTCGTGGAGGTTCTTGACCATCTGCTTGAACTCCTGGACCTGCTGGCCCAGCTGCCCGGCGTGCGAGTACTCGTTGTGGGGGGCGAAGAAGCCGATGGTGTTGTAGCCCCAGTAGTTGCGCATCCCCTTCTCGACCAGGTGGCCGTCCTGCACGAACTGATGGACCGGCATCAGCTCGACCGCGGTGACGCCCAGCTCCGTGAGGTGCTCGATGATCGCCGGATGCCCCATGGCGACGTAGCTGCCGCGGATGTCCTCGTCGATGTCCGGATGGAGCATCGTCAGGCCCTTGATGTGGGCCTCGTAGATGACGGTGTCGTGATATTCGTGGGCCGGCGGGTGGTCATTGCCCCAGTCGAAGAAGGGGGAGATCACCACGGAGTGCATGGTGTGCCGCACGGAGTCGTCCGTGTTGCGCTCGGCGGGGTCCTCGAAGTCGTAGCTGTACAGCGAGGGATGGTTGCTGGCCATCCCCGCGATCGCCTTCGCATACGGGTCCAGCAGCAGCTTCGAGGCATCGCAGCGGTGGCCGGCGGCGGGGTCGTAGGGCCCGTGCACCCGGAAGCCGTAGCGCTGACCGGGCTGCACCGACGGCAGGTACACGTGCCATACGTAGGCATCCACCTCCGTGACCTCGACGCGCCGCTCGGTGCCCGCCTCGTCGATCAGGCACAGCTCGACGCGCTCGGCGACCTCCGAGAAGAGGGCGAAGTTCGTGCCCGAGCCATCGAAGGTGGCACCCAGGGGGTAGGCCTGTCCGGTCCAGATCTGCATGAGCCCAGAGTAGACGCACCGTTCCTGAACGAGGTGCGGGTGCCGCGCGCCGCATCGTCCGCGCGGGACGACGACGGCCCCCTCGGGATTCCGAGGGGGCCGTGCGTGGTGGGCGATACTGGGATCGAACCAGTGACCTCTTCCGTGTCAGGGAAGCGCGCTACCGCTGCGCCAATCGCCCGGTGCGTCCGAGGACGCGGGGGAGGGGTGGAGCGGACGACCGGATTCGAACCGGCGACCCTCACCTTGGCAAGGTGATGCTCTACCAACTGAGCTACGTCCGCACATCGGCTGAGCCGACGAGGGACGACGATATTCCGCTCCGCCCGGCTTCGCAAATGCTGAGGATGCACAGTGTCCGAGGTCACCGCGTGCTCCGGCGGCGTGCTCGCCGAGGCGGGGTGGGACAGGCGGTGCCGCCTCGTGCGTCGGTGCGGCCCGGCCGCGATCGCCGAGGGGGCGGGATGCAGGTCACATCCCCTCTGGCCCGGAGCATCCCGGAAACCGTGTAAGCTTCTTCGAGTCCACTCGAGAGGGTGGTCAGCACCTTCAGGGCGATTGGCGCAGGGGTAGCGCGCTTCCTTCACACGGAAGAGGTCACTGGTTCGATCCCAGTATCGCCCACGGCAGGATCCTCGGATCCTCGTCACGCGGACGTAGCTCAGTTGGTAGAGCATCACCTTGCCAAGGTGAGGGTCGCCGGTTCGAATCCGGTCGTCCGCTCCGAGGGGCGGCGCGCTCGACGACTTGTCGGGAGCGCCGTTCCCCAAAGATGCGAGAGCATCTGCGGTGGGTTGGCCGAGAGGCGAGGCAACGGCCTGCAAAGCCGTGTACACGGGTTCGAATCCCGTACCCACCTCCGTCGGCGCCGTCACGGTGTCGTCACGGGCGATTGGCGCAGCGGTAGCGCGCTTCCCTGACACGGAAGAGGTCACTGGTTCGAACCCAGTATCGCCCACCAGCACAGGAGGGCCCCGGTCTGCGGACCGGGGCCCTCCGGCGTCCCCGGTCCCTGCCGCCCCGGCCGGCTCGTGGGGATCCGGCGAGGCGGATACCATCGCCCGTGGAGCCGGCATCGTCGGCCGGCTCGACCCGACCCAGAAGGAGCACCCTGTGGCCCAGATCGCCATCACCCTCGACGGTTCGCCCCAGCACCTCGAGGAGGGGACCACGGGCGCTGAGCTGTTCACCGGCACCGCCTCGGTCATCGCCCTGCGCATCGACGGTGAGCTCCGGGACCTGGACACCGCGCTCGCGGCGGGTCAGGAGGTCGAGGGCATCGACATCTCGTCCCCGGACGGTCTGGCGATCCTGCGCCACAGCGCCGCCCATGTGCTCGCCCAGGCGGTGCAGAAGACGAATCCCGACGCCAAGCTCGGCATCGGTCCGCCCATCACCGACGGCTTCTACTACGACTTCGACGTCGCCGAGCCGTTCACCCCCGAGTCCCTCAAGGCGCTGGAGAAGGAGATGAACCGGATCATCAAGTCCGGTCAGCGCTTCGTGCGTCGCGAGATCTCCGACGATGCCGCCCGCGCCGAGGAGTCGGCGGAGCCCTACAAGCTCGAGCTGATCGGGCTGAAGTCGACTGCCGACGACGCCGCCGAGGGCGCGAGCGTCGAAGTCGGCGAGGGCGGGCTGACCATGTACGACAACGTCGACAAGAAGGGCCGGACCGTCTGGACGGATCTGTGCCGCGGCCCGCACCTGCCCACCACCAAGCTCATCGGCAACGGCTTCGCGCTCACCCGCTCCGCCGCCGCCTACTGGCGCGGCAGCGAGAAGAACCCGATGCTGCAGCGCGTCTACGGCACCGCCTGGCCCACCAAGGAGGAGCTGCGCGCCCACCAGGAGCGCCTCGCCGAGGCCGAGCGCCGCGACCATCGCCGGCTCGGCAGCGAGCTGGACCTGTTCTCCTTCCCGGACGAGATCGGCTCCGGGCTGCCGGTGTTCCACCCCAAGGGCGCCATGATCAAGATGGAGATGGAGGACTACTCCCGCCGCCGTCACGTCGACGCCGGGTACTCCTTCGTCTCCACCCCGCACATCACCAAGAAGCACCTCTTCGAGACCTCGAAGCACCTGGAGTGGTACGCCGAGGGCATGTACCCGCCGATGCACGTGGACGAGGAGGTGGACGCGGACGGCAACGTCACCAAGCAGGGCCAGGACTACTACCTCAAGCCCATGAACTGCCCGATGCACAACCTCGTCTTCAGCTCCCGCGGCCGTTCCTACCGCGAGCTGCCGCTGCGGCTGTTCGAGTTCGGCAGCGTCTACCGCTACGAGAAGTCCGGTGTGGTGCACGGGCTGACCCGCGCCCGCGGCTTCACCCAGGACGACGCGCACATCTACACCACCCGGGAGCAGATGAAGGACGAGATCGCCGGGACCCTGGACTTCGTCCTGGACCTCCTGCGCGACTACGGGCTGGAGGACTTCTACCTCGAGCTGTCCACGCGTGACCCCGAGAAGTCCGTCGGGGACGAATCCACCTGGGAGGAGGCCACCCGCACCCTCGAGGAGGTCGCCGCCTCCTCCGGACTCGAGCTGGTCCCGGATCCGGGCGGCGCCGCCTTCTACGGGCCGAAGATCTCTGTCCAGGCGAAGGATGCGATCGGTCGCACCTGGCAGCTGTCCACCATCCAGCTGGACTTCTTCGAGCCCGAGCTGTTCGAGCTCGAGTACACCGCTCCCGACGGTTCCCGGCAGCGCCCGGTGATGATCCATCGTGCCCTGTTCGGCTCGATCGAGCGGTTCTTCGGCGTGCTGCTGGAGCACTACGCCGGCGCGTTCCCGGTGTGGCTGGCACCGGTGCAGGTCGTCGCCGTCCCGGTGGCGGCGGAGTACGTGCCCTATCTCGAGGAGGTCGCCGCGAAGCTGCGCGCCCGCGGGGTGCGGGTGGAGGTCGACTCCTCCGATGACCGGATGCAGAAGAAGATCCGCACCCACACCAAGGAGAAGGTGCCCTACCTGCTCATCGCCGGTGGCGAGGATCAGGACAAGGGCGCCGTCTCCTTCCGCATGCGCGACGGCAGCCAGGACAACGGGATCGACGTCGACGCGGCGATCGAGCGCATCGTCACCGCCATCGAGGACAAGGCGCAGGTGTGAGCCCCGAGCCCAGGACGCCCGACGGGTCCGCCGGCCGGCCTGCCCTCGAGGCCGCCCGTGACTTCGCGGGCGTCCCCGACGACACCCAGCGGCTGTGGACGCCGCACCGCATGGCGTACATCGGCGGGGAGAACAAGCCCGTGGACCCACACGACGACGAGCAGTGCCCCTTCTGCGCTGCACCGAAGCGCACCGATGAGGACGCGCTGATCGTCCATCGCGGCCGGAGTGCGTACGTGATCCTGAACCTGTACCCGTACAACTCCGGGCACCTGCTGGTGTGTCCGTACCGCCATGTCTCGGACTACACGGATCTCGAGGAGCCCGAGGTGCTCGAGGTCGCCGAGCTCACCCGCACCGCGATGCGCGTGATCCGCGAGGTCTCCGCACCGGCGGGCTTCAACCTGGGCATGAACCAGGGCGAGGTCGCGGGGGCCGGCATCGCCGCGCACCTGCATCAGCACGTGGTGCCCCGCTGGCCGGGGGACGCGAACTTCCTGCCCGTCGTCGGCCGCACCAAGGCGATCCCGATCCTGCTCGCCGACACCCGTCGGCTGTATGCCGATGCCTGGCCCTGAGCTAGCATGACCGGGGCCGTCCGGCCTGCGCTCCGCAGGGGCCGCCGGGGCCGAGGCAGGTCGCACCGACCGGGGGAGAGGCAGGACTGTCCGTGACGTACACGACCGGGAGCCCCCCGCCCCCCGCCCCGCAGCCGCCGGCCCGCGCTGCCCCGTACGGCGGCTCGGCCGGCCGGGACCGTACGTCGGACCCGTACGGCTACGACGTCGAGCGCGCGGACCCGAACGCCCCGGCCCGGCTCGGCGGGAGCCCCGCAGCGCGTCGGCGCCGCCGCCCCTGGGTGCGGTGGGCGCTGTTCGGGCTGTCCTTCCTGATGCTCGCCGCCGCCGCGGTCGGACTGTACTTCTTCGTCATCCTCCCGCTCGGCTTCGGCACCTCGCTGGTGGCGTTCACCGCCGCGCTGGTGCCGGTGGGGATGATCCTCGCCGCGGTGTGGTGGCTGGACCGGTACACCCCGCAGCCCCGGATCTCGCTGGTCTACGCCTTCGCCTGGGGGGCGATCGGGTCGGTGCTGCTGACCCTCTTCTTCGGCACCTTCTTCGACGCCTGGATCTCCCCGGAGGAGGAGACGCAGCTGGTCGGCACCTTCCTGGGAGCCGTCGTGCAGGCCCCCGTGGTCGAGGAGGCGATGAAGTCCGCCGGGCTGATCGGTCTGCTGATCTGGGGCCGGAGATACATCTCCGGACCGCTCGACGGAGTGGTCTATGCAGCGCTGATCGCCGGGGGCTTCGCCTTCACCGAGAACATCCTCTACTTCGCCCGGTCCTTCCACCAGGCCCAGGCCGCCGGCGAGGTCGCCGTCTTCTGGCAGACCTTCTTCCTGCGCGGCATCCTCTCCCCCTTCGCGCACGTCTCCTTCACCGCGCTGTGCGGGCTGGGCCTGGGGATCGCCGCGGAGCGGCGCTCACTGATGCTGTACTTCGGGCTCGGGGTCGGCGGTCTCTCCCTGGGCATGGTGCTGCATGCGCTGTGGAACGGGTCGACCTTCTTCCTCCCGGTGGACCCCGAGGCGCCGATGGCCGGTTTCCTGCGCTACTACGCGAGCGTCCAGGTGCCCATCTTCCTGCTCCTGGTGGGCATCGTGCTCTTCCTGCGGCTGCGGGAGAAGCGCATCCTGCGCCGGCAGCTCTCGGAGTACGGACGCGCCGGCTGGTTGTCCCCGGACGAGGTCGACATGCTGATCTCGATGCGTCGCCGCCGGCGGGCGGAGAGCTGGGCGGCGCGCCACGGGGCCGTGTCCCGGATGGGCATGCGCCACCTGATCCGTTCCGCGGTGGCACTGGGGATGGAGCGGCACAGCGTCCTGTTCGGACGGACGACGGCGAGGACCCGTGCCCGCGAACGCGAGCTGCTCGAGGAGATCACCGCCGACCGTCGCCTGATCGGCGCTCTCACCGCGCCCGTCGTGCGGGGCTGAGCGGCGCCCCGCACGCCCCGTGCGGGCACCTCCGCCGATGCCGTGCGGGGTGCGCCGCGAGCTGGCCCTAGAATGGAGCGGGAATCCGCCGCCGGACGGCGGCAGAGTCGGGAGGAGAGAGATGGCAGGGCATTCCAAGTGGGCGACCACGAAGCACAAGAAGGCCGTCATCGATGCCAGGCGCGGCAAGCTGTTCGCCAAGCTGGTCAAGAACATCGAGGTCGCGGCCCGCATGGGTGGTCCTGACCCGGTCGGCAACCCCACGCTCTTCGACGCCATCCAGAAGGCGAAGAAGACCTCCGTCCCCAACGACAACATCGACCGCGCCGTCAAGCGCGGCGGCGGCCTCGACGGCGAGGGCGTCGACTACGAGACGCTGATGTACGAGGGCTACGCCCCCGGTGGTGTCGCCGTGCTGGTCGAGTGCCTCACCGACAACAAGAACCGTGCGGTCTCCGAGGTGCGGCTGGCCTTCAACCGGTCAGGCGGCAGCATGGCCGATTCCGGGTCGGTGTCCTACCTCTTCGAGCGCAAGGGCGTGGTGGCCGTGCCCAAGGGGGAGCACAGCGAGGACGAGCTGCTCGAGGTGGTGCTGGACTCGGGCGCCGAGGAGATCAATGACGAGGGCGAGACCTTCGAGATCATCTCCGAGGCCACCGACGTGGTCGCCGTGCGCACCGCACTGCAGGAGGCGGACATCGACTACGACAGCGCCGAGGCGCAGTTCGTGCCCACCATGCGCACCCCCGTGGATCTCGACGGGGCCCGGAAGGCCCTGCGCCTGATCGAGGCCCTCGAGGACAGCGACGACGTGCAGAACGTGTACTCCAACCTCGACATCCCCGAGGACGTCGCCTCGCAGCTGGTGGACTCGGAGTGACCCCGCCGGGCGGAGCGGCGGCCGCCTGCGGCCCCGCACCGTCCGGGGCGGCCGACGGCAGGAGCCGACGATGACCACGATGCGCGTGCTCGGGGTCGATCCCGGTCTGACGCGGTGCGGCATCGGCGTGGTCGACGCCCTCGGCGGCCGCCGGGCCCGGCTGGTCCACGCCGGCGTGATCCGCTCCGAGAGCGAGGCGCCGCTGGACCAGCGCCTGCTCACCATCGCGCAGGGCCTGCGCGCCGCGCTCGAGGAGTTCGCCCCGGACGCGGTCGCGGTCGAGCGGGTCTTCAGCCAGAACAACATCTCGACGGTGATGGGCACCGCGCAGGTCTCCGGCATCGCCCTGCTCGAGGCCGCCGAGCGGGGCATCCCGACCGCCCTGCACACTCCCTCCGAGGTGAAGGCCGCGGTGACCGGGAGCGGACGCGCCGACAAGAAGCAGATCCAGACGATGCTCATGCGGCTGCTGGGCCTGGAGGCCGCGCCGCAGCCCGCCGACGCCGCCGATGCCGTGGCGATCGCCCTGACCCAGCTGTGGCGCGGCCCGGGCCCCGTGGCACTGGATGCCGCCGGCGCCGCCCGGACCAGCGCCCAGGGCGTCTGGGCGCGGGCCGAACGCGAGGCCCGACGCGCCCGGGAGCGCTCCACGTCCCGCCACTGATCGAACAGGCGTTCTAGGCTGGAGGGGTGATCGCATCCCTGACCGGGCGGGTGGCCCGCCTCGACCTCGACTCCCTCGTGCTCGAGGTGGGCGGTATCGGCTACCTCGTCCGCACCACCCCGCAGGCGCTCGGTGCCACCCGCCACGGGGCCGAGCTCACCCTCCACACCGAACTGGTGGTCCGCGAGGACTCCCTGACCCTCTACGGGTTCCCGCACGCCGAGGAGGCCGAGACCTTCCGCATCGTCCAGTCGGTCTCCGGCATCGGGCCGCGCACCGCCCTGGCGGTGCTCGCGGTGCTCGATCCGGAGGAGCTGCGGCGCGCCGTCGCCGAGCAGGACACGAAGACCATCACCCGCACCCCCGGTATCGGCCCGAAGGTCGCCGGCAGGATGCTGCTCGAGCTCGGCGGGAAGCTGCCGGCGCCGTCCACTCCGGTCAGCGGCAACGCTCCGTCCGCGACGGCGGCGCCTGCGGGGCCCGATGCCGACGTGGTCGAGGCGCTGGTGGGGCTCGGCTGGGCCGAGAAGGCCGCGCTGGGCGCGGTGGAATCGGTGCGGGCCGACGGCGGTGAGGGCCTCGACGCCGCCGCGCTGCTCCGCCGGTCGCTGCGCGGTCTCGGAGGTCATCGATGACCGACGGCGAAGAGCCCTCGCTCACCAGCGCGCGTTCGATGCCGCCGGAGCGCACGGCCGAGGCCGCCCTCCGTCCGCGCCATCTCGACGAGTTCGTCGGCCAGCAGGTGGTGCGCGATCAGCTGTCCCTGGTCCTGGACGCCGCCTCGGCCCGGGGGCGCACCCCGGAGCACGTGCTCCTCTCCGGCCCGCCCGGCCTCGGGAAGACCACGCTGGCGATGATCATCGCCGCCGAGCTGACCGCTCCGCTGCGGATCACCTCGGGCCCGGCGATCCAGCACGCCGGCGACCTCGCCGCGATCCTGTCCTCTCTCGACGAGGGCGAGGTCCTGTTCATCGACGAGATCCATCGCCTGGCGCGTCCCGCCGAGGAGATGCTCTACATCGCGATGGAGGACTTCCGGGTCGACGTCGTGGTGGGCAAGGGGGTCGGGGCGACCTCGATCCCGCTGGACCTGCCGCCGTTCACCGTGGTCGGAGCCACCACCCGTGCCGGTCTGCTGCCGGCACCGCTGCGTGACCGCTTCGGCTTCATCGGTCATCTGGACTTCTACTCCCCGCAGGAGCTGCGGGAGGTCGTCCGCCGCTCCGCGGAGCGGCTGGAGGTCGCCCTGGAGGAGTCGGCGTCGGTCGAGATCGCGTCACGGTCCCGGGGCACCCCGCGGATCGCCAACCGGCTCCTGCGCCGGGTGCGGGACTGGGCGCAGGTGCGGGGGAGCGGCCGTCTCGACCTGGCCGCGGCGAAGGAGGCCCTGCGGGTGTACGAGGTCGATGAGCGGGGCCTGGACCGACTGGATCGGGCGGTGCTGTCCGCGCTGTGCGGGCGCTTCTCCGGAGGGCCCGTGGGACTGTCGACCCTGGCCGTCGCCGTGGGCGAGGAGACCGAGACGGTCGAGACCATGATCGAGCCCTACCTGGTGCGTGAGGGCTTCCTGCTGCGCACCCCGCGCGGCCGGGCGGCGGCGCCGGCGGCCTGGACCCATCTGGGGCTCGAGCCGCCCGAGGGGCCGAAGGGCGTCACGCCGATGCTCGGCCGCTTCTGAGCCGTTCCCCGGAGGGGTGCCTGCCCGTACGGAGGTTCACGTCGACCCTGGACGGGTGGTGCGGGTGGGACGGGTACAGTGGGGCGGTCAGTCGTCCGCGGCGGTCCCTCAGCGTGCAGCAGCACGGTGTCCGTGCCGTCCGCCGAAAGGAATTCCGTGGAATCTCTGCTCCCCCTCCTGCTCATCTTCGCCGTGATGATGCTGCCCCTGCTGTGGATGTCCAGCCGTCAGAAGAAGGCGCAGCAGAAGCAGCTCGAGCGCGTGCGCCAGCTCGGGATCGGCGATGAGGTGCGCACCCATTCGGGCTTCTTCGGCCTGATCGTGGAGGCGTACGACGATGTCGTGGTCCTCGAGAGCGAGGACGGCTCGCAGACCAAGTGGGCGCGTCAGGCGATCGCGCAGCAGGTGAACGAGGAAGAGCTGGCGGCGGGCGAGGACGAGGCCTCCGAGGAGGAGCCCTCCTCCCAGGACGCCATCCCCGGCGTGACCATCTCCGAGGACTCCGCCCGCGACGACCACCGTCGCGACCGCGACTGACCACCCGGGGCAATCGCCCCGCTGTGACCTCCCGCGGCACGTCGTCCCGCTGAGACCGTCCGCGGTCGCGCACTCCGCGCATCGACCATCCGCCGTCCTGAGGAACTTCGCATCATGCCCGCACGTCGCATCGCCCTGGCGGCCCTAGCGGTGCTGATCCTGCTGCTGGGCGGCGGGGTCGGTGCCGGCATCTGGAAGGGTGACTGGCACCCAGCACCGAAGCTCGCCCTCGACCTCGAGGGCGGGACCCAGATCATCCTGCAGGCGCAGTCCCGGGACGGCGCCGAGATCGACGACGCCGCCATGGAGCAGGCACGGCAGATCATGAGCCAGCGCATCAACGCGATGGGCGTGGCGGAGACCGAGATCACCGTCCAGGGCGGGACCAACATCGTCATCGACGTGCCCGGTCAGATCGACCAGGAGACCTCGGAGGCCATCCGGCAGACGGCCTCCATGTCATTCCGTCCGGTCCTCGGCGTCGTCGCCCCCGAGGGGGTGGACGAGCCCGCACCCTCCGACGGCGGCGGGAGCTCGGACGGCGGCGGCGAGTCCGCCGACGGCGAGGCATCCGCTCCGGAGGAGACCTCCGCGGCTCCGGTGGATCCGTCACAGCACCTGTTCGACGGGCTGCCCGGCACGGATCCCGCGATGGCTCCGGCCCCGGCCCCGGCGGCCGGCGAGCTTCCCTACCCGGCCTGGTCGTTGGAGTGGCTCACCCCCGAGCTGCAGACCGATCTGATGACGGCGGACTGCGTGGACCCCGGCTCCCAGCAGGAGAAGGTCACCGAGGCGCCGGCCGACGAGCCGGTGGTCGCCTGCGACCCGAACGGCACCGCGAAATACCTGCTGGGCCCCGAAGTCGTCGCCGGCTCGGCGATCGAGGACTCCGGTGTCGCCTCCGACCTCACCCCGACCGGGCAGGCCACCGGCTACTACGTCGTGAACATGAGCTTCTCCGAGGAGGGCTCCCAGGGCTTCGCCGACCTGACCACGGCGCTCTACAACGGGCAGGGCGCCACCGACGCCTTCGGCATCGTGCTGGACGGACTGGTGATCTCCGCCCCGCAGGTGCAGGAGCCCTCCACCGGCGGTGAGGCCTCGATCTCCGGCAACTTCTCGCAGGAGGAGGCGAGCCAGCTCGCCGATCAGCTGCGGTTCGGTGCCCTGCCTCTCGAGTTCGAGGTCGCCTCGGAGCAGCAGGTCTCGGCGACCCTGGGCGCCGACCAGCTCGAGATGGGCCTGATCGCCGGGCTCATCGGCCTGGCACTGGTGGTGCTGTACGCCTTCGCCCAGTACCGCCTGCTCGCGATGGTGACCACGTCGAGCCTGCTGATCATGGGCCTGCTCACCTACGGCACGCTCACCACGCTCTCGAACATCCCGGAGATCGGCTACCGGCTCTCCCTGGCCGGCGTGGTGGGCCTGATCGTGGCGATCGCCTTCACCGCCGACTCCTTCATCGTCTATTTCGAGCGGGTGCGGGACGAGATCCGGGAGGGGCGCGGGATCGTCGCGGCCGTCGACCACGGCTGGGACCGTGCCAAGCGCACCATCCTCGCCTCCGACGCCGTCAACCTCCTCGCCGCAGTGGTGCTGTACGCGCTGTCCACCGGCGGGGTGCGCGGCTTCGCCTTCGTGCTCGGCCTCACCACCCTGATGGACCTGCTGATCGTCTTCCTCTTCACTCACCCGCTGCTGCAGTCGCTGGTGCGCAGCCGGTTCTTCGGCAAGGGGCACCCGTTCAGCGGCCTGGACCCGGCCCGGCTCGGTCGCCAGGTCCCCGCCTACGCCGGCCGCGGGCGGGTGCGCCCGGTCGCGATGCGCGGCGGCGGGGCCGGGGCCGCCCGCGACGAGCCCCGGGAACCGCTCGCCGTGCGGCGCGCACGCCTGGAGCGCGAGGCCGCGGAGCGCGCTGCGGCCGGAGAGGGCCCGGGCCAGGACGGTCCCGCGACGCCCGGTCCCTCTCCAGACAGCCCAGCCGAGGACACCGAGGAGCAGAGCCGATGACCGCGACCTTCGCCCGCTTCGGCAATCAACTGCATGACGGTCGTCGCACCGTCCCGATCATCACCCGGCGCCGCACCTGGTACCTGTTCAGCCTGGTGTTGATCGTGCTGCTGGCGGTGTTCTCCGTGGTGCGGGGACCGAACTTCGGCATCGAGTTCACCGGCGGCTCCGAGTTCCAGGTCGCCGGGGTGGCCGATACCGAGCAGACCTCGGCCCGTGAAGTGGTCCGCGACCACCTGCCGGAGAACGAACCGAAGATCACGGTGCTGGGGCAGGACACCATGCGGGTCCAGACCGAGCACCTGGACTCGGGTGAGACGGCCGCCGTCGCCGCGGATCTCGCCGCGGCCTACGGGGTCTCCACCGATGCCGTCTCGAGCTCCTTCATCGGACCGGTGTGGAGCGGGGACGTCACCCAGAAGATGCTGCGCGGTGTGATCGTGTTCCTGGCGCTGGTCGCCGGGATGATGGCGCTGTACTTCCGCAACGCCAAGTCGTCCCTGGCCGCGATGGGCGCCCTGCTCCACGACATGCTGATCACGGTGGGCGTGTATCTGGTGGTCGGTTTCGAGATCACCCCGGGCACCGTGATCGGTTTCCTCACCGTGATGGGGTACTCGCTCTACGACACCATCGTGGTCTTCGACAAGGTGCGCGAGAACACCGCCGGACTGGTCCGCCAGACCCGCACCACCTATGCCGAGCAGGTGCAGAGGGCCGCCAACCAGACGCTCGTGCGCTCCATCAACACCTCGGCGGTGGCGCTGCTGCCGGTGGGCGCGATCCTGTTCATCGGCGCCTTCCTGCTCGGCGCCGGCACGCTCAAGGACATCTCGCTGGTCCTGTTCATCGGCATCATCGCCGGCACCTACTCCTCGGTCTTCCTGGCTCCGGGACTCCTCGTGGACCTGCGCCGTGGAGACCCCGAGATCTCCGCACACACCGAGAAGGTGCTGCGAGCACGGCACGGGGAGGACGGCGACCAGGCCGCCGCCGACGGTCTCGACGCTCCGGACGCCGCGGACGCCGAGGGCGAGGCCGGGGACGGCCGCGAGGGGGCGTCGGAGACCGACGCCGCGGAGCCGACAGGGTCCGCCGCCGCGGCGCCCCCGCGGCGCCAGCCGCGCCGCACCACGCGTCGACGTCGCACCTTTGAGGGAGGAGGCCGGTGATCGCCGGGGCCCGGTCCGCCGCCCCCGGCGCCATCTCCGGCGCCGCGGAGATCGATGCGCTGCTGGACTCGCACATCGCGGAGCATCCCGATTTCCCGATCCCGGGCGTGCTGTTCCGGGACATCACCCCGCTGCTGCGCGATCCCGTCGCGCTGCGCACCGTGATCCGGCACTGGGTGACCCTGCTCCCCGAGGGCGTCGAGTACATCGTCGGCACCGAGGCGCGCGGTTTCGTGCTCGGAGCTCCGCTGGCGTACGAGATCGGAGCGGGCTTCATCCCGGTGCGCAAGGCCGGGAAGCTCCCCGGTGATCCTGCCGGGCTGACCTATGACCTGGAGTACGGCAGTGCGAGGATCGAGATCCCGCAGGATTCCTTCCCGGCCGGGGCGCGCGTGCTGCTGGTCGACGACCTGCTGGCGACCGGCGGCACCGCAGCGGCGACCCTGGAGCTGACCCGCCGGTTCGACGTCGAGGTGCTCGGCGCCACGTTCCTCATCGAGCTCGCGGCGCTCCGGGGGCGCGATCGTCTCGCGGGCACCGAGCTCTCGACGGTCTGGCGGATCGAGGGCTGATCCCGGCGCGGGGTGCGGCGCACCACTCGGAGCGGCGTCCGGTTCAGTGGTGACCCGCGCGTAGACTGGTCCTCTCAGCCAGGAGGTGTGCATGCCGCAAGAGCCAGCATCCCCGCCCCCGAGGGCCTCCGTGCCGACGGGCGGCGAGCGCAGTGCGTCCGGAGCGTCGGATGTCTCGTTGCCGCGGTCCCCGTCGCCGCCCTCCCGCCGGAGCCGTTCGCGGCTGTCATTCTTCTCCTCACGCGCGGGCGCCCCCGTCGACCCGCTGCTGGCTCCGCTGCTGGAGACCATCATGGCGGTCAGCCCGAAGGAGAACCCTGACCTCGTCCGTCGCGCGTACACCGTGGCGGAGCAGGCCCATCGGGGACAGACGCGCAAGAGCGGCGACCCCTACATCACCCATCCGGTGTCGGTCGCCATGATCCTCGCGGAGCTGGGCTCCCCGGCCGAGGTGGTCGCCGCCGCACTCCTGCACGACACGGTCGAGGACACCGACTACTCCCTGGAGCGGCTGCGCAGCGAGTTCGGCGAGGTGATCGCCGTGCTGGTGGACGGCGTGACGAAGCTCGACAAGGTCACCTACGGCGAGGCCGCACAGGCGGAGACGGTCCGCAAGATGATCGTGGCGATGAGCCGCGACGTGCGGGTGCTGCTGATCAAGCTCGCCGACCGGCTGCACAACGCGCGCACCTGGAAGTACGTCCCGGCCGCCTCCGCGGAGCGGAAGGCGAAGGAGACCCTCGAGATCTACGCGCCGCTGGCGCACCGGCTGGGCCTGAACACCATGAAGTGGGAGCTCGAGGACCGCTCGTTCCAGGTGCTGTACCCGAAGGTCTACGAAGAGATCGTCTCCCTGGTCGCACAGCACGCCCCGGCTCGGGAGCAGTACCTCACCTCCGTCTCCACCCAGATCAATGAGGACCTGCGGAAGGCGAAGATCAAGGCCGAGGTCACCGGTCGCCCCAAGCACTACTACTCGATCTACCAGAAGATGATCGTGCGCGGCCGGGACTTCTCCGACATCTACGACCTGGTCGGGGTGCGTGTGCTGGTGGACTCCGTCCGCGACTGCTACGGCGTGCTCGGCACCCTGCACGCACGCTGGTCGCCGGTCCAGGGACGGTTCAAGGACTACATCGCGCTGCCGAAGTTCAATCTCTACCAGTCGCTGCACACCACGGTGATCGGCCCCACCGGCAAGCCGGTGGAGATCCAGATCCGCACCCGGGAGATGCACCGGCGGGCGGAGTACGGCGTCGCGGCGCACTGGAAGTACAAGGCGATGGCCGGCAGCCCGGGGGGCGGGGACACCGCCACGGGCAGCAACGACGCGGCCTGGCTCCGCCAGCTCATGGACTGGCAGAAGGAGACCACGGATTCGGGGGAGTTCCTGGACTCGCTGCGCTTCGAGATCAACACGCAGGAGGTGTACGTCTTCACCCCGAAGGGGGACGTGCTGTCACTCCCGCAGGGAGCCACGCCGGTCGACTTCGCCTACTCCGTGCACACCGAAGTGGGGCACCGCACCATCGGAGCGCGGGTCAACGGCCGCCTGGTCTCTCTCGAGTCGCCGCTGTCGACGGGGGACGTGGTCGAGGTCTTCACCTCGAAGTCCCCCGACGCAGGCCCCAGCAGGGACTGGCTGGGCTTCGTGAAGTCGCCGCGCGCACGCAGCAAGATCCGGCACTGGTTCTCGAAGGAGCGCCGGGGGGAGGCTCTCGAGAAGGGCAAGGACGAGCTCGCCAAGGCGCTGCGTCGGCAGGATCTGCCCATGCGCCGGTTGTTGACCCATGACACCCTCGCCACCGCCGCCGACGACCTGAACCTCCCCTCGGTCGATGCGCTGTACACCTCGATCGGCGAGGGCCACACCGGGGCGCAGCACGTGGTCGAGAAGCTGCGGGCCTCGTTCGGCGGCAGCATCGGCGCCGAGGAGGACGTGGCCGAGATCACCATGCCGTCCCGGGTGCGGTCCCGGGCCGGACGCGAGGAGCGCCGTGCCTCGGAGACCGACCAGGGCGTCATCGTCGATGGTCATGCCGATCTGTGGGTCAAGCTCGCCAAATGCTGCGCACCGGTGCCGGGGGACCCCATCGTCGGCTTCATCACGCGCGGTTCGGGCATCTCGGTGCACCATGAGACCTGCACCAACGCCATCCAGCTGCAGGAGCAGCAGCCCGATCGCATGGTCGAGGTCTCCTGGTCCGGTCGTCACAGCGCCGCGTATCTCGTGCATATCAAGATCGAGGCGCTGGACCGTCCGCGTCTGCTCACCGACATCGCCCTGGTGATCTCCGAGCAGCAGGTGAATCTGCACTCCGCCTCCGCGCAGTCCAACAGTGATCGGCTCGCCACCAGCTTCTTCTCCTTCGAGCTGGCCGATCCCTCGCATCTGCAGTCCGTGCTCGCGCATGTACGGCGGATCGAGGGCGTCTACGACGTGTACCGGGTCACGGCCGACGGCAAGCCCGTGGGCGCGGGGGCCCCGCTCTCGCCCCGCTGACCACCCAGCACCACCTCCCATCTCTCCCGAGCAGACTGCACCCCGGGATGGCGATGCATCCGGTGCAGGCGCCGACGGACCTCGTCCACCTCGACGTGGCCGCTGTCGACCAGCCCCGTCAGCAGGGGAGTGGCCACCGCTGCCGGGGTGAACCTCAGCAGGTCCATCGCCGTCCGCACCGGGATGGTGATCGGCGTGCCCCCGATCGTCTCGACCTCGTCGGGCCGCAGCCGTGCGGTGCGCAGCACGACCCCGGCGATCTCGCCCCGATGCGCGGGGGAGAGCAGCTCCGCCGGGGCCGGAGGCACTCCGCCCAGCAGCACCCAGGCCGCGGAGGGTCCGGCGATCACATGATGCGACTGCAGCCGGGCACCGAGCGCGCAGCCGAGGGCGAGCGCCCGTCGGACGGCGCTCTGCAGCACATCGGGCGGTACATACCGTCCGGGGAGCAGACGCGTGAGATAGCCCTCGGCCACCAGGACCAGCGTGGGCGGGGTCTCCTCCCAGTGCTGGAGGGCCGCGCCGATGGGGACCGCGAGCTCCGCTGCGTGACGGGACCAGGCCGCGCACAGCCCGATCGAGGTCGGCGGTTCCGGGCCGTCCCCGTCCCGGTCCGGGACCGTTGGCCCGATTCGGGATGGCGGCCCGGGCCGGGCGGGGGCGAGGAGCGGTTGCATGCTCCGACTGTGTCCCGGCGGCGTCCCGAGAGCAACGCCCCCGCCTGTCGCTGTGGACAGACGGGGGCGGTGGAGGAACGGTCTGCGGCCGGGGAGGTCCGCGCGGCGAACCGGTCAGCCGAGATCGCGCGCTGAGCGCTCGATCACCGCGAGCCACTCCTTGCGCGCTTCGAGCGCGGCCTCGGCCTCGGCGATCTTCGCCGGATCGCCCCCGGCCACGGCCTTGTCCAATGCGTCCTGGTACGAGGCGATCGCGGAATGCAGCTGCGAGGAGGCGCCCTCGACCCGCGCCTTGGTGCGCGGATCGGTGCGCCGCCACTCGTCCTGCTCGGCATTCTTCACCGCCCGCTCGACCGCGCGGAGCCGGTCATCGATCCGGCGCATGTCGCCGCGAGGGACCTTGCCCGCCTCCTCCCAGCGATCCTGCACCGAGCGCAGGGCCTGCTTCGCCTTCTCCAGATCCTTCGCAGGATCGATCGACTCGGCCTCGGACAGCAGCTTCTCCTTGACCGCGAGATTCTCGCGCTGCTCGGCCTCGGTCTCGTGGAGGTCGGCGTTGCGGGCCTGGAAGAAGGTGTCCTGGGCGGCCTTGAACCGCTTCCACTGCGCGTCATCCTTCTTGCGCCTGCCGCGCGGAGCGTGTCGCCACTCGTCCATCAGGTCCTTGTACGCCCGCACGGTGGGTCCCCAGTCGGTGGACTCCTGCATCGACTCGGCCCGGACGATCAGCTGCTCCTTGACCTCTGCGGCCTCGGCGTGCTTGGCATCCAGCTGGGAGAAGAACTGCTTGCGCATCCGATCGAAGGTCGCGCGGGCCGCGGAGAGCCGCTTCCACAGCGCCTCCTCGGTGGGGCGGTCCAGGGAGACGTCCGCGGTCTGCATCTGCTTCCAGGTGGGGACCATCTGACGCATGGTCTCGCCGGCGTTCTTCCACGAGATCTGCTCCGGATCGGTGGCCACCAGTGCTTCGATGGACTCCACGAACTCCGTGCGCCGAGCGATCGCCTCCTCACGACCCTCGGCCCGCTTGGCCTCGAGGTCGCGGATCTTCGCCTTGGCCAGCTCCCGCAGCTCGTTCGCGCGCTCCCGCAGAGCCGGGATGTCCCCCACGACCTGCGGCTCCTTCATGTTCTTGCGCAGGTTCTCCAGCAGTCGGTTCAGCTCGTTCTGGGTGTGCTCGGGGGCGTTGAGCGTGGTCTGCGTGAGATCGAGGAAGGCGACCAGATCGAGGTAGCCGCGGGCGAAGGGCTCCAGCGCCGCGTCACGGTCGCTCTCGGTGGTCGAGCCGATGGTCCGCACCTGGGTGCCGTCCTGGACCGTGACCGTGCCGTCCTCGGCGACCGTGCCGAAGGCCGCGGCGGCGGCGATCTGCTCCGGGTCGTATTCCGTGACCGGCGGTGCGACCGGGAGCAGAGCGGCGCTCGGCTTCTTCGCAGCCAGGGCGGCGGGGGTCGGGGCGGCGGACCGGGGACCGTGTGCCCCGGGCTTGGGAGCGGTCGGCACCGGGGCCGGCCGGTCCGTCGCGGGCTGTGCCGGGGTCTCCGGAGAGGTCGTCGGCCCCGCTGCGTCCGCCGACTCGGCGTCCCGCTCGGACGCGGCGGGCAGTGCCGCGGTGTCGGGCAGCTCCGCCGGCTCGGGCTGCTCGATCGCAGTGGGCTGTTCCACCGCGGCGGGCTCGGTGCTGTGGGCCGGGGTCGCGGTGTCGGCGTCCACCGGGGAGGAGGCGGGGAGGGGGGTCTCGGACTCGCTCACGATTGAGCTCCTTCGAAAGGATCCGCTGCGGGGCGGGACACTGCCGCCGGGATCGGCGGTCGGGCGGGCAGGAGGCCGACCCATCGCGGGGGCGGACCACCTCACGGAACTCTACAGCGACACGCGCATGCGCGAGGACGCGCACCGCTGTCGGGCCCCGCCCCGCACCGTCAGGGATAATGGGGCTCGGCATTCAGCCCATGACCGAGAAGGAAGTGCACCGCATGGCGAAGATCGCCGCCCTGTCAGGATTCCCGGAGTGGCTCCCCGCGGAGCGCCTCGTCGAACAGCACGTGATCGACGTGTTCCGCGAGGTGGCCGAGCTGCACGGCTTCTCGGGGATCGAGACGCGCGCCGTCGAGCCGCTCGAACAGCTGCTGCGCAAAGGAGAGATCGACAAGGAGGTGTACGTCCTGCGCCGCCTCCATGCCGAGGAGGAGGGCGCGGACCCCGCCCGGGAGGATCGCTCGCGCACC
Source organism: Brachybacterium vulturis (assembly GCF_043641765.1). Taxonomy (GTDB): domain Bacteria; phylum Actinomycetota; class Actinomycetes; order Actinomycetales; family Dermabacteraceae; genus Brachybacterium; species Brachybacterium vulturis_A. The sequence continues at coordinate 205,984 of NZ_JBHZRO010000004.1, read as the reverse complement.
CTGGGGCTGCACTTCGACCTCACGGTGCCGCTGGCGCGCTACGTGCTCGAGCACCAGAACTCTCTGGCCTTCCCGCTGCGACGCTTCCAGATCCAGAAGGTCTGGCGCGGCGAGCGCCCCCAGGACGGCCGCTTCCGCGAGTTCTACCAGGCGGACCTGGACGTCATCGGTCAGGACACCCTTCCGGGCCACATCGAGGCCGAGGTCGCCGTGGTGATGGCAGAGATCCTCCACCGACTGCCGATGCCACGATTCACGATCCACGCCAACACTCGCCGGCTCTCCGAGGGGTTCTTCCGGTCCATCGGTCTGGAGGACCAGTCCGCGGTGCTGCGCAGCCTGGACAAGCTGCCGAAGGTGGGCGCCGACACAGTGCGGGAGCTGCTCCTGACCGAATCCGGGGCGAGCCCGGAGCAGGCACAGGCCTGCCTCGACTTCGCCTCGATCCGCACCGGGGATGCGTCCTTCGCGCAGCAGGTGCGCGATCTCGGCGGCAGCGGCGAGATGGTCGAGCAGGGCATCGCCGAGCTGACTGCGGTCATCGAGCGCGTCGAGGCGGCCGTGCCGGGCGTGATCATGGCTGATCTCTCCATCGCCCGCGGCCTGGACTACTACACCGGCACCGTGTTCGAGACCTTCGTGACCGGGCACGAATCGCTCGGCTCGATCTGCTCCGGCGGCCGCTATGACGCTCTGGCCGCCGACAACCGCCACACCTATCCCGGCGTCGGGTTGTCGATCGGCCTGTCGCGGCTGATCTCCCGCCTGCTCTCGGCGGGCCTGGCCACGGCCAGCCGTTCCGTGCCCACCTGCGTGCTGGTCTCCGTCACGGGCGAGCAGCACCGCCACCTCAGCGACGCCGCCGCCCGGGCGCTGCGCGGTCGGGGCATCCCCTGCGAGGTCGCCCCGAGCGCCGCCAAGTTCGGCAAGCAGATCCGCTATGCGGATCGTCGGGGGATCCCGTTCATCTGGTTTCCGGGGGTCGATGGGGCCGCCGACCAGGTCAAGGACATCCGCAGCGGCGAGCAGTCCGATGCCGACGCCGCGGCCTGGGAGCCGCCGGCCCAGGACCGGAGCGTGCGGATCCTCGCCGCCGACGAGGGGCAGTCCGCCGCGCAGGCTTGAGGATCCCGGAGCGATGAGCTGAGTCACACCGCGGCATCACGGGAATGTTCCCGGGTGCCGCGGCGTTCGACCGGTCATGGCTACGCATACCCTGACCACCGAGAACCACGACAAGACCGTCGAGGACGGCATTGTCCTGATCGACTTCTGGGCGGGCTGGTGCGTGCCGTGCCAGCGCTTCGCTCCCATCTTCGAGGAGTCCTCCGAGACCCACGAGGACGTCACCTTCGCCAAGGTCGACACCGAGGACCAGCAGGAGCTGGCGATGCGCTACGGCGTGACCTCGATCCCCACCCTGGTCGCCTACCGCGAGGGCATCCCGGTGTTCTCCCAGGCCGGTGCCCTCCCGCAGTCCGCGCTCGAGGACCTCATCGGCCAGGTGAAGAACCTGGACATGGACGAGGTCCGCAAGGCCTACGCCGAGGCGCAGGAGCAGCAGCAGGGCTGATCGACGTGCTGTGAGCCTGCGAACGGCAGGAGAGCTGCCGAGGCAGCAGGGCTGACCCCCACCGCACCACGTGCAGCGCCCCCGTCACCGGACTCCGGTGACGGGGGCGCTCCTCGTCCGGCAGGCGCGGGGTGCTCAGCCCTCGCTGCGACGGAAGGGGCGACGCTTCGAGTCGAAGCGGCCACCGCGGTCGTCGTGGTGGGGACGGTCATGGCGGCGGAACGGGCGGTCGCCGTCCCGCCGCGGGCCCTTGCCGCCGCGCGGACCCTGATCGGGGCCGATCCGCAGCTCGCGGCCGCCGACCTTGGCCCGGGAGATCCGCTCCATCTGCTCGGAGGACAGCGCACCGCGGATCTGGACCAGGGCGAAGTTGGGGAAGATCTGGATCTTGCCGATGTCCTTGCCGTGCAGTCCGCCCTCGCCGGTGATCGCACCGACGATGCCCGGCGGCCGGGCGCCGTGGGTGTGGCCCACCCCGACCTTGTACGAGGTGAAGCCGCGCTCGGTGCTCGGGGCGTCGCCGCGCGGGCCGCGCTCCACCTGCCGGTCGTCTCCGGACAGCTTCGCGGTGAACTCCTGCTCTTCGGAGGCGGATCCCGGGCCGTCATCGCCGACGGACATCGCGCCGAGGGCGGCGGCGAGCTCGAGGGGATCGAGGCCGTGCTCGGTGACGAACTCGCCGATCAGCTCGCGGTACATCTCCAGGCGGCCGCGCTCGATGCGCTCGGGGAGCTTGGTCAGCTGCGCGGCCAGACGATGCTTGGACACGTCGCGCGGGGAGGGGATGTCCGCCTCGGCGAGGGTCTGCTTGGTGGCCCGCTCGATGTTCTTCAGCGCCCGACGCTCGTGGGGACCGATGAAGGTCAGCGCCTCCCCGGAGCGCCCGGCGCGGCCGGTCCGCCCGATGCGGTGCACGTAGGACTCCGCCTCCTTGGGCACATCGAAGTTCACGACCAGACCGATCCGCTCGACGTCCAGGCCGCGGGCCGCGACATCGGTGGCGACCAGCACCTGCAGCGAACCGTCGCGCAGGCGCTCGACGATCTTCTCCCGCTCCTTCTGGGGCACATCGCCGCTGATCGATGCGGCGATCAGGCCTCGCGAGAGCAGGGCGGTGCCGACCTCCTCGGCGGCGGCGCGGGTGCGCACGAACACGATCGCGGCCTCCGCCGGAGAGGTCTGCAGCACGCGGGCCAGGGCGCCGGTCCGATGCCGGAACGGCACCACGGCGTAGGTCTGGGTCACGCTCTTGACGGTCGAGGACTGCGGGCTCACGCTCACCCGCACCGGGTCCTTCATGTGCGTCTGGGCGACCCGCTGGATGGCCGAGGGCATGGTGGCGGAGAACAGCGCCACCTGACGGCTGGCGGGGGAGTGGGAGAGGATCTCCTCGACGTCCTCCGCGAAGCCCATCCGCAGCATCTCGTCGGCCTCGTCCAGGACCGCGAAGCGGATGGTGTCCAGGCGCAGGTTCGTGCGGCGCATGTGGTCCATCACACGGCCGGGGGTGCCGACGACGACCTGGGCGCCGCGGGCGAGGGCCCGCTCCTGCGGACCGTACGGGGACCCGCCGTAGAGAGCGACCACGTCGAGCCCGCCGATGGAGGTGGCGAAGGAGGCGATGGCGTCGGCCACCTGCATCGCCAGCTCACGCGTCGGGGCGAGCACGAGGGCCTGCACCTCACGGCGCGAGGGATCGATCGCGGCCAGCAGCGGCAGGCCGAAGGCGGCGGTCTTGCCGGTGCCGGTCTGGGCGACGCCGATCACGTCGCGGCCCTCCAGCAGCGGCGGGATGGCCTGGGCCTGGATGGCCGAGGGGGTGGTGAAGCCGAGCTCATCCACCGCGCGGCGCAGGGGAGTCGGCAGTGCGATGTCGTCGAAGCTGGGGCCGGCAGGGGCCTCCGGCTCGACCGGCGCGGCCTCTGACTGCGCGGTCTCTGACGGCGCGGTCGTCTCGGGCTGCTCGGGGGCGGCGGAGTCGGGGGCAGGGGAAACGTCGGTCATGGTGTCCTTCGACAGTCAGGGGGTGAACAAGCCCTAACGTGTCGCAGGGCGTGAGTGCCCGGTCAACGGGCGTGGGCGCCCATACATCTCGCGCAACGAGGATCGTGCGGTGGCACGATGCGGCTCGGGCGATCTCGGGCGAAAACAGACCTGCACTCTCGCAGGTCGGACCGTGGTCGATTCTACGGGCGGGATGGCCCGAGCAACAGTGCCGCGGTGGCGAGATCGCTCACCCTGCGCGGTAAGGTGGCCACTCACGCCGTCGCGCGTGCTGGCCGCCGAGCGCTCAGGCTCTCGGGCGAGCCATGACCTGTCGACCCCATCAGAAGGACACCTCGTGCTGCGCACCCATACCGCCGGTGAGCTCCGCCAGGAGCACATCGGACAGACCGTCACCCTCACCGGCTGGATCGGCCGTCGCCGTGACCACGGCGGCGTGACGTTCCTCGATCTGCGCGACGCGAGCGGCGTCACCCAGGTGGTGGTGCGCGAGGACGAGGCGATGCACCTGCGCAACGAGTACGTGCTGCAGGTCATCGGCAGCGTCGGCCGTCGCCCCGAGGGCAACGAGAACCCGCAGCTGCCCACCGGCGACATCGAGGTCACCGCGAGCGAGGTCGAGGTGCTCAGCGTCTCCGCGCCGCTGCCCTTCCAGCTCGACGAGCACACCGACGTGGGGGAGGAGGCGCGCCTGCGCTACCGCTACCTGGACCTGCGCCGGCAGGGCCCGGCAGCCGCGATGCGTCTGCGCTCCGAGGTCAACCGCGCAGCCCGCGACACCCTGCTGGACCAGGATTTCGTCGAGGTCGAGACCCCGACGCTGACCCGGTCCACCCCCGAGGGCGCCCGGGACTTCCTGGTCCCGGCACGCCTGTCCCCCGGCTCCTGGTACGCGCTGCCGCAGTCCCCGCAGCTCTTCAAGCAGCTGCTGATGGTGGGCGGCATCGAGAAGTACTTCCAACTCGCCCGCTGCTACCGCGACGAGGACTTCCGCGCCGACCGCCAGCCCGAGTTCACCCAGCTCGACGTCGAGATGAGCTTCGTGGACCAGGAGGACATCCTCTCCCTGGCCGAGCAGATCCTCACCGCCGTGTGGGCCCAGGGCGGTCACCGGATCACCACTCCCTTCCCGCGCCTCACCTACGCCGAGTCGATGCGCCGTTTCGGCTCCGACAAGCCGGATCTGCGCTTCGACCTCGAACTGGTCGAGATGACCGAGTACTTCCAGGACACCCCGTTCCGGGTGTTCCAGGCCCCGTACGTGGGCGCGGTCGTCATGGCGGGAGGCGCGTCCCAGCCCCGTCGCCAGCTCGACGCCTGGCAGGACTGGGCCAAGCAGCGCGGCGCGAAGGGCCTGGCGTACGTGCTGGTGCAGGAGGACGGCACCCTCACCGGACCGGTCTCCAAGAACATCTCCGAGACCGAGAAGGCCGGCCTGCTCGCGGCGACCGGTGCCTCCACCGGCGACTGCATCTTCTTCGCCGCCGGTGAGGTGAAGGCCTCGCGCGCCCTGCTCGGCGCGGCCCGCGGGGAGATCGCCGAGCGGCTCGGACTGATCGATCAGGAGGCATTCGCCTTCGTCTGGGTCGTCGACGCACCGATGTTCGAGCCGGCGGCCGATGCCCGTGCCGCCGGCGACGTGGCCGTGGGCGGTGGTGCCTGGACCGCCGTGCATCATGCCTTCACCTCGCCGAAGCCCGAGTTCATGGACACCTTCGACACCGATCCCGGCGCGGCGCTGTCCTACGCCTACGACATCGTGTGCAACGGCAACGAGATCGGCGGCGGCTCGATCCGTATCCATGACCAGTCCGTGCAGCAGCGGGTGTTCCGCCTGATGGGCATCGGCGAGGAGGAGGCGCAGGAGAAGTTCGGCTTCCTGCTGGATGCCTTCCAGTACGGGGCACCGCCGCACGGCGGCATCGCCTTCGGCTGGGACCGGATCGTGGCCCTGCTCGCCGGGGAGGACTCGATCCGTGAGGTCATCGCCTTCCCCAAGACCGGCAACGGCTTCGACCCGCTGACCGCCGCTCCGGCGGCGATCACCCCGCAGCAGCGCAAGGAGGCCGGGGTCGACACCACGCCTGCTCCGCGCGGGCAGCAGGCGGAATCTGCCTCCGCCGACACCGCCCCGAACCGAGCAGCGGGGGCCTGAACCGGGCTCTGCGCACAGAGCAACGGCCGACGCGGAGCTTCGCGTCGGCCGTTCTCGTGTCGATGGCGGGGCCGCACCCGAGCGGCGGTGCCGGGGCAGAGGTGCGGAGTCGGGTCAGCGAGGCGCCTGGCCGTGCTTGATCTGCGCGCGGGGCAGACGGAAGCGACGAATCTGGATCGCTCGCATGATGCCGTAGCCCACCAGACCGCGCGGGACCTCGCCGAAGCGCTCGGTGACCTGGCGCCGGATCCGCTTGCGCAGGAACAGGCTGTCGACCACGCACACGGCGATCCCACCCCACAGCACGATGATCATGCCGGTGCTCAACGACGTGGTGAGCTCCGGGCGGATCAGGGGCAGGACGAGCGAGATGACCATGAACACCAGCGCGACCGGGAAGAAGAGCTCCGCGATGTTCCAGCGGGAGTCGACCACGTCCCGCACAAAGCTGCGCTCAGGGCCTCGGTGCTGAGGCGGCATCTTCTTCTCATCGCCGCTCATCAGGGCCTGCTGGGACTCCTGCCGTTCGCGGCTGGCCCGCTCCCGGTCCCGGCGACGTGCCTCCTTGCGGTCATCGACCACCAGGGGCCGGCGGCGAGCCGCCTCGGCCTCCTTGCGGGTACGGGTGGGACGTCCCTTGGAACCGGGGCGCGCGGACTGCGGCTCGGGCTCGGGGCTCGGCGGGGGTGCGGACTTGCGGAAGATCACCGCAGCAGTCTAGGCGACGTCGGCGGTGGCCTCCCCGAGCGGCCCGCGCGACACGGCCCGGACGGACCGTGCCGCCGCCCGGCGGCGGTACCGTGACGGTCATGAGCACTCCTGATCCCTCATCCCGCACTGCTCGCACCGGTGGAGCCGAGGAGGTCGAGGCGCTGCGCGCCCGGCTCGAGCCGCTGCTGCCGACCGCCGTCGAGGACCTCAAGGACCTCGTGCGCATCCCGTCGATCGCCTTCGACGGCTACGACCACGAACCCGTGCGCCGCAGCGCCGAGGCGGTCGCCGCGCTGCTGCGCGGCGCCGGGATGGCCGAGGTGAGCATCGAGTCTGTCCAGGGCGGCAGCCCGGCCGTGATCGGACGGACCCCCGCCGCCGAGGGCCGGCCGACGGTGCTGCTGTACGCGCACCACGACGTCCAGCCCACCGGGGACGTCGAGGACTGGTCCAGCGACCCCTTCGACCCCGTCGAACGGGACGGCCGGCTCTACGGTCGCGGCGCGGCGGACGACAAGGCCGGCGTGATGGCCCATGTCACGGCCCTGCGCCTGGTCGGCGAGGAGCTCGCCGCCGACGGCATCGGGGTGACGGTCTTCGTCGAGGGCGAGGAGGAGGCCGGCTCTCCGACCTTCCGTCCCTTCATCGAGACCCACCGGGACCGTCTGGAGGCCGATCTCATCATCGTCGCGGACTCCGCGAACTGGGCGGTGGGCACCCCCGCCCTGACCACCAGCCTGCGCGGCGTGGTGGACCTCGTGGTCGAGGTGCGGGCACTGGACCATGCCGTCCACTCCGGACTGTTCGGCGGGCCGGTGCTCGACGCGCTGACCCAGCTGTCCCGCCTGCTGGCCACCCTGCACGACGAGAACGGCGAGGTGGCCGTCGAGGGACTGGCCCGCGCCGAGGACCCGAGTGTCGAGATGGACGAGGCCGACTACCGGCGCGACGCCGGGGTCCTTGAGGGTGCGGAGCTCGCGGGCAGCGGTTCGCTGACCGCGCGGCTGTGGACGCGCCCGGCGCTCTCCGTGATCGGCATCGACGCACCGAGCGTGCGGGAGGCCTCCAACACGCTGATACCCGTCTCGCGGGCCAAGGTGTCCCTGCGGATCCCCCCGGGCGAGGACCCCGCCGCGGGGATGGCGGCCCTGGTCGCGCACCTGGAGAGCCATGCGCCGGCCACTGCACAGGTCACGATCCGCCGCGGCGAGCAGGGCAAGCCCTACCGCGCCCGCCAGGCGGCACCGGCGATGGACCTCGCCCGGGACTCCTTCGCGCGCGCCTGGGGAACCCCTGCCGTGGACACCGGACTGGGCGGCTCCATCCCGTTCATCGCCGACCTGCTCGAGGTGTTCCCGCAGGCCGAGGTGCTCGTCACCGGGGTCGAGGACCCGGAGTCCCGGGCCCACGGCATCGATGAGTCGCTCCATCTGGGAGAGTTCGCGAAGGTCTGTCTCGCCGAAGCGCTGCTGCTGCGCGGTGCCGGCGCTCTCGGTGGAGGACGGGCATGAGCCACCCCTCCCAGCGCCCCGGACCCTCGCAGCGGTCGGGGAGCGGTGACGGTAGCACCCCCATCTCGCCGCTGCTGGTCCCGATGCTGCTCGGCGGCATCGTGATCGGTTTCCTCGCCGGGTACTTCTTCGTGTGGTGGGGCCTCATCGTGGTCGCGGCCGTCCTGGTGGCCGCGGCGTCGATGGTGCTCACGGGGCGCAGTCGCGACGGGGCCACGGGCGCCGTGGTCGGGGTGCTGCTCGGGTATCTCGGGGTCATCCTGGTGGCCCTCTTCCGCGGCGCGCTGTGACCTGCGGGCGTTACGGGGTCCGGGGCGCGACGGCGCGCCGGGACCTCCGCTCCCCGTTCCGGCCCGGTGGGGCGTATCCTGGCCGGACACGAGTTTCGAGGAGGACCTCATGACAACGCCCACTACCGAGCGTCCCGCCGCTGCGCATGGCGTCGACCTCACGCCCGGCGCCGCCCAGAAGGTGTCCACTCTGCTGGAGCAGGAGGGCCGTGACGATCTGCGCCTGCGGATCGCCGTGCAGCCCGGTGGCTGCTCCGGCCTGATCTATCAGCTGTACTTCGACGAGCGCGTCATGGACAACGATCTGGTCGCGGACTTCGACGGGGTCGAGGTCGTCGTCGACAAGATGAGCAGCCCGTACCTCGCCGGTGCGGTGATCGACTTCGCCGACACCATCGAGAAGCAGGGCTTCACGATCGACAACCCCAATGCGGGCAGCTCCTGCGCCTGCGGGGACTCCTTCGGCTGAGCCGCACCGACCGGCAGCCGTCCCCGCATGCGGGGACGGCTGCCGGTCAGGAGGTCAGGGTCCGACCCGGTGACGATCGCGTCACCTGGCCGGGCCCTTTTCCGTGTGAGGCCGGCGACCTCGAGGTCACGGACCGATCACGGACTCCGGGACGGCACGGATCGCGGCGAGTCGAGGTGGCCACAGCACCTCCGGGAAGCCGTATGATGACGTTGTGCCGTCAAAGGGTGGGCCCCGTGCCCGCCACGGTCCTTCCCGTGGGGAAGGGCGCGGCACCGTGGGCATGTCCCGCCCACATCAGTACCAGCTCCAGATCGCGGAGCCGGCCGAGCCAGAGCGCGCGGCCCGGTGGCGAGGTCCGGAGACGACGAGCGGAAGGTCATCCCCTGTGATCCCCCAGGTCCCCCAGCGCGCGCGACGCGGACGCCGCGCAGCGGCAGCAGGCCTCGCCCTGGCCACACTGGTCCTCGCCGGTTGCACCCAGGCGCAGCAGCGCGGGTACATGCCCGGTCCGGCCGATGGTCAGGAAGTCACCGACCGGACCGAACGGATCACCAACATCTGGGTCGGCTCCTGGGCCGTCCTGGTCATCGTCGGCCTCATCATCTGGGGACTGACGATCTGGTGCGCGATCGCCTACCGGCGCCGCAAGCACGACACCGGCTTCCCGGTCCAGCTGCGCTACCACGTGCCGCTCGAGCTGATGTTCACGCTCGTGCCGGTGGTCATGGTGCTGACCTTCTTCTACTTCACCCAGCGTGATACCCGTGAAGTCGAGATGCACACGGCTGAGCCCGACTACACCGTCAATGTCGTGGCCAAGCAGTGGAGCTGGGACATCAACTATGTCGACGACGACGTCCACGAGCCCGCCGGCGTGCAGTCCTTCGCCACCGGCGAGCCCGGGGCGGCCGAGTCGCTGCCCACGCTGTACCTGCCCGTCGGACAGACCGTCGAGTTCCGCCTCGACTCCCGTGACGTGATCCATTCGTTCTGGGTCGTGGACTTCCTGTACAAGAAGGACATGATGCCGGGGCACACCAACACCTTCCAGGTCACCCCGACCCGTGAGGGCGTCTACGCCGGCAAGTGCGCGGAGCTGTGCGGCGAGTACCACTCCGACATGCTGTTCAACGTGGTCGTCGTCTCCCCGGAGGAGTTCGACGCGCACATGGAGGAGCTGCGGGCCGAGGGGCTCGAGGGCCAGCTCGGCGTCGACCTGAACCGCAATGACCAGGAGTGGAGCATGCGCGACAAGCAGGATGACGCCGGTCCTCGCTACTCCGAGGAGACGGCGACCGCCGGGACCGAGGGAGAGAACGAGTGAGCACCGAGACCACCGCCGCACCGAGCACGTCGGTGCCCAGGCGGTTCCAGGAGGAGCGGCCGACGAGCCTCGGTCGGCACGCCTTCAATCTTCTGACCACCACCGATCACAAGCTGATCGGCCTGATGTACATGGGCATGGCCTTCGCGTTCTTCGCGTTCGGCGGTCTGCTCGCGCTCGGCATCCGTGCGGAGCTGTGGGAGCCGGGACTGCAGGTCGTGGTCTCCAAGGACCAGTACAACCAGCTGTTCACCATGCACGGCACGATCATGCTGCTGATGTTCGGCACGCCTCTGTTCAACGGCTTCGCGAACTACCTGGTGCCGCTGCAGATCGGCGCCGTGGACATGGCGTTCCCGCGCCTGAACATGTTCGCCTTCTGGATCACGCTGTTCGGCTCGATCATCGTCGTCTCCGGCTTCCTGACCCCGCAGGGCGCGGCCTCCTTCGGCTGGTTCGCCTACGCGCCGCTGTCGGACACCACGTTCTCCCCCGGCCTGGGAGGTGATCTCTGGGTCTTCGGCTTGGCCTTGCAGGGCTTCGGCACGATTCTGGGCTCGGTCAACTTCATCACCACCATCCTGTGCATGCGCATGCCCGGCATGACCATGTTCCGCATGCCGATCTTCACCTGGAACGCGCTGATCACCGCCGTGCTGGTGCTGATGGCCTTCCCGCCGCTGGCCTCCGCGCTGCTCGCGCTGGGAGCGGATCGACGCTTCGAGGCGAACATCTTCGACGCCGCCAACGGCGGACCGGTCCTGTGGCAGCACCTGTTCTGGTTCTTCGGCCACCCCGAGGTGTACGTGCTCGCGCTGCCCTTCTTCGGCATCGCCACGGAGATCATCCCGGTGTTCTCGCGCAAGCCGATCTTCGGGTACAAGACGCTGGTCGGTGCGACGATCGCCATCGCCGCTCTCTCCGTGACCGTGTGGGCGCACCACATGTACACCACCGGTGCGGTGATGCTGGACTTCTTCGCCTTCATGACGATGCTCATCGCCGTGCCGACGGGAGTGAAGTTCTTCAACTGGATCGGCACCATGTGGCGGGGCTCGTTGACCTTCGAGACGCCGATGCTGTTCACCCTCGGATTCCTCACCACCTTCATCTTCGGTGGCCTGACGGGCGTCATCCTCTCCTCGCCGGTGCTGGACTTCATCGTCTCCGACACCTACTTCGTGGTCGCCCACTTCCACTACGTGATGGCCGGCACCGTCATCTTCGAGATGTTCGCGGGCTTCTACTTCTGGTGGCCCAAGATGTTCGGCTACAAGCTCGGCGAGGGTCTCGGCAAGCTGCACTTCTGGCTGATGACCATCGGCTTCCACATGACGTTCCTGATCCAGCACTGGCTGGGCGTTGCCGGCGCACCCCGCCGCTACGTCAACTACCTGGCGGAGGACGGCTTCGACTGGATGAACCAGATCTCCACCGTCGGGGCGTTCATCATGGGCATCTCCACGCTGCCGTTCCTGCTGAACGTGGTGCTCACGCACCTCAAGGGAGTCAAGGTCGAGGTCGACGACCCATGGGGCTATGGATCGTCCCTGGAGTGGGCGACCTCCTGCCCGCCGCCGCGCCACAACTTCCACTCGCTGCCCCGCGTCCGGTCCGAGCGTCCCGCCTTCGATCTGCACCACCCGGAGGTCGCGCTGCAGGATCACATGCTCGCGGAGGAGCCCGCCCTGAACCCGAGGACGAACTGACATGAGAGCAAGCGCAAAGATCTTCTGGATCCTGGGAGTCTTCTTCCTGATCGTGGGCATCGCCTACGGGTTCCTCACGGCTCGCTATGAGCCGCTCGGCATCGAGACCGTCGGCTTCCCGGCGGTCCTGGCCCTGTCGGGCCTCGGCTTCATGATCGCGATGACCCTCACGATCGCCGCACGCAGGCATGAGCTCGACGCTTCGGACGACCTGGACGGCGAGGTGTCTGAGGCCGCCGGCGTGCAGGGCAGCTTCTCGCCCTACAGCTGGGCACCGCTCTGGGTCGCGATCGGCGCTGCGCTGTGCTTCCTCGGCGTGGCCGCCGGCTGGTGGATCTTCGCCTTCGGCGTCATCTTCGCCATCTACGGAATCCTCCTGTGGGTCCTGGAGTTCTCCGCCGGCCAGCACGCGCACTGAGCTGACTGCGGCGGCTCCCTCGAGCCCCTCGCAGCGAAGGCCCCGCATCGGTTCGATGCGGGGCCTTCTGCCGTCCGTCCGTCGTCGGTGCGCGGCGGCTCCGGAACAGGTGAGGGCGTCCTGGTGGTGTGCGTCCCCCAGCTGGCGGGGGAGCTCAGGCGGCCGGGAGGTCGCTCCCGGCGCCGACGCCCGGTCAGCGAATGGCTGTCATCTGGGTTACGTCTGATAAACGCAGTATTCGGAGTGCGGAATGCCTATGAACGCCCCGGTACCGCGTCTCCCCGCAGAGAGCAGCTCCCGGACCCGAGGACACGAGGCCGCCCGGTGCTAGCGTGACGCCCAGCAGCCGCGCTCCCGGCGGAGAGGACTCCGCTCGCTGGTATCGCGGCCACCGAGGAGGGGACGATGAGCATGATCGGCAGCAGCCAGGGTCCGGCGGAGCGTGCGGAGCAGCAGCTGCGTGGGCTCTTCCCCGACGACCCCGCTCTGACGGCCGCGACGACCTGGGCGAGCGAGACCCTGCGGAGTGCGCAGCTGGATCCCTCGAGTGCCCCGTTGCGCTCCGTGCGCGCCCTGCGACGGGCGGATCGCCGCCTCGGAGCGCTGGCTGCGCGCTACCTCGTCGAGGCCGCCGCCGGCCGGCCGGCACCGGGGCCCCGGCGCCCCCACCCGCCCATCGTGCACTGACCCCACCGCGGAGCGACACCGACTGCGTGCGGAGCAGGGGACTCCGGCGCACTGCAGGGCTGCTCGCGGTGCACCGGCCGCTCGCGGGGCGGACCACGCTGCCGGCCGCTCACGAGCACAGGGGAGCGGTGCACGCAGCGGTGCCTGCGCGGACGCTCCCACGTCGCCTGCACGGTGGCCGCCTGCGCGGTGACCGCAGCACGAAGGACGGGCCCCGAGGGAGGAGAATCCCTCGGGGCCCGTCCTGTGCGCCGTGGACCGGCGCGGTGGTCGACTCAGTGCACGACCTTCTCGGCCGGGGTGCGGTAGTCGCCACCGGTCGCCTCGTCGATGACATGCTTCTCGTGGCCGGCGTGCTCGAGCGCCGCCCGCAGCTCGGCCGGCGTGACCGGCTCGATGCGGTCCTTGAAGAAGAAGCTGCTCGCCTTGGCGCGCAGCGACGAGACGCCCTTGCCCGCGCTGAGCGGACGGTAGTCATCGTGCTGCACCAGCACCCAGCGGTCGTAGTCGCTGAGCGGCGCGTGGATCTCCAGCATCTCGCCGGTGCCCGTGCGGACCACGCGCGAGGTCTCCTCGCCATGGAGGGCCTTCTGCCGCTTCTGACGCTGGATCGACAGACACAATCGTTTGGTGATGAAGAAGGCCAGGACCGGCGCCACGAAGATCCCGATGCGGAACGCCCACGTCAGATCGTTGATCGACAGATTCAGCGCGATCGCGATCAGGTCGTTCGTCGCCGCGAGCGCAAGGATCAGATAGACCATGAGCCAGGCGACACCGAGCCCGGTGCGCACCGGGGCGTTGTAGGGCAGATCGTTCAGATGGTGCTCACGATCGTCACCGGTCACCCAGGCCTCGATGAACGGGTACAGCGCGAGCGACGCCAGCAACAGGCCGTACACCGCGAAGGGGATCAGCATGTTCAGCGAGATCACGTACCCGAAGATGGTGAACTCCCAGCCCGGGATCAGGCGCAGTCCGCCGTCCGTCCAGAGCATGTACCAGTCCGGCTGCGATCCCGCCGAGACGGGGGAGGGGTCGTACGGGCCGTAGACCCACACCGCATTGATCGAGGTCGTCGCAGAGATCAGCGTGATGACGCCGAAGACCAGGAAGAAGAACCCACCGGCCTTGGCCGCATACACCGGGAACACCGGGAAGCCGACCACGTTGCGCTCGGTGCGGCCAGGCCCGGGGTACTGGGTGTGCTTGTGCAGCACCAGCAGCACCAGGTGGACGCCGATGAGCCCGAGGATCAACGCCGGGACCAGCAGGATGTGGATCGTGAACAGGCGAGGGATGATATCCGTGCCCGGGAACTCGCCACCGAACAGGAGCATCGACAGGTAGGTGCCGACCACCGGGATCGCCTTCATCAGGCCGTCGATGATCCGGACACCATTGCCGGAGAGCACGTCGTCCGGGAGGGAGTAGCCGGAGAAGCCGGCCACCATGCCCAGGACCATGAGCGTGAAGCCGACGATCCAGTTCAGCTCGCGCGGCTTGCGGAACGCGCCGGTGAAGAACACCCGGAACATGTGCACGAAGATCGCGACCATGAACACGAGGCACGCCCAGTGGTGCATCTGGCGGAAGAGCAGGCCGCCGCGCAGCTCGAAGGAGATCTCGAGCGTGGACTCATAGGCCCTCGACATGGTCTCGCCCTGCAGCGGGACGTACGGGCCGCTGTAGACGACCTCTTCCATCGAGGGGTCGAAGAACATCGTCAGGAAGGTGCCCGAGATCAGCAGGATGACGAAGCTGTACAGCGCCACCTCGCCGAACATGAACGACCAGTGGTCGGGGAAGATCTTCCGGGCCATGAACTTGACGAGGCCGCCGCCGGCGACGCGCTGGTCGAGCCAGTCGCCGCCCACTGCGCCGAGCTTGTGGACGCGGGAGCTGTCCGCGTCGACGGAAGCCTGCTTCCGGGGGCTGGGAGTCGTGGTCGTCACGAGATCACTTGTCCTTGGGCGCGTCGGACATGGGCTTGTCCTTGTGGATGTTCCAGAAGCTGGGACCGATCGGTTCGGTGAAGTCGCCGGGGGCGACGAGGTAGCCCTCGTCGTCCACCTCGATCGGGAGCTGGGGGAGCGGGCGGTGTGCCGGGCCGAAGATCACCTTGGCGCCGTCGGTGACGTCGAAGGTGGACTGGTGGCACGGGCAGAGCATGTGGTGGGTCTGCTGCTCGTAGAGGGCTACCGGGCAGCCCACATGGGTGCAGATCTTCGAGAACGCGAGCACGCCCTCGACGCCCATCGATGCGCTCTGCTCGTTCTTGGAGAGCGCGGGGTCGATGCGGACGATCACCGCTGCCGCCTTCGCACGCTCCTCGAGGTGGTGCGGCGTCTCGTGGGTGAGGCCCTCGGGCATGACATGGAAGATCGAGTTCAGCGCGACGTCGGACAGCTTGATCGGCGTGCCGTCGTGGTCCCGGGCCAGGCGCTGGCGCGGGTTCTGACCCCAGAAGGTGTGGTGGAGCTTGTTGCCCGGCAGCGGGCCCAGCGTGGACAGCGGGGCGAGCACCGCGATCGGCAGTGCCACGAGTGACGCCACCATCGCGGTGACGATCAGGGGACGCCGAGCGATGCCGGACTCCTCGAAGCCGTCGGTGATGATGCCCACCGCGGCCTCCCGGGTCTCGTCGGTGCTGCGGATGTCGTGGCGCTCCTCGACCATCTCGTCATCGGGCATGAGGGTCTTGGCCCAGTGGATCGCGGCCGCACCGATGAAGAACATGGCCGCCGCGAAACCGAGTCCGGTGACGAGGTTCGACCACCACAGGGCGCTCGCGGAGCCCTCCTCGGCGAAGATGTTCATGCCGGTCGGTGTCACCACGAAGTACGCCGCGATGAACACGACGGTGCCCACGACCGACAGCAGGAACATGGCGGCGACGATGCGCTCGGCGCGCTTCTCCGCGGTCTTGGACAGATCCGCCTGGCGATGGACGTGCGGGGGCAGGCCCGGGTTCGGGAAGCCGCCGCCCTCCCTGGGGGCGACCGCGCTGACACGGGGGGAGGAACTGCCGTCGAGGTTGTTGTTCATGCTCGCATTCACTTCGCCTTCGCCCCCAGCCAGACTGCACAGCCCAGGAGCAGGGAGAGGATGATCGTCCACGCGTACAGGCCCTCGGTCACCGGACCCAGCGAGCCCAGGTTCATCCCGCCGGGAGAGCCGTTCGCCTCGAGCTCCTCGAGGTAGGTGATGACGTCACGCTTGTCGGAGGGGGTGAGGTTGTTGTCGTTGAAGACCGGCATGTTCTGCGGCCCGGTCTCCATCGCCTCGTAGACGTGCTTGGCCTCGATGCCGATGACGGGCGGGGCGTACTTGCCGCGCGTCAGCGCACCGCCGGCACCGGCGGCGTTGTGGCACATGGCGCAGTTGATGCGGAAGATCTCGCCGCCCTTGGTGGCGTCGCCCTGGCTGGTGTCCAGCCACTCCTCGGCGGGGACCGCGGGACCGGGGCCCAGGGAGGCGACGTAGGCCGCCAGCTGGCGGGTCTGCTCCTCGGTCATCTGCGGGGGCTTGCGCGCCGCCTGCGCGCCGGAGCTCTGCATCGGCATGCGGCCGGTGCCCACCTGGAAGTCGACCGCGGCCGCGCCCACGCCGATCAGCGAGGGACCGAGCGCGCTGCCGTCGGCATCGGTGAGGCCGGCGGCATTGCGACCGTGACAGGTCGCGCAGTTGGCGAGGAAGAGCGCCTCGCCGGCCTCGACATCGTCCTGCGTGTAGGCCTCGGCCTGTGCCGTCTGCGGCTGGAGTGCCGCGTACAGCCCACCGGTCGCGACGAGCGCGAGCAGCAGGATCACGAGTAGCGCCATCGGGTGGTGGCGACGTGCGGCGAGAGCCTTCACGGTGCGGACCTCGATTCGTGGAGGGGGCGGACGGAGGAGGGGGATGCTGGGGTGCAGCCGGGCGTGCTGGCCGGGCTGGCTGCGGGGATCAGAAGATGCTCCAGTCGAACGTCACCGGGATCACGTGCCCCGAATCGCCGAGCGCCATGATCGGGTCGAGCATGTACACGATGAAGAACAGCACGATCCAGACCACATCGACGAAGTGCCAGTAGTAGGAGATGCAGATCGCCGAGACCTGCTCGTGCGCGGTGAACTCGTCCGCCACGTACGCCCGCATCAGCACCATCAGGAACGCGATCAGTCCGCCGATCACGTGGATGCCGTGGAAGCCGGTGGAGAGGAAGAAGACCGAGCTGAACGGAGAGGACGACATCGTCACTCCGTGATGGACGAGCTCGGTGTACTCGTAGGCCTGTCCGGAGACGAAGATCGCGCCGAGGATGAAGGTGAGGGTGTACCACTCGATCATCCCCCAGCCGGCGACGTTGAGGACCGAGCCCTCGCGACGCTTGCGGGGTGGGAACGGCCGGCCCCAGGGGAACCGACCCTCGGCCATGAAGACGCCGATCTGGCAGGTGACCGAGCTGAACACCAGGATCGAGGTGTTCAGCAGGGCGAAGCCGTGCTTGAAGTTGGCTTCACCGGCCGTGAAGGTGTCCGGCGCCATCGAGCGCAGGGTGAAGAACATCGCGAACAGGCCGCCGAAGAACATCAGCTCGCTCGCGAGCCAGACGAGGGTGCCTATCTGCGTCGGGTTCGGGCGGCCGACCGCTGGGGCGGCAGCGGCGGAGGGGCGCTCAGTCAGGGTCGCTGTAGTCACGTCACCATTATGTCGTGTCGTCAGATTCGGTGTGCCGGTACACGACGACCGAGCACATCGCGGGGCCTGCGCCCCGGGCGGACCGGGCCAGCATATCCCTCCTGACGACGTGTCACGAACCAGGACACGCTTCCGATCACTCCTGGTGACCGGCCCCTGCGGGGCTGTGACCGTTCCGTGATCCGTTCCGTGAGCAGGTCGACGGCCGGGGAGTCGGTGATGCGATGATCGGGGCATGAGCGAGAACACCCCCACCTGGTCACGGATCACCTCGCGTCTGGTGCGTGGCGAGGAGCTGGAAGCGGCCGCGGCGTCCTGGGCGATGGACGAGGTCATGGCCGGGGCCGCCAGCCCCGTGCAGCTCGCCGGCTTCCTCGTCGCACTGCAGGCCAAGGGGGTCACCAGCAGCGAGCTGGAGGCGCTGGCGGACTCGATGATCGCCCACGCCCACGCCGTCGCGGTGCCGCGGGAAGCGGTGGACATCGTCGGCACCGGCGGCGACCTCGCGCAGACGGTCAACATCTCGACGATGGCGTCCATGGTGATCGCCTCGACCGGCAGGACGGTGGTCAAGCACGGGAACCGCGCCTCCACCTCGAAATCCGGGTCGGCGGATGTGCTGGAGGCGCTCGGCGTGCGGCTGGACCTGCCGGTGCCGGACGTGGAGGACCTGGTGGGGAAGATCGGAATGACCTTCCTCTTCGCCCAGGTGTTCCATCCGTCGATGAAGTTCGCGGCCGAGGCGCGCCGAGGGCTGGGCATCCCCACCGTGATGAACATCCTCGGCCCGATCACGAACCCGGGCCGGCCGCGTGCCAGTGCGGTCGGGGTCGCGGACACCGTGATCGCGCCCGTGGTCGCGGGGGTCTTCGCCTCTCGCGGCACCAGTGCGCTGGTCTTCCGCGGCCGGGACGGTCTGGACGAACTCACCGTCACCGCCCCCTCCGACGTCTGGGAGGTGCGCGGCGGCCAGGTGCGCGAGCACGTGCTGGATCCGTCGGTGCTGCTGGAGGTGCCGCGCAGCGGGCACGATGCGCTGCGCGGCGGCAGTGCGCAGGAGAACGCCGAGGTCGCCCGCGATCTCTATGCCGGTGTCCGGACCGGCCGGATGGGCGCGATCCGTGAGGCGGTGCTGCTCAACGCCGCCGCCGGGGTGGTCGCCTTCGACGGGATCGATGAGGCGGCGGCCGACGGCTTCGAGGAGCGCTTTGCCGCCGCCTACGGGGAGGTCGCCGCGGCGCTGGACTCCGGCCGACCGGCCGCGCTGGTCGAGAGCTGGGCCGCCGCATCGCAGGAGGTCGTCGCCCGCCGCGGCTGAGCAGGCACCGCGCCCAGGCCCTGCTCGGCGGCCGGAGCGTCTCCCGCTCGCCGGGTCAGCCGTCGATGCCGAGGTCGAAGGCGGCGTCGAGATCCTGCTTCGAGTACGTCTTGAAGGCGATGTTCGTGGTGGTGTCCAGCACGCCGTCGACCCGGCTGAGCGCTCCGGCGATCACGCCGGCGAGGTCCTCGTGCGCCCGCACCCGGGCGATCGCGATCAGGTCGACGTCGCCGGTGACGGAGTACACCTGCTCGATCCCCTCGATGTCGACGATCTCCTGGGCGACCTCGGGGATGCGGCTGGGCTCGACGACGATCGAGACGATGGCGGTGATCATGGTTTCTCCTTCGACGGGGCGCCGGCAGCGGCGGGGCGTTCCCCCGAGCCTATGCCTCCTCGGCCTCGCCGGTCCGGGCGAAGCGCCGGGCGAGATGCTCCTGGTCGAATCGGGCCCTGGCCGGGACCTGCCAGGTGCCGTCGACCAGCACGATGCGCACCCCGTCGCCCTCGAGCCAGGTCAGCAGGATCTCCGCCTCCTGGTGGTACCCCTGGCACAGCGGTGCGGCCAGATCCGCCTCCCCGGTCCCTGTCAGCTCCAGGGAGCGGGCGAAGGGGAGCGGGTCCTTGCCGGCGGCCACCAGGGTGGTGCCCGAGAAGCGACCGTGGCGGACAGCGAGCAGCTCCCACCCGCGCCCGCCGATCACCGCCTCCGTGCTGGGGCGTGCGGCGATGAGCAGCGGCACCTCCGCGAGGGCGCGGAGACGGCAGGCGCGCCGGGCTGCGGTGAGATAGGTGTGGGTGAGCCTGCGCAGCTTCTCCGCGTCCTCGTAGCGACCCGCCTGGACGTGGGAGCGGAGCCGGGCGGCGACATGGTCGAGCACCTCGGCGGGATCCTCGAGGATCGCTCGTCGCAGCCGGGCGCGGTGCCCTTCGGAGGTCAGCTCCCGGCGCGAGGAGGAGTCGAAGGCGGCGCCCCGTCCGAGGACCGCGTCGGTCAGCAGCCCGCGCAGCGGCTCGGCCTCGTGCCGGGAGGCCAGCGGCCCGAGCTGGGCCGAACCGTCCGTCTCGGCCTTCGCCAGCCGAGCGGCCCGCAGGCCCTGCCCGCCGGGGCCCAGACGCAGCCAGTGCGCCTTCTGCGGATTCAGGCCGTGGCGGTTCGCGGGCGGCTGCTCGCGGCCGATGATCCGCAGCTCGCGGATCCCTGCCTCGGTCGGGGTGGCGCACTCGATGACCCGGATCGACTCGACGCGCGGGAGGATGTCCAGCACCTTGCGCCGGGTCTCCGCGGCGGTGAAATAGGTGCGCACCCGGGAGCGCAGGTTGCGGGAGGTGCCGACGTAGAGCACCGCCCCCTCCGCATCGAGGAACTGGTACACCCCGGGCACCGACGGGACGTCCGCGGCGAGATGCTTCTTGCGCAGCTGCGTGGGTGTCGCGCGGCGATGGGCGGTGCCCAGGTCCTCGAGGGTGGACCCACCGGCGGCACCGAGCCGCTCGATGATCGCATGCAGCACGTCGACGGTGGCCCGTGCGTCGGAGAGCGCCCGATGGTCCGGTGTGATGCTCGCCCCGACGTGCCGGGCCAGGGTGGAGAGCTTGTGGTCGCGGACCTCGTCGCGACCGAACACGGTGCGCGCCAGGGCGAGGGTGTCCAGCACCGGCGGCTTGGTCCAGCTGATCTCGCAGACGGCCGCCTGGGCGCTGAGGAAGCCGATGTCGAAACGGGCGTTGTGCGCCACCAGTGCCGCCTCCCCGACGAAGTCGAGGAACATCGGCAGCACCGTGCGGATGGAGGGTGCCTCCGCCACGGACGCGTCGGTGATCCCGGTGAGCGCCGCGATGTAGGCGGGGATCGGACGTTCGGGGTCGACGAAGGTGCGGAACTCCCCGAGCACTTCGCCGCCGCGGACCTTCACCGCGCCGATCTCGGTGATGGCGTCGGCCGCTGGATCCGTGCCGGTGGTCTCCAGGTCGACGACCACCAGCGTCGCCTCCGCCAACGGGGTGCCGAGATCATCGAAGCTCAGCTGGCGGCGCGCGGACATGGGCGAAGCGTACGACGCGACCCCGACAGCGCAGCGGCGCGAGGCCGCCCCGCCGTCGGGGTCGCGATATCCGTGCGGTCAGCTCCTCGGCTTCTCGCCCGAGTAGATGGCCTCGATGATCGGCGCCAGGTCCTTGACCACGACGTTGCGCTTCAGCTTCAGCGAGGGGGTGAGGTAGCCGTTCTCCTCGGTGAAGTCCGAATCGATGACCTCGAAGGCCCGAATGGACTCCGCGCGGGAGACGGTCCGGTTCGCCCGGTCCACCACCGTCTGCAGCTCTGCACGCACCTGCTCGTGCTTCGCGGCCTCGGCGACGGTCATCTCGGGCAGCCCGTTGTTCTTCAGCCAGGTGCCCAGCATCTCCGCGTCCAGGGTGAGGATCGCCGCGACGAAGGGCTTCTGGTCACCGATCACCACGCACTGGCTGACCAGCGGGTGCGAGCGCAGCTGGTCCTCGAGCTGGGCCGGGGAGATGTTCTTCCCGCCGGCGGTGACGATGACCTCCTTGGAGCGGCCGGTGATGGTGAGGTTCCCGTCCGCGTCGAGCGCCCCCAGGTCTCCGGTGCGGAACCAGCCGTCCTGGAGCGACTCCGCCGTGGCCTCGGGGTTGTTGTGGTAGCCGGCGAAGACCATCACGCCCTTGACCAGGATCTCGCCGCTCTCGTCGATCGCGACGGTGCTGCCCGGCAGCGGCGGGCCGACAGTGCCCGGGCGCACGTCCCAGGGGAGGTTCACACAGATCGGCGCGGTGGTCTCGGTGAGCCCGTACCCCTCGAGGATCGTCACGCCGATGCCGCGGAAGAAGTGGGACAGCCGGGCGCCGAGCGGCGCACCGCCGGAGACCGCCCACTGGACGTTTCCACCCATCGCGTCGCGGAGCTTGCCGTAGACCAGCCTCTCGAACAGCGCGTGCTTCGCCCGGAGTGCGAGCGGCACCCTCCCCGCGGAGAGCGCGGTGGAGTGGGCGATGGCCGTCTCTGCGGCGGCGGTGAAGATCTTGCCTCTGCCCGCGGCGATGGCCTTGGCTTCCGCACCGTTGTAGACCTTCTCGAACACCCGTGGCACGGCGAGCAGGAACGTCGGCTTGAAGGCGGCCAGGTCCGGCAGCAGGGTCTTCGTGTCCGAGGTGAACGCGGTGGTGACCGGCCAGGATGCGGCGAGCACGGTGATCAGGCGGGCGAACACGTGGGCCATGGGCAGGAACATCAGCAGCCGGCTGCCCGGGGGCAGCACCTGCTCGCCCAGCAGGTTCAGCGCGCTGCGGGTGGTGTCCACGAAGTTCGCATGGGTGAGCTCGGCGCCCTTGGGTCGGCCGGTGGTCCCGGAGGTAAAGATGATCGTGGCGACGTCGTCCAGCCGCCGACTGGTGCGTCGCGCCTCGAGGTCCTGGTCGCTCACCTCGGCGCCGCGTGTCTTCAGGGTCTCGAGGGCTCCGTCTTCCAGCACCCCGATGTGCCTGAGCTCCGGGAGCTCGCCGCGGACGGACTCCACGTCCTCCTGGTGCCGGGTCGACTCGACGAGCACGTACTTCGCCGCGGAGTCGGAGGCGATCCACTGGATCTGGCTGGGGGAGGAGGTCTCGTAGATCGGGACGCTGATCCCGCCTGCCCACCACACCGCCCAGTCCATGAGTGCCCACTCGTAGCGGGTGCGGGAGAGGATCGCGACCACATCACCGGACTCGATGCCCGTGGCGATCAGCCCCTTCGCGATCTGCGTGACCTCCTCGATGAAGTCAGCGGTGCTCAGGGGCCGGTAGGTCCCGTCGTCCTGGGCGAGCTCGTAGATGGGGACCGACGGGTTGGCGCGGAGCCTCCCGAGCAGGAGGTCGGTCGTGTTCTCGTCTGGACGGCTCTCATGCTGCGGCGGCGAGGTGAACTGCTTCATCGAATCTCCTTCGATCCGGCCAGGGGCGCGAGGCGGGCACGGCCAGCGGCTGCCCGGAAGCGCTGGTGGGGTCGTCTCAAGCTTACGGCAGGTGACGCATACGATGGCGCATGACAGGCAGCGGGGCAGATGCCCTCGCGACAGCTGTCCTCGGCAGCGCGAGGACCGGAACTGACAGGAGCGGCATGCTCTCCATCGGAGTGGACATCGGCGGGACCAAGATCGCGGCCGGGGTGGTGGACGAATCGGGGGAGATCATCACCGCGACCACCCGCAGCACGCCCGCGACCGACGCCGCCCTGATCGAGGCGGCCGTGGCGGACGCGGTCGCCGAACTGCAGAAGGACCATGCCGTGGTCGGTGTCGGGGTGGGGGCCGCCGGGTTCGTCGGTGCCGACCGACGCACCGTGAACTTCGCGGCCAACCTCGCCTGGCGCCAGCATCCGCTGGCCGAGGAGCTGGAGCGCCTCACCGGGCTTCCGGTCGTGGTCGAGAACGACGCGAACGCGGCCGGCTGGGCCGAATACCGCTTCGGGGCCGCGACCGAGGCCGCCCACATGCTCATGGTGACCGTGGGCACCGGGCTGGGAGGGGCCATCGTCCTGGACGGTCAGCTGGTGCGCGGCAGTGCCGGGTTCGCAGGGGAGATCGCGCATGTGACCGCGGTCCCGGACGGCCAATGGTGCGGCTGCGGCCGGCGCGGCTGCCTCGAGCAGTACACCGCCGGCACCGCCCTGGTGCGCACCGCGAAGCGGCGGGCCGGGGCGGGCGATCCGCTGATGAGCCCGCTGCTGCAGGCAGCAGGTGGGAACAAGCGGGAGATCGACGGTCCGCTGATCACCCGGCTCGCCCAGCAGGGCGATCCCGGATCGCAGGAGCTGATCGCGGAGATCGGCACCTGGCTGGGGAGGGGCCTGGCCTCGATCGCGTCCCTGCTGGACCCGGACGTGTTCGTCGTCGGCGGCGGGGTCGCCGCCGCCGGAGACCTGCTGCTCGAGCCGGCCCGGGAGGCCTACGCCAAGAATCTCACGGCGCGCTCGCACCGGCCGCTGGCCCCGTTCGTCGTGGCCGGCATGGGCAACCGGGCCGGGATCGTCGGCGCCGCGGACCTCGCCCGCTGATCTGCGGGCTCGACGCCCTCAGAGCTCGGCCCCGTCGTCGCTATCGCCGTCGTGCTCCCGAGGCGCGCGCAGCAGGAGGGAGACCAGCCCTGCGAGCGTGGCGAGGCCGCCGAGCCAGCCGAGCAGGCCCGGCAGGGACGGGGTGACGGCGACGATGAGCATCAGCACGAATCCTCCGAGCAGCGCGGTCCACGACCACATCGCCCCGTCCGAGGGCGTGGGCAGGTCGGGGTCCGGCTGCTCGAAGTCCCCGTAGATGACCTCGTCGTCGTCGAGCTCCCGGGGCACCGCGGCATCGCGCGGTCCGGACGGACCGAGGCCACCTGCGGAGGGGTGCGCCGCCCGCGAGCGGGCCACGGACTCCGCGCTGGGCGGCTCCGGCGGGGAATCGGCGCCGGGCGACCACAGCGACTCGTCGGCGGCGCCGGCGGGATCCGCGTCATCCGACGGTGCCGGATGCTCCGGTGCCGCAGGTTCCCGCGGCGCCTGCCCGGGACGCAGCTGCAGCCCTTCGCCCTCGAGCATCCGGGCGAACTCGGCATCGACGTCCCGAGGCCCGTGATCCGTGTTCATCAGCGACCTCCCGGTACCGGGACGTGCTGGTCGAGGAAGCGTGCGGAGGCCTCGAACAGCATCCCGGCATCATGGTCCAGGGTCGCCAGATGGAAGCTGCGGGTCAGGGACAGCCGCTCCACGGGACCGCGCACCCCGGCGGCGACGATGTCGCTGTCCGTGGGCGGGACGGTGTGATCGATGCGCGAGGTGGCCAGCAGCACGGGCACCTCCACTGCGCCGAGCGCCCGGCGCGTGCGCCGGAACAGGCGGCGCAGCTGCGCGATCGCCGGCACCGGAAGGCGCCCGTAGGCCTCTTCACGGACCCCGCTCCGCGCGACGTCCGACCCGATTCCCGGCAGGGTGCGCACCACCGGCGCGATCAGCCCGGCCGCGTTCGCCGCCACGGGCAGGGTCATCCCCGGATTCACGGCGACCACGGCCGAGATGCGTCCGCGCAGCTGCGGGTCCTCGGCGAGCGCGAGCGCGAGCGCACCGCCCATCGACAGCCCGCCCACGGCGATCGGGCCATGCTCCTGGGACAGGGCGAGGGCGGCCTCGCGCACGCAGTGATACCAGTTGCGCCAGGAGGTCGCGGCGAGCTCCCGCTCCGTGGTGGCGTGCCCGGGCAGGAGCGGCAGGTCGACCGCCCATCCGCGAGCGGCATGGTCCTCGGCCCAGGGCCGCATCGACTGCGGCGAGCCGGTGAACCCGTGGCACAGGAGCAGCCCGCCGCGCGGGTTAGGGTGTCCGGGCGCGCGCCAGGGGCGGGAGAGGTCGCTGAACGCCATGTGCCCATCGTCGCACCCGCACCGTCATGCGTCATCCGGATCCCGGCTCGACAGAGCTCCGACCGAGGAGTCCCCCGTGCTCTACGAGATCGCCAAACCCGTCGTCATGGCGGTGGTGAGGGTGGTGTGGAACCCCACGATCAGCGGGACCGCGCACATTCCCGACCGCGGCCCGGTGATCCTGGCGTCCAACCATCAGGCGTACTCCGACACGGTCTTCCTGCCCGGGCAGGTGCGGCGCAGCGTGAACTTCCTGGGGAAGTCGGACATCTTCGAGGGGCGCTCGCCGGTGCACCGTCTGGTCGCCGCGGTGATGCGCGGCATCCGGGTGATGCCGGTGGACCGCAGCGGCGGTGACGCCTCCCGCTCCGCGATCGAGGCCGGGCTCGCCGTGCTCGAGCGCGGCGAGGTGCTGGGGATCTATCCCGAGGGGACGCGCAGCCCCGATGGCCGACTGCATCGCGGGAAGACCGGTGTGGCGCGCTTCGCCCTCGCCTCCGGAGCGCCGGTCGTGCCGGTCGCGATGCTCGGCGCGCACGAGGCGCAGCGCGGACGACGCTGGCTCCCGCGGCGTCGGCCGCGCATCCACGCCCTCGTCGGACCACCGGTCGATGTGCAGTCGGTCCTCGAAGAGTGCGCCGGCGCCGAGGAGGCGGAGGTGCTGCGGGCGGTGACCGACGCGGTGATGGACAGCATCCACGCCCTCTCCGGCCAGGAGCGGGTGGAGGAGTACGCGAGCGTCATGAAGCAGCGCCTGCGCGCCGCGGACGGCCGGTCGCCGGGCCCGGCGGAGCCGGACTCCGCGGTGTGAGCGACCGCCCCGTGGGACCGCCCCTCCGGACCGGGCCAGGACTGGCTACCCTGGGCGGGTGACTCCATTCAGCTCTGATGCTCCCGCTCGCGCCCACGCCTTCACCCTGTCCTCGGCCGACGACGGACTGGCGGCCCTCAGCGCCTGGCGCGAGTATCCGCGGGTGCAGCAGCCGGTGTGGCCCGACGAGGCCGCACGCGAGAAGGTCTTCGGCGACCTGCGCGCCGCCCCGCCCCTGGTGTTCGCCGGCGAGGTCGACGTGCTGCGTGACCGCATCGCCGCCGCGGCCCGGGGCGAGGCCTTCCTGCTCGCCGGGGGTGACTGCGCGGAGACCTTCGCGGACTCCACCGCCGATCGGATCCGGAACAAGATCCGCACGATCCTGCAGATGTCGGCCGTCCTCACCTACGGGGCCTCGCTGCCGGTGGTGAAGATGGGCCGCATGGCGGGACAGTTCGCCAAGCCCCGTTCGGCCGACGAGGAGACCCGTGACGGGCAGACCCTGCCCACCTACCGTGGAGACGCCGTCAACGAATTCGACTTCACGCCCGCCGCGCGGATCCCGGATCCCGCCCGGCTGTGGAGGACCTACACCACCAGCGCCACGACGCTGAACCTGCTGCGCGCATTCACCGGCGGCGGCTTCGCCGATCTGCGCGAGGTCCACTCCTGGAACCGCGGATTCACCTCAGGCGCCGGGTATGATCGCTACGAGGAACTGGCCGGTCAGATCGACAAGGCCGTGCGCTTCATGGACGCCATCGGGGCGGACTTCGATGCCCTGAAGGTCGTGGAGTTCTATGCCTCCCACGAGGCTCTGCTGCTGGACTATGAGGAGGCGCTCTCCCGCATCGACTCCCGTACGGGCGAGATCTACGGCTGCTCCGGCCACTTCCTGTGGGTCGGGGAGCGCACCCGGCAGCTCGACGGCGCGCACGTCGACTTCATGGCCCGCCTGCGGAACCCGATCGGCGTCAAGCTCGGGCCGACGGCCACCGTCGACGACGCTCTTCGCCTGATCGACCGCCTCGATCCGGAGCGCGAGCCCGGCCGTCTGACCTTCATCACCCGCATGGGTGCCGGCACGATCCGCGATCGGCTCCCGGCGCTGGTCGAGGGCGTGCGGGACTCCGGGGCGCAGGTGGCCTGGGTGACCGATCCGATGCACGGCAACACCATCACCTCCTCCAACGGATACAAGACACGTCGCTTCGAGGACATCCTCGATGAGGTGGTCGGATTCTTCGAGGTGCACCAGGCGCTGGGGACCGTCCCCGCCGGTCTGCACATGGAGCTCACCGGCGATGACGTCACCGAAGTGCTCGGCGGCAGCGGCGAGATCGACGAGGAGGGGCTCACCCGCCGCTACGAGACCCTCGTGGATCCGCGGCTGAACCACCAGCAGTCCCTCGAACTGGCCTTCCTGGTCGCCGAGATGCTCTCGCGTCGTTGAGCCGAGCAGTCAGAAGACCTTGAGGGTGATGGTCGAGCCCTTCTCGAGCTCCGCACCCGCGGCCGCCGACTGTTCGTAGACCAGTCCGAACACCGGCTCCCCCTTGTCGTGCACGACCTCGACCGCGAAGCCTGCCTCCGCGAGCGCGGCCTTCGCCTCGGCCTCGGGCGTGCGGAACACGTCGGGCACCGTCACCATCTCCGGTCCGAGCGAGGTGACGATGTGCACGGTCTCGCCGCGGAACAGCGTTCCGGAGGCGGGGGACTGGGAGATGACCGCGCCGCGAGGCACGCTGCCGGAGTGCGCCTGCCCACTGGTGACCTCGAATCCGGCGTCCTCGAGGGCGGTACGTGCGGCCCCACCATCGCGTCCGCGCTGATCGGGCACCGAGAGCGGCTGCCGTCCCTGGGAGAGCACGACGTGCACCTCGCCACCGGCGGGCAGCGCATCGGCCGCAGCGGTCTGGGAGATGACCTCGCCCTCCGGCACGGTCTCGGAGTATTCCGGGGCATCCTGGACGAGTTCCAGGCCGAGCGCTCCGACCTCGGTGCGGGCGTTGTCGAGGTCGAGCCCGACCAGCTGGGGGACGGGGAAGGTCTGCTCGCCCTTGGAGACCCTCACCTGGACCTCGGCTCCTTTCTTGACGGCACTGCCGGTGGAGGGGGAGGCGGAGATGACATGGCCCGCGGGGACGGTGTCGTCGAACTGCTCCTCGGTGCTGACGGACAGGTCGGCGGAGGTGAGAGCCGCCTCGGCATCAGCGAGCGGTGTGCCGATGACCAGGGGGACGGTCCTGTCGGCACCGGGACCGGTGTTCAGGTACCAGTCGCCTCCGGCCCACGCCCCGAACGCGAGCACGGCGAGCAGGCTCAGCGTCGCGAGCAGCGCCATCGGCCGCGAGCGCCGGCGGGCCCCATGGGGGAGATGGCGCCCCCGGGGCATGCGCGGGGCGCGCAGCACCACGAGCCGCTGATCGCTGTCGTCCTCCGTCTGCTCCCGCGCGGAGGAGCCCTGCTCCGTGGCGTCCGCCGCCTCCGGGTCCTCGGCAGCGGCGGGGGGCTGCTCGGCGTCCTCTGCCGGAGCGAGCAGGTCGGCGGGGAAGGTGCGCGGGCCGTGGTCGAGCGCAGAGGCGACCTCCTCGAGCGAGGTCGTCATCTGCGGGACGTCGGAGGTGCTGGTCGACTCCCGCACCTGCGGCCGGGAGTCGAGCACCGCGGCCGGGAGGGTCGCGGCGAGCTCCTGCACCGCTCGCAGCAGATCCGTCGCAGTCGCCGGCCGCTGCTCGACCTGCCGTGCTGCGGACCAGGTGACCAAGGAGTCGAGTTCGCGAGGGATGCCGGAGACGAGGGAGGAGGGCGCCGGGATGTCCTCGTGGACGTGCTGGAACGCGATGTGGACCGGCTGCTCGCCCCGGAAGGGTTGGTGGCCGGTGAGCATCTCGAACAGCACGATCCCGAGGGAGTACAGGTCGCTGCGCTCATCTGCATGGCCGCGGGTGACCAGCTCGGGGCTGATGTAGGCGACCGTCCCCAGCAGCGCCGCGCTGGCCGAGGAGTTGCTCGAGCCGGTGGCGCGGGCCAGGCCGAAGTCCGCGACCTTCACCAGGTCGTCCTCGGCGATGAGGATGTTCTCGGGCTTGATGTCCCGATGGACGATGCCGGCCTCATGCGCGGCCACCAGGGCCTGCAGCACCTGGGTGGTGACATCGAGGCTGTCGCGGAGGGTGAGCCGCTCCTGGGCGACGATGCGGGCCCGCAGCGTCTCCCCCTCGATCAGCTCCATCGCGAGGTAGATGCGGTCCTCGTCCTCGCCCTGGTCGAACACGCCGACCACATTGCGATGGGCCAGGCGGGCGGCGGAGCGTGCCTCCCGCCCGAAACGGCGTCGGAAATCCTCGTCCATCGCCAGATGGGGATGCATGATCTTCAGCGCCACCACGCGGTCGAGCCGCTCGTCATGGCCGCGATGGACGGTCGCCATTCCGCCGCGCGCGATCAGCTCCTCGACCCGGTAGCGGTCGTCGAGGAGCTGGCTGATGCCGGGGGAGGTCGACGTCGCCGCGCTCACGGGGCCAATCTAGGGGGGCCGATGCTCGGTATGCGGCACCGACACACGGCAGGCGCCGGTGCGAATGCGAGGCGGAGCCCACGGCGGTCCCGGTCCGGGATGCGCTCGGGCGCACGGACGTGGCATTGTGGTGCCGTGGACGATCTCGATGCCCTCATCCCCGAATGGCTCACCCTGCCCGACGTCGCCGAGCGGCTGGACGTGGAGGTCTCGCGCGTCCGACGCCTGATCGAGGAGGGGCAGCTGATCTCGCTGCGCCGCGGGAGCCCCGTGGTGCGCAAGGTGCCCGCCCTGATGGTCACCGAGGACGGACTCATCCCGCATCTGGCCGGCACCATCACGATCCTCCGCGACGGGGGCTTCGACGACGAGGAGCTGCTGGCCTGGCTGTTCACCGCGGACGAGAGCCTGCCGGGCCGTCCGATCGACCAGCTCCGCAGCGGTCAGCGCGGCGAGGTGCGCCGACGCGCGCTCGCCCTCGCGCTCTGACCCCGCCGCCGTCCCAGCACCGTCCCGCCGCGGTGCTGAGCGTCTGCCGATTCAGGCGGTGAAGGACTCCACATCGGTGGCCATCGCGGCGAGCGCCCCGAGGCCGGTACGGCCGGTCCCTCCCAGCATCGAGGCGTTCGCGAGCAGGGCGCGACCGTGCTCCGCCCGCTGTCGGACCTCCTGCACCACCGACTCCACCGCCCCGGTGGAGACCATCAGGTCGTGCACCGCTGCGATCTGCGCCGCGGAGCTCCCGGCGCGGCCGACGACCTCGGCCAGCAGTGCCCGGCCCTCCGCCCCTGTCGCCGCCTCGGTGCGCGCCAGGAGCACCGTGCGCTTGCCCTCGACGATGTCGCCGCCGATCGGCTTGCCGGTCTCGTGCTGGTCGCCGACCACGCTCAGCAGGTCATCGCGCAGCTGGAAGGCGGTGCCGACCTCGATGGCCCAGCCCGAGAGCGTCTCCAGCGCTGCCTCGGAGGCGCCCATCAGGGCGGCACCGATGCGCACCGGCCGCAGCACGGTGTAGGGGACCGTCTTCCACCGGATCACGGAGAGCGCGGCCTGCTCCGCGTCGACGGCGGAGGAGAAGCCGCCCGCCTGCTGCAGGATGTCCAGGAACTGGCCCGACATCACCTCGGTGCGCAGGGCGTCGAACTCGCGGCGGGCGGCGGCGACGGCGTCGGACCCGCCTGTGATGCCGGCGGCGATCTGCTCCGCCCAGCTCAGCGCCAGGTCACCGAGCACGATCGCGACCGCGATCCCGTAGTCGTCCGCGGAGCCCCCGAGTCCGGCGTCGCGGTGGCACCGGCCCGCCTGGACGTGGAGCGCCGGCCGGCCGCGGCGGACGGGGGAGTGGTCGATGACGTCGTCGTGCATCAGCGCCGCCGCCTGGACCAGCTCGATCGCTGCGCCGTAGCGGGCCAGGGAGTCGAGCTGGGCCTCCGTGGGCTCCCGGTCGAGAGCCGCGACCCCGCCCCAGAAGCAGAAGCGGGGTCGCAGCAGCTTGCCGCCTTCGAGATAGTCGAGCAGCCGGACGGGCAGCTCCGCGGTCTCGGGCGAGATCGCTGACAGCTCGCGGCGGCGCTCCTCGAGCTCATCGCGGGTGATCTCTGCGATCCGGGCGACCAGCCGCTGATCGAGGTCATGCAGCACTGCGTCGACGTCAGGGGTGTCAGCGGAGGTCATCGAAGGGTCCTTTCCGAACGGGCCCCACGATCCTCCCACGTCCCCGTGAGCGGCAGCGCACGCGGGCCGACGGTTCC
The DNA here is from genome assembly GCF_043641765.1 of Brachybacterium vulturis. GTDB lineage: Bacteria > Actinomycetota > Actinomycetes > Actinomycetales > Dermabacteraceae > Brachybacterium > Brachybacterium vulturis_A. The sequence continues at coordinate 174,654 of NZ_JBHZRO010000004.1, read as the reverse complement.
TCCCCACACCACGTCCGTCCCCACTCGGCGGCGCGCTGCTGCGCACAGGCATGGAGTCGGACAGGGTCTCCTGCATGACGACCGACACCACACCCGCTGACCATGGCCTCCCCCGCCTCGGGGTGGAGGATCCCGCCGAACTGCTCGCCGAAGCCCGTCTCTGCCTGGGGGAGCCGCCCACCGACTGCCTGATCCTCGCCGGCAGCGAGGGGAGGGGCTCCTCGGCGCTGATCACCCGCTCCCCGCTCCATGATCTGCTGGGCCCCCGCGGGCACGCCCACCTGCAGCGCCACCTGGCACTGATGCGGGAGCGGGGCTCCGGGGCGGTGAGCGCCCTGATCGTGCTCGGCGACGGCCACCAGGCACTGCTCGCCCCCGTCGTCGAGGACATCCTGCAGCGGGCGGGGACGCTCGTGCACGAGGCCGCGCGGGCGCTCGGTGACGAGGCCCGCACCCTCAGGAGCGTCCACGGCGCAGCAGGCTCGACCTGTTGGACTCTGCACCGGGTGCCGTCCCGCTCCGGGGGTGCAGCGGTGCGACTGACGGAGTCCGGGCCGCTGCGGGAGTTCGCCGACACCCGCACCGCGGCGAGCGCCGTGCTGCGCGGGCGCCCGATCCCGCGAGGAGATGCGCACGAGGCACGGCTGCTCGAGATCGGACGAGGCCTGGAGCTGCCAGCCGTCGACATCGCCTCCGCAGCGGATCCCGCCACCCTGTTCGCGACCGCGCGAGCGGCGCTCCTCCCGCTCCTGGCAGGGTCCGGGAGGCTCTCGGGACAGGTCCGGATGACGAAGTGTGAACAGGTGGCCGCGCTGCTGTCCGCCGTCGCGGTGGACCGCCTGCACTGGGAGCTCCTGGCCCAGTGCGTCGAGCACGGCGGCGCACGCGAGATCGACCGGGAGACCCTTCTCCAGGGTCTCGTCGCCGACCCGGACCGGGCCCCGCATCCGGATGTCTGTGCAGGTGGTGAGTGGTATGTGGGATTGGAGCGGATGCGTTCGATCGCCGCCGCAGCGACCTCCCACGGGAGCCCGGCGCAGCGCAGCACGGCACGGTCCGCATGGCGAGCGCTGACGGCGCTGCTGGTGCTGCTGGCGTGGTGGAACCACCGCTTCGCCACCGCGGGCGGTCTCGTCGACGAGCTCCGGGAGGAGGAACCGGACTCGACTCTGGCACCCTTGCTGTCACGGATGACCGACACCCCGATCTTCCCCGCCTGGTGGCCCAGCGCCTGACCCGAGGACTCGTTCCGCGGAGGCCGGGAGGGCCCTGAAGGAGCAGCACCGATGACCATTCTCGGAGAGCACCGCGATCTCGACGCGGCCACCTCCGTCCAGGACGGAGCGTCGGGCCCGGAAACGTCGGCGCCGCCGACCGGCAGCACCGCCGGTGCATGGCATCCGCGGCACGGGACCGGGGAGCGCCGCTTCGCCGGGATCGGTGCGCTCACGCTCGAGAGCGGCGTCGTGCTCCCGGACGTCACCCTCGCCTACGAGAGCTGGGGGAGCCTGGACGAGGACCGTGGCAATGCCGTGCTCGTGCTGCATGCGCTGACCGGGGACTCCCACCTCCGCGGACCGGCCGGGAGATCCCATCCGAGCGCCGGCTGGTGGGAGGAGATGGTCGGTCCCGGCCGACCGATCGACACCGACCGCTTCCACGTCATCGCCCCGAACGTCCTCGGCGGCTGCCAGGGGAGCACCGGCCCGAGCTCGCCGGCACCTGACGGCCGCGCCTTCGGCTCGCGGTTCCCGGTCCTGACCACTCGGGACCAGGTGGCCGCCGAGCGCCGGCTGCGTGAGCAGCTCGGCATCGCGCGCTGGGCGCTGGTGATCGGTGGCTCCATGGGCGGGATGCGCGCCCTGGAATGGGGCGTCTCCCACCCGGAGGAGGTGGAGCGTCTCGCCGTGATCGCCTCCTCGGCCCGGGCGACAGCGGACCAGATCGCCTGGAACAACGCTCAGATCGCCTCCATCCGACTCGACCCGGAGTTCCACGGCGGCGACTACTACGACACCGGCGCCGGTGCCGGCCCCCGCACCGGGCTCGGTATCGCCCGCCGCATCGCGCACACCACCTACCGCACCGCCGAGGAGCTCGAGGACCGCTTCGGCAACCGCCCCCAGGGGCAGGAGAACCCCTTCGACGGTCGCGGCCGACACCAGGTGACCAGCTATCTCGATCACCACGCAGACAAGCTCGCCCGCCGGTTCGATGCGAACTCGTATCTCACCCTGGCCGAGACGATGAGCACCCACGACGTAGGGCGAGGCCGTGGCGGAGTGGCCATCGCGCTGCAGCGGGTCACGGCCCGCACCCTCGTGGTCGCCATCGACTCCGATCGCCTGTTCCCGCCCGCGCTGGTGCAGGAGACGGCGCTGCACATCCCCCGGGCCGCATGGCACGTGGCGTCCTCCCCCATCGGGCACGACGCGTTCCTGCTCACCCATCCGGGACTGGAGAAGTGGATCAGCGACCTCCTCGCCGTCTAAGCTGAGCCAGCAGGTCACTGAGCGCCGCCGGCGCCCAGACCACCGGGAACCGCTCGTTCAGTGAGGAGACGTCGCATGACCATCGTCGTGGGGTACTCCCCGTCGGGCCAGGGACGGGCCGCGCTGCGCGCCGCGATGCGCTACGCGGCACGCCACGCCGAGGGGATCGCCGTCGCCTCGCACCAGTATCACGACCCGGAGCGCGGGGCCACCGCCGCGACCGAGGACGAGGTCCGGGCGGAGCTGGAACGGGCCGGTGTCCAGTGCGGAGACGTCACTATCCGCACCAGTGCGGAGCGGGACGTCGGGGAGTTCCTGCTCTCCGTCGTCGACGAGGTCGAGGCGAGCCTGATCGTGATCGGCCTGCGGCGCAAACCTCCCATCGGCAAGCTGAACCTCGGAGCGTCAGCGCGCCGCGTCGTGCTCGGGGCGCCGTGTCCCGTGCTCGCTGTCAAAGACGATCCTCTGACCTCCGCGAACACTCGCGTCTGAACCACGTGGACGCGTGGGAATAAACCCGTGCGACGGGCGTTATACTCGACAGGCTTGACGGCACCGTGCGTTCGTGCGCCGTGAGACCGGTCCACACCGGATCCGCAGCGCGCAGCGCAGACCGTGAGCCGCGCCGAGAAGACCGATCGCCCGAGTGTGGCGGACCGCCCGCACCGGGCCGCCGCCGGAAGAAGGAACTCTGTGACCTCCTCCAGTACTGCTGAGACCTCGCCCACGGCGAAGAGCTCGACCCGCGCCTCGGCCCCGAAGGCAGCGAAGAACACCGAGGCCGAGGCCGTCGAGACCGACACCGCCGACTCCTCCCCGGATGCGACGACCAGCGCCGAGAAGGTGCCGGCGACGAAGACTGCGGCCAAGAAGGCCCCTGCCAAGAAGGCCGCGGCCAAGAAGGCTCCGGCATCGAAGGCGGCCCCCCGCAAGACGGCCGCGAAGAAGGCCGCGGTCAAGGCCGTCGAGCCCGAGGCCGAGAACGACGCCGAGGACGAGACCGAGGACAGCGAGGCCAAGAAGACCCAGTCCACGAACGACGCCAAGGTCGAGGCCTCGGGAGGCTTCGTCTACAACGCCGCGGTGGACGACGCCCCGGCGCAGCAGGTCGTCACCGCCGGCGCCACGGCCGATCCGGTCAAGGACTACCTCAAGCAGATCGGCAAGGTCGCGCTGCTGAACGCCGCGCAGGAGGTCGAGCTCGCCGAGCGCATCGAGGCCGGGCTCTTCGCCGAGCAGAAGCTCAAGGGCGACGAGTCTCTCAAGGACAAGAACGGTCGCCTCACCAAGCACGGTCGCGAGCTGACCATGATCGTCGATGACGGCCGCGCCGCCAAGGACCATCTGCTCGAGGCCAATCTCCGCCTCGTGGTGTCCCTGGCCAAGCGGTACACCGGCCGCGGAATGCTGTTCCTGGACCTCATCCAGGAGGGCAACCTCGGTCTGATCCGCGCCGTCGAGAAGTTCGACTACGCCAAGGGCTACAAGTTCTCCACCTACGCCACCTGGTGGATCCGTCAGGCCATCACCCGAGCGATGGCGGACCAGGCCCGCACCATCCGCATCCCCGTGCACATGGTCGAGGTCATCAACAAGCTCGCCCGTGTGCAGCGGCAGATGCTCCAGGACCTCGGCCGCGAGCCGACCCCCGAGGAGCTCGCCAAGGAGCTGGACATGACGCCCGAGAAGGTCGTCGAGGTCCAGAAGTACGGCCGGGAGCCGATCTCACTGCATACCCCCCTGGGAGAGGACGGCGACAGCGAGTTCGGCGACCTCATCGAGGACTCCGAGGCCGTGGTCCCGGCCGACGCGGTCAGCTTCACGCTGCTGCAGGAGCAGCTCCACTCGGTGCTGGACACCCTTTCCGAGCGCGAGGCCGGGGTGGTCTCCATGCGCTTCGGGCTCGAGGACGGCCAGCCCAAGACCCTGGACGAGATCGGCAAGGTCTACGGCGTGACCCGTGAGCGGATCCGCCAGATCGAGTCCAAGACCATGTCGAAGCTGCGTCACCCCTCGCGCTCGCAGGTCCTGCGGGACTACCTCGACTGAGCGAGTTCCCCTGCACGACGGACGGTCCACGGGTCCGGATTCGGGAGAATCCGGGCCCGTGCTCGGTCCGAGGCCGCAGCTGCGGCCGGAGACGGCACCCACGTTCCCGGGAGAAGGTCGATGAGCACGACATCGCGAACTGTCGCGCAGACGGACAGATCTCTGCGCGTCCATCGCGTCGGCATCGAGGACTGGGAGTCCCATCGGGATCTGCGCCTGGATATGCTGGCCGCGGACCCGAACGCGTTCTGGGCCGATCCGGACGAGGTCCGTGCCCGCACCGCGCAGCAGTGGCGCGCAGAGATCGCCGGCCCTCGGCTGCACCTGCAGGCGCGTCGCGGCCAGGCGGTGCTGGGCGGTATCGCACTGCTGCCGGCCGGGTACACCCCGGAGCACCCGATCCCTCCGGACCGTGCGCACATCGTCTCGCTCTGGGTGCGGCCCGAGGCGCGAGGAAGCGGGATCGCCCGCCGTCTGTTCGCGGCCCTCACCCGGCTCTCGCTCGACCTCGGGCGTCCGGACCTGCGCCTGGACGTGGACGAGTCCAACCTCGCCGCACAGAGGCTGTACGAGCGTCTCGGCTTCACGGCGACCGGTGAGCGGGACCCGCGTCAGGGCCGCAGCACCGCATGGGTCGAGTACGCGATCCGGGCCGAGCACCTGCTGGCGGACTGACGGCGGGTGCTCCGCCGTGCAGGCGCCGCGGAGGGGGCACCCATGCGGGGACGACGCAGGGCGCCCACCTTCTGGTGGGCGCCCTGCGTGCCATCAGGCCGATGTGCGGCGGCGGTCTCGGACTTGCGCTCGCATGCCGTAGCGCGTCGCTCAGCGGTGTCTGCTGGCTGCGCTCCTACCGTTCGCGAGCTCGCAGTACGTCGCTCAGCTCTGCGTGCGGACTGCGCTCCTACCGTTCGCGAGCTCGCGGTACGTCGCTCAGCTCTGCGTGCGGACTGCGCTCCTACCGCTCGCGAGCTCGCAGTACGTCGCTCAGTCTTCGATCGGCTCGGGCTTGAGGTGCAGGCGCTCGGTCTCGTCGATGACCTCGGAGGCGACGGTGGTGAATGCGTCCTGGTGGGCGCGCGCGTGGTGGGCGCAGAACATCAGTTCGCCACCGGCCTCGAGGAGGACCTTGACGTAGGCCTGGGCGCCGCAGCGGTCGCAGCGGTCATGTGCCGTGAGCCGGGGAGCTTCAAGAGTCAGGTTCATAGCCCCATTTGTAGCATCGCGGAGCATCTCCGGGGGAGTGTCCACAGGCGCGGTTCGCTGGGGGCGCAACGGCGTGTGAGCGGCGACGCGGATGCAGCGGCCGGTCCCGACCTGTGAGGGGGACGGCACGGCTCAATGCCGGGTTCGACGCGCTCGGACCCGTAGGATCCGAGGGGTGTCCACCACCAGCGCTGCGAAGAAGTCCGCCTACGATGCCCGCAACCTCCAGGTCCTCGAGGGCCTCGAGGCCGTGCGCAAGCGTCCCGGCATGTACATCGGCTCTACCGACTCTCGGGGGCTCATGCACTGTCTCTGGGAGATCCTCGACAATGCCGTCGACGAAGCGCTCGGCGGGCACGGGGAGTCGATCGAGGTCATCCTCCACGAGGATCACTCGGTGGAGGTGCGGGACACCGGCCGCGGCGTCCCGGTGGATGTCGAACCCCGCACCGGCCTGACCGGCGTCGAGGTCGTCTACACCAAGCTCCATGCCGGCGGGAAGTTCGGCGGCGGCTCCTATGCCGCCTCGGGCGGCCTGCACGGCGTCGGTGCGAGCGTCGTCAACGCCCTGTCCGGCCGGCTCGACGTCGAGGTCGACCGCGGCGGCAAGGTCTACGCCATGAGCTTCCAGCGCGGCCAGCCCGGCGAGTTCGCCGACACCGATGGCCCGGACCCCGAGTCCCCGTTCACCCCGTCCTCCGGGGCTGCTGCGCTGCGGGTGGTGGGGAAGGCCAAGCGGGGCGTGACCGGGACCCGGGTGCGCTACTGGGCAGATCCGCAGATCTTCGTCAAGGGCTCCCATTTCTCGCTCGACGACCTCAACCGCCGCTCCCGGCAGACCGCCTTCCTGGTGCCCGGCCTCAAGCTCTCGGTCACCGATCGCCGTCCCGAGGCGTCCCCGGACCAGCCGGCGACCCGCACCTACAAGTACGACGGCGGCATCAGCGAGTTCGTCGAGTACCTCGCCCAGGATCAGAAGATCACCGACGTGATCCGGCTGCACGGCACGGGTGAGTACACCGAGACGATCCCGGTGCTGGATGCGAAGGGCCACATGGTCTCCACCGATGTGGAGCGCTCCTGCGAGGTCGACATCGCCCTGCGCTGGGGAGCGGACTTCGACTCGACCGTGCGCTCCTTCGTGAACATCGTCGCCACCCCCAAGGGCGGCACCCATGTCACCGGCTTCGAGCAGGCGATGGTCAAGACCGTGCGCAAGCAGGTCGAGAACCACGCGCGCCGGGTGAAGTTCAACGCGAAGAACGAGAAGATCGAGAAGGACGACACGCTCGCGGGCCTCACCGCCGTGGTCAGCGTGCGCATCGACGAGCCGCAGTTCGAGGGGCAGACCAAGGAGGTCCTCGGCACCCCTGCGATCCGTGCGATCGTCGCCAAGGTCGTCGAGGAGCGGCTGACGGACTTCCTCACCTCGACGAGCAAGGGCGAGAAGGAGCAGGCCAACCTGGTCATCGACAAGGTGGTCTCGGAGATGCGGGCACGGATCGCCGCCCGCATGCACAAGGAGGTCTCCCGTCGCAAGAACGCGCTGGAGTCCTCCACCATGCCCACCAAGCTCGCCGACTGCCGCACCCACGACGTGGAGCGCTCCGAGCTGTTCATCGTCGAGGGCGACAGCGCGCTGGGCACCGCGAAGAACGCCCGCTCCTCCGAGCATCAGGCGCTGCTGCCGATCCGCGGCAAGATCCTCAACACCCAGAAGGCGTCCGTGACGGACATGCTGAAGAACACCGAGTGCGCGGCGATCATCCAGGTGATCGGGGCCGGGTCCGGCCGCACCTTCGACCTGGACGCCGCCCGCTACGGCAAGATCATCATGATGACCGACGCCGACGTCGACGGCGCCCATATCCGCACCCTGCTGCTGACCCTGTTCCACCGCTACATGCGGCCCCTGGTCGAGGCCGGGCGGGTCTACGCGGCGGTGCCCCCGCTGCACCGGGTGGAGATCATCCACGGCGGCAAGAAGAAGAACGAGCTGGTCTACACCTACTCGGAGGCGGAGCTGAACACGCTGCTGAAGAACCTCGAGCGCCGTGGCAAGAAGTACAAGGAGCCGATCCAGCGCTACAAGGGCCTGGGCGAGATGGACGCCGATCAGCTGGCGGACACCACCATGGATCCCGGCCATCGCACGCTGCGGCGGGTGCGGATCGAGGATGCCGAGGCCGCCAGCGCCGTCTTCGAGCTGCTGATGGGCTCCGAGGTCGCTCCGCGCAAGCAGTTCATCATCGAGGGAGCCGAAGAGCTCGATCTGGAGAGGATCGACGCATGAGTGTCGCCGTCCGCGTGATCCCGTGCCTGGACGTCGACGCCGGCCGCGTCGTCAAGGGCGTGAACTTCCAGGACCTGCGCGATGCCGGGGACCCGGTGGAGCTGGCCGCCCGCTACGGCGCGGAGGGCGCCGATGAGCTGACCTTCCTCGACGTCACCGCCTCCTCCGGCGGCCGGGACACCATGATCGACGTGGTGCGTGCTGCCGCCGAGCAGATCTTCATCCCGCTGACCGTCGGCGGCGGCGTGCGCTCGGTGGACGATGTCGACCAGCTGCTGCGGGCCGGCGCCGACAAGTGCGGGGTGAACACCGCGGCGATCGCCCGCCCCGAGGTGATCTCCGAGATCTCCCGCCGCTTCGGCAATCAGGTGCTGGTGCTGTCGATCGACGCCCGGCGCGTCACCGATGACACCCCTGAGGGCACCGCCCGCTCCGGCTCCGGCTTCGAGGTCACCACCCACGGCGGCCGGCGCGGCACCGGCATCGATGCGATCGCCTGGATCCGTGAGGTCACCGAGCGAGGGGCCGGGGAGATCCTGCTGAACTCGATGGACGCCGACGGCACCAAGCAGGGCTTCGACCTCGAGCTGATCCGCCTGGCGCGCGAGGCCACGACCCTGCCGCTGATCGCCTCCGGCGGCGCGGGCACGCCCGAGGACTTCGCCCCCGCGGTCCACGCCGGCGCCGATGCGGTGCTGGCCGCGAGCGTCTTCCACTTCCAGCAGCTGACGATCGCGCAGGCGAAGGCGGCGATGGTCGCCGAGGGGATCGCCGTGCGGTGACCGCGCCGCTGGCGGTCGCGCCCCGCCGCACTGTGCCAGGGCGCAGCCTCCGCGAACGGTTCCCGGTCTCGAGGACCGCGGCACCATGGTGCTGCGCAACGAGGCGGTGCAGGTGCGGATTCCCGGGGCGGGCGAGCTGTATGCACCGCACCAGGGATGGTTGCCCGAGCTCAGCGAAGGTGTCGACGAGCGCGGCGGCACCACCATGGTGATCAGCCGCGGCCTGGGCGACAGCATCGCCGCGGTGCGGGTGAACGACCGGCGCGAGCTGGTGGTGATGGAGCTGCACGGCGCGGAATGAGACAGGGCACCCCATGAGCACGCTTCGTGCACGAGCTCGCCGGCGTGCTGGATGCCGATGGCGACCACCTGCGAGGAGCTCCGCGTCCTCCGACCGGAGGTGGAGGGCTGCCGGAATGACCGTGCAGCCTGGATTCCGGTTGCGGCTGGGTTCGACCTGGAGACACCGCTCCAGGGAACCGTGGATCTGTTCAGCACCGAGTACGACGAGAGCACCGGCGGGATCGGAGACCCGGTGCTGCGGATCGAGGTCTCTGCGCACGAGCCCACCCGGGTTCCGGTCCCGGCATGGCAGGACACGGATTCAGGACCCACCTTGTCGTCCCTCGGGCACTGCTCACCGAGGAGCAGTTCTCGCAGTTCGGCGGGTGTACGCGACGATCACCGCGTCGCCGCGCCCCGACCTGCCCGCGGAGCTGAGAGCCGAGGGGATCGAGGCCCATATCGGCTGGGCGGCGGAGGACTTCGCCCCGTATCAGGCCACCATCGACACCAGCCGCCTGCTGAACCTGGTGGTCCTGGCCGTCGGCCTGGGCGCCTTCCTGCTCGCCGCGGCCGATTTGGCGATGGGACGCCGGGCGGAGCACGCCCGCCTCCGGCTGCTCGGCACCCCTGTGGGCGTGCGCGCGGTGCGCACTGGCTCGAGGTGGCGCTGCCGCTGGTGGTCGGTGGGGGAGCGGCCCTCGCGATCGGGCAGCTGGTCGCCGTCGCCTTCGTCGACACCGGGAACCGTGGCATGGATCCGGGCATCATGACGCACCTCGGCATCGAGAGCCTCACGGGGCCCGCCCTCGCCGTGGTGGGCGGGGCGGTGGTGATCGCTGGGGCGACCTCGATCGGCATCGGCGCTCCGCTGCGACCGGATCACATCCGTCGGGCCCGACTCCCGGAGCGCAGCATGCTGGCCACCCACCCGGCGTGAGACGGCCCGCCCGGACGATGTCCGGGCGGGCCGTGCGGGAAGACCTCGTGAGATCCCCCGGGGATGCGCCGCGGCCTCACCGCAGATGGGAGAGGCCGGTGCCCAGCAGCGCCTGCTGCATGAGCAGCTCGTGCTCCTGGCGCGCCTGCCGGACGGCCAGCTCGCGACGAGCCCGCCGCACCGCTCGGCGGCGGGCGAGGAAGCGGGTCAGCGCGGTCTCGAGCGCGTCCGCGTCGGAGAGCTGCTCGAGCCGGCGCAGGCCGGTGTCGGCACCGGATGATCCGCGGCTCGCCACGGTGTCGCGGGCGGCGCGGGTCGAGGCGGTGGCCTCTGCGGGATCGGTGCTGGCTGTGGTGGTCGGGGTGTGGGTATCGAGGGCAGCGCGAGCGGACAACCTGGGCTCCTGAAGGAGGGTGGTAAGAACGAGGATCCGGCACGGCACGGACAGCAGCTGTCCGTGAAGCGTGCAGGAGGGTGCGCTCGCTACGGGCGACGTCCTCGGGGGTGAGGGCGTCGTGCGGCGAGAGCTGGTCTCAGCGGTGCCGGCGGCGTGGCCGCACGGCGGGGCGCGGAGCGGTCTGCTCCGTCAGCCGGCCATCGGCGCGGCGGGCCCGGCGGTGCTGCGACCCCCAGCGACCGCTCGCAGAGCCACGGGATGTCCGTGAGGCGGGGTGGGGGATGCGGCGAGGCCGGGCGACGCCGCGGCCGGGCCGGCCGAGGTCGCGATCGGGGTCGTATGCATCTCCATACGGACAGTCGACCATCCCGTCCCTGGCGGGCACAACTGATTTATCGGCGACCCGTCGGCGCAGCTCCGGGACGGGCGGCGCAGAGCCCGGCACGACGACGAGGACCCAGCCACCCCCCGGGGGTGGCTGGGTCCCGCGGTCCCCGCTGGGCGGGGTCGGGGTCAGCGCTCGATGCGGTAGGTGACGCCGATGCGGTGCGAGTCCCCGGGAGCGAGCGCCACGTAGCCGTCCTTGGCGATGGCCGGCTCGAGGCACACGAAGTCGGACCAGGCCGCATCGGGGATATCGGCCATCTCCGTCACCAGAGCGTCCCAGGGGTTCCACACCACGGTCTTGGACGTGCCGCGCGGGGTCGAGACGATGCGGCGAGAGTTCTGCGTATCGTTCACGGTCACCTCGGCGGTGGAGTCCACGACCCGGTCGGTGGAGGCGGTCGGGCGCAGCGGCTCCCCCTCCGGCATGACGTCAGCGACCAGGCCCCGGGTGTTGTCGAGGAAGGCGGCGCCCTCCAGGCCGTGGATCTCGATCCGGCGCACATCGCCGACGGCGAGATAGGTGTGCAATGCCGCTTCCAGCTCGAGCGGGCGGGGACCGGCGGTGATCGTGAGATCCACCGACAGCTCGGCGCCGAGGCGGAACCGGGCGGTCGCGGTCAGCGCCTTGACGTCCTCGGGGGTGGCCAGGGTGATCACCACTTCGTCGCCCTCACGCTCGGCGACGACCAGTTCCCAGCGGACGTTCCGCAGCCAGCCGTGCTTGACCTCCATCGCCAGGTCGCGACCCGGTCCGAACCAGGGCCCGATCAGCGGGATACCGCCGCGCACCGCTTCGCGCTCGCCGAAGGCGGAGTCCGGGCTGAGCCACAGCAGGTCCTGCTCGCCGGTGGGGATCCAGCTGATCAGCTGCGCGCCGTCCAGCAGCAGCTCGGCCGTGGCGGCCGGGGTCGTCACCAGCAGCGCCGGGACCCCGTGGGTCTCGCCGAGGCGGACCCCCTCGGGAAGCGGGACGGACGGGGTGGGGGCATCGGTGGCGGTGGGAGTCATGACCCCATCGTCGCACGTCACCACCCGCAGGTTCCGGGCCCTCAGCCTGGTGTCGCGCCGCCGTGACCGGCTCCCGGACCCGCGGGTGCCGGTGCCGCGCTGCGCAGCGGCTCCTCCATGCCCTCCGCGGCTGCCGAGACCGTGCGGATGAACAGCAGCAGCCAGCCGCAGACGATCCCCGCGGCACCCATCTCGAAGGCGGTCATGTTCAGTTAGCCCACCCCCGCGTACAGCACGGTGGCGGTCACCAGCAGGGCGAAGGCGATGGCGGTGACGGCGATCAGCGCTCCGGGCAGCCGCCGCAGCAGCACCGGCACCGCGAGCAGGGTGAGGCCGAAGACGACCACGAGCGACTGGGCGACCACGTCGTGCCAGACGATGCTCACGGAGCGCGAGATCACCGCCACCAGGGCGACCAGCACCCCGACCGTGGTCAGCAGGGCGCGCACGGCGGTGATCCGCCACGCCGGTTCGCCGGCGCCGCGGGCCCAGCGGTGCAGATCGTGGGCGAGGAGCTCGGCCACGGTCACCAGCGACGCCCCGGTCAGCAGCAGGGTGAGGTCGAAGGTGACGCTCGCGAGGTCCTCGCCCTCGCCGAGCTCGGAGAAGTACCGCTGCCACCAGTACGGGTCCTCCGCGCTCATGGCGCTCGCGAGCACCCCCATGGTGAGGAACGCGGCGAGCAGGGTGGCCAGGGAGCGGGTGGTCAGCGACGCAGCTGCCGCCGAGGTGGCATAGGCGGCGACCCCGCCCGCGACGGCGACCCAGAAGGAGCCGGCCAGGCGATCGAGCGCGACCCCCTGGAACGCCTGCTGGAACACGCCGAAGAGGCCCCGGTGTCCGTCGGGGCCGGCCGGCACCCCCGGGCCCGCGGCGGCGTGCGCGGCTCAGCCGACGGCGGCGATCGGCACGGCCTCCGGCGTGCCCGAACCGTCCCGGCGGCCCGTCGGCTCCGGCAGATCGATCGGCTGTCCCGCTTCCGAGGCGGCGCGGGCCGGGTGCGGCACCACCCAGGCGCCGATCAGCGTGTCCTCGCCGCGCAGGAAGCGATGGCAGCGCATCCCGGCCGTGGCCCGGCCCTTGGCGGGAAACTCGGTGAGGGCGGAGACCTTCAGCGAGCCGGTCTGCAGCAGCGGCAGGGTGCCGGAGCTGCCGGCGACGGTGACCACGTCGGCCGGAGCCGTCACATCGATCGCTCCGAAGGAGACCACCCGGTCGCCGCCTGCGAGCTTGATGCCTGCGACGCCGCCCGCGGTGCGACCCTGGGGGCGGATCCCGGAGGCGGGGAAGTGGAGCAGCTGCGCCTCGGCGGTGAGGAAGACCAGATCGAGGTCCTCGTCCTGCTCGAGATCCACGACCCCGACCACGGTGTCGCCGTCCTTGAGCGAGATGATCTCGAAGCCGTCGGACCGCGGGAAGTCGAGCTGGACCCGCTTGACCACACCCTGCGCCGTGCCCAGCGCGATCGCTCCGCCGCGGGCGATGTCCGCCTCGGCCAGACGGACCAGACCCAGGGCGTGCTCCTCGCGCTCGAGGTCGATGAGGTCCGCGAGCCGGGTGCCTCCGGCCAGTGACGGCGCTCCCGCCGTCGGGGCGAGCGAGGGCAGGTCCACGACCGACAGCCGCAGCACGCGGCCACGATCGGTGACCACGCCGACACTCGAGCGGGTGGTGGAGCGGGCGTGGGAGACGATCACGTCGTGCGCGCCGCGCGGTCCCTCGCGCCGCAGCGGCTCCTCGCCGGTGACCCGGGCGATCAGTCCGGTCCCGGTCAGCAGCACCCGGCACGGCTCGTCGGCCACCTCGAGAGAGGCGCCGGAGATCACGGCCGGCTTCTCCGCGGCCTCCAGCAGCACGGTGCGGCGGGAATCACCGTGCTCGGCGGCCACGGCGGCGAGCTCCTCGGAGACCAGCGCCCGCAGCACGGCCTCGGATCCCAGGATCTCCTCGAGCTGCTCGATCTCCCGGCGCAGATCATCGCGCTCGGCCTCGAGATCGATCTGCGAGAACTTCGTCAGCCGTCGCAGCCGCAGCTCGAGGATGTACTCGGCCTGCAGATGCGAGAGATCGAAGACCGTCATCAGCCGGGTGCGCGCCGTCTCGGAGTCGTCGCTCTGCCGCACGATCTGGATGACCTCGTCGATGTCCAGGATCGCCAGCAGCAGACCCTCCACCAGGTGCAGTCGGGCCTTGCGCCTGCTCAGGCGGTGCTCGGTGCGGCGCCGCACCACCGTCAGCCGGTGCTCGACGAACACCTCCAGCAGCTGCTTCAGGCCCAGGGTGCGCGGCTGCCCCTCGACCAGGGCCACATTGTTGATGCCGAAGTTCTCCTCCAGCGGCGTGTACTTGTACAGCTGCTGCAGCACGGCCTCGGGGTCAAAGCCCGACTTCACGGTCATCACCAGGCGCAGGCCGTGGTGGCGGTCGGTGAGGTCCTGGTAATCGGTGATGCCGGTGACCCGCTTGGCCTGCACCGCATCCCGCAGCTTCTCGGCCAGCCGCTCGGGGCCCACCTGGTACGGCAGCTCGGTGACCACGATGCCCTTGCGGCGAGAGGTCACGTTCTCGATCCGGGTGGTGGCCCGCATCTTGAAGGAGCCGCGCCCGGTGCGGTACGCGTCCCGGATGCCGTCCAGGCCCACGATCCGGCCGCCGGTGGGCAGATCCGGACCCGGCACGAAGCGCATCAGCTCCTCGAGCTCCGCCTCCGGATGATCGATCAGGTGCCGCGCGGCGGCGACGGTCTCGACCAGGTTGTGGGGGGCCATGTTCGTGGCCATGCCGACGGCGATCCCGGAGGCCCCGTTGACCAGCAGGTTCGGGTACTGGGCGGGCAGCACCTCCGGCTGCAGCAGCTGATTGTCGTAGTTGGGGATCATGTCCACGACGTCCTCGTCCAGCGAATCCGTCATCAGCAGCGCGGCCTTCGCCAGTCGGGCCTCGGTGTAGCGCGGCGCGGCCGGACCGTTGTCCAGCGACCCGAAGTTGCCGTGGCCGTCGACCAGCGGCATGCGCATGTTGAAGCTCTGCGCCATCCGCACCAGTGCGTCATAGATCGCCGTGTCGCCGTGGGGATGCAGCTTGCCCATCACCTCGCCGACCACGCGCTGGCTCTTGACGTGGCCCTTCTCCGGACGCAGACCCATCTCGGCCATCATGTAGAGGATGCGCCGCTGCACCGGCTTGAGGCCGTCACGGGCGTCCGGGAGCGCCCGGGAGTAGATCACGGAGTACGCATACTCCAGGAACGACGTCTCCATCTCACTGGTGACGTCGATGTCGACGATGGTCTCCTCGACGGCCTCGTCTCCGGAGGGCGGGGTGGTGCTGCGTGATCGGGCCATGCAGAACATCATGGCGCATGACCGGCCATGATCCCGGGAGCCCGGTGCCGGGGAGGGCGTGAATCCCGTCAACCTCCGGGCAGACCCCATGTCGACGCTAGGATCGCACCATGGCGGACAGACGAGAGGGACTGCGCCCCCTGCGCCGTCGCACCCGGGGCGACGAGGAGACCGAGCCCGCCTACCCGGCGCACTGGGAAGCCGACATCGCGCTGGGCGACGGCTCCGCCGCCCATCTGCGGCCGATCCGGCCCGCGGACGCGGATGCCCTCCAGGAGTTCCATCAGCGCCAGTCCGAGCACTCGCGCTACCTGCGATTCTTCGCCCCGATGGCGCGGCTCTCCCCGCGGGACCTCGCCCGCTTCACGACCGTGGACCATGTGGACCGGGTCGCCTTCATCGTGCTGGTGGGGCAGGACATCATCGCCGTCGGCCGCTACGACCGGGTCACCCCGGACTCCGCCGAGGTGGCCTTCAACGTCTCCGACTCCCGTCAGGGCACGGGGCTCGCCTCCGTGCTGCTGGAGCATCTCGCGGCCGCCGCCCGGGAGCGCGGCATCAACGAGTTCACCGCCGAGGTGCTGCCGCAGAACGCGAGGATGCTCAAGGTCTTCACCGAGACCGGCTTCGACGTGGATCGCGCCATGGACGACGGCGTCGTGATGGTCTCCTTCCGCATCGATCCCACCGCCCGTTCGCTCGCCGTGATGGCCGAACGCGAGCACCGCGCCGAGTCCCATGCGATGGAGAGGCTCCTGGACCCGCGTTCCGTGCTGCTGATCGGGGTCTCCTCGAGAACGGACTCCACCGGGGGGCGCTTCCTCACCGCTCTGGAGGACTCCGGGTACACCGGCACGGTGCAGCTCGTGGCACGCGACGCCCTCGAACTGCGCGGCCACCGCACCTGGGCGCGGGTGGCGGACGTTCCCGGCACCGTCGACCTGGCCGTCATCGCGCTGCGCCCCGAGGCCTGCCTGGGCGCCATCGAGGAATGCGCCGCGATCGGCGTGCACAGCGTGGTGATCCCCACCGAGGGGTTCGCGGACACCGACGGGGGCCGCCGCCTGCAGCGGGAGCTGGTGGCCCGGGCCCGCCGGCACGGCATGCGCCTGCTGGGGCCCGGCTCCCTCGGCTTCCTGCGCACCGGCGAGGACCCGATCAGCCTCTCCCTCTCGCCGCGGATGCCGCGGCCCGGCACGGCCGCGCTCGCCGGGCAGTCCAGCGCGCTCTCGGCCATGCTGCTGGCCGGCACCGACGCCCGAGGCATCGGGCTGCATGAGTTCGTGGGTGTCGGCAACCGGGCCGACGTCTCCCTCAACGACACCCTCCAGCATTGGGAGGACGACGAGCAGGTCGGCGTGATCGGCCTCGCCCTGGAGTCCATGGGCAACCCGCGCAAGTTCACCCGCATCGCCCGGCGGCTCACCCGGACCACGCCCCTGATCGTGCTGCGCCCCCCGGGCAGTGAGTCGCATCGGCCCCCCGGGCACGACGTACGGGCCTCGACCCTGCCGCGCCGCGCCCTGGACCAGGTGCTCGATGCCGCCGGCGTGGTGCAGGCCAGGGGAGTGGACCATCTCCTGGACGTGGTCGATGCCCTCGACCGGCAGGGGGTGCCGCTCGGCCCTCGCGTGGGCCTGCTCTCGAACACCGCCGCGCTCGGTGCGTCCCTGCACGGCGCCGCCGACCAGGCCGGGCTGGAGGTGGTCGCGGACAACGACGGCGTCCCGCTGTCACCCGACGTGCGCCTGATCCAGCGCGCCTTCACCTCCATGGCCGCCCCCGGCCACGTGGACCTGGTGATCGCCGGGATCCTGGATCCGCTGACCGGGGACGCCGCCGAGGTGCTGCGACAGATGGCCCTCGTGGCGAAGCATGCCGAGGTGGTGCTGCTGGTGTGCCTGGTCTCCTCGACCGAGCGCTTCAGCGCCGTGCAGCGGGCGGTGCGCGAGGACGGCTCGTTGCCCCCGGTCCATGCGACCCCGTACGCCGTCGCCCGCGCCGCGGCCGGCATGCAGGCCGCCGCGCTGCGCCCGCAGGTCGACGACGAGGCGCCCGCCCAGCGCGAGGACATCGATCGCGCCGCCGCTCGGACCGTGGTGGAGCGCTGGCGGGCCGGGGTGGGGACCGCGGGCGGGGACCTCAGCACGGAGGACACCCGTGAGCTGCTCGCCGCCTACGGGATCGGTCTGCTCCCCGCGCGTCCGATCACCGGCGTCGACGACGCCCCGACCCAGGCCGCCGCGATCGGGTACCCGGTCGCGCTCAAGAGCACCGACCCCGAGCTCCGCCATCGCGCGGACCTCGGGGGAGTGCGCCTGGGGATCCCTGACGCGGCCCAGCTGCGCCATGCCGTGGAGGGCATGCGCCAGGACCTGTCCTATTCGAGCGCTCCGCTCGAGGTGCAGGCCATGGGCCCGGCCGGCGTGCCGATGGTGGTGCGCAGCGTCGAGGATCCCTCGCTCGGCCCGGTGGTCTCCCTGTCGGTGGCCGGAGACGCCACCGACCTGCTCGAGGACATCGCCTATGCGATCCCTCCCTTCAGCGAGAGCGGAGCGGCGCACCTGGTGGACACCCCGGCCTCGGCGATCAAGCTGCGCGGCACCCGCGGGCTGCCGCCCGCGGATCGGGCGGCGCTCGCCGACCTGGTGGTCCGCATCGGTCTGCTCGCGGAGGACCGGCCCGAGCTCGCCTCCCTCGAGCTGTATCCGGTGCTGGTCGCACAGCACGGCCTCGCGGTGGTCGGCGCGCGGGCCCGGCTGGCCCCTGCGCCCAACCGCACCGACAGTGCTCGCCGTGCACTGTCCGGACCATCCGCAGGAGAACCGCGCGGCAGCGGCGGTCGTGGGACAATGCCGGGATGACCACAGCTCTTCCCGCCGACCTCCTGACGGACCTCGAGACCGCCGGCTACTTCCCGCAGACGGCGGCGCAGAGCCTGGAGCGTCTGCTGCGCACCGCGCGTCCGATCGCCCATCTGGTGCGGCCCGAGACCACCTTCGACGGCCCCGAGGTGCGCCGCCATCTCACCGTCGTGGTCCTCACCACCACCCACCTGCTGATCACGCACCTCGACGATGACCCGGCCGACGCGCTCAATCCCAGCCAGGTGGTCTCCACCACCGAGCGGATCCGACTGCGGGCCATCACCTCCACCGGCCTCTCCCAGGTCTTCGACACCGACGGCAAGGGGAGCCCCGGCACGGAGGCCGAGATCACTCTCGGGGTCAGCTGGGACGGGAGCCGGCGGGTGGATCTGGAACGGGCGGTCTGCGAGGATCCGAACTGTCAGATCGACCACGGATACACCGGAACCATCGCTCCGTCCGACCTCGCACTGCGGGTCTCGGCCCTGGCCGACGGCGTCGACGCGGTGGACGCGGCGCTGGCCTTCCACGACCGTCTGGTCGACGCGATCGACGCGGCAGGGGACTGACCGGTGCCCGTCCCCCGCCCGCCCCGGGGCCGCCGATGACCGCGCCGGAACGCCCGGACGGCTGGCCCGCGGACCTGCTGCCCCCGCCGTTCGCCGGGACGGACCGTCCTGCGCTGCTGGATGTGATCCCGCCCCTGCTCGAGCATCCCGAGCCCGGACGCGATCTGGTGGTGCTGCTGGACGGGGTGGGAGCCGATCTGCTCGCCGAGCACCGCTCGCTGACCCCCACGCTGCGGCGGGCGGAGTCGCAGATCTCCCGGATCCGCACCGTGACCCCGGCGACCACCTCGAGCGCGATGGTCTCCCTGCACACCGGGCAGGCCCCGCTGAGGCACGGCGTGCTCGGCTATCTCACCCGAGATCCGCGCACCGGGCGCGGCCTGAACCAGCTCACCGGCGCCCCGGGCACGGACCCTCGGCAGTGGATGCCGCTGCCCACCCCGGTGGAGACCGGGACTCGTCGAGCCGTGCAGGTGGCACCCGCGAAGCACGCCGGTTCCCATCTCAGCGGCGTCGCCTTCCGCGGCTGGGAGTTCCTCGGCCACGGCCGCGGCGACCGGGTCGAAGCGGTGCGCACCGCGCTGCACCGGGCGGGACCGGACGGGCTGGTGCACCTCCACGTCGACGATGTCGACCACGCCGGGCACCGGCACGGGATCGACTCCGAGCAGTGGAGGACGGCGCTGGCCGAGGTCGACTCCCTTCTCGCCACCCTGCTGCGCCGGCTCCCGCGCGGCACCCGGATCCACCTCACGGCCGATCACGGGATGGTCGACACCTCGGCGGAGCACATCATCGATCTCGCCGCTCAGCCGCAGCTGCTGCGCCTGGTCGAGGAGGCGGCGGGGGAGGCGCGCGCTCTGGCACTGCACACCGTGCCGGGAGCGGGGGCGGACGAGGAGCTCGCGGAGGGACTCACCGCACTGCTCGGCGAGCGGGCGCTGGTGCTCCGCCGCCCGCAGGTCCTCGCTGCAGGCCTGCTGGGACCGGTCGGTGCCGCGGTCCCCGAGCGGGTCGCGCCCCGGATCCCGGACGTGCTGGTGCTCGCCCGGGGGCGCTGGAGCATCGACGACCTCTCCCGCCGGCCCGAGACCGCACGCCGCATGATCGGCGTCCACGGATCGCTGACCTCGGCGGAGGCCTGGGTGCCGCTGCTGCGCACCGAGAGCTGAGCTGCGCCGGGTCAGTCGTGCTTCGAGCCGAAGACGATCTCGTCCCAGCTGGGCATCGAGGCCCGCTTGCTGCGGGGCCGGGACTTCTTGGCCGGCGCGGGCTCCGCGGGCTCCTCCGCCGGCGTCGGACCCTCCGCGGCGGAGGGCTCGTCGAAGCCCGGCAGCGGGGTGAGATCCACGGTGTCCTGGTAGGCGATCTCCGCGGCGGCGCCGGCGGAGTCGCCCGCGTCCTCGTCCCTCGCGGAGCCGGGCTCCTCGGACGGAGCGGTCGCCCCGTGGGAGGAGTCCGTGCCGTCGGCGTCGAGCGCTGCGGGGCCGAGGTCCTCGAACACGCTGTCCTCGCCGGCACCGACCGAGTGCTCGAGCGCGGCCTCGCGGTCCGGATCGGCCATCTCGTGCTCCGCGGTGGCAGGGTCCTCGGATCCCGCGGCCCGCGCCGAGTCGTCCGCGAGCTGTCCCTGCCCATCGTCCGAGCCGTTCGCGGAGGGATCCTCGGCCGCCACGGCGGGATCCGCGTCCTCGAGACCGGACCAGACGGTGCCGGAGTCCTCGGGACGCGGCACCGAGCGCATGCCCCGACGGGCGTTGAGCGCGTCGAGATCGTCGTCGTCGATCACCGAGGGATGCTCCTCGGGCGACGGCCGTCGGGGCGGCCAGGTGCGGGCGCGCGGGGTGGACGCGGGCGAGCCCTCCAGCGAGCCGTCGGCCTCGAGGTCGTAGACGGCGCTCTTGACGGCCTGGAGCCGGCCTCGACCGCGGGACTGCTCCGGCGGGGCGTCCTCGTCGCTGATCCAACGGGCCTCGTCATCGACCGGGGTGACCGACCGGTTGTCGAGGTCGGCGACCCAGTGCGCCTGACGCGTGCGGCCGCCGGCGGAGAAGGTCAGCTCCAGGGTCCAGGTGCCGTCCTGCCGCCGCCAGGCGTCCCAGGCCGTCTCCCCGGTCGCCTCCCGCGCGGCGAGCCGCTCGGAGACGACGTCGAGCAGGCGGGGGCCGCCCCGGCCGACGGGGTAGACGCGGGCCCGCTGCGCAGTCCACTCGCGCTCGGCGAGGACGGGCCCCTCATAGCGGCGCACGTGCTCCAGCGGGATCTCGGAGGCCTCCGCGATGTCCTCCGCGCTGCGGCCGGAGCGGAGCATCGCCTGGATCTCCCGGGGGCGCAGGGGCGCTGCATCGGCTGCCTGGATCATGTTCAGCGCCGGGCGGTCCGAGCGCACGGCGGCGCGCAGAGCCCTGTCGATGCGCAGCGTGTACCGCCCGCCATCGGAGTCGACCAGGAGCACATGTTCCCCGTCGTCATGGATCCCGTCGAGTTCGAGCTCGCGCATCGTCGTCCTCTCCGTCGGAGCCTGGTCGCTGGCGTGCAGACGTGTCGCTCGGTGCAGATGTCTAGGCCGTGACCATATCGTGCGCGGCGCCGCGGCGCCCGATCCCGGGACCTGCGCCGGTGGCGTGTTGCCATCCCTTGCGGACACGGTGTTGTAGGTCGCAGACCACTCTGCAATAATGCCGCCGCATTCAGCGTTGACAGCGGGGCCGCCGGGAGGCGGCCCGCGAGGACACCCCCGGCGCGGATTTGCCCCAGGACCCCCGGTCGGATCTTCCGACGACTACCAGGAACGGACCGTTGATGGCCACTGATTACGACGCCCCGCGCAAGAACGACGACGAGTCGAACGATGACTCCATCGAGGAGCTGAAGGGTCGGCGGAGCGAGGCCGCCACCCCCACCGTCGATGAGGACGAGGCCGAGGCCGCGGACTCGTACGAGCTCCCGGGGGCCGATCTCTCCGGCGAGGAGCTCTCGGTGCGGGTGCTGCCCCGCCAGGCGGACGAGTTCACCTGTGCCAGCTGCTTCCTCGTCAAGCACCGCAGCCAGATCGACCACGTCGAGGGGACCCTCATCATCTGCAAGGAGTGCGCGGCGGCCTGATCCCCGGCCCTCCGGCGGAGGACGGCCGCAGCGCGGCCCCGTCACAGCGCAGCACAGCGGCACCGCACCCGATGGGGGCGGTGCCGCTGTGCAGGTGATGGCTCCGAGGAGGGGCCGCGGAGGGCGCCATGACCCCGCCGTCAGCGGCTCTCGCCCTCCCGCAGCGTCTGCGCCGTGCGCAGGGCCAGGGCGAGATCGTCCGGGCGACGGGTGGAGGCGACCCAGGCCGTGGTGGGGTCCTCGTCGTCGAGCACCTCGACCCGCAGCCCGGTGCGCGTCCAGCCGCGCACGCAGTGGTGCGCCAGGGGCTCGAAGTCCTGCCCGATGGTCCGCGCCCACTCCTCGCCGCGCAGCACCGCCGGGACGCCGAGCAGCTCCACCTCGATCCGGGCACGGCCCAGACGGAACCGGCCCTCGGTGACCTCGAGCACCGGCGAGTACTGCACGACCAGGATGAGCGCCACGATGATCGCGACCGCGGAGACCACGATCGCGACCGTGAGATTCACCGGCACCAGGATCAGGCCCAGGGCCCCGCCCACCAGCACGGCGGTGAGCCACAGTCCCGGGCCCGGGAGCAGACGCTCGTGGAACAGAGGGGCCTCCCCGGCGGCGGGGACGTCGCCCCCCGCAGGGGGCGGGGACGCGGGCTCGGCGGTGTGATCGGCTGCTGCGGGCATGCCCCCATGGTCTCACGCACCGCCTGAGGACCCGCTCGGTCGGCCCTGGGCCGGCAAAGCTCCGCGGCGGCTGGATGCACCCGCCCGCGGACGACATACTCTGGGACCATGCCTGTCGACCACGCTGACACCCTGCCGGAGGGCGCCCAGCCCGCCTCCGCCCCCGCGGCACCCGCGCTGCGGATCCGCCGCCGCGAGGCGGTGCCCATGCCGCAGCGCGCCCACCCCGACGACGCCGGACTGGATCTGGCCAGCGCGGAGGAGCTCGTGATCCCCGCCGGGGGGCGGGCGCTGGTGGACACCGGCCTCGCCCTCGCCCTGCCGGCCGGGACCGTGGGCATGGTGTGCCCCCGCTCGGGCCTCGCCGCCCGCCACGGCATCACGGTGCTCAACGGGCCCGGTATCGTCGACGCCGGCTACCGGGGCCCGATCAAGGTCGCCCTGCACAACACCGATCCGTCGGAGCCCTTCCCCCTGCATGTCGGGGACCGCATCGCCCAGCTGGTGGTGGTGCCGTTCCTCGCCCCGCGGCTGGACGAGGTCGAGGATCTGGACGAGACCGCCCGGGCCGGTGCCGGCTTCGGCTCCAGCGGCGGATTCGGTGGGGGCGGCGCCCCCACCGGAGCCCACGAGACCACGGAGGGATGAGCATGGGACTGTTCTCTGGCAAGAAGCGGAACCGGGCCGAGGAGGCCGAGCGGACCGACCGCCGCGATGAGCGGCGGCTCGCGGAGTCCGACGAGTCCGACGGGTCCGACGAGTCCGCGGAGTCCGACGAGCGCGTCGAGGAGCTCCTGGAGCAGGACGACGCCGCACCGCAGCAGGCCGTTCCGGACCGGCCGGAGGTCGACTCCGCCCAGCCGCCCCGCGGTGAGCATCTCGAGGACGGCCCCTACGGTGAGGCCGACGCCCCGGAGGAGGACCGCATCGACCTCGGCGGGCTGCAGGTCCCCACCATCGACGGCCTGGAGCTGCGGATGGAGGTCGATCAGCGCAGCGGCTCGGTCACCGGCGCGAATCTCGTCCTGGGAGGCTCCTCGCTCCAGGTCCAGGCGTTCGCGGCCCCGAAGTCACGCGGCCTGTGGGAGGACGTGCGCCATTCGCTGCGCGACTCCGTGGTCACGCAGGGCGGCACCGCGGAGACGCGCACCGGGGCCTTCGGCACCGAGCTGATCACCCGATTGCCGGTGAAGCGGGCCGACGGGCGCACCGGCTACCGTCCGGCACGATTCATCGGCGTCGACGGCAGCCGCTGGTTCCTCCGGGCGATCCTCACCGGCAAGGCGCTCGGCGATCCCGAGCAGTCGCGCCGTTTCGAGACCCTGGTCTCACGCCTGGTCGTGGTGCGTGGCAGCGGTGCGATGGCCCCCCAGGAGCTGATCCCGCTCCACCTTCCCGGAGAGCGTCCCGGACTGGACCAGATCCGCTCCGGACCGCTGGACCCGCTGGCCCGCGGTCCCGAGATCACCCAGATCGGATGAGCCCCGCCACGGAAGACCCGGTCCCCTCGCCGCAGATGCCGTCGCAGGACTCGCCGTCGCAGCAGCCGCACTCCACCCCGGACCCTGCCCCGAACGGCGACGAGGCGCGGCGCAGCGGGCTGGGGGCAGTCCTCCAGGAGGAGGAGTTCTCGGTCGCCGACGCCATCGGCGGGCCGCGCGGCATCATCGAATCGGTGCTGCCCACGCTCCTGTTCGTGGTGCTCTTCGTCTCCACCCGCTCGGTGATGATCGCCGCGGTGGCCGCGACCGCGGCGGTGGCCGTGCTGCTGATCGCCCGCATCGTCCAGCGGCAGAGCATCAGCACCGTCCTCGGCGGACTGCTCGCCGCCGCGCTCGGCGCGGTGCTCGCGATCCGGTCCGGGGAGGGCTCGGACTTCTACTGGCCCGGCATCGTCACCAATGCGGTCGCACTGCTGGTGCTGCTGACCTCGCTGGCCTTCCGGCGCCCTCTGGTGGGGCTGATGGTGGGTCTGCTGGACCCGCGGGTGAAGGACTGGGTCGAGGATCCCGACGCCCGGCGCGTCTACACACGCGCGACGCTGCTGTTCGTGCTGCTGTACGCCGCGAAGCTCGCCGTCCAGCTGCCCCTGCTGCTGACCGGCCAGGTGGCGGCGCTCGGCGCCGCGAAGATCGCCATGGGCCTGCCGGCCTTCGTCATCGTCGCCTACCTGGTCTGGCTCATGCACCGCGGCCTCCTGTCCCGCCGCGACCGCGACTGACCACCGGGGGCGCGCAGGCCGGCGAGATCCGGAGCACTGCGTGACCGAGGACGGTCCGCCCGATGAGACAATGGGGACGAGGGTCCTGCGAGCAGGTATCTGCTGTCGGCCCACCATCTGTACGAGCAGCCACGGTCCGCGTCGTCCCCGACCCGGACGGGAAGAGAGTGTCCGATGAGCCCGGATGCCGACCGCATGCCGAGTGACGCCGCCCTCGGCGATCGCCTCCTCACTCTCACCGTCGGCCCTCCCGCTGCCGGTGGCACCTTCGTGGCCCGCCACGAGGGTCGTGTGGTGTTCGTGCGGGGCACCACGCCGGGGGAGACCGTCACCGCCCGCCTGCTCGAGGATCCCCGGCAGAAGCGCGATGCCCGCTTCTGGCGGGCCGAGGCGCTGGACGTGCTCGAGGCCGGGGTTGACCGGGTCCCTTCCGTCTGGGAGGACGCCGGGGTCGACGGCGTCGGCGGCGCGGAGTGGGCTCATATCGCCCTGCCGGCGCAGCGCCGGATCGCCAGCGAGGTCATGCAGGAGCTGCTGCGCCGTGCCGGCGTGACCAGCTACCCGATCGAGCAGGTGCAGGTGGAGCCCGCACCCCATGATGCCGATGGTCTGGCCTGGCGCACCCGTGTCCGCTACGCCGTCGATGCCGAAGGGCGGGTCGGGATGCGCGGCTGGCGCTCCCACGCCGTGCGCCCGGTGGGCGAGGATCCGCTCTCCGCCCAGAGCATCCGCGATCTGCACCTGGGGGAGTGGACGGCACCCCCGGGCACCGAGGCGATCGATGCCGTGGCCCCCTCCGCCGGTCCCGCCTCGGTGGTGCTGATCGGTCGCGAGCTGGACCCCGGCTCCGTGCGGATACCGGAGTCCTGGGGCGACGCGGACGTCGCGGTGCGCACGGCGCGGGAGCTGGTCCCGCTGCGCGGGGACGGCACCGTCCACGAACGGGTGGGCGAGCGGATGTTCACCGTCGGTGCCACCGGTTTCTGGCAGTCGCACCGGCGCGCCGCCGAGCTGCTCTCCGGCGTGGTCGAGACGACTCTGCGTGCCCCCCACGGAGGCAGCGCCTGGGATCTCTACGGCGGCGTCGGGCTCTTCGGTGCGGTGGCCGCCGAGCAGGTGGGTCCGGACGGCTCGGTGGTCTCGGTGGAAGGCAACCGCCGCGCCTCCCAGCTCGCCGCCGAGAACCTCGAGACCCTGCCGCAGGCCTCCACGGCCACTGCGGACGTCACGGACTGGGTCCGCGCCCGGCGCGGAGGCGTCGACGCGGTGGTGCTGGACCCGCCCCGCAACGGCGCCGGCACCGAGCTGATGAGCCTGCTCGCCCGGGCGGTGCGGCAGCGGATCGTCTACGTCTCCTGCGAGCCCTCCACGCTCGCCCGCGATCTGGCTGCCATCGAGACGCAGGGATGGCAGATCGTCGACCTGCGCTCCTTCGACCTCTTCCCGCACACCCACCACATCGAGTCCGTCGCGGTGCTCGAGCGCGCGGCGGGCTGACGCCCACGGACCGCACCCTCCGCCGTGTCCGCCCGCCGGCGGGCCCGGCAGCTGACAGCCTGTCAGGACCCGGCGGCGGGTCATGGTATTATTTATCTTGACTTCAAGATAATGGTCGGGGTCCACCCGACCGGCCCCTCCACGACCTGCACGGGCACCTGTCCGGGACGAGGTGGGCGTTCGCCTGCTTCCCGCGGCGGACGCGCCTACGATGGAGGGGTCACCTCAACACCAAAGGAGTTCGCCTGATGAGCACTGTCGACTCATTCGCCGCGAAACAGGATCTCACCGTCGGCGGGACCGACTACGAGATCTACGCGCTCGACGCCGTGGAGGGCGCCGACAAGCTTCCCTACAGCCTGAAGATCCTGCTCGAGAACCTGCTGCGCACCGAGGACGGTGCGAACATCACCGCCGAGCACGTGCGCGCGCTGGCGAGCTGGGACCCCGAGGCCGATCCCTCGGTCGAGATCCAGTTCACCCCCGGCCGCGTGATCATGCAGGACTTCACCGGCGTGCCCTGCGTGGTCGACCTGGCCACCATGCGCGAGGCCATGCAGGAGCTCGGCGGCGATCCCGAGAAGATCAACCCGCTCGCCCCCGCCGAGATGGTCATCGACCACTCCGTGATGATCGACGTGGCCGGCCGCCTGGACGCGCTCGAGAAGAACATGGAGCTCGAGTACGAGCGCAACCGCGAGCGCTACCAGTTCCTGCGCTGGGGCCAGACCGCCTTCGACGACTTCAAGGTCGTGCCCCCGGGCACCGGCATCGTCCACCAGGTCAACATCGAGTACCTGGCCCGCACGGTCATGACCCGTGAGGTCCCGAACAGCACGGGGGACGGGTCCGTGCTGCGCGCCTACCCCGACTCCTGCGTCGGCACCGACTCCCACACCACCATGGTCAACGGCCTGGGCGTGCTGGGCTGGGGCGTCGGCGGCATCGAGGCCGAGGCCGCGATGCTCGGCCAGCCGGTCTCCATGCTGATCCCGCGCGTGGTCGGCTTCAAGCTCACCGGCGAGATCCCTCCGGCCGCGACCGCCACCGACGTGGTGCTGACGATCACCGAGATGCTCCGCAACCACGGCGCGGTGGGCAAGTTCGTCGAGTTCTACGGCGAGGGCGTCACCCAGGTGCCGCTGGCCAACCGCGCGACCATCGGCAACATGAGCCCCGAGTTCGGCTCCACCTGCGCGATCTTCCCGATCGATGAGGTGACGGTCGACTACATGCGACTCACCGGCCGCTCCGAGGAGCAGCTCGCGCTGGTCGAGTCCTATGCGAAGCGCCAGGGCCTGTGGCACGATCCGTCGAAGGAGCCGGTGTACTCGGAGTACCTCGAGCTGGACCTGTCCACCGTGGTGCCCTCGATCGCCGGCCCGAAGCGTCCCCAGGACCGCATCGTGCTGACCGAGGCCAAGGAGTCCTTCCGCGAGGTGCTGCCGTCCTACGCGGCCCACCACGAGGCCCCCGTGAACGGCGGGGACACCGCGGGCACCTTCCCGGCCTCCGACCCGGCGAGCCAGGGCTCGGACAACGACTCCGGCGGCTCCGCCCCCGCCCATCAGCACGTCGCCGGCCGCGCCTCGAACCCGGTCCAGGTCAAGGGCGAGGACTTCTCGATCGACCACGGCATCGTCTCGATCGCCTCGATCACCTCCTGCACCAACACCTCGAACCCGTCGGTGATGATGGCCGCGGGCATGCTCGCCCAGAACGCGGTGGACCGCGGCCTGGTCTCCAAGCCGTGGGTGAAGACCTCCATGGCCCCCGGCTCCCAGGTGGTCACCAACTACTACACCAAGGCCGGGCTCTGGCCCGCGCTGGAGTCGCTCGGCTTCCACCTGGTCGGCTACGGCTGCACCACCTGCATCGGCAACTCCGGACCGCTGGAACCGGAGATCTCCGAGGCCATCGCCGAGAAGGACCTCGCCGTCACCGCGGTGCTCTCGGGCAACCGGAACTTCGAGGGCCGCATCAACCCCGACGTGAAGATGAACTACCTGGCCTCCCCGCCGCTGGTCATCGCCTATGCGCTCGCGGGCACGATGGACTTCGACTTCGAGAACGACTCCCTGGGCACGGACAAGGACGGCAACGAGGTCTACCTCCGTGACCTGTGGCCGAGCCCGACCGAGGTCGAGAAGGTCATCGCGGAGTCCATCTCCCAGGAGATGTTCACCGAGGACTACCAGGACGTCTTCACCGGGGATGACCGCTGGCGGAGCCTGGAGACCCCCGAGGGTGCGACCTTCGAGTGGGACTCCGAGTCCACCTATGTGCGCAAGCCCCCGTACTTCGAGGGCATGGGCGCGACACCGGATCCGCTCACCGACATCTCCGGTGCGCGCGTGCTGGTCAAGGTCGGCGATTCGACCACCACGGACCACATCTCGCCCGCCGGTGCGATCAAGCTGGACTCCCCGGCCGGCCGCTACCTGCAGGAGCACGGGGTTGCCCGCAAGGACTTCAACTCCTACGGCTCGCGCCGCGGCAACCACGAGATCATGATCCGTGGCACCTTCGCCAACATCCGCATCAGGAACCAGCTGCTCGACGGCGTCGAGGGCGGCTACACGAAGAACTTCCTGACCGGTGAGCAGGAGTTCATCTACGACGCGGCCCAGGCCTACGCCGAGCAGGACATCCCGCTGGTGGTCCTGGCCGGCAAGGAGTACGGCACCGGCTCCTCCCGCGACTGGGCGGCCAAGGGCACCAAGCTCCTCGGCGTCGAGGTCGTCATCGCCGAGAGCTTCGAGCGCATCCACCGCTCGAACCTGATCGGCATGGGCGTGCTGCCCCTGCAGTACCCCGCGGGCGAGAACGCCGAGTCGCTGGGCCTCGACGGCACGGAGACCTTCTCGGTCACCGGCGTGACCGCGATGAACGAGGGCTCGGTCCCGAAGACCGTCACGGTCGTCGCGGCCAGGGACGGAGACGAGGCGAGTGCCGTGACCTTCGATGCGGTGGTCCGCATCGACACCCCGGGCGAGGCGGAGTACTTCCGCAACGGCGGCATCCTGCAGTACGTGCTGCGCTCGCTCGTCGCCGCCGCCTGAGCGACCAACGCAGCGGACGACGCCCCGGTCCACTGGCCGGGGCGTCGTCGCGTCCGGGTCCGGGACGGACCCTCGCCCCCGCTCCCGTGCACCGATGCGCGGCCTCTGTGCACCCCGATGCAGACCCTGTGGTGACCCGTGGACCCTCGGCGAAGATATGCACAGATGTGACCATGTCGCATATCGTGACAGGTCAGGACCCCGTAGCCTGGGCCTGATCCGGCCCAGTCCCCGAGGGAGGACCCCGCGTGTCCACCACTGAGCAGCGTCCCGTCGCCCCGTCCTGCGAGCCCGCTGCGGTGACGCCGTCGGAGCCGGCCCCGGTGCCGGCCGAGGTGCCGATCCCCGCGGATCCGGGCGCGCTGCGGGCACTGTCCGCCCAGCAGCTGCCCGGGCTCGCGCGCACCGTGCGTCGGCGTCTGGTGGAGATCTGCTCGCGCAGCGGCGGGCACCTGGGCCCCAACCTCGGAGTCGTCGAGCTGACGATCGCCCTGCACCGCGAGTTCCGCTCCCCGGCCGAGCCGATCGTCTTCGACACCGGTCATCAGGCCTATGTGCACAAGATGCTCACGGGCCGCGCCGAGCTGGACGGGCTCCGCACCGCGGGCGGCACCGCCGGGTACCCGGACCGCAGCGAATCGATCCACGACCTGGTGGAGAACTCGCACGCCTCGGGGTCGATCGCCTGGGCCCACGGACTGGACCGCGCCCATCGCCTCGCCGGTGCCGACGGGTGCGCCGTCGCGGTCATCGGGGACGGTGCCCTCACCGGCGGCGTGGGGCTGGAGGCGCTCAATATGCTGGGGGCCGATCGCGGATCCCGCACCGTCGTGGTGCTCAACGACAACACGCGCTCCTACGCTCCGACCGTCGGCGGCATCGCCGCCCACCTCGCAGCGCTGCGCGGAGGGCGGGTCCGGGCCGGCGACGACGTGTTCACCGGCCTCGGACTCACCTACGTGGGACCGGTCGACGGCCATGATCCCGAGGCCCTCGCCGACGCCCTGGTCTCGGCGCGCCGTGCCGCCGCGGAGCCGACGAGCGCCGGGGTGCTCGTCCACGTCCTGACCCGCAAGGGTGCCGGGTTCGCCCGCGCCGAGGCCGATGCCGTGGACCACTGGCACGCCACCGGCCCCTTCCCGCTCGAGGGGCAGCCGGCCGCGAGCACCCCGGCACCGACCTGGACCTCGCGCCTCGGGGCCGCCGTGCTCGCCGCGGCCCGCGCCGACGAGCGCGTGATCGCGCTCAGCGCCGCGATGGTCGACCCCGTGGGCCTCAGCCCGATGCAGCAGGAGATGCCGGGGCGCGTGCTCGACGTCGGGATCGCCGAGCAGCTCGCCCTGGACACCGCCGCCGGGCTCTCCGCCGGCGGCCGCAGACCGGTCGTCTCCCTCTACGCGACCTTCCTGAACCGGGCGCTCGACCAGCTCCTGCTCGACGTCGCCCTGCATGGCGAGGACGTCACGATCACCCTGGACCGGGCAGGCATCACCGGGGACGACGGCCCCAGCCATCACGGCATCTGGGACCTCGCACTCGCCACGACGGTGCCCGGGCTCTCGCTGTGGGCGCCGCGGGACGCCGTCCGGCTCGACGCCGCGGTCCCCGCCGCGCTGGAGACCTCCGGTCCGTCCCTGGTGCGCTTCCCCAAGGGCGCCTGCCCGCCGGAGCTGCCCGCCCTGGCACGTCTGCCCGCCGGGGAGGTGCTGGCCGGGGATCCGGAGGCCCCCGTGGACATCCTGCTGGTCTCGTTCGGCGCTCTGGCGCCGCGCGCCGTCGAGGCCGCCGCCGACCTCGCCGCCGACCACGGCTCTCTCAACATCCTCGTGCTCGACCCGGTCCGCGCTCTGCCGCTGGGCGATCAGCTCCTGGACCTGGCCTCCTCCGCCCGTGCGGTCCTCACCCTCGAGGACGGCCTCGCCGAGCGCGGGATCGGAGCCGCGCTCGGCACCCGGCTGGCCCGTCGTGCCACGCTCGCGGCCCCCGGCCCGGTGCTGCGCACCCTCGGCATCGATGCGGAGTTCATCCCGCACGGCAGGCGCGAGGCGATCCTCGCGGCGCAGGGGCTGGACGCTTCCGGCATCGCCGCGAGCCTGCGCGGCCTGCTGCCCGGGTCCTGAGAGGGACGCGGCGCCGAGCCCACCGGTGGGAGCGGCCGGGGGACCGGATCAGCCCAGGGAGCTGCGGGGCGAGGGGTCATCCGCCCGGGCGGTGAGCACGATCGGGGAACCGTCGGTGACCTGCAGCGTGTGCTCGGCGTGGGCACCGCGGGAGCCGTCGACGGAGAGCTGGGTCCAGCCGTCGCGCTCATCGACGCGCAGTGCGGAGGTGGTCGGCACCAGGAACGGCTCCACCGTGATCAGCTGACCGGCGATGAGCTCGGCCCCGCCGCCGGGGGTGCCGTGGTTGGGCACGAACGGGGCCTCATGCATGGTGCGGCCCACGCCGTGGCCGCCGAAGCGGTCGTTGATCATGTACCCCAGCGCATGCGCCCGGTTCATCACCGCATGGCCGATGTGCCCGACGGTGTGCCCAGCGCGCACCTGATCGATGCCGGCCCACATCACCTGCTCCGTGTCCCGGATCAGCTGCAGGTCCTCCGTGCGGGGCGTGCCGACGGTGATCGAGAGGCAGGAGTCGGCGACCCAGCCCTTGACCTCGACGGCGAAGTCGAGGGAGAGCAGGTCACCGTCGGCCAGCACCCGGTCGTAGGGCCGTCCGTGCAGGACTCCGTCGTTCAGCGAGGTGCAGATGACGTGCCCGAAGGGGGAGGCCCCGAACACCGGGTGGTAGTCGAGGTAGCAGCTGGTCGCCCCGGCTTCGCGGATCAGCCGGTGCGCCTCCGCATCGATCTCGAGCAGGTTCCAGCCCACGTCCACCACCGCGCGCAGGTGGGAGAGCGTCGAGGCGACGAACTCGCCCGCCGGGCGTGCCTGGGCCAGGGTGGGCAGCTCCTGCGTGGAGCTGCGGCGGCGTCGGCCGAGGATCATCGGGCCTCCGTGGAGTCGTGGGCGAAGGGCGCCTCCCCGTGGTCCGGCTCGGCACCGGGGGCGGCATCCTGCCAGGTGACCAATCGGGCCCCCACCCACGCGATGGTCGCGGCGAACAGGGCCGCCCCGATCATGTGGAGGAAGACCACCAGCTCGGGCAGACCGAGGTAGTACTGGACGTAGCCGATCACGCCCTGCGCGAGCGTGAGCACCACCAGCCACCAGGCGGCGACGACCGCCTCGCGACGGGCGCGGGCGCGGTGCAGGACCAGCAGCAGCCCGGCGAGCAGTGCGCAGAACGCGTAGACGGAGAGCGCATGCATGCGGGCGGCGATCATCGGATTCAGGGCGATCCGGGTGACGTCCCCGGAATCTCCGGAGTGCGGGCCGGTGCCGGTGACGATGGTGCCCAGCACCAGGACCACGAATCCCACCGCGGCCAGCGGCACGAACACCCTCATCGCCCGGGCGGGGACCGCCAGGCGCATCCGGCCGTCACCGTCGTACAGCCGCACCAGGAGCACCATCGAGACGGCGCCGAGCAGCGGGGAGATCAGGAAGTGCGGGCTCACCAGTCCGGGATGCAGGTCCAACCAGACCACGAAAGCGCCGATCATCGCCTGCAGAGCGGTGCCGATCAGCGGCACCCAGGCCAGGCGTCGGAAGCCGGGGCCCTTATGCGACAGCCAGCGCCAGGTCACCAGCAGCAGCGCGACCGCGAAGACGCTCAGCACCCCGGTCAGCATCCGGTTGCCGAACTCCACGAAGGGGTGGATGCCGGAGGCCATCGTCAGCTCGGGGGTGAACTGGCCGGGCTTGCAGTTCGGCCAGGTCGAGCAGCCCAGACCGCTGGCCGTCAGCCGCACCGCGGCACCGGAGAGGATGATGCCGATCTGGCTGAGGAGGTTGCCCCAGAACACGACGGCGGCCAGCCGGGCCCGGCGCTGCGGTCCCCAGGACGTCAGACGGCGGTCGGGCAGCGTGGTGACGCGGCCGTGTCGCTCGGGCAGACGCGTCGCGGGGTCGGTGGGGCGGGCCATGCCTCGAGTCTAGATTCCCCGCCCGGGAATTCGCTGGGCCGTGGAGACGGATGCGACGGATGCCGCATCGAGTCCGCCAGGGCGCGGCTCAGCTGTCCGTCCACCGGAACCAGCGCACCACGGCGAGGACGCCGGCGACGGCCCAGACGAGCAGCACCAGGGCGGAGCCGGGGGAGAAGGGGCCGGAGGCCAGGCAGGCCCGCAGCAGCTCTCCCAGGGCGCCCGAGGGCAGCAGATCCACCAGACCCGCCAGGATCCGCGGATAGGACGAGGTGGGGAAGGCGACGCCGCCGACGGCGACCAGCAGCACGAACACCAGGTTGGAGACCGCCAGCACCGCCTCGGTGCGCAGGGTGCCGGCGACCAGCAGGCCCAGCGCACCGAAGGCGACGGTCCCCGCCAGCCATACCGGGAGCGCGCCGAGGAGGCCCAGGAGGTCCGGGCGCCAGCCGATGAGCAGGGCGATCACGCCGAGGACGAGGACCTGGAGCACATGGGTGGCGAGGGTGGCCAGGATCTTGCCGGCAAGATATCCGCCGCGGCCGAGCGGCGTCGTCGCCACCCAGCGCAGCACGCCGTTGCGCCGATCGAAGCCGGTGATGATCGCCTGCGAGGTGAAGGAGGTGGAGATCAGCGCCGTGGCGAAGGTCGCCGCGACCGCGGTGTCGATCGCGGGGACGCCGTCGAGGCGCCCCAGCGGGAGCAGCCACAGTCCGATCAGCACCAGGGCCGGCAGGGCGATGGCGACGGTCAGCTGCTCCCCGTTGGACAGCAGGATCCGCGCCTCCAGGTTCGCGTGGGCGAGGATGCGACGCAGCGGCGCGGCGGGGCGCGGGGTGCGCTCGGCGTGGTCGGGGGAGGCGGGCTCGCGCAGGACGGTCATCGGGTCTCCTCCTCGGGGGCGACAGCCGCGGTGGTCCGGGCCGCGGGCGGTGCCGCCGTGTCCGTGCGGTCCGCATCCATCAGGTCCAGCAGCACGGTCTCGAGATCGGCCGCGCCGCCGGAGGTGACCTCCAGCCGAGCGCCGTGCCGGGCGGCGGTGGCGCGGAGATCGGCCTCGAGCGCGGGGACCGTCTCGGGGTCGACGCCCGCGGCGGTGGCCTGGACCACCACCGCACCGTCGGCCGAGCGATGCTCGCTGATCACCTCCTGGACGGAGCCCGAGGCGAGCACCCGGCCGCGGGAGATCACACGGACGGCATCGGCCAGCCCCACCACGTCGTCCATCAGATGGGTGGTGAGGACGACGGCGGTGCCGGTGCGCGCGAGCCCGCGGATCAGCTCCCGCACCCGTCGCCGGATCGAGGGATCCATCCCGGCGGTGGGCTCGTCGAGGAACACCAGATCGGGACGCCCGATGATCGCCAGGGCGAGCGCCAGGCGCTGGCGCTGGCCCCCCGAGAGGCGCCGCACCAGAGTGCGAGCGAAGTCGTCGATCCCCAGATGGGCGGCGACCTCGGCGACGTCCAGCGGCGCGGCGTGCAGGCTCGCGCCGTAGCGCAGCAGCTGCATCGTGGAGGCTCCGGAGGTGAGGCCGCCGTCCTGGACCATGACCCCCACCCGGGCCCGATGCTCCGGGCTCGAGCGCCACGGATCGGTGCCGAGCACCCGCACCGAGCCGTCATCGGGGCGCAGCAGACCGGTGGCGCAGGAGATGGCGGTGGTCTTGCCGGCGCCGTTGGGGCCCAGCAGCGCCGTGACGGCGCCGCGCTCGGCGGTCAGGCTCAGCCCGTCCAGCGCACGCACGGAGCCGTAGCTGAGCGTGAGGTCGTGGGCGACGAGGGCGGGGGAGTGGTCTTCCATGGCGCGCACCATCGTAGGCCGCGGGGTCCGGTGCGGGCACCAGCGGTGAGCCCCCGGTCACCCGCCCGCTCGGGCCTCTGTGACCGGGGCCCCCACCCGCGGGCCCCGCGACAGGCCCCTCAGCGGCCGGTCACGTGCAGCGGCGTGTGCGCCGGATCGACCACCTCGGCGGCGAGCGGCGGTTGCGGCGCGGTGCCCTCGGGGCCCCAGGTCGCGGTCTCGAAGCGGTCGCGGTCGTGGCGCTCCAGCAGCGGGCTCAGGTCCGGACCCAGCGGCACCACCTGCGTGGGGTTGATGTCCTCGTGCACGTAGTAGTAGTGGCGCTTGATCTGCTCGAAATCGACGGTGTCGCCGAATCCCGGGGTGGTGAACAGGTCCTTGGTGTAGTTCCACAGGTTCGGCATGCTCGCCAGCGGCTGCCGGTTCGCCTTGAAGTGTCCGTGGTAGACGGGGTCGAAACGGATCAGCGTGGGGAACAGTCGCACATCGGCCTCGGTGATCGTCGGCCCCATCAGGTAACGGCTGCGCCCCAGGCGCTCCTCGAGCTCGTCGAGGGCTGCCCACAGGGCACGGAACTCCGCCTCGTAGACCTGCTGCGAGCCGGCGAAGCCGACCTTGTACACGCCGTTGTTCACGGCGTGGAGCATCCACTTGTTCAGCGCGTCGATCTCCTCGCGCTGCGCGACGGGGTAGAGGTCCGGGGCGCCGGCGCGATGATGCGCGGTCCATTCGGTGGCGAAGTCGAGGGTGATCTGCTGGAAGTCGTTGGTGACGACGCCCTTGCCGGGCACGTCCACGACGGCGGGCACGGTGATGCCGCGCGGGTAGTCGGGGAAGCGAGCGAAGAACGCCTGCTGGAGGCGCTCGTAGCCGAGCACCGGGTCGACCCCGCCCTCGTCGAGATCGAAGGTCCAGGAGCGCTTGTCATGGGTGGGGCCGGGCATGCCCACGGAGAGGGCGTCCTCCAGCCCCAGCAGCCGGCGGGAGATCAGGGTGCGGTTGGCCCAGGGGCAGGCGCGGGCGGCGATCAGGCGGTAGCGGCCGGCCTCGACCGGCCAGCCGTCGCGGCCGTCGCGGGTGATGCGGTCGTCGATGTAGGACATGTCGCGGTCGAAGGACTTCCCCTTCACGACGTAGGAGCCGTGGGTGGACGTCTCCTGGGTGTTCTCCTGGGTGGTCATCAGACGGGTCCCTTCAGATCGGTGGCGCTCCGGGAGCGGCGCGGTGATGGCACCACGGTAGTTGAAACTGATCATAAATGGAAGTCCGCGCGTCGACGGCGGCCCCGAAGGGAGCGAATTGCCAGGTTAGGGCACCCTTGGTGCCGTGCCGCACAGCGGACGGGTCGTATTTGGCAAGCCTGATGTTGTAAAATGAAAGCTCACGCCGGACGAGAGGAGGCCACGGTGACCGCATCGGAGTCCGCGCCGAACGTCGCGCAGGGCACGCGCGACCGTCTCGTGCAGGACATCTCCACGTACGGCCCGATCACGGCTCGGCAGCTCGCCGAGCGCTTCGACCTCACCAGCGCCGCGGTGCGCCGCCATCTCGCGGCGCTCGAGGCCGACGGGATCATCGCCGAGCACGAGATGCCCGTCGGCCCCCGTGGCCGCGGTCGCCCCAGCAAGTCGTTCGTGCTCTCGCAGTCCGCGCACGAGAACCTGCCCGGCGGGTACGACGAGATGGCGGTGATGGCGGTGGACGAGCTCGCCCGGCTCGGCGGCGAGGAGGCGGTGACCGCCCTGGCGGAGCGCCGCATCGCCGACTGGGAGAGCGCCGTCGCCGAGAAGGTCGCGCAGCGGGAGGCGGCAGGAGAGACCGTCACGCCCGAGCGCAAGCTGGAGCTGCTCTCCGAACTGCTCACCGAACGGGGGTACGCCACCACGGTGCGTCCCCTGCACGTGACGCTGCCGGCCCGCGGTGCGCACTCCGGCGCTGCGGCGCGTACGCTCGTGACGGCCCAGCTGTGCCACGGGCACTGCCCTGTCCTCGACGTCGCGGCAGATCATCCAGAGCTGTGCGAGGCGGAGACCAGGGCCATCTCCCGACTCATCGGAGCGCCCGTCCAACGCCTCGCCACCCTGGCGCAGGGCGCCCATGCCTGCACGACACACATTCCACTCACAGAGGGAAGGACACCATGACGAGCGCACCAGAAAAGCTCTCGCAGGACGAGATCATCGATTCGATGGGCCAGTACGCCTTCGGTTGGCACGACGAGGACTCTGCCGGCGCCAATGCGCGCCGCGGGCTCTCCGAGGAGGTCGTGCGAGACATCTCGGCCCGCAAGAGCGAGCCCGAATGGATGCTGGAGCGGCGCCTGAAGGCGCTCAAGCTCTTCGACAAGAAGCCGATGCCCACCTGGGGACCGGACCTCTCGGGGATCGCCTTCGACGACATCAAGTACTTCGTCCGCTCCACCGAGAAGCAGGTCACTTCCTGGGAGGATCTGCCGGCGGACATCAAGGAGACGTACGACCGACTCGGCATCCCCGAGGCCGAGAAGCAGCGTCTCGTCGCCGGTGTCGCCGCGCAGTACGAGTCCGAGGTCGTCTACCACCAGATCCGCGAGGACCTGGAGGAGCAGGGCGTCATCTTCCTGGACACCGATACCGCGCTCAAGGAGCATCCGGAGCTGTTCAAGGAGTACTTCGGCACCGTCATCCCCTCGGGTGACAACAAGTTCTCCGCCCTGAACACGGCCGTGTGGTCCGGCGGCTCCTTCGTGTACGTCCCCAAGGGTGTCCACGTCGAGATCCCGCTGCAGGCCTACTTCCGGATCAACACGGAGAACATGGGCCAGTTCGAGCGCACGCTGATCATCGCCGACGAGGGCTCCTACGTGCACTACGTCGAGGGCTGCACCGCCCCGATCTACGACTCGGACTCGCTGCACAGCGCGGTCGTCGAGATCGTGGTGAAGAAGGACGCGCGCGTCCGCTACACGACGATCCAGAACTGGTCGAACAACGTGTACAACCTGGTCACCAAGCGCACCACCGTCGAGCAGGGCGGCGTCATGGAGTGGGTCGACGGCAACATCGGCTCCAAGGTCACCATGAAGTACCCGGCGGTCTGGCTGATGGGCGAGCACGCCCGCGGAGAGACTCTCTCGGTCGCCTTCGCCGGCGAGGGCCAGAACCAGGACACCGGCTCGAAGATGGTGCACATGGCACCGCACACCTCGAGCTCGATCGTCTCGAAGTCGGTCTCCCGCAGCGGCGGGCGCAGCTCCTACCGCGGCCTGGTCCAGGTGATGCCGGGCGCCGAGCACTCGGCCTCGACCGTGCTGTGCGATGCGCTGCTGGTGGACACCATCTCGCGCACCGACACCTACCCCTACGTCGACGTCCGCGTCGACGACGTCCAGATGGGCCACGAGGCCACCGTCTCCAAGGTCTCCGAGGAGCAGCTCTTCTACCTGATGAGCCGCGGCATGGAGGAGACCGAGGCGATGGCCATGATCGTGCGCGGGTTCATCGAGCCCATCGCGCGCGAGCTCCCCATGGAGTACGCCCTGGAGCTGAACCGCCTGATCGAGCTGCAGATGGAAGGAGCAGTCGGTTGATGACGACCACCGATGTGAAGGGCGCGGAGAGCGCCGGAGACCCCACGGCCAACGAGGCCGTCGGCCACGCGGCCGGTGCCGCGCCGGTCGCCGCCGGCACCGCCCTCGAGGGGGCGGACACCATCGCGGCGCCCGAGCTGGAGGAGGAGAACCTGACCCTGCCGGGGCAGGACGTCTCCGCCGCGCACGCCGCGGAGAACCGCGGAGCCCGCAAGCGCTCCTTCGAGGTCTCCGACCACGAGGTCCCCAAGAGCGATATCGAGGAGTGGCGCTTCACCCCGCTGCGCCGCTTCGCGGCCCTGTTCCGGGACGAGGCGACCGACGACCGCGAGGGCGACCCCGCGGTGGAGTACCGGGTCACGGTGCCCGAAGGGGCTCCCGAGGTCGCCGCCCTGGCGCCCGGACAGGCGCCGCGCGGCACCGTGCTGGTGCCCGAGGACCTCGCCACCGCGGTGGCCTCGGCCCGCAGCGAGCAGGCGCTGCACCTGGTCGCCGCCAAGAACGTCGCCTACGACGCGCCGTTCCGGGTGGACATGATCGGCCATGGCGCCGACCGACGGGCCAATGCGCACATCGTGCTCGAGGCGCAGGAGTCCTCCTCGGCGACGTTCATCCTCAATCACTCCGGCGCCGCGCAGTATGCGCAGAACGTCGAGATGATCGTCGGTGACAACGCACAGATGACCGTCATCACCCTGCACGACTGGGACGACGACGCCGTGCACATCGCCACCCACCACTCCCGCGTGGGTCGCGACTCCCGCCTCAAGCACGTCGCCGTCACCCTCGGCGGCAGCGCCGTGCGCCTGAACTCCATCGGCGAGTACGCGGCACCCGGCGGGGAGATCGAGAAGCTGGGCCTGTACTTCTCCGACGAGAACCAGTTCTTCGAGAACCGGCTGTTCGTGGACCACAGCGCGCCGCGCTGCGTCTCCAACGTCGCCTACAAGGGCGCGCTGCAGGGCAAGAACGCCCGCTCGGTGTGGGTCGGCGACGTGCTGATCCGCAAGGAGGCCGAGGGCACCAACACCTACGAGCTCAACCGCAACCTGGTGCTCACCGAGGGGGCGCGCGCCGACTCGGTGCCGAACCTCGAGATCGAGACCGGTGAGATCGAGGGTGCGGGCCACGCCGCGGCGACGGGTCGTTTCGACGACGAGCAGCTGTTCTACCTGCGTGCCCGCGGCATCCCCGAGATCGAGGCCCGTCGTCTGGTGGTGCGCGGCTTCTTCGCCGAGATCATCCAGCAGATCGACGTGCCGGAGATCCGCGAGCGCCTCTCGGCCTCCATCGAGGACGAGCTCGCACGGAGCATGAACTGATGTCGGACGCCTTCGTCCCCGTCGCCACCCTGGCGGACCTCGCTCCCGGCGAGGCCATCGATGTCGTCCTCGGCGACCTCGAGATCGCCGTGGTGCGCGATGAGGACGGCGGCGTCCACGCCCTCGAGGACATCTGCTCGCACGACGAGATCGCGCTGAGCGACGGCGACGTCGAGGGATGCACCATCGAATGCTGGAAGCACGGCAGCCAGTTCGACCTGGTCACAGGTCGCCCGCTGCAGCTGCCGGCCGTCCTCCCCGTACGGGTCTTCCCCGTGCGCATCGACGAGAGCAGCGGCACGATCCTGGTGGATCCGACCGCGGCTCCCGCCACCTGAACACTTCGGGCACCGCCTGCGGCGCCCATCCGTCCTCACGAATCCACCAGCACCACTGGCCAAGGAGAACCACCTATGTCGATTCTGGAGATCAAGAACCTCCACGCCACCGTCGAGACCCCCGAGGGCACGAAGGAGATCCTCAAGGGCGTCGACCTCACGATCAAGGCGGGCGAGACCCACGCGATCATGGGCCCCAACGGCTCCGGCAAGTCCACCCTCGCCTACGCGATCGCCGGCCATCCCAAGTACCAGATCACCGACGGCGAGGTCACCCTCGACGGTGAGGACGTGCTCGAGATGAGCGTCGACGAGCGCGCCCGCGCCGGACTGTTCCTCGCGATGCAGTACCCCGTCGAGGTCCCCGGCGTCACCGTCTCGAACTTCCTGCGCACCGCCAAGACCGCGGTCGACGGCGAGGCCCCCTCGCTGCGCACCTGGGTCAAGGACGTCAAGGGCGCCATGAACGACCTGAAGATGGATCCGGTCTTCGCCGAGCGCAATGTCAACGAGGGCTTCTCCGGCGGTGAGAAGAAGCGCCACGAGATCCTGCAGATGCAGCTGCTGCGGCCCGGCATCGCCGTTCTCGACGAGACCGACTCCGGTCTCGACGTCGACGCGCTGCGCGTGGTCTCCGAGGGCATCAACCGCGCCAAGGAGAACACCGAGGTGGGCATCATGCTGATCACCCACTACACCCGGGTCCTGCAGTACGTGAAGCCGGACTTCGTCCACGTCTTCGTGGGCGGCAGGATCGCCGAGCAGGGCGGTCCGGAGCTGGCCGAGCGCCTCGAGGCCGAGGGTTACGACCGGTTCCTCGTCGGCGCCTGAGCCCACCGACCGGCCCGGACCGGGAGGGATCCCGGAACGGGCCGGCACCCACCCCCGGGGAGCCGTCCCGCGGCCCCCATCCCATCGGGAGGATCCCATGACCGATCAGAAGACCCCGGATGCGACGGTGAGCTCCGATGACGTCATCGAGGCGATGAAGGACGTGATCGATCCCGAGCTCGGGATCAACGTCGTCGACCTCGGTCTCGTGTACGGCGTCACCATCGAGGACGGCAACGCCGTCGTCGACATGACGCTGACCTCCGCCGCGTGCCCGCTCACGGACGTGCTCGAGGAGCAGACCTTCGCCGTGCTCGACCCCATCACCGAGTCGCACCGCATCAACTGGGTGTGGATGCCGCCGTGGGGCATGGACAAGATCACCGAGGACGGACGCGAGCAGCTGCGCGCGATCGGCTTCAACCTCTGAGCCTCTGAGCCCCGCGCCGGCCGCCGTGGCCCCAGCGCAGGAATGTCCCGTGGTGACCGATGTGAGTGTTCACATCGGTCACCACGGGACATTTTCGTTCCCGGTGGTGCCGGGTCAGCCGATGACGGACTCCGCAGCGGTGACCTCGATGCCGTGCGCCTCCCCGGTGCCCGCGTGGGTGAGCCTGCCGTCGTGGGTGTGGAGGCCCTTCGCGAGTGCGCCGTCGTGACGCAGCGCCTCCTGCCAGCCGGAGCCCGCGAGCTTCAGGACGTAGGGCAGGGTCGCGTTGTTCAGCGCCGCTGTCGCCGTGACCGGTACCGAGCCGGGCATGTTGGCCACGCAGTAGTAGACGGTGTCGTGGACGCGGAACGTCGGGTCGTCATGCGTGGTGGGACGCGAGTGCTCGAAGCAGCCGCCCTGATCGATCGCGACATCCACCAGCACCGAGCCGGGCTTCATGCCCGCCACCATCTCGTCGGTCACCAGCTTCGGGGCCCGCTCGCCCGGGATCAGCACCGAGCCCACCACCACGTCGGCACGGCGGATCTCCTCGGCCAGGTCCAGCGCGGTGGAGTACCGGGTGAGGATGCCGCCATGGTGCATGGTGGCGATCTGGCCGAGGCGGGAGAGGTCCAGATCCATCACGGTGACGTTCGCATGCAGGCCGTGTGCCATCATCGCCGCCTGCTCGCCGACCACGCCGCCACCGATCACCAGCACGTTCGCCTCGGAGGTGCCGGGGACCCCGCCCATCAGCACCCCGGAACCGCCGAGCGGGGCCATCAGGTGATAGGCGCCGACCTGCGTAGCCAGCCGGCCCGCGATCGCGCTCATCGGGGCGAGCAGGGGGAGTGAGCGGTCGGGCTGCTGCACCGTCTCGTATGCGATGGCGGTGGCGCCGGAGGCCAGCAGCGCTTCGGTGAGCTCCTGGTCCGCTGCGAGATGAAGGTAGGTGAACAGGATCAGATCCCGGCGCAGCCGTCCGTACTCCTGCGGGAGCGGCTCCTTCACCTTGATGACCAGGTCGGCGCGGGCCCAGACCTCGTCCGCCGAGTCGAGGACCGTCGCCCCCGCCGCCCGGTAGTCCTCGTCGCTCACGCCGGAGCCGATCCCGGCTCCGGTCTCGACCACCACGTCGTGGCGCCGCGCGACGAGCTCGTGGACGCCTGCGGCGCCGAGCCCGACCCGGCTCTCGTTGTTCTTGACCTCCCGGGGTACCCCGATCCGCATGCCGTGCCTCTCCGCTGTGACTGCCGGCCCGGAACCGGGCCGCTGGGTCCAGCATGTCACCCGGTGGACCCGCGCAGATGCTGCGACGCGAGCCGCCCCGATCCGGATTCCGGGGCGGACCCGCTGTGGTGCGCGGCACCGTCGGCGGGTATTCGCAGGCCCTGCGGGCCGTGCGGCCCTAGACTCGATCCGGCCCCGCGCGGGGCACGGCCCCGGCGACCGGGCGGCCCGCGCCCGGTCCCGCCATTCTCGTCCGAACAGGAGCCAGCCCCGTGATCACCGTGCACGACCTCGCCATCCGAGTCGGCGCCCGGCTCCTGATGAGCGATCTCTCCTTCCAGATCACCGCCGGGGACCGGGTGGGGCTGGTGGGGCGCAACGGCGCCGGCAAGACCACCCTGACCAAGGTGCTCTCGGGGACCCTGGACCCCTCCGAGGGCAGCGTCGAGGTCACCGGGGAGCTGGGCTACCTGCCGCAGGACACCCACAGCGGGGAGGACACCGAGCCGGTCCTGGCCCGCATCCTCTCCGCCCGCGGCCTCGACGGGATCTTCAAGAAGCTGCGCCGCGCCGAGCAGGAGATGGGGGACATGAGCCTCACGGAGGCGCGTCGGGAGAAGGCGATGAACCGCTACCCGCGGATCGAGGCGGAGCTCGACGCGGCCGGTGGCTACGCGGCCGAGGC
The DNA here is from genome assembly GCF_043641765.1 of Brachybacterium vulturis. GTDB lineage: Bacteria > Actinomycetota > Actinomycetes > Actinomycetales > Dermabacteraceae > Brachybacterium > Brachybacterium vulturis_A. The sequence goes on along the minus strand of NZ_JBHZRO010000004.1, from coordinate 131,236 downwards.
CGAGGCCAAGCGGATGTCCGCGAATCTGGGTCTGCCCAACCGCCTGCTCGAGCAGGAGCTGGGCACGCTCTCCGGCGGCCAGCGGCGCCGCGTGGAGCTCGCGCGGATCCTGTTCTCCCAGGCCGCCACCATGATCCTGGACGAGCCCACCAACCACCTCGACCACGACTCGATCGTCTGGCTGCGCGAGTACCTGATGGGCTACCGCGGCGGACTGATCATCATCAGCCACGACGTGGAGCTCGTCGAGCACGTCGTCAACAAGGTGTTCTACCTCGACGCGAACCGCGCCTCGATCGACATCTACAACATGGGCTGGAAGCTGTACCAGCGCCAGCGCGAGGACGACGAGAAGCGCCGCCGGCGCGAGCGCACCAACGCCGAGAAGAAGGCGACCCAGCTCACCGCGCAGGCCGAGAAGATGCGTGCCAAGGCCACCAAGGCGGTCGCCGCCCAGAACATGCTCAAGCGGGCCGAGCGGATGCTCGACGGCGTCGAGGGGGAGCGCCAGCAGGACCGCGTCGCCTCGCTGCGCTTCCCCAAGCCCGCCCCCTGCGGGAAGACCCCGCTGATGGCCGAGGACCTCTCGAAGTCCTACGGCAGCCTGGAGATCTTCACCGGGGTGGATCTGGCGATCGACCGCGGCTCGAAGGTGGTCATCCTGGGGTTGAACGGTGCCGGCAAGACGACGCTGCTGCGGATCCTCGCCGGCGTGGACGAGTCGGACACCGGCGGCCTGCTGCCCGGGCACGGGCTGCGGGTGGGCTACTACGCGCAGGAGCACGAGACCCTCGATCTCGACCGCACGGTGCTGGAGAACATGATGACGGCGGCCTACGAGCTGCCGGAGGTCGAGGCCCGCAAGATCCTCGGCTCCTTCCTGTTCACCGGGGACGACGTCCACAAGCCCACCCGCGTGCTCTCCGGCGGCGAGAAGACCCGCCTGGCCCTGGCCACCCTGGTGGTCTCGAGCGCTAACGTGCTGCTGCTGGACGAGCCGACGAACAACCTCGACCCCGCCAGCCGCGAGGAGATCCTCGGCGCCCTCGCCGCCTTCGAGGGGGCCGTGGTGCTGGTCTCCCACGACCCGGGCGCCGTCGCCTCGCTGAACCCCGAGCGCGTGCTGATGATGCCCGACGCGGTCGAGGACCTCTGGAACGCCGAGTACCAGGAGCTCATCGAGCTCGCCTGAGCCCGACCCCGCGCCACCGACGCACCACCCACCGCGCACAGATCAGCGTATGCACGCTGTATCGTCAGCAACACCTGACAGTCTCTGTGAAAGGCGGCGCATGTTCGTCCTCTCCCTCTCCGGCAGGCCCGGCCACGGCCGCACCGCCGGCGATCCGGTCCCGGCGCTGCTCGAGGCGCTGGCGGACCTCGAGCTGCCGCTGCCTCCCGAGCGCACCGCCGGCCCCGAGGCGCTGGTGCTGGCCGCTCGTGCGGAGGAGGCGCTGGAGGCCCTGCTCCGGGCCGCAGAGGTCGGCTCCCTGGCCGTCGGCCTCGGTGTGGGCGCCGTGCAGCGACCGCTGCCCGCCTCGGTGCGCGAGATCGCCGGCCCCGCGATGGCGGCCGCCGAGGAGGCCCTCCGCACCGCCGGCACCACGTCCCAGGTGCCGCTCGCGGTCCGCGCGGCCGACGCCCGCCACCGGGACACCGCCGCCGACGTGGAGTCAGTGCTGCGTCTGGTGGGCTGGATGATCCGGGCCCGCAGCCGCGGACAGTGGGAGGCGGTCCGAGCGCTGCGCCACGACCCCGGCGCGACCCAGGCCCAGCTCGCCGCGCGCCTCGGCGTCACCCAGCAGACGGTCTCCCGCGCGGTCAAGACCAGCGGATGGCGGGAGGAGAGCGCCGCCCACCCGCTCGCCGTGCGCCTGCTGAGCATGATCGACCTCACGTCCGCCCGCTGAGCTCCGCGCAGACCGGGGATGCCGGGCTCCTGGGCGCTATCCTGGGTCCGCCACGACGACAACCGAGGAGACCCATGGCGACGACGAACGATCTGAAGAACGGGATGGTCCTGGTGCTGGACCAGCAGCTCTGGAGCGTGGTCGAGTTCCAGCACGTCAAGCCCGGCAAGGGACCGGCCTTCGTGCGCACCAAGCTGAAGAACGTCCTGTCCGGCAAGGGCGTGGACAAGACGTTCAACGCCGGCCTCAAGGTGGAGACCGCCACCGTCGACCGCCGCGACATGCAGTTCTCCTACCTCGACACGGACATGTACGTGTTCATGGACACCTCGAACTGGGAGCAGACCAGCCTCACCACCGAGATCGTCGGCGACGCCAAGGACTTCATGGTCGAGGGCCAGGACGTGGTGGTCGCCTTCCACGAGGGCCAGGCGCTGTTCGTCGAGCTGCCCACCTCCGTGGCGCTGACGATCGAGTTCACCGAGCCGGGGCTGCAGGGTGACCGCTCCAGCGGCGGCACCAAGCCCGCCCGTCTGGAGACCGGCCTCGAGATCCAGGTCCCGCTGTTCCTGAGCGAGGGCGACCAGGTCAAGGTCGACACCCGCAGCGGCGACTACCTCGAGCGCGTCAAATGAGCTCAGGTCCTCCCGCCGGGCAGGCCGGCGGCCCCGGGGACCGTCCCGCCCCCCGGGCCACCGGCCTGCCCCATCCCACCCGCGAGGGTGCGGAGGTGGAGTTCGAGCGCACCGTGCCCGCACCCGCGGACCGTCTCCACGGACGCTCCCGGGACCGGATCCGAGCGATCGACGTGCTGTTCGAGGCCGACGCCAAGCAGGCCGATGTGCTCGACGTGCTCGGCCAGCGCCGGCAGCGCACCGCCGCCCAGACGCCGCTGCCGCAGCGCGCCCGCGAACTGGTCGAGCTCTACGCCCCGCACGCCGCCGACATCGACGAGGACCTGGCCACGCACTCGCGCGACTGGCCGCTGCACCGCATGCCGGCGGTCGACCGCGCGATCCTGCGCCTGGGCTGCGCCGAGGTGCTGTACGGCGAGGACGCGGCGGGACGCGGCGCGATCCTCGGCGAGTACACGAAGATCGCCGAGGTGCTCTCCACCGACGATTCCCCGCGCTTCGTCAACGGGCTGCTGCAGCGGCTCGCCGAGGTCCGCGGCCTGCTCTCCTGAGCAGGGCCGTGTCCGAGGGGCGGGCGGCCGCGGCCGCCGTGACCCCGGCCCCGTAGGATCGACCATGCTCGCCTGAGCGCACCACCCTTTAACGACACGTCCTGTGAGGCGTGGAAGGGAGAAGACCGCATGACCGAACGACCCCTGAACCCCGCCTCGCTTGAGGGGGCCGACAGCTCCCGCGTGCTGGGCCCCCCGGAGATCCGGCGGGCGCTGACCCGCATCGCGCACGAGATCCTCGAGAGCGGCCACGGCGCCGAGGACCTGGTGCTGCTGGGCATCCCGCACCGGGGCGTGCCGCTCGCCCGCCGCCTCGCCGAGCTGATCGCACGCGCCGAGGGCCTGCCCGAGGACGCAGACCTCAGCGAGCTGTACGGCGCACTGGACATCACCATGTACCGCGACGATCTGCGCTCGAACCCCACCCGGGCACCCCGCCCCACCCGCATCCCGCGCTCCGGGATCGACGGCCGCACCGTCGTCCTGGTCGACGACGTGCTCTACTCCGGCCGCACCGTCCGGGCCGCGCTCGACGCCCTCGGAGCGATCGGTCGCCCCGCCGCGGTGCGCCTGGCGGTGCTGGTGGACCGCGGGCACCGCGAGCTGCCGATCCGCGCCGATCACGTGGGCAAGAACCTGCCCACCTCCCGCAGCGAGCGCGTCCAGGTCCAGCTCGCGGAGACCGACGGACAGGACGCGGTCGACATCGTGCGACCCGCCGCCCCCGCCCGCGAGGGGGAGCAGGCATGAAGCACTTCATCGCCATCGCCGACCTCACCCGCGAGGAGGCGCTGTCCGTGCTCGCCACCGCCGAGCACATGGCCGACACCCAATCGCGCGCGATCCGCAAGCTGCCCACGCTGGTCGGCGCCACCGTGGTGAACCTCTTCTTCGAGGATTCCACCCGCACCCGGATCAGCTTCGAGGCCGCGGCGAAGCGGCTCTCCGCCGACGTCATCAACTTCTCCGCCAAGGGGTCGAGCCTGTCCAAGGGCGAATCCCTCAAGGACACGGCACTGACCCTGCAGGCCATGGGCGCCGATGCGGTCGTGGTGCGCTCGGGATCCTCCGGCGCCGCGCACCTGCTGGCGCACGCCGGGTGGATCGACCAGCCGATCGTCAACGCCGGCGACGGGGCGCACGAGCATCCCACCCAGGCGATGCTCGACGCCTTCACCCTGCGTCGCCACCTGCGGCCCGGGGACCCCCGGGCCGGTCTCGACGGGCTCCACGTGGTGATCGTCGGCGACGTGCTGCACTCGCGGGTGGCGCGCTCGAACGTCCTGCTGCTGACCCTGCTCGGCGCGCGCGTCACCCTGGTCGCACCGCCCGCGCTGGTACCCGTCGGCGCCTCCGCCTGGCCCTGCGCCATCAGCTACGACCTCGATGCGGCCCTCGCCGACTGCCCGGATGCCGTGATGATGCTGCGGGTGCAGCGCGAACGGATGGTCGGCGGCGGCTTCTTCCCCACGGAGGGGGAGTACTCCCGCCGCTACGGGCTGACGATCGCCCGCGCCGCAGCCCTGCCCGAGCACGCGATCGTCCTGCATCCCGGACCGATGAACCGGGGCTTCGAGATCGCCGGCGCCGTCGCGGACTCCCCCCGCAGCGTCATCGTCGAACAGGTCGCCTCCGGCGTCTTCGTCCGGATGGCAGTCCTCTACCACCTGCTCGCCACCGACGCCCGGGAGGCGCACCGTGAGAACTGAGACCATCGACAGCACCGTGCCCACCGGTGACGCCGCCGCGACACCGCTGCTGATCCGGGGCGGCCGTCCCTACGGCGAGGACGTCCAGGACGTGCTCCTGGCCGGCGGCCGCATCCAGGCCGTCGGCACCGACCTGGAGCTGCCCGAGCACACGGAGGTCATCGAGGCCGAGGACTGCATCGTGCTGCCCGGCCTGGTGGACCTCCACACCCACCTGCGCGAGCCCGGCGGGGAGGAGGCCGAGACCGTCGAGACCGGGACCCGCGCCGCCGCCCGCGGCGGCTTCACCGCCGTGCATGCCATGGCCAACACCACCCCGGTCGCGGACACCGCCGGTGTGGTCGAGCAGATCGCCCGCCGCGGCGACAGCGCCGGCTGGTGCACGGTGCGACCGGTCGGAGCGGTCACCGTGGGCCTGGCGGGGGAGCGGCTGGCGGAGCTCGATGCGATGGCGAACTCCGGTGCGCAGGTCCGCGTCTTCAGCGACGACGGCAAGTGCGTCCACGACCCGGTGCTGATGCGACGGGCCCTGGAGTACGTGAAGTCCTTCGACGGGGTCATCGCCCAGCACGCCCAGGACCCGCGGCTGACCGCGGGCGCCCAGATGCACGAGGGCGTGGTCTCCGCGGAGCTGGGGCTCACCGGCTGGCCGGCCGTCGCCGAGGAGTCGATCATCGCCCGCGACGTGCTGCTCGCCCAGCACGTCGGCTCCCGCCTGCACGTCTGCCACCTCTCCACCGCGGGCAGCGTCGACATCATCCGCTGGGCGAAGCAGCGGGGCATCGCGGTGACCGCCGAGGTCACCCCGCACCACCTGCTGCTGACCGACGAGAACGTGCGCCAGTTCGACGCCGTGTTCAAGGTCAACCCGCCGCTGCGCACCGCCGCCGATGTCGAGGCGGTCCGGGAAGGGCTGGCCGACGGCACCATCGACATCGTCGCCACCGATCACGCCCCCCATCCCCGCGACGCCAAGGACCGGGAATGGGACCAGGCCGCGATGGGTATGACCGGCCTGGAGACGGCGCTGTCGCTGGTGCAGCTGACCATGGTCGACCAGGGCCGGCTCAGCTGGCGCGACGTCGCCCGCGTGCTCTCCGAGAAGCCCGCCGAGATCGGACGCGACCGGGAGCAGGGGCACCCGCTCGAGCCCGGCTCCCCGGCCCATGTGCTGGTCTGGGACCCGCGACCGATGCGGGTGGCCGATCCCGCCGAGCATGCGTCCCTCAGCCGGAACTCGCCCTTCGCAGGGCTCGAGCTGCCCGGCAGCAACCGCCTGACCGTGCTCGGCGGGCGACCCACCGTCCGTGACGGGCAGGTGGTCCGGCGATGAGCGAGCGGCTGATCCCCGTCCTGCTGCTCGGGGTGCTGTTCGCCGCGGCCCTGACCGCCATGGCGTGGGGATGGACGCGGCGCGGTCGCTCCCAGCAGCATCTGCCCCTCCCCGCAGATCACACCCTCGCCCAGCTGGGGGAGGGGATCGACCACGGACCCGTGGACGCCGTCTACGTCGACACGGTCCTCGCCGAGCAGCCCCTCGAACGGGTCGTCGCCCACGGCCTGGGCCAGCGTGCGAAGGCCCGGGTGACCCTCGGCGACGGCGGCTCCTGGCGCCTGGAGCGCACGGGTGCCCCGGACCTCACCATTCCCGCCGCGGACCTCGTGGAGATCACCTCCGGTCCGGGCATGGCCGGGAAGTTCATCGGCGGCGACGGGCTGCTCATCCTCCGCTGGCGCCTCGGCGGCCAGCTCCTCGACACCGGTCTGCGCCTCGCTCGGCGCACCGACCACGACCTCCTGCTCTCCCGGAAGGAGCACGCATGACATCCCCCGCTTCCCCCAGGCCCACGAGCCGCCGGGCGCGCCCGGACAAGGCACTGCTGATCCTCGAGGACGGCACCGTCCTGCGCGGCTCCGCCTACGGCGCCCGCGGCTCCCGCCTCGGCGAGGTCGTCTTCACCACCGGCATGACCGGCTACCAGGAGACCCTCTCGGACCCCTCCTACGCCGGCCAGATCGTCGTGCAGACGGCCCCGCACATCGGCAACACCGGGGCCAACGCCGCGGACATGGAATCGCGCAAGGTGTGGGTGCGCGGCTACGCCGTCCGCGATGCCAGCCGCATCGCCTCCTCGTACCGCGCCGAGCAGACCCTGGACGAGCTGCTCATCGGCGGCGACGTGGTCGGCATCAGCGACATCGACACCCGCATGCTCACCCGTCGGCTGCGCGAGACCGGTGCGCTGCGCGGCGGGATCTTCTCCGGCGACGCGCTCCGGATCCCCGAGGAGCAGCTGCTGGCCCAGGTGCGGCAGCAGCCCGAGATGAGCGGTGCCAGCTTCGTCGAGGAGGTCACCATCGCCCAGCCGGTGGTCCTGGAGCCCGAGGGCGAGGTGCGCGCCACGATCGCGGCCGTGGACCTCGGCATCAAGAGCGCCGCCCCGCGCAGCATGCTCGCCCGCGGACTGCGCGTCCACCTGCTGCCGGCGACCACCTCCCTCGAGGACCTGATCGCGCTCGCGCCCGACGCCGTGTTCTTCTCCAACGGCCCCGGGGACCCCGCCGCCGCCACCGAGCAGGTCGCGCTGCTGCGCGGAGTCCTCGACGCCGAGCTGCCCTTCTTCGGGATCTGCTTCGGCAATCAGCTGCTGGGCCGTGCCCTCGGCTTCGACACGTACAAGCTGAAGTTCGGCCACCGCGGCATCAACCAGCCCGTCCAGGACCGAGAGACCGGGCAGGTGGCGATCACCGCCCACAACCACGGCTTCGCCGTCGACGTCCCCCTCGAGGGCGAGCACATCGCCCCGTACGACGAGGGCCGCTACGGTCGCGTGCAGGTCTCGCACGTCGGCCTGAACGACGACGTGGTCGAGGGGCTGCGCTGCCTCGACCGCCCCGCGTTCTCGGTCCAGTACCACCCCGAGGCAGCCGGCGGACCGCACGACGCCTCGCCCCTCTTCGATCGTCTGGCAGAGCTCGCGATCGCCCACCGCGCCGCCTCTGCCTCCAAGGAGTCCTGAATGCCCCGTCGCCCCGACCTCTCCTCCGTCCTCGTCATCGGCTCCGGCCCGATCGTCATCGGCCAGGCCGCGGAGTTCGACTACTCCGGCACCCAGGCCTGCCGGGTGCTGCGCGAGGAGGGCCTGCGGGTCATCCTCGTCAACTCCAACCCGGCCACGATCATGACCGACCCGGAGATCGCCGATGCCACGTACATCGAGCCGATCGACCCGCAGATCATCCGCACCATCATCGAGAAGGAGCGGCCCGACGCGCTGCTGCCCACCCTCGGTGGGCAGACCGCGCTCAACGCCGCGATCGCCCTCGCCGAGAACGGCACCCTCGCCGAGTTCGGCGTCGAGATGATCGGCGCCAGCCTCGACGCCATCAACAAGGCCGAGGACCGCCAGCTCTTCAAGGAGGTCGTGGACCGGGTGGGCGGCGAGTCCGCGCGCTCGAAGATCTGCCACACCGTGGAGGATCTGCTGGACGGCGCCGAGGAGCTCGGCTACCCGATGGTGGTGCGACCCAGCTTCACCATGGGCGGCCTCGGCTCGGGCCTGGCCTACGACGAGGCCGACCTGCGCCGCATCGGCGGTGACGGGCTGCACTACTCGCCGACCTCCGAGGTGCTGCTGGAGGAGTCGATCCTGGGCTGGAAGGAGTTCGAGCTCGAGCTGATGCGCGACAGCGCGGACAACTGCGTCGTGATCTGCTCGATCGAGAACGTCGACCCCGTCGGCGTGCACACCGGGGACTCCGTCACCGTGGCCCCGGCGCTGACCCTCACCGACGTGGAGATGCAGACCCTGCGGGACCTCGGCATCGCGATCATCCGCGAGGTCGGCGTCGACACCGGGGGGTGCAACGTGCAGTTCGCGACCCATCCGGAGACCGGGCGGGTGGTGGTCATCGAGATGAACCCGCGCGTCTCCCGCTCCTCGGCGCTGGCCTCGAAGGCCACCGGCTTCCCGATCGCCAAGATCGCCGCCCGCGTCGCTATCGGGTACACGCTGGACGAGATCCGCAACGACATCACCGGCACCACCCCGGCGAGCTTCGAGCCGGCGCTGGACTACGTCGTGGTGAAGGTCCCGCGCTTCGCCTTCGAGAAGTTCCCCGCCGCGGACGCGACGCTGACCACCACCATGAAGAGCGTCGGCGAAGCGATGGCGCTGGGCCGCAACTTCACCGAGGCCCTCGGCAAGGCGCAGCGCTCCATCGACGTCAAGGGGGCCGCCTTCTCCTACGAGGGGGCGCCCCCCACGCCTGCCGAGGTCACCGAGCTGCTGGACGCGTCCCGCACCCCGACCGCCGAGCGCCTGGTGGACATCGGCCGGATCCTGTGGTCCGCCGCCGAGGGCGTCGTCGATCCCGCGGAGACCCTCGACCGGCTGGTGGAGGCCACCGCGATCGATCGCTGGTTCCTCGACCAGATGCTGATCATCGCCGAGCTCGCCGCCGAGATCCGCTCCAGCGAGGTGCTCGACGCCGACCTGCTGTCCCTGGCCAAGCGCCACGGGCTCTCCGACGACCAGATCGGTGCTCTCAGCGGCCACAGCGGCGACGTGGTCAAGGGGGTGCGCGAGGCGCTGGGCATCAATCCGGTCTTCAAGACGGTCGACACCTGCGCCGCGGAGTTCGCCTCCGCCACCCCCTACCACTACTCGACCTACGACCAGGAGACCGAGGTCGAGCCGCGCGAGCGGCCGGCGGTGCTGATCCTCGGCTCGGGCCCCAACCGCATCGGCCAGGGCATCGAGTTCGACTACTCCTGCGTCCATGCCGCCATCGCGCTGGGCGATCCGGAGCTGCCCGGCGGCGGCTACGAGACCGTGATGATCAACTGCAACCCCGAGACGGTCTCGACCGACTACGACATCGCCGACCGCCTCTACTTCGAGCCGCTCACCTTCGAGGACGTGGTCGAGGTCTACGAGGCGGAGAAGGCCGCGGGCCCGGTCGCCGGGGTCATCGTCCAGCTGGGCGGCCAGACCCCGCTCGCGCTCGCCCGCCGGCTCGAGGCCGCCGGGCTGCCGATCATCGGCACCAGCCCCTCCGCCATCGACAACGCCGAGGACCGCGGCCACTTCGGTGCCCTGCTCGCCGAGGCGGACCTGCCGGCGCCCCCCTACGGCACGGCCTGGGGCCTCAGCGATGCGATCGAGGTCGCCGCGACGGTCGGCTACCCGGTGCTGGTGCGGCCGAGCTACGTGCTCGGCGGCCGCGGCATGGAGATCGTCTTCGACGAGCCCGGGCTCCTCGACTACGTCGGCCGGAACCTGCCCGACGGCGGCCGTGCCGAGGCCCCGATCCTCATCGACAGCTTCCTGGACACCGCGATCGAGATCGACGTCGACGCCCTCTACGACGGCACCGACCTGTACCTCGGCGGGGTCATGGAGCACATCGAGGAGGCCGGCATCCACTCCGGCGACTCGGCCTGCACCCTGCCCCCGGTGACGCTGTCGGACGCGGTGCTGGACCGGATCCGCACCTCCACCCTCGCGATCGCCGAGGGGGTGGGCGTGCGGGGACTGCTGAACATCCAGTACGCCCTCTCCCACGGCGTCCTCTACGTGCTCGAGGCCAATCCCCGCGCCTCCCGCACCGTGCCCTTCGTCGCCAAGGCCACCGGCGTCCCGCTCGCCCAGGCCGCGGCCCTGCTGATGGCCGGCACCTCGATCGCCGACCTGCGCCGCAGGGGAGTGCTCCCTGCCGAGGGGGACGGGGCCGACCTGCCCGACGACTCACCGATCGCGGTCAAGGAGGCGGTGCTCCCCTTCAAGCGCTTCCGCACCCACGAGGGACGCGCGGTGGATTCCGTGCTGGGTCCGGAGATGCGCTCCACCGGTGAGGTGATGGGCCTGGACTCCACCTTCCCGCTGGCCTTCGCCAAATCGCAGCTGGCGATCGCCGGCCAGGGCCTGCCCACCTCCGGCACCGCCTTCGTCTCGGTCTCCGACCGGGACAAGCGCTCCCTGCCGCTCCCGGTGGCGCGCCTGGCGGCCCTCGGCTTCGAGATCCTCACCACCGCCGGGACCGGGCGGGTGCTGCGCCGCTACGGCATCCCCTGCCGGGTGCTGCGCAAGGCCTCCGAGCCGGGCGAGGACGCCAGCGTCATCGAGCTGATCGAGAACAGCCGGGTGGACCTGGTGATGAACACTCCGTCGGGCTCCAACGCCCGGGTCGACGGCTACGCGATCCGCGCCGCGGCCACCAGCATGGATGTCCCGATGATCACCACGCTGCAGGAGTTCCAGGCGGCCGTGCAGGCGATCGAGGCACGACCGGTGGAGCGCTTCGAGGTCACCAGCCTGCAGGACCACACCGCACGCCTGGCGGCGGCCCGCACCGCTCGGTCCGGCGCATGAACGGGCCGCAGCGCGGCCCGGCGGGGAGCGAGGGTTTCGGGGAGCGTCTGCGCCGCGCCGTGCAGGCCCAGGGCCCGGTGATCGCCGGTGTCGACCCGCACTCCTCCCTGCTGGAGGCATGGTCGCTGCCGGACACCCCTGCGGGCCTGCGGGAGTTCTCCCGGATCACGCTGGCCGCGATGGGCGGGACGGTCGCGGCGATCAAACCGCAGTCGGCCTTCTTCGAACGCCACGGCTCCGCCGGGGTCGCGGTGCTCGAAGAGCTGCTCGCCGCCGCCCGCGAGGCAGGGGTGCTGACCATCCTCGACGTCAAGCGCGGGGACATCGGCTCCACCATGGGCGCCTACGCCCAGGCGCATCTGCTCCCGGGCGCCCCGCTGGAGGCCGATGCGATCACCGTCAGCCCGTACCTCGGCGCCGGCTCGCTCGACCCGGCGGCCGCGCTTGCCGCCGAGCACGGCAAGGGCCTGTTCCTGCTGGCGCTGACCTCGAACCCGGACGGACCGCAGATCCAGCACGCCCGGACGGCGGGCGACACGCCGGTGGCGCTGGAGATCGCGCGACACGCCGAACGGATCGGGAACGCCGGGCCGGGGGAGTGGTCGAGCGTGGGACTGGTGGTCGGAGCGACCGTCGGCCGCGCGTACCGCGAGCTCGGTCTGGATCGCGCGGCGCCTACCGTCCCGCTGCTCGCCCCGGGCTTCGGCGCTCAGGGTGCCGGACCTGCGCAGCTCTCCGAAGTGTTCGGAGAAAATGCAGGTCACGTGCTTGTTTCGCTGTCCCGTGGGCTCTCGGCCGCAGGCCCGGACGAGGCGACGCTGCGGGCGCGTGCCGAGGCGCTGCAGGCGGACTTCACCTGAGTGCTCACCGCCCGGACCGCCGCCGGGTGGCGGCGGTCCGGGCGTCGCCGCAGCGGGTCGCCGCACGCCCCGATCCGCACCGGACCAGCGATGAAGCGTGTCATGAGTGCGCTCCGCCACGAATATGGGGTTACGCTCTTCCCACACCGAGGTCCGCTCGGATCTCCCCGTCACCAGCAAGAGAACAAGAGGTAAGAACAGTGGCTCTCCCTCCCCTCACCCCTGAGCAGCGGGCCGATGCCCTGAAGAAGGCCGCAGAGGCTCGTCGCGAGCGCGCGGCCATCAAGGCACGCCTGAAGGACAGCGCCGGTCATCGTGGCGACGAGATCACGAAGGTCCTCAAGGAGGCCGAGACCAACGAGATCGTCGGTCGTCTCCGCGTCTCGGCGCTGCTGGAGGCCCTCCCGGGCGTCGGCAAGGTCAAGGCGCAGCAGATCATGGAGGAGATCGGCATCTCGCCCTCCCGCAAGATCCGCGGCCTCGGCTCGCACCAGGCGGAGAAGCTCGTCGCGCACTTCGCAGAGTGAACGAATCCTCCACCGGGGCCGGCGCCGCGAAGGCGTCGGCCCCGGTCACCGTCCTGGCCGGCCCCACGGCGGTCGGCAAGGGCACCGTCTCCGCGGCGATCCGTGCCCGCTATCCCGAGATCTGGCTGTCCGTCTCCGCGACCACCCGGGCACCGCGCCCCGGTGAGGTGGACGGGGTGCACTACCGCTTCGTCAGCGAGGCGGAGTTCTCCTCCCTGATCGAGAACGGTCAGATGCTGGAGTGGGCCGTGGTGCACGGTCGCCACAGGTACGGGACCCCGCGCGGCCCCGTCGAGCAGAAGGTCGAGGAAGGTCGCCCGGTGCTGCTGGAGATCGATCTGGCCGGCGCACGACAGGTCCGCGAGACCCTCCCGGACGCCCGCTTCGTGTTCCTCGCCCCACCGGACTGGGACACGCTCGTGGACCGCCTGGTGGGCCGCGGCACGGAGGACGCCGAGGAGCGCGAGCGCCGCCTGGCGACCGCACGGGTCGAGCTGGCGGCGGAGGACGAGTTCGACGTCACCATCGTCAACGACGCCGTGGATCGGGCCGCCGGAGAGCTCGCCCACCTGCTCGGCGTGCGCGACCTCACCTGAGGCCCGGGGCCCGCGGCCTCGCCCCGACCCGGGGAAGGGCGTATCCTGAGGCGTCGCCCGTCATATCTCACGAAGGGACATCCGTGGCCGGAACAGTCGCACAGCCCGAAGGCATCACGAACCCCCCGATCGACCGTCTCCTGGAGACCGTCGACTCGAAGTACGCCCTGGTGCTGTACGCGTCCCAGCGTGCTCGCCAGATCAACTCGTACTACTCGCAGCTCTCCGAGGGCCTGCTGGAGTTCGTCGGCCCGCTGGTGGACGTCGAGAACCAGGAGAAGCCGCTCTCCATCGCCCTGCGCGAGATCGACGAGGACCTGCTCACGATCCGCGAGATCGACGAGGAGGAGTACGCCGCGCAGAACGAGCCGGACCCGAACGCTCCGGCCCCGCTGATGCTCGGCGACGACGCCCCCGAGATCCCGCCGACCGACTTCCCGCTCTGATCCCGGCCTCCGCCGGATGATCCGATGAGCAGCGAGCTGCGGACCCTCAGCGGTGCCCGCGTCCTGGTCGGCGTCGGGGGTGGCATCGCCGCCTACAAGACCGCGCACCTGGTGCGCGGTCTTGTCGGCGAGGGGGCCGATGTGCGCGTCCTCCCCACCGCCTCCTCCCTCGAGTTCGTCGGGGCCGCGACCTGGGAGGCGCTCAGTCACCACCCGGTCCTCACCTCGGTCTTCGAGGATGTCGAGGAGGTCGCCCACGTCCGCCTCGGCCAGCAGGCCGATCTGGTGGTGATCGCGCCGGCGACCGCGGACCTGCTGGCCCGGCTGCGCATGGGTCGCGCCGACGACCTGCTGACCGCCTCCGCCCTGGTGACCCGGGCCCCGATCATGGTGGCGCCGGCGATGCACACCGAGATGTGGGAGCACCCCTCGACCGTCGAGAACGTGGCGGTGCTGCGCGAGCGCGGTCTGACGGTGCTCGAGCCCGCCGTGGGCCGGCTCACCGGCCCTGACTCCGGGCCGGGCCGGCTCCCCGAGCCCGCAGCGATCTGCGAGGCCGCCCGCGCCGCGATCACCGCCCCGAGGGACGAGCGGGGCGCCGTGCGCCGGGACCTCGTCGGCCGGGAGCTGCTGATCACCGCCGGCGGCACCCGCGAGGACCTCGACCCGGTCCGCTATCTGGCCAACCGCTCCTCCGGACGGCAGGGCTGGGCACTCGCCCATGCCGCCCTCGTGCGCGGCGCCCGCGTCCGCCTGGCCGCCGCGAACGTGGACCTGGAGACCCCACCCGGTGCCCAGCGGCTGGACGTGGCCAGCGCCGCCGAGCTCGCCGCACTGGTCGCCGCGCATCGCGGCCGGGCCGACGCGCTGGTGATGGCCGCCGCGGTGGCCGACTTCACCGCCGCCGAGCGGGCGGGGGCCAAGATCAAGAAGGACGAGTCCGCCGGGGACGACAGCGACGCGGTGCCCGCGATCGCCCTGCGCCGCACCCAGGACATCCTGCGCCGCAGTGTGCTCGAGCGCACCGACTCGGGAGCGGCCCGCCCGGCCATCGTCGGCTTCGCCGCCGAGACCGGATCCGACGAGGACAGCGCGCTCGACCTGGCGCGCCGGAAGGCCCGGCGCAAGGGCGCGGACCTCCTGGTCTTCAACGACCTGACCTCCGGGGTGTTCGGCGCCGCCGACAACGCCGTGCGGATCCTGGACCGCAGCGGTGAGGAGGTCGCCCGCGCCGAGGGCTCCAAGACCCTCGTCGCCCACGCGGTGCTCGACGCCCTCCTGCCCGTCCTGCCGGAAGTACCCTGATCCCCATGACCACCAGCGAGCTGCGCACCTTCACGTCCGAATCGGTCACCGAGGGGCATCCCGACAAGATCTGCGACCAGATCTCCGACGCCATCCTCGATGATCTGCTGGCCCAGGACGCCGGCGCCCGCGTGGCCGTGGAGACCATGGTGACCACCGGACTCGTCCACGTCGCCGGAGAGGTCCGCACCAGCGGATACAGCGACGTCGCCACGATCGTGCGCGACGTGATCCGGGAGATCGGCTACGACTCCTCCGAGAAGGGCTTCGACGCCGACTCCTGCGGCATCGAGGTCTCCATCGGGGCCCAGTCCCCGGACATCGCCCAGGGGGTGGATTCCTCCTTCGAGACCCGCGGGGACGTGGCGGCGGAGGCGTTCGCGAAGCTCGGCGCCGGTGATCAGGGACTCATGTTCGGCTACGCCTGCCGCGACACCCCGGAGCTGATGCCGCTGCCGATCCACGCCGCCCACCGCCTCACCCGCAACCTCTCCGCGGCCCGCCGCGACGAGGTGCTGCCGTACCTGCGCCCGGACGGCAAGACCCAGGTCTCGATCGGCTACGACGAGGACGGTGTGGCCCGCAGCGTCGACGCGATCGTGGTCTCCACCCAGCACAGCGCCGAGGCGGACCTCGACAGCCAGCTGGCCCCGGCGATCTCGAAGGTCGTCATCGCCCCGGTGCTCGAGGACCTCGAGTCCCTGGGCCTGGACACCTCGTCCGTGGTCACCCACATCAACCCCTCCGGCCGCTTCGTGCTCGGCGGCCCCAAGGGCGATGCCGGACTGACCGGCCGCAAGATCATCGTGGACACCTACGGCGGCATGGCCCGTCACGGCGGCGGCGCGTTCTCCGGCAAGGACCCCAGCAAGGTGGACCGCTCCGGCGCCTATGCGATGCGCTGGGTGGCCAAGAACATCGTCGCCGCAGGCCTCGCCGACCGCTGCGAGGTGCAGGTCGCCTACGCCATCGGCGTCGCCGAACCGGTGGGCCTGTACGTGGAGACCTTCGGCACCGGGCACGTCCCCTCGCACCAGATCGCCGCCGCCGTGCGGAAGGTCTTCGATCTGCGCCCGGCCGCGCTCATCGACGCCCTGGACCTGCTGCGCCCGATCTACGCCCTGACCTCCGTGCACGGCCACTTCGGTCGTGAGCTGCCGGAGTTCACCTGGGAGCGCGCGGACCGCGCCGAGGAGCTGGGGCGCGCCCTGTGACCACGCCCGCTCCCCGCCTCGACCCCGCTCTCGCCGCCCGCCTCAAGCACGACGACGCCGGACTGCTCACCGCCGTGGTGCAGGACGCCACCGACCACCGGGTGCTGATGGTGGGCTGGATGGACGACGAGGCGCTGGCCCGCACCCTGAGCTCCGGACGCGTCACCTACTGGTCACGCTCCCGCAGCGAGTACTGGCGCAAGGGCGACACCAGCGGACACGTCCAATGGGTCCGCTCGGTCGCCCTGGACTGCGACGGCGACACCCTGCTGGTGAGCGTCGACCAGGTCGGAGCCGCCTGCCACCGCGGCACCGACACCTGCTTCGACGGCGGCGACCTGGGCGCCGTCGTCCTTCCCCCCACGGAGCGCACCGCATGAGAGAGCAGCCCACCACGACGCCGACCCGCGCCGAGGCCTACCCCGAGCAGGTCGGCGGGCGCGAGGGCGATGCGCTCGGCGTGATCACCCCCGACCGCGAGACCTTCCGGGACCTCGCCGCCCGTCAGCGCGTGGTCCCGCTCAGCGTGCGGCTGCTGGCCGATGAGGACACCCCGGTCTCCCTCTATCGCCGACTGACGGCCGACGGCGGCCCCCGCGGCACCTTCCTGCTCGAGTCCGCGGGGGAGGGTGAGGCGTCCCGCTACTCGATCATCGGCACCCGGGCCCGCGCCGTCCTCACCGAGCGCGACGGCCAGGCCCACTGGCGCGGGGACGTCCCCGCCGGGGTCCCCACCACGGGCAGCCCCGTGGAGGCGCTGCGCGCGGTGACCAGCGAGTTCCGTGCCGCCCGCCAGCCCCACCTGCCGCCCTTCTCCGGTGGGATGGTCGGTTTCGTCGCCTACGACGCGGTCCGGCACTGGGAGAAGCTCGCCGCACCCCCGCCGGACGAGATCGGCCTGCCGGACCTCTCGATGCTGCTGGCGCAGGACGTCGTGGTCCACGACGCGCACGACTCCACCGTGGTGCTGGTCGCCAACGCCCTGAACCTCAACGCCACCGACGACGGCGTCGACGCCGCCTACGACGACGCCCTCGCCCGACTGGAGACGATGCGGGAACGGCTGCGCACCCCGGTCGGGGGCGGCGCGGTCGTCTACGACACCGTGCGCGAGCTCGAGCCCACGGCCCGCACCACGCAGCCCGAGTACGAGCGGGCCGTGCACGAGGCGGTCCGCGACATCATCGACGGCGAGATCTTCCAGGTGGTCCCCTCGCAGCGGTTCTCGCTGCCGATCGCCGCGGATCCGCTGGACGTCTACCGCGTGCTGCGGCGGATGAACCCCAGCCCGTACATGTACCTGCTGCGCACCGTCGACGCCGAGGGGGAGCCCATCGACGTGGTCGGCGCGAGCCCGGAGTCCCTGGTGAGCGTGCGAGGGGCCACTGCCACCACCCATCCGATCGCGGGCTCGCGGCCGCGCGGCGCCACCCCGGAGGAGGACGAGCGGCTCGGGGCCGAGCTGCTCGCCGACCCCAAGGAGCGCTCGGAGCACCTGATGCTCGTCGACCTCGCCCGCAACGACCTGCAGAAGTTCTGCGCTCCCGGCACGGTGGTGGTCCGCGATTTCATGCACCTGCAGCGCTTCTCCCACATCCAGCACATCGTCTCCACCGTCACCGGGCATCTGCCCAGCGGTGTCGAGGCCTACGACGCGCTGCGGGCCACGTTCCCGGCCGGGACGCTCTCCGGCGCCCCGAAGCCCTCCGCGATGCGGATCATCGACCGGCTCGAACCGGTGCGGCGCGGCGTCTACGGAGGCACCGTGGGGTACTTCGACTTCGCCGGTGACATGGACATGGCGATCGCGATCCGTACCGCCGTCATCAAGGACGGCACCGCCCACGTGCAGGCCGGCGGGGGAGTGGTCGCCGACTCCGACGCGACCATGGAGCACCGCGAGACCCAGTCGAAGGCCGCCGCCGCGCTGCGGGCCGCCGCGGCCGCCGACACGCTCCGCCCGGCATGAGCACGCAGGAGCCCGCCGCCCGCCGCGCTCTGCCCGGCCGGCGCACCACCGTCCTCGCCGGCACCGCGGCCTCCGCGCTGCTGGCCGGGACCACCCGCACCACCTGGATCCACGCGACCGCACCGGATCTGACCGGCACCGTGCAGCAGGTGGAGGTGCTCGGCGCGGAGGCGGCACCGGCGGTGCTCGCCCTCGCGCTGGTGGCGATCGCCGCCTCGCTCGCCACCGCCCTGCCCTCCGCCTGGCTCCGCTTCCTGACCGGTCCGGTGCTGCTGCTGAGCGGTGTCGGCGCCGGCCTGGCGGCGCTCGGCGTGCTGCGGGATCCGGCCGCTGCGGCGGGCGCGGCCGCCACCACCGCCACCGGCGTGGTCGGCGCCGCGGTCGCGGGCGCGACCACCGCGTGGCCGCTGCTGACCCTGGTGCCCGCGCTCGGGGTGCTGGCGGTCGGGGTGCTGGTGCTGCTCGCGGGCGGCGGCTGGCCGCGCCGCGACCGGTACCGCAGCGCCGCCGTCGCCGTCACCGCCGACCCCACCGAGGATCCTGCGGCCGCCTGGGACGCGCTCACCCGCGGCGAGGACCCCAGCCTCGGACACGCGCAGCAGCCGACGCCGCCGAGCCCGCAGGAGCCCCCCGGGACGGAGCCGCCCCCGCCCGCGCGGTGATCACGCTCACCCGGTGGGCGACACCTCGCGCGCAGCGATGGACGATGCGCTCTCCAGGACGCCCTGGCGTGGCACAATGGGCGCGACCGGGACCCTGACTGGAGAAGGATCATGCCGAAGAGCTACACCGTGCCGCCGCCGCCCCACCACAACGAGGGCAAGACCGTCGCGGCCTGGACCATGAACCTCGGTATCGTGCTGGGCTCCCTCGGGATCGCCATCGGCATGGTCGCCAGCGCCCTGAGCATCCTGATCTGGGTGGGCGCCGGGGTGGTCCTGCTGGCCATCCTCATCGGCGCGGCGCTGTCCCTGACCGGCCGCGGCCAGCCCCGCCGCTACGGCGCGGCACAGGCCGCAGCCACCGCCGCGGACGGCTCCGCCCGCAATGCGCGCTCCGGCCGGCCCGCTGAGGCCGACGCGCGGTGACCTCGCCGGCGCGGCGGGAGCACGGCGCCGCCGTGGCCCTCGCTCCCGCCCGGGGCCCGCGCCGGATGCTGCTGCCGCTCGCGATCGGTGCCGCCGGCATCGCTCTCGCCCTCCTGGTGCAGCTGGTCTTCGATCCGTTCCGCACCCACATCCCGCTGTGCGTGCTCAACCACCTCACCGGCCTGGAGTGTCCCGGCTGCGGAGCGATCCGTTCCGTGCACGCCCTGCTGGCCGGTGAGCCGCTGCTCGCCCTGCGCAGCAACGCGCCGGTGACTCTCGCGCTCCCGCTGGTCGGGATCGGCATGGCGGTCTGGACCGGGCGGCGCGCGCGGGGCCTGCGCACGGAGCTGATGCCCTCGAGGACCGTGCTGCTGGTCCTGGTCGGGCTGCTCTCCCTCTTCACGGTGCTGCGGAACCTGCCGATGTTCTGGTTCCTGGCCCCGATCTCCCTCGTCGGCGGCTGAGACCCGCCACCGACCCCGCGGGGTGCCCACCACCCCGCTCTGCTGCAGGAGGCCTGTGTGACCACCACCGGAACCGTCCTCGACGAGATCATCGTCGGCGTGCGCGAGGATCTCGCCTCGCGCCGCGCCGCGGTGCCCGAGGCGGAGATCACGCGCCTGGCCCAGGCCGCCCCGCCGGCCCTGGACGCCGCCGCCCGACTGCGCGGCGACGGCACCACCATGGGGCTGATCGCCGAGGTCAAGCGGTCCAGTCCGTCCAAGGGAGCCCTCGCCGAGATCCCCGAACCGGCCGAGCTCGCCGCGCTCTATGCGGACTCCGGTGCCTCCGCGATCAGCGTCCTGACCGAGCAGCGCCGCTTCCGCGGAACCCTCGCCGACCTCGATGCCGTCCGTTCCCGGGTCGACGTCCCGGTGCTGCGCAAGGACTTCGTGGTCGAGTCCTATCAGGTGCTCGAGGCGCGCGCCCACGGCGCCGACCTGGTGCTGCTGATCGTCGCCGCCCTGGACGACGCCCTGCTGCGGGACCTGTACGACCTCACCCGCGAGCTCGGCATGCAGGCGCTCGTGGAGACCCACACGGCGCCCGAGCTCGAGCGCGCGCTCGCCCTCGGGGCGGATCTCATCGGCGTCAACGCCCGCAACCTCAAGGACCTCACCGTCGACCTCGGTCGGGCCGCGGACCTGCTGGCCAGGATCCCCGCCGGGCCGCTCGCGATCGGCGAGTCGGCGGTGGCCTCGGTCGCCGATGTCGAGGCCTACGCCGCCGCCGGTGCCGACGCCGTCCTGGTCGGCGAGGCCCTGGTCACCTCCGGTGCTCCGGCCGATGCCGTCGCCTCGTACCGTCGGGTGGCCCGACGCGGGCGCCCCCTCCCGGAAGGAGCTCAGGCATGAGCAGCCCCGATCCCCAGCGTGTCCCGCTCGAGGACGTCGTCCTGGATCTCACCCGCCCCACCACCGAGCTGCGCTCCGAGACCGGCCCGTACTTCGGGGACTTCGGCGGGCGCTTCCTGCCCGAGGCGCTGGTGCCCGCACTCGACGAGCTGATCGAGGTGTACGAGAAGGCGATCGTGGACCCGGAGTTCACCGCCGAGCTGCAGCGGCTGGCCGCCGACTACACCGGACGTCCCTCCCTCCTCTCCGAGGCTCCGCGCTTCTCGCAGCTCGCAGGAGGCGCCCGCATCCTGCTCAAGCGGGAGGATCTGAACCACACCGGCAGCCACAAGATCAACAATGTGCTGGGGCAGGCGCTGCTGACCAAGCGGATGGGCAAGACCCGGGTGATCGCCGAGACCGGCGCCGGTCAGCACGGCGTCGCCACCGCGACCGCGGCGGCGCTGTTCGGGCTGGACTGCACCATCTACATGGGCGGTGAGGACACCGAGCGCCAGGCCCTGAACGTGGCCCGCATGCGACTGCTGGGCGCGGACGTGGTCCCCGTCGAGCAGGGCTCGCGCACCCTCAAGGACGCGATCAACGAGGCATTCCGCGACTGGGTCGCCAACGTCGAGACCACCCACTACCTGCTGGGCACCGTCGCCGGCCCCCATCCCTTCCCGGCGATGGTCCGCGACTTCCACCGCATCATCGGCGAGGAGGCCCGGGCCCAGACCCTGCAGCGGGTGGGCCGGCTCCCCGATGCGGTCGTCGCCTGCGTGGGCGGAGGCTCCAATGCGATGGGGATCTTCCACGCCTTCCTCGACGACACCGACCCGCTGGTGCGGCTGATCGGCTGCGAGGCCGGGGGTGACGGCATCGACTCGGGCCGGCACTCGGCGACCCTCAACGGCGGCTCCGCCGGGGTGCTGCACGGTGCCCGCAGCTTCGTGATGCAGGACGAGGACGGTCAGACCATCGAATCCCACTCCGTCTCCGCCGGGCTGGACTATCCCAGCGTCGGTCCCGAGCACGCCTGGCTGGCGGACATCGGCCGCGCCGAGTACCGGGCTGTCGACGACGGTCCCGCGATGGACGCCTTCGCCCTGCTGTCGATGACCGAGGGCATCATGCCCGCGATCGAGTCCGCCCATGCCCTCGCCGGTGCCCTGCAGCTGGGCCGGGAGCTCGGGGAGGACGCCGTGATCCTGGTGAGCCTCTCCGGCCGCGGGGACAAGGACGTCGACACCGCCTCGACCTGGTTCGGCCTGGTGGGCGATGAACCGGCCCGCGCCGACCTCTCCGCGCTCCGCGCCGCCGCCCGCGAGACCAGCCCGGACCGGGCCGCACCGACGCACGAGGAGACACGATGACCACCGCCGACAGCGCTCGCCTGCGTGCCGACGAGGTCCTGGACCGCGCCCGCTCCGAGAACCGCGCCGCCCTCATCGCCTACCTGCCCGTGGGCTATCCCGATCTGCAGCGCTCGATCGAGGCCGCCCGGATCCTCATCGACCACGGCGCCGACATGATCGAGCTGGGGCTGCCGTACTCCGACCCCGTCATGGACGGCCCGGTGATCCAGCAGGCGGCCTCCGCCGCCCTCGCCGGCGGGACCCGCACCCGCCACGTGCTCGAGGCCGTCGAGGCGCTCTCGGGCCGGGGCGCGGCGATCCTCGTGATGAGCTACTGGAATCCGATCCTCGCCTACGGCCCCGATGCCTTCGCCCGCGACCTCGCGGCCGCCGGCGGCGCCGGCGTGATCACCCCGGACCTCATCCCCGACGAGGGGGCCGACTGGATCGAGGCCGGAAAGCGGCACGGTGTGGATCGGGTCTTCCTGGTGGCTCCGAGCTCCCCGCGCGACCGCCTCGCGCATGTGGTCTCGCACACCGAGGGCTTCGTCTACGCCGCCAGCGCCATGGGTGTCACCGGCACCCGGGCCAGCGTCTCCGCGGCCACGGAGGGCCTGGTCGAGCGGACCCGGGCGGCCGGGGCGAAGAACGTCTGTGTGGGACTGGGCGTCTCGAACGGTGACCAGGCCGCGCAGGTCGGCGCGTATGCTGATGGGGTGATCGTCGGGTCCGCCTTCGTACGCGCACTGAGCGAGAACCAGGGCGACGACGCAGCGGCCCGCACCGCCCTGGCGGCGGTGGCAGACGACCTGCGCGCCGGCGTCGAGCGCGCCCGCACCGAGACCTGAGCGGAGGACGGACATGATCCCCAGCCCGTCGCTCTCCGCGCTCTCCCTCGGACCGCTCACGATCCACTTCTACGCCCTGTGCATCCTCGCCGGGATCGGCGCGGCGATGTGGTGGGCGACCAAGCGCTGGGAGGCGCGCGGCGGTGATGGCGACACCTTCTTCGACATCATCTTCGTGGCGATCATCGCCGGCATCGTCGGCTCCCGGATCTGGCACGTGCTCACCTCCCCGGCGCCCTTCTTCGGCCCGGACGGGGACCCGCTGGCCGTGCTCTTCATCTGGCAGGGCGGGCTCGCGATCTACGGCGGCGTCGCCGGCGGTGCGCTCGCGGTCTGGCTGATGGCACGCCACAAGGGCGTCTCCTTCACCGCCCTGGCCGATACCGTCGCCCCCACCCTGCTGATCGCCCAGATCCTGGGCCGCTTCGGGAACTGGTTCAACCAGGAGCTCTACGGCCCTGCGCTGGATGCCTGGTGGGCATGGGACATCACCTGCGTCACCAACGGGCAGACCATCGGCGGCTGCATCCCCGGCACCTACCACCCCACCTTCCTGTACGAGCAGCTGTGGATGCTCGCGGGGCTCGCCGTCCTGCTGCTGCTCAGCCGTCGCCACCAGTGGGCCGGCGGCCGGATCTTCTGGGCCTACGTCGCGATCTACTCCACCGGGCGCGCCCTCGTCGACGCGATCCGCACCGAGCCGGTGCTGATGATCGGGCCGCTGCGCATCCACACCCTGGTCGCGATCGTGATGGCGCTGGTCGGCATCGCGATGTTCATCGTGCTCACCCGGCGCAGGCAGCAGCGCGGGGGAGAGGTCGTCGCCGCCGACGGCTCCTTCGAGCTGCCTGCGCAGACCGCGGGCAACGGCCCCGACGAGGACGAGACCGAGAAGTCCGGGACGCCTCCCTCCACCGGCCCCGACCCGGCACCCGGACCCCAGGGACCCCGCCCCGAGCGACGCTGATCGCCGGCGCGGGAGGCGCCCCGGACAAGGGTGCACGTCGTCACGACGATCCCGCCACCGGCCGCCCACCCCGAAGGGTTCAGGCATCATGCTCCCGCTCAGCTCCCGCTTCTCCGCCCTCCCCGCTGCTCACGGGCTCTATCATCCGGGCTCCGAGGTCGACTCCTGCGGGGTGGCGATGATCGCCACCCTCCGCGACCCCGGTCACCACATCGTCGAGCACGCCCTGACGGCGCTGCGCAATCTCGAGCACCGCGGCGCCGTCGGCGCCGAGGAGGAGACCGGCGACGGCACGGGGATCATCGTCCAGCTGCCGGACGCCTTCCTGCGCGCAGCGAGCGGGATCGACCTCCCGCCCGTCGGCGCCTACGCCGCCGGCATCGCCTTCGTGCCCGGCGACCGCCCGGGCCGGGACCGGGTGCTCGGCACGCTCGTCGAGATCGCCGTCCAGGAGGGCCTGCAGCTGCTGGGGACCCGAGACGTCCCGGTCACCGAGGGGATCGTCGGTCCCTCCGCCGAGGCGGTGCGTCCGGACATGGTGCAGGTCTTCCTCGCCGACGCCGCCGGCGAGCGCACCGGGCTCGCCCTCGAGCGGGCCGCCTTCGCCGTGCGCCGCCGGGTCGAGCACAGCACCGCCGGCTACTTCCCCTCCCTGTCCACGCGGGTGATGGTCTACAAGGGCATGCTCACCCCGGTCCAGCTCGAGGCGTTCTACCCGGACCTCCGCGATCCACGCTTCGCGACCCGGCTCGCGATCGTGCACTCGCGCTTCTCCACCAACACATTCCCCGCCTGGCCGCTGGCCCAGCCGTTCCGCACCCTCGCGCACAACGGCGAGATCAACACCGTGATCGGCAATCGCAATCGGCTGCGGGCCGCCGAGGGTGCCATGGCCACCGACGCCTTCGGCGAGGACTTCGCCCGACTGCTGCCGGTGAACACCCCCGGTGCCTCCGACTCCGCCGGCCTGGACGAGGCGCTCGAGCTGCTGCACCTGTCCGGCCGCTCCCTCGCCCACTGCCTGATGATGCTCATCCCCGAGCCGTGGGAGAACGACCCCTCGATGGATCCAGACCTCCGGACCTTCTACGAGTACCACGCAGCGCTCCAGGAGCCATGGGACGGCCCCGCCGCGGTGGTCTTCACCGACGGCACACAGGTGGGTGCGAGGCTGGACCGCAACGGGCTGCGGCCGCTGCGCTACTGGGTGACCGACGAGGACCTGATCGTGCTCGGCTCCGAGACCGGGCTGGTGGACGTGCCCCGCAGCGCGGTGGTCCGCACCGGCCGGGTCGCACCGGGGGAGATCTTCCTGCTCGACCTCGAGCGCGGGGAGATCATCCCCAGCGAGCAGGTCACCCGCGGCCTCGCCACCGAGCACCCCTACCGCACCTGGGTGCAGGAGCAGAAGGTCCCGCTCGCGGGCCTGCCCGCGCGCGAGCACATCACCCACTCCCGTGCCTCCGTGGTGCGCCGCCAGCAGACCTTCGGCTATACGGAGGAAGAGCTGCGCATCCTGCTCGCCCCGATGGCGGCGAAGGGCGCCGAACCGCTCGGCGCGATGGGCACCGACACCCCCATCGCGGCGCTCTCGGACCGTCCGCGTCTTCTGTTCGACTACTTCACGCAGATGTTCGCGCAGGTCACCAACCCGCCGCTGGATTCTTTGCGGGAGGAGATCGTCACCTCCCTGGGCATCACCATCGGCCGCTCCCGCAACCTGCTGGACGCCACCGCGCAGCATGCCCGCCAGCTCGCCCTGGACTTCCCGATCCTGGACAACGACCAGCTGGCGAAGATCGTCGCGATCGATGCGCACCCCGCCACCGCCGACTTCCGCACCGTGCGGCTGCGCGGTCTGTACCCCGTGGGCGGGGGCACGGCCGCGCTCGAGCAGCGGCTGCGCGAGCTGTGCGAGGAGGCGGTCACCGCGATCGACGAGGGCGCCACGTTCCTGCTGCTCTCGGACCGAGACGCGAACCAGGTGCTCGCCCCGATCCCGTCCCTGCTGCTGACCAGTGCCGTCCAGCACCACCTGGTGCGCACCGGCCGGCGCACCTCCGCCGCGCTGCTGGTGGAGGCGGGGGACGTGCGGGAGGTGCACCACGCGGCCCTGCTCATCGGCTACGGCGCGAGCGCGATCAACCCCTATCTCGCGATGGAGAGCGTCGAGGAGCTCGTCGACCGCGGGGTGGTCAGCGACCTCACGCCCGCGCAGGCGGTCGCGAACCTCAATCGGGCCCTCGGCAAGGGAGTCCTGAAGATCATGTCCAAGATGGGCATCGCGACCGTCGCCTCCTACCGCGGCGCCCAGATCTTCGAGGCCGTCGGCCTCGCCGATGAGCTCGTGGAGGCGTGGTTCCCCGGCACCATCAGCCGCATCGGCGGGATCACGCTGGACGTCATCGCCGCGGAGAACGCGGCCCGCCACGCGCTGGCCTATCCGGTGGACGGACAGCGGCCCGCGCACCGCGCCCTCCCCGTCGGCGGCGAGTACCAATGGCGCCGCGAGGGGGAGCCGCACCTGTTCACCCCCGAGGCGGTGTTCCGCCTCCAGCACTCCACCCGCACCCGCCAGTACGAGGAGTTCCGTCGCTACACCGATGAGGTCGACGACCAGCACGAGCGCCTGATGACGCTGCGCGGGCTGCTGCGCCTGCGCACCGGCCGGCTCGAGCCGGTGCCGCTGGACGAGGTCGAGCCGGTGGAGGCGATCACTCGGCGGTTCATGACCGGAGCCATGAGCTACGGCTCGATCTCGCAGGAGGCCCACGAGACCCTGGCGATCGCCATGAATCGCCTGGGCGGAATGTCCAACAGCGGTGAGGGCGGCGAGGACCCCGAGCGCCTGCGAGATCCGGAGCGTCGCAGTGCGATCAAGCAGATCGCCTCCGGCCGCTTCGGGGTCACCAGCGAGTACCTCACCTTCGCCAAGGACATCCAGATCAAGATCGCCCAGGGCGCCAAGCCCGGGGAGGGCGGGCAGCTGCCGCCCGAGAAGGTCTATCCGTGGATCGCCCGCACCCGGCACTCCACCCCCGGGATCGGGCTGATCTCGCCCCCGCCCCATCACGACATCTACTCGATCGAGGACCTCGCCCAGCTGATCCACGACGCGAAGTCCGCGAACCCGGCAGCGCGCATCCACGTCAAGCTGGTCTCCCGCTTCGGCGTGGGCACGGTCGCCGCCGGCGTCTCCAAGGCGCATGCGGACGTGGTCCTGATCTCCGGCCACGACGGCGGCACCGGTGCCAGCCCGCTGAACTCCCTCAAGCACGCCGGCACCCCCTGGGAGCTGGGCCTGGCGGAGACCCAGCAGACCCTGCTGCAGAACGGCCTGCGCGATCGGATCACGGTGCAGGTGGACGGCCAGCTGAAGACCGGACGCGACGTCGTGATCGCCGCGCTGCTGGGCGCGGAGGAGTACGGCTTCGCCTCCGCGCCGCTGGTGGTCTCCGGCTGCGTGATGATGCGCGTCTGCCACCTGGACACCTGTCCCGTCGGTGTGGCAACCCAGAACCCCGAGCTGCGGGAGCGCTTCACCGGGAAGGCCGAGCACGTGGTGACCTTCTTCCGCTTCCTCGCCGCACAGGTCCGCGAGCATCTGGCGGCGCTGGGACTGCGCTCCCTGGACGAGGCGATCGGCCGCGGCGACCTGCTGACCCTGGCCGAGGGCGAGCGGGCCGCCACCGTGCTCGGCGCCGCCAAGCGCGAGGGCCTGGACCTCACCGCCATCCTCACCCCGCCGACCGTCCACGAGGGCGACTTCCCCCGGCGGCGGCGCGGACAGGACCACCAGCTGGACCGCGCTGCCGACCATCCCTGGATCGCCGGTGCCCAGGAGGTGCTCGAGGGCACCGCCGGGTCGGTGCACCTGCGGGACACCCTGCGCAACGTCCAGCGCAGCGCCGGCACCCTGCTCGGGCACGAGGTGACGCGCCGCACCGGTGGCCACGGCCTGGCCGAGGACGCGATCGTGCTGGACCTGGAGGGCACCGGGGGCCAGTCCTTCGGCGCCTTCCTGCCGCGCGGGATCAGCATGCACCTGAGAGGGGACGCCAACGACTACGTCGGCAAGGGCCTCTCCGGAGGCATCATCGCCGTCGGCCACGGCCGCGGGACCGCCCCGTCGCTGACCTCCGCCCCGATCGCCGGGAACACCTGCGCCTACGGCGCGACCAGCGGCCGCCTGCTGCTGGCCGGCGCCGCGGGGGAGCGGTTCGGGGTCCGCAACTCCGGGGCGACCCTGGTCGTCGAGGGGATCGGCGACCACGGCGCGGAGTACATGACCGGTGGCGCGGTGCTGGTGCTGGGGCCGACGGGCCGCAATCTCGGGGCCGGGATGAGCGGCGGCACCCTGTTCGTGCTCGACCTCGACCCCGCCCGCCTGAACCCCGCCGATGCCCCCGGCTTCGCGGTGACACCGGTGCGACCCGAGCACCGCGGGTTCGTGCTCGAGGCGCTGGCCGACCACGTCGCACGCACCGGCTCGGACCGGGCGGCCGCGCTGCTCGCGGACGAGGAGGAGCTGCTGGAACGGCTGACCGAGATCGCCCCACGCGCCTTCCTCACCATCACCGCCCTTCGCGAGGACGCGGCGGCCCGGGGCGAGGACCCCGATGCGAACCACGTCTGGAACGAGATCATGGAGGCCACCCATGGCTGATCCCCGAGGATTCCTGCGCGACCGCGACCGGGAGCTGCCCGCCCGACGCCCGGTCCCGCTGCGCCTGATGGACTGGCGAGAGGTCTACGAGGCCAGGGAGCAGGGCACCCTGGACGTCGTCTCCCGGCAGGCGGGGCGCTGCATGAACTGCGGCATCCCCTTCTGCCATCAGGGCTGCCCGCTGGGCAACCTGATCCCGGAGTGGAACGACCTGGTCTACCGCGAGGACTGGCGGGAGGCGAGCGAGCGCCTGCACGCGACCAACAACTTCCCGGAGTTCACCGGCCGCGCCTGCCCGGCGCCCTGCGAGTCCAGCTGCGTGCTGGGGATCAATCAGCCCCCGGTGACGATCAAGAACGTCGAGGTCTCCATCATCGACCGGGCCTTCGCGGAGGGCTGGGTGCAGCCGGTCGAGCCCACGCGGCAGACGGGTCGTTCGGTGGCGGTGGTCGGCTCCGGCCCGGCCGGGCTCGCCGCCGCCCAGCAGCTGACCCGTGCCGGCCACTCCGTGGTGGTCCTCGAGCGCGATGACCGGATCGGCGGACTGCTGCGCTACGGGATCCCCGAGTTCAAGCTCGAGAAGCGCCATCTCGAGCGGCGGCTGGCGCAGATGCGCGCCGAGGGCACCCGCTTCCGCACCGGGATCGACGTCGGAGGGACGGGGGAGGGCTCGCTGAGCGTCCCGGAGCTGCGCTCCCGCTTCGACGCGGTGGTGCTCGCCACCGGCGCGAGCGTGCCGCGCGAACTGGCGGTGCCCGGCCGTGGGGCCAGCGGTATCCATGCCGCGATGGACTACCTCACCCAGGCGAACCGCCTGGTCGAGGGTGACTGGGTCGCGGACCCGCTGACTGCGGAGGGGAAGGACGTGGTGATCATCGGTGGTGGGGACACCGGCGCCGACTGCCTGGGCACCGCGCTGCGCCAGGGAGCCCGTTCGGTGACCACCCTCGCGATCGGCACCCAGCCACCGGCCGAGCGCGACGCGAGCCAGCCCTGGCCCACGCATCCCGTGCTGTTCGAGGTCTCCGCCGCCCACGAGGAGGGCGGGGAGCGCTCCTACCTCGCCTCGACCACCGGTTTCCGGGTCGACGACGAGGGCGCCGTGAGCGGGCTCGTCGTGGCCCGCACCCGGTATCAGGACGGGTCCCGCGTGCCCACCCCCGGCACCGAGACCGTGCTTCCCGCCACCCTGGTGCTGCTCGCCCTGGGTTTCACCGCGGCCCGCAGGGAGGGCCTGCTGGAGGAGCTGGGAGTGGACATCACCTCGCGTGGCAACATCCGGCACGATGCTGACTGGTCCACCACCGTGCCCGGCGTCTTCACCGCCGGCGACTGCGCCCGAGGCCAGAGCCTCATCGTCTGGGCGATCGCCGAGGGGCGCTCCTGCGCCGCGGCGGTCGATGCGCAGCTGATGGGGAGCACTTCGCTGCCGCGCCCCGTGGACCCCGGCGAGAAGCCCGTCACAATGTGAAAGACTAGGGGGAAGAACACGCGATGCCGCGGCCCTCTGGCGGCGCTCTCGCGCTGTTCCGGGAGGGAACGCGGCCCTCACACGAACTACAGATGGGTTGACATGCGCAAAGCGAAGATCGTCTGCACACTCGGTCCCGCGACCGGCACCTACGAGCAGATCCGCACCCTGATCGAGGCTGGGATGAACGTCGCCCGGATGAACTTCAGCCACGGCACGCACGACGATCACTCGCAGGTGTACGCGAACATCCGTCGCGCCGCCGAGGACCTCGGGAAGAACGTCGCCGTGCTGGTGGACCTGCAGGGCCCGAAGATCCGCCTGGGCACGTTCTCCGACGGTCCGCATCAGCTCGAGGTCGGTGAGACCTTCACCATCACCACCGACGACATCGAGGGCACCCGCGAGCGAGTCTCCACCACCTTCAAGGGCCTGCCGGGCGACTGCCGCCCCGGAGATGTGCTGCTGATCGACGACGGCAAGGTCTCCGTGCGTGTCACCGAGGTCACCGATACCGAGGTCGTCACCGTCGTCGAGGTCCCCGGACCGGTCTCGAACAACAAGGGCATCAACCTGCCGGGCGTGGCCGTGTCCGTTCCCGCGATGAGCGAGAAGGACGTGGCGGATCTCCGCTTCGGTCTGGGCCTCGGCGCGGATCTGGTGGCGCTGTCCTTCGTCCGCGACGCCCACGACATGGACGACGTCCTGCGCATCATGCAGGAGGAGAACCGTCGGGTGCCGGTGATCGCCAAGATCGAGAAGCCGCAGGCGGTGCGGGCGCTGCGCTCGATCGTCGGTGCCTTCGACGGCATCATGGTCGCCCGCGGCGACCTGGGTGTCGAGCTGCCGCTGGAGCAGGTCCCGCTGGTGCAGAAGCGCGCCATCGAGCTGGCCCGCCGCAATGCGAAGCCCGTGATCGTCGCCACCCAGGTGCTGGAGTCGATGATCGAGAGCCCGCGGCCCACCCGCGCGGAGGCCTCGGACTGCGCCAACGCGATCCTCGACGGCGCCGACGCGGTCATGCTCTCGGGAGAGACCAGCGTGGGCAAGTACCCCTTCGAGGCGGTGCGCACCATGGCCCGGATCATCATCAACACCGAGGAGAACGGCGCGGATCGCATCCTCCCGCTGGGCACCATCCCGCACACCCGCGGCGGTGCGATCACCCGCGCGGCCGCCGAGATCGGCGACCAGCTCTCCGCCCAGTACCTGGTGACCTTCACCGAGTCCGGCGACACCGCGCGCCGCCTGTCCCGACTGCGTCCCAGCATCCCGCTGCTGGCACTGACCCCGTATCCCGAGGTGGCCCGCCAGCTGTCGATGACCTGGGGCATCGAGGCGCACCTGGTCCCGATGCAGAATGACACCGACGCGATGGTCGGCAAGGTCGACGATCTGCTGCGCGAGCAGAAGGGCCTGCAGAAGAACGATCTGGTCATCGTCGCCGCCGGTTCCCCTCCCGGCGTGCACGGCTCCACCAACACGCTGCGCGTGCATCGCATCGGCGACCTCGACGGCACCGAGTCCGCCCGCATCGAGGCTGATCGGATCGCCTCCGGCGTGCACAGCTGAGACGGAAGACGCTGCGCGATGGCGGCGTCCGGCAGCTCCTGGGCTGCGGGGCGCCGCCATCGCGATGCGAGGTGCCGGGCGTGGGGATCGGCCCGCATTCCTTCTGCGCGTGACCATGGAGCCGACCCCGGACCGGTTCTCGGTCCGGGGCCGGCCTCGGTGGAATCAGGCGGTGGGGGGTTCCTCGGCGAGTCCGAACTCGCGGACCTGTACCCACTTCCCGCCGGGATTGGGGCCGGTCACGCGAAGGCGGCCGTACCGCGCCTCGATGGGCGCATCCAGGGTCACCTCCACGACCGGGTCACCGGTGGTGGCACCGACCTGGGTCCAGCTGTCGCCGTCGGCAGAGAGCTCGAGCGCCCCGTGGTAGATCTGATCGCCGGCAGTGGTGTCGCTGCGGGCCATCTGCACGCGCACGAATCCGATCGGGTGGCTCTCCTCGAGCTCGAGGCGGATCTCGTCGCCGACCTGCGGGGCCCGGGAGGACCAGTAGAAGGTGGACAGGTCGCCGTCGACCATCCGCTCCGGGAGGTGGTCGCCGTAGGTGCCGATCGTGGTGGTGGCCGTGCCGGGCAGACCACGGAAGGGCAGGGAGGGATCGTTCGGCAGGACGGCGCGCAGCTCCTCCCAGGCCCGGGAGGCGAAGGTCTCGAACCGTCCATCGCCGACGGAGGGGACGATCTGGTCCTCCCGATACACCCCGTCCGCTCGCTGGTCGGGAACGGTCGCCTTCCCCGCCTCCGCGAGGTGATCCCCCACGCGGGCCGCGGCCGCCGCCGCATCCTCCGGCCGGTCCTCCGCGAGCGCGCCGAGCATCTCGACCTGAGCGAGCAACCCGTCGGCCCAGTGCCCCGCGGCGATGATCCACGGACGCGTGTCCTGATGGAACTGGACGTACGCCATCTCGGCCAGGACCTCGTCCAGGGCGGTGATGGCCGCCAGGCGGTCCTGGAGGTCCTGCCCGCTCGGTGCGCCGGCCTCGTACGCCGCCCAGAAGTCCTCGATGTCCGCTCCGAGCTCGGGGGCCGACGGGGATCCCGCGCGGTAGGGCCAGTTCTGATTGAGGTCCGCGAAGACCCGCAGAGCGGCCCGGACCTCCTCGTCCGCACCTGCGAGCTCGTCGAGCACGGCCGCCCAGGATTCCCACGGGTCGTAGGCGGACGGGTTCCAGCAGTAGTCGCCGTAGTTCGCCAGGGAGATCAGCGAGGCGTAGGGCTCGATCATGGGGTTCGCGGTGAAGCCGGCCAGCAGCTCGTGCAGGGAGTCGTCACGGCCCTCGAGCGGGTTGAGGAACAGGCGGTCGCGGCGGCCGTCGTTCACGGGGAAGTTGTCCCAGATGAACAGGTGGTCGGTGTGGTAGCTCTCGACCGCGCGGGCGACGGATTCCTCGGTGATCGATGGGGAGAACACTCCCTCACCGGTCCACTGGATGCGGATGTCGGGATCCGCGCCGGTGCCGAAGGCGGTCTTGTAGGCGCTGCGCCCGGAGCCGGCGTAGTGCGTGGGGACGGTCTGCAGAGGGACCAGTCCGTTCGCGTCCACGTACTCGCTCTGGATCCGATTGAGGTAGTGCACCTGGGCCGCGGCGAGGGAGTCGAACTGGGCGGCGTCCTCCTCGCCGAGACCGGTGGGGATGTCGTCGAGGGCGATGTAGAAGCTGGTCACGCCGAGCTCGCGCAGCTGATCGAACTTGGTCACGGTGGCCTCGAAGTCAGCGTCGCTGCCGTAGGTGATGTCATTGCCGGGCGAGAGGGCATAGGTGAAGGCCACGTGGTGGGCGTTCGCGGTCGTCACCAGCTCGGCGAGACGGTCCAGCTCCTCGCCCTCGTAGAGCTCGCGCCACTTCGAGCGCAGCAGCAGATCGTCCTTCGGCGTGTAGATGTAGGTGTTGAGCTTGTGGGCGCCGTAGAAGGCGAAGTGGTCCAGGCGTGACTGGTGCGACCAGGGGATGCCGTAGAACCCCTCGATGGCCCCGCGGATCTCCATCAGCGGCTCGTCGCGCACCAGGACGGCGGGGAGCTTGGAGGTGCCGGCCAGGAGCTGGCGCAGGGTCTGGACGGCGTAGTACGTGCCCCGGGCGTCCCGACCGGCGAGCACGGCTACGGGACCGCGGTCGCGGCCGGTGGCCAGGACGTACCCGTCTGCGGCGAGGTCGCCCGGACCGTCGATGCCGAGGCCCGCGAGAGCGGGGGCCACCGTCGGGTTGTCCTCCGGGGTGCCGAGGTGGATCCGGGGGCCGTGGGCGGTGGTGCTCGCCTCGGTCGCGAGGACGACGTCGACGGGCCCGCCGGGGCGCTCGAGCAGAGCTTCCAGGGAGGCCAGCGCCGCGGGGTCGGTGTCCTGGCCGACGATGATCGAGACCTTCCCACCGAGGTTCACGCCGTGCTCGCTCGGTTCCATCGCGCTCGGTTGTGGGCGTACCACAGGCAGCTCGCCGCCGTCCGGGGACGCGAGCGCCGCCGTGCCGGGCAGGGCCGCGACGCCGCCCAGGGCGAGGCCGAGGCCGAGGACGCCGCGGCGCGACAGGATGGCCGCGCCGGGGAGTCGTGAGGAATGGGAAGAGGAGGAGGTCGAGGGTGTGGATCGATTCACGTTGTCGCCTTTCTGGGTCCGTGTGCGCTGGGCGGCGCCAGGGGAGGGATGGCGTGCTCTGCGCCACGGTGGTGTGACGTGCGGCACGATCGCCCGTTCACGGTAACAGGCTGTCCCAGATTCCGAAGGGGCATTGCGGAATGTTCCTGCGCGGCGGGTCTGCCGCTGCCGTTCAGGGTTCGACCTCGCCTCGGCATGCTTCGCATTCGTCGTGAGTGTTCTGACAATGTTGTGCGGCCTCCGCTGCTGCGGCCGCTCGCGCGTCGCACATGAAGCCGGGATCGGAGCCCGACGAGCGATCGCGCGTCGGTTCCGTGATGACCGTGTTCGCAGCCCCATGGCCGGTCACAGCCACGTCCCCGTGGGTGCGCCTCCCGACGATGCCGGCCGGTCATCCGAGGGGGATCGTCACGCGGCCGGTGGCCCGCGCGAGGATCCGACGGGCGAGCGCGGCCCGGGATGAGGTTCCTCATCGGCGCGGGCCTGGAAAGCATGTGCCCATGTCGTGCCCCAAGAGACTCGATCTGGGGCGCACTGTGAACGTCACTGCAGATCACAGAACACAGCTGGAGGTGCCGGGTGCGGGACTCGAACCCGCACGCCCTCGCGGACAGCGCATTTTGAGTGCGCCGCGTCTACCATTCCGCCAACCCGGCTCACCCCCCGTGCAGGAGGGCTGGATTAGGATACCGCTGATGACCACCGGCCTTGACCCTGGAGGTGCTGTGCACCGATGGAGAGGCCCTTCTCGAGACACAGGGCGACATGACTGACGATACGACTTCCCTCCCCGACGACGCCCAGGACGATGCTCCGCCGCAGGTGGAGGCACCGCGCCGCACCGCGGTGGTGGCCGAGGACGAGAGCCTCATCCGGATGGACATCGTCGAGACGCTGACCGAGGCGGGCTTCGATGTGATCGCGGCCGTCGGCGACGGCGAGAGTGCCGTGGCGAAGGCCCGTGAGCTGCGCCCCGACATCGTGGTGATGGACGTGAAGATGCCGCAGATGGACGGCGTGACCGCCGCCGAGCGGATCGGGGAGGACAATCTGGCGCCCGTGGTGATGCTCACCGCCTTCTCGCAGGCCGAGCTGGTCGAGCGGGCCCGGGACGCCGGCGCGATGGCCTACGTCGTCAAGCCCTTCACGCCGGCGGATCTGCTGCCGGCGATCGAGATCGCCATCTCGCGCTACCAGCAGATCACCCAGCTGGAGTCCGAGATCGCTGATCTGGGGGAGCGGTTCGAGACCCGCAAGCGCGTGGACCGGGCCAAGGGGCTGCTGCAGACCAACATGGGGCTGAGCGAGCCGGAGGCGTTCCGCTGGATCCAGAAGACGTCGATGGATCGTCGTCTGACCATGCGGGAGGTCGCTGACGCGGTCGTGGACCAGTTGGGCGGTCCGAAGGACTGAGAGGGGACCGCCCGGACCCGGGGTGGGTCGGGCGGAGAAGGGGGACTGCGCGACGATGGCGATCACACGACGTGCCCTGGTGCGCGGTCTCGGGGTCGGGATCCTCGGCGCCGGCGCGCTGACCGGCTGCGGGCGGGGACGGGGGTCCCGGCCGACGGAGCCTCCCCCCACCGCTCAGGCGCTCGAGGAGCCCGACACCCCGCTGATGATCGGACAGATCGGTGCGGCCTACGGCCGGATGGCCGCCTTCGAGGAGGCGATCTCCGTCTCGATCGAGGAGGCGCGGATCGACGTCAACGCCCGCTGGGACGGACTGTTCGGGCACGAGGTCACCCTGCTCGACCGCCACGTGATGCAGGAGCCCGGTGAGGATCTCACCGGGGTCATCGAGGAGCTGGCCGGCGCGGGCGCGACCTGCCTGATCACCTCGATCGACGAGGAGTCGCTGATCGCAGCGATGCCTACGATCGTCGAGGCGGGCCTGGCGGTGATCGACGTGTTCACCTCGGGCATGAGCGTGCGCACCCCGGAGGTGCAGACCGCGAACCTGCTGATGCGGCTGGCTCCCGATGACCGGATCCTCGCCGCGCAGTACGGCCAGATCGCGCTGGGCACCGATTCCGCCGAGGGCGGGACCCCGGGAACGGTCGCCTTCCTCTCCGAGGACACCGCCCAGGGGCGCAGCCTGCTCCAGGAGCTGGAGCTCTTTCTCAACCCGCGCAGCGGGCGGATCGTGTCCGAGCAGTTCTACCCGGTGGGAGATCTCGGCGACATCGGTGCCCGGGTGAAGTCCGTGCTGCAGGAGCCGCCGGCGCTGCTGGTGCTCAACGGCGGTCAGGAGTCGGCGCCCTTCCTCTCCGCGCTGTACGACGCCACCCTGGACGAGGACGACCGCCCCACGATCACGATCCCTGCGCGGCTCTCCCCGGCCGCGACCGTCGACTACTCACAGCTGCCGGTCGCGGAGGAGCTGCTCCCGGACTGCCTGAGCTCTGCCACCGGGTACCAGCCCGGGGGCGAGATCACCGCGGGGCACGGAGCGATGATGCTCAATCGCAGCAGCGGCTTCCTGCGCAGCGGCTTCGCCTACTCCCAGCAGGGGTATGACGCGTTCACCATGGCCTGCCTGGCCGCGCAGCACGCACTGTCGGTGACCGGCACGGCACTGGCCGCCGCGGTCCCGGCGATCCTCACCGGCTCCGAGGCCTGCACCGACTACGAGACCTGCCGGCGGGTGATGCGGACTGCGCTCGAGGCCCAGGACCGTGCGACCGTGGCCTACGAGGGACGGGCGGGGAAGCTCGAGCTGGGGCCGCTCTCCGACGCCCGGATCGGGGAGCTGCGCGAGTACACCTGGTCTGCGGCGAACATGCTGGAGGGCGGCTCGGCGACGAGCTTCGAAGCCGCCGGATGACCCGCCGCCGCAGCGTGGCCCGGAGCCGCCGGTGAGCGGATGTCAGCGGGGCGGCAGCAGCTGGGTCGCGACGGTCACGGTGCTCAGCAGTCGTCCCTGGTCGTCGTGGACATCGACCAGATAATTGGCCACCTGGCGTCCCAGATGCAGCGGCTCACAGGAGGCGAGGACCCTGCCGCTGCGGGCCGAGCGGTGATGCAGGGCCGAGACCGAGGTCCCCACCGCGTGCGCCCCGTCGCCGTGGACCGCACGGGCCTGCAGGAGCGCGGCGAAGGAGGCGATGGACTCCGCCAGCGCGATGGTCGCACCACCGTGCAGGAGACCGGCCGGCTGGGTGTTGCCCGGCACGGGCATCGTCGCCGTGCCGCCGCCCGCGTCCAGGGTGAGCAGCTCGATCCCGCAGCGCTCCAGGAGCGTCCCCTGCAGCAGTGGGGTGAAGTGCTCGCGCAGCTCGTCGCTGACCGGCGGTGCGGTGGGGGCACCGCCCGGGGCGGACGGGGCCGGTGAGGGATCGGGGGTGCGCAGGGAGTCGTTCATGCCTCGAGCCTGCCACAGCCGAGCGGGCCGCGAGGGCATCAGCGACGTGGGAGACTGCTCCCCATGAGTGCGAGTGACACCGACGACCAGCGCATCCTTCTCATCGACGGGCACGCGATGGCCTTCCGGGCCTTCTTCGCCCTGCCCGCCGACGGGTTCAGCGACGGCCGCGGCCAGGCGACCAACGCGGTGTACGGCTTCGCCCGGATGATCATCAACGTGGTCGCCTCCGAGCGGCCCACGCATGTGGCGGTCGCCTTCGACCTGCCCGGCGGCACCTTCCGCGACCGCATCTTCGACCAGTACAAGGGCGGCCGCGACGAGACCCCACCGGCCTTCCACGGCCAGATCGACCTGATCATGCAGGTCCTCGACGCGCTCGGGGTGCGGTGGCTGACCTACGAGGACTACGAGGCCGACGACATCATCGCCACCCTCGCCGCCCGCGCCGAGGAGGCGGGCCACGAGGCGCTGATCGTCTCCAGCGACCGTGACGCGATCCAGCTGATCGGCGAGAAGGTCACCCTGCTGCAGCCCATCAAGGGCGTCACCGAGATGCGTCGGATGACCCCGGACGCGGTGGAGGAGAAGTACGGCATCCCTCCCGAGCGATACCCCGACCTCGCGGCCCTGGTGGGCGAGGCCGCCGACAACCTCCCGGGCGTGCCCGGCGTCGGCCCCAAGACCGCCGCGAAGTGGATCGTCCAGTACGGCGACCTGCCCGGGGTGATCGCCCACGCCGAGGAGATCACGGGCAAGGCCGGCCAATCCCTGCGCGATCACCTCGCGGACGTCGAGCGGAACCGGCGGATGAACGCCGCCGTCACCACCCTGGATCTGCCCACCGACGCAGAGCACTACGCCCTGGGCCGGGGCGACCGCACCCGGGTGCTCGAGGTGTTCGACGACCTCGCCTTCGGCGACACGATCCGCCGTGACCTCCCGGCCGCGCTGCTGGGCGAGGGGGCGGACGAGGGCGCCGCAGAGGAGACGGCGCAGGCCGCGGAGGTCCTGGACATCCGCGACGCCGCCGCGCTGCAGCAGCTGCTGGACACCGGCGGCGAGGTGCTCGCCCTCGATGCCGTGGAGGACGTCCGCGGCGGGGCCCTGGTGGGCCTCGCGACCCCCGCCGTGGCGGGCGCGATCCAGCTGGGACGGCTGGACCCCGAGGCCACCGACCTGCTCGCCGCCGCCCTCGCCGCCGCCACCGAGATCCGGGTCGCCGATGCCCCGGCGGTCCGCTCCTGGCTGGAGCTGAACGGGTACCGGCTGGGGGAGCGGGCGCGTGACCTCTCACTGGAGTCCTTCGTGCTGCGACCCGGGGCGCGCAGCTACGACGCCGAGGCGCTCGCGACCGATCTGGGCGGGGCCAGCTTCGAGCCGAAGCCCCGCAAGCCCGCGGAGTCGACCCTGAAGAAGGAGACCCCGGAGGTGCGTGCCGAGCATGTCGCCCGCGCCGGGGCCCGCCTGGCGACCGCGGCCGCAGCGCTGCACCCCGCGGCCGAGGAGCTCACCGCCCGCACCACCGGCGAGCCGTGGGCCCGCAGCATCCTCGACGACCTCGAACAGCCGCTGCAGGCCGTGCTCGAGACGATGCACGAGCGCGGCATCGCGATCGACCAGGAGGCGCTGGGGACCCTGCGGGAGGAGTTCGAGGGCTTCGTCGCGCAGGCCAAGCGCGAGGCCGGGCAGATCGTGGGGGAGGAGGTCAACCTCGCCTCGCCCAAGCAGCTCCAGGTGGTGCTGTTCGAGACCCTCGGCCTGCCCACCACGCGCAAGATCTCCTCGGGACACTCCACCGACGCCGAGTCCCTCACCGATCTGCTGGAGTCGCTGGATCCCGACTCCGCCGGGCACCGCTTCCTCACCGCGCTGCTGCGCTTCCGCGAGATGAGCAAGCTGACCGGCTACCTGGTGGGGCTGGACAAGGTGGTCGATGCCGGCTCCCGCGTGCACACCACCTTCCAGCAGACCGCCGCCGCGACCGGTCGTCTCGCCTCCACCGAGCCGAACCTGCAGAACATCCCCGCGCGCACCGCCGAGGGGCAGCGGATCCGGGACGTGTTCGTCGCCGGGGAGGGCTTCGAGACGCTGCTGACCGCCGACTACTCGCAGATCGAGATGCGCATCATGGCGCACCTGTCCGAGGACACCGGCCTCATCGAGGCCTTCCGCTCGGGGGAGGACCTGCACAACTTCGTCGCCTCCCGGGTGTTCGGGGTGAGCCCCGGCGCGGTGGACCCGGCGATGCGCTCGAAGACCAAGGCCGTCAGCTACGGCCTGGCCTACGGACTCTCCGCCTTCGGCCTCTCGCGGCAGCTGCGGATCTCCCGGGCCGAGGCGACCGCGCTGCGGGACGGCTACTTCGAGCGCTTCGGCGGGGTGCGCGACTACCTGCACCACAGCGTGGAGACCGCCCGGAGCACCGGATTCACCGAGACGCTGCTGGGTCGTCGGCGCTATCTCCCCGACCTCACCTCCGAGAACCGTCAGCGCCGCGAGAACGCCGAGCGGGTCGCGCTGAACTCCCCGATCCAGGGCAGCGCGGCGGACATCATCAAGCTCGCGATGCTCGCCGTCGAGCGCCGGATGCGGGAGGCGGAGCTCGCCTCCCGGATGCTGCTGCAGGTCCACGACGAGCTCGTGGTCGAGGTCGCGCCGGGGGAGCTGGACCGGGTGCGGACCATCGTCGAGGACGGCATGGACTCGGCCTACGAGCTGTCCGTCCCGCTCGAGGTCGGCGTCGGCATCGGCCGCACCTGGCGTGAGGCCGCGCACTGAGCGCACGCCCCGGGCGGAGCCGGAGCGGCGGGGAGGGCCCCGCGGGACGGACGTCACACCGGTGGCGCCGTCGGTCGGTGCCCTGGTCCTCGCGGATCTGCGGCCGGACTGTTAGGCTCTTCGAGGTCTGTGCGCGAGCCGACGCCGTCGTGGTCACCACGTCGTGCGCCGCCCGGGCACCGACCGGCCCTCCACGGAGGGTCGGCACGTCCATCGACCCTACTCAATTCCTGTCCCGACGGAGTCCTTACCTACATGACCGACACCACGA
This sequence comes from Brachybacterium vulturis, assembly GCF_043641765.1. Lineage (GTDB taxonomy): Bacteria > Actinomycetota > Actinomycetes > Actinomycetales > Dermabacteraceae > Brachybacterium > Brachybacterium vulturis_A. The sequence goes on along the minus strand of NZ_JBHZRO010000004.1, from coordinate 90,828 downwards.
CCCCCCAGATCGCCATCAATGACATCGGCGGCGCCGACGAACTCATGGCCGCCATCGATGCCACCATCAAGTACTTCAACGATGGCGACATCGTCGAGGGCACTGTGGTGAAGGTCGATCACGACGAGGTCCTCCTGGACATCGGCTACAAGACCGAGGGCGTCATCCCCTCGCGCGAGCTGTCCATCAAGCACGACGTCGACCCCGGTGAGGTCGTCGAGGTCGGCGACGAGATCGAGGCCCTGGTCCTCCAGAAGGAGGACAAGGAAGGCCGTCTGATCCTGTCCAAGAAGCGCGCCCAGTACGAGCGCGCCTGGGGCACGATCGAGCAGATCAAGGAAGACGAGGGCGTCGTCACCGGCCGCGTCATCGAGGTCGTCAAGGGCGGCCTCATCGTCGACATCGGCCTGCGCGGCTTCCTGCCCGCCTCCCTCGTGGAGATGCGGCGCGTCCGCGACCTGCAGCCCTACGTCGGCCAGGAGATCGAGGCGAAGATCATCGAGCTCGACAAGAACCGCAATAACGTGGTCCTCTCGCGTCGCGCCTACCTCGAGGAGACCCAGTCGGCGGTCCGTTCGGACTTCCTGCAGACCCTGCAGAAGGGCCAGGTCCGCGAGGGCGCCGTGTCCTCCATCGTGAACTTCGGCGCCTTCGTCGATCTCGGCGGTGTCGACGGCCTGGTGCACGTCTCCGAGCTGTCCTGGAAGCACATCGACCACCCCTCCGAGGTCGTCGAGGTGGGCCAGAAGGTCAAGGTCGAGGTCCTGGACGTCGACATGGACCGCGAGCGCGTCTCCCTGTCGCTGAAGGCGACCCAGGAGGACCCGTGGCAGCTCTTCGCCCGCACCCACGCCATCGGCGAGGTCGTCCCGGGCAAGGTCACCAAGCTGGTCCCCTTCGGCGCATTCGTGCGTGTCGAGGACGGCATCGAGGGCCTCGTGCACATCTCCGAGCTGGCCCAGCGCCACGTGGATCTGCCCGAGCAGGTCGTCACCGTCGACCAGGACGTGTTCGTCAAGGTCATCGACATCGATCTCGAGCGTCGCCGGATCTCGCTCTCGCTCAAGCAGGCCAATGAGGGCGTCGACCCCGAGGGTGACGACACCACCTTCGATCCCGCGCTCTACGGCATGGCCGCCGAGTACGACGCCAACGGCGAGTACAAGTACCCCGAGGGCTTCGACCCGGAGACCAACGAGTGGCTCGAGGGCTACGAGACCCAGCGCGAGGAGTGGGAGGGTCAGTACGCGGCCGCCTACGAGCGCTGGACCGCGCACAAGGCTCAGGTCATCGAGGCCATCAAGGCCGACGAGGAGTCCGCGAACGCCCCGGCCGCCGCGTCCACGACCTCGTCGTCCTCCTCCTCGGAGCCCGCCGCCCCCGCCGCGGCGCAGTCCTCCTACCAGTCGAGCTCCTCGGACGAGGGCACCCTGGCCTCCGACGAGGCCCTGGCCGCCCTGCGCGCCAAGCTCACCGGCAACTGATCCACGGATCCTTCCGAGCAACGGCCCGGTCCCCGCATCGCGCGGGGGCCGGGCCGTTGCCGTGGGCGGATCGTGAACAGGCTGGGCAGCAGCGTGGCGGACACGGCACACTGGTTCCATGACCGCGACACTCGATGACCACCCGATCCACTCCTGGCTCACCGACATGGACGGAGTGCTGGTCCATGAGGAGGCCGCACTGCCCGGAGCCGCCGACTTCATCGCCGCCCTGCAGCGGTTCGGGCGTCCTTTCCTGGTGCTGACCAACAACTCGATCTTCACCCCGCGGGACCTGCGCGCTCGGCTGTCCCGCAGCGGGATCGATATTCCGGAGCAGTCCATCTGGACCAGTGCGCTGGCCACCGCACGGTTCCTGGCCGAGCAGAAGCCCGGCGCCGCCGCCTACGTCATCGGGGAGGCCGGCCTCACCAGTGCGATGCACGAGGAGGGGTTCATCCTCGCGGACTCCGACGTGGAGTTCGTGGTCCTGGGGGAGACCCGCACCTACTCCTTCGAGGCGATCACCCGGGCGATCCGTCTGATCACCGGCGGAGCGAAGTTCATCGCCACCAACCCGGACGTCTCCGGCCCCAGCGCCGAGGGTCCGATGCCGGCGACGGGGGCGGTCGCGGCGATGATCACGGCGGCCACCGGGATCCAGCCCTACTACATCGGCAAGCCCAATCCGCTGATGATGCGCACCGCGCTGAACCGGATCGGTGCCCACTCGGAGACCTCGATCATGATCGGGGACCGCATGGACACCGATGTGAAGTCCGGGCTCGAGGCCGGGATGCGGTCCGTGCTGGTGCTGACCGGCTCCACCCAGGAGGAGGAGATCACGCAGTACCCGTACCGGCCCACGGCGGTGCTGGACGGCATCGCCGATGTGGTCCCGCTGGTCGAGCAGCTCACCCCGGTCGAATCCGTGGAGCTGGACGAGGACTGACGCGGACCGGGGTCCCGGCCTCGGACGCCGGGACGGGGAGGCTGCGCCGCATGAGAGAATCGAGGCCATGTTGCGCTGGCTCACGGCCGGGGAATCCCATGGCCCCTCTCTCATCTCCCTGCTCGACGGCGTCCCCGCCGGTATCGAGCTGACCAGTGACGATCTGAAGGCGGCGCTGGCACGCCGCCGACTCGGCCACGGCCGCGGCAGTCGGCAGAAGTTCGAGCAGGACGTGCTGACGATCCACGGCGGGCTCCGCCACGGCCGCACCCTCGGCTCACCGCTGGCGATCGAGATCGCGAACTCGGAGTGGCCGAAGTGGGAGAAGGTGATGAGCGCCGATCCGGTCGCGCGGGAGGACCTCCTGATCGATGCCGGCACCGGCGACGAGCGCGAGATCGCCCGCAACCGGGCGCTCTCCCGTCCTCGTCCCGGCCACGCCGATCTCTCGGGGATGCTGAAGTACGGCTTCGACGAGGCCCGACCGATCCTCGAACGCGCCAGCGCCCGCGAGACCGCCGCCCGGGTCGTCGCCGGCAGGGTCGCCGCCGCGCTGCTCGAGCAGGCCGCCGGCATCCGGCTGGTCGCCCACACTCTGCAGGTCGGTGGGGTGCGGGTGCCCGAGGATGCGGACCTGCCCACCCCGGAGGACCTCGAGGCGCTGGACGCCGATCCGCTGCGCTGCTTCCACCGTGAGACCTCGGCCGCGATGGTCGCGGAGGTCGACGCCGCCAAGGCCGACGGCGACACCCTCGGCGGCGTGGTCGAGGTCCTCGCCTACGGCGCCCCCGTCGGACTCGGCTCCCATATCCAGTGGGACCGCCGCCTGGACGGCCGGCTCGCCCAGGCGATCATGTCCATCCAGGCGATGAAGGCCGTCGAGATCGGGGACGGCTTCGCCACCGCCGGTCGTCGCGGCTCCGCGGCCCACGACGAGATCCTCGCCGTCGACGAGACCCAGTCCGGGACCGGTTCACCCTCCTCGGGGACCTACCCGCGCGTGACCAACCGCGCCGGCGGGATCGAGGGCGGCATGACCAATGGCCAGGTCATCCGGGTGCGCGGTGCCCTGAAGCCGATCTCCACGGTGCCCCGTGCGCTGCGCACCGTCGACGTCTCCACCGGTGAGCAGACCACCGCCAACCACCAGCGCTCCGACACCTGCGCCGTCGCCCCGGCGGCGGTGATCGCCGAGGCCGTGGTCGCGCTGACACTCGCCGACGCCCTGCTGGAGAAGACCGGCGGCGATTCCGTGGCCGAGATCCGAGCCCACCTGGAGGGGACCCAGGCTCTGCAGTCGGCGCTGACCGACCGCCGTCCGGACCCCGCTCCGTGACCGGCCCCCTCGCGATCCTCATCGGTCCGATGGCCGCGGGGAAGACCAGCGTCGGCCGCGCCCTCGCCTCCCGGCTCGAGGTCCCCTTCGCGGACCTCGACGCCCTGATCGTGGAGACCGATGGCCGCACCATCCCCGAGATCTTCGCCGCGGACGGGGAGGCCGGCTTCCGTGAGCTCGAGGCCGCGACCCTCGCCCGGGCGCTGCACGAGCACCCCGGGGTGCTGTCCCTCGGCGGCGGTGCCCCGCTGCACCCCGTCTCCCGGGAACTGCTGCAGGGTGCGCCGGTGATCTGGCTCGACGTCGATGAGGCCATCGCCGCCCGCCGGATCGCGCACGGCACGGGCCGCCCGTTGCTGTCGGGCGAGGACCCGATGTCCCGCTGGCGGGAGCTGGCCGTGCAGCGCGCCCCCTGCTACCGCGAGCTGGCGGCGCTCCGCATCGATTCCGGCCACGGCACCCCGGCCCGGGTCGCCCGCTCCATCCTCCGCGTCCTGCGCGACGATCCCACGCCCCACCCCGAGAAGGAGATCTCATGAGCACGACGGTCATTCCCGTGACCACCCCGACCGGCGGCTACGACGTGCACGTCGGTCGTGGTCTGCTCGCCGACCTCCCCGCCTTCGTGCCCGCACGCGTGCGACGCATCGTCATCGTGCACCAGCCGAGCCTGCGCGACGTCGCGGAGCAGGTGCGCAGCGCGATCGCCGAGACCGGCCGGCAGGCCTTCGCCGCCGAGATCCCCGACGGTGAGGAGGCGAAGACCGCCCAGGTCGCCGGTTTCCTCTGGGGAGTCTGCGGGCAGGCCGAGATCGGCCGCAGCGACCTGGTGGTGGGTCTGGGCGGCGGGGCCGCGACGGATCTGGCCGGCTTCGTCGCCGCGTCCTGGCTGCGCGGGATCGACGTCCTCCAGGTGCCCACCACGGTCGCCGCCATGGTCGACGCGGCCGTGGGCGGCAAGACCGGCATCAACACCGCCGAGGGCAAGAACCTCGTCGGCGCCTTCCACCCGCCGGTCGCCGTGGTCGCGGATCTCGACGTGCTGGGCACCCTCGGCGCGCACGACATCGCCGCCGGTCTCGCCGAAGCGGTCAAGGCGGGCTTCATCGAGGACGCGCGCATCCTGGACATCCTCGAGCAGGATCCCGCGGCAGCCCTCGACGTCACCACGGCGCAGTTCCGCGAGGTCATCGAGCGAGCGATCCGGGTCAAGGCCCGGGTGGTCTCGGCCGATCTGCGAGAGGCGGGGGAGCGCGAGATCCTCAACTACGGCCACACGCTCGCCCACGCCATCGAGCGCAATGAGCGCTACCAGTGGCGTCACGGCGCCGCGGTGAGCATCGGCATGATGTTCGCCGCCGAGATCTCGCACCTGTCGGGCAAGCTCTCCGAGGCCGAGGTCGATCGCCACCGCGAGATCCTCACCTCGCTGGGCCTGCCCACCACCTACCGTGATCGACAGTGGCCGAAGCTCGAGGACGCCATGAAGCGGGACAAGAAGACCCGCGCCGGTCTGCTGCGCTTCGTGGTGCTGGATCGGATCGGGAAGGTCTCCCGCATCGAGGGGCCCGACCCCGCCCTGCTGCTGTCCGCCTACGCCGCGATCACCGAGGAGTGAGCACCCCATGAACGACGAGCACCCCGACCACGACGCGACCCCCGCCGAAACCGCCGCAACCGAGGCCGCCGCGGTGCCGGAGACCGATGCGCGCCGACGCACGGCGACGGTGCGCGGGATCGAGCTGGGCAGGGCCCGGCCCGAGATCATCGTCCCGCTGGTCGGCTCCGAGACCGAGGAGCTGCTCGCCCAGGCCGATGCCGCGGTCAGCACCCCGGCCCGGATCCTGGAGTGGCGGCTGGACCGCTTCCGGACCGACCTCGAGGACATCGGCGAGCATCGCGAGGCGGTGCTGGCCGCGCTGCCCGCGCTGCGTGCGCGCCTGGGCCCGGACCGGGCGCTGCTGGTGACCTTCCGCACCGCCGCCGAGGGCGGCGCCCGCCCGATCGCGGATCGCGACCTGGGGATCCTGCTCGAATCCCTGATCGCGCTCCGCCGCGCCGGCACCCAGTCCCCGGTCGACCTGGTCGACATCGAGACCTCCCGTGCACCGGCGACGGTCGCTCGCGTCATCTCCGCCGCCCACCGTCACGGCACGGTGGTCGTCGGCTCCTTCCACGACATGGAGTCGACCCCGGCCGAGGCGGAGCTGGTGGAGATCCTGCGTGCCCAGCGACGGCTCGGCGCGGATGTCCCGAAGATCGCGGTCACGCCCCGCGGCCCCCGCGACGTCCTCACCCTGCTCTCGGCCAGCCTGACCGCCGCCGAGGATCTCTCGGGCCCCCATATCGCGATCAGCATGGGCCCGCTGGGGTCCAGCAGCCGCGTCGCCGCCGAGACCTTCGCCAGCGCCGCCACCTTCGCGACGGTCGGCGAGGGATCCGCGCCGGGCCAGCTGCGGGCACAGGACGTCGCGGGGATGCTCGAGCTGCTGCGGCCCTGATCCCGACCCGGGGCCACGCGGCGGGTCGCTGGACCCGGGCGCGGCTCAGCGGCTCTCGCCCGCCGGATCCTCGTGGTCCGCCGGGTCGTCGCCGGACGGGCCGGGGTCCGGCGCCCGCTGCTCATGCTGCTGCCCGTGCTCGGGGGAGCCGGGCAGCTCCTCGGCCGCGGAGGCCTCGAAGACGCGATCCTCATAGCGCGCCGCGTCGAGATCCTCCGCGGCCGCATCATCGGCGAGGTCGTCGCTGTCGGGATCGATCACGGGGATCGTGCCGGTCTCCAGGGCGACGCGCTCACGCTCGCGCTTGCGGGTGCGGCGCACCAGGCGCTTGAGCTGCGCGGCGGACATCGTCACCTGCCACTCGCTGTGGCCGGGCAGCGTCCAGCGCCGCCACGCCGCGACCCCGGCGAGCAGCGAGCCGACGGCCACGGCGATCAGCACCAACGGAGAGGGCAGGCCCAGAGCCACCACCGCCCAGGTGAGGACTGCGGTGACCAGCGCACCGGTCGCGTACAGCGGGCCGCCCCCGAAGATCGCGGGGATCCGCCCCACCAGCACGTCACGGATCACCCCGCCGCCCACCGCGCTGGTGATGCCGAGCAGGATCGCCGGCAGCACGTCCAGCCCGTAGCCGAGGGACTTCGCGGTGCCGGTGGCCGCCCACAGCCCCATCGCGGCGATGTCCAGCACGGACACCAGGCGCCGCCACCAGGCGCCGTCCGCGGCGATGACGAAGGTGAAGCCGGCGCCGCCCAGCGCACAGGCGAGATACCACGGATCCGCGAACGCTGCGGGGATGCCGAAGTCGAGGACCAGGTCACGCACGATCCCGCCACCGAGACCGGCGATGATGCCGATGACCGCGAAACCGACCGCATCGAAGTTCAGCCGGGAGGCCAGCGCACCGGCCGCGACCCCCATCACGAACACGCCCAGCAGGTCCATGACGCGCAGCACGTCATTGGTGATCAGCAGTTCGAGAGGGTCCACCCCGATACGGTACGACCCCGGCGTCACCAGCGGGAACCTTCGCGTGATGGCTCTTACGGGGCCGTACCATCGAGGCATGCCCCACGTCACCGCACCGCTGCGGCTCGGCCTCACCGGCGGGATCGGCTCCGGGAAGTCCACCGTCGCCGATCTCTGGCGCCGCGCCGGGCATCGCGTGATCGATCTCGACGCCCACTCCCGCAGGGTCCTGGACCTGCCCGGGGACGGGGTCGAGGAGGCCGTCGCCCGTTTCGGCGAGCAGTTCCGCACCCCCGGCGGCAGCATCGACCGCGCCGCCCTGGCCCGCCTGGTGTTCGCCGACGGCGATGCGCGAGCGGACCTCGAACGCATCGTCCTGTCCCGGGTGGACATCGCCGTCGCCGCCGAGGAGGCGGAGGCGGCCCGGGCAGGGGAGCGGGTGGTCGTCCACGACAGCCCCCTGCTGCTCGAGAAGCACCACGAGGCCGACTATCGGGGGGTCGTCGCCGTGCTCGCCCGGCGCGAGGACCGCATCGACCGGGTGGTCCGGGACCGCGGCAAGGACCGCGCCTACGTCGAATCGATCATGGCCGCACAGGTCACCGACCTCGAGCGGATCCGCCGCGCCGATCGTCTGGTGCTGAACACCGCTGATCGGGAGACGCTCGCCGGCCGCGCCCTCCATGCCCTCGACATGATGCTCGCCGTGCTCGGGGCCGGTCCCGGGGATTCCGCCCTGCGCTGAGGACGCCGCAAGGCTGTGTCGCCCGTCGGCCGGGGGTCGTAGGCTCGGCACATGCGTCCCGTCACCGATCTGGTCCGCGCCGAACATCCCTTCGAGGTCGTCTCCGAGTACCACCCCTCGGGCGATCAGCCCACCGCCATCGCCGACCTCACCCGGCGGATCAACGACGGCGAGCAGGATGTGGTGCTGCTGGGCGCCACCGGCACCGGCAAGTCGGCGACCACGGCCTGGCTGATCGAGCAGGTGCAGCGGCCCACCCTGATCATGGCGCACAACAAGACCCTCGCCGCCCAGCTCGCCAGCGAGTTCCGCGAGCTGCTGCCGCACAATGCGGTGGAGTACTTCGTCTCCTACTACGACTACTACCAGCCCGAGGCGTACGTCCCGCAGTCGGACACCTACATCGAGAAGGACTCCTCGATCAACGCCGAGGTGGAGCGGCTGCGCCACAGCGCCACCAACTCGCTGCTGACCCGCCGTGACGTGGTGGTGGTCTCCTCCGTCTCCTGCATCTACGGCCTGGGCACCCCGCAGGAGTACGTGGACCGGATGGTGCAGCTGCGCACCGGCCAGGAGCTGGACCGCGACGAGCTGCTGACCCGCTTCGTGGACATGCAGTACGACCGCAACGACGTGGCCTTCGAGCGCGGCACCTTCCGGGTGCGCGGAGACACCGTGGAGATCATCCCGATGTACGAGGAGCTCGCGATACGCATCGAGTTCTTCGGCGACGAGATCGACGCGATCTTCACCCTGCATCCGATGACCGGGGAGGTGATCCGGCAGGAGGAGCACATCCACATCTTCCCCGCCTCCCACTACGTGGCCGGCCCCGAGCGGCTCTCCCGCGCGATCGGCACCATCGAGATCGAGCTCGCCGAGCGGCTGGAGGAGCTCGAGCACCAGAACCAGCTGCTCGAGGCGCAGCGGCTGCGGATGCGCACCACCCACGACCTCGAGATGCTGCGCCAGATGGGCTCCACCAACGGGGTGGAGAACTACTCCCGCCATCTGGACGGACGCGAGCCCGGCACCGCGCCGAACACGCTCATGGACTACTTCCCCGAGGACTTCCTGCTGGTCATCGACGAGTCGCACGTGACCGTCCCGCAGATCGGGGCGATGTACGAGGGGGACCGCTCCCGCAAGCGCACCCTGGTCGACTTCGGCTTCCGCCTGCCCTCGGCGCTGGACAACCGGCCGCTGACCTTCTCCGAGTTCACCGAGCGCACCGGCCAGACCGTCTACCTCTCCGCCACCCCGGCCGACTACGAGCTGGGCCGGGCCGACGGCTACGTCGAGCAGATCATCCGCCCGACGGGCCTGGTCGACCCCGAGGTCATCGTCAAGCCCGTCAAGGGACAGATCGACGATCTGCGCGAGGAGATCGAGAAGCGGGTCCAGCGCAACGAGCGCGTGCTGGTCACCACGCTCACCAAGCGCATGGCCGAGGACCTCACCGACTTCCTGCTGGAGAACGGGGTGCGGGTGCAGTACCTGCACTCCGACGTGGACACGCTGCGCCGCATCGAGCTGCTGCGCTCGCTGCGCCTGGGGGAGTTCGACGTGCTGGTGGGCATCAACCTGCTGCGCGAGGGCCTGGATCTGCCCGAGGTGTCGCTGGTGGCGATCCTCGATGCGGACAAGGAGGGCTTCCTGCGCTCCCGCACCTCCCTGATCCAGACCATCGGCCGCGCCGCCCGCAACGTCTCCGGCCAGGTGCACATGTACGCCGACCGGATCACCGATTCGATGCAGTCCGCGATCGATGAGACCAACCGTCGCCGCGAGAAGCAGATCGCGTACAACGAGGAGAACGGGATCGACCCCACCCCGCTGCGCAAACGGATCGCGGACGTCACCGACATGCTGGCCCGCGAGGACATCGACACCGACACCCTGATGGCCACCGACTACCGCTCCGGCAAGGAGCGGGTGGCCGCCGACAGGGCGCGCTCGAACGCCGTCGACGCGGTCAAGGGCCGCAGCGTGGACCTGGGGGATGATCCGGTGGGCGCGCTGACCGGCATGATCGACGAGATGACCGCGCAGATGTACCAGGCCGCCGAGACCCTCCAGTTCGAGGTCGCCGGCCGGCTGCGCGACGAGGTGCAGGAGCTGAAGAAGGAGCTGCGGGCGGTGCAGCGCTCGAGCTGAACGACGATCCCGTGGGAGCTCCGCGCGGGTCCGCAAGGGGCCCGCGCAGCGCCCGGGTGATGCCTCAGAGGATCTTTTCCAGGAACGCCTGCGTGCGCGTCTCCTGCGGGTGGTCGAAGACCGTTGCCGGGACCCCTTCCTCCACGATCCTGCCCTCGTCCATGAAGATCAGCCGGTCGCCGACCTCGCGGGCGAAGCCCATCTCGTGGGTGACCACCACCATGGTCATGCCCTCCAGGGCGAGATCCTTCATCACCGCGAGCACCTCGCCCACCAGCTCCGGGTCGAGGGCGGAGGTCGGCTCGTCGAACAGCATGATCTTCGGCTCCATCGCGAGCGCCCGGGCGATCGCCACACGCTGCTGCTGGCCGCCGGAGAGCCGGCTCGGATACTCCAGCTCCTTGTCCGACAGGCCGACCTTGCGGAGCAGGGCTCGGGCCCGCTCACGTGCCGTGTCCGTGCCCAGACGGCGCACCATCTGCGGTGCGAGCATGATGTTCTCGATCACGGTCTTGTGCGGGAAGAGGTTGAACTGCTGGAACACCATGCCGATCTCGGCACGCATGGTGTCGATCTTGAGCTTGGGGTCGGTCAGTCGGTGACCGTCCACCACCACCTCGCCGCTGGTGATCTCCTCCAGCCGATTCATGCAGCGCAGCAAGGTGCTCTTGCCCGACCCGGACGGTCCGATCACGCAGACCACCTCGCCGTCGTCGACGGAGAGGTCGATGGAGGTGAGGACCTCGTTCGTCCCGAACGACTTGTGCAGGTCGTGGATGTCGATGATCATGCCTGGAGCTCCAGACGCTTCTCGGTCAGGCGCAGCACGCCGGACAGGGTCAGTGTGATCGCCAGGTAGCAGACGGCCACGGCCGTGTAGATCTCCACCGCATTGAACTGGTTCGAGGCGATGGTCCGGGCCTGGAACAGCAGCTCGGGCACGAGGATCACCGACAGCAGCGAGGTGTCCTTGATGCTGATGATGAACTGGTTGCCCAGGGGCGGGATCATCCGCTTGAACGCCTGTGGCCAGATCACCTTGCGCATGGTGACGTGGTGGCTCATGCCGAGGGATCGGCCCGCCTCCATCTGTCCCTTGTCGATGGACTGGACGGCACCGCGGACGATCTCGGCGATGTAGGCGCCGGAGTTGACGCCGATCACGATGATGCCGGCGAGCACGGATGGCAGCGTGTACTGGATGATCAGCGGCAGGGCGAAGAACAACCAGATCGCCTGCACCAGCAGGGGGGTTCCGCGCACCACTTCGATGTAGGCGGTGGCGATCCAGTTGACCACCGTGAACCGGCTCAGGCGCGCGAGTCCGAAGATCGCGCCCAGCACGAACCCGATCACCAGCCCGACGACGGAGATCAGCAGCGTGAACAGCATGCCCACGCCGAGCTGGGGCAGGAAGTCGAGGACGCCGATCCAGTCGAAGTCCAGCAGGGTCCTCATTCGGCACTCACCTTCTCCTCCGGGTGAGCCGTGCCGGCCCACCCGTGCATGTTCAGGTTCATCCGTGGAGGGTCAGCTGACCTGGGACTCAGCCAGCTCGTCCAGCCATTCCGGCTCGCTGCCGAACCACTCCTGGTAGATCTCGGAGTAGGTGCCGTCCTCGATCATCTCGGCGAGCGCCTCGTTCATCGCCGTGAGCAGGTCCTCGTTCCCCTGGGAGACGGCGAGTCCGTAGTCCTGGGCCTCGAGCAGCTCACCGACGATCTTCAGGCTGTCGCCGCCGGTGGTCTTGATGTAGTACTCCACGTTCGGGGCGTCGTACAGCACCGCGTCCGACCCGCCGCCCTCGACCGACAGGTACGCCTGGTCGAGCTGCTCGTAGGTGTTCGGCGTCGCACCGTCGATGTTGTTCTCGATGTAGTCGGCGCTGGTGGATCCGAGCCGGGTGGCGATGGTCAGGCCCTCGAGGTCCTCCACGCCGGTGATGCTGGTGTCGTCGGCCGGGACGCCGATGCGCAGACCCGACTTGTAGTACGGGCTGGTGAAGTCCACGACCTCGGCACGATCCTCGGTGATCGTGATGCCGGCGATCGCGATGTCGAAGGTCCCGGTCTGCAGGCCGGGGATGATCCCGTCGAAATTGGTGGTCTCCAGCTCGATCTCGAATCCGGATCGGTCAGCGATCTCGTTGACGATGTCGATGTCGAAGCCGACGTACTCGCCGTCCTCCTTGAACTCGAAGGGCACGAACGAGGTGTCGGTGGCGACGACGTACGTGTCCTGCAGGCCGCCGCTGCTCTCCTCGGCCGAGCCGCCGCAGGCGGCCAGAGTGCCTGCCAGCAGAAGTGTCGTCGATACTGCCGCAACGGTCTTGAATCGCTTGATCAGGTTCACGGAGAGCCTTTCTGGGGAGCCAGTTTCGTATCCGGAGTCGTCATCGACACGCGAGATCGTGAAATGCGCGTGCTGGCGACGCTAGGGCGCGTGGTCGGGGGAGTCAATAATTCGACGCATATCCAGAGAAGTGTTCTCCAACCGTGATGTGGCGGCGCTTCGCCCGACGGTGAGAACGTGCCCCGCGGCGCCAGCAGCCAGGGCGTGGTGGTCGACCGCTCGAGGATCAGGCAGCCCGCTCCACGACTGCTCGGCAGAGCGCGTCCACACAGTCGGCGAGTCGGAAGCCGGCTCCGCCGGTGGTGGCGGCGATGCGGTCGGACCGTTCGCCGACCGGGCCAGGACCGTCGTCGGAGGCACCGGAGGCGGGGACAGAGGCGGAGGCAGAGGCCGTGGACCGCACCTCGGCGTCCGGGGCATCCGGGAGGTGTCGCAGGGCAAGCTGTTCGAGCAGCGCCGGCCAGCGGGCCGTCACGGGACGGCCGGACTCGTCGAGGACGTCGAAGCGAGGGTCGGACGGCGTGGCCCGGTCCAGGGCCGGGACGAGCCGGAGACCGCCCTCGTGGACCAGCACATGGTGACGACGGCACAGCAGCGCCAACCCCTCGATGTCCGTTGCACCGCCCTGTGACCACGGGGTGGTGTGGTGAGCATCGAGATGACGACTCTGATGGCAGCCCGGGAAGCTGCAGACGCCGTCGCGCAGCCGCAGGGCACGGCGCTGGGCGGGAGAGGCGAGCCGGCGGGACCGGCCCAGATGCAGGGCCTCCCCTCCGTCATCGGTGATCAGCAGAGCAACCTTCCCGGTGGAAGCGAGGCGCTCGGCAGTGTGCACCTCCAATGGCCTCTGGCCGACCACCCCACAGCGCTCGGACCTTCCCGCGGAAACGTCGACGGTGGGAGGCCCAGCGGCCCCGAGCGTTCCCGCGGGAACGCCGGCGGTGAGCGAGTCCGCGCTGACCTGGACGACGACCAGGTGGCGACCCTCGCCGGAACGGTCATCGGGCTCGGCATCGAGGTAGGTCCGGGCGAGGTCGTGCAGTGCATCGGCTCGTCGCTGCTCCAGCGTCGGCGTCGTGGTGGTCTGCGCGGCCTCCGTGACGAGCCGGGTCGGGTCGTCGTGAGCATCTGTCTCCTCGGTCGGCCCGGGGGCAGATCGGAGCGCGGCATCCTCCTCGCTCCCCGACGGGTCGTGGCCGTCGCGATCCAGTGCGAGGTCCAGCGCAGTGACCACCTCGGCGCCCATCTCCGCGGGGAGCTCGGCACGGATCTCCACCATGCCGTCCTCGCGGGTCTGTCACCGTGCCTCACGGACAGCGTCCTGACCGAGACGACTGCCGTCGACGGCGCGGAACGAGGAGATGACCCTGGCGAGCTGGGAGGCGGTCATGGCGCGGGCCATCTCCACCAGCTGGGCCTCCTCGACCCGGTCGGCCACCCGGGTGATCTCGCGGACCTTGGAGTAGGACAGCCTCCCGGCCCGGAACTCTGCGACGGTCAGCGGCATCGTCGGGAGCGTTCGCGCCACCCGCACGTGCTCGCGGGCGGTGCCCGGAGTCATCGAGCAGGCCCACGCCAGCCAGTGGGCGGTCGACTTGAGGCCGACGAACCAGCCCACCCCGGCGCGCTCGTCGAAGTCGGCGACCATGAGCAGCAGCTTGCAGGTGGCCTCGGCGATCACCGCCGCCTGCTGTTGGATCCGCTCGCCCAGCTCCTCGGCCTGCGGGCGGTCGGGGCGCGGGCGGACGATGCGCCCATCGGGTCTCTCCGGCAATGGCGTGATGGTCATGAGGGGGTCTCCCTGCGACGGCTCCTGTGACGTCCGGTACCAGCCCATCACCGGGCACCGACAGACGAGAGACCGGTGTCGCATGATGTGCACGGATGGAGGGTGGGGGGCATCCGTCGGAGCTGTCCGGTCGGGCAGAGGTCGTCCTCACCCGGGTGCGCGCTCCCACGGCTCGACCGGGCCCGGCACCACCGTGAACAGCGGATGAGGGTCGGGGCCCGCGAGGAGGAGCTCTCGCTGCCAGCGCTCGGGGCTGCGGTGCTCGAGCTTTGTGAGCAGATGCCTCCATTCGAGGGTGAGCTGCCCGTCGGTGACGGGGATCTGCGCAGTTACCGCTCCATCGGCGGGGGAGCGGTCGATCCTCGAGCGATCGAACCGGTATCCGCGCGCCGTGGCCTGCTCGGCCAGGACGGAGAGGTAGAAGCCGACGGCGGCGAGCGGCTCGTCCTGCGCGCGGAACCGCTCGAGCTGGGGGTGGGCGCGGTAGCCGTTCGTGCGTCCGGCGAGCACGGCCTGGGCCAGCAGGGACTCGCGCCAGCAGCCCGTGAGGCCTTGACGGTCGAGGTGACGGGGGTGCAGTGACCACAGGCGCATCCACTCATCATGCCGGACGGGCATCCCTCCCGCGAGGGTGCGGCGTCGACGAGGATCAGCCGTGCTGACGACGATCGTCGGTGCACACCGGGTGGTGCGGTCGATACCGTCGGACCACGCCGGAAAGCACTCCGGCGGGTGTCCTCCGCCGCGGTCCCGGTCGTGGTCGGCGGCATCATCGCCGGCTCGGACGCCGCGAGCATCTGGCTCGACCGCGGCCTGGAGGGACTGCTGCGCCGACGGGGCGTGCCCGCTCCTCGGGTGGTGATGGGTCTCGCCTACGGGGGGCTGTCCCTCGCGGTGGCCGCGCTCGACAGCCGTGATCCGCAGGAGCCCGCTCAGCCCGCGGAGCCTACTTCTCCGCCGAGCGCTCGCTGATCTCCAGATCCAAGGGGAAGTCGATCGCGCTGCCGGGGAACAGCAGTCGCCCGGCCGCATCGGCGGCTTCGCGGATCGCTGTCGCCGCGGCCTCGGCCTGCTCTGCGGGGGCGTGGACGATCACCTCGTCATGGAGGAAGAACGCCAGATGCGCCCGACGGGAGAACACCGGCCCGGACGCCACGGCCGCGGCCGACTCCGGCACCTCCGCGAAGCGTGCGAGCCGCAGCCGCAGCGCCGCCATCCAGGACAGCGCCCATTCGGCCGCCGTGCCCTGGACCACGAAGTTCCGGGTGAACCTGCCCCGCTCCCGGGCGGAGCGTCGCGCCGCCTCCTGCTGACCGGCCGAGGCATCGACCTGGTTCGCAGCACGCTGCGCCTGTGCCCACGACTCCTCGAGCGCAGGGGAGGAGCGGCCCAGCCAGGTGGTCACCGTCCCCCCGCGCTCCCCGGTCGCGGCCGCCCCGTCGACCAGCGCCATCGCGGCAGGGAAGGTCCGCCGCAGCCGCGGCACCACCCGTGCGCTGTCCCCGGTGGTGCCGCCGTACAGCGCGCCGAGCACCCCGATCTTCGCCTCCTGCCGGGTCTGCACGATCCCCGCCTCGACGATCCCGGCGTAGAGGTCCTTCCCGGCACCCGCGGCGATCATCGTGGGGTCACCGGACATCGCCGCGAGCACCCGTGGCTCCAGCTGGGAGACGTCGGCGCTGATCAGGCGCCAGTCCGCATCGGCGCGCAGCGCCGGTCGCAGCTGCCGGGGAAGCTGCAGCGCCCCGCCGCCGCTGGAGGCCCAGCGTCCGGTGACCACCCCGCCCGGCACGTACACGGGCCGGTACCTGCCCTCGTGCACCCATTCATCCAGCCAGGTCCAGCCGTTCGCGGTGAGCAGGCGCGACATCTTCTTGTACCGCAGCAGCGGCTCGATCGCCGGGTGCTCGTGCTGCTGCAGCTCCCACTGCGAGGTGGAGGGGACGTCGATCCCGGAGCGGTGCAGGGCGCGCAGCAGCTTCGGCGGGGACTCCAGCGGCACCAGCGGGTCACCGAGCGCGGCGCGCACCTCGGCGCCGGCGGCCACCATCTTCGACGGCGGGGTGCCGGGGGAGGGGCGCGGCCCGAGCGCGGCGGTGAGGATCCGGTCGTGCTCGGCCACATCCCACGGGATCCCGGCCGCCTGCAGCTCGGCCGCGATCAGCGCCCCGGCCGATTCGGCGGCGACCAGCAGGCGCAGCCGCGCCGGGTCCTCCGCCCCGGCGATCGCGGTGCGCTGCCGGGCGTGCTCGGCCAGCGTCTCCTCGAGGTCGGAGGGCACACCGCCGGAGCGCGGGGACGTCGCCGCGAGGTCGAACAGCGTCGCTCCCGTATCCCGCACGGGCGCCTGGGGGTCCAGCGGGGTGTCCCACACGTCGGCCGCGCGCAGCGCCTCCGCGTCGTGCACGAGCGCCGAGTGGCGCAGGATCCGGTGCACCAGCCGCAGGTCGTGGCAGCGCTGGACCCTCACCCCGGCCGCGAGCAGCCGCGGATACCAGGCCGCCGCATCGCTGAACACCCAGCGCGGGGAGTGCTCCGCCTCCCACCGGGCGACGAGCGAGGGGAGACCGTCGGCCCCGGTCTCCTCGTCCTCGAGCCGCCCGCCGTCCGCATCCAGTGCGAGCAGACGGGTACGCCCGCCGTCACCGCGACCGAGGACGCACCACGTCGGTGACGGGGGAGCGGTCACCAGCCCCGCTCGCGCCAGGCCGGCAGTGAGGCCCGCTCCGCGCCGAGGGTGGTGTCGTCCCCGTGCCCGGGATACACCCAGGTCTCGTCCCCGAGGCGGTCGAAGAGCCGCTGCTCGACGTCGTCGATCAGCTGCGCGAAGCGCTGGGGGTCCTGGTCCGTGTTGCCCACCCCGCCCGGGAACAGGGAGTCGCCGGTGAAGAGGTGGTCGCCCTCGTCCCCGGCGCGCAGCAGCACCGCGATCGAGCCGGGGGTGTGGCCGCGCAGATGGATGATCTCGACCTGCTGCGCGCCGAACTCGAGCACATCGCCATGCACCAGGGGCACGTCGATCCGCTCCGTGATCTCCTTGGCGTCGGCCTCGCCGGCGGCGGTGCGGGCACCGGTGGCCGCCATCATCTCCGCGAGCGCGCCCACGTGGTCGTGGTGGCTGTGCGTGGTGACGATGAGATGGAGTCCGTTGTGCTCCCCACCCGCGGCGACCATGCGACGCAGCGCGTCGGTGTCCGCTGCGGCGTCGATCAGCAGCTGCGCCCGACTCGACCGGCAGGTCAGCAGATAGGCGTTGTTGTTCATCGGCCCCACGGAGAGCTTGCGGATCTGCACGTGGCGCAGGTCCCGCACCATCGGCTCGTCGCCGGGCTCGACATGTCCGGTGTACTCGTGATCGCTCATGGACCCAGTATGTCGCCCACCTCTCCTCCGAACAACTGTTCGAAGGCCGGGTTCCACCTCTAGGATGGCCCGGTGAGTGAATCCCTGGTCGTCCGTGGTGCGCGCGAGCACAACCTCAAAAACATCGATATCGACATCCCCCGCAACAAGCTGGTGGTGTTCTCCGGGCTCTCCGGTTCCGGGAAGAGCTCCCTGGCCTTCGACACCATCTTCGCCGAGGGACAGCGCCGGTACGTGGAGTCGCTGTCCGCCTACGCCCGGCAGTTCCTGGGCCAGATGGACAAGCCCTCCGTCGACCTCATCGAGGGGCTCTCCCCGGCGGTCTCGATCGATCAGAAGTCGACCAACCGCAACCCGCGCTCCACCGTCGGCACCATCACCGAGATCTACGACTACCTGCGCCTGCTGTTCTCCCGCACCGGCGAGCAGCACTGCCCGATCTGCGGCGAGCTGGTTAGCTCCTCCTCCGCGGAGCAGATCGTCGACACCCTGCTCGGCGAGGAGCCCGGCACCCGCTTCCAGCTGCTGGCCCCCGTGGTCCAGGGTCGCAAGGGCGAGCACGTGGACCTCCTGAGCTCACTGCGCTCCCAGGGCTTCGCCCGTGCCCGGATCGATGGGAAGAACCGTCGGCTCGACGAGGAGATCACCCTCGACAAGAAGTTCAAGCACACCGTCGAGGTGGTCGTGGACCGGCTGGCCGCGAAGCCGGACTCCCGGCGCCGGCTCACCGACTCGGTGGAGACCGCGCTGCGGCTCGCCGAGGGGATCCTGTCGGTGGACTTCGTGGACCTGGATGAGGATGATCCGGGCCGCACGCGCCGCTTCTCCGAGAAGCGCGCCTGCCCGAACGGTCATCCGCTGGCGATCGATGACATCGAGCCGCGCACCTTCTCCTTCAACGCCCCCTACGGCGCCTGCCCGGAGTGCACGGGCCTGGGCCAGCGGCTCGAGGTCGATCCCGAGCTGGTGATCCCCGACGAGGACCTGTCGCTGGCCGAGGGGGCGATCGCCCCCTGGGCCATGGGCCACACCGACCGCCACCTCGAGGTGATGGCCGGCCTCGCCGAGGAGCTCAGCTTCTCCATGGACGCTCCGTGGCGAGCGCTGCCGCAGCGCGCCCAGGAAGCGCTGCTGCACGGCAAGGACCACCAGGTCCATGTGAAGTACCGCAATCGCTTCGGCCGCGAGCGCACCTACTCCACCGGCTTCGAGGGCGTCATGCACTTCCTCGAGCGTCGCCACAACGACACCGAATCGAACTGGGCCAAGGAGCGCTACGAGCAGTTCATGCGCGAGGTGCCGTGCCCCGCCTGCCGGGGCGCGCGCCTGCGCCCCGAGGTGCTCGCGGTCACCGTGGGCGGTCGCTCCATCGCCGAGGTCACCGAGATGTCGATCCGGGAGGCCTTCGCCTTCCACGAGGGCCTCGAGCTCGGGGAGCGGGAGGCGAAGATCGCCGATGAGGTGCTGCGCGAGATCCGCTCCCGGCTCGGCTTCCTGCTCGACGTGGGACTGGATTACCTCAATCTCGCGCGGGCCGCCGGCACCCTGTCCGGCGGCGAGGCCCAGCGCATCCGGCTCGCCACCCAGATCGGCTCCGGCCTGGTGGGTGTGCTGTACGTGCTCGACGAGCCCTCGATCGGACTGCACCAGCGGGACAACGCCCGGCTCATCGGCACGCTCGAGCGGCTGCGCGACCTCGGCAACACCCTGATCGTGGTCGAGCACGACGAGGACACGCTGAACTCCGCCGACTGGGTGGTGGACATCGGCCCCCTGGCCGGTGAGCACGGCGGCCGGGTGGTGCATTCCGGCGCGGTCGCCGACCTCAAGCGCAACCCCGACAGCCTGACCGGCCGCTACCTCTCCGGCGAGCTGGAGATCCCGCTGCCGCCGGAGCGCCGGGCGGTCGACGAGGAGCGGATGCTCACCGTCGTCGGTCCCCGCGCGAACAACCTCGCCGGGCAGGACGTCTCCTTCCCGCTCGGGGTGCTCACCGCGATCACCGGCGTCTCCGGTTCCGGGAAGTCCTCGCTCGTCAACGACATCCTGTTCTCGGTGCTCGCCAAGGAGCTCAACCGGGCCCGCATCGTGCCCGGCCGCCACAAGCGGGTCACCGGGCTCGAGCACCTCGACAAGGTGGTGCACGTGGACCAGTCGCCCATCGGCCGCACCCCGCGCTCGAACCCCGCCACCTACACCGGTGTGTGGGACCGGGTGCGCACCCTGTTCGCCCAGACCAACGAGGCGAAGATCCGGGGCTACACCGCGGGGCGCTTCTCCTTCAACGTCAAGGGCGGCCGCTGCGAGGCCTGCTCCGGCGACGGCACGCTGAAGATCGAGATGAACTTCCTGCCGGACGTGTACGTCCAGTGCGAGGTCTGCCACGGCCAGCGATACAACCGCGAGACCCTCGAGGTGACGTTCAAGGACAAGAACGTCGCCGAGGTGCTCGACATGTCGATCGCCGAGGCGCTGGTGTTCTTCGATGCGGTCCCCGCGATCCGCCGCCAGATGCAGACCCTGGTGGACGTGGGTCTCGGCTACGTCAAGCTCGGCCAGTCCGCGACCACCCTCTCCGGTGGCGAGGCGCAGCGCGTCAAGCTCTCCTCTGAGCTGCACAAGCGCTCCAACGGACGCACCATCTACGTGCTGGACGAACCCACCACGGGCCTGCACTTCGAGGACGTCCGCAAACTGCTGGAGGTGCTGAACGGGCTGGTGGACAAGGGCAACACGGTGCTGGTGATCGAGCACAACCTCGATGTCATCAAGACCGCCGACCACGTCATCGACCTCGGCCCCGAGGGGGGCTCCGGCGGCGGGCGGATCGTCGCCACCGGCACCCCCGAGCAGGTCGCCGAGACGCCCGGCTCCTATACCGGCCACTTCCTCGCCCCGATGCTGACCGCCGGACGAGCGGGACTGTCCGGGACGCGGTGAGCTGCTGATGGCCGATCCCGCGACCTACCGCCCCGCCACCGGCACCATCCCCGCCCGCCCGGGGGTGTACCGGTTCCGGGACGAGCACGGCCGCGTCATCTACGTGGGCAAGGCGAAGAACCTCCGCCAGCGCCTGGTGAACTACTTCCAGGACCTCGCCGTCCTGCACGAGCGGACCCGGCGGATGGTCACGACCGCCGCGAGCGTCGAGTGGACCGTGGTGGGCACGGAGGTCGAGGCGCTCACCCTGGAGTACACCTGGATCAAGGAGTTCGATCCGCGGTTCAACGTCAAGTTCCGCGACGACAAGTCCTACCCGTACCTGGTGATCACGATGGGGGAGACGGTGCCGCGGGTGCACATCACCCGCCGGCCCCGTGCCAAGGGGGACCGCGTCTTCGGGCCCTACCCGCAGGTGGGCGCGATCCGAGAGACCCTCGATCTGATGCTGCGGGTGTTCCCGATCCGCTCCTGCACCGCCGGGGTGTACCGCCGCGCCGAGCGTTCCGGGCGGCCCTGCCTGCTGGGTTTCATCGGCAAGTGCGCCGCCCCCTGCGTGGGGGACATCTCCGAGGAGGAGCACCGGAGGCTGGCCGAGCAGTTCGCCGATTTCATGGCCGGCAACACCTCGACCTACATCCGCCGCATCGAACGGCAGATGAAGGCCGCGGCCGCCGCGATGGACTTTGAGACCGCCGCGAGCCTGCGCGATGACCTGCGGGCGCTGGAGAAAGTGATGGAGAAGAACTCCGTCGTGCTCTCCGACGCGACCGACGCCGATCTCATCGGCTTCGCCCAGGACGAGCTCGAGGCCTCCGTGCAGGTCTTCCACGTGCGCGGAGGCCGGATCCGCGGCCAGCGGGGATGGACCGCCGAGATCCTCGACGAGTCCACCGCTCCGGACCTCATCGAGCGCGCGCTGACCACCCTGTACTCCGAGGGGACGGCGCCCAAGGAGGTGCTGGTCCCGGTGCTGCCGACGAACCGGGCGCAGGTCCAGGAGCTGATGGGGGCGCGAGTCGACCTGCGGGTCCCGCAGCGCGGCGAGAAGAAGGATCTGCTGCTGACCGTCGGCGAGAACGCGACCGAGGCCCTGCGCCTGCATCGCCTGAAGCGCACCGGCGACCTCACCGCCCGCACCAAGGCGCTCGAGGACCTGGGGGAGGCGCTCGACCTCGCGGAGCCGCCGCTGCGCATCGAGTGCTTCGACATCTCCCATTCCTCGGGCACCAACGTCGTGGGGTCCCAGGTGGTGTTCGAGGACGGCCTGCCCAGGAAGAGCGAGTACCGCCGCTACTCCGTCAGCGGCGGGGCCGCCCGCGACGACACCGCCTCGATGTACGACGTCATCAGCCGCCGGCTGAGGCATCATCTGGATCCACCGGAGGCGTCCGACGAGGACCGGCGGCGCTTCGCCTACCCGCCCTCCCTGCTGCTGGTCGACGGCGGCCCGCCCCAGGTCGCCGCCGCCCAGCAGGCCATGGACGACCTCGGCATCACCGACATCGCCCTGGCCGGGATCGCCAAGCGTCTCGAGGAGATCTGGCTGCCCGGGGACGAGTACCCGGTGATCCTGCCGCGCACCAGCGAGGCGCTGTTCCTCGTCCAGCGGCTGCGGGACGAGGCCCATCGCTTCGCGATCGCCTACCACCGCTCCAAGCGGGGCCGCGCCATGCAGGCCAGCGCCCTGGACGGCATCCCCGGGCTGGGGCCCGTCCGTCGGCGCGCCCTGCTGGACCGCTTCGTGACCGTCTCCGCGATCCGGGAGGCGAGCGAGGAGGAGCTGGCCGCGGTCGACGGGATCGGGCCCGCGTTGGCCGCGCAGATCGCGCTCGCGCTACGATCCGAGGAGGGGAGCGCAGCGAAGGCGAACACGGAGACGGACACCGTCATCGAGGATGCGGCGCTCGGCGTCGCCGTGAACACGGCGACCGGCGAGATCATCGACCCCTGACCATCCCACCGCCTGCTGCCCCTGTCCTGGAAGGAGCGCCCGTGACCGAGGACCGAACACCCGGCCCGAGCACCGACACCCGTGGCGACGTCGTCATCATCACCGGCCTCGCCGGAGCCGGGCGCGAGACCGCCGCCCACGCCCTGGAGGACATGGGCTGGTACGTCGTCTACAACATCGCCCCCCAGCTGATCGGCACGCTCTACGACCTGCGTGCCACCGCCGTGGGCCGGGAGAACCGCTTCGCTGTGGTGGTCGACCCGCGCTCCGGTCCGTTCTTCAACGAGCTCACCGACGTGGTGGCCGAGCTGCGCAAGGCCGATCTGCGGCTGCGCCTGCTCTTCCTCACCGCCGATGAGTCGACCCTGGTGCGCCGCTTCGATTCGGTGCGCCGCCCCCACCCGCTGCAGGGCGAGGAGGGCGTGCTCGAGGGCATCCGTCGGGAGCGGGAGATGCTCGCCCCGTACCGCCGGATGGCGGACCTGGTGGTGGACACCTCCCCGCTGAACGTGCATCAGCTGACCATGAAGATGCGCACCGTCTTCGGCACCAGCGAGGAGCAGCAGCTGACGGTGACCATGCTGTCCTTCGGGTTCAAGTACGGGATCCCGCTCGAGGCCGACCACGTCAGCGACGTCCGCTTCATCCCCAACCCCTACTGGGTGCCCGCGCTGAGACCGAAGCGCGGCACGGATCCCGAGGTCGCCGACTACGTGCTGGGCGATGCCAATGCGGGGGAGTTCGTGCGCCGCTACCTCGAGATGATCACGCCCGTGCTGCGGGGCTACAGCGCCGAGAACAAGCACTTCACCACCCTTGCGGTCGGCTGCACCGGCGGCAAGCACCGCAGCGTCGCGGTCTCCGAGAAGATCGGCGAGGAGCTGCGCAGGGCCGGCCACGCCGTCCGGATCCGTCACCGCGATCTGGGGCGAGAATGAGCATCGCCCCCCGTTCCGGCGGCTTCCGTCTGCGCGGCGCGGACCGCTCCGCCAGTGCCCGGCGCGGCCGCCGCGGCGACCCCCAGCGACCGCTGCGGGTGGTCGCACTCGGCGGCGGGCACGGCCTCGCCGCGAACCTGCGCGCACTGCGGCTGCTGGCCGACGACATCACCGCGGTGGTCACCGTCGCGGACAACGGCGGCTCCTCCGGCCGGATCCGCACCGAGATGCCGGTGCTGCCGCCCGGCGACCTGCGCATGGCGCTCGCGGCGCTGTGCGAGGACTCCGACTGGGGCTCGATCTGGGGTGACGTCATCCAGCACCGCTT
Organism: Brachybacterium vulturis; assembly: GCF_043641765.1. GTDB lineage: Bacteria > Actinomycetota > Actinomycetes > Actinomycetales > Dermabacteraceae > Brachybacterium > Brachybacterium vulturis_A. The sequence continues at coordinate 67,023 of NZ_JBHZRO010000004.1, read as the reverse complement.
CGCCACCGAGGGGGAGCTCGACGGGCACGCCCTGGGCAATCTCCTGATCGTCGCGCTGTGGCAGATCCTCGAGGACCCCATCGAAGGCCTGGACCAGATGGCCGAGCTGCTCGGCGCGCGCGGCCGCGTGCTGCCGATGGCGCTGGACCCCCTGGACATCGAGGCCCACGTGCGCGGGGCCGACGGCGAGCTGCGCACGGTCTCCGGGCAGTGGCAGGTGGCCACCGCCGAGGGCCGCGTCGAGGACGTGCGCCTGATCCCCGAGCGTCCACGGGTCCCGCAGGACGTCATCGACGCCCTGGGCCGGGCCGACTGGATCATCGTCGGCCCCGGCTCCTGGTACACCTCCGTGCTCCCGCACCTGATGATCCCGGAGATCGCCGAGGCGATCCGGACCAGCCCGGGACGGGTCTGCATCACCACGAACCTCTCGGTGGGGGCGCAGGAAGCGGAGGGCATGACCAGCCAGGACATGCTCGAGGTGCTGGTGAACGCCTCGCAGGGATGCCGCTTCGACGCGCTGCTCGCGGACCCGACCACGCTCGAGGACGCCCTGGACCTCGCGGAGGATGCCCGCTCCCGCGGTATCAGGACGCTCCTGCGCCAGGTGAGCGTGGGGGACGGCACGCCCCATCACGACCCGGTCCGCCTCGCCGCCGCGTACCGTGATCTCTTCGACGATGCCTACGGCGACGTCGAACCCGAGCACGAGGGGACCGCGCTCGGGACAGCGGGGGCCGCGGCGGCTCCCGCGACGACGAGGACCGAGGAGGACACGCATGGCTCTCACGGGTGAGGCGAAGGAGGAGCTGAGCCATCTCGAGGTGAACCGCCCTTCCGCCCGCAAGGCCGAGGCGGCGGCGATGCTCCGCTTCGCCGGCGGACTGCACCTGGTGGCGGGCCGGGTGGTGGTCGAGGCCGAGCTCGACTCCGCAGCGGTCGCCCGCCGTCTGCACGGGATCATCGCCGACATGTACGGGCACCGCGCCGATCTGGCCGTCCTCGCCCCGTCCGGGATCCGGCGCACCACGCGCTTCATCGTCCGGGTCGACCGGGAGGGTGGGATGCTCGCGCGGCAGACCGGTCTGCTGGACGCGCGCGGCCGCCCGGTGCGCGGGATGCCGCCGTTCGTGGTCGGCGGAGCCTCGGTCGACGCGGAGGCCGCCTGGCGCGGTGCCTTCCTCGCCCGGGGCACGCTCACCGAGCCGGGGCGTTCCTCGGCACTGGAGCTGTCCTGCCCGGGGCCCGAGGTCGCGCTGGCGATGGTGGGCGCCGCCCGCCGCCTGGGCGTCGCCTCGAAGGCCCGTGAGGCCCGCGGGACCGACCGGGTGGTGCTGCGCGACGGTGAAGCGATCTCGATGCTGCTGGCGCGCATGGGGGCCCCGGAGACCGTGAAGATCTGGGAGGAGCGACGCACCAAGCGCGAGGTGAAGGCCACCGCCCACCGACTGGCCAACTTCGACGACGCGAACCTGCGACGCTCCGCTCGGGCCGCAGTGGCCGCGGGACAGCGGGTCCAGCGCGCGCTGGAGATCCTCGGCGACGAGGTGCCCGAGCATCTCCAGGCCGCGGGCAGCCTCCGCCTGGAGCACCGCCAGTCGAGCCTGGAGGAGCTCGGCCGCCTGGCGGACCCGCCGCTGACGAAGGATGCCGTGGCGGGCCGGATCCGGCGCCTGCTGGCGACCGCGGACAAGCGCGCGGAGGAGCTCGGCGTCCCGGGGACCGACCAAGGGGTGGACGAGGAGCGGCTCCCGCCGTCACCGGACCCCGGTCATTGATAGGATCGTGGCGGCCGTCGGGTGAGACCGGCGGCGTCCGAGCGTACGAGGGCGTGCGCGCCATGTCAGTACCGGAATTTCACAGCATCGCTGTGGATCGAGGAGGAACCCTTGACAGTCAAGGTTGGTATCAACGGATTCGGCCGCATCGGCCGGAACTTCCTGCGCGCAGCTCTCGAGCAGAAGGCGGACATCCAGATCGTGGGTGTGAACGACCTCACGGACAACGCCGCGCTCGCGAACCTCATCAAGTTCGACTCCATCGGCGGCGTGCTGCCCGACGAGGTCTCGCACGACGCGGACTCGATCACCGTCGGCGACAACACCTTCAAGGCGTACGCCGAGCGCGACCCGAAGAACATCCCCTGGGGAGAGATCGGCGCGGACGTCGTCATCGAGTCCACCGGCATCTTCACCGACGCCGAGAAGGCCAAGGCCCACCTCGAGGCCGGCGCCAAGAAGGTCATCGTCTCCGCTCCGGCGAAGAATGAGGACGCGACCTTCGTGATCGGTGTGAACGAGGGCGACTACGACCCGGCGAAGCACCACATCGTCTCCAACGCCTCCTGCACCACCAACAGCCTCGCCCCGGTGGCGAAGGTGCTCAACGACGAGTTCGGCATCGTCAAGGGCCTGATGACCACGGTCCACGCCTACACCTCGGACCAGATGCTGCACGACGGCCCGCACAAGGATCCCCGCCGTGCCCGTGCCGCCGCGCTGAACATCGTCCCCACCACCACCGGTGCGGCCAAGGCCGTGGCGCTGGTGATGCCGGAGCTCAAGGGCAAGCTGGACGGCTACTCGCTGCGCGTCCCGGTCCCCACCGGTTCGATCACCGACCTCACCTTCGAGGCCTCGCGCGAGGTCACCGCCGAGGAGGTCAACGCCGCCCTGAAGCAGGCCGCCGAGGGCCCGCTCAAGGGCGTCCTGCGCTACACCGAGGACCCGATCGTCTCCAAGGACATCGAGGGCGACCCCCACTCCGGGATCATCGACGGCCAGCTGACCAAGGTCATCGGCAACATGGTGAAGGTCTTCTCCTGGTACGACAACGAGTGGGGCTTCTCGAACCGGCTCGTCGAGCTCTCGCAGCTCGTCGGCAAGTCCCTCTGATCCCGGAGTCGTCGCAGGACGACCAGGACCGACCTGGAGCCCGCCGGTCGCCGCCCCGAAGGGTCGGTGCCCGGCGGGCTCCGCTCGTCCCCAGAGCCGTCGCGCCGCAGAGCGGCCCGACGGTGAGACCTCGAAGGAGCACCACAGTGCTGAAGACCATCGACTCGCTCGGCGAGCTGCGCGGCAAGCGCGTGCTCGTCCGGGCGGACCTCAACGTCCCCCTGGACGGGACCACCATCACCGATGACGGCCGCATCCGCGCGGCGCTGCCCACCCTGACCCGTCTGGTCGAGGCCGGTGCGCGGGTCGTCGTGATCTCCCACCTCGGCCGCCCCCAGGGCGCCCCGGAGGCGAAGTACTCGCTGAGGCCCGTCGTGGGCCGCCTCGGCGAGCTGCTGGGCCAGGAGGTCGCCTTCGCGTCCGACACCGTCGGCGCCTCCGCGCAGGACGTCGTCGCCGGTCTCGAGGACGGCCGCGTCGCGGTGCTCGAGAACCTGCGCTTCCACGCAGGGGAGACCTCGAAGGACGACGCCGAGAGGCTCGCCTTCGCCACGGAGCTGGCCACGCTCGGCGACGCCTTCGTCTCCGACGGCTTCGGCGTCGTCCACCGCAAGCAGGCCTCCGTCTTCGAGCTGGCGACCCTGCTGCCCGCGGCGGCCGGCCAGCTGGTGCGCAGCGAGGTCGAGTCGCTGCGCAAGGTCACCGACCAGCCCGAGCGCCCCTTCGTGGTGGTGCTCGGCGGGGCGAAGATCGCCGACAAGCTCGGCGTGATCGACTCCCTGCTGGGCAGGGCCGACCGCATCCTCATCGGCGGCGGCATGGCCTACACCTTCCAGAAGGCGAAGGGCTTCGAGGTGGGGCAGTCCCTGCTGGACGAGAGCAAGCTGGACGTGGTCCGCGAGTACATGGAGCGCGCCGAGCGCGACGGCGTCGAGCTGGTGCTCCCGGTGGACACCGTCGTGGCCCCCGAGTTCTCCGCCGATGCCACGCCGACCGTGGTCCCCGTCGAGCAGATGCCCGCCGACCAGGAGGGCATGGACATCGGGCCGAGGACGGCCGAGCTGTTCGGGCAGAAGATCTCCGACGCGGCGACCGTGTTCTGGAACGGCCCCATGGGCGTGTTCGAGTTCGAGTCCTTCGCGAAGGGCACCGTCTCCGTCGCGGAGACCCTCTCGAAGGCTGCCGGTTTCACCGTGGTCGGCGGTGGCGACTCCGCCGCCGCGGTCCGCACCCTCGGATTCGACGAATCCCTCTTCTCGCACATCTCCACCGGCGGCGGCGCGAGCCTCGAGCTCATCGAGGGCAAGAGCCTGCCGGGCATCACCATCCTCGAGGAGGACACCGAATGACCACCCCCCGCACCCCGCTGATGGCGGGCAACTGGAAGATGAACCTCGACTGGAAGCAGGCCCTCGCCCTCGTGGAGGAGCTCGGCGACCAGCTCAAGGGGTTCGACACCGACAAGGTCGAGACCGTCGTGCTGCCGCCCTTCGTGGACCTTCGCACGGTTCAGGTGGCCGTCGATGCCGGCAGGCTGCCGATCGCCTACGGCGCGCAGGACCTCTCCGCGCACGAATCCGGCGCGTACACCGGCGAGGTCTCCGGGGCGATGCTGACGGCCCTGGGCGCGACCTACGTCGCCGTGGGCCACTCCGAGCGCCGCCAGTACCACGGCGAGGACGAGCAGGTCACCAGCGCCAAGGTGAAGGCCGCCTTCGCCGCGGGCCTGACCCCGATCCTGTGCGTCGGCGAGCCGCTCGAGGAGCGCCAGGCCGGCAACCACGTCCCGTACACGCTCGCTCAGCTCAGCGGCGGCATCGAGGGCCTGGACGCCGAGCAGCTGGCGACGATCGTGATCGCCTACGAGCCCGTCTGGGCGATCGGCACCGGTGAGGTCGCCAGCGCGGACGATGCGCAGGAGGTCTGCCATGCCCTCCGCGAGTCCCTGCGTGAGCAGCACGGCGACGGCGTCGCCGATGCGGCGCGCGTCCTGTACGGCGGCAGCGTGAAGTCCTCCAACGTCGCCGAGCTGATGGGCAAGGCCGATGTCGACGGCGCGCTCGTCGGCGGTGCCTCGCTGAAGGCCGAGGAGTTCGCCAAGATCGCCGGGTATCAGGGCTGAATCAGCCACTGACGTAAGCCGTCCCACGCGGGCCGGGTCCTGAACGGGCCCGGCCGGTGGCGTATGCTGGATCGGTCCGTCAGTCTTATCGGAAGGTGCCCGTCCACGTGGATCTGCCTCTGCTGAAGCTCGTCCTTCAGATCCTGCTGGCCGTCCTCGGCCTGCTCACCATCATGTTCGTCCTGCTGCACAAGGGGCGCGGCGGTGGCCTGTCCGACATGTTCGGTGGTGGCGTCTCCTCGTCCGCGAGCGCCTCCGGCGTCGCCGAGCGGAACCTGAACCGGCTCACCGTCGGGGTGGCCGTGTCGTGGGGGCTGTGCGCCGTCGGCCTCGGCATCGTCGAGAAGCTGCTCTGACGCCTCCTCCCGCATGACGAAGGGCCGGTCACCTCGCGGTGACCGGCCCTTCGTCATGCGGGGGTGCTCAGGTCGAGGTCTGCGCCGCCGCCTCGTCCAGATACCAGGTGGTCGACTCCAGGCCGCGCACGGACGACGCCGGAACCCGCCACGGGTCGATCTGCCCATGCGCGTCGCGGACGGCGCCGGCCTTCTCCGCCCCGGCGACCAGCAGCGCCACGTGCCGGGCCGAGTTCAGCACCGGCCAGGTGAGCGAGATCCGCTCCGACGGCGGTTTGGGCGAATCGGTCACCCCGGCCGCGCTGGTGGTGACCCGGCGCTGACCGGGATGCTGCGGGAACAGCGAGGCGATGTGACCATCGGGTCCCACCCCGAGCAGCAGCACGTCGAAGAATGCCTGGCCCCGGGTGCTGAACGGCTCGTCGCCGCCCATCTGGTCGAGCTGCTGCCCGTACCAGGCGGCGGCGTCGTCCAGCGACATGCCGTCGGCCGGGGAGGGCATCACGTGGACGTGGCGGGCGGGCAGACCGGCTGTCGACTGGAGCGGCGCGAGCAGCGATTCGCGCACACCGACCTCGTTGCGCTCCGCGGAGTCAGGGTCCACATAGCGCTCATCGCCCCACCACAGATGCAGACGGCTGCAGTCCACGCCCGCCGCCAGCAGGGCCTCGGGCAGTGCGGCCGCGGTCTTGGTGCCCACCGTCCCGCCCGTGAGCACGAGATGGGCCTGCGGGCGCTCCGTGAGCGCGGCGGCGAGCTGCGCGGCGGTGGCGGAGGCGGCGGCCGCCGCGACCGCGTCGGCATCGGGCCCCACGACATCTCGCGGCTCGGGCTTCCCGGTGGCGAAGGTCGCGGCATCTCCGACGCTGCTGTAGGTGCTCGCGAGGACCTCGCCGTACACCTCGTCCGGATCCAGCCGGCGCAGCTCCTCCGTGACCAGCTCGGGCAGGGTGCGACGCGGCATCGTCACGTGCTGACCGGTGTCGTCCCCGGGGAGCTTCATGACGATCGAGTCGTCGTCCACCCGGCTGAGCTCGATGGTGCCGTCCTCGCGGACCAGGCGCACGCTGTGCACCCCGGCGCAGTCCGGCGCCCCTTCGCGCGGGGGCAGCACCTCGGCGTCGATGCCGAGCGCGTGCCGGAGCCAGCCGGCCATCAGCGCCACCGAGGGGTCATCGACGGTGCCGCTGACCTGGATCTGCTGGGGGACGGCGACGGGTGGGACCTCATAGGCGCTGGCGACGAGTCCGCGCCAGCGGGTCAGTCGGCTCCACGCCAGGTCGGAGTCGCCGCTGGCGTAGCCGCGGCGCAGCCGCTTCAGCGTCCCCAGCGGATCGGCGCAGGCCGCCGAGTCGGTGATCCGGCGCTGGGACATGGAGCCCAGCACGTCGTGGACGGGCGAGGACGGTGCGTTCTCCGGCCACCAGGTCACGATCGGCGCATCGGGCAGCAGCAGCGCCATCACCAGGGTGTCCAGTGAGGACAGGACGTCACCGCGAGCACGCAGGATCACGACCTCCGCGGCGCCGGCATCGCGTCCCACCCGGATCTCGGCATCGAGACCGGAGCTGGCGGCCTCGGGCTCCGCATCGACCACGATCACCCGCGCGGGATGCTCGTGGCTGGCCGCGACGGCCGCCTCCAGGGGCTTCTCGACGTCGCCGGTGGCGATGATGATGAGGGTCAGGACCCGACCGATGGTGTTCTCGCCGAAGGTCTCCCGCATCTCGATCATCTGCTTGTTGATCGTCGATGCGGTGGTGTCGGTCAGGGTGGTGATCACGGTCGCCTCCAGGTACGCCCGTCACGGGCGAGCATCTCGTGCGCGGTGTCGGGGCCCCAGGTGCCGGGGCGGTACGGGGACGGGTCGAGGTTCTGCTCCCAGTACTCGGTGATGGGGTCGAGGATCTGCCAGGAGAGCTCGACCTCCTTCTGCCGTGGGAACAGCGGCGGATCCCCGAGCAGCATGTCGAGGATCAGGCGCTCGTAGGCCTCCGGCGACTCCTCGGTGAAGTTCATGCCGTAGGCGAAGTCCATGGTCACGTCCCGCACCTCCATCTGGGTGCCGGGGACCTTGGAGCCGAAGCGCATCGTCACGCCCTCATCGGGCTGGACGCGGATCACGATCGCGTTCTGCCCGAGGTCCGCGGTGTCCGTGGAGCGGAAGGGCAGGAACGGGGCACGCTTGAAGACCACGGCGATCTCGGTGACCCGGCGGCCCAGGCGCTTGCCGGCGCGCAGGTAGAAGGGCACGCCCGCCCAGCGGCGGGTGGCGATGTCCAGCCGCATCGCGGCGAAGGTCTCGGTGGTGGAGTCGGCGGGGATCCCGTCCTCCTCGAGATAGGGGCGCACCTCCTCGCCGCCCTGCCAGCCGCCCACGTACTGGCCGCGGGAGGTATGGGAGGCGAGGTCCTCGGGCAGCTCCACCGCGGAGAGGACCTTCTCCTTCTCGGCCCGCAGGTCCGAGGCGCGGAAGGTGACCGGCTCCTCCATCGCCGTCAGCGCGAGCAGCTGCAGCAGGTGGTTCTGGATCACATCGCGGGCGGTGCCGATGCCGTCGTAGTACCCGGCTCGGGACCCGATGCCGATGTCCTCGGCCATCGTGATCTGCACATGGTCGACGTAGTTCGCGTTCCAGAGCGGTTCGTACAGCTGGTTCGAGAAGCGCAGCGCCAGGATGTTCTGCACCGTCTCCTTGCCCAGGTAATGATCGATCCGGAACACCTCCTCGGGCCGGAAGGCCTTCTCGACCACGTCGTTCAGCGCGCGCGCCGAGGCGAGGTCGTGCCCGAAGGGCTTCTCGATCACGGCGCGGCGCCAGGAGCCGTTGTCGGCGGTGTTGAGGCCGGAGTCCGCCAGCTGGGAGAGCACCGTGGGGAAGGCGTCCGGCGGGATCGAGAGGTAGAAGGCGTGGTTGCCACCGGTGCTGCGGGTGCGGTCCAGCTCGCCGACCACCTCGGTGAGCTTCTCGAAGGCGGCGGTGTCGTCGAAGGTGCCGGTGACGAAGCGGAGACCGCCGCGCAGCTGCTCGAACACGCTCTCGTCGAAGCCGGTGCGGGAGTGCTCGGAGACGGAGGTGCGGACATAGTCGGCGAACTCGTCATGGGACCAGTCGCGGCGACCGAAGCCGACCAGGCCGAAGCTGGGCGGGAGCAGGCCGCGGTGGGTGAGGTCGTAGATCGCGGGCAGCAGCTTCTTGCGCGCGAGGTCGCCGGTGACGCCGAACATCACCATGGAGCTGGGGCCGGCGATGAGGGGGAGGCGGCGGTCCCGGGGGTCGCGCAGCGGATTCGGCGCGTCCGCCCCGGTGAGGAGGGTGGGGGAGTCGGTCACGATCGTCCTTTCTCGGACAGGAGCACGGGAGCACGGCCCGCCGCGGTGGGCGGGCCGTGCTTCTCGCGGGGTCAGGCGCGGACGGACTCGACCGACTCGGAGACGGTGGCGAGCAGCTCGTTCCAGGCCTTCTCGAACTTCTCGACGCCCTCGCGCTCGAGCACGGCGAAGACGTCGGCGAGGTCGACGCCGGCTTCCTCGAGGCGCTCGAGGACGGACTCGGCCGCGGTGGCGATCTCCGCGTTCAGCGGGGCCTTGGGCTCGGAGTGATCGGCAGCGGCCTCGAGGGTCTTCTCGGGCATGGTGTTCACGCTCGGCGCGGCGACCAGATTGTCGACGTAGAGGGTGTCGGGGTAGTCCGGGTTCTTCACCCCGGTCGACGCCCAGAGCGGGCGCTGCACGGTGGCGCCCTCGGCCTTGAGCGCCTCGAAGCGCTCGGAGGCGAAGACCTCCAGGTACTTGCCGAAGGCGACCTGGGCGTTGGCCACGCCCGCCTGGCCGCGCAGGGCGAGGGCGTCCTCGGTGTCCAGAGCCTCCAGCCGGCCGTCGATCTCGGAGTCCACGCGGGAGACGAAGAAGGAGGCGACCGAGTGGATCTTCGTGAGGTCCCTGCCCGCCTTCGCGGCCTGCTCGAGACCGGAGAGGTAGGCATCCATCACGGCGAGGTAGCGCTCGACCGAGAAGATCAGGGTGACGTTCACGCTGATGCCCGCGGCGATCGTTGCGGTGATCGCGGGCAGCCCCGCCTCGGTGGCGGGGATCTTGACCAGCACGTTCTCGCGGCCCACGACCTCGAAGAGGTGTTCCGCCTGTGCGATGGTCTGCTCGGTCTCATGCGCCAGGCGCGGATCGACCTCGATGCTCACGCGGCCGTCGACGCCGTGCGTGGTGGTGTGGAGATCGGCGAAGAGGTCGGCGGCGCGGCGCACGTCGTCGGTGGTGAGCACCTCGAGGATCTCCTCGACGCCCTTGCCCTCGCCGGTGAGGCGGGCGATGTCCGCGTCGTACTCGGAGCGGCCGGAGATCGCGGCCTGGAAGATCGAGGGGTTGGTGGTCACCCCGACGACGTTGCGGGTGTCGATGAGCTCCTGCAGGCTGCCGGAGTCCATCCGCTGACGGGAGAGGTCGTCGAGCCAGATGGAGACTCCGGCGTCGGAGAGTGCCTGGGTGTGGGTGTTCTGAGCCATGGTCGTTCCTTCCGGGCGCTGGGCGCCCTGTGTCGAACTGGTGTCGTCGGGGTCAACGTCGGCGAGGGTCCGATTCTTCCATGATGTGGCTCGGGGAACCCTGTCGCGGTCGAACGGGCGGGGGAGAGGGCGGCGGGGCAGGACCGCGCAGGTCCTGCCCCGCACGTGCTCACGCGCCGGAGGCGGCGAGCGACTCCTGCGCGGCCTCGACCACGGCCTCTGCGGTGAAGCCGAACTCGCGGAAGAGGGTCTTGGCGTCGGCGGAGGCGCCGTAGTGCTCGAGCGAGACCGCCCGGCCATGGGTGCCCAGGAAGCGGTGCCAGGGCATCGCGATCCCGGCCTCGACGCTCACGCGCGCCGTGACGGAGGCGGGGAGCACGGACTCCCGGTACGCCTCGTCCTGCTCGTCGAACCACTCCACGGACGGCATCGAGACCAGACGGGTCGGGGTGCCGGCCGCCTCCAGCTGCTTCTGCGCCGCGGCGGCGTACTGCACCTCGGAGCCGGTGGCGATGAGGATGACCTTCGGCTCCGCCGAGGCCTCCTTCATGATGTAGCCGCCCTTGGCCAGGTTCTCGGCACCGGCGTACTCGGTGCGGTCGAAGGTCGGCATCGCCTGGCGGGACAGGACCAGGCCGACGGGGCCGCGGTCGCGCTCCAGCAGCGCCTTCCACGCCTGCGCGGTCTCGTTCGCGTCCGCCGGACGCACGACCGACAGGTTCGGGATCGCCCGGTAGGCGGCCAGGTGCTCGACCGGCTGATGGGTGGGGCCGTCCTCGCCCAGGCCGATGGAGTCGTGGGTCCACACGTAGGTGGCCGGGACCTTCATCAGCGAGGCGAGACGCACGGCGCCGCGCATGTAGTCGGCGAACTGGAAGAAGGTGCCGCCGTAGGGACGGGTCAGGCCGTGCAGGGAGATGCCCGAGAGGATCGAGCCCATCCCGTGCTCACGGATGCCGAAGTGCAGCGTGCGGCCGAACCGGTCACCGGCGAACTCGGAGGAGCTGTGCTCCTCGGGCAGGAAGGACGGCTCGCCCTTCATGGTGGTGTTGTTCGAGCCGGCGAGGTCGGCGGAGCCGCCCCACAGCTCCGGCATCACGGCGGCGAGCTCGTTCAGGACCTTGCCGGAGGCGGCGCGGGTGGCGATGCCCTTCTCGTCGGCCTCGAAGCTCGGGAAGGCCTCGGCGAAGCCGCTCGGGAGCTCACGCGCCCGCAGACGGTCCAGCAGCGTCGCCGCATCGGCGTTCGCGGCGCGCCAGGCCTGGTAGCCCTGCTCCCACTCCGCCTTCGTGGCAGCCGCACGCTCGGCGAGCCCGCGGGTGTGGGCCAGCACGTCCTCGTCGACCTGGAACTGCTGCTCGACGTCGAAGCCGAGCACCTCCTTCAGACCGGCGACGCCCTCGGTGCCGAGCTTGGCGCCGTGGACCGTGTGGCTGCCGGCCAGCTCGGGGATGGGCCAGCCGATCACGGTGCGCAGCCGGATGAAGGTCGGCTTGTCGGTGACCTGCTGTGCCGCAAGGATCTCGGCCTTCAGCAGGGCGACGTCCTCGAAGTACTCGCTGCCGCCCCGGGTCCAGTCCACGGTGCGCACGTCCCAGCCGTAGGCCTCGTAGCGCGCGGCGGTGTCCTCGGTGAAGGCGATCGAGGTGTCACCCTCGATCGAGATCTCGTTGTCGTCCCAGAGCACGATGAGGTTGCCCAGCTGCTGGGTGCCGGCGAGCGAGCTGGCCTCGCTGCTGACACCCTCCTGGAGGTCGCCGTCGGAGGCGATCACGTAGGTGAAGTGGTCGAAGGGGCTGGTGCCGGGAGCGGCGGACGGATCGAGCAGGCCGCGCTCACGGCGCTGCGCCATCGCGAAGCCGACCGCGGAGGAGATGCCCTGGCCGAGGGGGCCGGTGGTGATCTCGACGCCGTCGGTGAGGAAGTTCTCCGGGTGGCCCGGGGTCTTGGATCCCCAGGTGCGCAGCTCCTCGAGGTCCTGCTTCTCGAGGCCGAAGCCGCCGAGGTAGAGCTGGATGTACTGGGTCAGGCTCGAGTGGCCGGCGGAGAGCACGAAGCGGTCTCGACCGAGCCAGTTCCTGTCGGTCGGGTCGTGGCGCATCAGGTCCTGGTAGAGCAGGTACGCGGCCGGGGCGAGGCTCACGGCGGTGCCGGGGTGACCGCTGCCGACCTTCTCCACGGCGTCCGCGGCGAGGACGCGGGCGGTGTCGACCGCCCGCCTGTCCAGATCGGTCCAGCCCTCAGGGGCCTTGAAAGTCTCTGTCATGTCGGAGGATTCCTTTCGGCGGAGTGCGGCGCTGGCGGCCGCTGGGTTCGACAGGCCTCGGCGGCAGGGCCTCGGCACGCGGTGGCGTGGGAGGTCCTGCGCGAGACGACGGCCCCACCTTAGTCCGGACCGTGCCCCCGCGGCTCCGTCGTCCAGCCGGTTGCCGGGAGCGGGGCCCGGCCCCCGCGCCGCACCTCAGGAGCGCCGCGCCGGGCGGACGGTGCCGGGTCTCACCCCGTGTCGGGGTCCCGCGCTCCGCCCCCGCGGCCTAGACTGGCGGCGTTCACGCGACGACCGCGTCGCGCTCAGGAGGAAGGACGGTGGGCGGTGACCGCCACCCAGGGAGCGTCGGTACGGAACTCGGGCCGGGACGGTGATCGGCCCCCGCAGCCCGTGCGCTCCGTGGTCCTCAGCTACGTGGCGCTGACCAAGCCGCGGATCATCGAGCTGCTGCTGATCACCACCATCCCCACCATGTTCCTCGCCGCGGGCGGGTTCCCCTCGCTGTGGCTGATCCTGGCCACGATGGTCGGTGGCTATCTCGCCGCCGGCGGCGCCAACACCCTGAACATGTACCTCGAGCGCGACATCGACGCGAAGATGAAGCGCACCCGCAACCGGCCGATCCCCTCCGGGGCGATCTCCCCGCGGGCCGCCCTGAGCTTCGGGATCACGATCTCGATCGTCTCCGCGCTCTGGCTGGGACTGCTGGTCAACTGGGTGTCGGCCGCCCTCGCGGTGGGTGCGATCCTGCTCTACGTCGTCTTCTACACGATGCTGCTGAAGCGCCGCACCAGCCAGAACATCGTCTGGGGCGGGGTCGCGGGCTGCATGCCGGTGCTGATCGGCTGGTCGGCGGTGACCGGGACCGTCTCCTGGACGGCCGTGCTGCTGTTCCTGGTCATCTTCTTCTGGACCCCGCCGCACTACTGGCCCCTGGCAGAGAAGTTCTCCACGGACTACGCCGCCGCCGGTGTGCCGATGCTGCCGGTGGTCGCGTCCCGCACCAGCGTGGCCCGCCAGATGCTCATGCACACCGCGCTGATGGTCGCCTCCAGCCTCGCGATCATCCCGCTCGGCGCCACCGGCTGGGTGTACGGCGTCGCCGCCGGCGGCGCGGGTCTCTGGTTCGGGACCCTGGTGGTGCGCTACGCGCTGCGGGTGCGCCGCGGCCTGACCGGGAAGGCGCTGGGCCCGATGACCGTGTTCCACGGGTCCATCACCTACCTGACCGTCCTGTTCGTCGCCCTCGCGATCGATCCCTTCGTCACTCTGTGACCCCGGGCGGCACGCCGGACCCCGCCGCGGCGCTGCGCCCCGCAGACCGCCGGCTCCTCGAGCAGTACCTCAGCCATCTGCGGATCGAGCGCGGTCTGTCCGCCCACACCCTCGCCGCCTATGAACGGGACCTGCGCCGCTATCTCCAGGGCCTGTCCCGGCAGGATGTCGATCCGGCAGCGGTCGACCCGCGGCACCTGGGTGCCTGGTTGCAGGCGCTGCGCACCGGGGCCGACGGGGGCAGCGTGCTCTCGGCCGCCTCGGCCGCCCGCTCGTTGGCCGCGGTGCGCGGTCTGCACTCCTTCCTCGATGCCGAACGGGTCTCCACCACGGGTGACCCCTCCCGGCTGGTGCCGGCCCCGGCGCTGCCTCGGCGACTGCCGCATCCGCTCACCATCGACCAGGTCGAGGCGCTGATCGAGGCGGCGGGACGGCCCGGCACCGGCCGGGACTCCACCGCCCGGGCGCTGCGCGATCGGGCCCTGCTCGAGGTCCTCTACGGGCTCGGCGCCCGGATCTCGGAGGCCACCGGTCTCGACATCGACGACGTCGAGGTGCGGGAGCGCGCGGCCGTGCTGCGCGGCAAGGGCGACAGGCACCGCATGGTGCCCGTCGGCCGCTACGCGCTCGAGGCGCTGGAGGCATACCTGACCCGTGGCCGCCCGCTCCTGGCCACGCGCGGACCCGGCACACCGGCGGTCTTCCTCGGCTCGCGCGGGACCCGGCTGACCCGGCAGGCGGCCTGGCAGGTGGTCCAACGCGCCGCCGAGGCGGCGGAGCTGACCGCTCTGCCCGAGCCGATCAGCCCGCATACCCTGCGCCACTCCTACGCGACGCATCTGCTGCACGGGGGAGCGGATGTGCGGTCCGTGCAGGAGCTGCTGGGTCATGCATCGGTCACCACCACACAGCTGTACACGCAGGTCACGGTGGATTCGCTGCGCGAGACCCATGCGGGTGCCCACCCCCGGGCCCGGCGGGGGGCTTAGACTTGTCCGGCACGACGCCCCTGCCCGGCCCCACCGGCGGCGGACGTCCTGCGCGAGACGACGACAGCACGGCGCAGCTCCCGCGTCCGGGAGCGGGACCGGACCCCTCCGGACTCCTCGCGGAGCGCCCCGTGCCCGCCACAGACCACGACGCCGACGACAGGACACCGACGTGAGCCCGACCTCCTCCCAGCAGCTCGACATCGACCTCGGCCCGACCGGGCGCCCGATGCCGGAGCTCCCGGAGCCGGCCCCGCTCGACGGCCACGGCCCGGCCCGGATCATCTCGATGGTGAACCAGAAGGGCGGAGTCGGGAAGACGACCAGTGTCATCAACCTGGGCGCGGCACTGGCCGAGCTCGGCCGCAAGGTGCTCCTGGTGGACCTCGATCCCCAGGGCGCCCTCAGCGCAGGCACCGGCGTGAATCCCTACGAGCTCGACCTGACCGTCTACAACCTGCTCATGGAGCGCGGCCACGACGTGCACGGAGTCATCCAGGAGACGCACACCGAGAACCTCGACGTGCTCCCGGCCAACATCGACCTCTCCGCCGCGGAGGTCACCCTCGTCAACGAGGTCGCTCGCGAGATGGCCCTGGCGAGGGTGCTGCGCCCGGTGGCCGAGGACTACGACGTCATCCTCATCGACTGCCAGCCGTCCCTGGGACTGCTGACCGTGAACGCACTGGCCGCCAGCCACGGCGTGATCATCCCGCTGGAGGCCGAGTACTTCGCACTGCGGGGCGTGGCGCTGCTGGTCGAGACCATCGAGAAGGTCCAGGACCGCATCAACCCGCGCCTCGAGCTGGACGGCATCCTCATCACCATGTTCGACCCGCGCACCCTGCACGCCCGCGAGGTGTGCCAGCGCGTCGTGGAGGCGTTCCCGGACCAGGTCCTCCACACCACCATCAACCGCACCGTGAAGTTCCCCGACGCCTCCGTGGCGGCGGAGCCGATCATCTCCTTCGCCACCTCGAACAAGGGCGCGGCGGCCTACCGCCAGCTCGCCCGGGAGCTCATCTCCCGCGGCGCCGCCGCCTGATGGCCGCAGATCGCTCCGGCCGCCCGGCCCGACGGCGCAGCGCCTTCACCCCGCCCCGTCACGTCCGCCTCCGCGACGGCGAGGGGAAGCGGATCGCCGCCGAGGCCGCCGCCGGCTCCTCCTCGGAGCCGCATCGGGAGGACGGCGAACGACTGCAGAAGGTGCTGGCCCGGGCCGGGTTCGGCTCGCGCCGTGCCTGTGAGGCGCTGATCTCCGGCGGCCGGGTGCGGGTGGACGGCGAGATCGTCCAGGAGCAGGGGGTCCGCGTGGATCCCGCCGCTCAGGTGATCCACGTCGACGGGCGCCGGCTGCAGCTGGATACGTCCAAGCTGACCCTGGTGCTGAACAAGCCCCGGGCAGTGGTCTCGGCGATGAGCGATCCCGAGGGGCGGCGCGACCTCAGCGAGTTCACCGCCGGGCACTCGCAGCGGCTGTATCACGTGGGCAGGCTGGACTACGAGACCGAGGGTCTGCTGCTGCTGACCAACGACGGGGAGCTCGCCCACCGCCTGACCCATCCCAGCTTCGAGGTCGACAAGACCTACGTGTGCCGCTTCGACGCCCCCGGTGGCCCGCCGCGCGGCCTGGTCAAGACGCTGCGCGAAGGGGTCCAGCTCGAGGACGGCCCGGCCCGCGCCGACCGCGCCCGGGTGCTGGCCCAGGACGGCCGGGAAGCGGTGGTCGAGGTGACGCTCCACGAGGGCCGCAACCGCATCGTGCGCCGCATGTTCGCCTCCCAGGGGTTCGAGCTGACCGCCCTGATGCGCACCCGCATCGGACCCGTCCTGCTGGGCGATCTCCCCTCCGGCACCACCCGGGAACTCACCGGTCGCGAGCTGGGAACCCTGATGGCCGAGGTGGGGCTGTGACGGCCCTGGTGCCGTCACCGGTGCGGATCATCGGCACCGGGCTGATCGGCGGCTCCCTCGGCCTGGCGCTGCGCCGGGCCGGGGTGGAGATCCAGGTGGAGGACGCCTCCCCGGGCACCGCCGCCCTGGCCGTCGAGCTCGGGGTGGGGGAGCTGCCGGGCGCTGACGCCCCCGATCCTGCGCTGGTGCTGGTCGCGGCGCCGCCCGACGTCTCCGCGGCGCTCGTGGAGCGGGCGCTGCGCAGCTGGCCGGAGGCCCTGGTCGCCGACGTCGCCAGCGTCAAGTCCACGGTGCTGGACGGACTGCGCCGCCGGGCGCGGAGCGAGGACCTGCCGCGGTACATCGGGGCCCACCCCATGGCCGGTCGTGAGGTCTCCGGGGTGATCGCCGCCCGCGCCGATCTGTTCCTGGGCCGTCCCTTCGTCATCGTCCCGCACGAGAGCACCGAGGCTCGTGCGGTCAGCGCCCTGCGGGGCCTGGCCCTCGAGATCGGCTCGGTGCCCACCACGATGGACGCCGCCGCCCACGACATCGCCGTCGCCCAGGTCTCCCATGTGCCGCAGGTGATGTCGAGCCTGCTGGCCGCCACCCTGCTCCGGCCCAGCGAGCCCGCTCTCGGCCTCGCCGGTCAGGGCCTGCGCGACACCACCCGGATCGCCGACTCCGATCCGCGGCTGTGGGTGGAGATCCTCGGCGCGAACGCGAGTGCGGTCGGGCAGGTGCTCGGCGAGGTCCGGGAACGCCTCGAGGAGGTGCTGGCGGCGCTCGGCACGCTGGAGGGGGACCCGGATCCGGGCACCGGTTCCCGTCGGGCCCTCGCCGAGCTCGTCTCTGCGGGAAATCGGGGGGTGCGCCGCATCCCCGGCAAGCACGGCGGTGCGACCGACGCCTTCGCCACGCTCGTGGTGCTGGTCCCCGACCGTCCCGGAGAGCTCGCCCGGCTGCTGACGGAGATCGGGCAGGTCGGCGTGAACCTCGAGGACCTCCGCCTCGAGCACGAGCTGGGGCGTGACGTGGGCCTCGCGCACCTCGCGATCGACGCCGCCCGTGAGGACCTGCTCACGCGGGAGCTCGCCGAACGCGGGTGGAGGGTCGCGGACGCCTGAGGGGCCCGTATCCTTGCCGGATGCACACCAGCGCGCCGCACGACCCCTCCGACCTCGCGTCGACCCGCCCGGCCGAGGGCATCACCATCGCCATCGACGGCCCCGCCGGCTCCGGCAAGTCCACCGTGTCGCGGCTGGTGGCCGATGCCCTCGACGGCGGGATCCTCGACACCGGCGCGATGTACCGGTCCGTGACCTGGTGGTGCCTGGACCAGGGCATCGACCTCACCGACCGTGAGGCCGTCGCCCGGGCCGCCCAGGAGATCGACCTCGTCCAGGGCACCGATCCCGCGGGCGCGACCGTCGTGGTCGCCGGCACCGACATCACCGCCGAGATCCGTTCCGAGCGGATCTCCCAGCAGGTCAGTGCCGTCGCCACCAACACGCTGGTGCGTGCGATCCTGCAGCGCCGCCAGCGCGAGCTGTTCTTCGCCGCGGCCGCGGAGCGCGGCTTCTGCGTCGCCGAGGGACGCGACATCACCACCGTCGTCGCGCCCGACGCCCATGTGCGGGTGCTGCTGACCGCCTCCGACGAGGAGCGGATGCGGCGTCGCGCCGCGGAGCTGGACCTCGCGGACACCGAGGACACCCGGGCGCGGATGGCGGACCAGGTCCTGCGCCGCGACCGCGACGACGCCACCGTCTCCGAGTTCCGCACCGCCGCCGAGGGCGTCGAGACCGTGGACACCACCGGCCTCGGGGTCGAGGACGTGGTCGAACAGGTCCTGATGCTGGTCGCGGCCGCCGAATCCGCCCAGGAAGAGACCCTGCACGGCCGTCCGGAGCCGGCGGCCCGCGACCGTGCGGTGCTCTCGGACCGGGAGCCCCGCGCCGAGGGCACCGCGGGTCCCACCGACGAGGAGGTCGAGGCCGCGCTGCGGGCGGGCCTGTCCGCCTACGACCTCGATGAGGAGGACCTGGCGCTGCTCACCGGGCACGAGGAGGAGGGGCCCCGCCCCGCCGTCCAGCGCAACCTCCCCGTCGTCGCCGTCGTCGGCCGCCCGAACGTCGGCAAGTCCACGCTGGTCAACCGGATCCTGGGCCGACGCGAGGCAGTCGTGGAGGATCGGCCCGGGGTGACCCGCGACCGCGTGTTCTACGAGGCGGAATGGACCGGGACCGACTTCTGGCTGGTCGATACCGGTGGCTGGGAGGAGCGGGTCCAGGGCATGGCCCACCGCGTCGCCGAGCAGGCCGAGCTCGCGGTCTCCCTCGCCGACGTGGTGATGTTCATCGTCGATGCGAACGTGGGCATCACGACCACCGACGAGCAGCTGCTCAAGGTGCTCCGCCGGGCGAAGGTGCCGATCGTGCTGGTCGCCAACAAGGTCGATGACGAGCGCGGTGAGCTCGAGGCCGCGGCGCTGTGGAATCTCGGCCTGGGGGAGCCGCATGCGGTCTCCGCCCTGCACGGCCGTGGTTCCGGCGACCTGCTGGACACCGTGGTGAGCGCCATGCCCGAGGAGGGGCGCGGCGCCCCCGCGGATCACGGACCGCGACGGGTCGCCCTCCTCGGCCGCCCGAACGTCGGGAAGTCCTCCCTGCTGAATCGGCTCGCCCGGGAGCAGCGCGTCGTGGTCGACGACATCGCCGGCACCACCCGTGACCCGGTCGACGAGAAGATCACCCTCGGCGGCAAGGAGTGGACCTTCGTGGACACCGCCGGAATCCGGCGGCGGGTCCTCCAGGCCCAGGGTGCCGACTACTACGCCTCGCTGCGCACCCGGGCGGCGCTGGACCGGGCCGAGATCGCCGTGGTGCTGCTCGAGGCCTCCGAGCCGATCTCGACCCAGGACCTGAAGATCATCGACATGGTGCTGGAATCGGGCCGTGCCCTGGTGCTCGCCTTCAACAAGTGGGACCTGCTGGACGAGGAACGGCACAAGGCCCTGGAGCGCGAGATCGAGCGTGATCTCGCGCACGTCGCCTGGGCGCCGCGCGTGAACATCTCCGCCCAGACCGGCCGGCACGCCGAGAAGCTGGTCCCCGCGATCGAGACGGCGCTGGACTCCTGGGACCGGCGCATCCCCACCGGCCGGCTCAATGCCTTCCTCGGCCAGCTGGTGGCCGCGCATCCGCATCCGCTGCGCGGCGGCAAGCAGTCCCGCATCCTGTTCGCCACCCAGGCACGCACCCGACCGCCGCGCTTCGTCATCTTCGCCAGCGGCTTCCTCGAGCACGGCTACCGCCGGTTCATCGAGCGGCGACTGCGCGAGGACTTCACCTTCACCGGCTCGCCCATCGTGATCGGCGTGCGGATCCGGGAGAAGCGCCAGCGCTGAGCACCGTGCGCCGCGGCCGGACCGCGTATCGTGGGAACCATGAGCAATCCCGGTGACCACGGCTCCTGGAACCCCCAGGGGCACGATGACGGCGCCCCGCCCGGTGCGCGGAACGACGCGGGGCAGCCCCCGCGGGATCCGTGGGCGCAGCCGCCCGCCTCGGATCCCTACGGTCAGCAGCCGTTCGCCGGGCAGGATCCCTTCGGTCAGGGACAGCAGGGCTGGTCGCCGCCGCCCGGTTCCGGGCCCTCGGCCTCGGATCCCTACGAACAGCCCGGTGCCGCCGGCCCGGTGCCGCCGGGCCAGCCGCAGAGCCGTCTGGTGGTGGGTCTGCTGGGCATCTTCCTCGGTGGTCTCGGGGTGCACCGCTTCCTCATGGGCTACACCACCATCGGCATCATCCAGATCCTGGTCACCGTCTTCACCTGCGGCCTCGGTGCATGGTGGGGCGTCATCGAGGGGATCATGGTGCTGGCCCGGTCACCGGCCTTCGAGCGTGACGCCTACGGCCGTCCCCTCACCGACTGACGTCGCCCGACATCTCCCCACGACAAGGACACCAGCTGCGATGACCTCTCAGCCTGCCGGACCGCTCCCGGACCGGAGCTCGCTCCAGACCAGCGCGATCATCCTGATCGTCGTCGGCTTCCTGTGCGGCGGCACGATTCCGGCGATCTTCGGCATCATCGCACTCGTGCAGATGGACAACGACCCCTTCACCGCGCAGAAGATGAACAAGGTGGGCTGGATCGTGTTCTGGGTGATGCTGGTACTGATCGTGCTGCTCACCGTCGGCGCGCTGCTGGTCAACCTGCTGGTGATCGGCGTGGTATCGCTGCCCGTCATCATGGGCGGCTGACCGCGGCCGCTGCAGGAGGAACCCCCATCGCCACCCCGGAATTCGTCCTCTCGCTGGGCGAGCACATCGGACACGAGCTGCTGTGGATGCCCGGCGCCACCGCGCTGGTGCTGGACCCCGCCCGCACGCGGATGCTCGCCGTCCGCACACTGCCCCCGGTCGGTGCGCCACCGCCGATGAACGAGCGCTTCACCAGGCAGCTGTCGCTGGCCCTGGAGGGTCACCTCGAGACCCGGTGCCAGCGATGAGAGGGCAGATGCCGCTGCCCGGCACCCGGGTCCGGATCGCGCTGACCGACCGCCCCGGCGACCAGGCGGTGGTGCGCGTGATCGCCGTCCCGCGACGGGACCTGTCCCACGGCGGACGGCTGAGCCCCGCCCTCGCCCCCTTCTCCGAGGCGCTGCTGGTGGATGTCTCGGTCGCCGGCAGGACGCTGCTGCCGGGCGCCTGGGTGGAGCGGGAGGTGCTCGAGCGCGGCGCGCCGATCGCTCCCACCCCGGTGAGGGCCGCCGATCTGCGCCCTCCGGCGGTGATCGCGGGCACCACCGAGCAGGCCGCACTGTGCTGGGGAGAGACCGTCTGGCCGCTCGACCTCGGCGGTGTGGTGGCGATCCCCGACAGCTCCCGTGCGGGTCCGCATCCGCTGTCCCGGCTGCGGCGACTGGTGCTGGTGGCGTCCGGTCGTCGGGCGGAGATCGCGCTGACGCTGTGGCGCGACCCGGCGTTCGAGATCCCCTGGCAGGACGTGCGGATGCTGCCACGGGCCGCGGCCTGGTTCGAGCTGGCCCAGGTCCCGGCCGGGATGCGGTACGCCGATGCCGAAAGGGCCCAGGGCGTCGGTCGCGCTCGACCCCGTTCCTGAGACCGGGCCCGAGCTCAGCGGAAGACGATGGTGCGCGAGCCGTCCAGCAGCACCCGGGACTGCGCGTACCACGCCACGGCCTGGCGCAGGGTCCGGATCTCGGCGTCCTGGCCGATCGCCATCAGCTCCTCGGGCGACCGGGTGTGGTCCACCCGCAGCACCTCCTGCTCGATGATCGGCCCCTCGTCGAGATCGGTGGTGACGAAGTGGGCGGTCGCCCCGATCTGCTTCACCCCGCGCTCATGCGCCTGCCGGTAGGGGTTGGCGCCCTTGAAGCCGGGCAGGAAGGAGTGGTGGATGTTGATGCAGCGGCCGGCGAGCTCGGCGCACAGCTCCGGGGACAGGATCTGCATGTAGCGGGCCAGCACCACCAGCTCGATGTCGTGCTCCTCGACCGCCTCGCGCACCCGATCCTCGAAGGCCTCCTTCGCGCCCGGACCCTTGGTGCTGCGATGTTCGAAGGGCACGTCGTAGAAGCCGGCCAGCTTCTCCAGGGTGGGATGGTTGGCCAGGATCAGCGGGACCTCGATCGGCAGGTGCCCGGACTCCATCCGGAACAGCAGATCGTTCACGCAGTGCAGCGTCGTCGACCCCAGGATCAGGGTGCGCACGGGCCGTCCCACCTCATCGATGCGGAGCTCGAGGCCGAAGCGCTCGACCGCCGGGGCCAGCGCGGCCTCCAGTGCCTCGCTCGAGGCCGGGGTCCTGACCTGCATCCGCAGGTAGTAGCGATGCGTGGTGCCGCTGACGAACTGTCGGCTCTCGGTGATGTCGCCCTCGACCTCGAGGATGGCACCGGAGATCGCGTGGACGATGCCGGGCGATTCTGCGCACACCACGGTCAGGACGTACTCGCTGTCGGTGCCGGGGGAGGCCGACGGGGTCTGGGGGAGGGGGGACGATTCGCTCATGGGAGCCATTCTAGGAACATGGGCCGACCCGCACCCGTCTGTTCACGGGTGGAGCAGCTGCACGGCGACGCCGTTGAGCTCAGTCCCGCCCGCGGCGCCACAGCGCCGAGGGCCACCAGATGAGCTTCCCGAGGTCGAGCGCCAGGGCGGGCACCAGCAGCGTGCGCACCACGAAGGTGTCCAGCAGCACGCCGAAGGCCACGATGAAGGCGATCTGCGCGAGGAACAGGATCGGGATCACCCCGAGCGCGGCGAAGGTCGCCGCGAGCACCAACCCCGCCGAGGTGATGACACCGCCGGTGACGGAGAGCCCGCGCACGACCCCCTCCCGGGTGCCGTGCGTCCGTGCTTCCTCGCGCACCCGGGTCATCAGGAAGATGTTGTAGTCGATGCCGAGGGCCACCAGGAACACGAAGCCGAACAGCGGGACCGCCGGATCGGCGCCGGGGAAGGCGAAGAGGTGATCGAACACCAGCGCGGAGACCCCCATCGCGGTGCCGAAGGACAGCACGGTGGTGGTGATCAGCAGCACCGGCGCCAGGACCGAGCGCAGCAGCAGCATCAGGATCAGCGTGATGACCACCAGCACCACCGGGATGATCAGCGCGCGGTCGTGGGCGGAGGCATCATTGGTGTCGATCGAGGTGGCGGTCACGCCGCCCACCAGCGCCGGGAGATCCTGGTCGGCGAGGTCCGCCCGCACCTCGCGCACCGTCGCCTCGGCCGCCGCGGAATCCGCGGCATCCGAGAGCGTCGCCTGCACCAGCACATCGCCGTCCGCCACCGTCGGCGCCGGCGCCGGCGCACCGGGAGGCCCCTGCGCCTGGATGCCCTCCTCGGTCACCGCGGCGGTGCCGGCCGGGGCGTCCTCGACGGTGACCGCCACCGACTCGATGCCGTCCTGCCCGAGGAGCCGGTCGGCGACCTCCTGGAGGGAGGACTCGGCGGTGATGACCTGCAGCGGGGAGCCGGAGCCGCCCGGGAAGTGCTCGCCGAGGGCGGCCTGCCCTTCGCGTGCGGAGGAGGCCGTGAGCACCAGATCGGACTGGGGCACGCCGTCGGCCTCGAGCTGGGTGACGCCCAGGCAGCCGACGGCGAGCACCAGGGCGGTGAGGATCCAGAGCGGGCGCGGCCGACGTCGTGCGGCGAGCGCGATCCGTCCCCAGATCCCGTGGGCGGCAGGGTCCGCGCCCGCGTCCGGCGCCTCCGGCGCGTAGTGCGGGCGGCGCGGCCAGAAGGCGACCCGACCGGTGGCGTACAGCACGGCGGGCAGGAAGGTCAGCGCGGCCGCCATCGCGAACACGATCCCGATCGCCGCCACCGGACCCAGCGTGCTGTTGGACTTCAGGTCCGACAGCAGCAGGCACAGCAGGCCGGCGATCACCGTGCCGCCGGAGGCGAGCACCGGCTCGAGGGTGCCGCGCAGCGCCTTGAGGGTGGCGCGGCCTCGCTCCTTCGTGTGCCGCAGCTCGTCGCGGTACCGGGCGACGTACAGCAGGGAGTAGTCGGTGGCCGCACCGATGACGAGGATGAACAGGATCCCCTGGGTCTGGCCCGACAGCAGCAGCACCTCCGCGGCGGCCAGATGCCAGATGGTCAGCAGCGCCGCGCACAGCGCGAACAGGCTCGTCGACAGCACGATCAGCGGCAGCAGCAGCGAGCGATAGACGATCAGCAGGATCACCAGCACGGCGGCGAGCGCGACACCCAGCAGCAGCCCGTCGATCCCGGCGAAGCCCGCGGCGAGGTCGGCGGAGAAGCCGGCCGGTCCGGTGACGTACGAGCTGAGGTCCTGCGGCAGGTCGGCGGCGAGCTCCGCTTCGATCTCCGCGACGGCGGCGCCGAGATCCGCGTCAGTGTCCAGTGGGACGAAGACCTGCACGGCGAGGCCGTCCTCGGAGGGGATCGCGGGGGAGACCTCCCCGGCGACCGTGTCCAGCGCGGCGAGCGCCTCGGTGACCTCGGAGAGCGATGCGAGGGTCTCCTCGTCCAGCTCCTCCTCGGCCGTGACGACGATGATCGCGGGTATCGCCTCGGCGCCGGTGAAGTCCTCGGCCCGCTGGGCGACCTCCGTGGCGTCCGCGGAATCCGGCAGATAGGCGGTGCGGTCGTTCGAGGAGACCTCGTCGACCCGGCCGAAGTACGGTCCGCCGATCCCGGCGGCGAGCAGCCAGGCCAGGATCAGCAGGGCGGGCAGCAGCACTCTGAGCACCCTCGGGAACGAGCCGCCTGTGCGCCGGTGCGTGGGCCCGGAGGGGGTGGGAGAGGGCGCCGGAGAGGTCATGATGCTCCTTCGAGGTGGGCGGTGCGCCCCGCTGCCGGCGGCGCCCCGGCACCAGTGTCGCACAACTCATTAGCCTAGCGAGAGATCAGCCGGGTGAGGTGTTGCTCGCTATGATCAGGGGCATGAGCTCCTCGCGCCGCGCCGAGGACGGCCGCGATCAGCCTGCCGCTCCTCCCTCCCTGTTCAGCATCGGAGCCAGCGATCCTCGGCAGGAGCTGGTCGATCGTCGTGGCCTGGACGACCGGGACATCGCGCAGATCGATGCCCTGATGGCCGCCCTGGCCCGTCTCCGAACCGCGGAGCAGGAGCTGAGCGAGGCCTCCCTGCGGTACATGCAGCTGGGCCAGACGGATATGCGCGCCCTGCACTTCCTCATCGTCTGCGAGAACACCGGCACCCGTGCCACCCCGGGCGCGATCGCCCAGGCGCTGGGGATCTCGAGCGCCTCGACCACGAAGCTCCTGGACCGGCTCGAAGGTGCCGGGCACGTCCGGCGCACCCGCCATCCCTCGGACCGGCGGGCCCTGGTGATCACCATCGAGCCCTCCACCCGCAGCGCGGCGATGCGCACCGTCGGGACGGCCCAGGCCCGCCGCGTGGAGGCGGTCCGGCGCCTGCTGCCCGCCGAGCGCGACATCGTCACCGGTTTCCTCGAGGACATGGCCGCGCAGATCTCCGTGGACAGGACGGACTGGGGCACCCACGAGGACGTCGGGGACGAGAGCTGACAGAGCCCTCCTTACCGAGCGGTCGGATCGGTGACCTGCGCGGGGAATGTCCCGGAGTGTCGCCAGGACCGGGTACTTGACGGGGTGAGCGTCTCCGGGCGAGAGTCAGCTCACCGGCACACACTTGCCAGACGGGGTGGTCTTCGCTATGCGGCCGGGCGTGACGAGCGAGGTCGCCCTGCATCGCGAAGGAGGTCCCTCTTGGACACCACCATTTTCGAACAGCATGAGTCCGAGATCCGCGGCTACTGCCGCGCGTATCCCACGGTGTTCGCCTCCGCCTCCAATGCTCGCCAGGTCGATGAGGACGGCACCAGCTTCATCGACTTCTTCGCCGGGGCCGGCGTGCTGAACTTCGGGCACAACAACCCGCGGATGAAGGAAGCGCTGATCGATTTCATTCAGGCGGATGGTGTCGCCCACAGCCTGGACACGTACACCACCACGAAGCGGGATTTCATCGCCCGCTTCCACGAGGTGATCCTCGCCCCGCGCGGCATGGACCACAAGCTGCAGTTCATGGGGCCCACCGGCTCCAACGCGATCGAGGCGGCGCTCAAGCTGGCCCGCCTGGCCACCGGGCGGCGCGAGATCGTCGCGTTCAGCCATGGCTTCCACGGCATGACCCTCGGCTCCCTCGCGGCGACCGCGAACCAGGCCTTCCGCCAGTGGGCCGGCGTGCCGCTCACCGACGTGGTGCGCCTGCCCTTCGAGACCGCCCCCGGCGGCCGCACCGGGATCGCCGACTACGCCGCCGCGCTGCGCGACCCCTCCAGCGGGGTCACCGCTCCCGCGGCCTTCCTGGTCGAGCCGGTCCAGGCCGAGGGCGGCGTCAACGTCGCCAGCCGCGAGTGGCTGCACGAGATCCAGGACCTCGCCCGCGAGGTCGGCGCGCTGTTCATCGTCGACGACATCCAGGCCGCCGTCGGCCGCACCGGCGGGTACTTCTCCTTCGACGGGATGGACCTGGACCCGGACATCATCGCCCTGGCCAAGGGCCTCGGGGGCTTCGGCACCCCGATCGCGATGACCCTGAACAAGCCGGAGGTCGATGCCCACTGGTCTCCCGGTGCCCACACCGGCACCTTCCGCGGACAGGGGCTGTCGTTCGTCGCGGGCACCGTGGCGCTGGACTACTTCACCGACGAATCGTTCCTCGCCGACGTGCTCGCCAAGGGGCAGACGATGCGCGAGGCGCTCGAGGCCATCGCTGCGAAGCACCCGGAGCGGGACTGGGAGGTCCGGGGCCGGGGCATGATGCAGGCCCTGGACACCGGCGACGGCGCCTTCGCCAAGCGGGTCCAGCAGGAGAGCTTCGACCGGGGCCTGCTGATCGGCCCCTGCGGCAGCGGGGGTCGGGTGATCAAGCTGATCCCGCCGCTGACGATCCCCGAGGAGGACCTCGAGCAGGGCCTGGCTCTGCTGGGCCAGGCCATCGACGCCGCGGCGAAGGCCCTCTGATGCGCCGTCGCTCCGATATGACCTTCGCGCCCGAGGAGTACCAGCGCAGGATCGCAGAGCTGCGGCAGCGGATGGAGGAGCGGGAGCTGGAAGCGGTGATCATCACCGACCCCGAGAACCTCATGTACCTCACGGACTACCAGACCACCGGGTACTCCTTCTTCCAGGCGCTGGTCGTGCCGCTCGCGGCCGACTCGGTGATGATCACCCGGGCGCTCGAGGAGTCCAATGTGATCGCCCGGACCTGGGTGGAGAACTCCCGCCCGTATCCCGATGACGGCGACGCGATCCTGGAGCTGGTCAGCACCCTGCGCGACCTGCGGCTGGGGGATTCCCGGGTGGGGTACGAGCGCAACAGCTACTACTTCCCCGCCTACCAGCAGGATCGCATCCACGACGCCTTCGGAGAGGGCCTGGTGGACTGCTTCGGGATCGTCGAGGAGGGGCGGATCCGCAAGTCCCCTGCCGAGATCGAGGTGATGCAGCTCGCGGCCTACGCCGGGGAGGCCGGGATGGCGGCCGGTCTGCACACCGCGATGGCCGGCGCCACCGAGAACGATGTGGCGGCCGCCATCACCTCGGCGATGTTCCGGGCCGGCGGGGAGTTCCCGGCGGTCCTGCCCTATGTCGCCTCCGGGCCCCGGTCGATGATCGGCCACTCCACCTGGGAAGGGCGCATGATCAGGCCCGGAGAGCACGTGTTCCTCGAGGTCGGCGGCTGCTACCGGAGGTACCACACGGCCATGATGCGCACGGTGGTCAACGGGGCGCTCTCGGACTCGATGCACTCCGCGCAGGAGCTGATGAAGCAGACGCTGGCGGAGCTGCGGGCCCTGATGAAGCCGGGGGTGACCATCTCCGAGATCGCGGAGCTGACCCGCTCCCGCATCGAGAGCAACGACGTGGGGGCGAAGCTGGTCACCCGCGCCGGCTACTCGATCGGGATCGCCTTCCCGCCGTCCTGGGACGAGGGCTACATCGTCTCCCTGCTGGAGGGCGACGAACGCCGGCTCGAGGAGGGCATGACCTTCCACCTGCTGCCGTGGATGTGGGGGGTGGACGGGACCAAGACCGTCGGCATCTCCGACACCGTCCACATCACGAAGGACGGCTGCACGTCGTTCTTCACCCTGCCGGAGGACTTCACCGTCCACGAGAGCTCCGCGCGCTCCTTCCCCGCCGGCGCCGTCCTCACGCCCCGCTTCTGAGAGGAGCAGCCACCTATGACCACCCTGACTGCCATCGATCCCACCACCGGACGCGTCGTGCGCGAGGTGCCCGCCGCGACCCCGGCGGAGATCACCGCGCTCATCGACCGCTCCCAGTCCGCCTACGCCTCCTGGAAGGACACCACCCTCGCCGAGCGCGCGGAGGTCCTGCGCCGGGTCGCCACCTATCTGCGCGAGCACACCGAGGAGCTCGCGCCCCTGATGACCGAGGAGATGGGCAAGCCCATCGGGGAGGCCCGCGGGGAGGTCGCGAAATCGGCGTGGGCCGCCGAGCACTACGCCGAGTACGGTCCCGAATACCTCGCCGACGAGCATCTGGCCTCGGACGCGACCTCGTCGTACGTGCAGTACCTGCCGCTGGGGCCGGTGCTGGGGATCCTGCCCTGGAACGCCCCGTTCTGGGTCGCGTTCCGCTTCTGCGCCCCCGCGCTGATGGCCGGGAACACCTGCATCATGAAGCACGATCCCCACGTGCCGGGCTGCGCAGCCGCGCTCGAGGAGGTGTTCCGCAAGGCCGGCGCCCCCGACGGTGTGTTCCAGACCCTGCTGGCGCAGACCGAGGATGTCGAGCAGGCGATCCGTGACCCCCGCGTCCAGGCGGTCTCCTTCACCGGCTCCGACCGAGCCGGGGCGACGGTCGCCTCGATCGCCGCGAGCGAGATCAAGCCCGCGGTGCTCGAGCTCGGCGGCTCCGACCCCTGCATCGTGCTGGCGGACGCGGACCTCGCGAAGGCGGCGGAGGTCTCGGCGCTCTCACGGATCATCAACGCCGGTCAGTCCTGCATCGCCGCGAAACGGATCATCGTGGAGCGCTCGGTGCACGACGAGTTCGTGGAGCTGCTCGCCGCGCAGCTGCGGGATCTGGTGGTCGGCGATCCCCGCGATCCGGCCACGAAGGTGGGCCCGATCGCCCGCGAACAGCTGCGCGAGGGTCTGCATCGACAGGTCACCACCAGCGTCGAGGCCGGCGCCACGCTGGTGCTCGGCGGCGAGCTGCCGGCGGGGGAGGGCTTCTTCTATCCGGTCACGCTGCTGACCGGGGTCCGGCCGGGGATGACCGTCTGCACCGAGGAGACCTTCGGGCCGATCGCCGTGGTGATCGCCGCGGACGATGCGGAGCACGCGCTCGCCCTGGCCAATGACACCCCGTACGGCCTCGGCGCCGCGATCTGGACCGAGACCGAGCGGGGAGTGGGGATGGCGAGCCGCATCGAGGCGGGACAGGTCTCGGTCAACGGCATCGTGAAGTCGGATCCGCGCCTGCCCTCCGGCGGGATCAAGCGCTCCGGCTACGGCCGCGAGCTGGGCCCGCACGGCATCCGCGAGTTCACCAACGCCCAGCAGGTCTGGGTGGGACCGGTGAGGGGCTGACCCCACAAGTATCTTGACGTCAAACTATTTAGGTGTAGAGTCTTGAGTAAGGCAAGGCTCACCTAAATAGGGAGATGATGGGCGATGACTCACGTCCGTGACCTGGCAGCATTCGTGCACGCAAGTCGCTACGAGCAGCTCAGCGAGGCGGCGGCCGAGCAGCTGCGGATCCGTGTCCTGGACACGCTCGGCGTCGCGATCGCGGCGCAGGGTGCGGCGCCGATGCGCGCGATCCGTTCCCTGCTGGCCGACCTCGGAGGGAGTGCGGATGCGACCTTCATCGGAGGGGGTCGCGGCCCGATCGACCGCGTGGCCTTCTACAACGGGGCCCTGAGCCGCTACCTCGACTACATGGACTCGTATCTTGCGGCGGGCGAGACCAACCACCCTTCCGACAACCTGGGCGCTGTGCTGGCGGCCGCGGAGTCCGTCGACGCGTCCGGTGCGGATCTCCTCGCCGCTCTCGCGGTCTGCTATCAGGTGCAGACGCGCTTGTCCGACGTCGCTCCGGTGCGCGCCCGCGGCTTCGACCACACCGTGCAGGGGGCATACGCCGCTGCGGCGGGTGTCTCGCGCGCTCTCGGTCTCGACCGGGAGCAGACGCAGAATGCGATCTCGATCTCCGGCACCGCCAACAATGCCCTGCGCGTCACCCGGACGGGCGACCTCTCCCACTGGAAGGGGCTTGCCTACCCGAACATGGCGAAGGAGGCGACCTTCGCGGCGCTGCTGGCGCAGCGGGGCCTGACCGGTCCGGCAGAGGTGTTCGAGGGCAACAAGGGCCTGCAGGAGACCATCACCGGCTCGTTCGAGATCGACTGGTCGCGCGAGGACCTGGAGAAGGTGCGCGAGACGATCGTGAAGAAGCACAATTCCGAGATCCATTCACAGACCGCTCTGGATGCCGCCCTCGAGGTGCGGCTCCAGGACGGGTTCCTCGTCCGCGCCATCGAGCGCGTGGAGCTGAGGACCTTCGACGTGGCCCACTCGATCATCGGCGGTGGCGAGGAGGGGGACAAGCGCTCTATCCGCACCAAGGAGGAGGCCGACCACTCCCTGCCGTGGCTGCTGGCCGTCGCACTGCTGGACGGACAGGTCGAGCCGGAGCAGTATCACCACGAGCGGATCGTCGCCGACGACGTGCAGGGCCTGATGCGACGGGTCCACATCACACCGGACGCCGACTACTCCTCACGGTTCCCACAGGAGATGGTGGCCGACCTGACGGTGACCCTCGCCGACGGGACCGTGCTGACCGCTTTCGAGACCGCCTACGAGGGCTTCCACACCGATCCTCTGGACTGGGCCGGGGCGATGCGCAAGTACCGCGGCCTCGCCCTGCCGGTCGTGGGGTCCGAGATGACCGAGGAGATCGCCGACATCGTCCACGAGCTCGAGCGCCATCCCGTACGGCGACTGACCGACGTGCTCTCCCGCGCCGGATCTACCCACTGAAAGGACAGATCATGACCACCCAGAACGCTTCCGCACACGACGTCAGCTTCGACATCGTGCCCCGTGCGCACCGTCCGATGAAGCCCCGCACCCACGGGCTGACCGAGATCCGCGCTCCGTACTACTCCACCTTCGGCACCCGCCACCTGCAGGACGTCTTCGACGTCGCCGGGCAGTGGGTCGACGGCATCAAATGGGCGGGCGGCTCCTTCGCGCTGGTGCCCAAGGAACAGGTGCGTGCCTTCAGCGATATCGCGCATGAGCACGGCGCCTACGTCTCCTCCGGCGGGTGGATCGAGACCGTGCTGCGCTACGGCGAGGACGCGGTGGACGCCTACCTGCGCGAGGCCAAGGAGGTCGGTTTCGACACCATCGAGATCTCCACCGGCTTCATCATTCTTCCCACCTCCGGGTTGCTGCGGTTGGTCGAGAGGGTGACGGCGGCCGGTCTGAGGGCCAAGCCCGAGCTCGGCATCCAGATCGGTTCCGGCGGTGACTCCGGTGAGGCCGAGCTGGCCGCGGAGGGCGCCAAGGACGTCGGCGACCTGATCGAGCGTGCACGTCGGACCCTCGAGGCGGGCGCCGACATCGTGATGATCGAGTCCGAGGGCATCACCGAGAACGTGACCGATTGGAACACTTCGGCGGTGGCCTCGATCATCAACGGTGTCGGCCTGGAGAACGTGATGTTCGAAGCCGCTGACGGCCCCGTCTTCGAGTGGTACCTCAAGCACTACGGGAACGAGGTCAACCTGTTCGTCGACCACTCGCAGATCCTGCAGCTCGAGGGCCTGCGTCAGAACATCTGGGGCAACAAGAGCACCTGGGGACGGGTGATCAACCCGATGTTCAGCTGATCGACTACCAGCACGCCGGTCGATACCGCGTCGGCGCACGATCACCCCTCAGGGCGCCGGCGGCTCCTGGGGAGCCGACGTCGGGATCGCGGGCACATCGGCCGGCGCGGGGCGCTCGTCGGGGCCGGTCGGCAGCTTGGCCACCGTGATCAGCAGCGCGGAGTCCATGATGGCCACGAGCCGGTGCCGCGCCTGGGGGAGGACCAGCAGGCTTCCCTGCCTCGCCTCCCAGCAGTCGTCGCCGACCCAGAGCTGGACCCGGCCCTCGAGGACGTAGATCGTCGCTTCGTCGAGGTTTTCCCGCTCGCCGATCTCCGCATCCTTGAGCAGGCCCATCACCGTCTGGCGCAGCACCTTCTCGTGCCCGCCGAAGACGGTCTCGGCCGCACGACGGCCTCCGGCGCGCTGCGCGGCCTTGATCTGCTGGCGGGCCAGGGCCTCGATCGAGATCTTCCTCTTCATGACCCCATCGTCGCATGCCGGGAGTGATCTCGGTCTCGCACGGTGCAAGGACAGGGATGGCACCGGGGTCGCCCGTCCGCATCCTTGCCCGAACGCGAAAATCTTGCCACAGTGATCCATGACACAGGGCGAGCAGAGGGAGTGGTGCCGATGGGGGTGCGCGCACCGGTACGCCGCCGGACCTCGATACGGCGCAGCTCGGTGGTCCTGCACGCGGTGATGGCGGTCACCGGGATCGTCATGGCGCTGTTCCTGCTGGCCCACATGTACGGGAACCTCAAGGTCTTCTCCGGTGCGGCAGCGTTCGATGACTATGCCGCCCACCTGCGCACGCTGGGGGAGCCGTTCCTGCCTCGCGGTGGAGCGCTGTGGGTCCTCCGCGTGGTGCTGCTGGCGAGCGTGCTCGCCCACGCGGTTGCGGCATTCCTGCTCTGGCATCGCATGCGTAGCGCGACGGGAGGTCGGGGCAGCCGCCGTTACGCGACGAAGAAGGCGCCGCGGGGGGTGCAGCGGACCTACGCCTCGTTCACGTTGCGCTGGGGCGGGATCGTGCTCGGGCTCTTCGTGATCTATCACCTCCTGCACCTGACGCTGAACGTGATCGCCCCGGGGGGTGCCTCCGACAGCCCCTACCAGCGCATGGTGAACGGGTTCTCGATCTGGTGGGTGACCCTCTCGTACCTGCTCGCCCTGCTGGCGCTCGGGCTCCATCTGCGGCACGGCGTCTGGAGCGCCTTCGCCTCCCTGGGAGCGAACACCGGCGTGCGGCGGCGCCGGCACCTGAACCAGCTGGCCTACCTGGTCACGGCCGTGATCATCCTGGGCTTCGTGCTGCCGCCGCTGGCGATCCAATTCGGGATGGTGACGTGATGAGCACTCTGTTCACGGTGGGTGACCCCGTGGTCGACACCAAGGCTCCGAACGGGCCGATCCAGGACCGCTGGGACACGCGGCGCTTCGAGGCAGGCCTGATCAGCCCGGCGAACCGCCGGCAGCGCTCGGTGATCATGGTGGGCAGCGGTCTGGCCGGCGGCTCCGCCGCGGCGACCCTGGGCGAGGCCGGCTACCACGTGTCGGTGTTCTGCTATCAGGACAGCCCGCGGCGCGCGCATTCCATCGCCGCCCAGGGAGGCATCAACGCCGCGAAGGACTATCGCAACGACGGCGACAGCATCCGCCGGCTCTTCTATGACACGGTCAAGGGCGGGGACTACCGCGCCCGCGAATCGAACGTCTATCGCCTGGCCCAGGTCAGCAAGGCGATCATCGACCAGGCCGTGGCGCAGGGGGTGCCCTTCGCCCGCGAGTACGGAGGCCTGCTGAGCACCCGCTCCTTCGGCGGCGTGCAGGTCTCCCGGACCTTCTACGCCCGCGGGCAGACGGGCCAGCAGCTCCTGCTCGGCGCCTACCAGGCGCTGGAGCGGCAGATCGATGCGGGCACCGTCGAGATGCACACCCGCCACGAGATGCTCGAGGTCATCGTCATCGAGGGCAGGGCCCGCGGCATTGTGGTGCGCGACATGGTCACCGGGGAGATCGAGACGCACCTGGCCGATGCGGTCGTGCTCGCCTCGGGAGGCTATGGCAACGTCTTCCACCTCTCGACCAATGCGATGGGCTGCAATGTCACCGCGACCTGGCGCGCCCACCGCAAGGGCGCCTACTTCGCCAACCCCTGCTATACCCAGATCCACCCCACCTGCATCCCGGTCAGCGGCGAGCACCAGTCGAAGCTGACGCTGATGAGCGAGTCACTGCGCAATGACGGACGGATCTGGGTCCCCGTCCAGCTGGACGATGCGCGGGACCCGCGCGAGATCCCCGAGTCGGAACGCGACTACTACCTCGAGCGGCAGTACCCCGCCTTCGGGAACCTGGTGCCGCGCGATGTGGCCTCCCGCGCCGCGAAGAACCAGTGCGATGCGGGGCACGGGGTCGGGCCCGGTGGTCGCGGCGTCTACCTCGACTTCGCCGACGCGCTCGAGCGGCTGGGCCGGCGGACCGTGGAGGAGCGGTACGGGAACCTGTTCGACATGTACCAGAAGATCACCGGCGAGGACCCCTATCAGGTGCCGATGCGGATCTATCCGGCGATCCACTACACGATGGGCGGGCTGTGGGTCGACTATGACCTGCAGAGCTCGCTTCCGGGGCTCTTCGTCATCGGGGAGGCGAACTTCTCCGACCACGGAGCGAACCGCCTCGGCGCCAGCGCTCTCATGCAGGGCCTGGCCGACGGCTACTTCGTGCTGCCCAACACCCTCGCCGACTATCTCGCCTCCCACCCGCTGCCCGCCGAGATGGACTCCACTCATCCGGAGGCGCAGCGGGCCGTGGAGGAGGTGCGCGCACGGATCGACGCGCTGCTCGGGGTCCGGGGCAGCCGCTCGGTGGACTCCTTCCACCGTGAGCTCGGAGCGATCCTGTGGGAGCACTGCGGGATGGAGCGCAGCGCAAAGGGGTTGCAGCGCGCGATCACCCAGATCCGCGCATTGCGCGATGAGTACTGGAGCGACGTGCGGGTCACCGGCACGGGAGCGGAGTTGAACCAGACGCTCGAGAGAGCCGGGCGGGTCGCGGACTTCTTCGAGCTCGCCGAGCTCATGTGCATCGACGCACTGCATCGCGAGGAGTCCTGCGGCGCCCATTTCCGCACGGAGAGCCAGACCGAGGGCGGCGAGGCCCAGCGCATCGACGAGGACTTCACCTACGTGGCCGCCTGGGAGTTCACCGGGGACGACTCGCCACCGAGGCTGCACCGGGAGCATCTCGAGTTCGAGCACGTCGAGCTGACGCAGAGGAGCTACACATGAGACTCACGCTGAACATCTGGCGCCAGGCGCACAGCGAGGCGAGGGGCAGGATGGTCCCCTACCGGGTCGGGGACATCTCCCCGGAGATGTCCTTCCTGGAGATGCTCGATGTGCTCAACGAAGAGCTCACGGCGGAGGGGGAGGACCCCGTCGCCTTCGACCATGACTGCCGGGAGGGGATCTGCGGGATGTGCGGGGTCGTCATCGACGGGATCGCCCATGGGCCCGAGTCGCTGACCACCACCTGCCAGCTGCACATGCGCCACTTCGAGGACGGGCAGGAGATCGACATCGAGCCGTGGCGCGCCGGTGCCTTCCCGGTGCTCAAGGACCTCGTGGTCGACCGCAGCGCGCTGGACCGGATCGTCGCCTCCGGCGGCTACATCACGGCACCGACGGGATCCGCACCCGAGGCCAGCTCCACTCCCGTGGCCCGCGAAGACGCCGACCGCGCCTTCGACGCCGCGGCCTGCATCAGCTGCGGAGCCTGCGTCGCCGCCTGCCCCAACGGTTCGGCATCGCTGTTCCTGGGGGCGAAGATCACCCACCTCGGCTCCCTGCCGCAGGGCCAGCCCGAACGCGACTCCCGCGCCGTGGCGATGAGCGAGCAGCATGATGCCGAGGGCTTCGGCGGCTGCACCCAGATCGGCGAATGCACGGCAGTGTGCCCCGCGGGCATCCCACTGGACATGATCTCGCAGACCAGCTCCGATGTGCTCGGCGCGCTGTCCCGCGGGCACTTCTCCTGACCGGTGCGCCCCCGACTCGACGGATGCGAATCACCCCATCAGAGCAATTCCCGTGTAGCCTCGAGAGAGTGAGGCATCTTACGCAGCCTCCTGAGTGCCGCCCTTGCCTCAGGTCGTGATGCAGGGTAAGGCGCCGATGCGCAGAGCAGCGTGGGAAGGGCGCCACTGGACCATCGGGCTCCGGTGCCGCCGTCTCGGGAGTCTCGACGAAGGGAACCGCATGAACGCCCAGGACGCATCTCGAGATCGCCCACGCGGCGGCAAGATCGACGACTCCCTGATCGACTCCCTGATCGGGACCCGGAGACTCGTCACCCCCAGCGAGAGGATGTCGGGGGACAACCGCGAGCTCCACAAGCAAGGGGGACGCACCGCCGACTCCTTCTACCGGGAGCGCTGGTCCCACGACAAGGTGGTGCGCTCGACCCACGGGGTGAACTGCACCGGGTCCTGCTCATGGCGGGTGTTCGTCAAGGACGGCGTGATCACCTGGGAGGCGCAGGCGACCGATTACCCGTCGGTAGGCACGGACATGCCGGAGTACGAGCCGCGCGGCTGTCCCCGGGGCGCCTCGTTCAGCTGGTACACGTACTCCCCGACCCGGGTGCGCTATCCGTACGTGCGCGGCGAGCTGCTGCAGCTGTTCCGCGAGGCCAAGGAGGCGGTCCCGGGCGGCGACCCGGTGCTGGCCTGGCAGACGATCGTGGACGATCCGGAGAAGGCACGCCGCTATAAGTCGCAGCGGGGCAAAGGGGGTCTGATCCGGGCCTCATGGGACGAAGCCGTCGAGCTGATCGCCGCGGCCCACGTTCACACCATCAAGGAGTACGGGCCGGACCGGATCGCCGGTTTCTCCCCGATCCCGGCGATGAGTCAGGGCTCGTTCGCGTCCGGCTCCCGGTTCCACCAGCTCATCGGCGCCCCGATGCTGAGCTTCTACGACTGGTACGCCGATATGCCCCTGGCCTCGCCGCAGGTGATGGGTGACCAGACCGATGTGCCGGAGTCGGGGGACTGGTGGAACTCCTCGTACCTGATCATGTGGGGCTCCAACGTCCCGCAGACCCGTACGCCGGACGCGCACTACATGATCGAGGCCAGGTATCACGGTCAGAAGGTCATCTCGGTCGCGCCCGACTACGCCGAGTCGGTCAAGTTCGCCGACCAGTGGCTGGCACCACACCCCGGCACCGATGCCGCACTCGCGATCGGGATGGGTCATACGATCCTGCGCGAGTTCTTCGTGGAGCGGACTACGCCGTACTTCGACCACTACGTCAAGCACTACACGGATCTTCCGTTCCTGGTGGCGCTGGAGCGCCGCGAGGACGGCTCACTGGTGCCGGGCAAGTTCGTCGTCGCCACGGACGACGGCATCGGCGCGGACTCCGTGCGCCACAGCGCGGATGCCGACTTCAAACCCATGATGCTGGACACCGTCACCGACGCGCCGGTGGTCCCGAACGGCACCTTGGGCCACCGCTACAACGACGAGGGGCTCGGGACGTGGAACCTCGAGCTCGGCGACATCGAGCCGGCGCTGACCCTGCTGGGACTGCATGAGGACGTGGCCGAGGTCCTCGTGCCGCGCTTCGACACCACCGGCGTCGAGGGCCGTGGTGATGCGGTGCGCGGCGTCCCGGTGCGCCGCTACGGCGACCGGCTGGTCACCACCGTCTACGACCTGATGCTGGCGCAGTACAACGTCGGCCGTGACGGCCTGCCGGGTCAGTGGGCATCCGGCGACGACGATGCCGAGGCCCTGTGCACTCCTGCCTGGCAGGAGACCATCACCGGCGTCCCCGCCGGCACGGCGGCGAAGATCGGTCGCGAGTTCGCCCAGAACGCGATCGACTCCGGCGGCCGCTCCATGATCATCATGGGCTCGGGCACGAATCACTGGTTCCATTCCGACACCATCTACCGCACCTTCTTGACGCTGACGATGCTGTGCGGAACCCAGGGCGTCAACGGCGGCGGCTGGGCCCATTACGTCGGTCAGGAGAAGGTGCGTCCGCTCACCGGCTTCACCCACCTGGCGATGGCACTGGACTGGTCGCGCCCGCCGCGTCAGGCGACGCAGACCCCGTACTGGTACATGCATTCCGGCCAGTGGCGCTACGACCAGTTCGGGACCGACACCTTCGCCGCGACCACGGGGACCGGACGCTTCGCGGGCACCTCGATCGCCGATACGATCGCGCTCAGTCAGCGGCTCGGCTGGCAGCCCTTCTATCCCCAGCTCGACATCAACTCTCTCGAGGTCGCCGACCGTGCCGCCGCAGCAGGCCAGGAGACGGTCCCGTACCTGGTCGACGCACTGAAGACGGGGACGATCAACTTCGCGGCCGAGGACCCGGATGCGCCGAACAACTACCCACGCATCTGGTCGGTCTGGCGCGCGAACACCCTGGGCTCCTCGGCCAAGGGGGAGCAGTACTTCTTCCGGCACGTGATCGGCACGGACGACGCCCTCGACGTCGAGGAGACCCCGGAGGAGTTCCGGCCCCGGGACGTGCGGTGGCGGGAGGAATCGCCCACCGGCAAGATCGACCTGATGCTGACGCTGGACTTCCGGATGACCACGCACACGCTGCACTCCGACGTGATCCTGCCGGCATCGACCTGGTACGAGAAGCACGACCTGTCCACCACGGACATGCACCCCTTCGTCAACTCGTTCAGCCCGGCGATCGAGAACCCCTGGCAGGCCCGCACCGACTGGGAGGCCTGGGAGACGATCGCGAAGAAGTTCAGCGAGCTCGCCGTGGAGCACCTGGGGACCCGGACGGACGTGGTCGCCCACCCGATGCAGCACGACTCTCCCGGTGAGATGGCGACGCCGCATGGTCGCGTGCGGGACTGGAAGGCGGGCGAGTGCGAGCCGGTGCCGGGCAGGACCATGCCGAGCTTCATGGAGGTGGAGCGCGACTATACGGCGATCCACGAGAAGTTCACCTCCGCCGGCCCGCTGCTGGAGACGCTGGGGATGACCACCAAGGGCCTGACCTACGACGTCGGCGAGTACGTCGAACGCCTGCGCGGTCTCAACGGGACCGCGCGCTCCGGAGTCGGCGCCGGGCAACCGCTGCTGCGCACCGACCGGCAGGCCGCCGAGTTCATCCTCGCGCTGTCCGGCACCACGAACGGGAAGATGGCGACCGAGGGGTTCAAGACCCTGGAGAAGCGCACGGGCACCACGCTGCACGATCTCTCGGCCGAAGCCGAGGGCAGGACGATCGAGTTCTCGGACACCCAGGCGTCACCGCAGCCGGTGATCACCAGCCCGGAGTGGTCCGGGTCGGAATCGGGTGGGCGTCGCTACAGCCCGTTCACCATCAATGTCGAGCGGATGAAGCCGTGGCACACCCTGACCGGGCGGCAGCATTTCTACCTCGATCACGACTGGATGCTGGAGATCGGTGAGGCGATGCCCGTGTTCCGTCCGCCGCTGAGCATGACGGCCCTGTTCGGGGAGGTGGGGATCGGAGAGACCACTCACGACGCCGCCTCACCCGGGATCAGCGTGCGGTTCCTGACCCCTCACAGCAAATGGTCGATCCACACCACCTACGTCGAGACCTCTCCGATGACGAACCTGTCCCGCGGCGGGCAGACCATCTGGATGAGCGTCGAGGACGCCGAGGCGGTCGGGATCGCCGACAACGACTGGATCGAGGCCGTCAATCGCAACGGCGTCGTGGCGGCGCGCGCGATCGTCAGCCATCGGATGCCGAAGGGCACCGCGTTCATGTACCACGCCCCGGAGAGGATCGTCGGCGTCCCTCTGACCGAGCGGGACGGGAAGCGCGGCGGCATCCACAACTCCCTGACCCGGATCATGCTGAAGCCGTCGCACCTGATCGGCGGGTACGCCCAGCTGTCCTACGGATTCAACTACATCGGTCCGTCGGGCACGCAACGGGACGAGGTCACCGTGATCCGCAGACGCACCGCCCCCGTCGAGTACTGAGCACCGGACCAGAGAAGGAGCAGCGACATGCGCGTCATGGCCCAGATGTCCATGGTGATGAACCTGGACAAGTGCATCGGCTGCCATACCTGTTCCGTGACCTGCAAGCAGGCATGGACCAACCGCGATGGCACCGAGTACATGTGGTTCAACAACGTCGAGACCCGGCCCGGTCAAGGGTACCCCCGCGGCTACGAGGACCAGGAGAAGTGGAAGGGCGGCTGGGAGCTGGACAGACGCGGCAAGCTCCGCCAGAAGGGCGGCGGCCGGCTGAAGAAGCTGCTGACCCTGTTCGCGAACCCGCTGCTGCCCGATATCGACGACTACTACGAGCCCTGGACCTACGAGTACGACAACCTGCTCAACGCCCCGGCCCAGAAGAACATCCCCACGGCACCACCGAAATCCCAGCTCACCGGCAAGCCCATCGACATCCAGTGGTCCGGCAACTGGGATGATGACCTCGGTGGGACGTACGCGAACAAGGACAAGGACCCCATGATCCGCGGGATCGAGGAGAAGGTCCAGCTCGAGTTCGACCAGACCTTCATGTTCTACCTGCCGCGCATCTGCGAGCACTGCATGAACCCCACCTGTGTGGCCGCCTGTCCGTCGGGCGCCATCTACAAGCGCAGCGAGGACGGCGTCGTGCTGGTCGACCAGGACGACTGCCGCGGCTGGCGGATGTGCGTCTCCGGCTGCCCGTACAAGAAGGTCTACTTCAACCACAAGACCGGCAAGGCCGAGAAGTGCACCTTCTGCTACCCCCGGCTCGAGCTCGGAGAACCGACCATCTGCGCCGAGACGTGCGTCGGGCGGCTGCGCTACATCGGCCTCGTCCTCTATGACGCCGATCGGGTCACCGACGCAGCGTCGACACCCGATGAGAAGGACCTCTACGCGGCCCAGAAGGATCTGATCCTCGACCCGCACGACCCTGAGGTGATGGCGGCGGCCGAGAAGGGCGGCATCTCCTATGACTGGATCCTGGCGGCGCAGAACTCCCCGATCTTCAAGCTGATCAAGGAGTACGAAGTCGCACTGCCCCTGCACCCGGAATACCGCACCCTCCCCATGGTCTGGTACATCCCGCCGCTCTCTCCGATGGTGGACTCCGTGGCCGACAGCGGCTTCGACGCCGAGGACGCCGACAATCTGTTCGCAGCGATCGACACGCTGAGGATCCCGGTGGAATACCTGGCGAACCTCTTCACCGCCGGCGATGTCCCGACCGTGGAGCGCGTCCTGTACCGGATGGCCGCGATGCGCTCCTACATGCGCGATGTGGATCTCGGCAGAGAACCCAAGGAGGGCATCGCCAATGCCGTCGCCATGACGGGGGAGACGATGCGGGACATGTACCGACTGCTCGCGATCGCCAAGTACGACGAGCGTTACGTCATCCCGCGAGGCCACGGAGAGTCCGCCCACAACCTCGAGGGCATCGGCACCGACTGCCCGCTGAACAGTGAGGGCGGGCCCGGGATGGCGGCGGAGGCCGAGGGGGCGGGCATGGCCGGGCCCGGATATGCGAGCAAGCGCGAGGAGGGCAATGTGCCGAGTCCCGGCGAGGGTCGGGTCAATCTGCTGAACTGGGACGGCAAGGGTGTTCCGCAGGGGCTGTTCCCCGAACCGACGGGGGGGACCGCCTGATGGGACTGCTCTCCCGCGTGCTCGAGCGCCGAGGCGCCGAGGTGCCTCTGGCGCAGAAGCGAGATCCCCTGCATGCCTCCGGTCTGTCCGATGCGGAGCTGCGAGCCACCTGGATCTGCGCCTCCTGGCTGCTCGGGTACCCCGACGCCGAACTGCTCGGAAAGGTCGACGTCATCCGACGGCTCGCCGAGGACCTGCCCGAACAGACCGGATCCGGCCTGCTCGCCAGCCTCGAGGCGATCGAAGCACTTCCGCTGCGCGAGCTGCAGTCCCGCTATGTAGACACCTTCGACACCCGACGCCGCGGCTGCCTGTACCTGACCTACTTCAGCCAGGGCGATACGCGTCGCCGCGGTATGGCACTGGTCCGGATCAAGCAGGATTTCCGCGCCGCGGGGGCCGAGGCCGGGAGCAACGAGCTGCCCGACCACCTGCCCACCGTGCTCGAGTTCGCCGCCGGGTACGACGCGGAGCGCGGAGCGAAGATCCTGCGCACCAACCGGCCCGGTCTGGAACTGCTGCGACTGCACCTGCAGGAGACCGACTCACCATGGCACGGCGTCCTCGACGCCATCTCGGAGACGCTGCCACCGCTGGATGTGGACGACCGCGAGGCCGTGATGCGTCTCGCGGCCGAGGGCCCGGACGACGAGACCGTGGGACTGGACGGCTACGGGCAGGAAGAGGATGCCGCCGCGGTCGCCACTCACACCATGGCGGCCCCGTCCTCCTGCGATCACGACGCCACCGCGAGTGCCGTCCCGATCGAACTGACGAAAGGCCCCCGACGATGAGTGATGACACGACGCTGGACATCCTGCTCTGGATAGTGCTGCCCTACTTCGTGCTGGCGATCTTCATCCTCGGGCACGTGTGGCGTTTCCGCACGGACCAGTACACGGTCACCAGCAGATCCAGCCAGCTCTACGAGTCCAAGCTGCTCCGGTTCGGTTCGCCGCTGTTCCATTACGGCATCATCGCGGTCTTCTTCGGACACCTGATGGGATTGCTGATCCCGCAGCGATGGACCGACGCGATCGGTATCACCGAGTCGATGTATCACTGGGGGGCCTTCGGCATGGGGATCGTCGCCTCGGCGGTCACCGCCGGGGGCATCATGATCCTCGCCTGGCGACGCACCACCAACGACCGTGTGAGGACCGTGACCCCGGTCGGCGACAAGATCATGTTCGGCCTGCTGGGGCTCTCCATCCTGCTGGGGATCCTGGCGACCCTGTTCAACCTCCAGAGCTCCTACAACTACCGCGAGGGACTCTCGATCTGGTTCCGGAACTTCTGGACCCTGAACCCGGACGCGTCCCTCATGGCGTCGGCGCCGTTGTTCTTCCAGCTGCATGTGCTGATAGCTCTGGTGCTGTTCGCGATCTGGCCGTTCTCCCGCCTGGTCCACGCGTTCACCATCCCGTTCGGTTACCTGAACCGGCCGTACATCCTGTACCGCTCCCGGGATGACTCCGAGCGGAAGCCGCGTCCGGGCTGGGCGAAGAGCGACATCCCCGAAGTGCCGGGGCCCGCGACGGCAGGCCGACGAAAAAAGACCTGAGCCGCGCCGTCGTCCGGAGACGATGACACGGCCCAGGCCGATGGTCGGGCTGACAGGATTTGAACCTGCGACCCCCTGACTCGGTGCGGACTAGGGGCAGATGCCCAGGTCGGACGACGAATGCGCAGGCAGTGAGCGGATACTTGCAGCCACACGCTTCACGGGGGTTCCGGGATGTGACCGCCAAATCCCGCCGCTAGCGGTCACTCTAGCGGTCACTTTCGAACATGGCGGCTGCCGCAGAGACCACCGCCTCCGTGCTCGTGACCGCCGTGTACCGCTGCCGATTCACGGCTGCCGTATGCCCGAACAACCGAGTGCGGGTCGCCTCCGGCAGCACGTCGTACAACAGGGTGTTGTTCGTCGTGCGCCACGAGTGCCCGCGCTCATTCTCGAACATCTCGATGTTCAGCTTCTCGGCCAGCTCCTTGTACAGCGCTGCGAGCTTCCTGTCGCGGTTGCGTGGATCCCACGGCTTGGCCGGGTCCGTCGGCGACGGGAACAGCCACGGAGACTCCGACTCCAGCCTCGCCGCCAGCCGCTTGCTCACCGCAGGGGCGAGGACAGGGACCGGGCGGCCCGTCCGCGTCTTCGTGGCCTCCGGCGACAACTCAACGATGAACGTGCCCGAATCGTCCACGCGGCAGTCCTCCGTGGGCCTCATGCACAGCTCAGAGGTCCGTAGCCCCGTCGTCGCCTGCGCGAGCACGATGTCGATGCACGCGGCCCGCTCGACCACCCGCTGCCCGTGCGTCCACCGCCCACGCTTCGGCGCCTCCACGTCCTCCGGATCCGCGGCCAGCAGATACTCGATCGCCGCGCGGTACTGCTCCGCGGTCAACGCCCGACCGCCCCGCGAGTACGCGGGCATCTTCGCCCCCGACAGGTCGACATCCAGCTCGATCAGGGGGTTGTACTCGATCACCTCATCCACGCGCAGCGGCGCCGCCAGATACTTCTTCGCCACCGTCTTCGCATGCTTCGCGTTGACCGCACCGTGCAGCCTCCCGATCTCCTCCAGGCACGAGATCAGGGCTCGAGGCCGCATCGCCTCCCGCAACGACAGACCGGCCAAAGAATGAGCGTGCTTGCAATCCTCGTCGCCGCACTCCCCGCGCAGAATCCGGTATGCGAGCTCGTAGCGCCTGGTCGTCGTATCGGCCAGTCGCTCGGCACGGATGGCCGGGAGAGTGACCTTGTCCAGATAGTCGAGGGTGTCGCTGGTGCCCTTCCACCGGCCGTCGCTGGAACTGCTCAGCAGGTCTGCAGCCCTCGCCCTCGCTCGAGCCCTCACCTTGCCCTTGGTCGGCCCTTGCGTGAGCGGGCGCATGAGCCTCCCGCTATGAAGCCGAATCGACCATCGGATGGCGAAGCCGTCGCGGTACGGGAACACCTGAGCCCGGTCGATGCTGTGCTCTCCAGGTTCCAGCCTGGTGGTCGCGGCGCGAGACATGCACCCACCTCCTCTCGCCGACCCCATCAGCCTACGGTCACCGCGTCCTCGACCAAAGACCCTCCGACGAACTCCCCAGCCCAGCGAAGGTCAACGCGGTCCGAGCCCTCGTCGCCCTCTGCACCTCCTGCACGGACGTCGCGTGCGTCCCCGGCGTGGCCGTATCGAGCCACTCGTTCGGGTTCACGAGCAGGT
Organism: Brachybacterium vulturis; assembly: GCF_043641765.1. Classification (GTDB taxonomy): domain Bacteria; phylum Actinomycetota; class Actinomycetes; order Actinomycetales; family Dermabacteraceae; genus Brachybacterium; species Brachybacterium vulturis_A. Next base: position 22,417 of record NZ_JBHZRO010000004.1, on the reverse strand, counting down.
CAGACCAGGAGCACATCGCGTGACGCACAGTGAGCCCGCCTGCGTGCGCCGTTACCTCCGCGACAGGTTCCGTGAGCCCCCGCCCACTGTTGCGGAGCACAAGGGCCGGACCGCGGCCCCGCTCGAATCCGGAGGACACGATGCCCCGCAAGCCCGCACCCCGCGATGTCGTCACGCTCGACGAACTGATGACCGCCTACGAAGTCGCCGACGTCCTCGGCCTCTCCGCCGGAACCCTCGCCAACTGGCGCAGCCTCGGCTTGGGCCCCGCCTACGTCAAGCTCGGCGGCCGCGTCCGCTACCGCGTCTCCAACGTCAACGACTGGGTCTCCAGCCAGGAGAATGAGAGCGCAGTCTGACGCCCGCTACCGGGCACCACGGGAGCCCCCTGAGCTCTCGAGCCATCCAAGGAGCCCACATGAGCAGAGCCCTCGACGCATGGAAGGCACCGCCCACCCCCGTCACGCTCGAGGACGCACAGAGTGTCGGCGCCCTCCTCGCCAGCAGCCGCTCCGCCGAGACGCGACGCTCCTACGCCTCCGCCATGCACACCTTCACGGCCTGGTGCCGGGTGCGGGGCTACCCGAGCATCCCCACAGGTCCGGAGGTCGTCGCGTCCTACATCGCACACCGCGCCGAACAGGTCGCCCACTCGACGATCTCGCGAGACGTCGCGGCCATCTCCGCGGCCCACCTCGACAAAGGTCTCGACGACCCCACCGCCCACCACGGAGTCCGACAGGCACTCCGCTCCGTCGGCAGAGCCCTGGGGACCGCACCATCCCGCCGGGCGACTCCTCTGACGACCGCCCTGATGCGTCAGATCATCGACGCGATGGACGACCTCGAGACCGCGACCGGCACACGAGATCGTGTGATCCTGCTGCTCGGGCTCGCCGCCGCACTGCGCCGCCGCGAGCTCGCAGCCCTCACCACGAACGACATTGCCCGCCAGGACGCCGGCCTGCTGCTGCAGATCCGCCGCTCGAAGACCGACCAGACCGGGAGAGGAGACCTCATCGGCATCCCACTCGGGGCCCACTCCGAGACGTGCCCGGTCCTCGCACTCGAAGCATGGTTCGAAGCTAGCGGTAGGAAGTTGGGGGTTGGGAGTCCGCTGTTCTCTCGGATCTACAACCACTCCCGTATCGGCGACACCGCACTGTCGGACCGCTCGATCGCCCGCATCATCCAGGCCCGCGCCGCAGCAGCCAACATCAACGAGAAGGACTACGCCCACATCGCAGGAGTCGCCCAGACCTGGGTCTCGGGACACTCGCTGCGCGCCGGACACGCGACATCCGCCGCAGCGGCGGGCGTCGACCCGATGACCATCTCCCGCACTACCAGACACCGTCGACTGGACTCACTCGCACGGTACGTGCGCCCCGCCAGCGCCCTCGAAGACTCCACAGCCGGCAAGATCGGACTGTAACCGCACCGCGGCCCGCCTACGAGAGAGAGCAAGCGGTCCCCGGGAACGCGTCACGCCTTGACGAGGCGCCGTACCGCGTCGGAGGCCTCCTTCAGTTTGATCTCGGCTGCTTCTCCGCCTTCCCGGGCGGCGTCGAGGACGCAGTGACGGAGGTGGTCGTCGAGCAGTCCCAGCGCTACATTCTCGAGTGCGCTGTTCAGGGCAGAGATCTGGGTGAGGATGTCGATGCAGTAGACCTCCTCGTCGACCATCCGAGAAATCCCGCGGGCTTGGCCTTCGATGCGCTTGAGGCGGTTGAGGTAGCGGGGTTTGTCCTGGATGTAGCCGTGGGGTCCGCTGTGGCAGGCCTGTTCCTCGGTGGGGTCAGGTGCAGTGCTCATGAGTGATTCCATTCGGTGAGGGAGGGTCAGTGGCGAGCTCGGACGGCCGCGACGGTCGCCTCCGGGCGAAGGTCGAGGCGTCGCAGGAGCTGGGCGTTCAGGGCGACGACGATGGTGGACAGGGACATGAGGATCGCGCCGACGGACATCGGCAGCACGAACCCGATCGGGGCGAGGATCCCCGCCGCGAGCGGCACGGAGATCAGGTTGTAGCCGGCTGCCCACCAGAGGTTCTGCTTCATCTTTCGGTAGGCGGCGCGGGATAGCTCGATGACTGAGAGCACCGAGCGTGGATCGGAGCTGGCGAGCACGACCCCGGCGGAGGCGATCGCGACGTCGGTGCCGGCACCGATGGCGATGCCGACATCGGCCTGGGCGAGGGCAGGGGCGTCGTTGACGCCGTCGCCGACCATCGCGACCTTCTTGCCCTCCTTCTGGAGCTGGGCGACCTTCGAGGACTTGTCCTCGGGTCGCACCCCGGCGAAGACCCGGTCGATGCCGAGCTCCTTGCCGACGCTGTTCGCGACCGCCTCGGCGTCACCGGTGATCATGACGACCTCGACGCCCAAGCTGTGCAGGGCATCGACGGCGTCGCGAGATTCGGGGCGTACCTCGTCGTGGAGCTTGAGACCGCCGATCACCTCGCCGTCACAGAGGACGTGGAGGATGATCGCGCCCTCCTGGCGCCAGGCCTCGGCCTCGTCGACTTCGCTCACTCCGGTCTCCTCGAGCAGGCGGGGACCGCCCACGCGGATCTCGTGCCCGTCCACCTGGGCACTCACGCCGAGTGCCGGAGTGGAGCTGATGTCTGAGCCCGCAGGGATCTGGGCTCCTTCGGTCTGTGCCTTGGCGACGATGGCGCGGGCGAGCGGGTGCTCGCTCTCCGCCTCGGCGGCAGCTGCCAGGGCCAGCACCTCGGTCTTGTCCGCGCCGCGGGTGATGATCTCGGCGAGGACGGGCTCGCCCTTGGTGAGGGTGCCGGTCTTGTCGAACAGGACGGCGTCGACGGTGCGCATTGCTTCCAGGGCCAGGCGGTCCTTCACCAGGACGCCGCCGCGGGCGGCCCGCTCGGTGGCGATCGAGACGACCAGCGGGATCGCGAGCCCCAGCGCGTGGGGGCAGGCGATGACCAGGACGGTCACCGTGCGAACGACGGCATCATCGGGCATGCCGAGCAGTGACCAGGTGATCGCGGTGATCACGGCGGCGCCGAGAGCGAACCAGAAGAGCCACGCCGCAGCTTTGTCTGCGATGCGCTGTGCCCGGGAGGTGGAGTTCTGCGCCTCGGTGACCAGGCGCTGGATTCCGGCGAGGGCGGTGTCGTCGCCGGTGGCGGTGACTTCGATGCGGAGGCTGGAGTCGGTGGCGACGGTGCCCGCCACGACGGAGTCTCCGGTGGAGCGCGTCACGGGGCGGGACTCGCCGGTGACCATGGACTCGTCCACGTCGGCGCGGCCTTCGCGGATCGTGCCGTCAGCCGGGACGCTCGCCCCGGGGCGGACGAGGACGAGGTCGCCTCGCTGCAGCTCGGTGGGCGAGATGCTCACGAGCTCGTCGCCTTCGATGCGTTCTGCCATGTCCGGGAGTAGTGCGGCCAGGGAGTCGAGCGCGGAGGTGGTCTGGGCGAGGGAGCGCATCTCGACCCAATGGCCCAGCAGCATGATCACGATCAGCAGGGCGAGCTCCCACCAGAACTCGAGCTGGCGGTCGAGGATCCCGAGGGTCGCCCCCCAGGAGGCGATGAACGCGACCGTGATCGCGAGCCCGATCAGGAGCATCATCCCGGGCTGGCGCGAGCGGATCTCGGAGACGGCGCCGGTGAGGAACGGGCGGCCGCCCCAGACGTACATGACGGTGCCGAGGATCGGGGCGATCCCCATCGCGCCGGGGACATCGGGAATGCTGTACCCGAGCAGCATCGCGAACATCGGCGAGAACACGACAACCGGAACCGCGATGATCAGGTTGATCCAGAACAGCCGCCGGAACTGCCCGACGTGGTCCCCGTGACCGGCGTGACCGCCGTGCGCTGAGTGGCCCTCGTGTCCCGAGTGGTCCTCGTGGTCTCCGTGAGTTCCGTGGTCGTGATGCGCGTCGGGTGCGTCGTGCTCAGCAATACCGGTGTGGGCGCCCTGAGGTGTGGGAGAAGGATGAGAGTGCTGCATGCCGGGTCCTCCGTGGTCGTGACGGGGTGGGTGGTTGCCAGCGTTCATGCACCCGACCATATACCCCTAGGGGGTATATGTCGAGGAGTTGGATTCCGCTGTCAGCATCGGCGTGATCGAGGAGTTGAGGCGCGGCACCAGAGCCATGACGTCGGCGGCGGCATCCAGGCCGCTGACTCCGACGAGCCGACCTGCTCGGTCGTGGGTGAGAAGGAGGGGAGAGGTAGAGACGGCGCGCGTAGCCCCGAATCGGCGGTTGTGGTGATCCCCTCGTGCTGAGCAAGCTCCCGGACTGCGGCCGACCCCGCAGCTCCTGCACCGATGACGAGAACGTGCGTCGTGTCGGGCATTGCCGAGCTCCGATCTATATGGGGGAGGGGGCGCACTGCCTGACAGTGGCCCCCTCCCGCTGAGCGGTGGTCCTCAGGCGGCGACGTACTTCTTCGGGTCGGCGTCGAACAGCGGGCCGCAGCCGGCGCAGCACAGCCAGTAGCGGGTGCCCTCGTAGTCGCGGAACAAGCCCGCGGCCTCGGCGGTGCTCTTGACGACGGGCCTGCCCTCCATCACCGGACAGGTGGCCATGTCGTCCTCCGCGGCGCCCATCAGGTTCGGGCGCCCCTCGGACTCCACGGAGGAGTGGGAGGTGTGGCCGCAGCAGCTGGAGGTCTGGTCGGTCGTGTCGTTCATGGGGTTCCTTCCATAGGGTTTCTTGCGGAGGGGTCAGTGCTTCGCGATGGAGGTGAAGCCGCGCAGGCGCAGACTGTTGCCCACGACGAACACACTGGAAAAGGCCATCGCGGCGCCGGCGAGCATGGGGTTGAGCATGCCGAGCGCGGCGATGGGGATCGCGGCCGTGTTGTAGGCGAACGCCCAGAACAGGTTGGTCTTGATCGTGCCGAGGGTCTTGCGGGACAGGCGGATGGCATCGACGGCGCTGCGGAGGTCACCTCGCACCAGGGTGATGTCGCTGGCCTCGATCGCGACGTCGGTGCCGGTGCCCATCGCCAGTCCCAGGTCGGCCTGGGCGAGGGCGGGGGCGTCATTGACGCCGTCGCCCACCATTGCGACGGTGCGGCCCTCGCGCTGGAGGCGGGAGACCACATCGACCTTCTCCGACGGCAGCACCTCGGCGATGACCTCGGCGATGCCTACCTCGGCAGCGATCTGGCGGGCCACGGCCTCGTTGTCGCCGGTCAGCAGGACCGGGGTCAGACCCAGCGCCTTCATCGCGGCGACGGCCTCAGCGCTGGTGGGCTTGACCGTGTCAGCGACCACCAGGATTCCCCGGGCGATTCCGTCCCAGCCGATGGCGACGACGGTCTTGCCCTGTTCCTCGGCCTCCGCCTTGGCAGCGGCGACCGCGGGGCTCAGCGCCATCTGCGTCTCGGCGAGGAGGCTCTCTCGGCCGACGACGACAGCCCGTCCTTCGACTGTGCCGCGCACACCCTTACCTTCGACGTTGGTGAAGTCCGAGAGTGTCGGGAGTTCGCCGACCTCCTGGGTGGCGCCCTTGGCGATCGCTTGGGCGATCGGGTGCTCGGAGAAGTCCTCGACGGCGCCGGCCAGGCGCAGCAGCTCGGCGCGATCGGTGCCTTCATCGGTGACGACATCGGTGAGGGTCATCTTGCCGGTGGTGACGGTACCGGTCTTGTCCAGCACCACGGTGTCGACCTTGCGGGTGGACTCGAGCACCTCGGGGCCCTTGAGCAGAACACCCATCTGGGCTCCGCGGCCGGTGCCCACCAATAGCGCGGTCGGAGTCGCCAGACCCAGCGCGCAGGGGCAGGCGATCACGAGCACGGCGACGGCGGCGGTGAAGGCCGCGGTGACGGGGAACCCGGCGCCGAGCCACGCCCCGAGGGTGAGCGCGGCGACCAGGATGACGATCGGCACGAAGATCCCCGAGATGCGGTCGGCCAGGCGTTGGACCTCGGCCTTGCCGGTCTGGGCGTCCTCGACGAGCTTGGCCATCTGGGCCAGCTGGGTGTCGGAGCCGATGCGCGTAGCACGGACCACGAGCCGCCCGCCGGCGTTGACGGTGGCACCGGTGACGGCGCCCCCCTCACCCACCTCGACGGGGACCGACTCCCCGGTGAGCATGGAGGCGTCGACCGCAGAGGTGCCGGAGACGACGGTGCCGTCGGTGGCGATCTTCTCGCCAGGGCGGACGATGAAGTCGTCACCCTCTACGAGGTCGTCGATGGCGATCTTCTGCTCCTGGCCTCCGCGCAGCACGGAGACTTCTTTCGCACCGAGCTCGAGCAGGGCGCGCAAGGCGGCGCCGGCCTGGCGCTTGGAGCGCTTCTCGAAGTAGCGGCCGGCCAGGATGAACATCGTGACACCCGCACCGACCTCGAGGTAGATGTTCGCTGCCCCGTCGGAGGGCGCGATCGTCAGCTCGAAGGGGTGAGTCATGCCTGGGGTGCCGGCGGTTCCGAAGAACAGTGCGTACAGGGACCACAGCAGGGCAGCAGAGGTGCCCATCGAGATGAGCGTGTCCATCGTGGCTGCGCCGTGCTTGAGGTTCGTCCAGGCCGCCTTGTGGAACGGCCAGGCGCCCCACACGATGACCGGGGCCGCAAGCGCCAGCGAGAGCCACTGCCAGTAGGTGAACTGAAGGGCGGGGATCATCGCCATCGCGATGACCGGGACGGTCAGCACGACCGCACCGATCAGCCGGTGGCGCAGGGAGGTGAGCTCCGGGTCGGAGCTCTCCTGATCGTCCCCAGGCGTGTTCGCTGAGTCCTTGCGGGTGGCGGGCTTGGGCAGTGCGGCGGTGTATCCGGTCTTTTCGACTTCACTGACGAGCAGCTGCGGATCGTAGCCCTCTGGGGCCGTCACCTTGGCTTTCTCGGTGGCGTAGTTGACGGTCGCGGTGATGCCGTCGAGCTTGTTGAGTTTCCGCTCGATCCGGTTCGCGCAGGATGCGCACGTCATGCCGCCGATCTCCAGCTCGATGCCGGCTTCCGCGATGAGCGGTGTTTCGGGGTTCACTGCAGGTCCTTTCCGATCTGTTGAGACGGTCGATCCGGCCCCATGGGGTCAGTGACCCTCTGGGTGCGCATCGGCGCTCTCGTTCTCGGTGCCCTGCTCCGCCTCGACGACGAACCGCGCGGTGTGCACCTCGCCATCGATCTGGAAGTCCAGGTAGAGGTAGTAGTGGCCGGCCGTGGGTGCCTCCGCCATGAAGGAGACCTCCGGGCCGGAGGTCTCTCCAGCAGACGGGTCCTCGCCCTCGGCGTGGACGTGGAGGTACTCCATATCGCCCTCGCGCAGGGCGACGAGATGGCCGAAGGCACCGAGGTAGGGCTCCAAGGTGGTCACCGGAGCGCCGTCCTGGGTGACGCTCAGCGTGAGGTCGCTGGAGGTCCCGGCAGTCAGGTCCCCGTCCAGAGTCACCTCGAACCCGTCCACCTCGTCCTTCGCGGAGAGGGGACGGTCGGTGACCGGCGTGAGTTCGCCGGCAACGTCAACGGTTCGAGACAGCGTCAGGGTGTCCTCGCCGTCGCCGGTGGGGGCGAAGTCGGCATAGATCTTGTACGTGCCGGCCTCCTCCCACTGCCAGGGTAGGGACCAGCTTCCGGTGGACGGGTCCAGCTCCGGGTGCACATGGCGGTACTGGGTGCCGTCGGTGCGGACCACGATCAGGTGCATCTGCTTCTCGTGGGCCTCCTGATACTCCGTGACGGGGCTCCCGTCGGGCCCGGTAATCGTGTAGACGAGTTCACCGGACTCCTCGGTGGACTGCGGAGCGGAGACTTCGGACAGCACGTAGCCCTGCGAGGACATCGAGACTCCCTTTTGTGGTGAGACCGCGGGCAGGGTGCCTGCGGCCTCGTGGCTGGCCTCATCGTGCGATGTGTCGGCTGCCTGTGTGGCCCATCGCTCGACGACCCGGTCCGGGACGACGGCGCCGGCCGCGACGAAGGCGCCGCCGAAGGTCACTGCGACAGCGGCGCCGTAGGCGATCAGTCGTCCCGCGGCATTCATCGGGCCTTGACCGCCGAGTAGCCGGCCACTTCGACCGCGGCGAGGACCGTTGCGTCATTGAGGGGCTCCTCGGACGTGACGACGAGGCGGCCCGTCTGGGCGCTGACCTGAATGTCAGTCACCCCGGAGAGCTCGCCGACCTCCTCGCGGACGGACATCTCGCAATGCCCACAGGTCATTCCCGTCACTTGGTACTCGTGCGTCGTCGTCATGATTGTGCTCCTTCTCAGCGGATACCCCCAGGGGGTATGGACTCAAAAGGAAGGCTATACCCCCGCCGGGTAGCATGCAAGCGTTACGGCTGCCTGTCCGGCGCGCGAAACCATCCGGCGCATGAGGCGCCCGAGCAGGGTTGGAGAGTCTGCTCTGGCAGGGGACAACGGGGAGATGCGCTCCGTGCGGGGCCTCCGATCAGCAGGTTGGTGGCTGGCACACGTCTGGTCGTGAACGTCTCGGACGATGAGGTGAAGGACGGTCGAATCGAGCGCAGTGACGCAACCGGCCTCACCGTGACGCCCTCGGGGGCGTGGCCGTACGACGTCAGGTCGCGTAGTCGATCCCTGTCATCATGCCGACTTCCTGGTGGTACGCGTTGTGGCAGTGCGCTGCCCACCGGCCTGGATTGTCCGCATCGAAGTCGAGGGCGAACGATTCCATGGGTGCCATCATCACGGTGTCCTTGCGAAGACCGGAGGGCAGGGCGAAGGTGTGGCCGTGTATGTGTAAGGGGTGGCTCATCATCGTCTGGTTGGTCGCGATGATCCGCACCCGCTGTCCCTCGCGGATACTGAGTGGAGTGTGCTGCCCGTAGGGGGCGCCGTTGATGGCCCACTGGTAGGGCTGCATCGAGCCTTGGAACGCGAGTTCGAGCTCGCTGTCAACCGGGCGGTCCTCGAGTCGCGCGGTCTCGGCCGGTTCCAGCGTGGATCCGATGAGCACCTCCCCGTCGAGCTCCCGGACCTGGACGTCCGCGGCGGGCGCTTTCCCGGCACCGGTCCTCAGCACGGCGAGCCCTTGGCCGCCGCTGGTCTTCCCGACGGGACGCGCCACCAGAGGGAACATGCCGTCCTTTACGGTGACCGCCACGTCGTACCGTTCACCCATTCCGAGATAGAGCGCCTTGGCGGCGACCGGTTCGACGGCGAATCCGTCCGAGTGGGTGACCAAGAGATCGTGGTCTCCGAGTGCGAGGGCGAAGATGGTGTCGGCGGAGGCGTTGATCAGACGGATGCGAACACGCTGGCCGGGCTTCGCCTCGCAGATCTCCGGCGCTTCGGGAACCCGGCCGTTGAGGAGGAAGTGGGGGTAGGTCACGTCGCCGGCATCGCCCCAGGGCTCCTCGCCCATGGGCATGTCGCCGTGGTCCATGCCTCTGGATCCCCCGTCGGCGGGGTCGTCGCCCATGGGCATGTCGCCGTGGTCCATGCCTCCGGAATCCGAGGGACTGGTACCGGTCAGCGCAGCCAGCACCTCATCGGGAGTCTGCCCCGCCCCATCGATCCAGTCATCGAGGGTCACGATCCATTCCGCGTCGTAGTCTCCGGGTTCGTCGGGGTCATCGATGATCAGTGGGGCGTAGAGCCCGCGGTCGAGCTGCAGGCCGACATGGGAGTGGAGGAAGTACGTGCCGGGGTCGGGGGCGACGAATTCGTAGGTGTAGGAGGTGTTCGGCTCGACCGGATCCTGCGTCATCCCCGGCACCCCGTCGGCCGCATTGTGCAGTCGGATTCCGTGCCAGTGGATCGTGGAGGTCTCGGGCAGGCGGTTCTCGAGCGTGATGCGCAGCAGGTCGCCAGCTGTGGCGCGGATCAGCGGCCCGGGGAGGCTCTCGCCGTATGCCCAGGTCGAGACCGTCTTCCCTCCAAGATCCACGGTCGTCGGCGCCGCGGTGAGGGTCTGGGTGATGACGTTCTGACCGGCCTTCGGAGTCAGGGCTGGAGGCGGTGCGAAGGTCCCCGCCTCAGTCGGGGTGGTGCGGTTACCACATGCCGCGAGCGTCAGCGCTGCCGCGCCGAGACCTCCGGTGAACACGGTGCGGCGGGGAAAGCTCTTCACAGGTGCAGTCCTTCTGGAGTGAGGGGGCGGCGTCAAGGCCGAAAGGCCTTCAGGACCAGTTGTCGCTGTAGTTCGAACTCGTCGGCCGTGATTTCGCCTCGAGCGAGGCGCAGTGAGAGTTCTCCGATCGCCTCGTTCTCGTCCCGCGCGCGTCGGGGGCGCCCTGGCAGCACAGTGCATGCCAGCAGCAGTGCCGAGGCCCAGAGAAGAGCGAGCAGACCGGCGACCATCACCCACATCAGCCACGACATCGCATCGGTAGGCATCATCGAGCAGCTCCCTGGTGGGTCGAGTTCGTCCGCGGCACGGTCCACATCAGGTTCCCCCGGGGCGGGCGAAGTTCTCATCGAGAGTTCCTCAAGATCTGGTCCAGATAGTCCGCCTGCACCTCCGTAGACACGCGATCTCCAGGATCAGGGACCAGACTGGAGCCATGAGGAGTGAAACGGATCGTGCAGCGGCGATGATTCTCGTCGTCGAGGACGAAGCCGCGCTGTCGGACGTGGTCCAGGCGTATCTCGTGAAGGCCGGCTACGCGACTGCGAGCGCGCGAAGCGGTCCCGAGGCGGTGGAGGCAGCCCGCACTCTGTCGCCGGACGTGATCATCCTCGATCTCGGCCTGCCCGGGCTCGACGGTCTGGAGGTGATGCGCAGGATCCGAGCCTTCTCCGACTGCTACGTGCTCATCACGACGGCACGGTCCGAGGAGGTGGATCGCCTTGTCGGACTGTCGGTGGGGGCGGATGACTACCTCACCAAGCCGTTCAGCGTGCGTGAACTCGTCGCTCGGGTCCAGGCCGTATTGCGCAGGCCCCGCGCCGATTCCGTGACGGCATCCTCGGACACAGTGCGCACGTACGGAGAGCTCGAGATCGACACAGCCGCCCAGGAGGTGCGACTCGCCAGCCGGCCACTTCCGCTGACCCCCACCGAGAGGGGACTCCTGATGACCCTGGCGCTCAGTCCTGGCCAGGCCTTCAGTCGCAGACAGCTGATGGAGGCCGTCTGGGGAGACAGCTGGATCGGAGATGACCATCTCGTCGATGTGCACATCGCCAACCTCCGACGAAAACTCGACGAGACGGCTGAGTCTGCACGGTTCGTCACCACGGTGCGCGGTATCGGGTACCGGATGGGGAAGGGATGAGCTCGTGACCGCACCGGGTACCTCTGTGCGAACGGTTCGCCCTGGCACCAGCTTGGCCTCGCGCCTGATGATCGGCCAGCTCATCGTGCTGCTCGCCGGCGCGCTCACCATCACGGTGCTGACGGTGATCATCGGGCCCGCCGTCTTCCACTACCACCTGCTCCAGACCGATCTCCCGGTGGGCAGCGACGAGCTCGTCCACATCGAACGCGCCTACCGTGACGCGCTCGCACTTGCCCTCGGGGTCGGACTGGTGGTCTCCCTCCTGGCCGCCGGCCTGGTCACCTGGAACCTGGCACGACGACTCCGCCAGACGCTTCACGGCCTCACCTCGGCTGTCGATGAACTGTCCCGCGGCCACTACTCCACGCGCGTGCCCTCCGTCGGAGCCGGGACCGAACTCGACTCCCTGGCCGCCACGCTCAACGACATGGCAGCGCGCCTGGACGCCGTCGAGGAGACCCGACGCCAACTGCTCTCCGACCTCGCCCATGAGCTGCGCACCCCCATCGCCACCCTCTCGGCACATCACGAGGCGATGGCCGATGGCGTCATCGAGCCGGAGACAGCCATGCCCATCCTCGCCAGCCAGACCATGCGACTTTCGCGGCTGGCTGACGACATCAGTGAAGTGTCCCGGGCCGAGGAGGGCCAGCTCCCGGTACAGCTGCACCCCCTCACCGTCGACGACCTGCTGGAGTCGATACTCCCGGCATGGGATGAACGGTTCGAGACAGCGGGCGTGGCACTACGACGAGAAACGGCCCTGCCCCACTCCGTGACGATCCACGCGGACCCGGACCGCCTCGCCCAAGTCCTCGGAAACCTGCTGAGCAACGCTCTACGGCACACTTCCCCCGGAGGCACCGTCACGGTCTCGGCAGCCACCCACGGCAGCACGGTGGAGATCACGGTAGCGGACGACGGCGAAGGCTTCACCAATGAGGACCGGTCACGCCTGTTCGAACGGTTCTTCCGCGCCGACAGCTCCCGCACCCGTGACAACTCCGGCTCAGGCATCGGCCTGACGATCAGCCGCGCCCTCGTCGATGCGCACGGCGGGACCATGGCCGCAGCCAGTGAGGGGCCCGGACAGGGAGCCACCTTCACCATTCGGCTTCCTCGTGCGACCGCTGACCGCTGAGCCCGCCGCGCACGGCGGAACGCACCCCTCAGACGATCGTAGTGAAGTTGCCGATCCGCACCTGCAGGAGAGCCATCCACTGCTCCCACACGCCGGTGACCAGCAGGAGTCCGATGGCGATGAGCACGGAGCCACCGACGATCTGGAGCGTGCGGCGATGCCGGGACAGCATTTTGGAGATGCCGAGGGCGCGCCGGAACACGAGGGCGAAGAGGATGAACGGGATCCCGAGCCCGATCGCGTAGCCGAACGCGAGGAGTGCGCCGCGGCTCGCGGAGGCCTCCCCGAGACTGAGCGCGGCGACCGCGGCGAACGTTGGGCCGATGCACGGAGTCCAGGAGAAGCCGAACGTGATCCCGAGCAGGGGTGCGCCGGCGAGTCCGGCATCGGGGCGCTTCCGGATCCGTTTCTCACCGGAGAGACGGGGGAAGATTCCCACGAACACCAGTCCCATGAGGATCACCAGCACCCCGGAGATCCGATTGATCGCGCTGGTGTACTGGACCATCAATGACCCGAGGGCGCCGACGAAGCCGCCGATGACCAGGAACACCGCAGTGAATCCAGCCACGAACAGCACCGCGCCGGCGACCAGGCGCCACGGACGCTCGCCCGGATCACTGTTGCTACGCGGCCCGGTGCCCGGTCCGGTGAGGCCGGTGATGTATCCCAGGTAGCCGGGGACCACCGGGAGCACGCACGGTGAGAGGAACGCGACCAGACCAGCAACTGTCGACAGCAGCAGGGCTGCGGCCAGGGGTCCGCTCAGCACGGTGGTGGCGAAGAGTTCACCCATCAGGCACCCTCCGCCAGCACGGCATCCAAAAGGCTCTCGAGAGTGCTCTGGTCGGCTGCGCCCGTGATCCGGGCGGCTACTCGTCCTTCAGCATCGAGGATCAATGTCGTGGGGACCGCGTTGGGTGAGACGCTGCCGTCCATCGACGTGATCACGACCCCATCGGGGTCCGGGATGGAGGGATAGGTGATGCCGAAGGTCTTCTCGAATGCGGCGGCCGGTCCGGCCTTGTCGCGGGTGTTGACGCCCACGAACTCCACGCCCTGTGAACCATATTCGGAGTGCACGGCCTTCAGTGCTGGTGCTTCGACACGGCACGGCGGGCACGAGGCGTACCAGACGTTGATCACCAACGGTGCACCGCGCAGCGCCGTGGAGTCGAAGTCGTCACCGCCGTACGTCGTTCCCCGGATCTCCAGAGAAGCGGCGCGGCCCTCAGGGGGGATCTCCACGACGACCCCGTCACCGGAGACGTACCCGGCGTTCGCCTCGCTCGCGGCATCCGAAGAACTGCTGCACGCCGCAAGTAGGGGAGCAAGGACGAATAGACCGCCGCTCAGAAGTGTGGTCCGCCGACTCGGGCCGACCCGAGCCCCGCTCCTCATGAATGGGTCGGTGACGGGGCGTCGAAGTGCGGTGCGGAGGCTTCGTCCGATCACGTCAGTTGGAGACTGGTCAGACACGTCAGATCATCCTCCGCCTGGGTCGAGATGGACGCGGACCCCGTGTAGCCCTCGAGAGTGCACGTGAGCTCCGCTGTGGCCCCGCGCGGCAGCCAGAAACCGATGAACCCGTTGTCGTGAGTGGTGCGAGTGCCCTCCTCGAGGATCTCGCCCGAGCTGCTGTCGACCACGCTCACAGTGAGCTCGCGGCTGCGGAGCTCCCCGCGGCACGTCGTCAGACTGTGGAAGGCGCACTCGTGGGTGGTCTCCACGAACGGGGCCACCGACAGGTAGAACTGATCCTGCGGAAGAGGCAGCTCGGCCTCCCGCCCTGCATCGTCCTGGAGCTGAAGAGACGTCGCAGTGACGCTGGCGATCAGGTTCTGCGGTCGCTCGGCCACCGGGAGCGCCTCGAGCCGGTCGATGATCTCGTGCGCGTCGGCGTCGGCGAAGCCATGGTCCTGGAGCAGCTCCTGATCACCCGCGATGGATGCGGGCTCGGACCCGACGGTGCCGCAGCCGGCGACCACGAGCGGGAACAGACCGGCACCGATCAAGACCGATCGTCGGGGCAGCCGCACAGTGCGACGACGGGAGCCATCCCCGGAGGAAGCGACTGCACCTCGAGGGCTCGACGGGGTGGTCATCACGCAGGCTCGATCTCGCTCTCGACGACCCACTTATGGTTCGTCATCATCATCCCGTCGGCCTCGTAGTCGACCATGTACACAGTCTCCTCGGTGGCACTGTCGATGGTGGCTTCAGCACCCTCCATACCCGCCATGTGATCAGCGGTGATGACCACCTCCGTGCCCTCCGCCAGCGGTGCCTCGCCCGGGTTCTCAAGCTCTTGGTGAACGACCCACTTGTGGTCAGTGACCGGCTCGCCGCCATCGGTCGGGGTGAAGCTGACCGAGTAGGTCGTGGTGTCGAAGGCACCGGAGATCGTCGCCGTCGCACCCTCCATACCCTCCATGTGGTCCGCCGTGAGCGTCACCTCCGTGCCGACTGGGAACTCGGGATCCTCCGCAGCTGCCATACCTTCGGGCGCAGGGCCGCCATCCATCGGGTGCTCCATACCCCCGTGGCCACCACCATCGGACGCCTCCGATGCCTCGGACCCACCCGACGTCTGACCGCCGTCAGACCCGCTGTCGGCGCAGCCGGCAAACACAATCGCACCGGTGAAAACGACGGCCGCGAGACGACCGAAGGAACGACGAGAACGCATAATCTCTCCTAGTCAGAGGACACTTTGCGCCAGCCTATGGTTCCCAGGTCAAGATCTCCTCAAGGCCAGATCTGGACTTCTTGAGCACAGCGCTGACCAGTCGATCCGCACTGCCTCCGAAACGGACGGTCTACTCGCTTCCGTCTTTCGGGGTGCCCTGACTATCGTCGGCGGAGCGGGTCGGTATCCGCCGGTCCGTTCGGAGCGAAAAGGAGCATCACCATGACCCATCACGTCGCCTCAATGCTTCAGACCTACCCGAAGGACCTCGGCACCATCGACCAGCAGAAGCTCGCCGCATGCATCGAGGCCTGCTTCGAGTGCGCCCAGACCTGCACAGCCTGCGCGGACGCCTGCTTGGCCGAGGACATGGTGGCGGAGTTGACCCAGTGCATCCGCCGGAACCAGGACTGCGCCGACGTCTGCGAAGCCACCGGACGCGTCCTGTCCCGTCAGACGGGCGAGAACATCGCCCTCAACCGTGCTCTACTCGAGGCGTGTCAGGCAGCGTGCCGGTCCTGCGCCGAGGAGTGCGAGAAGCACGCCGGCATGCACGAGCACTGCAAGGTCTGCGCCGACACCTGCCGTCGCTGCGAGCAGGCCTGCGCTGAGCTGCTGGCCTCGATCAGCTGACGACGCTGCGTCTACACGCAGAGGGAGCCCCAACCGTTGGTCGGGGCTCCCTCTGCGCTGGCGTTGTGGCGTGCGATCAGCGGAAGGTGACGAAGGTCGGCGAACCCCAGATAGTCCGCTCCGTGACGGCACCCGGGCTGCGTCCCGCGTCGATGACCGTGTCGCCACCGGCGTAGATCCCGAGGTGGCCAGGCCACACCACGAGGTCACCGGGCTGGGCCTCGGACTTCGAGATCGTGGTTCCAGCCGCCACCTGCTGAGACGAGGTACGGGGCAGGTCGATACCGGCCTGCTCGTACGCGTAAGAGCTCAGACCCGAGCAGTCGAAGCTGACGCCCGGCTTGGAGGTCCCCCACGAGTAGGAGGCACCGATCTGGCTGCGCGCGGCATCGACGATCGCCTGCTGCGAACTGATCGCGGACTTCGCCGGGGCAGGAGCAGACGTCCCGCCGCCGGAGACCGGAGCGTCGCTGCCGTTCAGCGCGCCGCGCGTCTCAGGGCCCACCACGCCGTCGATCTTCAGGTCGTGCGAGCGCTGGAAGTCCTTCACAGCCCCATGGGTGAGCTTGCCGAACTTTCCGTCGACGGACAGCGAATCACCATGGTCGTTCAGAGCTGACTGCAGCTGCTCCACGGCAGAGCCCTGCGAACCCCACCGCAGCTTCTCCGCCGTGGAGACGGACGTCGCGTGTGCCGGGGCCGGCGCCGCCGGCGCAGCAGCCTGTGCAGAAATGGCAGGTGCGGCGGGCGACGCGGCCGGGGCGGCCTGAGCCGGCCCCGCGGCGAAAGCGGATCCGAGGAGGACCGTGCCGAGGACAGCGGCACCGCCGGTGCCCCGCAACGCGCGGCCAGCGGTCCCGACAGGCGTGACTGCTCGGCCGAAGGCGCGGTGGGTGTTGTTATGGGCCATGGTTCTACTCCGTAGGTTTCCCTCCTCGAGACGGGAGGGAGTCGATGACTTCGTCAGTGCCGCAGCGACGGCAGAGCGACCAGTGAAGCGCCAGCTCATTTCGTGGGCAGTGAAACCAACGTACGGGCTGGTTCGGCGGTTCTACGGAGGCATGGGGTGCCCTGCTTGAAGATTTAACCGCGGCTTTGCGCACGCTCTCCTGATACCCCCGGAGGGTAGGCCGGGCCTTTACCTGTACGGTCGAAAGGATGACGCGAGAGATCGAACGCATTCTCAAGATTGTCTTAAGGCAGCGCTGCACTCATCAGCGGACCCGTGCTGCAAGACGTGCGCGGACGCACCACGGCCCGGCACCATCCAGGTGTGCCGGGCCGAGTGAGGACAGTGCGGAGTCAGTTCGCCTTGGCGTAGGCCTCACGGACATCGGCGCGAATGCGACCCCGCTCCGAGACCTCGTAACCGTTCGCGACCGCCCACTGGCGGATCTTCGCGGCGTCGCCGCCGGTGCTGGCACCGGTGCCGCGCTGCGCACGACCACCAGTGCGCCGCGCCATAACGGTCCACTTCTCCATCTCGGAGCGCAGCTGACGAGTGTTGTCCTCGTTCAGGTCGATCTCGTACGAGACGCCGTCCAGCCCAAACGTCACCGTGTTCGTTGCATCCGAACCATCGATATCGTCAACGAGCAGAACCTGGGTCTTGCGAGCCATTGTGACCTCCAGTGATTAGAGTGATTGCGCGGACAGTGTAGGCACACTTCCCTTGAGGAGTCGTGCATATTGGCGTTCAGTCGGCGTTTCGGTAGTCCGCGAACTGTCGGCGAGAGATCGCGAGGATTTCATTGAGATGTGATCCGATCTCGCGGCGGCTGGCCGGCTCAGTCACGCCGAGCTCTGCGACCAGCTCCTTTCGCGTAGGGAACTCTCCCTCGCAGTGATGCGCGAAGAACACCCGCGCCACGCTCGCCATAGGGACCGGCTGACGCTTCGGCGCGCGAATACGCGTAGCCTCTCGTACGGCGTCTCTCCGCGCGCATTCGGCCACGATCGACCGAATCCGCGCAGTGCGCTCAGACGCCCCCTCATCCGGTACATCCGTCCAGGCCAGACGATCCTCACCGAACAGAGACGGATCCTCCAACGGTATCGACCGGAGACTGCCGAGACCCCGGATCGTGATCAGGACGGACTGCCGCGCGGCGTCCTTTCGAGTCGCGTACATGCGCGTGTTGTGGAAGTCGACGAGCTCGGCATCGGAGGGGGTGTGTGCATGCTCGGCCTCGAACAGTTCACGGGAACGCTTCACCAGCTTCGCCCGACGATCATGAGAGCTGTCGCCCGGGACCCCGGCAGTTCCGTTCAATAGACCCTTCCGTCGGTCTTCACGGATCCAGTACCGCGTCTCCGCCTCCAGGATCGTCGGCAGGTTTCGTGAGTAGTCGAACACACTGCTGGTCCCGGGCCCGGACTTCGCCCTCCACCGCGTCTCGAGCATTCTCATCAGCGCATCTCCGAAATAGGAGAGGACCAGATCCTTGTCGTGGTAGTCCAGACGCGAAATATGCTGCGCCCTCTTCAGGACCCGCGCAATTTCGCTTTCATGTGTGTACAAAAATTCATCGAGAAGGGCGCGCTTCTCGACCCGGTTCCGGGCGTGGAGTATCTGGCACATCTCGGCCTTCCACGGCGTCTCGAGCGTGTCCCGATCGCAGTCGCAGCGACGATGATGATCAGCCCGCCGACGGAGCCTTGCAGTCGTGTTCAGCAACAGCGCGGTCATCGTGCATCCTCCCGGGGAAACGGGGCGGCGGCGAAAGGGAATCCCGGCCAGACGGTGAGGTCCTGGGCCTGCTGGATCAAGCCATGGGAGATGAATGCATCCAGCACCGCCAGCAGGCGCCGTCCGCGGGCCTGCTCGTCGAGGATGAAGGCGAGGGTGACGTGCCCGTTCGCGGTGCGGGACTCGGTGGCCTCGAGGATGTGCAGCACCTGTGCGATGACGGCGCGGGCTCGTGCGGCACCGATCCCCGGGCCGGCGGTGATGATCTGCTCCAGGCGCAGACGCAGCAACGGCTTCTCTCCAGACGCCGCGGCGGCGATGATCGCCTCCCACGGCGTGACGGTCCCGTCGGTGATCAGCTGTAAGAGCTCACCGCGCGCAGCGTTGGCGACGCGCCGCTGGCTGATGAGTAGGGACATGTCGATCTCGCCGGTGGGGTGCTCAGACATCACTGGCCTCCACGATGTTGCGGACGGCAATGGATTCCAGCGACGGGGCCACGGTCAATGCTCGGATGGCGCGTGTGGTGGACACCCGGTCAGTGGGGTGGAGGCCGTTGTAGCGGTCGATGATCTGCTCGAGGCCGGCGCCGGTGCCGAGTGAGCGGGCGACGCGACGGACTCGAGGGCCTACTTGGGGATCGCCGATGGCGACGCGGACCTGGTCGCCGAGGTCCCGGCGGATCTGGGTGGTGAGGTACCGGATCGGGTCGACGTTCCGGGTGGTGGCCGGGTCCAGGCAACGGTCCAAGGAGCGCAGTATGCGACTGTCCGGGCCGGCAGCGCCGTAGAGCACGTGGGTGACGACGAGGTCGAGCTGTTGATCATCAAGCAGCCTCACCGCGGTCTCGTGCTCCTCGATGCCGGTGATCTCCCGGCAGATCGACGTCGCAACCTGATGGACGCTCTCCTGGGCGTACTGCTCCAGGTGCGCGAGCATCGTCCACCGCGCGAGCTCACCGCGCTCGATGAACTCATCGAGCAGCCGCGTCGCCTGATACGCGGACAACACGGGTGCATGGTGCGCGGGCCACATCGTGCCCGTGGGGCGCCCGAGGTTGGTGGTTCCTTCGGCGAGGTCGATGGCGCCGGCCAGGTGGGTGCCGGCGGCGTCCACGCTCCATCCTGCGGAGACGGGGTGCCCCGTGGCGGGGTCGGCGGCGTGCAGGGTTCCGTTCCGCCAGTTGATGGTGGCGGGCAGAGTGCCGGTCCGAGTGGCTTTGTGGCCGCCGACGCCTCGGGCTGGGCGGATCCACATAGTCGGTGGCAAGGCATGCAGTCGCACCCGGTGCCGCGGTCGCGCCTGTTCGGTGGCGCAGCGCGCCCAGATCATCTGGTCCAGGAGCGTGCACAGCTGCTCGGAAGTGGCCCGGTTCATCGTCGCAGCCACCTCTTCCACCACGGCCGTCCAGAGGGAACGGTTCCTGAGTCTCGAAGGTCGAACTCCGGGTCCCCGGTGACGGAGAGGAGCACGTCCATGACAACGCCGTAGAGGGTCGGTACCGCGTAGGGGATGCGCCGGGCGACGAGGTCGTCGTAGATGCGGTCGTCGTAGTGGATCGCGCCCTTCCACGATGAGTCCCTGCCCAGCAGCTGCGGCAGCTTGCCGTAGTCGGTGATCGAGGGCCGGACCTTGTTCGCGATCGACATCATCCGCGTCGCCTCGGCGCCGTGCTGACGAAGCGACTCCATCGCCACGAGCAGGTTCTCCACGCCTGGTGTGGTGAGCTCGCAGATCCCGACCCCGTAGCCCCCGCGCGCCAGCAGCGGCGCAATGACCCGGTCGATCACGCCGGTCGTGTCCAGCCCTTCGGTGATCTGGGTGTCGATGATGACCAGGTCGAACCGGGCCCGTGCGATCTGGAGGACCTCGGTGTAGTGCGCGGCCGTGACCGTGGCGATCTCCTTACCAATGTCGTCGTGGCCCTTGACCGGACGGGGCGCCTGGACGAACGAGAACGCGAGGTGATCGCCCCGGCCTTGCCGTGCCTGGTTCAGCTGCTCGGGGGAGAGGATCGCCGAGGCGGGGTCTCCGATCATGACGGCGTCGTAGATCGAAGGGAGGTCCGTGGTCCGTACCCGCAGGTAAAGGCCGAGATCGCCCTGGGCACGATTCGCATCGATCAGACACACGCGCTTGTCCCCGATCTCGGCGGCCGCTTGCGCGAGTGCGAGCGCGAGTGTGGACTTGCCCTCTCCGCCCTTCCCGGAGAAGCAGGCGATCACTTCGGCGGGGGCAGTGCTGCGCCGGCTGCGTTTGGTGGCACTGGCCTTGGTGACGTCATCCAGTGCGGTATCGGCATCGACCTTGTCCTCGTCCTCGACGCCCGGCCCCTCGAGGCTGTCGGAGAGGTCGTCGAAGAGCTCCTCGTCCAGGGGATCGAGCTGCGGATCCGGATCGGTGATCGGCGCTGAGTCGGTGCCGGCGGCGAAGGTCGGCAGGGCGATTGGACGCCTGCCCGGAAAGACCGGTGAACTTTCATCCGGTTCCGACTCGACCCGGGGAATGCGCGAGCCTTGCTGCGGGGTGGGGGAGTGGAACCCGTCGAACTCCTCCTCATCGTCCGCTTCCGAGCCGTCCGAGAGCGCTGCCGCGGGCTCGGGATCGTCGGTGGAATCCTCGAGCCAGTCCGTCAGCGCCGACTGCGCTGCGGCGCGTTTGGTGATGGGCGCAGACTCTGCGAGGGACGGCGCCGGGCGCGCGGCATCGTCGTCCTCATCGTTCAGCCAGTCCTCGACGGGCTCGACAGGCGCCCGATCAGACGAGTCGGGCTCAGTCGTGGTTGAGTCGACACGGTGCTCCCGGGCTGGGAGCATTTCGGGTAGGGGCTGGGGGATCGTGCCGTCGGCCTCGACGCGGAGGCCCTGCAGCATCGGGTCAAGATCCTGGAACCCGAGCGCACCGAGATAGTCGCCCAGGCTCGACGCCATCGGGATCGAACTACGCGTCTCTCCAAGGATCGGGTCCGCCCCGCGCACGATCACCACCGGAGCTGTCTCGGGCAGGCGGGAGATCAGCTGCTCGAGCCCGATCTGCTTGTGATCCTCGACCAGGACCGGAAGCGCCGAAGTGGCCGCCGTGTCGCGGATAAGCCGAGAGACCTCGGGGAACCCGTCGCCGGAAACGACTTCGAATCCGAAGCTCTCCAGCGCTTCTCGCACGTGGGGCAGTCCGATGACTGCGAGTGAGTTGCTCATACTGGTTATATGCCACGGTGCACCGAATCAAGTGCACGAGACTTCGTTCCTGCAGGCAGACATGGAACGATGACCTGATGCAGTTCGAGCGGACGACGGGCGGAATCATGGAGATCACACGCGAGGAAGCAACCTCGCGCCGGCGCACATTCGCCCAGTGGGCCGCCGCCGCGCACGACCCCCTCGTGCCCATGACGACCCGCGTCGACATCGACCGCCGCTTCCGCGAATGGACCCGCCGCACGCCCGCCTTCACCATCGCCTGGGCCACCGGCGTGACCGCCACGATCCTGGACACCCTGCCGCCGTCGGACCCCTGGCGGACCCCGCACCCCGGCTTCGGCACCTTCCGCGACGGCAACGACGTCACCTTCGTGCCCGAGGACGAAGACGAATGGGACCGCGAACGGCTGCTGCTGGACATCAACCTCATCGCCATCGCCGACCCCATGCCGCCCGGCGCTGCCCGGGTCATGGCTGCCTGTGCGGCTAGTAGCGAAGACGGCCAGTTCACCCTCACCGAGCTCCGCAAGGCGACCGAGTCCCGCCGCGACGCAGTCACCGCCGACATCGCCCAGTCGATCGTCCTCTGGTCGCTCTGGCGCCGACGCAGCTACTGCGGCAACGACGACGAGTTCCCGCTGTCGATGATGTACGGCTGGCTCTCCTACGCCTCCGCCGTCGAGGACGGACGGCCCGTGCCGCACGAGATCATCGACCCCGACATCTTCACGGCCGCCCTTACCGACGAGGACTACCGCGGCACCGCGGACATCGAAGGCGTAGCGAACCGCGACGACTCGTGAGCGTCGCCAGCTAGGGCGTGTCTCCCATATGTGAGGCGGTTTCGCCTGAGAGCCTGGGCATATGGCTACCGCGACGACTCGTCATCA
>NZ_JBHZRO010000049.1:0-1366 GCF_043641765.1 Brachybacterium vulturis | reverse complement strand
GGGGCCTGACCCTTGTTCGTGGACACGCTGATTCCAGCATTTGCTGGGGAAGCGAGATCATGAACCATGGCCAGGAAGCACTACTCCGAAGAGTTTCGCCAGCAGGCGGTTGACCTGTACGAGTCGACACCGGGAGCGACGGTCCGCGGTATCGCGGAGGACCTCGGAATAGTCCGGGGCACGCTGCGGCAGTGGCTGGAGACTCACGGGACCGGAAAGAAGACCGCGGCTGACGGCACGCTGACCGACAGCCCGTTGCGGTCCGCGCCGGCAGTTTCCACGTCGGATCCTCATGAGCCGCTCGAGCAGCGCGTGGCCCGGCTGGAGGCGGAGAACGCCCAGCTTAGAGCGGAGACAACGAAGCTCACCACGGAGCGGGAGATCCTCCAGAAGGCCGCGAAGTATTTCGCCGGGGAGACGCGCTGGTGAGTCGCTTCCAGTTCGTCGCCGACCACTCCACCACCTACCCGGTGAAGCGACTGTGCGAGCTCGTCGAGATCGAGCGTTCCTCCTACTACGCCTGGCAGACAGGCGCCGCAGCTCGGTCCGCGCGGGCCGCTTCCGATGGCGAGCTGCTGGAGCGGATCCGCATCATCCACGCGGACGACGATGCACAGGGTGCCCCGCGGATCACGGCCGAGCTCAACGACGCAGCCGCGCCCGAGGACCGGGTCAACCACAAGCGGGTCGCTCGCGTGATGCGGGAGGCCGGGCTCAGCGGCTACGTCAAAAAGCGTAAGCACCGCACGACGGTGCCGGAGCCGGCCGACCAGGTCGTGCCCGACCTGGTCGGCCGGGATTTCACCGCCGAGGCGCCGAACCAGCGCTACGTCGGCGACATCACCTTCCTGCCGCTGTCCGAGGCCGGCGGGGGCGGGAACCTGTATCTGGCCACCGTGATCGACTGCTACAGCCGCCGCCTGGTGGGCTGGGCCATCGCCGATCACATGCGCACCGACCTCGTCGCCGACGCGCTCAAGGCCGCCGCCGCGGCCCGTGGATCTCTGACAGGAGCGATCTTCCACAGCGACCACGGGTCCGTCTACACCTCCAAGGCCTACGCCGAGCTCTGCCAGCGGCTCGGCGTGATCCAGTCGATGGGAGCCGTCGGCTCCAGCGCCGACAACGCGATGGCCGAATCGTTCAACGCGACCACGAAGCGCGAGGTCCTCCGCGACGCCGCGTGCTTCACCGACGAGCTCACCGCCCGCCGCAAGATGTTCCGCTGGCTGACCCGCTACAACACCAAGCGCCGCCATTCCTGGTGCCGCTACCTGTCCCCGAACGCCTACGAGCGCGCCTACACCGCTAAGCTAGCGCTCGCGGCGTAAAAAACCCCCGTGTCCACGAACCGGGGGTAGGCCCC
>NZ_JBHZRO010000048.1:0-1452 GCF_043641765.1 Brachybacterium vulturis | reverse complement strand
CGACGAGACTCACGAAAAGTGCCCGCGAACGGTCTTCGGTGCCTCATATGTTTTTGCCCGCGAAGCGAGGACCGTGGGAGGGCATGGGAAGCGAGTTGACGATGACCTCTCGTGCCGAGGTGACAACGAAGTTCGCCCGGGACTATGCCCGTGTCTCGAAGAAGGACAAGGGCCGGGTGCTGGACCAAGTGGTGGTCGTGACGGGCTGGTCACGGGACAACGCCCGACGCCGATTGACGGCAGCTGCCAAGGCGCCACCGGGCCGGGGTAAGTCCGTCGCGGCGCGGCCGCGGAAGGCGCGATCGCCGAAGTACTCCTACGACGCGCTGAAGGCCCTGCAGCGGGTGTGGGCGGCCTCGGGGTTCCAGTGCGGGAAGTACCTGGTGGTCTCGATGCCTCTGCTGCTGGACCTGCTGGAGAGGGCCGGGCATCTCGATGCGGGAACGGACCACTACGGCCCGATGGTCAGGACGGAGCTGGAGGCGATGAGCGCCGCCACGATCGACCGCTACCTCAAGCCCGTGAAGGCGAAGGATCAGTTGCGGGGGATCTCGACCACGAAGCCGGGACCGCTGTTGCGCACCTCGATCCAGATCCGCCGGGCCGGCGACGAGGTCGAGGCCGAGCCGGGGTTCTTCGAGGTCGACACCGTCGCTCACTGCGGTCCGGTGCTCAAGGGCGAGTTCGTCCGCACCGTGAATCTGACCTGCGTGCATACCGGGTGGACGTTCACCCGCAGCATCCGCAACAACGCCCACAAGCACATCCTGGCCGCGCTGGGCGAGGCGGTCGCCCAGATCCCGTTCGCGGTCTCGGGGATGGACTTCGACAACGGTTCGGAGTTCCTCAATCACGGGGTCGTGAACTGGGCCGGTGAGCTGGGGATCTACTTCACTCGCGGCCGGCCCTACACCAAGAACGACCAGGCCACGATCGAGTCGAAGAACGGGCATCTGGTGCGCAGGCACGCGTTCTACTACCGCTACGACACCGCGGCCGAGCGGAAGGTCCTCAACCATCTGTGGCGCCTGGTCGATGACCAGTTCAACTTCCTCAGGCCCACCAAGAAGCCCTCCGGGTGGGGCACGGACCGCGCAGGACGCCGTAAACGGCTCTACGACGAGCCCGCCACCCCACTGGACCGCCTGTTGCGCGCCGGGGTGCTCTCATCCGCTCAGGAGCGCGAGCTGCTCACCTACCGCGACCGTCTCGACCCCCTCGATATCGCCCGCCGCGTCAGCGACCTCCAGACCCGCCTGATCGCCCTGGCGCGCGAGAAGACCGAGCAGCTCTACCTCGCCCAGATCCCCTCCGCCCTTCCCGAGGTCCGCAAGGGTATCCACGTCGCCCAAGCCTCCTGACCATCAGGGCACGCGGGGCCGGGCCGTTCGCGGGCATTCTTAGCTGAGGCACGGCAAGGATTTCGCGGGCATCTTGACATGAGGCACTACG
>NZ_JBHZRO010000047.1:0-1473 GCF_043641765.1 Brachybacterium vulturis | reverse complement strand
GCGTCGGTAGGCGTTGGCGCGCTGCTCCGCGGCCCGTTCCGCGCGGGGGCGGGCCTGCTCCTCGGCATGGAGGCGCTTCGCGTCCTCGTCGGCGCGTTGATGGACTCGCCAGGCCCGTTCGAGTGCTTGGACGGTGTGTGGGGTGAGGAGATCCGTGTTCTCCCTGGTGCGGGTGCGAACCTGGCCGGCGATGCTCCAGGTCGTCTCCTGTGGCCCTGCGGTGGTGGCCCCGTCCCCGCTGCCGGGGTCGTCCTCCGGGTCGCGGTTGGGGTCGATCAGTCCGGCGGTCTTGAGCTTGTGGTGCAGCCAGCAGAGCCGGTGGAGGTTCCACAGGCTGGTCTGGCCACCCTTGCCGGGGTGGTCATGGTCGTATTCGATGATGTGGTCATCCTCCGCCGCGATCACCGTGGCCCGCGTGCAGCCGGGCACGGCGCAGACGGGGTGGCGCAGCCGCAGCTGGAGCCGCATCTGCGCGGTCGGATGGTAGGTCTGGGCGGTCACGGGCAGGTGGGCGCCGGTGAGGGGGTCGGTGAGGATCCGCTGCCAGGTCGTCTCTCCCGCCGCGAGCTGTCTCGCCTGCTCCGCGGGGATCGGCGTCATCCCCTCCAGCATCGCAGGTGCATCATCGACTCCCAGCAGCGTGGTCGCCGGGACGGTGACCAGGATCCTGAACGGGCTGGAGGTCTCCTGGACGGGATCGATGTCCAGGACCGAGTGGACCAGGATCGCGTACCGCAGCGTCCGCAGCGAGAGGGCTCTGCCGCGCTCGTGGAGATTCTCATCGAGATCGAAGGGCAGCGGGCCCTCGGCGCCGTCCTCGAGGCCGGCACGCTGGGCCTTCTGGACGGTGCGGGAGGCGATGTCGAGCCGGTGGGCGAGGGCCTGGATCTCCGGGATCGGACCGGTGACGTACAGCGAGGCGGTCCCGGTCTCGGTGTTGACGTCCACGATCTCCACATCCCGCGACTCCGACGGCGGCGTCGGCAGCGTGCCCGCGGTCGCGAGCGCGACGGCGAGGGTGACCTGCTTGTCGAAGGTCGCCTTCGACACCGATGGGATCTCCACGCCGGACATATGGGCGTCGACCTGCCGGACCTGGTCCTCGGTCAGGCGACGGACGTGTCGGAGCAGGGAGTGATGCCAGGCCTCGGGCAGATCCCCGGCCCGCAGGTGCTCGAACGTCAAGGGCATCCACTCCACGGCGGTGTGGGCGTCGGTGACCTGTGCTCGGGCGTGGAAGCAGCTGCACCGCAGTCCGGTCGCGACCTTCAACGCCGTCACCTCCGCGTCATCCAGCAGCCCCTGCACGGCGGGGTCCTCACGGAAGAACGTCGAGAGCTGACGGAGCTGATGGGCGTAGAGCCGGGCACGGGTCTTCATCGTCCGATGCATCGACAGCACCCGGGCTGCTTCGAGGCTGCCCGGCTCCACCTCCTCCAGGATGTACTCCTCGGACAGTGCGCGCCGCGCCCG
>NZ_JBHZRO010000046.1:0-1527 GCF_043641765.1 Brachybacterium vulturis | reverse complement strand
CTGATATGTAGGTCTTCCTGTCAAGTGTGCAGGGTGAAGCGGGGGCATCCACTGGCCGGTGGGTGCCCCCGCTTCGGCGTTTGCGGGGTGCTTCTCGGGGTTGGCGTGTCTGTTCGACGCGTGGTCAGTCTGATATTCGCGGGTTGGTTACCGCATGACGCTGTTTCCGGTGGGAGGAGCGGAGCTTGTCTGAGATCGAGCGTCACCCGCTGGGGGCTGCTCACAGCCCTTGCGCTGGTCTCCTCCTCACGCTGCGCCCCGAGAGGCTCTGGATCGCCCGTGAACGCGGTCTATGAAGTTATGTCTCCATCGTCGCCAGCGACCAGCACCAGCCGGCCAGTTCCCGGGCGATCGCGGTGGTCGCGACGGTGTGGGGCTTGTGGTGGGCAGCCAGGGTCATCCAACGGCGGTGCAGGCGCCGGTTGCCCTGGTCGGCCCGCTCGGCGATGACCGCGGGGACTCTCGCCCAGTCCTTCTGCAAGGTCGATCCGGGCTGGTATCTCGCTTTGTGCTGCCAGGCGGATTCCACAAGCAGCCGGCGGGCGTGGGAGTTGCCGGTGCGGGTGATCCCACCGAGCGACCGGGACTGGCCGGAGGAGTGCTCCGAGGGGACCAAGCCGAGGAACGCGGCGATGTTCTTGCCGGTGAAACGCTCCCAATCCCCGATCTCGACCGCCAGCGCGAAGGCGGTCAGGGTGGAGATGCCGCGCAGGCAGGACAGCCGGTGCGTGGTCTCGGTGAATTCGCTGTTCTCTGCCAGCTCGAGGATCGTCTCGTTGAGTCGGTCCCGCCGGGCCCGGCCGTGGTGGACGGCGTCGTAGGCGTCATCGAACGCGGCCAGCGTCCCGGTCCCGGAGCTTGTCAGCTCGTCACGACGAATCCCTCGCATCCACGCGTCATGGGTCGGGCCCCAGGCCGTCTTCCCGGGGAACACGTAACCATGGCGCAGCAACAGCTTCCCCAGTCGGTGCCTGGAGGTCATCAGGTCCCGGCGGGCATCGTCCCGGGAACGGACCAGGTCACGGGCGGATTCCTCGCTCCGGGTGGGGATGCGGACGGCGATGATGTCCCCGGCCCGGTCCAGACGGGCCAGCAGCATCGCGTCGTTGCGGTCGGTCTTGACCCGATCACCGGGGGCCCGGATCAGTTTCGACGGCGCCGCGACCTGGACGAGATATCCCGCCTCGAGCAGGGTCCGGGCGAGCCCGAACCCCGTGGGGCCGGCCTCGTAGGTGATACGTAAGGGTCCGTGGTCGCGGTCCAGATCGGTGACGAACTCGCTGATCACCACGGGGTCGTTGGGCAGCTTCTTCCGGATCAGCTCGCCAGTGGCTCCGTCGATCGCGGCGGCGACCACGCTGCGAGCATGGACATCCAATCCCAGGCTTGTAGTCTCGGTAAACACCAGGGCCTCCTATGAATGTGCGCACCCGGCCGCCCATCGACCAGGTGATCCACGAGTCTTCATAGCGGGGCCCTGGGCCACAAGACCCGACCCAGCGACTCCGCCACCCCCATAGCGTCTGA
>NZ_JBHZRO010000045.1:0-1635 GCF_043641765.1 Brachybacterium vulturis | reverse complement strand
AGCCTGGATCCGCCGGCCGATTGGGCGGGTCGTGACAGCCGAATGCCCCTGTGACCAGCGATAATGGGACTTGTAGAAGGTTCCATAACGCCGAGTACAGGAGCACCGGTAGTGCGAGTATCCCATGATTTCTCCGCCGAGTTCGATGACGACAATCTGATCGCGAGGGCGGGCCTGGTCCCGGTGATGGCCCTGGCCGAGTCTGCCGGGCTGTCGGGGCTGGTCAAGGAGCATGTGAGCGTGGCCGGTACTCCCGGCGCCAATGCCACCGTGAAGGTCCCCTCGCTGGTGGCGGGGATGGTCGCCGGGGCGGACAGCATCTCCGACATGGACCTGCTGCGTCACGGCGGGATGG
This sequence comes from Brachybacterium vulturis, assembly GCF_043641765.1. GTDB lineage: Bacteria > Actinomycetota > Actinomycetes > Actinomycetales > Dermabacteraceae > Brachybacterium > Brachybacterium vulturis_A. The sequence continues at coordinate 1,280 of NZ_JBHZRO010000045.1, read as the reverse complement.
GCCGGGCGTTTACCGAGTGTCGGGCTCCGACCACCCTGGGCACCCACCTGCGCGGCTACACCTTCGGCCACGTGCGCCAGCTCGACGCGGTCGCCTCCCGGCTCCTTTCCGGCCTGGCCGAGCGGGTGCCGGGCCTGCTGGCCGGCGCCGATCAGGTGGCCTACCTCGACATCGATGACACCATCCGCGCCACCCACGGGTATGCCAAGCAGGGTGCCGGCTACGGTTACAGCGGCGTCAAGGGGCTCAACGCCCAGGTCGCGACGCTCTCGACTCCGCTGGCGGCACCGGTGGTCGCCGGGATCCGGCTGCGCAAGGGCTCGTCCGCTTCGGCTCACGGAGCCGCCAAGCTGATCTCCGAGTCCCTGGCCGCCGCGAGGAAGGCCGGGGCCGGTGGCCTGCTGACGGTGCGGGCCGACAGCGCCTACTACCAGCAGCCCGTGGTGGCAGCCGCCCGCCGCGGCGGAGCGTATTTCTCGCTCACGGCGCGGATGAACCCGGGAGTGGTCGCGGCGATCAGCCGGATCCCCGAGACCGCGTGGGTGGGTATCAAGTACCCCCAGGCGATCTGGGACGAGGACGAGCAGCGGTGGGTCTCCGATGCCGAGGTCGCCGAGATTCCCTACACCGCGTTCACCTCCCGGAAGCAGGCCGAGCACGTCGCCGCCCGGTTGATCGTGCGCCGCGTCAAACGCCTGAACCCCACCACGACCGGTGGCGAGCAGGATGAGCTGTTGGCCGCCTACCGGCATCACGCAGTGTTCACCGACTCGCCCCTGGGCATGCTGGAGGCCGAGACCAGCCACCGTGATCACGCGATCGTCGAGCAGATCATCGCCGATCTGAAGAACGGGCCGCTGGCACACCTGCCCTCGGGGAGGTTTACCGCCAACAGTGCCTGGACCGTGCTGGCGGCCATCGCGTTCAACCTCACCCGCGCCGCCGGCGCGCTGGCCTCGAGGTTCCATGCGAAAGCGAGGGCGGCAACGATCCTTTCCCAGCTGATCGCCGTGCCTGCCCGGATCGCCAACCGGGCCCGCTCCTGGCGGCTCCACCTGCCGCGGAACTGGCCCTGGCAATCGGGCTGGGAGACGCTGTTCAACGCAACCAGCGCCACATCCAGCCCCTGACCAGCAGTTACTGTCCCTACGAGAAGGAACCGACAGTGGAAGGGCCGGGCAGACCGGCAGATACCACACGCCCTTCACCAGAAACGCCCTCCAAATCCCCTCCCGACCTCCCGCAAAACGCACCCAAAATCCGGCCGGCGGATCCAGGCT
>NZ_JBHZRO010000044.1:0-1818 GCF_043641765.1 Brachybacterium vulturis | reverse complement strand
CGCCGCAGAGGGTGTTACCGCAGATCAGCGCGCACATCCATGCCTCTAGCCGCACCCAATTCTGCGGAACCCCGGTCAGAGACAGCTCCCGAATCTGGAGCTCATGGAAATCGGTGATGTACTCATCGCCAAACAGATGAACAGCGACTTCACCACGATCCTCGTCAAGGCGATCGGCCGGGTCACCGAACCGTCGACCGACGGGCATCGAGTGGGAGTGGAGTGGATCCGCGATTTCAGGACGTCACCGATCACGCTTCCCACGTCCTACCGTCAGACCCTGACCAAGGTCTCCGACTCCGCGAAGTCGAGACAACTCATCCGAGAACACATTCTGCCCCTCCTTGCCGACGGCCACGAGACGACCTGATCGCCGGGCTGGAAGCGCCCGAACTTCTGGTCCCGCACGAGTCTGCTGACTGACGTGAGCGTCGAGGCGACGGGCACCGCAACCTTTACGGTCCCGACTCCGGCCCTTTCGTGGCGCTGTGCACCAGTTCGAGCAGCCGAGCGGTGTCAGCGTCGATCGGGGGCGAAATCCGCGATGACCCCAGCGGCCCGGGCGGGGGGTGATGTGCTCCTGCTCGGTAGGCCGCCCGGCACGGCGAGTCGTGCGGGTCTTACCCATGACGGTGACGTGGCCATCGACCCGCCGCTGAGCAGATCCAGGTGTTCACAGCCGTCGCAGTGCAGGCCCCGGATCGCGTTCGCCGGCCAGGGCACTCAGCTCGTCCGCGGAAAGCCGCTGGACGACGTCGGCCCGGTCACCCAGGAACGTGACACCGTCGGCCTCCAATGCCTGCTGCTGGGTCCGCTGGTCGGTCTCGTCGGTCCATCGGAAGCCGGCGCGGGTGCGGCCACTCGAGTCGAGCACTCGGAAGGCGTTGACGCAGTCGGGGCAACTGGTGACGTGCCCGCCGAGCGGCTGCGCGGCGGTCCCCACCACGTCGGCCAGGGCCCCGTAGGTCGTCCACCGACCGGCTGGCATGGCGTTGAGGATGGTATGCAGCCCGCCCCAGTCGAACCCGGCTTGCGGGGTCTCACCGGCCACCTCGGTGAGGGACTGGCCCTCCGGAGTGAACCACCATGACGGACCCCGGAGGCTGCGCTCGATCCCTGTAGCCTCACGCAGGGCAGTCTGAGCAATGGCCGAGGGCCGGTAGTCCTGACCGTCGTGCTCCCAGCGCAGCGGGTGGCGGGCGGTGTTCGACCAGGCAGCCCGGCCACGGCTCGGGTCCTCGGCGATCCATTCCTTGATCGACTCCTGTGCCTCGGTGTCGATCTGCACCGGCTGCATTGTCAGGACGGTGCCGTCCGGGATGGTGCCTGCCCGGGCGAGCCGGACCACGGTGGACTGCTCTCGCTTGCCGCGCCGGCGGGTCTGCGTGGCAGCGACCTCGGCCCGTTGCGGGGAGATGGTGAAGTCCTCCACGTCGGGAACGGGGAACAGCTGCGAGACGGTCACGATGACCTTCTCCTCGCTCGTGCGGTACGCCTGGACGCGCTGGAGCGTGATGTCGAGGCCCATCTCGGAGAGCCAGACGGCGGTCGCGCTGGTGGATGGCATGAAGGCCCCGGCGACCAGGACGATCCGTGGCTGTCGCAGCTGGTCGGGGTCCAGCTCGCCGGCGTGCTCCAGGAGCCGGGTGCGGGCTTCGTCCTCGGAGACGGCCTGCTCACCGCGGCTGGAGAGGAACCGCGCGTGGTAAGTCACCAGGTCAGGTTCGGTGAAGCGGGAGGCCGGGGCCTACCCCCGGTTCGTGGACACGGGGGTTTTTTACGCCGCGAGCGCTAGCTTAGCGGTGTAGGCGCGCTCGT
>NZ_JBHZRO010000043.1:0-1854 GCF_043641765.1 Brachybacterium vulturis | reverse complement strand
GTTATCCACAATCGTCGTGATCTCTGTCGAGTGTCGGGGTGTCTCGATAGAATCGGGGGTGTTGGACGGGCAGAGGAGCCCGTCGCTCGTGGTTCGCTCGGACAGCGGGCCGAGGAGAGGCTGTCGGGAGGTGATGGGGTATGAGCGCGATCGAGGAGCAGTCCTCGCCGTTCGATGAGGGCGGTCGTGATGAGGCTGTCGAGGCGGCGTTCCTCGCGTCCCTGCCGCCGCGGTTGCGGAACGTGAGCGCGCGCCAGGAGCTCACCCGCAGCAGTCTCCCTCTGCGTGGGCGCAGCATGGATGATCCCCAGCTCAGTGCCGTGACGCAGCGTGTCTGGGATGCGGAGAAGCAGGAGGCTCGCTGTCTGGCGGAGAAGCATCGTGCCCTGGCCGAGCTGTACGAGCACGATGGGCAGTACGAGGAGACGGCAGAGGTCGAGGCTGTTGATGCTGCGCGTGCCGGTCTCGCCCTGCGGGTGACGACCGGTGCTGCCGGGTGGCATCTGCGTGATGCCTATCAGGCGGTGCACCTGTTCCCGCGCTGCCTGGCAGCGCTGGAGTCCGGGGTTCTGCCGTCGACCTGGTTCCAGAAGATGCTGAAATCCTCGCGGTCGCTGATGGATGATTCGCGGAAGAATCTGGATATTGCTGTCGCGTCCTGGTCTCCGGATATCAGTCCGGAACGTTTCTTCACCCTGCTCAAGAAGCTCATCACCCTGCTCGAGCAGCGTGAGGAGCGGCCGGATCCTCTCGACGGTCTCGCCCGCAGTGTCGAGCTCCTGCCCAGTGTCGAGCCCGGGATGGGGACCATGCAGATCAGCGGTCCGATCCCCGACATCCTCGCGCAGTGGAAACTGTTGGATGAGTCCGCCCGCGCGGTCCAGACCGCCCAGCGCACCGCGCTGCGGGAGGGCACTTCGATTCCGCATGACCCGGACGGTCTCGTCCTGGCCTCGGGCCGGGCCAGGTCCTTGACCGAGCTGCGTTTCGCGCTGATGAGCTCGGCGACGCTCGACGTCGACGGAGTCTCCGTCCCGGCCGAGCGGTTCCGGCTGAACGTCACGGTTCCTGCTCTCACGCTGCTGGGTGCGTCGGACGAGCCGGGCAGCCTCGAGGGCACCGTCCCGTTGCCGCCGTCGATGGCCCGTTCCCTCGCCGGCAGCGCCGGGGCCTGGTATCGGGTGCTGACCGATCCCAGCAGCGGGGCTTTCCTGCCGCTGCCGGCCCAGCGGTACCAGCCCTCGACGGCGATGCTCGAACACCTCCGGCTGCGCCACAGCATGTGCGCGGTGCCGGGCTGCACCCGGCCCACCTCCTGGGCCTCCGAATGCGATCACATCCAGGAGTGCCGGCGCGGGATGCCTGATGCGGGAGCGCTCACCGAGATCGAGAACCTCCACCTGCTGTGCTGGCAGCATCACCTCGACAAGACGGCCGGTCTGCTGGACCCGACCCGGTTGCCGACCGCTGTCACCGAGCCCGGCCGCACCCGCTGGGTCGTCGGCCATGACGGCGATGTGGTGACCGTGAGCGATGATCTCGACACCGCGAGCCTCCAGATCGCCGAGGACCTCGCACGCGCCTGGACCTGCTTCCTGCGCGGCACCCCCGCCGGAGAGCCAGTCACCGAACCGGTACCGGCCGCACCCGCACCGGCCGACCCCGCACCCCCGGGACCCGGCGGCCCCGCTCGGGTGCTCCCTCCCGAGCACCCGAAGGAGAGCACGGAGGACTCGTTTCCCGAGTACTTCGCCGGGGAACCACCCCTGCTGCGACCGGGACACCACCCGCCACCACAGGAGCCCGAGAGTCCCCCGGAACCCTGGGAAGACCTGGGCCCACCACCCTTCTGAC
>NZ_JBHZRO010000042.1:0-2178 GCF_043641765.1 Brachybacterium vulturis | reverse complement strand
CCTGGCCATGGTTCATGATCTCGCTTCCCCAGCAAATGCTGGAATCAGCGTGTCCACGAACAAGGGTCAGGCCCCGCCATCGCGGCGTACTTGATCGCCTGCATCTCCACGGTGTCGGGTGCCTTATCGCGCTTGAGCTCGGCGAGCACCAGACGTCCGTCGGCATCCAGACCGAGCACGTCGAGCCGGTCTCTTTGCCGGTCGCCGCGGGAGTCCTGCCAGCGGTCGAACTCGAAGGCAACCACCATGACGTCCGGGCCGAGGATCTCGGGCCGGGCGAGCACCCATTCCTGCAGGTCGTCGCGCTCACGCAAACCGGCATCAGCCAGGCTGACGGCCGGCAGAGGTACGGCGGCGCCGTCTTCGATGGCATAGACGCGCTCACTGCTCATGCCTTGCGACTCCTCTTCTGTCGATGGGCCACGCTCGCTCGGTGAGCGCGAACTTGGTCTCAATCGGGACCGATATACGTTCAGGCCACTGTCTCACCCATCTGTCCATCAATCCCACCGATCACAATCCTCGCTCACTTGGTGTTCGCCGACTCGGCGGCCGCAGATCGATCCGCGGCCAGTCGACGTCCTCCCCCATCAACTTGATGAGGTCTTCCTGCCGTGGCTGCCCCATCACGGAGCGATACGCCCCGAGGGTGCGCTGCAATCTGCGGTACTGGCGTGACTCCCTGCTGAGGGGCATCGCCGGCACGTACCGTTCGATCTTGGCGGGGCCGTCGTAGAGCCAGAAGGGGCTCATCCCATCGCTGTCTTCGGGCTCAGCAGCCTCGGCAGCGTCGAACATGCCCGCCCACGGATCATCGTTCCCCTCGGCGAGCGCGGCAGCGCCATGGCGTTGTGCGATGTTCCTACGGATCGCGTGTCCCTTGTACCGGTGCACGCGTCCTTCGCGCTGTTCCAGGTCCACGGGGTTGCCGGGCAGGTTCCAGTGGACGATGGCGTGGCTGTAGTTGTGGAAGTCCAAGCCCTCTTGGCCCACCGAGGTGCTCGCGAGCACGAAGGGCCAGAACGGGGAGTTGAAGCTGTCGCGCACCGAGGTCTCGCGCTTCTCGGCCTGTTCGGAGCTCTGGGCGCGGCCGAATCTCGCCGCGATATGGGAGTGGAGGCGCCGCACGGTGACGTCGATCTTGGCGTCATTCGCGCTCAGCTCGTGGATCTCGTTCGCCGCCGTGCGGACGCCGGCTGTGGCGCGAATCCGGTCGGCGAGCTTGTCGGCGCGCTCGAACGGTTCGTCGCCGATCAGGCCGAGCGAGTCGACGAGCGTGTGCACGTACTCGTCGAGGGTCGACTGGAGATTGCCGTCGAGGCAGTAGCGGAGGACGAGCTGCCAGTAGCCGTCGGTGTCCTCGTCACTCGCGCCCGTCGAGGCGCGCACGGCCGCCATGATCTCGGGGCGGTTGAAGAGCGTTCGGAGGCCCTCTCCGATGCTGAGAGCAGCTCGACGGATGCGGGGATCGTCGAAGCTCGCCTCTCCCCCGGTCGCTCGTCCCAGAGCACGCAGTGCACAGACCCCCGGGCCGGCGACGGCGATCATCGCCAGCACCCGGGCGAGGTCTTCAGGTGGTGCACCGAGAGTCTCCCAGTCCGGGTCGACCGCGAAGGCGACGTGGTCCGCGTAGCGGGAGGCCGCCTCCTCCCCCTCGGTCTCCCCGTCGACGGCCCCGCGAAGGCTCAGATCCTCCAGGTTCAGTGCCCGGTCGAGCAGGTAGGGGGCGATTCCGTACCAGCCGGCGGTCTGCCCCTTCTTCTCTCTGATGGGCAGGTCGAGCGCATCCAGTTTTCGTTGGATCTGAGCGGTCACCGTCTCCAACAGCTGGTCCCGGTCCAGGGGCAGATGTTCCCCTGACTCACGGGCGATGGCGAGGGGGTCTCCGAGTCGCGCGAGCGCTACGGAGGGGTGGAGCAGTGCGAGGTGTGGCAGGTTGAGGAGCTTCTCGTCCGTGACGGCGAAGCGCAGCAGCGGCGAGGGGCGAGTGGAGTCGTAACGGGTGGATGATCCATCGCTCTGGCGGGGGGCGTAGGCGCTCAGCCGACGGTCGACCTCGTAGCTGAAGAGAGCGGCGATGGCTTTCGGGACGACGCTCCAGCCGGCGTTCCGCAGAATTCGGGGGTTCTGGAGGCATGCCGGGAGAGTCGTAGCCTTGTGACCTGCGCGGGGGTGTTC
>NZ_JBHZRO010000041.1:0-3273 GCF_043641765.1 Brachybacterium vulturis | reverse complement strand
AACACCCCCGCGCAGGTCACAAGGCTACGACCCTCCCGGCATGCCTCCAGAACCCCTGAATTCTGCGGAACGCCGGTCTGATAGCTCGGGTCGGACTCCGCGTTGTGCCAGCCCAGGGCCCATTCGCCCGCGGTGATCCACTCATCGAGCATCTCGCGCGGGCTTTCGTCCTGCCAGCCACCGTGGATCGTCCCCACCATGAAGTAGTTGGTCATGCAGAGTGCTCCTCGGCTGCCGCGGGGCCCAGCTTCTCGAGTTCCGAGGCTATCGCCGGTCGGGCCCACGGTCCATGACGGGCTGCTGAAGCGTGGACTTCGTCGATGACGTCAACGAGGTCTGGTGGGCTCAGCTCACCGAGCCGAGCCCATCGATCGCCGCGGCCGATGTCGTACTGCGGGCGAGGTCTCAGCGGGTGGGCGACGCGGTGGCCAGGCCGTGCGCCGAGCAGCGTCTGGGGGACTCGGTGAATCAATCGGATCTTCCCGTTTCAGCGCTGGCCGAACACCACCGCGCGACCGTGCCCTGACCCGGAGAGGAGTCCGAGGGACCTTCCGGAACCCTTGGCTCGGCCCAAGAGCGAGCGTACGAGAGCTTTCGTTCCCTATCTGCTTGAACCGTCGCTTTCGCTTCCTGATGCCAGCTGCCACTTGGCCGCGTGCTGGCGCCTGGAAGATTCCAGCCGGCAAGCCCACCGACTCACTCGCGGAGAAGGCGGAAGTTGCCGAGGGTGCGGCGATGTCGCACCAGGCGACTATCGTGAGCACGATGCCGTTGGCGCACGGCGAGCACAACGACGAGGGAGACAAGCTGCATGTCGGACGAAGACGCGACACAGGCGGAGATCGATATCCAACAGCCAGAGTTCCTCGATATCGCCGAGGATCCGACGGTCGTTCTGGACGATCTCTCCGAGACCGAGCGCGCGGACGCGGAAGCTTATGCCCTGGCGTTCATCACGCGGGTGCTTCGGCTGAAGGGCGTTCAGATCGATCGCGATCACTTCCTGCGCTCGGAGCTGCACCGCCGGGGCATCGCCGCGGAGACCATCGATCGAGCGATCGCAGAGAACCCGTCAGCGGCGGGCGTCAACCTCGAGATGCTCGACCGCATCGCCTCCGAGGTCGTCGAGTTCGAGACCCGGAAGTCCACCGCCATGTCATTCGCGGCTGGACTCCCGGGCGGGTTCGCGATGATCGGAACCATTCCTGGAGACATCACCCAGTTCTACGTCCACGCCTTCCGCATCATGCAGAAGGTTGCCTATGTCTACGGGTGGAGGTCGTTTCTTGCGGACACCGAAGAGATCGACGATGAGACCCTCGGCAAGCTCGCTGCTTTCCTGGGGGTGATGATGGGTGTCGGCGGAGCCTCCGCCACAGTCACCAGCTTCGCGGCGAACGTGGCCCGCCCCGCGATCCAGCGCCAGATCGCGGGCGTCGCGCTCACGAAGACTGCGTGGTACACGCCGATGAAGCAAGTGCTGCGTGTCATCGGCGTGAAGCTCACCAAGGACAGCTTCGCCAAGGCCGTCACGAAGGCCGTGCCCGTGGCCGGCGGTGTCTTCTCCGGCGGGCTCACCTACGCCACGCTGCGCCTGCAGTCGGGCCGTCTCGTCCAGCACCTCCGTGAGTTGCCCCCACCGCACGTCGACGCCGACGAGTATCTCCGCCGCCTCCACGTGGTCGACGACACGGAGAAGGAACGGGCGAGCAACTCCCTGCGAGGACGGATGTCAGCGGCCGCGAGCTCTCTCAGCCTCACGCGCGTGACGACCGGTGAGGAGGGGGAGCGCAGCACGGGCCTCGGGCGCGCTGCGGGCAGGGTGAAGGGCGCTGGCTCCGCGGCGAAGGGCGCTGCAGTGTCCGTGACGGGACGCGTCGGTTCACGATTCTCGCGGCGATCGACCGCGCAGGAGCCCGATGCGGACGTGGAGTAGTAGCGGTTGATCAGCGGAGAGTGCGACGAGGCGGGCGCATCGCTCCGGGGCTCCCCGCGAGTAAATCGTGTGCTGTTGCTGCGGCTTCACCCGTCCTGTAGTTCGCGTTCCGAACACTTTGCATGAGCGCGGGGGCGGCTAGGCTCGACGGCCGAGACCAGGTAGGCCACCGCTGACAGGGGCGCCGTACGTCGGATAGATGTACTTCGGTGGTGAAGGGGAGATCTGTTGCGCCAGCAGGAGCCTCCCGCCACGCTTCTTTTTGCTCTTCGACTTCTGCTTCTTCCGTGAGGCCGCTCCGTCGTCCTCCGGCGGCTTCTTTATCGACGGCGGTGTCGGAGCTGTGCGTCCGTCAAGCACGGCGAGGAGGAAGCGGGCTTGTCTCTCTGCTGTTGTTCGGGCGTCGGTGCTGAGTCTGCTGCGCGGGAGGCTCCGAAGCTCCGCGAGGATCTCCCGTCGGAGCTTGGCGCGTTCGCCTTCGGGCATCCCTCGGACGTGAGCCCTGAATGTTTGGGGATGGTATCGCAGCGTCGATGGGAGTCCTCGAATAAGCTTCGGAAGCCCTTCCCGAGGGGTAGAGGATCCCGTGCGAGCATCAGCCTCTGCCTTGCTCTGATCAGGCTTCGATGCAGGTGGTTCGAATTCGGGTGAGGATTTCCGGCGAGGCACACGGCGGGCTCGAGTCGGGGACCGCGGTTTCACACGCTTCGAGTTCGGAGGAAGGGGCGGTTCCGCTGATGACGTGCCGGACACGGTGCTCTGGAGCGCCGGGAGGGTCTCGGCGCCGTCCGCGGTCGAGTGCGAACCGGCCTCGACTCGAATCGCTTCACCAGCGGAGCCTGAGCTGCGAGCCTGCAGGGCTTCCAAGACGCCCTCGTCAACTGTTTCTGCTATCCCATGCCTCATCGACGCCATCGCCTAAACACCTATCCCTCGTCTCGTCGTTGAGTATGTCGCCAGTATCCGACATTCCTATGAGGTGGTGTGGCGAATAGACACGCCCCGCTTGACCAACCTGTGCAACCGAGACGTTTCACGCGCGGGAACGTGCGCCCCGCGCCACCGCATCGCCCACGTGAGCTGATCGGCCTCGCTGTGCCCGCGAGCAATGCCATCGGCGGTCTCGGTTCGGTCGGGGCTGCCAGCTCATCTCCGGGCATCGTTTCAATCAGGTCTGGAGTCGAGGCCGAGCAGATTCGGCGGAATGCTCAGTTGCGCTCTGCGTCCAGCCAGCCTCGTTCCGTCGCCCTCTCGTCGGGCCCGTAGTGCCTCATGTCAAGATGCCCGCGAAATCCTTGCCGTGCCTCAGCTAAGAATGCCCGCGAACGGCCCGGCCC
>NZ_JBHZRO010000040.1:0-4121 GCF_043641765.1 Brachybacterium vulturis | reverse complement strand
CTCGCCGCAGAGGGTGTTACCGCAGATCAGCGCGCACATCCATGCCTCTAGCCGCACCCAATTCTGCGGAACCCCGGCCTGGCCCGCAGAATCCCCGAGCAGCTGCCCGAGATCGCCAAGCTCGGGCGGACTGAACCAGCGCACCCAGGACGTGCTGAGCTTCTTCGACCGACCCGGCACCAGCAACTGACCGACCGAGGCGATTCAACGGCCGGCTCGAGCACCTCCGCGGCATCGCCCTCGGCTTCCGCAACCTCACCCACTACATCGCCCGTAGCCTCCTCGAAGCCGGCGGATTCAGACCCGACTTGCACAGGTTTAGTGACCCACGGCGTCCGGGGTCTCGAGGGCGTTGAGGATGTAGCGGGCATCGTCGGTGAGGGGGCGGCGGCGGTGTGGAGGTGTCCGCCGATGTTGATCTAGAGCTCGAGCAGCGGCTTCAGGGTGCGGATGATCTTCCGGATCCTGAACCCGGTGGCAGTCTGGAGGTAGCGGGCGATCGCTAGCGCGGTGAACACGATCGTCAGGTGGGCTTCGAGCGCATCGCGTTGTCGGTGGAACGTGGGCCTGGCCCGGAGGTCCGTCTTGCTCATCCCGGAAAGACTGATTCAATCCTGTGCTTGAATGTGACCTAGAGCATTCAGATGCTCCGCAACAGATGGTCATCATTGGTGGGTGCTGGGGTCATCCACCACAGTCTGAGTGCGCAGAAGGCGTGCTCAATAAGGGGAACGTGAACATGCGCATGAAGAAAAGGTCAACGCGGGGGCGTGCTCTCTCGGTGTTCGCGGCCGCAGGCCTCGTGGTGCTCGGGGGTGCCAGTGTGGCCAGCGCCGACAGCGCGGCACCGGAGTCCGCGAGCTACGGCGGTTCCGTGGTGTCGATGGAAGGCGACGTCCAGATCATCGATGCTGGTACGACGGCCACGGGTGGCTGGGTCGCATTTATAGGTGACGGCACCGTGACGGTCACGCCGGAGGACATCACGTCGATCCCCACTTCGGAGCCAGGCACTGTTTCGCCGTACGCGACGGAGTACGTTGGCGGAGGCGAGTGGACGTACGGGACGAGCATCAACGGCGGTGGGCAGAAGACCTGTACGTCGCAGTACTACCACGGCAGTCGGCGTCATTCGGCCACGGTCGCAATGAACGGGAAGACAGACGTGGATGTGGAGTCGGCGGGCGAGCTCGCGTTCGCAAATGTGGGTTCTTGGACGTTTGCGACCTGCTACGCGTACTGGAGCAACCTCTGAGCCACGCTGATAGTTCTCTCGGAGACACCGAAGGGCACGGCGGGCGATCGAAAAGATCATGCGCTGTGCCCTTCGGGTTGCGCCCCCTGTTGGCCCTCGTCGCAGGGATCGGCTTCGGGCTCCTCGTCTGCGTGGTCAACGCGACTGCGTTCACCGGTCAGGTCTTTCTCTCCAAGCTCTTGGGAGGGATCTGGGCCTGGGTCGGCGTGTCCTATGTCGTCGCATGGGCAGGAAGCGGCACGTGGGCTCATTTCTGGCGACCGTTCCTGTTCATCGAGTCGGCCGTCATCACGTACTACGTCTACGACTTCCTCGAGCAGGCTCTACGCCCGACGACTATCGCGGTAGGGCCACCGGACTTTCTGTTCGGTGCGGTCTATACGGTGGCAGCGCTCCTGATGTGCGCGACGTTCCGGGTTGTGATCCCTGTCGCCAAGGGGACGTCGCGGTGGCAAATCCCAGCTTTTGCATCCATTCCAGCCCTGGTAGCGTATTTCGCCTTTGCGCAGTACCCGGAACCCGGCCTCCCGCCCACGAGCGTGTTCTACGACCCTGTTCAGCAGGCGGTGTCGCTCGTCGTGATCGGGGCCGCGGTCCTCGCTGTCATCATCTTCGCCTCCCGGCCGAGCACGGTGCGAAGAACCTCGCATGCGCGGTGAGGCTGGAGAAGACAGACTCCCTGAGAGATGATTCTCCCGGGGATTCAGCTGTCGGAGGTGACGATCAATCCGGCTCATCGCATTTGAGGGTGTAGCAGGGGTCTGAAGCCTCCGGCCTCGAGGAGGCTGCGGGCGATGTAGTGGGTGAGGTTGCGGAACCCGAGGGCGGAGCCGCGGAGGTGTTCGAGGCGGCCATTGAATCGCTTCGGTCGGGCCGTTGCTGGTGCCGGGCCGGTCGAAGAACGCCAACACGTCCGCAGCTCGTTTCGTCAGCGTTCGGCCAAGCTTGGCCAGCTCGGGCAGGACATCCGGCACCTTCTTGCCAAGCGCCCCGATCAACTTCTCCATCATGGCTCTAGCCTTCGCCCGGTCGGGCTCGCGATAGGCAGCGAGCATGGCCTGGTAGACCTCCCAGGTCGCCTCGACCGCGACGTGCTTCTCGCGCTCGAACAGCGCACTGAGACGCTCGCATTGACGATCGGTCAGCAGCGTGGTCCCGGTGTGCAGGGTGCGGCGCGTCTTGTAGAGGGGGTCCTTCTTGCGGCCTCTGCGTTGGTGAAGCTGCTGCTGAACGCGGCCTCGGCAGTCGTCCAAAGCGTCCCCAGCCAAGCGGACGACGTGGAAGGGGTCCATGACCGCGACCGCGTCCGGGAGGGCCTCGCCGGTCGCGGTCTTGAAGCCGGAGAACCCGTCCATCGCGACGACCTCGATGCGCTCCTTCCACGACTCGGGACGTGCCTGGAGCCAGGCTTTGAACGCTGCTTTGGAGCGGCCGGGGATCATGTCCAGCAGCCTCGCGGGCCCGGTCTTGTCCCTGGCCGGGGTGAGATCGATGATCACAGACGTACTTGTCCCCGCGTCGGGTGTGGCGCCAGACGTGCTCGTCGACTCCGATCACGTGGACGGCGTCGAAGCGGGCCGGGTCATCGATCAGCAACCGCTGGCCCTCGGCGAGGACAGCGTCGTTGGCGGTGTGCCAGGCGACGTCCAGCCCGGCGGCGATCCTTGCGATCGAGAGGTGATCGATGACCAACGCTTCCAGCGCCCACCGCATCCCGCCGCGGGAGAGTTTCGCCCGCTCGGGCGCCACCGACGTGCAGTCCTCGCGCCAGCGGTTCCCGCAGTGCTCGCACCGGTAGCGCCGAATCCGCACCAGCAGGATCGTGGGCCGGTGGCCGAACGGCTCGTGAGCCAGGCGACGCGTGATCGTGCCGCGCGAGGTCGACCATGCTCCGCAGGCGCGGCACCACGGATCCTCCTTCGCCAGTCGACACTCGAGCACCGCCCGCTCAGCCGAGAGGCATTGCCCTACGACGACCAGGCCGAGTTCGTCCAGGCGTGCGAAGGTCGTCAGATCGGGGCTGTCGAAGGTAGCTTTGGGCACGTCGAGGTCTTCCTGATGGCGAGTGTGAGAACTTCCATCATCGGGAGACCTCGACGTCTATCCCGACACCGACGCGCCCACCATCCGCCTTGCAGCTACCCCCTCAACTGCGAAGAGCCAGTTATCCCCAGAATTGTGCACACTGTGAACAGTGCTCACGATCGTTCCTCCGCAGTACCCCGGTATCCACATTTCTGTCCTGAGTGTTGACGGGGGTCCCGAAATGATGCCAAGAAATGTGGCTCCCTTTGCGCGGGCACTGCGGGGCGGAGCTCTGCGGCTGCGACGCACAGCTCACCGTCCGGGCGATACCTCCGGCGAAGTGCTGTGTGCTGCTGAGTCAGCAGCTGAGCCGGCATGGCCGCGGCTGTCGGAAAGGACTCCGGGAGAGGTCGCGATGGGGACTGCAGGGTGAATTTCAGGGCTCAGAGGCGGTCTCGGTGAGAGTGACCGTTCCTCCCCACAGAGGGGTTGTCCACAGAACCTTTCCTCCACACATCGTGGTTATCCACAGATTCATCCCCATTTGCTGATGACCCTTCAGTAGGGAGAGGGGTAAGGAATAGGGTTGAAGCATATTGTTCGAGGAGTTCGCGGAATGTTCTGATGCCGGGAAGGGGGTGGAGGTGATGGGGGAGTTCGAGGACGAGGAGTTCGGTCGCAAGCACGGGCCCGACGAGACCTCCGGGCGTGGCGGTGCAGGCCCCGCCGCCGATGCCTCTGGTGAGGGGCTGTCGTGGCGGGTGCGGGCGCGGCGCGCACTGTCCGAGGAGTACATCCTGGAGGAGGTGGAGCCGGGCAGCCTCGAAGCAGCCCGGGTGCT